>JBNJKT010000004.1:0-289656 GCA_051751285.1 Pseudomonadota bacterium | reverse complement strand
ACACTCTCTCGACGAACGCCAAGCATATTGGCGATCAGTTCCTGGGTCATGATCAGCTCATTGGTCGGCAAGCGATCCAGGCTCAGCAGCAGCCAGCGACACAGCTGCTGATCCAGGCTGTGATGTCGGTTACATACCGCCGTCTGGGCCATCTGGGTGAGCAGTGCCTGAGTGTAACGCAGCAGCAGGCCCTGAAGGGGGCCGGCGCGATAAAACTCGTCCTTGATCACATGCCCCTTGACGCGATAGGCGGTCCCGGCACTCTGCACGATGGCACGGCTCGGGGTGGTTTCGCCGCCCATGAACAGCGAGATGCCAACGATACCTTCGGAACCGACGACGGCAATTTCTGTCGAATCACCATCTTCCATGACGCAGAGCAGCGAAACGATAGAGTCCGTCGGGAAATAGACATGGCGCATCTCCTTTCCCGACTCGACGAGCGATTCTCCCAGCGTCAGATCGACCCTCTCGAGATGAGTCGCCAGCTGCTGGTATTCATCCCTCGGGAGGGCCGCCAGCAGGTGATTCTGACGAGGATCATGTTGCTGGGTCATGACTTAAATTCCCGTATACCGCACGCCATCTCCGAAAACAGGAGATGAAGAAAAGGCGTTTCGGATGATGATAGATGGCACGGGTAACCGCTGGAGAAACTTGGCGGACTCACCTACCCAGCCGTCGACACACGCGTAAACGAAGCATGCTCGTCTACGCTAGCGCACGGGAGCGTCTATGTCACGCGACATAAGCTCTGCTTGAAACAAAATGACTCGCTCGGCCATGCTGTTCCACATCAAGCGAAATGGCCGAAATGGAGACCAGTGATTCATGGCCGAGATGCATACCCTGCCCATTGAACGAAGGCGGATCGAACCGTGCTGACACAGTGGTTCTTCCAGCCAGCGCCATGCCTATTCGATTTTTAGCCGAAGCTCCAGGGGCTGTGTCCGGGCTCTCGCCTTCCGGGAAACCGCTGACGCTCTCTCCCCTCCCGCTCACTCCCCCTCCAGATGCGTGCACACTCGCGTCACGGCTTAATAGGCCGGTCGTCACTAGCAGCAACCGCTAAGTGCGCTAGCGCACAGATGGAAAGCCACCGATGGCATATCATCAAAACAGGTGAGGCAAGGAAACAGCAAGGGAACGGCCTGTACAGGAAGTTACACCATGCGTCGCACGGATTGCGGCGCCACCATCACACGAATTATGCCGCAGTATCCTGAGCAGGAACATGCGGCGCAGAGGAGAATTTCATGAACAACATCGTCTATATCATCGGCGCAGTCGTCATCGTACTGGTCGTTCTTTCCGTCCTCGGTCTTCGTTGATACAGGCGAGAAACGAATCGACTGGCGAAGCCACAGGAAAGATCCAGCGGAAGCGATGCTGCCTCCGAAAGGCGTGATGATCGCCAGTCGCACAGGCATACCGACAGAGACCCAAGTGGACCCCATCGACAAAGCGCCCTCGCTTCATGGAAGCGAGGGCGCTTTGTCGACAATATGGTGGGTCGTGTAGGATTCGAACCTACGACCAATTGGTTAAAAGCCAACTGCTCTACCAACTGAGCTAACGACCCGGTGCTTGCGAACAAGCATACAGGTTCGGAAATGGTGGGTCGTGTAGGATTCGAACCTACGACCAATTGGTTAAAAGCCAACTGCTCTACCAACTGAGCTAACGACCCTTCCGAACGGGGGCAGATATTACTGATCTGCCCCCGTAATGGCAAGCGCTTTTTGCCTTTGCTCACAGGGCCGCGCCAAGCTTAGCGCCCGCGCTGGCCCTTGGGCGTACGCATCACCTGCACCGGCCTGCGCTTGTGCTTGTCCCGGCTCCAGCGGTTCTTCTCGTCCGGGGTCAGCTCAGGCACCTTGCGCGCCTCGAGACCGGCCGTCGCCGCCAGATCATCGATCTCGTCCTGGGAAAGCTCCACCCACTCGCCGGCCTTGGTTCGCTTGTCGAGGAAGATGTTGCCGTAGCGCACCCGCTTGAGGCGGCTGACGGTCAGTCCCTGGGACTCCCAAAGCCGACGCACCTCACGGTTGCGGCCCTCCATGATGACCACATGGAACCAGGTGTTGATGCCCTCGCCGCCGAACTCCTGGACGTCGGTGAAGCGCGCCGGACCGTCATCGAGCATCACGCCCTCGACCATGGCCTTCACCTGCTCCTTCTTGACGTCGCCCATCACGCGCACGGCATATTCACGCTCCACCTCGGTGGAGGGATGCATCAGCTTGTTGGCCAGTTCCCCATCGGTGGTGAACAGCAGCAGGCCGCTGGTGTTGATGTCCAGGCGGCCGATGGCGATCCAGCGCTCGCCCTTGAGGCGCGGCAGGCGATCGAAGACGGTGCGCCGTCCTTCCGGATCCTTGCGGGTGCAAAGCTCGCCTTCGGGCTTGTTGTACATGATCACTCGGCGCGGCACCTCCTCGGCGCCGCGCAGGGTCACCGGCCGGTCGTCGACGGCCACCCGGTCGCGCATCTCGATGCGGTCGCCCAGGGTGGCCACCTTGCCGTTGACCTTGACCCGGCCATCGGCGATGGCCGTTTCCATCTCGCGGCGCGAGCCCAGCCCGGCGCGCGCCAGGACCTTCTGCAGTTTCTCGGTGGTAGTGCTCATCGCTCGTCATTCTCACTGGGTGTGGATTCCGTCCCCGGGGTGGCGTCATCGTCGACGCGGTCCCGGGCACGTTCGGACAGGCGGGCCTCCAGATCGGCGAAGCTCAGCCCTGTCCGCTCGGACGCCTTCCCGGCGTGGTCATCATCGTCGGCCCTCCCGGCCGTCGTGTCGGTGGCCTGTGGGGCCACCTCGCCGCCCGACTCGGACGCAGTTTCGTCTTCTGCCTCGGACGATTCCTCGACCCCCTCGTCCGCCTGGGCGAGCAGCTCATGCTGGGGAGGCGGTGCCTCTTGCTCCTCCAGAACAGGCTCCTCGAAGTGCTTGAGCTCGTGCATCGGCGGCAGCTCGTCGAGCGTCTTGAGACCGAAATCGTCGAGGAAGCTTCGCGTGGTGGCGAAAACCGCCGGACGCCCCGGCACGTCGCGGTGACCCACCACGCGGATCCAGCCGCGGTCGAGCAGGGTACGCATGATCGAACCGCTCACCGTGACGCCACGCACCTCCTCGATGTCGCCACGGGTCACCGGCTGACGATAGGCGATCAGTGCCAGGGTCTCCAGCAGCGCCCGGGAGTATCGTTGGGGTCGCTCGTCCCACAGCCGCGACACCCAGGGCGATAGCCGCGGCCGGATGCGCAGCTGGTAGCCCGAGGCGGTCTCGATCAGCTCCATGGCCCCCCGCTCGTGGCGGATACCCAGGCGCTCCAGGGCCTCGCGCAGATCGCGTCGCGCCGGGCGCTCATGATCGTCGAAAAGCCCCTCCAGGCGATCCAGCCCAAGCGGCTCCCCGGCCGCCAGCAGCGCCGCCTCGAGGATATCGTCCAGCGCATCGGGATATTCCATGGCGGTCATGGGGACTCGCTCCCCGACGGATCCCTCAGGGAATGGTCGTCGAAGGCGCTCTCGCCGCCCGCTTCCTCGAGAAACGCCTCCTCGGGCCCCTCGTCCATGCCGGCCCTGGCCCGCACATGGATCGGCGAGAGCGGCGCATTCTGCACGATCTCGATCATCGCCTCTTTGGCGAGCTCGAGGATTGCCATGAAGGTAACGATCACCCCGGCGCGCCCCTCCTCCAGGGTGAACAGCGCCTCGAAGGCGGTGTAGTGCTCGTGGTCCAGGCGCTCCATGATCGCCAGCATGCGCTCCCGCGTGGAGAGCCCCTCGCGACTGATCTGGTGGGCCTGATTGAGCTCCGCGCGACGCAGGATGCCGGCCAGGGCCCCGAGCAGCTCGTCGAGCTCCACGTCGGGGTGGATCACCCGAGCCTCCAGGGCCGGAAGCGCGGCCCGAGCCGGGAACCAGTCGCGCCCCAGTCGCGGCAGCTCGGCCAGCGACTCGGCGGCGTTCTTGAGCCGCTCGTACTCCTGCAGCCGACGGATCAGCTCGGCCCGCGGGTCCTCCTCCTCGTCGTCTCCGCCCTCCTTTGGCGGGCGCGGCAGCAGGGTGCGCGACTTGATCTCGGCCAGCATGGCCGCCATCAGCAGATACTCCCCGGCCAGCTCGATCTCCATGGCCTTCATCAGCTCCACGTACTCGATGTACTGACGGGTGATGGCGGCCACGTCGATGGCCAGGATATCCAGGTTCTGGCGGCGAATCAGGTAGAGCAGCAGGTCCAGCGGCCCCTCAAAGGCCTCGAGGAAGACGCGCAGCGCCTCCGGCGGGATATAGAGATCCTCCGGCAGCTGGGTGATCGGCTCGTCGAATAGCCGCCCCAGCACCTCGGCATGGCCGGCCGCGGTATCGGTCTGTTCGGGGCTGGCGGTATCGGGGTTGGCGCTCACGCGGCGTGCCTCTCCGGGGACGCAGGATCAACGGGGCAGTCTAGCAAGATGCCTCTTGCACAGACAGACCCCGTCAGCCGATTGTCGCCTCGCCCGTCTCGTCGCTTTCGCGACAGACGCGATCACGACCGGATGTCTTGGCCGCATAGAGCGCCTTGTCGGCTCGCTCCATGGCGCTGTCGGAGGTATCTTTCGCTCTCAATGCCGCCACCCCCAGGCTGATGGTCATACGGATACTGGCGTCATCTGACGTAACCTGCATGGCAGCCACCGCCTGGCGGAAGCGTTCAGCCAGCGTAACGGCACCCTCGAGCGAGGTGTCGGGCAACAGGATGGCGAATTCTTCACCCCCCAGACGACCCAGCACATCGGGAGTACGAATCTGCTTCCGCCCTGTGCTGACCAGCGCCTTGAGCATGTCGTCCCCGGCGGCATGACCGTAGGTATCGTTGATGCGCTTGAAGTGGTCAGCATCAAACATCACCAGGCAAGCATCCACCTCATGGCGTTTGACGCGCGTCAGCTCGGCTTCCAGGCAATGCATGAAGTGGCGACGATTCGGCGCCCCCGTCAGCATGTCCACGGTGGCCAGCTGCCGGAAGCGCGCCTCGCTCTCTTCCAGCTCCAGTTGAAGACGCTTGCGCTCCGACACGTCGGAGATGTAGCCGTGCCACATCACGCTGTCATCCTCCAGTCGCTCCGGCGTGGCATTTCCCTCGACCCAGAGTTCGTGGCCCTTGGGAGGCAAGACGCGATATTCACAATGCCAGTGCGTCAGCGTCTCGGCCGACGCCTCAATCGCCGCCTTTACCTTGGCCTGGTCGTCGGGATGGATGGTGCTGAAGGCCGCCTCATCGTTGTGTGCCAGTTCGTCGGGGGTTACCCCGTAGATTGCCAGACTGGCGCGGCTGGCATAGGGAAAGCAGCCCTTGCCCTCCGGGGAGAGCTGGTATTGATAGATGAAGCCGGGCAACTGCTCGGCCAGCTTTTCCAACCGCTGACTGAGGCGAAACGAAAGGGTGATGTCGAGAATCGCCCCCACGACCTTGACGGGGTGCCCCTCCTCATCGCAGATCAACCGCTTCTCGCTCTGCACCTGAAGATAGTGGCCATCCCGATGGCGCAGGCGGTAATTGAGCTGTATCGGCCCTTCGCCCGCCAGCATGGCCTTCACCTTGGCCATGATCATGGGGGCATCGTCGGGATGGAGCATGGATTGCCAGGCAGGTCGACCCAAGAGCTCGCGGCGTGCGTACCCTGTCAGCCTCTCGACGCTGTAACTGATATAGATCGGAATCAGCTCGGGTGTCGGCTGGCACTCATAAATCACCACCGGGCTCGCCTGGAGCAGCTGATCCAGAGACTCGAAGGCACCGCGACTCTTTCGCTCGGCCTCCTTGAGCAGTGTGATATCACGAGCAATCGCCGCCAGTTCGATAACCTTGCCGGCCGCGTCCTCCACGGGCACCAGCATGGTCTGCCAGTCGCGTACACCGGCTGGCAGGTTGAGACGCTCCTCGTATTGGACGGGACGCTTGAGCCGAACACATTCGAGGTAATGTGCCTTAACGGCAGCCGCCTGTGGCGGGTCAAGCAGGGTATCCGGGGTCTGGTTTCGCAGGGCCTCGAGGGGGATGCCGGTCTGCAACCGGTGAGCAGGATTGTTGTAGCGAAAGACAAAGGTGTCGTCCGGCTGCACCCTCACCAGGAAGATGGGGTCGGGGGCACTCTCAATGAAGCGCCGGTGCAGCATCAAGGTGCTGCTCAATCGCTGCTGCTCGGCCATTTCGCGGGTCACATCCCGCGCGACGCCGAACAAGCGCAGCGGCTCACCGTTCGCCCCTCTCATCAGCCAAGCCCGGTCGTGAATCCAGACAGCCTCGCCCTCGGGCCTGAGGATACGGTAGCGCCGCTCGGTTTTTCCTTGTTGCAGCAGACATTCGTGGGAGGCTGCCACCTTCTCACGATCGTCCGGATGCACAATGGTCAACCAGAGATGCGGGTCATCCATGAACTCCTGAACCGGCCGCCCGAACAGGGTGACGGCGGCGGGGTTGAGGTACTCGAGCTGGAGATGGGGATAACCGACCGCCCAGATCACATCGTCCACTTTCTCCACCAGGCTCGCGAAAAAATCGTCTGGTAGCACCTAACCCCCCATTATCCAGTGCCATGAGTCCGCTTGGCTCACGGTGGCATTTTATCAACCTTTGCCGCGCGATACCTGGCGACCAACGTATCATCGAGATCCCCGCTGTCTTACTCGGCATCCGTGGCCGTGCGATAGCGCCCCCTGTAGTCGAAGAACTTCTCGCGCACCTGCCAGTAACGACCCACCTTGCGGCCCACCACGAAGTCGGGGTGGCGCAGGCGACGCTGCTCGGCGATCACCTCGCCCGGTGTGTGCGGCGACCAGGGGCTACCTGGCGCGCGCAGATGGTCGCGCAGGAAGGCCGCGGCGAAGGCGGCACGCTGGGCGGGGGTCTCCAGCGCGAACCACTCGGAGAGCGTGGCACCATCCTCGTCGTGATAGGTCACCTTGAGGCGGGCCATGCCACGGCCGTTGACGGTGGCCTCGAGTTGCATGCCGGCGACGCGCAGTACCCGGGCGTCGCGCAGGCGAAGCGCCTCCTTGAGCTTCTCGTCGGCATCGATCAGAAGCTGCGTGCAGCCATGACAGCTCCGGGCGGCGATATCGTTCTCGGCGCCGCAGCCGGGGCACACCTTGAAGCGAAAGCGAAACGAACATTGCTCCATCGACGGCATCGTCGACGTTGATTTTTCGCTTTTCGCGCGGGGTCGGGCGCGACTAGAAAGAACCAAGCCCTGGCAGCGGCGGCCGAAATGCTCGATCACCAGCTCGCCGTCACGCTTGCCCCAGAAGAGGTTGGCATGGCCGCAGGCCGGACATTCGACCTGTACCGGCTCGGCATCGCTGGCAGGCCTCGGCGAACCCACTTCCGGGGCATAGAGATCCCAGGGATTGCCGGCATAGTCGAGGATCAGGCAGTCGCGCTTGCCCGGCGAGAGACGCAGGCCGCGGCCGACGATCTGCTGGTAGAGGCTCACCGACTCGGTGGGGCGCAGGATGACGATCAGATCCACGTGGGGCGCATCGAAGCCGGTGGTAAGCACCGCCACGTTGACCAGATACTTGAGCTCACGCGCCTTGAAGGCACTGATGAACCGCTCGCGCTCGGCGGAAGGCGTCTCGCCGGTGACCAGCGCCGCCTCACCCGCCGGCAGGTAGCCGAGGATCTCCTCGGCATGGACCCGGCTTGCCGCGAAGAGCATCACCCCCTGGCGGTCGGCGGCATGGGCCACCACCTCGGCGATGATCCCCGGCGTCGCGCGGTGGCCCGCCACGACGCGGTTGAGTTCCTCCTCGCGGAAGATCCCGCTGGAGCCCGGGGCGAGGGCCGAGAAGTCGTAGCGCAGCGCTTGCCCCTCCTTGAAAAGCGCAGCGTCGAGGCGTCGTGGCTCAGCCAGATAGCCCTGCTTGACCATCAGACGCAGCGGCTGCTCGAAGACACAGTCGCGAAAGAAGGCATCTTCTTCGCCGCGCACCATGCCGTGATGGTGACGGTGGTAGATGAAGCCCTGACCCAGCCGATAGGGGGTCGCCGTGAGGCCGAGGATCTTGAGCTGCGGGTTGGCCGCCCGCAGGCGATCGATCACCTGGCGATAGCTGGAGTCCTCCGCGGGCGACACCCGATGGCACTCGTCGATCACCAGTAGCGTGAAGCTTCCATTGTCGAAGTGCTCCAGCCCGCGCACCACCGACTGCACCGAACCGAAGACCACCTGGCGGCCGGTCTCCTTGCGTCCCAGGCCGGCGCTGAAGATGTCGGCCTCCAGGCCATAGGCCCGGTACTTGGCGTGGTTCTGTTCCACCAGCTCACGCACATGGGCCAGCACCAGTACCCGCCCCCGGGCCAGGCGCGCCAGCTCGGCGATCACCAGCGACTTGCCGCTGCCGGTGGGCAACACCACCACCGCCGGATCGCTGGAGCCGCGAAAATGCTCCACGACCCTGCGGACGGACGCTTGCTGGTAGGGGCGCAGGGTCGGGGGCGCCGAGTCAGAAGGCTTGGAAAGCGCCGGCCAGGGCACTTGCCCGCCATGCTGGCCGGCAAGCATCAGCCCAGCCAGACCCGCGCGTTGCGAAACAGGCGCATCCAGGCTCCGTCACGGGTCCACTCGGCGGGACGCCAGGAGTTGGTCACTGCGCGCACCACCCGCTCGGGGTGCGGCATCATGATGGTGACGCGCCCGTCGGCCGTGGTCAGGCCGGTAATCCCCGAAGGCGAGCCATTGGGGTTGGCCGGATAGCGGGTGGTCACCTGGCCATGGTTGTCCAGGAAACGCAGGGCGACCTGGCTGCTGCCCTGGATGTTGCGCAGGTGGGCGCTGTCACGGAACTCGGCTCGGCCTTCACCGTGGGCCACGGCAATCGGCAAGCGCGAGCCCTCCATGCCCGCCAGCAGGATCGATGGGCTCTGCTCGACCTGCACCATGGAGACCCTCGCCTCGAACTGCTCGGACTCGTTACGCACGAAGCGCGGCCAGGTCTCGGCGCCGGGAATCAACTCCTTTAACTGGGCGAGCATCTGGCAACCGTTGCATACCCCCAGCGAGAAGCTGTCGTCACGCTCGAAGAAAGCCGCGAACTGCTCCCGAGCCAGGGGATTGAACAGCACCGACTTGGCCCAGCCGCCACCGGCCCCCAGCACGTCGCCATAGGAGAAGCCGCCGCAGGCCACCAGGCCCTTGAACGCCTCCAGCGACACCCGCCCTGCCAGGATATCGCTCATGTGCACGTCAACCGCCTCGAAGCCTGCCCGGTCGAAGGCCCAGGCCATCTCCAGCTGGCCGTTGACCCCCTGCTCACGCAGCACGGCTACCGCCGGGCGGGTCTTGTTGACATAAGGGGCGGTGATATCATCGTCGACCTCGAAGCTCGGCTGAGCGGAGAGCCCCGGATCGCGGCCATCGAGCAGGCCGTCGAACTCGTTCTTGGCGCAGTCGGCGTTGTCACGCAGCGCCTGCAGGCGGAAGCTCGTCTCGGCCCAGGTGCGTTCGGCCAGCAGCCGGGTGGTCTCCAGCAGCGGCTCCTCAAAGAGGGTCACTCGCACCTGGTCGTCGTAGCGCGGCCGGGCAATGACGCCGCAGGTCTCGATGCCGGCGGCGGCGAACTGGGCCAGTACCGCCTCGGTGTCCTTGCGGTTCACCTGGATCACCGCGCCGGGCTCCTCGGCGAAGAGGGCGTTGAAGGCGTCGACGGGTTCGTCACTCAGCCAGTCGAGCTTGATCTCGAGCCCCGCATGGGCGGCGAAGGCCATCTCAAGCAGGGTCACCAGCAGGCCGCCGTCGCTGCGGTCATGGTAGGCCAGCAGCTTTCCCTCGGCGTTGAGCCCCTGGATCACCGCGAAGAACGCCTTGAGATCCTCGGGATCGTCCAGGTCCGGGCACTCGTTGCCCACCTGACCGTAGACCTGGGCCAGAGCAGAGCCGCCCAGGCGGTTCTGTCCGCCGCCCAGGTCGATCAGCAGCAGGTCGGATTCATCCTGTTCCAGGTTGATCTGCGGTGTCAGGGTCCGCATGGCATCGGTAACCGGAGCGAAACCGGTGATGGAAAGCGACAGCGGCGAGGTGACGCTCTTCTCTTCCCTCTCGCCCTGCCCCTCATCAGCGCCTTTCTCTTCCTGCCAGGCGGTACGCATGGACATCGAGTCCTTGCCTACCGGAATGGCGATGCCCAGCGCCGGGCAGAGTTCCATGCCCACGGCGTGGACGGCGTCATACAAGGCCTGGTTCTCGCCCGGAGAGTCAGCGGCGCACATCCAGTTGGCGGAGAGCTTGATGTCGGAGAGCTTGTCGATGGGCGCAGCGGCCAGGTTGGTGATCGCTTCAGCCACTGCCAGGCGGGCGCTGGCCGCCGGGTCGATCAGCGCTACCGGGGGGCGCTCGCCCATGGCCATGGCCTCGCCGGCATGGGTGTCGAAGCTTGCCGTGGTCACGGCGACATCGGCTACCGGCACCTGCCAGGGACCAACCATCTGGTCGCGGGCCACCTGCCCGGTGATGGAGCGGTCGCCGATGGTGATCAGGAAGCTCTTGGAGGCCACGGCCGGCAGGCGCAGCACGCGGTCCATGGCCTCGCGCAGGTCGAGGTTGTCGAGCATCACCCCGGACAGCGTATTGGCCTGGCGGTGAAATTCGCGGGTCATCCTTGGCGGCTTGCCGAACAGCACGCTCATCGGCAGGTCGATCGGCTGGCTCTGGAAGTGGCCGTCGGTGACCGCAAGATGGTGCGCCTCGGTCGCCTCGCCCACCACCGCATAGGGGCATCGCTCGCGCTCGCACAGTGTCTCGAAGCTATCAAGATCCTCAGGGGCTACCGCCAGCACATAGCGCTCCTGGGCTTCGTTGCACCATATTTCCAGCGGGCTCATGCCCGGCTCGGCGTTGGGTACGGCACGCAGGTCGAACAGGCCGCCGCGATCGCCGTCCTTGACCAGCTCCGGAAGGGCGTTGGAAAGACCGCCGGCGCCGACGTCGTGGATGAAGCGGATGGGGTTCTTCTCGCCAAGTGCCCAGCAGCGGTCGATGACCTCCTGGGCGCGACGCTCCATCTCGGGATTGCCACGCTGCACCGAAGCGAAGTCCAGGTCAGCACTGGAAACCCCCGAGGCCATGGAGGAAGCCGCGCCGCCGCCCAGGCCGATCAGCATGGCCGGGCCGCCCATCACGATCAGCTTGCCGCCCACCGGGATCTCGCCCTTCTGGACGTGACCATCGCGGATATTGCCATAGCCGCCGGCGAGCATGATCGGCTTGTGGTAGCCGCGGCGCTCGATGCCATCGCGCCCCAGGGTGTCCTGCTCGTAGGTCCGGAAGACCCCGGCGAGATTCGGGCGGCCGAACTCGTTGTTGAAGGCGGCACCGCCGATGGGGGCCTCGAGCATGATCTCGAGCGCGGACTGGATACGCTCGGGCTTGCCGTAGTCGAAGGCCTCCCAGGGCTGCACGAACTCGGGGATGCGCAGGTTAGAGACGGTGAAGCCGGTCAGACCCGCCTTGGGCTTGCCGCCGATGCCGGTGGCGCCCTCGTCGCGGATCTCGCCGCCGGCGCCGGTGGCAGCGCCCGGATGGGGGGCGATGGCGGTCGGGTGGTTGTGCGTTTCCACCTTCATCAGGATCTGGATCGGCTCCTCGACGGCGGCGTAGCGGGCGCGCTCGTCCTCCTTGCCGGTCAGCGGCGCGGCGAAGAAGCGCGGCGCGGAGGTGCCCTCGATCACCGCGGCGTTGTCGCTGTAGGCGGAGAGGATATTGCCCGGCGAGGCCTGGTAGGTGTTCTTGATCATCTTGAACAGCGAGTGGCTCTGCGCCTCGCCGTCGATCACCCAGTCGGCGTTGAAGATCTTGTGGCGGCAATGCTCGGAATTGGCCTGGGCGAACATCATCAGTTCGACGTCGGTGGGATTGCGGCCCAGGTCGCGGAACGCCTCGACCAGGTAGTCGATCTCGTCCTCGGCCAGCGCCAGCCCCAACTCGGCATTGGCGATAGCCAGCGCCTCTCGCCCCCCCTCGAGCACATCAACACTGCCCAGCGGTGCGGGCTCGTGGTGAGCAAAGAGCTTGACGGCATCGGAGGCATCGGCGAGCACGCTCTCGGTCATGCGATCGTGCAGGGCCGCCTTGATCTGCTCGAAGGCATCCTCGGTGAGGGTTCCGGCGACCTTCACCCGGTAGGCAACGCCTCGCTCGATGCGCTGCACCCTGGCAAGCCCGCAGTTGTGGGCGATATCGGTGGCCTTCGAGGACCACGGCGACTGAGTGCCGATACGCGGCACCACCAGGAACAGCTGGCCTTCAGCGCGGCCCTGGTCCTTTCGCTCGGGGCCGTAGTCGAGCAGCTGCTCGAGAAGGCGATGTTCCTCGTCCCCCAGCTCGCCGTCATGGTCGACGAAATGGACATGGTCGGCGTGCAGGGATTCGACCTCGGGAACGGATGCGCGCAGGGCGTCCAGCAGCTTGGCATGGCGGAAAGCAGATAGGGCGGGCGCGCCTCGCAGTTCGAGCATATCCTGGAGCCTCTGAAAGCAGGGGAATTCGGGGCCGCGGCCGGCGGCAGCGAGGGCACATGATACTGGAAAGCGCCGAGTGCGAGAAATCGACTCAGGTGACAGCCGCCGGCAAGCTGGTTAATGTTGAAGGCCTCATCGCCGCTCAACGCTTATATGCCCGCACTCGCGACCGACTCTGCCCGGCGCTACTGGCGCTGGACCGCCTTCCTGTGCAGCACTCTCCTGCTGGCGCTACTGCCCGGCCGTTTCGGTACGCCCGAGGGCTCGCACCTGAAGGAGGTACTGACGCGAGACTTCCTCAGCGTGCATACCCGCAACACCCCTACCACCTATTATGAAGGACGCCAGGGGCCCACCGGTTTCGAGTACGAACTGGTGCGACGCTTCGCCAACCACCTGGGGGTCAGCTTGACCCTGGAGGCCGACCACCACATACAGGGCGTGCTGGATGCCGTGCGCGAGGAAGGTGATCTCGGCGCCGCCGCTCTGCCACTGGACCCGATGCTGGAGGGGCTGATCTTCAGCCGGCCCATCATGCTGCTGCAACCGCTGCTGGTCTATCGACGTGGCCTGCACCCGCCGGAAACGATCGAAGAGCTCGAGGGGCTGGAGATCGGCACCCTGCGCGGGTCCGGCACCGACCGAGCGCTCCGCGAATTACAGGCCAAGCATGCCGGGCTGAGCTGGAAGGAATCCGGCGAACTGGAAGTGGCCGAGCTGCTGGGCCAGGTGGCTGAAGGCTCGCTGGATGCGGCGGTGATCTTCGAACATCAGTTCCGCCTCAACCGTCTTTTCTTTCCCGAGGTCGAGGACGGCTTCACCCTCGGCAAGCCGCTTTCCCTGGCCTGGGCCTTCCCCGCCGGACGTGGCCTGGGGCTCGTCAATGCCGCCAACCGGTTCCTCGATGACCTGCGTCGCGACGGTGAGCTCGACGCCCTGGTGGCCAGCTATTTCGGCCATGACGACTATCTCGAGTATGTCGGCGCGCGCACGTTCATCCAGCAAGCCCGCGAGCGCTTGCCGCGCTACACCGAACTGTTCCGCGAGGCCGCCCGCCACTCCGGCTTCGACTGGAAGCTGCTGGCCGCCGTGGGCTACCAGGAGTCGCACTGGGACCCCGAAGCTACCTCGCCCACCGGCGTGCGCGGGCTGATGATGCTGACCAATGCCACCGCCGGCGATCTCGGCGTCGACAATCGCCTCGACCCCGCCCAGAGCATTCACGGCGGTGCCCGCTACCTGCGCCAGCTGGTCGAGCGGCTACCCGAATCGATCCAGGGTGACGACCGCCTGTTCATGGCCATGGCCGCCTACAACGTCGGCCTGGGCCATTTGTACGATGCCCGCAAGATCACCGAGCAGCGCGGCGGAGACCCTGACCATTGGCGCGACGTCCGCGAATCCCTGCCACTGCTCCAGGAGCGGGAATGGCACAGCAAGACACGATACGGCTATGCTCGTGGTGGCGAACCGGTGATCTATGTGCGTAACATCCGCCGTTATTACGAGATACTGGCCTACCTGGATCGCAGCCAGGAGCAGTTTCATGAACTCAATGCTCGCCTGCCGGATGGAGTCGACAGCGATGTCTTCCAGCTTGTCCCTCCCAACTCCTGATCGAGCGGGACAGAGGTGAGTCGACCTGCCACCAACCTCAGTCTTCTGGCGTTACTCCTGGCGTTGCTTGCCTCGCTGCTCGACTGGACGGCCCCAGGAACACTCCTCTCCCTGACCGGCTCGCTGCCGATTGTCGCTACGGCACTTTGCCAGCTCGCCTGGCATCGTCACCGTCCGGCACTGGCACGCGGGACAGGGCTGGCGGTCCTGATGGTACTGATCCCCGCCCTGGCCAGCTTCCTGATACCGGAACACTGGATTCCCCATTCCGCCTGGAATCGGCTGGTTGAGGGGTGGATAGCCGGCAGCCTGATCGTCGACTGGCGCCCCCCCTTGCTGGTCATCCTCTGCCTGGGCATGCTGATCGCTAGCCTGATGGTGCGGACCCGCGCCAACCTGGGGTCGCCCCAGCTACTGGCCATGACCGCGATCCTCCTGGTCATGCAGGGTGTCGAAACCTGGCACGCCACCAATCTGCTCTCGCTGACCGGCTCGACCCTGGAGCAGGCTGCCCTCTGGAGCCTGCTGGCCGCCCAGCTAAGCGGTGTGGCAGTCAACTGGCGAGGACATCTACCTGGCCTGAAGCGCGCCCTGCCCGCCGGTGTTCTGCTGGCTTGCCTGACGCTGCTGTTCTGGCACCAGCAGAAGACATTGGTGGAAGGCAACCTCCATGCGGAAACAGAGGCTCGGAGCCAACGTCTTGCGGAATCCCTGTCGCTGGAAATCCGCGATCACCTCCAGGCGATGCAGCGGTTTGCCAATAGCTGGCAGTTGCAGGACAGCCTCCCCACAGAGGGTCAATGGGCACGTCAGGCAGCGCCCTACCATCAGGATTTCCAGTACTTCCTGAACATCGCCTTCATCGATTCCGATAGCCGAATTCGGCGAGTCCATCCCGCCAATGCAACCAATCAACGCCTGCTGGGCAGTCGACTCTTCGAGGAACAGCCCGCCGGACGCTCTGCGCTTGAAGAGGCCCTCTCCGACGGCGAGATGGGACGCACCGGCATCATCGATCTCCTTCAAGGCGAGCCCGGCATCATCCACTACCTGCCGGTTCTCGACGATGACTCGCAAAGGCCACGGGGGGCCGTCGGCATGGTGGTCAGTCTGCCGGTCCTGGCAGACACCCTCTTCCGCCAGACGAATCCGAGCCATTTCGGCCTCACCCTGGTGACGCCTGACCAGACGCTGGCCGAACGCCAGGCCACGTCGCGCCTGGCCACCTGGCAGCACCGCTCGGCCATCGACCTGGATGGCCTGTCGATTACCCTGATCAGTCGACCCACCCTTGGCCTGCTGCTCAGCCGACTGTCCCGCCAGCCGGTGGTCAGCCTGACCACCGGCCTATTGCTTGCCTATCTGCTCTTCATGGTGCTCTTCGCCCACCAACATATGGACACCCAGCAGCACCTGATGCGGCGTTCGAATCGGGAGTTGCGACACGAGGTGCGCAGTCGTACGCGATTGCAGAAGGAGGTCGAGTGGCTCGCCAGCCACGATGACCTGACAAAGCTGCCCAATCGCCGACAATTCATGTGGGACCTGGAACGCCATGGCCAGACGCGTCCGCTGAGCCTGCTCATCTGTGATATCGATCATTTCAAGCAGATCAACGACGCCTTCGGCCATCTCCAGGGCGACCGCTACCTCAAGAGCATCGGCGAACTGGGAAGAGACATCATCGAGTCGGTCGACGGGGTCTTCGCGCGCTATGGGGGTGAGGAATTCATCGCCTGCCTGCCGGGACATGACGCGATCATGGCAAGAGACATTGCCGAACGCCTGCGAGTGGCAATACAGCAAACTGACCTGCGCCATGCTGATGGAAGCCCTCTTACCATCAGCATCGGCATCACCACGCAGGTAAGCGGTGATCTGCAGACCGATACTCTCCTGCAGGCCGCCGATGAGGCGCTCTATGCGGCCAAGGCGGGAGGACGCAACAGGGTGATCATCGCGCCGCCACCCTGACCGCCGATAGAACCGCTACCCTGATGAAGATTCCTCTCGGCGCGTCGCGAAAAACTCCCTGAGCAATCGGGAGGCCCGGGATGCCAGAATGCCACCCTGAACGTCGACTTGATGGTTGAACCAGGGCTGGGCGAAGAGATTGGCCTTCGACTCCACCATGCCGCTACGCGGCTCGGCGGCCCCGTAGAACAGCCTCGCCAGGCGAGCATGGATGATCGCCCCGGTACACATCAGGCAGGGCTCCAGGGTCACGTAGAGAGTGCAGCCTTCCAGCCGGTAGTTGCCGAGACGCTCGCCGGCATCGCGCAGGGCGCGAATCTCGGCATGGGCGCTGGGATCGTGTTCTCCTACCGGAGCATTGAAACCGGCGCCGACGATTTCGCCCGTGGCGTCCACCACCACGGCGCCCACCGGCACCTCGCCGGCGGCAAGCCCCCGCCGGGCCTCATCCAGTGCCCGATGCATGTAGAACTCGTCGCTGCGCAATGTAATGAACTCCCGTAGACTGAATGGCATTGAGATGATCGTATGGTAGCGATGGCCGGCATGCCATCGCCCCGGAGGAGAAAGATGACGCCCGACGCCCTGAACGCCCTGGTGGAACTGCTTTCCCTGGAACCCCTGGAGGAAAACCTGTTCCGCGGCCGCAGCCAGGACCTCGGCCTGCCCCAATTATTCGGTGGTCAGGTGCTGGGCCAGGCGCTTTCGGCGGCCAGCCAGACCGTCGACCCGGTGCGGCAGACCCACTCGCTGCATGGCTACTTCTTGCGCCCGGGTGACCCGCATCGCCCGGTGGTCTACCAGGTTGATGCGGTGCGCGATGGCGGCAGCTTCTCCACCCGGCGTGTCACGGCCATCCAGAAGGGGCGTCCGATCTTCTTCTGCAGCGCCTCCTTCCACGGCGAGGAGCAGAGCATCGCCCACCAGCCTGCCATGCCCGAGGTCGCCCCGCCCGAGGCGCTGGCGGAGGGCGAGGGCCGCACCGAGCGCTTCCCCGGGCATCCCATCGAATTCCTGCATCTCGGCAATGAGGCCGAAGCGGGCCGCCCCGCACGCAAACGCCTCTGGTTCCGGCTGGCCGGCGACCTGCCCGATGATCAGGCGCTGCATCGCTACCTGCTCGCCTACAGCACCGACTTCAACCTGCTGACCACCGCCCTGGTACCCCACGGAATCGACTTCCGAGATTCAAGGCTGCAGATCGCCAGTCTCGACCATGCCCTGTGGTTCCATCATGACATCAGGGTCGACGACTGGCTGCTCTATGACATGGACAGCCCCTGGGCCGGCGGAGCACGGGGCTTCGCCCGCGGCAGCATCTACGACCGCCAGGGCCGGCTGGTCGCCTCCAGCGCCCAGGAGGGGCTCACCCGGCTACGCCGCTGACGTCTGGCATCGGGCCGCAAGCAACGCTACCATGCCGCCGTTGCCGCAATAGCTCAGCTGGTAGAGCAACGCACTCGTAATGCGTAGGTCGGAGGTTCGACTCCTCTTTGCGGCACCAGAAATATTAATTAAAACGGCCACTTAGCGATTCGTCGCAGTGGCCGTTTTTTCGTTGCCCGGACTTTAGGTTCCATGCGTGGAGAACAGGTAGCAACGTCATCGTTGAGGATGTCAGCTACGTCCATCGCATCAATTTCAGCCAGGGGCTGTAGCCGGCACGGATAGCGGCCTGGGTGGCATTGAGGTCAAGGATGCCCTCCTCGGCACAGCGGAACTGCTTCGGCGGCAGTGATACATGGGGCATCAGGCGGTCCTCGCGGATGGCTTGTATTACACTATAACTTAATGATGTTTGATGAAATCGAGTTCTCTAACGAGATCAGAGGGGGGTCGCTTCACTGCCACGATTGCCGCGCCCCCTTGTTCACGCACTCCAGGAGAGATGCAATGTACCTGACTTTCGTGCGAGCGATACTGATCGGCGCCGGCCTCTGCACCTCCGGGGCCACCCTCGCGGAGACGCCAGCGTCTCCGGCGTCGACGGTTCAGGAGGTTGAGGCTGAGGAGCTCTTCCCTCTGGCCCCCGGTGAAAGCATGTTCGAGGTGGTGGACGGAGACGGTGAGGGACGGCAGGTCGTGATGGAACTGAGTTCAGCAGACGGTGAAGGCCGCTGGGAAGTTCGATTTGGCGACTACAACATCCTCCATCTATCCAAGCTCCGGGATGGCAGCGTGCTACTCACCGGTCTGGACGTGCTCACGCAAGGCCAGACCGTGCAGTACGAGCCGCCCGTGGTACTGTTACCCAACAGGATCGTGCCCTACAGGACATGGAGCGCCTCTGGCAAGGCGAAGGTCGTTAACAGAGAGACACAAGAGGTTGAACACACGGGTGAGTACCAGCACCGAGTCATGCCCATCACTCGAGAGCGGTATGTGACTCCGGCGGGTGATTACGAAGGTTTCCTGGTGCCGCTCGAGCAGACCATCGATCTTGAGGCTCAGGCGGTGATCCGGTTGTCACTCGATCTCGGCTTCTTCCCCGGCAAGGGTCTGGTGAAACGCTCGATGAAGTTCGTCGTCGACAAACCCTTGTTTTTCGGCTCGACCACACGGCGCACAGCAGAGCTCATCCATTGAGGGTCTTGGCCGATCGGTCTGGGATTACCCGCCTTTGATGACCGGCTGCAGGTAAGCTTTCCGAAGCGGACGGTCTTCACGTTCGTCGAAGGAAGGTACAACGCGCATCGCCGTCACTCGGTGATTGGCTATGCCAGTCCCATACAGTTCGAGCGTCAGCATGCGCCAGCCTCAGGCTAAAGCCGTGTACCGTCACTGAACCGGGGTAACTCTAGCAGTCAGCGGAATCAGGCGTTGTACAATCCTATACTGTCGTGTGACACGTCCATCCGGAGACTCCAGGTCCATGGGCAAGAATCCATGATGTGTGCGTTAGCGTACAGACACCGTGTGTACGTGCGTTAACTTGCATGAAAAATATTTCAAATCCGGCGCCCATGAGGGCGGTCACCGCTGCGCCGGGAGTTTGTCCACTAAAGGAGTATCATCAAATCATGGTCTCTCAACCTGATCCTCGTCAGAATGGCTTGTTGGCGGCCCTGCCCATGGATGAATACCAGCGGTTAGCGCCCCTCCTCGAGCCGGTCGAGCTGAAGCTGGGGGATTCGCTCGCCGA
Source organism: Pseudomonadota bacterium (assembly GCA_051751285.1). GTDB lineage: Bacteria > Pseudomonadota > Gammaproteobacteria > Pseudomonadales > Halomonadaceae > Halomonas. The sequence continues at coordinate 270,421 of JBNJKT010000004.1, read as the reverse complement.
ATCAGGACAAGTGATGCGCTATGTCTATTTTCCGACGGATGCCATCGTATCGCTGCTGTGTGTCATGGACGATGGTGACTCGACGGAAATTGCCGTCGTCGGTGCCGAGGGTGTCGTCGGCATCTCGCTGTTCATGGGCGGCGAAACCACCCCGAGCCGAGCCATCGTGCAGAGCGCCGGCAGCGCCTATCGCCTCAAGGGGACGCTGGTAAAATCCGAATTCTATCGCGCGGGCCCCCTGCAGGATCTGCTGCTGCGTTACACCCAGGCACTGATCACCCAGATGGCCCAGACGGCGGTATGCAACCGGCATCACAGCCTGGATGAGCAGCTGTGTCGCTGGCTGTTGCTGAGCCTGGATCGCTTGCCGACCAACGAGCTGCTCATGACCCAGGAGCTGATCGCCAACATGCTCGGGGTGCGTCGTGAGGGTGTCACCGCATCGGCCGGCAAGCTGCAGAACGCCGGCCTGATTGCCTACCACCGCGGACGCATCACTATTCTAGACAGGACCGGTCTGGAGGAGCGGGTTTGTGAGTGTTACGAGATCGTCAGGAAGGAGTATGACCGCTTGATGACCTATCGCCGCCCCCCCCGGGACAGGGGAATTGGATAGGTCTGCCTTCAGGTCATCATCGAAGTAGGCGCACCATGGCTCGGCTGGTGCGCCTTGGATATGAACGACCACTTTTCAGCAAGAGCTTTTCAGGAAGGTGTTCTGACAACGGGGCCATGAGGCGCCCCCTCGATCGCGGGCTGGATCAATCACGCTCATACTTCGGCAAGTTACGCAGTGCTTCCTCGTCCATCTCCGTATAGAACACGGATTCTTCATCTTCCATGCTGTGCTCTATGTACTTCCAGCTGAGTCCAGCGTCCTGTCCGTCGAGCCCAAGGAAACCACTGGTGGTCACCACGACGCCGACGATCTGGCCATCTTCATCGATGATCAGATCATTGACCTCGCCAACGTCTTCATCCGTACCGCGGTGCTTGATGTTATTACCAATGACGTCAGCGGCGTAGAAGGCACCTGAGAGCTTGCCGCTCACCTGCGCTTCATCGTCACCCTTCTTGTTGGCTTTCTCCTCACCGGCCTTCTGCTTGTCCTGGTTCTCCATCACGCTGGCAGGCGTCTTGTCGCCTGCCTTCTTGTCATCATGCTTATCCGCCATGGCGGCCATGCTCAGTGCCAATGCGGGGGTAATGGCTGTAGCGCGTCAATCTGGATGAGAAGCCAGCGACAATCTGGATGAGAAATCGGTGTCGCGGCCCTGCTCCTTTTTTAAGCTCCCTCGCCTGGTAGGCAAGCGGTGTCATTCGTCTCTGTGTCGCCCGTGTCGCTGGGCGACACGGAGTGGCTTGTCTTGAGTGTCGCGCGCGTTGCCGGCCGTCCTTGAGAACGCTTGGTCTCCATCGCGGTCCGGCGTCGATAGCTGTCGACGTTGAGCTCGAAGAGGGTGGCGTGGTGGACCAGGCGGTCGACGGCGGCCAACGTCATGGCGGGATCCGGGAAGATCTTGCCCCACTCGCCGAACGGCTGGTTGGCGGTGATCAGCAGCGAGCGTTGCTCGTAGCGGGCGCTGATCAGTTCGAACAAGACGCTGGTCTCGGCCTGGTCCTTGGTGACGTAGGCGAGGTCATCGAGGATCAGCAGATGGTACTTGTCGAGCTTGGCGATGGCGGCCTCGAGGGTGAGCTCCCGACGAGCCACCTGAAGCCGCTGCACCAGGTCGGTGGTGCGGGTGTAGAGCACTCGATAGCCTGCCTCCACCAGGGCCAGGCCGATGGCCGCCGCCAGATGGCTCTTGCCCCCGCCGGGAGGGCCGAACAGGATCAGGTTGGCGCCTTCGTCGAGCCAGCGGTCGCCGCTGGTCAAGGCCCTCACCTGGGCCTGGGAGACCATCGGCACCGCGGTGAAGTCGAAGTTGTCGAGGGTCTTACCCGGCGGCAGCCGGGCATCGGTCAAGTGGCGTTCGAGCCGGCGCCGGGCCCGCTCGGCAAGTTCGTGTTCGGCGAGCGTGGCCAGCAGCCTCGCTGCCGGCCACCCCTCCTGATCGGCCTGGTCGGCGAAGCGCGACCACACCGCCTTGATGGTGGGCAGGCGCAGGTCGGTGAGCATCAGGGTGAGCCGTGCGGCGTCGGTCGTCGAGGAAGGGTTCATGCCACCCCTCCCATCGCCGGGCGGTCCATCAGCGCGTCATAGATCCCCAGCGGCGCCAGTCGCACCTCGACGCGGGGCAGCTCGCTCGGGGAAGGACCGAAACGCGCTCGCAGCGCGTCGAGGTTCGGCAACTCGCCGGCCTCGAGCAGCCCCTCCAGGTGCTGCGCGAGGGCCGCTTCACAGCCCCGCTCGTGGGCCAAGGCCAGCAGGCCGACCATGCAGCGGCAGGCCGGCCGGGCCTCCCCGCCGGCGAGCAAGGCGTCGAAGGTGCGCCGATAGGCCTCCCGCGGGAACAGCTGGTCGCGGTAGACCAGGTTCAACAACGCCATCGGCTTGCGCCGCAGGGCATGAATGACGTGGTGGTAGTTGACCACATGGCCATGCCGGCCGCCCCGCTGGGCGCGCCCGCGGGGCAGGGTCATCAGCGCGCTGCCGCCGACGAACACGTCCAGGCGATCGTCATGCAGGCGCACCCGCAGCTGATGGCCAATCAGCCGGGACGGCACCGAGTAGAACACCTTGCGCAGCGTGAAGCCGCCGGAGGAGGTCACCCGCACCCGAATCTCCTCGTAGTCCTGGCTACGTTGCCGGGGCAGCGGCTGCAGCGTGGTCCGTTCGGCGTCGATGCGGGGCTGATGGCGGGCGTTGCGCCGACTGATCAGTTCATCGATGAAGGCGCGGTAGGCGGTCAGGTCATCGAAGTGGCGTGAGCCGCGCAGCAGCAAGGCATCGTGGATGGCGCGCTTGAGGTGGCCATGGGCACTCTCGATGCTGCCGTTCTCATGGGCCACGCCGGTGGTGTTGCGGGTCGGTACCATGCCGTAATCCCGGCATAGCGCCTCGTAGCGCAGGGTGAGGTCATCCTGGGCCGCCTGCCCGAGGTTGCGAAAGGCCGCCGACAGGCTGTCGGTGCGGTGCTCGCGAGGGGCGCCGCCGAGGGCCCACAAGGCGTTCTGCAGCCCCTCCGCCATCGCGACGAAACTCTCGCCGCCCAGCACCACATGGGCGTGCTGGAAACCGCCATACACCATCCGGAAGTGATACAGGCGATGGTCCAGGGGCCCCTCGGCCACCGTGACCTGCAGGTCGGCCATATCAGTGAAGTCGGACAGGCCCATGTGCCCCGGTTCATGGGTCTGGCGAAAGATGACCTCCTGTTCGGGCCCATGCACCGCCCGCCAGGCGCGCACCCGGCGCTCCAGGGTCCGGCGGATGCCGTGGTCGAGCTCGGGATGGCGGCGCCGCAACTCCTCGAACACGGCGATCGACCGCAGTCCCGGGGCCGCCTCCAGCAGGGGCACCACCTCCTCGTCGAAGAGCCCGGCCAGTGGGTCGGGTCGACGCCGGGTGCGGGGTGCCGCCGTCTGCGATGGCAACCGAGGGTCGTCCTCGAGGCGGTAGGCAGTGGCGGTGCTGAACGCGGCCTTGGCAGCGGCGGCGGTGGGACTATCACTACGGCGAAAAGTCATGTAAAGCCTCACTTGGTGATCGGTGACGTGTCGTCCCGGCACGGGGTGCTCCTCTTTGGCGAGAAGACCACTCTATGCCGGGTGGGCCGCGATCACCCGGCGGGGTTCCCGAAGGGGATCCCGCCGTCCTTCCCTCTTGTCGACGTCGCTCGGGCTACGCCCTCCCGACGTCGACAACCGAAGGTCTCGGCTTTCTCATCTTGATTGTCGCGGGACTCTCATCTTGATTGTCGCTCTATAAATGGCGGTAAAAAGGATCAATGTCGTCAGTTTTTCATCTTCGGTTCTCCCTGTTTTTTTCAATGGCCTTCCGGACCCTCCTGAGCCTGGAAAGCAGCTCCCGATTCAACGGGAATGCCACTTCACCTTGGCCGTAAACGCGTGACCTGTCTGTACGGCATCACACCCATGGTCGTCTCGTGATGCAGCGGAACATGCGCATAAGGCACGTCAAACGTCTGTTCCCAGTGATTCCCGGTGATGCGACGTCGACCAGCTTGTCGTCGACAGCGTAACCTGAGGGCGCCACCCCATGCGCTTCGCCATCGGCGGCGGCCTCCTGACACCCTTGGCTTACGATGTCCCTGGCCATGACACGCCCGGTCCCGGTTGGTAATCTCGAGGACCTGAGAACATACTGATAAGACGTAATATCGGCTACCCTCGACATGGACGCTGAAGAGCATGTGGATTCAACAATCCTGTTGTCAGGGATGGCTTGGGACAAGAATAAATATCATTGCGAATAACCACGAGCCCATCGCTCTTTCCGGCGTCGACACCCTCGGCGGCCTACCGAATCTGGTCGCCGGAACCCCCGAAGACCGGATAGCTCGACCATGAAGCTCCTGCGCCTCTCCGTGATCAGCATCACCACCTGTGTGATAGGCCTTGTCGCCCTGGTGCTGGTGGGTCTGCACAGCATGGGCGAGATGCAGGAAAAACAGGAAGAGATCAAGGCCCTGATGGATCTCCACTATCGTATCGGAGAGTTCTCGGTGGCAAGTGATACCCTGCTTGTCAATCACGCCGAGCCGTCAGTGCTGGAGAGCTATCGAGAAGAGGCCGCCTCCCTTAAGGAGACCCTGTCAGGGCTGGCGGAGGATCATCCCCCCGCTCGTCGCGCCATCCACCACATCGATTTCCTGGTGGGCACCCTCTCCGCCGTCTACTCGCAACTCCCCAGCTCCCGGGAGGAGAGCAACGCCCAACCCCTGGCAGAAAGCCCACTGCTTTTGCCTGTGCAGAGCCAGCTCATCATGAATCAAGTGGCCGGCTACGGCATCGAGCTGGACAACGCGCTTAGGGAGCTGACGATCCAGCGTCAGGCGCAGATTGTTCGCGATGCCAACTGGATCGCTACCGGCTTCGCCGGCGCGGCGGCCATCTTCGGTCTCGTTTGCATCGTCGCCTTCACCCTGATCTATAAACGAATCAATGGTCCTCTTCGGGCCCTTTCACGGGCCACCCAGCGGGTAGAAGCCGGTGAGCATGACGTTCGCATCCCGGTCTCGGGCTCGGATGAATTCGCCGATCTCGCCCGAACCTTCAACCAGATGCTCGACCAGCAGGACACCATGGTCGAGAGCCTCTCCGATGCCCTGGCCACCCGCAGGGCGCTGATCGATTCGCTACCCGCTCATATCGCCCTGTTGGATGACGGGGGCAAGATTCTCGACGTCAACGACCAATGGCGCCACTTCGGCGTCGACAACGACTACCCGGACACCACCTTCGGCGTGGGTAGCAACTACCTGGCGGTGTGTCGTGCCGCCGATGGCGACTGCGCCAAGGAGGCGCTTGCAGCGGCCGATGGTCTGCAGACCGTGCTGGCGGGTGACCGAGACACCTTCACGCTCGAATATCCCTGCCATTCCCAGGACCAGCTTCGCTGGTTCCGCATGATGGCAACTCGGCTGGCACCTGGCACCGAAACCGACGGCCTGCTGGGCGCCGTGGTGATGCACGTGGATATCACCGAACGCGTGCTGGCGGAACAGGAGCTGAAGCGACATGCCTACCAGGATCCGCTGACCGGCCTGGCCAATCGACTGGGCTTCACCAAAGCCTTTTCGCAGCATATCGAACGACATGGCTGGAACCCGCGGGACATCATTGCCCTGCTGGATATCCGCGAGATGCGCAACATCAACGATGCCCATGGCTACGACATCGGCGATCACCTGCTGATCGAGCTGGCGCGCCGCCTTGAAGAGCGCCTTCCCGGGAACACCCTGGTCGGCCGTATCAGCGGTGACCAGTTCATCCTCCTGCTGCCCAGTAACGACCTCTCCCAACCCCGCCAACGCCTCGATGAACTGGCCCGGATCTTTCACCAGCCAGTACGCATCCTGGAGCTGGTCATCGAGGTCGCGGCCCGCGGCGGCTATACCCTGCTGGGCGAGGAGGAGCGCAGCGCCGAAACCCTTCTTCATGAGGTGGAGATCGCCCTCTACGAGGCCCGTCAGCGAGACGGCAGAGACTTCCATCACTACGACCAGGAGATGGATCGACGCGCCCAGCAGCGCATCGAGCTGACCCGAGACCTTCGCCGAGCCCTGGAGGAAGATCAGTTCGAGCTGCACTATCAGCCCAAGGTGGACCTGGCGACAGGCACGGTGATCGGCTGCGAGGCGCTGATCCGCTGGATGCATCCGGCGCGGGGCATGCAGATGCCCGGCCAGTTCATTTCCGTCGCCGAACAGAGCCAGTTGATCGGCCCGATCGGCGATTGGGTACTCAATCAGGCCTGCCGCCATCTGCGTGAATGGCAGGACGCCGGCCTTGATCTGGTCTGGGTCTCGGTGAACGTCTCGGTGGATCAGTTCCACTCGGGCAACTTCGCCCGTACGGTGCAAGAGGCCCTCGAGACTCATGCCATCGATCCAGCATCGCTGACACTGGAGATCACCGAAAGTGTGTTCAGCGAGGAGTCCGCGACACTGCGCCAACAGATCGATGACCTCCATGCGTTGGGGGTACGGCTTTCCCTGGACGACTTCGGCACTGGCTATTCGTCCTTGCTCTACCTCCAGCAGTACCCCTTCGACGAGATCAAGATCGACATGGGCTTCGTCCGGCAAATCCTTGACGACCCCTTCAACCGCAACATCGTGTCCATGATCCTGGGCATCAGCCAGGTGCTGGGCGCCGACACCGTGGCGGAAGGCGTGGAGAATACCGCCGTGCGCGACGCCCTGCTCGAACTGGGTTGCCGGATCGGCCAGGGGTACTATTACAGCATGCCGCTGGAAGTGGAGGACTTTCGCTGGTTACTGGAGAAACGCTCGCGTCTGCCCCTGGCGCGGCCCACTGACACTCCCCCCACCCCGGGGATGTCATGACGCGACCCGGATGACCAAGGCAATACGTCTGCCAGGAGAGACGATGAACGACACTGACACGAGAGCGGATCACGGACTCATCAAGCGCCCCACCGGCATCCACGACCTGGATACGGTGACCCACGGTGGGCTGCCGGCCGGCGGCGCGACCCTGGTGGTCGGCGAGCCGGGCTGCGGCAAGACCATCATCGGTCTGCAGATACTGGCCAGCGCCCTGGCACGAGGGGAAGGCGGTGTCTTCATGAGCTTCGAGGAGTCCCGCGACCAGATCCTGCGCAATGCCGAGGCCTTCCGCTGGGGGCCGCCACTGCGCGAGTCATCGCGCTGCGAGATCCTCGACGGCCAGTCGATGCGGCGTGGCGAATTTTCCGGGGCCTTCGACATCGAGGGGCTGCTCGCGGTGCTGGACCTCTGTGTCAAGCGCGTGGAGGGCACCTGGATCGTCCTCGACGGCATCGACCAGCTGCTGCGTCGCCAGCCGGACAGCCAGATGGCCATCGACCAGATCGCCCAGCTCAATGACTGGTGCATCGCGCGTGGCTATTCTCTGCTGCTGACCGGCAAGCACACGGGTCATGACCACCTCCAACCGGATTACCTCAGCGGCATCGAATTCATGCTGTCCACTATCCTGGTGCTGTCCAGCATTCTGGTGGACAAACGCCTCAATCGGCGCTTCCGTATCGCCAAGTACCGCGGCACCCGCCACAACCCCGACGAACTTGCGATGCTCATCGACGACGCCGGCATCCACCTCCCCTATGCCGAGCCCTTCGACGCCGAGGCGGTGCCGGCCGCCGGCGAACGCATCGGCACGGGTATCAAGCGCCTCGACAGGATCCTCGACGGCGGCCTCTATCGCGGCTCGATAATGCTGATTTCCGGACAGCCGGGCACCTCCAAGACCACCCTGGGCGCGGCCTTCGTCGCGGCCGCTGCCCGGCGGGGGGAGCGCGCTCTGCTGGTCAGCTTCGACGAGTTCGCGCGCCAGATCGTGCGCAATGTCGCGACCCTGGGCATCGACCTGCAGACGCCTATCGACAGCGGCCACCTGAAGATCGTCGCCCGAGCGAGCTGGGACGGCCTGGTGGAAGAGCACTATATGGCCCTGATGGAACTGCTCGATGATTTCCAGCCGGACTGCCTGGTCATCGACCCGGCCTCGGCCCTGCTCAAGTCGTCGGGCGCCGAGAGCGCCTTCCTCGCCCTGGAACGCCTGCTCGCCGTGACCCGCACCCGGGGCATCACTACCCTGCTCACCTCGCTGTCCGAGGCCGACGATCCCTTCAGCGAATCCAGCCTGAGCCATGCCTCGACCCTCGCGGATACCTGGATCGTGCTGCGCTACCAGATCAACGCCGGAGAGCGCAATCGCTCGCTGTCGGTGGTCAAGTCGCGGGGCACGGGGCACTCCAACCAGGTCCGGGAGATGCTCCTGACCAAGGACGGCGTCGAGCTTGCCGACACCTACCCCTTCGGCAGCGAGGTGCTGATGGGCACGGCGCGTTTGCAGAAGGAAAGCGAGGCGGCCGCCGCGCAACAGCGCCAGGCCCGGGAACGTCTTCGTCGGCAACAACGACTGGAACGGGAGATCAACAAGACCCGCACGCTCATCCAGCAGGGCCAGGAGGAACTCGAACGCCTGCAGGAGGAAGTGATGGCCGAGCATCAAGCGCAGACGGCGAGCGAGCATGAGGCGGACCGTCACGAACGCAGCATCCTGCGCCGCCGGGAACCCGATCAGGGAGGGCTCGACCAGTGAACCGCCAACTCGCCGACGATTCCTGCCAGCAAAACCCTCCTCTCGTCCTTCTCGTGACCGGCGATGCTCCCCGCTCTCGCCGCGCCCGTCACAACCTGACGGCCGCCCTCGATGCCAGCGGCCTGGGTGACGCCCCGGTCCACGAGATCGACCTGCTGCAAGAACCGCAACAGGCCCTCTGCTACGGCATCTTCGCCACCCCCGCCCTGATGCTCATCGACGCCTCGGGGAACCGCCGAGTGCTCTATGGGGACCTCTCCGATGAACACAGGCTGAAGGACTTCCTGTCCGTGCTCTGATACGGACAGGCCTGCTCAACCGAATCTGACGCCATCACCCTGGCCGGACACTCATGACCGGCCAGGGCAAGGCTCAGGACTTGCCGGCAGTGAAGCCACCGTCGACCATCAGGGTGGTGCCGGTAACGAAGCTGGCCTCGTCGCTGGCCAGAAACAGGAAGGCGTTGGCCACCTCCTCGGCGCGCCCCAGCCGTCCCATCGGATGCAGGCTGATCAGCCCCTCGATCATGTCGTCATCCAGGGCCTCGAGCAGCGGGGTGTCGATATAACCGGGCCCGATGGCGTTGACCCGCACGCCCTTCGGCGCCGCTTCGATGCCAAGGGTGCGGGTCATGTTGACCACCCCGCCCTTGGCAGCGGTATAGGCGGCAGTCTGGGACTGGCCGAAGATCCCGAGGATGGAGGCGCAGTTGACGATGCTGCCGCCGCCCTGGCGATACATCACCTTGAGCGCCGCACGGGCCACCCGGAAGACCCCATTGAGGTTGATGTCGATGATACGCAGGAAGTCCTCGTCAGTGACTTCGTCGGAGGGAGTGATGCCGCCGATGCCGGCATTGTTGAACACCGCCTCCACACTGCCCAGCTCCGCAACGGTCTCCTCGAACAGACGATCCACCTGGGCGGTATCGGTGACGTCGCAAGCCTTGAACAGGCAGCGTCCGTCGTAGCGGTCATCGAGTTCGGCGGCCCTTGCCTGGCCGTCGCTGCCCTCGAGGTCGGCGATGACCACGCTGGCGCCCTCCTGCAGGCAGCGCTCCACGCTGGCCAGGCCGATACCGCTGGCACCGCCGGTGACGATGACGTTCTTGCCCTTCATGCGCATGGGTCTTCTCCTGTCGATGACCTTCCGGCACGACAAACAGGCCGCGCCAGTGCGCCACCAGTGTAGTCAATTGACCCACCGCGGAAACCCCCTATTGCCACGGCTTCGGGCACTTTCTCAGCGTGTCTTGACTCGCATCAACTCGTTCCAGCGCGTGGTATAGCGCGAGGTACGCCGCTCACAGCGCAGCGCCCAGGCGGTGCCCTGGCGTGGCAGGCCGAAGCGCACGGTATCGCGACCCATCTCGCGGTTGAGCCGGTCCACCGTCGCCATCAGCCGCTGGCTGCGCCCGCGCGCCACCTCGCTGCGTGGTGCCAGCAGCGAGAGCTGGTGGCGGTCGGCCTCCACCAGGTCAAGCAGCATCACCCCGCACTTCTGGTAGCGCACCCCGTCAAGAAAGATCGCCGCGAGGCCACTGCCGGCAGCCTCGAGCAGCTCGCGGCTGTCGTCGCTGGGGGCCGGCAACGGCACCACCACGCTGTTGCGGTACTGGCGCTCGCCGGCCAGGTGCGGGTTGGTGCGCACAAAGACCATCAGCGCCCGGGCCTGGCTGCCCTGGCCACGCAGCTTCTCGGCCCCGCGAGCGACGTGCTGGCGCACGGCCTCCTGCAGATCGGGCAAGGCACCGGTCAGCCGCCCGAAGGAGCGCGAGACCATGATGCGCTGGCGCGGCGCATTGATGTCATCGAGCAGGATGGCCGGGCGACCGCGCAGTTCCCAGACGATGCGCTCCAGCACCACCGAGAAATGGCGCCGGATCTGCTTGGGATCGGCCTGGCGCAGCTGCCAGGCGGTGTGGATCTCCATCAGCGCCAAGCGTTCGGCGGTGCGTCGCGCCACGCCCCACAACTCGGTCACCGGCAGCCCCTCCAGCAGCGCCCGAGTGGCGGGGCCGTCGGCCTCGAGCAGGCAGACGCCCTCATAGGCAGGAAGCTTCTTGGCTGCCCGGTTGGCCACCTTGGACAGCACCCGGGTCGATGCCAACCCCACGCAGACCGGAATGCCGGTATCGCGGCGTACGGTCTCGCGCAGCCGCTGGGCATGGGCCTCCAGGCCGGCCGGGGCGAAGCCGGAAAAGCCCACGAAACTCTCGTCGATGGAGTAGACCTCCACGTCCGGCGAGAACTCGGCCAGGATCAGATTGACCCGCCGGCTCATGTCGCCGTAGAGCGCATAGTTGCTGGAGAGCAGTACCGACTGACGGCGGATGGCTGGCGGCAGCAGATGCATCGGCGCCCCCATCGCCACGCCCAGTGCCTTGAGTTCGTTGGAGCGCGCCACCACACAGCCGTCGTTGTTGGAGAGCACGCCGACCGGCCGCCCCTCCAGGCGCGGGTCGAAGACCCGCTCGCAGCTGACGTAGAAGTTGTTGCAGTCGACCAGGGCGATCACGGCTCGCCCCCCGGCAATGCATGGAGCACATGGGTGACCACGCCCCACACCTCGCATTCGCGGCCCGCCAGCGGAATCGGCGCGAAGCGCGGGTTGCTGGCCATCAGGAAGGTCTGCTCGCCACGGCGTTCCAGGCGCTTCACGGTGGGCTCGCCATCCACGGCGATCACCACCACCCGTCCGGGCAGCGGCTCCAGGCTGCGGTCCACCACCAGCAGGTCGCCGTCGTGGATGCCGTCACCGAACATGGAGTCGCCCTCGGCGCGCACGAAGTAGGTGGCGGCCGGACGCTTCACCACATGGGCATGCAGGTCGATCTCCACGTCCAGATGGTCGTCGGCGGGGCTGGGAAAGCCCGCCCGAACCCGGCAGCCCATCAGCGGCTGGGCCGACTCGCCGGGGAGCAGCACGGCGCGGCCGATCACCCTGGCGGTGGTGGACAGCGGCAGCATCATGAATCTCTCCCTCGATAACTGTATATATGGACAGTATTCGATATTTCTCCCCTGCCTGGCAAGCCCTGCCGGCCCCCGGTACGCGTGCTACCGTGAAGGAGCCAACATACAAGAAACGATCACCAGGACGCCCGCCATGCCCCATCCGCTGCTCTCTCGCCAGCCCTTCACCGAGAAAGGCAAAGTCGTCTCCGCCCGCGAGGCCGTGAATCTGATCCGAGACGGCGACGCCGTAGCGACCGGCGGCTTCGTCGGCATCGGCTTCGCCGAGGGGCTGGCGGTCGCCCTGGAGGCGCGCTTCCTGGAGACCGGCGAACCCCGCGACCTGACCCTGATGTATGCCGCCGGCCAGGGTGACGGCAAGGAGCGCGGGCTCAACCACCTGGGTCACGAGGGGCTGGTGGCCAAGGTGATCGGCGGCCACTGGGGGCTGGTGCCCGCCCTGCAGAAGCTCGCCATCGAGGGGCGCATCCAGGCCTGGAATCTGCCCCAGGGGGTGATCTCGCACCTCTTCCGAGACATCGCCGCCGGCAAGCCGGGCACCCTGACCCGCGTCGGCCTGGGCACCTTCGTCGACCCGCGCCTGGGCGGCGGCCGGATCAACGACGTCACTCTCGAGGAGCGCGTCTCGCTGCTGCCCATCGACGGCCAGGAGTACCTCTTCTATCGGGCCCTGCCGCTGCAGGTAGCGCTGCTGCGGGGCACCACCGCCGACACCCTGGGCAACGTGAGCATGGAACGCGAGGCCTTGACCCTGGAGGCGCTGGCCATCGCCACGGCAGTGCGCAACTCCGGGGGCGTGGTGATCGTGCAGGTGGAACGACTGGCCGAGCACGGCACCCTGCATCCCAAGGACGTGAAGATTCCCGGCATCCTGGTCGACTGCGTGGTGGTCTGCGAGGATCCGGCCCACCACTGGCAGACCTTCCGCACTGCCTACAACCCGGCCTTCTCCGGCGAGATCCGCGCGCCCATGGCGACGCCCGAGCCGCTGCCGCTCTCGGCCCGCAAGATCATCGCCCGGCGAGCCGCCTTCGAGCTCAGACCCAACAGCGTGGTCAACCTGGGGATCGGCATGCCCGAGGGCGTCGGCGCGGTGGCGAGCGAGGAGCGCCTGCTCGAGCACCTGACCCTGACCGCCGAGCCCGGGGTGATCGGCGGGCTGCCGGCCGGCGGGCTCGACTTCGGCGCGGCACTGAACACCCAGGCGATCATCGACCAGCCGGCCCAGTTCGACTTCTACGACGGCGGCGGGCTCGATATCGCCTTCCTGGGCATGGCCCAGGTGGACGGCGCGGGCCACGTCAATGTCTCGCGCTTCGGCCCCCGGCTGGCCGGCGCCGGCGGCTTCATCAACATCAGCCAGAACGCCCGCAAGGTGGTGTTCATGGGCACCTTCGTGGCCACCAAGGAGGCGCTTGCCATCGTCGACGGACGGCTCGAGGTGACCCCGGGTGGCGAGGGCAAGTTCGTCGCCGAGGTGGAGCATCGCACCTTCAGCGGGACCCTGGCCGCCGCGGACGGCAAGCCGGTCTGCTATGTCACCGAGCGGGCGGTGTTCGAGCTCACCCCGGACGGGCTCACCCTCACCGAGATCGCCCCGGGGGTCGAGCTGGAGCGCGACATCCTGGCGCTGATGGCCTTCACCCCGCGGATGCCCGAGCCGCCCCGGCTGATGGACGCGCGGATCTTCCGCGAGGCGCCCATGGGGCTCGCCGAGGAACTGCTCGACCAGCCGCTGGCGCAGCGCTTCAGCCTCGACGAGGAGGCAGGCATTCTGTTCATCAACTTCGAGCACCTGCGCGTCAACTCCCGGGCGGACATCGAGGCCATCGAGCAGGAGGTCGAGCGCCGTCTCGCTCCGCTGGGCCGCCGGGTCCAGGCCATCGTCAATTACGACCACTGCCGTATCGACGACAGCCTGCTCGCCCCCTATACCGAGATGGTGCGCGGCCTCGAGCAGCGCTTCTACACCCGGGTGACCCGCTACACCACCAGCGGCTTCATGCGCCGCAAGCTCGGCCACGCCCTGGAGGCACGCGCCGTCTCGCCGCACATCTACGAAAGCGCCGAGGAGGCACGGGCGCACCTGGGCGACAGCGAGGACTGAGACCGCGGATCAGGTGTCGAGCACCAAGGCCTCCACCGGCTCCGGCCACCCGAACAGGTAACCCTGGAAGGCCCGACAGCCATGAGCCATCAGCCAAGCCAGCTGGTCCTCGGTCTCGACACCCTCGGCAATCACATCCAACTGCAGGCTATGAGAAAGGGCGATGATGCTGGCAACGATGGCCGCGCTCGCCTCGTCCTGCAGCAGGTCATGCACGAAGGACTGATCGATCTTGAGCTGATCCAGGGGCAGGCGCCTGAGGTAGGAGAGCGACGAGTAGCCGGTGCCGAAGTCGTCCAGGGAAAAGGTCACGCCGTGCTCCCTGAGGAGCCGCATGGTCTCACGAGCCTCGTCACGATCATCGACGAACAGGCTCTCGGTCACCTCGAGCTTGAGTTTCTCGGGGCGGGCGCCGGTAAGCTCCAGTGTGGCCAGCACCCGCGCAACGAAATCGGTCTCATGAAACTGTTGTGGGCTGACGTTGACCGAGACCGTGAGGTCGGCCGTGGCGGGATTCTCGGCCCAGGCAGCCAGCTGTCGGCAGGCGGTCTCCAGTACCCAACCGCCGATAGGCACGATCAGCCGGTTCTCCTCGGCCAGCGGAATGAACTCGCCTGGAGAGACCAGGCCCCGCTCCGGATGCTGCCAGCGCAGTAGGGCCTCGACCCCGATCATGTTTCGGTTGGCATCCACCTGGGGCTGGTAATAGAGCAGGAACTCATTGTTGGTCAGCGCCTGGCGCAGACCCGCCTCGAGCCGGACACGGGCATGAATCTGTGCCTGCATGGCCGGGTCGAAGAAGCGCAGGGTATCGCGCCCGGCCTGCTTGGCCTGGAAGAGGGCCATATCGGCCTGCTGGAGGATCTCGTCGAGGGTCGTGGCGTGATCGCGGTAGAGGGTGATCCCGATGCTGCCGGTCATCGTCACCGAGCTCCCGGCCAGGCTGAAAGGCACCCTGAGCGTCCCGAGCAGCTTGTGGGCGATGCGCTCGACGAGAGTTGCCACCCGCTCTGTATTGCGGCCCAGGTCGTGGAGCAGCACGGCAAACTCGTCACCGTCCAGTCGAGCCAAGGTGTCACTCGCACGGAGCGATCCACCCAGCTGGCTAGCGATCTGCTGCAGCAGCTGGTCGCCGGCATGATATCCCAGGGTGTCGTTGACCTGCTTGAAGTTATCCAGGTCGAGATAGAGCAATGCGCCAAACTGGTTGCTGCGATAGCTGTCCTTGAGAGCACCCTCCAGGCGGTCCAGCATCAGCCGACGATTGGGCAATCCGGTCAAGGGGTCGTAGAAGGCGAGCTGGTGGATCTCCGCCTCGGCGGCCTTGTGCTGAGTGATATCGCTGAAGGTAGCCACATAGTGCGTCAGCTTGCCGGCCTCGTCATGCACCGCGCTGATGGTCAGCCACTCGGGGTACACCTCGCCGCTCCTGCGTCGGTTCCAGATCTCGCCCTGCCAGCTGCCGTTTTCGTTCACGCACTTCCATAGGTGTCGATAGAAGTCCTCGTCATGGCGGCCGGAGCTGAGCAGGCTGGGGTTGCGGCCCAACACCTCGGCTTCGGAATAGCCGGTGATGTGGGTGAAGGTATCGTTGACCTTGAGGATCCTGGCCTGATCATCGGTGATGACCATGCCCATGTGCGTTTCGAAGGCAGTAGCGGCGATGCGCAGTTGGGCCTCGGTAGCGCGGAACTGGGTCACCTCACGCACCACCGCCAGTATACCGCTGTAGCCGTCCCCCTCCTCGACCAGAGGACTGAGGATGGCCTGGAAGTCGCGGGGCACGCCGGCCAGGGTGACGCGATACTCGGTCTCCACCGGCTCGCCGGTGGCCTGCAGCTCGACCAGGGCCTGATCGAATCGCCGCGCCACCGCCTTGGGCAGGACCTCGCTGTAGTGGCGCTGCAACAGCGACTCGGGGTCCTCCAGCAGCTGATCCCGGTCCACGGCATGGACATAGACAAAGTGCCCCTGGGCATCGAACACGAAGATCATGTCCTGGATCGAGCCGACCAGGGCCTGCAGCCGCGCCTCGCGATCCTGAACCGTCCGACGGGCCTGCTCGCGCTCCACCAGGCGCTGGCGCAGCTCGCCTTCCAGCCGTAACCGGCCAAGGTAGTGACGCAGCAGCCACCAGCCCAGCACCGCCACCACCAGGAAGATACCGCCCTGCAGCCAGAGCCGCTGCCACCAGCCGGCCAGCAGCACCTCGAGCTCCTCGCCGACCACCACCATCAAGGGCAGGCCCCCCACCCGCTGCATGGCATAGAGACGTTCCTCGCCATCCAGCGGCGAATCCGCGCGCAGGGTAGTCGATTCCTCGCCACTGTCGAGGAAGGCCCGGGTCAGCGGCTCGCTGACCGGGGTGCCGAGTACCTCCATGGCGCCACCTTCATCGAAGGCCGGCCGGCGGGTGATCAACCGCATTTCGGTATCCAGGATGGCAATACTCTCGCCTTGGGTCATGCCCAGCCTCGCCAGCGATTCGCCGAAGATGGCGGGATTGAGCCGCACCAGGGCCAGCCCCAGGAACTTGCCGTCCGGCCCCTGCAGGCGGAGGGCATGGACGAGATGGTAGGTCTGCCTGAACGGAGACCAGTAGAGCGGCGTCACCAGGGATTCGAGGCTGGCATCTTCACGGAAGGCGAGATAGAAGGGGCGAGTGCTGACATTGTAACCAGGCGGCCAGTAAGACGCAGATGAGGCGATGACACGGCCCGCTGCATCGACCAGGCTCAGCTCATCGATGAAGGCGAGACGGTCACGCTGACCGGCCAGCATGGCCTCGAAATCACTCGGCGCGGGCGCAAGCTTCCCCTCTACCCGCTCCGAAGGCGCATCCAGCAACTGTGAGAGCCCTCCCAGAGCATGCTCGCTCACGGCGAAAGTGGTGGCCACCCATTCCGCCACAAGGTCGGCCCGAGCACTGGCATGCTCCCGGCCCACCTCGAGGTCACGCCGATGCTGCTCCAGCAGGATACCGGCGAACAGCAGCAGCAGGGCCAGCATAGCCAGCACGTAGAGGGCAATGGCGTGACGGCGTGTATCCCGATCAGCGCTCTCCGACAGCGCCTCGGGGGGAAACGAATCGCCACTCATGTCATGGGAAATCCTTGCGTTGAAAATAGAGACAAAACGTAACTCCCTGACCCCAAGCATGCCCCCAGCCAATGACGGGACGCTTTTCTTTATTAGCCATTGAAGCAGACGTCGCCCCGGGCCACCATGAAAGAGTTCGCCGAAAATCGGACGGCGCCGGGAAAGCCTGCCCATGGATGATGTCGCCAGCCAGTTCCTCACCGCCAACGAACCCGTCCTCCGACTGGGCGTGGCGCTGCTGCTGGGTGCCCTGATCGGCATCGAGCGCGGCTGGGTGGCCCGGGAGCAGAAATCCGGCGAGCGCATCGCCGGTATCCGCACCCACGCGCTGGTCGGGCTGCTCGGCGGTATCGCCGCACTGCTCTCGGAAACCGTCAGCGAGTGGGCCTTCCCGCTGATCTTCATGGCCGTGGCGGCCATCAGTCTGGTTGCCTGGTGGGCGAAGCTGGCCGAGCAGCATGACTACAGCATCACCGGCCTGGTAGGCCTGCTGCTGACCTTCTGCTTCGGCGCCGTGGCCGTGTCGATCGACCTGGCCCTGGCGGCCGCCGGCGCGGTGATCACCGCGGTGATCCTCGACAACAAGCACGAGATCCATAGCCTGCTGAACAAGCTGCAGGCTCACGAGCTGGATGCCGGCCTCAAGCTGCTGCTGATCACCGTGGTGATGCTGCCACTGCTCCCCAACCGGGGGCTGGGCCCCGGCGAAGTGCTCAATCCCTACGAGATCTGGTGGATGGTAGTGATGATCGCCACCATCTCCTTCGTCGGCTACTTCGCCGTACGACTGGGTGGCGCCGAGAAGGGCATCCTCTTCACCGGCCTCTTCGCCGGACTCTCTTCCTCCACGGCGCTGACCCTGCACTTCGCACGGATGTCGCGAAAGAGCCAGGATATCGAGGCGATACTGGCTGCGGGTATCCTGCTGGCCTGTGGCACCATGTTCCCACGCATCCTGATCTATGCTGCGGTGATCAGTCCCGGGCTGCTTCCCCAACTGCTGCTCCCGGTCACGGTGATGGGGATAATGCTCTATCTGCCGGCGCTGTATCTCTGGCGCCGCCACCGCCAGGCCCTCAGGGTCGATAGCTCGACCCCGATCCAGAACCCCCTGGAACTGCGCACGGCATTGCTGTTCGGCGCCCTGCTGGCATTGATCATGGTGCTGGGCGAATGGCTGCGTGAGTGGCTGGGTACCGCCGGCATCTACCTACTCTCCGCCACCTCCGGCATCGCTGACGTCGACGCCATCACCCTGTCGCTGACCCGGATGTCACTGGAGCGCATCGACCCCTCCACCGCCGTGCTGGCCATCATCATCGCTGCCAGCGTGAACAATCTGATGAAGGCCGGGCTGGCTGGCGGACTCGGCACCCGGCCACTCGGCCTGCAAGTGGCCATGCCGATGGTCCTCTCCATGATCGCGGGACTGGGAACCGTCCTGGTGATGTGATGCAACAGCCCTGCTCAGGGGATCTTCGACAGCAGCTCACCCAGGAAGCGCGGCCCCAGGCTGGGCTCGAGCAGGAGCATGAATGCCACCCCCCAGGCACCGCCCCAGAGATGGGCGCTGTGGTTGATGTGACTTCCGCCGCGATGGCTGGCGTAGACGGAATAAGCCACGTAGATGACCGCAAAGACGATCGCCGGCACCGGCAGGAAGAACACGAAAAGCAACGACCAGGGCTGCAGGAGGATATAGGCGAAGAGCATCGCCGACACCGCACCCGATGCCCCCAGGCTCCGGTATCGGCTGTCGCCACGATGGCGAAAATGGCTGGGCAGGATGGCGACGAGAATACCCGAGAGATAGAAGAGCAGAAAGCCCAGGGCGCCGATGCGTGGCGTCAGGACCTGCTCCATGACCCGACCGAAGAAGTAGAAGGTGATCATGTTGAAGAGCAGGTGGGTGCCATCACTATGAATAAAGCCATGGCTAAGCAGCCGCCACCACTGCCCCTTGGCCACGCCGGGCGGCCAGTAGATCAGGGAACCGAGAAGGGAAGACGACCGCCAGGCCATCAGTGACACGATGACGGTCAGGGCGATGAGGGACAGGGTGATCATGAACTCCAGGGCCACGAGGCCCTTGCAGGTGGATAGCCGAGCGATAGCGGAAATGACGGCAGGAAACCTCCAACGGACGCCTGGTCAGTTGGAGGAAGTCGGTACGGGGGAGTTTACTGCTCCTGATAGGGCCGAGACTGAACCTCATCGGGTTCGTGTCGCTTGAGGACCTCTTCTACCTCCGGCTGCGACGTATCGGGAACAATCACCTTGACCTCGTTCGTCTCCTTGTCGAGGAACAGCTTCTCCCGGGGAAAACCCTCGGAGACCAGTTCATCAAACGCGTTGGCGGCCTTATCGATACTGCCATAAGCAGCGGTTACGGTCTGTGTCATGACACCCTCCAGAACAGGGATACGGACTGACCGGCGCCGGAGGCACCGGGGCGATGCGAGAGGGAAATACTCCCCTCCCCTTACAATGTAGTTGTCGTGAATTCCCCGCAACCGGCAGCTGCTCCACCCACTTGTCACAGATCAAGCCCAAGCCTCCTGAAACGAAAGGCATCCTGTCGGCCAACTACCTGATATCGCGTGTCAGCGCATTTCTTTCAGCTGCCAGTCGTTATCGGTGAGCGGCTGCCCCCCCTCGGGAGTGACCCGCACGGTGTCGCTGAGGCCGATGCCCCACTGCCCGGGAAGTCGCAGACAGAGCGGCAGGTGGAAGACCATGTCGGCGGTGAACTCGCGATGCTGGCCGCGGGCGATGTAGCCGGTACCCTCGACCCAGCTCGGCGGAAACTGGGCCCCCACCGCATAACCGAACACCCCCGAGAAGAACACGCGCTCGGCGTGGGGAGCAAGCACCGCCTCGGCGGCCCGGGCGGCATCATCGAAGGTCCGGCCGGGACGCATTGCGGCGATCAGCGCCTCGAACATCTCGCGACAGACATCCCGCAGCGCCTGCATCTCGGTGCTGGCCCGGCCGGCCACGGCGGTGCGCATCATCGGCGCGGTGTAGCGGTGAAAGGCCGAACCGAACTCCAGGAAAACCGGTTCATCCGCGGCGATCACGTGGCGCTTGTGGTTGACGTGGATCACGCTGATGCGCCGGCCGGTGGTGACGATGGGCTGCAGGCTCATGAACTCGCTGCCGGCCGCCAGCAGCGCCCGGCTGCCCTCCGCCGCGACGTCGTTGTCGCTGACACCAGGCGCGATGGCCTCGATGGCCGCCCGCAGCCCCGCAGACGTGATCCGCGCGCTCTCGCGCAGGCAGTCAAGCTCCGCGGGCGTCTTCACGATGCGGATGCGGTCAAGCAGTTCACCGCCGTCATCGCGGAAGCGCCCGCCACCGAGGCGTGCCTGCAACTCGCGGATGACCCCATGGCGCAGGCCGGCCCCGAAGACATCCAGTCCGATCGACGGGAAGGGGGCCAGGATCTCGGCCAGCGGCGCGATCACCTCCTCGATGCCTTCCCAGCGATAGCCCAGAATCTCATCCACCGTGGCAGTCACCACGGCGGGGCCGGTCTCGATGGAGGGTACCTGCAGCACCAGTCGGTCGGCCGAGACAACCAGGCAGGTGTATACCGAGACCTCGAAGGTGTGGTAGCCGGTCAGATAGAAGATGTCGGCGGGATCGGTCAGCAGCAGTGCGTCGAGTCCGGCGGCCTGCATGGCCTGCCGCACCCGGCACCGACGCATCGCGAACTCCTCGGGGACAAAGGGCAACTCGCTCTCGGCAAGGCAATCGGCCAGTGCATGGCGGTAGGCGTGATGATCCATCGAATGGCGCTCCAGCGTGAATGAGACTCCCTGGCAGTGTAGCCATGACGACCGACGGGTCCTGCACAAAAGACGAGAAAATATCCCTGTTCGCTTCCGTCCCGGTTTCGTAGAATCCAGCCTCGTATTTCAATGCCACAGGACAGTGCAATGGGCAGGGCCTTCCAGAACCGCAAGGAATCCATGGCCAAGACGGCCGACGCCAAGACCAAGGTCTACAGCAAGTACGGTCGCGAGATCTATGTCTGCGCCAAGCAGGGCGGCACCGACCCCTCGGGCAATCTCTCCCTGCGCGGGCTGATCGAACGTGCCAAGAAGGACCAGGTTCCCAGCCACGTGATCGACAAGGCCCTGGACAAGGCGTCCGGCGTGGGCGGCGAGGACTTCTCGCCGGCCCGCTACGAGGGCTTCGGACCGGGCAACTGCATGGTCATCGTGGAGTGTCTGACCGACAATCCGAACCGCACCTTCGGCGACGTGCGCGCCTGCTTCAACAAGGCCAAGAGCAAGCTCGGCACCCCCGGCAGCGTCAGCCACATGTTCGACCACTGCGCCATCCTCGCCTTCCCGGGCAGTGACGAGGACGCCACCCTCGAGGCGCTGATGGAGGCCGATGTCGACGTCACCGACATCGAGAGCGAGGAGGGCCAGATCACCGTCTTCGCGCCCCATACCGAGTATGCCAAGGCCAAGCAGGCGCTGCTTGATGCCTTCGGCGAACTGGACTTCGAGATCGACGAGATCCAGTTCGTGCCTCAGACCGTGACCCCGATCGAAGGCGACGACGTCGCCATGTTCGAGAAACTGCTCGATACCCTGAACGACCTGGACGATGTGCAGAACGTCTTCCACAGTGCCGAGCTGCCCGATTCGTAGCGTGTCGCTCAGCCGGCGGCCACCACCAGACGCAGCCAGAGCCACAGGGCCACGGCGAGCGAGTAAAGCGCCGTCAGACCCAACAGCGCATTGAGCGCCGCGCCGTCGCGGCGCCGTATCTCGAGAACCAGCCCCAGCGCCGCCAGGCCGGTCACTCCCCAGGCTCCCCAGGCCCAGACCGGTAGCGTTGCCGGCACCGTGACCGCCAGCGGCCCCAGCGTCAGGAGTGCGAAAAGCCGGCGGGTCGACACCTTCCCCCAGCGTACCGCCAGGGTCAACTTGCCGGCCCGGGCGTCGGTATGGCGGTCGCGCAGGTTGTTGACCACCAGGATGGCGGCCACCGGCATGCCCATCAGGATGCCGGCCGCCACCGCCTCGAGGGTGATCGGGCTGCGCTGGGCGAGCAGACTGCCGAGCACCGCCACCGGGCCGAAGAAGAACCACACCGCCGCCTCGCCCAACCCCCGGTTGGCGTAGGGGCGCCGCCCGCCGCTGTAGCCAAGCACGCCGAGCACTGCCAGCCCCCCCAGCAGCCACAACAGCCAGTGGCCGAACAGCACCAGCCAGAGTCCCGTTACCACGGCAACGCCCAGGGTCACGGCGAGGCCTGCCCGCAGCTCGGTGGCACTGAGCCAGCCCGCCTGCAAGGCACGAGTAGGGCCCAGACGGTCGGGCTGGTCAACGCCGGAGAGGCCGTCGAAGAGGTCGTTGGCCAGGTTCACCGCAAGCTGCAGCGCATTCGCACAGAGCAGGCAGAGGATAGCGGTCAGCCAGCTGAAGTGGCCGGCCACGACCAGCGCCTGACCCAGCAGCACCGGCCCGACCGCTGCCGGCAGCGTACGCGGGCGCAGCGTCTGAACCCAGATGGCCACCTTGTGGCTCACCGCCGCGGACATTGTCTTCCTCCCTGAAGGCGCTATCTGTCTTCGCTGCAACGCATGACATGGGGCATACTCTGTGGCGTATCCCATGCCCCTGCAAGGAGAAAGGATGTCCACAGCCTGGTTGTCCCAGGTGGCCCTGCCTTGGGTGCTGGCCAGCGTGATGATGGCCATGGGCCTCAGCCTGATCGGGGCCGACTTCGCTCGTACCTGGCATCACCCGCGTCGGGTGATGCTCGGTATCGCCCTGCAGATGCTGGCACTGCCATTGCTCGCCTGGGGGCTGGTGCTGGTACTTCCCCTGCCGCCGCTGGCAGCGGCCGGCCTGCTGCTGGTGTCGCTGGTGCCGGGCGGGGCCACCTCCAACATGTTCAGCTACCTGGTTCAGGGCGACCTGGCCCTGTCGGTCACCCTGACCGCCATCGCCGCCGTGATGGCTCCCTTCACCCTGCCGCTGGTCATGGGCTGGAACCTCGAGCTGCTGGGTCTCACTACCGGCGGCCTCGCGCTGCCCTACTGGCACACCGTCGGTCAGCTGCTGCTGGTCACCCTGCTGCCGGTGCTGGCCGGCATGCTGTTGCGTCGGGCCCTGCCGGCTACCTGGCACGAACGTATACTGCCCGGCGTAAAGGGATTCACGGGAGTGGCGATGGTCTCGGTAGTGGTGGCTCTCTTCGTCAGCCACGCCGAACGGCTGCCGGCCCTGATAAGCATCGAGACTCTGGCCGTGCTGCTCCTCTGCCTGCTGAGCATGCTGCTGGGACACCGTGTCGCCCGGCGGCTGGGCCTGCCGCACGCCAGCGTGCGCGCCATCACCGTGGAGGTAGGCGTGCAGAACGCCGGTGTGGCGATGATGGTGGCCTTCGTGTTACTGCAGCAGCCGGCGATCGGCCTGGTGCCGCTGCTCTATGGCCTGCTGATGAACGTGCCGGCATTCGTGTGGATGTTCGCCTGCCTGTGGCGTGATCGCCACCCGACATCCGCAGTCACCCAGAGGCGATGACTGCGGTAACTGACGGCCGGCAATCCTACTCCACCGTTATGGTAATGGCATCGGACGTTACCGGCGGGTCGAAGCTGACATGGCTGGCATCCATGAACAGCAGCTGCAGCGTATGCTCACCGGGCTCGAGCTCCAGCGTGGTCTCGGTCTGGCCGCCTCCGAAGTGACGCATCGCGTCGTTGGCCGGCAGGGGCTGGTCGAGGTCGACCTCGTTCAGCGGTGTGTCCACCAGCAGATGGTGGTGGCCGGTAGCCCCCGCCTGGATGCCGGCGGGCGCCACGCCCATGCCCTTGAGCCCCATGCGCACGGTCAGCGGGCTCTCGACGGTAGCGCCGTCCTCGGGCGAGATGAAGTAGACCTCGGTGCCCTCCGGGGCCGAGGCGCGTTCCATCTGGGCCAGGACCGGACCGGCCAGCAGTACGCTGCCCGTCAGGGCCAGGCCCATCATCCACTTGTTCATTGCCGTCTCCTCATCGTTGACCGGGGGCGCCCGCGTCGGGCGCCGCTCGCCTTCAGCGTAGTCGAGCCGGACGTAAGGCGTCACGACTGAGCGGATGCCTTATCGAGAAGGTCGCGGATTGCGTCGGCCTCCAGGGTTTCCTGATCCTCCAGGGCCGAGGCCAGGGTGTCCAGATCCTTCCGATGGGCTTCCAGGAGTTCACGGCCGTGCGCTTCGAGCTCGGTCAGCAGCCGATGTATCTCTTCATCGACTATCCCGGCCATGGCTTCGCTGTGCTCGCGAGACTGGGCCATCTCCTTGCCGAGAAAGACATGCTCCTGGCTCTGGGCGAACATGACCGGTCCGATACGTTCGCTCATCCCCCAGCGAGCCACCATGCGACGTGCCAGCTTGGTGGCCTGCTCCAGGTCATTCTCGGCGCCGCTGGACACTTCTCCAAAGACGATGGATTCCGCCAGGCGTCCGCCGAACATCACGGTGATGCGATCACGCAGATAGGCTTCGCCATGGTTGTAGCGCTCCTCGTCGGGCACCTGGGCCGTCACGCCCAGTGCGCGGCCGCGTGGCAGCACGGTGACCTTTTCGAGGGGATCGGCCTTGGGCAGCAGGTAGGCGAGCAGCGCGTGGCCGGACTCATGATACGCCACGATGTGACGCTCGCTGTCGGAGAGACCGACATCCTTGGCCTCACCCAGCAGCAGGCGATCGCGAGCCGCCGAGAAACAGGCCCAGTCTACCTCCTGCTGGTCATTGCGACCCGCCTGAAGGGCAGCTTCGTTGGCCAGGTTGGCCAGATCCGCCCCCGAAAAGCCGATGGTGATCTCGGCCAGCCGCTCGAGATCGACGTCATCGGCCAACGGCATGTCGCGCGTATGGACGCGCAGGATATCGCGGCGCGCCTCGCGATGCGGATTCTCCAGGGTGACCTTGCGATCGAAGCGTCCCGGCCGCAGCAGGGCTGAATCGAGCACATCCGGACGGTTGGTGGCGGCCAGGACGACGACAGACTCATCGGCCTGGAAACCGTCCATCTCGGAGAGAATCTGGTTGAGGGTCTGCTCTCGTTCATCGTGACCGCCCCCCATGCCGGCTCCCCTGGAGCGGCCGATGGAATCCAGCTCGTCGATGAAGATCAACGACGGCGCCTGCTCCTTGGCCTGCTTGAAGAGATCACGGACCCGCGATGCCCCCACACCCACGAACATCTCGATGAACTCCGAGCCACTGATGCTGAAGAACGGCACATCGGCCTCCCCGGCGACCGCCTTGGCCATCAGCGTCTTGCCCGTACCCGGGGGGCCCATCATCAGGATGCCACGCGGAATCTTGGCCCCCAGCGCCTGAAAGCGCGCCGGCTCCTTGAGAAACTCGACCACCTCGAGGACCTCGCGTTTGGCGTTCTCCGAGCCAGCCACATCGTCCAGGCGAACATGACTCTCTTCACTGCTCACCTGGCGCGCCTTGGACTTGCCCATGTTGAAGAGCCCACCGCCCGACATGGCCCGCTGCTGCATGCGATTCCAGAACCAGAACAGCAGACCCAGCATGAGAATCCATGGCAGAGCACCGACGAGTACGCGCTGCCACCAGGGCGGATCAATGGGCTCGGCGTCGATTCGCACGCCGTTCGCCTCGAGGCGCTCGAGCAAACGCTCGCCCTCGACGTCCGGCCGAGTGGCCTCGAAACCCTCCTCGGTTTCTCCCAGCTCTCGTGCCTCACGTCCTGTTTCGCTGAAGGTCCCTTCCACCGACTGACCGCGCAGGGTGACCGCATCAACGTGCCCCTGGTCGACTGCCGTGAGGAATTCGGAATAGGTCAACTCGACCTGCTGATGGCGCTGGGCCGAATCGAGATAGTGAAACAGCAGCACGATGGCCAGAGCGATCCAGATAAAGGACAACCACTGCCGGCGGGAGGGCTGAGCTTCTTCGGGGTACCAGAGCGGCGAACGCTTGGGCTTATCGCGCTGCTGGTCGGATGAGGGATCGTTATCGTGTCGGGACATGTTGGTCTCGGCGATGATGGCAAATCACTTAAAGTGCCGATCCCTATCAGGGATTACAAGGCCAGCGATCGTCGCTGACCCCGAGCTCGTGGATGAAAGACAGCGATGGCGAGGGCCTCAGCGCTCGCCATGGGACTCCCGCCAGGCCTCGGCGGCGTCCTCGACGCCCGGCTCATCGTCCCGGGACAGGGCGGCACGCCGCTCGGCTTCCTCCTCGCGCACATCGTCGATCACCGTCATCAGTTCGTCCACGTCCACGGTACTCAGATCGTGCTCGAAGCAGCCGGTCAGCTGGCTGTCCGGGTGCAGATCGCCAGCCTCATAGAGCGCCCAGATCTCCTTCCCATAATCGGTGGCCAGCAGTTCCGGTGCGAAACGGCCGAAGTAGCGACGCATGTTGTCCACGTCACGCTCGAACATCATCTCGGCGCTGTTATTACCGGCGGCATCCACCGCCTGGGGAAGATCGATGATCACCGGACCATCGGCAGCGAGCAGCACGTTGAACTCGGAGAGGTCGCCATGGATCAGGCCCGCACACAGCATTCGTACGACGTCACCAATCACCTTGGCGTAATGGGCCCGAGCCTCGTCGGCCGTCAGTGTCACGTCGTCCAGACGCGGGGCGGTCAGGCCCTCGGCGTCAATGATCATCTCCATCAGCAGCACGCCGTCGACGAAGCCATGCGGTTGGGGTACCCGCACATCCGCTGCCGCCAATCGATAGAGGGCATCGACTTCGGCATTGAGCCAGGCCTGCTCCTGCTCCTTCTGGCCGTAGCGCGTCTTCTTGGCCATCGCCCGCGAGCGGCGACTGTTACGCTCCTTGCGTCCCTCCTGGTACTGCACGGCCTGCTTGAAGCTGCGCTGCTTGGCCTCCTTGAAGACCTTGGCACAGCATCGCTTGCCGTGGGAAAGCACCACGTACACCTGGGCTTCCTTGCCGCTCATCAGCTGGCTTTCGACCGCCTCGATCAGACCGTCGTCGACCAGCGGTTGCAATCTCTTGGGTATCTTCATGTCACCACGTTGGCATAGAACCCGTCGGCTGGGTATACCGCGGGCGTATCACATTTTCCTTCCGGTCAGCGGCTGATGCGGCGGGCACGAAACGCGCGCCCCTTGAGCTTGCCGTTGCCCAGCTGGTCGAGGGCCGCGTCGGCGACGTCGCGCCGCACGGCCACATAGGCACTGTTGGCGAGCACCTTGATCTTGCCTACCTGCTCCCCGGCAATCCCGCCTTCGCCCGTCAGGGCACCGAGGATGTCGCCGGGACGCAGCTTCTGCTTCTTGCCGCCGCCGAGCTGCAGTGTCGCCATGGCAGGGCGAAGAGGCTGGCGCTCCAGCACTGCGCGGGGAGGCAGCGGCTCGGTCTCCAGCGCTTCGCCCAGTAGATCGGCGAGCTTCGCCAGACGGTAGTCTTCCTGTTCGCTGAGCAGGGTACAGGCGATGCCGGAACCGCCCGCCCGACCGGTACGCCCGACACGGTGGACATGCACCTCCAGCTCACGGGCGATACGGTAGTTGAACACCGCATCCAGGGCATCGATGTCCAGCCCGCGCGCGGCCACATCGGTGGCCACCAGGATCGAGGCGCTGCCGTTGGCGAACAGCACCAGCAGGCGATCGCGGTCGCGTTGTTCGAGGTCACCATGCAGCGCCAGGGCGCTGAAGCCCGCGTCATTCAGGGCCTCGGCGACCTCATCGGTCTCGCGCTTGGTGTTGCAGAACACCACGCTGGATGCGGGCCGCAAGTGCAGCAGCAGGCGGCGCAGCGCCTCGAAGCGTGCCGGCTCGTCCGCCACCCGGTAGAAGTGCTGGCGGATCGAGGTCGCATCATGGGACTCGGCCACCTCCACGCTGACCGGCTCGCGCATCAGCCGTTCGGCGATAGGTCGGATGCCCTCGGCATAGGTGGCACTGAACAGCAGCATCTGGCGGCTCGCCGGGGTCTCGGCGATGATCGCCTCCATGGCCGCCTGGAAGCCCATGTCGAGCATGCGATCGGCCTCGTCCAGCACCAGGGTCTCAAGCGCATTCAGGGCCAGCGAGCCCTTGCGCAGGTGTTCCTCTACTCGCCCCGGCGTGCCGACGACGAGGTGCGCGCCGTGCTCCAGCGAGGACAGTTGCGGCCCCAGCGGCGCCCCGCCGCACAGCGTCAGCACCTTGACGTTGGGCAGACTGCGCGCCAGGCGGCGAATCTCGCCGGCCACCTGGTCCGCCAGTTCGCGGGTCGGACAGAGCACCAGCCCCTGCACCCGGAAGTCTGCCACCGATAGCCGCGACAGCAGCGCCAGGCCGAAGGCCGCAGTCTTGCCCGAGCCGGTCTTCGCCCGGGCGATCACGTCGTGGCCCGCCAGCATGGGCGGCAGACTCTCGGCCTGGATCGGCGTCATGGCGTGATAACCCAACGAGGCGAGGTTATCGAGCAGTTCCGGCGCCAGCGACAGCGTGGCGAAATCGGGAGAGGAATCAGACACGTGGATAGACCTGCAAGGGAAAGCGAGCACCGGGACAGGGTGCGAGGAAGGCGGGCGCCGTCAGACCGGAGCCACGGGATAGATAGTGGGGGCGCTCATCATAGCAGATAGCCGACGGAGACGCTGCAGGTAACGAGCAATCTACTGCAGCGTCTGCAGCATCCCGGTGGGTTACGGCACTGCGGCATCCGACAGTCGGCCATCACGAAACAACCCGTGCACCCTGGCCCTGACCATCGGTCCGCACCAGCGGCAGTGGCCCGTGCTCCTTGACGGTCTGTATGGCGAAGTTGCTGCGGATGTCGCTGACGCCAGGCAGGCGCAGCAGGGTCCCGGTCAGGAAACGCTCATAGGCCGCCAGGTCCGCGACCACCACCTGCAGCAGGAAGTCCGACTCCCCCGACACCAGGTGGGCGGAGACCACCTCCGGCAGGGCCACGACTGCTTCACGGAAGGCGTTGGCCTCGGCCTCGTGGTGGCGCTCCACCTTGACACCGACGAAGACGGTGAGGCCGAGGCCAACCCCACCGCGGTCCAGCTCGGCATGGTAGCCCCGGATCAATCCCGCCGCTTCCAGCTGGCGCACCCGTCGCAGACAGGGCGAGGGGGAGAGGTTCACCTCTTCGGCCAGCTGCACGTTGCTCAGCCGGGCGTCGCGCTGTAGGGCCGCCAGGATGCGCCGGTCGATGGGGTCCAGCCGATGAGTTGGCATGTACATTCACCTCTTCATTCATCATTGGCATATTCTGCCAAATATAGCCGTTTTCGCGGCCGATTTCGCAAGGACCTGCCGGCACCCGCGGGGCTAGACTGACACCGGTCAAGAGAAAGGTGTCACGAAGAGAGGAGACCCCATGGAGCTGTGGCTATTTATCGGCGCCCTGGCGGCGATCTACCTGCTGCCCGGGCCCGACATGATCCTGGTGCTGCACACCGGCAGCCAGCAGGGGCAAGCCCGGGCGCTGGCCACTGCGGCCGGCCTCGCCGTGGCGCGCGGCCTGCATGTGGCCCTGGCGGCCCTGGGGCTGGCCACGCTCTTCTCCGCCGCGCCCTGGACCTTCGATGCGGTGCGCTATGCGGGGGGCGCCTACCTGGCCTGGATTGGACTGCAACTGCTCCGTTCGCCCGGCACCACGATGCACATCGAGGCGGGCGGCGAGGGAGTGCTCGCCGCTGGTTTCCACCGCGCCTGGCGCCGTGGCCTGCTGACCAACCTGCTCAACCCCAAGTCACTGCTGTTCTGCTCGGTGCTGCTTCCCCAGTTCGTCTCCCCCGGGGAGGGGCCCGTGCTGCTCCAGTTTGCCCTGCTGGGCAGCCTGCTGGTGGGCATCGGCCTGTTGTTCGATGCCGGCTACGCCACCCTGGGGGCCGCGCTGCAACGCTGGTTCGCCGACAGCCCGCTGCGGTCGCGCCTGCAGCGCTGGACCTTCGGCTCGCTGATGATCGCCTTCGCCCTGCGCCTGGCTGCCTGAAGGGCCGGCAGCCTTGTCCTGCGTCAAGACGCCACCGTTGCGTCCCGGCGGCCCATCCCCACCCTGTGTCATAGTGGAACCATGAACGCCCAAGCGCCCACTCATGCCACCAATGAAAGGAGAGCCCGATGCAGGAACGTGAGGTCGATATCGCCATCATCGGCGCCGGCAGCGCCGGCCTGAGCGCCTGGCACGCCGCCAGCAAGCACAGCGACAGCGTGCTGCTGATCGAGGGCGGAGCCTATGGCACCACCTGTGCCCGGGTCGGCTGCATGCCCTCGAAGCTGCTGATCGCCGCCGCCGAATCCGCCCACCACGCCCGCGATGCCGGCGGCTTCGGCGTGCGCACCGGCCCCGTGGAGGTGGACGGGCGCGCCGTCATGGAGCGCGTCCAGCGCGAGCGCGACGGCTTCGTGGGACGCGTGATGAAGACGGTGGAGCGCCTGGGCGAGGACAACCGCCTCGAGGGCCATGCGCGCTTCGAGGACCCGCACACCCTGGTCGTCGGCGACCACACCCGCGTGACGGCTCGCACCATCGTCATCGCCACCGGCTCGCGCGGCACCTGGCCAGGCTTCTTCGAGGCAGCCGGAGACCGGCTCATCGTCAACGATGCCGTCTTCGAGTGGGACGACCTGCCCGAGTCGGTCGCCGTGTTCGGCCCCGGCGTGATCGGCCTTGAACTCGGCCAGGCGCTGCACCGGCTGGGGGTGCGTCTGCGGGTCTTCGGCGTGGGCGGCGCCCTGGGGCCCTTCCAGGACGAGGCCGTGAGGGACTACGCCGACCGCACCTTGAACGAGGAGTTCTACGTCGACCCCGATGCCAAGGTGGAGAACATCGAGCGCGACGGCGACGCCGTGGTGATCACCTTCCTCGAGCGCGATACCGGCAGGCGCCTCACCGAGCGCTTCGACTACCTGCTCGCGGCCACCGGGCGGCGTCCCAACGTCGACCGGCTCGACCTCGAGAAGGCCAGCCTGGCCGTCGACGACAAGGGCGTGCCCCACTACAACCGCTTCACCCTGCAGTGCCGCAACGCCGACGACAGCCCCAGCCACATCTTCATCGCCGGCGATGCCAACCAGGAACTGCCGCTGCTGCATGTCGCCAATACCGAGGGGCGGATCGCCGGCGACAACGCCGGGCGCTATCCGGAACTGCGCGCCGGCACCCGCAACGTGCCCCTGGCGGTGGTCTTCACCGACCCGCAGATGGCCACCATCGGCACCAGTCGTACCGAGCTGGAAAAGCAGTACGGCGGCTGCGACTGCATCGCCACCGGCGAGGCCTCCTTCGAGGACCAGGGACGCGCCGTAGTGATACGCCAGAACCGCGGCCTGATGCGCCTCTACGCCGAGCACGGCTCGGGTCAGTTCCTGGGCGCCGAGCTGTTTGGCCCGCGAGTCGAGCACATGGCGCACCTGCTGGCCTGGATGCTGGAGGAGAAGCCCAGCGTGAGCCGCATCCTCGAGATGCCCTTCTACCACCCCGTGCTCGAGGAGGGGCTGCGCAGCGCCCTGCGCGACCTCAATGCCAACCTGCAGCAGGGCCCGGCCATCACCGAGCGCTGCATGGAGTGCGGACCCGGAGACTGAGCTAGGCACGACGGCTTGCCTTCGCGCTGCCCTGTCACCCGACAGCTACACTGTGCTCAGTTCGGTCAGGAGCGCATCATGCCCCCACCCCCTCCTTCCCTGTCGCGCCGACGGCTACTGGGCGGCCTGCTCGCCGCGGCCGCCGTTTCGGCGCTGCCCTCCCGCCTTGCCTTGGCACAGACCGCCGAGCCACTGACCCGCGAATTGCCCGGCACCGGCGTGGCACTGCCCCGGGTCGGCCTGGGCAGCTGGATCACCTTCAACGTCGGCGATGACCCGGTGCTGCTCGAGGCGTGCACCGCCGTCATGGCGGCCTTCTTCGCTGAGGGCGGCCGCCTGATCGACTCCTCCCCGATGTACGGCTCGTCACAGGCGACGATCGGTCATGCCCTGAAGCAGCTCGAGGCAGTCGATCGTGTCTATGCCGCCGACAAGGTCTGGACCTCGAATCCGGCCGAAGGGCCAGCCCAGATCGCGGCCTCCCGCCAGGAATGGGGCATACCACGCTTCGACATGCTGCAGGTCCACAACCTGCTGGGCTGGGAGGGCCACCTCGAGACCCTGATGGCGATGAAGGCAGCAGGCGACGTTCGCCATCTGGGCATCACCACCTCGCACGGACGACGCCATGACGAGGTCGAGCACATCATGCGACAAGTGCCGCTGGATAGCGTCCAGCTCACCTATAACATCGTCGATCGTGAGGCCGAACAGCGGCTGCTGCCCCTTGCCCGGGAGCGCGGCATCGGCGTGATTGCCAACCGCCCCTTCCAGCGCAAGCGCCTGATCCGCCACCTGGAAGGCAAGCCGCTGCCGAACTGGGCCGCCGAGATCCATGCCGACACCTGGGCACAGTTCATCCTCAAGTTCATCATCTCCCACCCGGCGGTCACCTGCGCCATCCCCGCCACTACCCAGGTCGAGCACGTCCGCGAGAACCTCGCCGCCGCTCGCGAGCCCCTGCCCGACGAGACCATGCGCCGCCGCATGGCCGACTACGTGCGGGGACTGTAAGGCATGGGCAGCACATGGTGGACCTATCGCCCCGACGACCTGCTGATGTTCTCGCCGCGGGTCTATACGCGACTCTTCGAGCTGCACAACCAGGCACTTTGGCCGGCCCAGCTGATTGCCCTGGCGCTGGGCGGCATGGCGCTGCTCGTCCTGCTCCGCCCCGGTCCCCGGGCCACGCGCCTGGTGGTTCTGATGCTGGCCGCGGCCTGGGTCTTCGTGGCCTGGGCCTTCCTGTGGCAGCGCTATGCCCCGATCCACTGGGGCATTGACTATATCGTTCCGCTGTTCGGCCTCCAGGCGCTGCTGCTGATCGCCCTGGGCTGCCTGCGCGGCGGGCTGCGCCTGCCGGGTCACTGGAGCGTGCGACGGGGTATCGGCATCGGGCTGTTCGTCTATGCCCTGGCCTTGCATCCGCTCATCGCCGTGGTGACAGGCCGCGGTCTGTCGGGTGCCGAGGTCATCGGGCTCACTCCCGATCCCCTCGCCATGGCCACCCTTGCCGTGGTGGCCATGGCCGAGCCCGCCCGGCGCGTCTGGCCGCTGCTGGTCATTCCCGTACTCTGGTGTCTACAGAGTTGGCTGACCCTCGATACCCTCGGTGAACGAAGCGCCTGGCCGCCTCTGCTGGCTGTCGCCGCGGCGCTGGTAGCGAGATTCTCGCCGACGCGCCCCGCCCAGCGTTGACTCGCCTTTCAGGCGCATGACGAGAGCCTGATAAGCTGAATACCACAGCGCAGGATTCACTCATCCGATCAGGATACCTATCTCATGTCCCGGTCCCGTCTGTTTATCATCACCCTGATACTGGCCACCGGTTTTCTTGTACTACCCGGCTGTGACCAGGCCGAGGATCCTGAGCCCGCCACGCACCAGGCACACCCCGAAGAGACCGGCGTCCTGAAGGTCGCCACCCGCAACGCGGCCACCACCTACTACCTGGACCGTGAAGAGACGCCGGCCGGGCCCGAACACGACCTGGTCGAGCGCTTCGCCGACGCCAATGGCTGGGAAGTGGAATGGACGCTTCAGGACTCCATTGCCGAGGTACTGCAAGCCCTGGAGGCTGGCGAGGTCCACCTGGCCGCCGCCGGGCTGACCCACCTGCCCTCCAGGGACGAGCGCTTCCTTCGCGGCCCCGGCCATACCGACATCGTCGAGCAGCTGGTCTGTCATCGCGACATGCGCCCCTTGCCCCGGCAGATAGAGGAGATTGCCGGCGTCTCGATCCGGGTCACCGCGGATTCCAGCTATTCGGAGAGACTCCTGTCCCTGGTCAACGACCATACCGGCATCCGCTTCGAGGAGGATCCGCGCACCACCGAGATCCTCCTCGCCAGGGTGGCCGAAAAGACACTGGAGTGCACCGTGGCCGATTCCAATATCGTCCAGGTGGTACGCCGGCACTTTCCCCACCTGGAAGTCGCCATGAACCTGACCAGCGGCGCCAGGCTGGGCTGGTATCTGGCCAAGGGGCAGGACGATCTCGCGGCACGCGCTCATGACTGGATGGAAGGCCCCCAGGGCGAGGAGACCCTCGATACGGTGGAGCACCGCTACTATGACTACATCGACGACTTCGACTTCGTCGACCTGCGGGCCCTCAATGAGCGGATCGACGAGCGCCTGCCCAATTACCTCGACCTCTTCCTCCTGGCCGAGGAGCGCACCGGCATGCCGGCCGACCTGCTCGCGGCCCTTGCCTATCAGGAGTCGCATTGGGACCCCCGGGCCGTATCGCCCACCGGGGTGCGCGGCATCATGATGCTCACCCAGAACACGGCAAAGTCCCTGGGGGTCGCCAATCGCCTGGATCCCGCCGCTGCCATCGACGGTGGCGCGCGATATCTGGCCGACCGTCATGAGCGACTGCCGGAGGAGATCCCCGAGCCGGATCGTACCTACCTGGCCCTGGCCAGCTACAACATCGGGCGCGGTCACGTGCTCGATGCCCGCGAACTCGCCCGGGAGCTGGGCAAGAATCCCGACTCCTGGGCAGACATGGAAGAGGTGCTTCCGCTCAAGGCCGACAAGCGCTTCTACCCGAAGACCCGTTACGGCTATGCACGGGGCTACGAGCCGGTGCACTACGTCCAGCGGATACGTAACTATCAGGACGTCATCGGTGCCGCAGTGGAAATATCGTCTTCCGATGACGGATAAGCGCATCGACCTCACCGCCCCCTCCGCCGCAAGGGTCGTCAGACCGTGAGGCCGGCTCCGGCGGCCAGGTGGACGGCAATGGCCGCCATCATCACGCCGATGGTGCCGTCGATCGCCCGCCAGGCCAGGGGCCGGGAGAGCCAGGGTGAGAGCGCCGAGCCGCCCCAGGCCAGCAGGCTGAACCAGAGAATCGAGGCGGTGACGGCGCCCGCCACGAAGGTGGCCGCGCTCTGCTGCTGGGCACCGATGGCCGGGATCAGCAGCAGGGTATCAAGGTACACCTGAGGGTTGAGCAGCGTGACCGCGAGGGTGGCGAGCACTACCTTCCTGCGGCTACCCGTGCTCGCGGCGCCACTAGCCAGCGCCTGGCGGCCGAAGGCGGCACGATACAGGGCCTGGGCCGCCAGCCAGGCGAGGAATATGACCCCCAGCCAGCGCAACACTTCCATGGCGTTCGGCATGCTCAGCAGCACCGCACTGACGCCGAACATCCCGGCGGCCAGCAGCAGCACATCGGTACTCATGCACAGCCCGGCCGACCACCAGTGGTGCTCCCGCCGCACGGCCACCCCCAGCACATAGGCATTCTGCGCGCCGATGGCGACGATGATCCCGCCGCACACCAGCAGCCCGGTCAGATAGCTCTCCAGCATCGCGCTTCTCCTGTCATGGCAACCGTCGAGAGCGGCCAGCATAGCGACGCCCGAGCATGTGAAAAAATCATCCTGCTAATACCACATCAGCTCTGCTTATAATAAATCGCCCACCAACCAACCGCACGGCAAGGAGGTCCCATGCTGGACTACAAGCTTCTCCAGGCCCTGGCCACGGTGATCGAGTGCAGCGGCTTCGAGCGCGCCGGCGAGCAGCTGGGCCTCTCCCAGTCGGCGGTCTCCCAGCGCATCAAGGCGCTGGAAGTCCGCCTGGGGCAGCCGGTGCTGATCCGCCACCCTCGGCTTGCGCCCACTCCGGCGGGCCAGCGGCTGCTCAACCATGTACAGCAGGTCCAGCTGCTCGAGCGCGACCTGCGCACGGCCCTGCCCACCCTGGAGGAGGCCTCGCCCCGGCTGCGCATCGCCATCAACGCCGATAGCCTGGCGACCTGGTGGGCCGGGGCGGTCGGCGACTTCTGCCGGGCAGAGGGCCTCCTGCTGGACATGGTGATCGAGGACCAGGATGTGGGCCTGAAGCGGCTGCGCGACGGCGAGGTGGCCGCCTGCCTTTGCGCCAGCGACCAGCCTATCGCCGGCGCTCGCTGCGTCCCGCTGGGCATCATGGTCTACCACCCCTTTGCCACCCCCGCCTACACCGCTCGCCATTTCCCGGACGGGCCGACACCCGAGGCCTTCCGCCAGGCACCGGCCATCGTCTACGGCCCTCATGACCAGCTGCAGCACCGCTTCCTCGCCAGCTGCGGCTACCACGGCAGCTTTCCCTATCACCTCTGTCCCTCGTCGGAAGGCTTCGTGTGCCTGACCACCGCTGGCGTGGGTTACGGCATGATGCCGCGAATGCAGGTGGCGACCCAGGTGGCAGAGGGTCGGTTGGTCAGCATCGCGCCGGCGCAATCACTCGCCGTTCCGCTCTACTGGCACTTCTGGCGGCACAGCGGCGAGCTGCTGGAACGGCTGACCAAGGTGTTGAGCGAGGTCAGGCTGAGCTAACCCACTGATTTAAAATGGCGTATAGCGACCGAGGAAGTCTTGGCGGGCGCCTCGCAAAAAATCCTTGCTGCGCTGCAACAAAAGCGCCTATGGTGATAGTGCAATCCCCCTGAGGAGGGCAATCGCCATGACTACTCCACGAATGCAAGTCCAACCGTTCGATTCCTACGTGCTGCAGTGCTGGGCACACCAGGCTCAGTTGCAGCGAGCCGCCTTCGACGCCTTCGCCGCCTACCTGGGCTGAAGAATCTCACTGAGGCGCCGGATGCACTGGCCCGTTGGTCGAAAGCCTGTATGATGATTGTGCAACATCTTCAGATACGGAGCAGAAAAGACGATCGATCATTCTTTCAAGCCAGCACGGAGGTTCTCATGAAGGTCTATAAACCGGAATGGCAGTGCACGTTTAGCGTAAACGAGGGCGTGGAAGAATCGGCCAGCTGGAAGGCGCGAATCGCCTGGTACTTACGGGAATTCGCCGACAAGCTGGACGGTGGTGGAAGAACGATCAAGATTGACTGCAACGTCACCCCCGAAGTGAGCCGTGAGGACGTCGATACCTGCCTGGAGAAGGGCTTCGCCCTGACCCAGAGCCTGCTCACCCAGCTCGCCCATCAGGCCGCCTGCGAAGTCGTCATGCGTGATGCCAAGGCCGAGCTGTTCGAGGAAGCGCCTCAGCGTTGAGGCCGTGACCGTACCTGCAAGTGCAGTCACCACACCCCATTCGGCCCCAGGCCGAATGGGGTGTTTTCGTTTCTACCGCTTCATAGATCCGTGGCCCAGCTGGTGCGCGCGAGTTCGATGACCCGAGCCACCTCCCC
The DNA here is from genome assembly GCA_051751285.1 of Pseudomonadota bacterium. Lineage (GTDB taxonomy): Bacteria > Pseudomonadota > Gammaproteobacteria > Pseudomonadales > Halomonadaceae > Halomonas. The sequence goes on along the minus strand of JBNJKT010000004.1, from coordinate 233,278 downwards.
TTCCGGAATCGTCTCGGTGTCGCCGAGCTCAAGCGGATCGTAGTGGAACACATAGGCTCGTGAGGCGAATTCGGCGAAAGGCAGGGAGGCCTCTCCATGACGTTCGCCGTTGCCCTGGGTCGCGCAGTGAATCCCCTGACCCCAGTCCTGGCCGCTGTCGTTGTTGGGATTGAAGAAATAGACGCGCATCTCCCCGTCCGAATCCAGCGCCACCCGCAGGATGGTGATCGCATGCCGGCCCACCAGGCGTGCGGCACTGTCCGTGACGGCGATTCCCGCGGGCTGCGGGTGGATCACCGGCAGGTTGCCGTTGTAGTAGGGGTGATAGCAGGCGTAGAAATCACGAAGAAAGCCCGCGTGATCCTCGATCTTGCCCGTCTGCGTATCGACCACCACACGAAATTCGTGACCCACCCACCAGCCATAGAATTCGGGATTGATCCAGCGGTGCAGGTCGTCGTCGCGCTCGCCGCACAGGCGCCCCATCTCCATGTAGATGCGATCGAGATGCGGCACCAGCAGCAGGGACACGGGATCCACGTCCAGCGGCGGCTCCTTGGCGAGACCCGCCTCCAGCCCTCGGGACGAGACACTCTCGCCCTCGAACCGCTGAAGGATCTCGTCGTCGCGAGCGGCCCAGGCAACGAGTTGCAGGAGATAATCGGCGTCATTGTCGGCCCACATGGAAATCCCGATCACCGACTGGCAGGTAGGGTTGTTGCCCTGCCCCACGCCCAGCGGCTGCCCCAGCAGGCTCATTACCCCCGCGAGCAGGAAGACTCGGGGAGGCTGAGCATCGCCGAAGACGGCGGCCAGCTTGGTCGAGGTCTCGACGGAGAGCTTCAGCGTGATCTGGCGCCACAGCCCCGAGGCGACGGGGAGCGAGAAGAGAGTGCCGCGTTCGAGCAGCATGGCCAGGCCATAGACCGCCTGGCTGGTTTCCGGAAACACCGCCTCGTCGATCAGGGCATGCACCAGCTGGCTGTAGCACTGCAGCACATCGATACCCGTCATGCTCAGCCCCAGGGCGGCGGGGATGAGATCATCGCGACGACGGCGCAGATGGCGAAGGAAGAGGGGATGATAGGGCGACACCAGGCCGGTCTCGTGCATCGCCCGGGCGAAATCCGCCGCCTCCTCGGCCAGGGTGGCGTCGTCCATGGTTCCCAGGCGCCGGTCATAGACCGCCAGCCCGGGATCCTCGCGGCACCCCTTGGTGGGGCCGAAAAGGGCAGTAACGAGGCGCGACGCACTGTGCATGCCGTCCGTGTCGATCTCGGGGTCGAACAGGCAGCGGGCGATCTGACTGATCATCTCCTTGATGCTGTCCGTCTGGACCGGGCGCTGGGCCAGCAGGCGCTGGACCTCGCCCACCAGGCTTTCGAGAATGCTCTCGTAGCCCATTCGATCCAGCAGGTACTGGTAGAGGGCATGGACGATGGCGCCGAGGTCCTCGGGGCGTTCGCGGTCGGCTTCGGTCATCTGGTCGGAGAGCAAGTCCAGATTCAACGCCATCACCTGGGTGAGGAAATTCATCGCCTGCTCGGCGGCGATACCGGGGTGGAAGTAATCACCCGTCGCGACGGCAAGAAGGCGGATCTCGCTCAAGGCCTCGATGACGGTATAGCCCGGATCGCCCTGCCGCAGAGTTCTTACGGCGAGGGCGGGCTGAAGGATGGCGGGTTGCCCCCAGTCGCTGTTGAGAAAAACCCCCGCGGCCTCGATCGCGACCACCCGAGTATAAAGGGCGTCCAGCCCCCCCGGCGTGGCCATCAGCTTCCTGGCCGCTTCCAGCACCTCGGCCCTGGATGGCCGGGCCTCCTGCTGACGGGCCAGCACGAAACGCGCCAGGGCCGCATCGAACTGCTCGGCCAGAGGACGGATATCCTCGGCGGTATTATGGATATTCATGACGCCATGCTTCCTTGACTCTCGACTCATCGGTTCGGCCCGTTGCCGAGCCTCTTGCCTGCCAGTCACACCCTGCCATTCGACGGAGAGGGCGTGGTCAAGCGTTCGGATAGCGCCATGATACCCCGGCGAGGCCCGACAGCGCGGAAGAGATGGAGAGGATCGAACATTCCGCTGCTAAGCAGCAGCATAGGCCTCGACAAGGTATACACACCTGAATGGCCGTGCATCCTTTCACTCCCGGGGCAGCCCCGCCTCCTCGGTCAGGAAGTCATCGATACCCGTCAGGTAGACCGCCTCGCTCTCCAGGAAACCGGTATTGTGACTGCCGCCGATCACCAGCAGGCGCTTGGGTTCGGGTGCCGCCTCATGGACCGCCTCCCCCTCGGCGAAAGGGATGATGTCGTCCTCCCGGCTGTGAATGACCAGCACCGGTGCCTCGCTCTGTGCCACGTAGGCGGCGGTGTCGTAGTCGAAGCGTGACAGCCAGCGGGCCGGCAGGATGGGGTAGAGCCGCTGGGCCAGTTCGGGAACCGAGCGGAACGGCGATTCCAGGATCAGCGCCGCAGGGCGTGCCTCGCCCTTGAGCTCGCGCGCCAGATTTGCCGCCACGGCGGCTCCCAGCGAACGACCGAACACCACGATCTCGTCGGGCGGGAGGTCAGCCGTCTCGCGCAACCAGCGCCAGCCGGACCGGGCATCGAGTGCCGTGCCATCCTCGGAGGGGCTGCCCTCGCTTTTCCCGTAGCCTCGGTAGTCGAGGATCAGCACCGAGAGCCCCAGGCGGTGGAACTGTTCGATGGAGTCCAGGCGGTGGGAGATGTTGCCGGCATTGCCATGCAGGAACAGCAAGCTGCCCCGTGTCGCCTGAGCCGGCACCCACCAGGCATCCAGACGCAGGTCATCGCCGGTTCGCAGGGTAACCGACTCGTATGCCAGGCCGCGATCCCGGGGAGTGACAAGATAGTCATCTCCGCCGACATGCGGCTGATAGAGCAACTGGCCCTGGAAGGCGCAGGCCACCATCACCAGCAAGGCGTAGGCCAGCAGCAGCCAGAGAAGCAGACGCAACAGAGGGTGGAGATCACTCATCGACATCCTCGAGATCCGAGGCTCATCCACTAGCCTGGCCCAACCACGGCCACCGCGAGAGTCGAAAGAACATCAACTGATGGGTTCAAAAAAGGCTCATGCGTTTCATCACGCCGTCGCGCTTGATCAGCCAGTGATAGAGTGCACCGGCGATATGCAGCAGCACCAGCCCCAGGATTGTCCATCCCAGCCGGCCATGCCAGAGGAACAGCTGCTCCGAGAGCGCCTCGTTCACGCCGATAAGCCCCGGCAGATTCCAGTGAAGGAACTGCACGGGAAAGTCGCCGCTCGCCGTGGCCGTCCAGCCGAGCACCGGCATGGCCAGCAGTGCGAGATAGAGCAGGTGGTGGACGCTGGCGCTCAGTATCCGCTGGAAGGGATGCAGCGGTGGCTCATGGAGCGGCACCACGAACAGCAGCCGCGTGATCACCCGCGCGATCATCAGGCCGAGGATCAGCACCCCGAAGGTCTTGTGCGCGGTATAGAGCAGATTGGTCCAGCTGTCACCGAGCCTCTCAACGGCGCCCTCGAAGCCGAGAAAGCCCAGGGTGAGGCCGCTGGCCAGCGAAAACAGCAGCACCAACGCGACCAGCCAGTGCAGCATGCGGTGGGGATAGGCATAACGATCAGGATCATCCATGGCACTCTCACATCCGGAAATGACGAGTCATGGCTTCAGCCTAGATGATCCCGGCGTTGACGGGGTATCGATACGCTCACTGCAGGACTCTTCACCTCATCAGATCGATAACCTTGACCCGAAATTCGTCCATTCCACAACGACCGGTCGAGCCTGGCAGGCTGTTAGACTGGGCGGATTTCCCGTCACCTGAAGGAACGACAGCATGCAATCACGCTACTTCATCATCAACGACTTCCCCCAGGGCACGCCCGAACGCAAGCTGTTCGAGCTCCAAGAAGCCGAGCTCTCTGACCTCGCCGAAGGCGAAGTGCGAATCCGCAACACCTGGCTGTCGGTGGATCCCTACATGCGCGGACGGATGAGCGGCGTAAAGACCTACATCGATCCCTTCGTCATCGGCGAGCCGCTGGAAGGCGCCGCGGTGGGCGAGGTGATCGAATCGCGGGACTCCCGCCTGGCCGTTGGCGACAAGGTCCGGCACATGGCCGGCTGGCGGGACATCGCCCAGCTGCCCGGCGACCAGGTCGAACCGCTGCCGAGCATCGACGTACCGGAACAGGCCTACCTGGGCGTGCTCGGCATGCCGGGCATGACCGCCTGGACCGGCCTGAACCGGATCGCCGAGATGCGTGACGGCGACAACGTGCTGGTCAGTGCCGCCAGCGGCGCGGTAGGTTCGCTGGCCGTGCAGCTGGCCAAGGCCAAGGGCGGCACGGTGGTGGGCATCGCCGGGGCATCCGAGAAACTCGAGTGGCTCGAATCCCACGGCATCAAGGCGGTGAGCTACCGCGACAGGGACACCCAGCAGTTGACCGAAGCGCTCAAGGCGGCTTGCCCGGAGGGCTTTGACGTCTACTACGAGAACGTCGGCGGCGTCTGCCTGGAAGCGGCCCTCAACACCCTGCGTACCGGCGGTCGCATCGCCGTGTGCGGCATGATCGCCCACTACAACGCCGAACAGCCGGCACCGGGGCCGAGCAACCTGGCCATGCTGCTGATCCAGCGCCTGCGCATGCAGGGCTTCATCATCTTCGATCACTGGGCCGACTATGGGCGCTTCCTGGAAGAGGTCGGCCCGCGGGTGGCCAAGGGCGAGATCGATTACGCGGAGACCGTCGAGGAAGGCCTCGAGCGCACGCCGGATGCCTTCCTGGCCCTCTTCGAGGGCGCCAACACCGGCAAGATGCTGGTCCGGCTCTGAACGACATCTGGCTGACGGGTCAGCAATGACCCGTCAGCGCTCTGCCGAATCATCCCGCTCGTCTCTCTCGGATACGTCGGACACCTCGGATACCGACGAGGTGACCGTGCTGATCAGCTGAGGCACGAAGCGTTCCGAGAAGCCCGCCACGAACGACCAGAACAGCAGCTTGGCCAGATCCGGCCCTGTTGTCGGGTAGGTTTCCTGGAAGATGTGCAGCATGAAATCCTCGCCCTCCTCGACATCGTCCTGAGTCGGGAACGAGAACGCGGGAAAGAGATCACCCGAGACGATGCCGGAGAGGAATACCAGGTAGAGCACCAGGGCGAATACCCCGCCAAAGATGGGCACCAGCAGGATCTGGAACCAGGAAGCATTCAGCAAGGCAAGCTCTTCGTCGGCGACCTTGTTCAGGCGTTGCTGAATACTGACGAAGCCCCCGATGATGCCGCACAGGGGCACCGCCCAGGTGACCAGGAACCGCTGGTCGAAGAAGAACGTCAGCGCGAATATCCCTCCCAGCACAGCAACCGCGACCGTCGTCATGACGATCAGGCGCTTGGTGATGGCATGGAGATACTGGATGCGCTGCATGACGCGGACTCCGCCCCCTTCCCCTCCCTTTACGATAGTTGACATGGCAAGGGTCCACCACGCGGGGGCCTGACGGCCCCCAGCTCAGACTCCCTCGGCAGTCCACGGCGCACGGTCGCGCCAGCTCAGGAGCCCCGGCCCCCTCATGCCAACAGGGGGCAACCGGGGATTGTGTTTTCAGCTCCGCGGGTCCAGCACGCCCGCATACCGAACACCGCTCAGCAGGGCCATCTCGCGGTGCCAGGTGGCCAGGTCCTCGCGGTTGAGCTTGTCCAGGCGATCGTGACCACAGGCCCGAGCCATGACCTGCATCAGCGAGACGGAGGCCTCGAGGAAGGTCTGGAGCTGGTGCGCGGACGTGTCGACGTCCAGCCGCTGGCGAAGATCCTTGCGCTGGGTGGCGACGCCGGCGGGACAGTTGTTGGTGTTGCAGATCCGGGCGGCCACGCAGCCGATCGACTGGATGGCGCTGTTGGCGATGGCGATGCCGTCCGCCCCCAGGGCCATGGCCTTGACGAAGTCGCTCGGCACTCGCAGCCCGCCGGTAACGATCAAGGTGACCCGGCCACTGGCGCCCTGCTCATCCAGATGGCGACGGGCGCGAGCCAGGGCCGGAATGGTAGGCACGCTGATATGGTCGCGGAAGAGTTCCGGAGCTGCCCCGGTGGCCCCGCCGCGGCCGTCGAGAATGAGATAGTCGGCACCGGCGTCGAGGGCGAACTGGATGTCCCGCTCGATGTGATTGGCACTGAGCTTGAAGCCGACCGGAATGCCGCCGCTCACCTCGCGCACCCGATCAGCAAAGTGCCGGAAGTCCTGAACCGAGTGCAGGTCCTCGAAAGTGGGCGGCGAGGTCGCGGGCTCACCCTCCGGGATACCGCGCACCTGGGAGATCTTGCCGGTGTTCTTGTTGCCCGGCAGATGGCCGCCGGTGCCGGTCTTGGCGCCCTGTCCACCCTTGAAGTGGAAGGCCTGCACCTTTTCCAGCAGCTCCTCCCGATAGCCGAATCGGGCGCTGGCCAATTCATAGAAGTAACGGGAATTTTCCTGCTGCTCTTCCGGCAGCATGCCCCCTTCCCCGGAACAGATCCCGGTACCGGCCAGCTCGGCACCACGGGCCAGGGCGATCTTGGCCTCCTCGGAAAGCGCACCGAAGCTCATGTCCGAGACAAACAGCGGCATGCTCAGGGTCAAGGGCTTTTTGGCCTCGGGGCCGATAACCAGCTCGGTGGCAACCTCGGCATCCTCCATCAGCGGCTGGGTCGCCAGCTGGGCGGCCATGATCTGCAGGTCGTCCCAGTGCGGCAGGGTATGGCGCGGCACCCCCATGGCGGTGGTCGGCCCATGGGGTCCCATGTTCTTCAACCCTTCCCGGGCCAGCTGATGGATGAAGGCTACCGTGGGTTCCTCCCGGGTGGCTTCGGCCTCCGGAGCCTTGCCGGAGGCTTCTTGGGTTTCCTGGCCCTTGTCAGCGGCGTATTTCGCCTCTCCAGGCGCTTCCTTGCCCACCTGGTCGTCGTCGAACCTGTTGTGCGTGCCGTCGCAGTAGGGGGCATCGCCGGTGTGCTTGCACTGGCAGAGCACGGCCTCGCCGTCCTGTTCGGCCACGAAGCTCTTGGGCGTAATGCCGGTGCCGGCGTGGGAACCGTCGCAGAACGGCTGGTCGGCGGAGCGCCCGCACATGCAGAAGGCGTATTCCTTGCCCTTGGTCAGGGTCACCTTGGTGGGCTTGTTGTCGGCGATAACGGGCTGGCTCATAAGGACTCGCTCCTGGTCGGTTTGGCGCCGGCGACTCGGGCAACCCGGCGCAATGGTGTGCCACGGGTCTCATCTCGCTACTTCTGCGGCTCAAGACCCCCAACTCTTCTGACACACACCCTGTCGGCCATGGTGACATAGCAGGCCTCGTGGCGTTCTCGCGCACCGTCAACCTTATGACAGCCCCATGAGGCGCCGATGAAGATGACAACCAACGTCGAGCTACCAAAGTCTGCGACGGATGGTGGCTGATGAAATGACCATTAGATGTTAAAGTCGAAACTTTGTAACAAGAGAATCCGCGCTGGACTGACCAGAAACGGCGGATACTGCGGCAACCTCCAAGATCCTGCCCCTCATGACCTCCTTTCATAGCGCTCCCCAGTCGACTGCCCACGGCCACGAGCCTATTCTCGACAGGCTCCAGACGCCGGTCTGGATCTTCGATATCGAGCAGGAGCGGATGCACTATGCCAATGCCGCCGCCTTGAGACTCTGGGGGGCCGAAACGTCACAGGAACTCTTTGCCCGCGATTTCTCTGCGACCATGAGCGAGGCCACACGGCGGCGTCTGGCGGACTATCTTCCGCGCCTGGCACAGGGAGAGGTCATCGATGAACACTGGAGCTTCTACCCCGGCGGCCAGGCCATCTCGTTGCACTGCCGCTGCAGCCGTTGCGTCATGAATGATGGACGCACCGGCATGTTGGTCGAGGGACTCGAAAGCGAGATCTCCCTGGACTCCTCCAGCTTGCGCGCCCTGGAGGCCGTGAGGCACACCCCCATGATGGTCTCGGTGTTCGACGGGCAAGGACGACTGCTGGTACGCAACCCGGCTGCCCTCGAGGCACGCCGGGGCCTGTCCACCTTCGAAGCCTGTTTCAAGGATCATGACCTCGCCGACCAGACCTTCCAGCGGCTGAAGGACGAGCCAAGATATTCGCTGGATACGATCATGCGCCTCAGCGACAGCGAGCGCTGGCATCACGTCGATCTATGCCGTGCCACCGACCCCAAGACAGGCCTGCCGATGATCGTGATGGGCGAATTCGACATCACGACGCGCAAGACACTGGAGACCGCGCAACTCGTCTCCAAGCGTCAGCTGCAGGTGGTCATCCAGAGCCTGGACGTAGGCCTGCTTCTCGAGGACGAGGATCGCCAGGTCATCATGGCCAATCAGGCCTTCTGCGATCTCTTTGCCATCGATGCGCCGCCAGAGGCCCTGGTGGGAATGGATTGCCGGGAGGCCGCCGAGGCCTCAAAGCGGTTCTTCACTGAACCGGAAGGCTTCGTGGGGCGCATCGAGGAGCTCGTCGTGGAACAGCGCCAGCAGGCTCGCGACCTGCTCACCATGTCGGATGGCCGCTTCCTTGAGCGCTTCTACTCGCCCCTCTTCGTCGCCGAGCAGTACCATGGCCACCTGTGGCTGTATCGCGATATCACTCGGCAGAGGCGCCAGGAGGCCGACTGGGTCCGCAAGGCCAGCACCGACCCCTTGACCGGACTGGCCAATCGACGCTCCTTCGAGGAATCCGCCAAGAGGGTCGCCACCGCGGTAAGAGAAGGGGGACTTCAAGCTGCCCTGTTGATGATCGACATCGACCGCTTCAAGGCCATCAACGATACCCTGGGTCACGCCGAGGGCGACAAGGGCCTGCGGCTGCTGGCGGACACGCTGCACAATAACTTGCGAGACAGTGATCTGCCCTGTCGCACTGGCGGAGAGGAATTCATGGTGATCATGCCCGACATGACTCACGAGGGAGCCCAGGCCATCGCCTGGCGCCTGCTTCGCCAGGTCGCCGAGGCCACCATCGAGGCCGAGGAGTTACCCTTTCACTTCACGGTGAGCATCGGCGTCACCGGCTTCAAGCCCACCGATGCAGGCATCGAGGCCGTCACCCAGCGGGCCGATGCCGCCATGTACCAGGCCAAACACGAGGGCAGGAACCGGGTGGCGGTGCGCTGGTAACCGCACCCGGGCAGGCCCGTCCGGATTGATGATGTCCATAGTCCGGATTCATTGGATGCCTGTCTTTTTCGAATGTATTTTCCCTGCCTCTCACTACTTGAGGCCATTCTTCAACCTCCTCGACACCTCTCCCAGCGAAAGCTTCGATCGACTCACCCGCATGGCCAGCCAGCTGTTCAACCTGCATCGCAACATGGGTCCTGCCTTCCTGGACGAGTTGAGCGGGTATCTGCCCAGTGCCTTCAGGAAGCCATCGGCAACGGATCGAGGTCTATCATCTCGGCGGCTGCCAGTTCGTCCATCTGGTATCGGTCGAAAGCAATGCCGGCCTGTTCTCCACGGAACTGGATGATTCCTTCCAGCGTCGCATCATGCTGCTCTCCGATGTAGGCCGGGCCCTGGAGAGCGAGGACGAGTTCTATCTGGTCTTCCAACCCCGTGTCTCTGTCGAGACTGGCATCTGTCAGGGTGGAGACCTGGCTGGCCCCACACGCCTGATGCGGGTCGGCGGAAGGGTCGCCTTACATCACCGCTCACCCCGGCGCGACAGGTCGACCACGACCCGCCCCCGTACCTTGCCCTGAAGCAGGTCGCCGGCCACGGGGATCGCCTCTTCCAGCGAGATGGTGCGGGTGATCGCCTCCAGCCGCTCGGGCGGCAGCAACTCGCCCAGCCGCTGCCAGGCCTCGAGGCGATCCTCATAGGGGCGCATCACACTGTCGATGCCGGCCAGGGTAACGCCGCGCAGGATGAAGGGCGCCACGCTGGCGGGCAGGTCCATGCCCTGGGCGAGGCCGCAGGCCGTCACCGTGCCGCCGTAGCGGGTGCTGGCACAGACATTGGCCAGGGTATGGCTGCCGGCGGCATCGACGGCCCCCGCCCAGCGCTCCTTGGCCAGCGGCCGGCCGGGCTCGGACAGCGTGCTTCGGTCGATGACCTCGCTGGCACCCAGTTCCTCGAGGTAGGCCCGCTCCTCGAGGCGCCCCGTGGAGGCGACCACCGTGTAGCCCAGCTTCGCCAGCAGGGTGATGGCGATACTGCCCACTCCACCGCTAGCGCCGGTCACCAGCACTTCGCCCTTGTCCGGCGTCACGCCGTGGCGCTCCAGTGCCATTACCGACAGCATCGCCGTGTACCCGGCGGTGCCAATAGCCATGGCCTGCTGCGCGGTGAAGGCATCCGGCTGGGGAATCAGCCAGTCGCTCGAGAGGCGCGCCTTCTCGGCCAGGCCGCCCCAGTGGCCCTCGCCCACGCCCCAGCCGTTGAGCAGCACGCGATCCCCCTCACGGTAACGCTCGCTGGTGGAGTGCTCGACGGTACCGGCCAGGTCGATGCCCGGCACCATCGGGAACTTGCGCACCACCGGCCCCTTGCCGGTGATGGCCAGGGCGTCCTTGTAGTTCAGGGTGCTGGCGTCGACGGCGACGGTGACGTCGCCCTCCGGCAGCTGTGACTCGTCCAGCTGCTTGACCGCGACGTGCTGCTGCCCGCCGTCGTCCTTCTCGATCAGAATGGCATTGAACATGATGGCTCTCCTTTTTAGACCGATTGTCTATAAAATCAAGGGCCGCTGGACGCCCCTGCCCTATCAAGCGTGACCCTTCTCCCCCGCCAGCTTGTCCTCGGTACGCCGCTCGAAGTCGCTGGCGTCGTGGCGCTCGTGGAGCTGCATCTCCGGCTCCCCGAAGGTGCGGTTGACCATGCGCCCACGCTGCACGGCGTCGCGGCCATCGATCTCGTGTGCCCAGCGCTGAACGTTCTGGTACTCCTTTACCTGGAGGAACTCACCGGCGTCGTAGAGCCGGTCCAGGGCAAGCTGGCCGTACCAGGGCCAGCTGGCGATGTCGGCGATGGTGTAGGTGTCGCCCGCCAGGTAGCGCGTCTCGGCCAGGCGACGGTCGAGCACGTCCAGCTGGCGCTTGGTCTCCATGGCGTAGCGGTCGATGGGATATTCCAGTTTCTCCGGCGCGTAGGCGTAGAAGTGACCGAAGCCGCCACCGAGGAAGGGTGCGCTGCCCATCTGCCAGAACAGCCAGTTAAGCGTCTCGGTACGTCCGGCCGGATCATCCGGCAGGAATTCGCCGAACTTCTCCGCCAGGTAGAGCAGGATGGCGCCCGACTCGAACACACGGATCGCCTCGGGCGTGCTGCGATCGACCATCGCCGGAATCTTGGAGTTGGGGTTGATCTCGACGAAGCCGCTTCCGAACTGATCGCCCTCGCCGATGCGGATCAGCCAGGCGTCGTACTCGGCGCCCTTGTGGCCGGCCGCCAGCAGCTCCTCGAACATTACCGTGGCTTTCACGCCGTTGGGTGTGCCCATGGAGTAGAGCTGGAAGGGATGATGGCCCACCGGCAATTGCTTTTCGTGGGTGGGCCCGGCAATCGGGCGGTTGATGCTGGAGAAGGTGCCGCCGCTGGCCTTCTCCCAGGTCCACACTCTCGGCGGAACGTACTCGTTACCCTGGCTCATGAAATCTCCTGAATGGCGGGTGGGAATGATCGCCCGGCGCCGGGCACAGCGGGCGAAAAACGATGCCCCGACGATAACTCCTCAAGCCTTTATCCGCGAATTCGCCGGCTGTTGCGGTTCACCCGCGCCGTATCTGGCGTAAACAAACGCGGCCTGCTCCGTCAGACCGGCCCGCAGCAGGACTTGAACTTGCGGCCGCTACCGCAGGGGCAGTGGGCATTGCGGCCGGGCTTGAGGCGATGGACCACCGGGTTGCCATCAAGATAGAACCAGCGCCCCGCCTCGCGCACGAAGCGCGAGTGTTCCTCGAGCACGGCCCAGCGCCCGCCCTCGCGGAAGGTCGCGCGAAAATGCACCCGGCCTCGATCGCCCTCCTCCCCGCTCTCGAGCACTTCGAGGCGCTTCCAAACCGTTGCGGGGTCTGCCTCCAGCTTCTCCGGGCGTGTGCTCGGGTGCCAGGTAGCCAGCAGGTAGTCGGAAAGGTCGAGCACGAAGGCACTGTAGCGCGAGCGCATCAACGCCTCGGGGGTCGGCGCCGGCTCGCCGGCGTGATAGCGAGCGCAGCACTCGGCTAGAGGCCTGCCGCTGCCACAGGGGCAGGCTCTGGGATCGGAGTGTGTCATCCAGGACGAAACCTCTGAGTCACAAGATACGATATCGAATGATAGGGGTGTCTCCTCATCTTCCCACCTACCAGACCGACTTGCCGTTCACGACATTCTCGAGGTCGATGTTGGTGACCTCCTTGAACCGCCGCCCCAGCGACCGCTCGCTCATCGCAACTCGCCTTGCCAGGAACAGGCTCTCACGGGGATTTTCCCAGATATAGAGTTGCACCCTGCGGATTCGGGGGTGTGGATTTTCATGGTGTGAATACGATACATGCCACCGCCGAGCACAGGGGCCTGACAAGCCTGGCGCCATCGAATGACGACAGCATTCTCGACCACCCGATAACGCAGAAGAGGACGACAATTTTGCGCAATCAAACGATGATGGCCACGCTGTTCATGTCGTCGTCGCAAAGGCCGGGGGGATAGGCGACTTCCCCCGGGGCAGTTTGTTGCCCCAATCGAAAACCATGAAGTACTCCTGCGTCACGCCTGCGCCCAGCCATTCGATAGCACCTCGGCTTGCTGGAGAATCAGCTCGATGGCCTCGGGTGCCTTGTCAGGCGGGTACTTGTAACGCTGCAGGGTACGGCGCACCAGGATGCGTAGCCGGGCTCGCACGCTCTCGCGCACCTGCCAGTCCACGGTGGTGGATTTACGCAGCTTCTCGGTGACCTCCACGGCCAGCTTCTTCAAGGTCTCGTCACCCAGTTCGCGTACGGCGCTCTCGTTGGTGGCCAGGGCGTCGTAGAAGGCCACCTCGTCGGGATTGAGGCCCAGCGCCGCATCTCGCTCCATTTCGGCCTGGAACTGCTTGGCCATGGCGATCAGCTCCTCGATCACCTGAGCGGTCTCGATCCCCCGGTTGTTATACTTGCGCAGGGTCTCCTGCAGCCGGTCGGAATACTTCTTCTCCTGCACCACGTTGTGCCGCGTTTTCGCCTTGATGTCGTCCTTGAGCAGTTTCTCCAGCAGCTCCACGGCGAGGTTGCGGTAGGGCATCTGGCGCACGTCGTCGAGGAACTCGTCGGAGAGCAAGCCGATGTCGGGTTTGTCGAGGCCGCAAAGGGCGAACACATCGGTCACGCCTTCGGAAACCACGGCGTTATCGAGGATCTGCCTGAGGGCGGAGTGCTTCTCCTCCTGGGTCAGCTTGCGGTCGACCCGGGTGAACTTGGTGATCGCCGCCTTCACCGCCGAGAGGAAGGCCACCTCCTTGTGCAGGGCGCGGGCCTCATCCAGGGTGGCGCACAGCGAGTAGGCCTTGTTCATCGCCAGCGCTGCGTCGAGGAAGCGCTTCTTGCCCTCCTCCAGGCCCAGGATGTAGTTGGCGGTGGGCACCAGCCAGCGGCTCGGGTCATCCTCGAAGCCACCCTCGCGAAAGCCCGGGTAGTCGAAGCCCTCACTCTTCGGCCCCTTGGCGAACATGGCGTGGATCACATCGAGCTTCTCGAGCAGCACCGCATAGGCCTCTTCGGCGCTGTGGGTCGGCGCGCCCCGGCCCTTGGCATCGGTATAGGTCTTCAGTGCCTGCTTCAACTCATTGGCGATACCGATGTAGTCCACCACCAGGCCACCCGGCTTGTCCCGGAACACCCGGTTCACCCGAGCAATGGCCTGCATCAGGTTGTGGCCCTTCATGGGCTTGTCGACATACATGGTATGGCAGGCGGGCGCATCGAAGCCGGTGAGCCACATGTCACGCACGATCACCAGCTTGAGCGGGTCAGCCGGGGCCTTGAAACGCTTCTCCAGCCGCTTCTTCATCGCCTTGTTGGTAACGTGGGGCTGCAGCAGCGGCTTGTCCGCGGCCGAACCGGTCATGACGACCTTGATGGCGCCCTTCTCCGGGTCAGGGTCGTGCCAGTCGGGGCGCAGGGCGACGATCTCGTTGTACAAGTGGGCGCAGATGTCGCGACTCATGGCCACGATCATCGCCTTGCCGTCCAGGGTGGCGTTGCGGGTCTCGAAGTGCTCGACCAGATCCGCAGCCACCTCCCTGAGCCTGGGCCCGGAACCCACCAGTTTCTCCAGCCGGCTCCATTCGCCCTTGGTCTTCTCACGGGCGCCGACATCCTCCTCGTCCTCCACCACCTCCTCGACCTGGTCGGACAGCGCCTCGATGGCCTCGCGGTTGATATCGAGCTTGGCCAGCCGGGACTCATAGTAGATCGGTACCGTGGCTCCGTCGTCCACCGCGTCCTGGATGTCATAGATGGAGACGTAGTCACCGAATACGGCGCGGGTGTCCTTGTCCTCGCTGGCCACGGGCGTGCCGGTGAAGCCGATAAAGGAGGCGTTGGGCAGGGCATCGCGCATGTGCTTGGCGTAGCCGAAGCGGTAGCTACCGCCCTGCTTGAGGGTGGCCTTCAGCCCGTACTGGCTGCGGTGCGCCTCGTCGGAGATCACCACGATGTTGTGGCGATCGTTGAGGATGGGATGGCCGCCCTCCTCCTCCAGCAGGGCGAACTTCTGCACCGTGGTGAAGATGATGCCGCCGGACGCCCGCTCGGCCAGCAGGCGGCGCAGCGCGTCCCGGTCGTCGGCCTGGATGGGTTCCTGCTTCAGCAGCTCCCTGGCGGCGCTGAAGGTGGCGTAGAGCTGGCCGTCCAGGTCGTTGCGGTCGGTCACCACCACCAGGGTGGGATTGTTCATCTCCGGCTGCTGGAGCAGCTTGCCGGCGTAGCAGCACATGGAGATGCTCTTGCCGGAGCCTTGGGTGTGCCACACCACCCCGGCCTTCTTGCTGCCGGGGGTGACCCGGTCGGCGTAGGTGGCGCGGCGTTCGGCCACCTGGCGCTGCTCGATCTCACGGGCGGCGATCACCGTGGCGCGCACCGCCTCCCGCACGGCATGGAACTGGTGGTAGCCGGCGATCTTCTTGATGAGGGCGTCGGCGTCGCTCTCGAAGAGGATGAAGTAGCGCAGGTAGTCGAGGAACAGCTCGCGGTCGAAGAAGCCACGCACCAGGGTTTCCAGCTGCCACTCCAGCAACGGCTTGTCGTCCTCGTGCCGGAGGGTGCGCCAGGGCATGAAGCGCTCCTGGTTGGCCGTCAGCGAGCCGACCCGGGCGTTGTAGCCATCGCTGATGACAACGGCCTCGTTATGGACGAAGAGATCGGGGATCTCGTCCTTGTAGGTCTGGATCTGGTTAAAGGCGTCCCAAATGTCGACGTTCTCGGCACCGGGGCTCTTGAGCTCCAGCACCGCCAGCGGCAGGCCGTTGATGAAGCAGACGACATCGGGTCGGCGTAGCTGGCGGCTGCCCTGCAGGGTGAACTGGTTGACGGCGCGGAAGCGGTTGGCCGAGAGCTCGGCGAAATCCACCAGCAGCGCCCGGTCGTGAACGATCTCGTCGTCGCGCTTGTACTCCACCGGCACACCGTCCAGCAGCAGGCGGTGAAAGGCGCGGTTGCTGACCACCACGTCCAGGCTCTCCGGCTTGCGAACCACCGCCAGCGCCTGCTCGACGGCATCATCGGGCAGGTGCGGGTTAAGCCGCCGAATCGCCGCCTCCAGATCGCCAATCAGCAGCACCTGGCGGTAGTCGGCCCGTTCCGGCGTGAGGGCATCCGGCGCGATATCCGGCCCGTGGGCGATCTCCCAGCCACCCTCGGCGAACCACTCAAGGCAGAGCCGTTCCAGTTGATCCTCGGTCATACGCTCAGTCCTCTTCCCGGGCGGGCTCCTCGAGCAGAATGAAGTGCTCGATCAGCCGGATCATCAGGTCTTTCTGACCCGGCAGGCTCTCGGCCACCAGCAACGCCAGTGCGACCAGGGTATTGTCGTTGATCAACCGCTCTACGGGCCGCGCCAGCAGAGACGCGTTGCGGCGCAGGTACCACAGGAACAGCAAGGAGCCGCAGCGCTTGTTGCCATCGGCCAACGGGTGATTCTTGATGACGAAGTAGAGCAGGTGCGCGGCACGACTGGCCACGTTCGGATAAAAAAGCTCGTCGCCGAAGCCCTGCTCGATGGTAGCAAGCGCCGAGGCAAGCCCATCACCGCGCAGCTGGCCGAAAAGCTCGGTCGCTTCGCCCTTCTCGATCAGCGTCTGCTTCAGCTCAGCGATCGCCTTCAGTGCCTCGTCCAACGCGAGGGCTCTCATCCCGGGCTGCATCATGCCCACCTCAACCAGCACCTGCTCATCGTAGCCCTGCAGCAGGCTCCAGGAACGAGCGTAGTCGCTGATAACCCGCGCCACCGCCTCGCCTTCGGTGGAGACCAGGCCCTGATTCGTCAGCGTGCGGCTCAGCAACGTGACCGCCTGCTCGAACTCGATGCCGCGCTCCGTCAGGCGGCGCTGATTGAGGGTATAGCCCTGAACCAGGTGATCTTTGAGAACCTGGGTGGCCCATTGGCGGAACTGCACGCCTCGCTGGGATTTCACGCGATAGCCGACGGAGATGACCACGTCTAGGTTGTAATGGTCGATGTCACGGCGGACCTGACGCTTACCCTCCTGGCGAACTATCCGGAATTTCCGGATGGTTGCTTCCCGATCCAATTCGCCCTCAGCGTAAACATTGCCGATATGCTCGCTAACTGTGCGAACGTCCTTGCCAAACAGCTCCGCCATTTGCGCCTGGCTCAGCCAGACGGTCTCCCGGTCCAGCGCCACTTCAAGCCGGGCCTGGCCATCGCTTGAGGTGAAGATCCTGACCTGTTGCTCTGCCATGCTGCCTCCCCGCCTATAGCGCCTTGAAGGCCGCACTCGACGCTGATTCGGCCGGAGAGAGCTGGCTTTCGGCATCCGATACAGATAGCTCGCCGGAGAGGAGTTTGGGGAGGAGTGTGTCACGAAGTTCAGCCAAGTTCTGCGCCTGTTTGATATTCTTTGCCTGCGTTGTATACATCGCCGCTGTGCGCTTTGAATATTCGAGAATCAGCGGCTCAGGTGGCAGCACTACATCCATTACTGCTATCTGTTTGGGCTGCGCTCGTTGACGGCTCCCGGTTGACCCTGTAACCCTTGACAGGATGCCTTGCTGAAAAGGGTGCGAATCAATAATCCCCGCTACAAAAGGGCGCATCTCAGATGACTTGGGAATAAATTGCATAAACTCAGTCGAGCAAACTGCTGCTTCTTGATCAACAGGATCAGGCCACCAGATGCGCGGAAAATGGGGATTTAACTTCGAGACAAGCACAGAGTTCGGATCGACTCTATACTTATTGCTCTTGATTTCCTCTCCAAGATCCAGCGACGGTGCTCTATTTTCATCAAAGGCTGGGATGCTGAAGTGCTCCCATAGCTGATCGGGCGAATCACTCGGCTTGACCGAGCGTGCGTTCATCTTCGCGACTTCAAAGAAAGGGGCAAGGTTCCACCCTTCCGGAATCTCGCCCGTCTCAATATCCTGCATAGCTGACGGAAACAGCTCAGAAGTAGCGCGCAGTTCGGCATACTGCTCTGGTTGCTCGGCCTGGAGTCGGGTCAGCTGCGCTTCGTCCTTACCGGAAATGGCCTCCATGGCGGCCAGGGTCATGGTGGTTTCCAGATCGTGCGGGGAATTCTCTTGCATCAGCTCAGAAGCGTAACAGACCGGCGACGCCGGCTCATTGCCCGGTTGCATAGCCAGCCAGCGCTGCTTTGCAGCGATCTTGGCCTTAACCGGCTCGAAGTCGACAAACCAGCTTTTGAAGATGGTTTGGGCCATCTGTTGGAGGGTCTGGTTGATTTGTTGATTGATTTGGATTTTTCCATTCAAAGCTTCCGCTTGTGACGCCACCAAGCTCTGGAATTCAATCGGCGGGACAATAATCGGCAACTTAAGTTGCCCTGTGATACCGAGGTATGCCCTTGTAGAACCTGCCCCGGCCCATTGGGCCAGTATGGTTTGGAAGAAATTTGAATCAAAAAAGGCTTTTATGTAGTTTGGAACGAGCTTTTCAGTATCATTGATCCGATAATACGTCACTTGTGGGGTCAGCATTAAAAACGGGAATTCAGAGTCCTGGACAATTGCTGTGCGGCCGATCGTTGCCTTGTGCGAGAGCAATACATCGCCAACTTTGGCAAAACCTTTGCGTAGAGTTCTGGCTTGATCTTCGGAGATAAATTTGCAGTCAGTGAGATCAACCCTCCCACCTTCAAGATCTGACGCCATGACAAAAGGGATACCTTGCTCAACATAGTCGGAAGCCTTGGGATGAATTCCGCCATGATTACCATCTAATGGTTTCGCAAGAATTCCATCCTCTACGAGTTCACCTACAGTTTGCATTCTCCACCCATCTGGAAGAATGAGTGAATCGTTAAAGCTCATACCCCAGCCCCCCAAGATTACGCTTGATCTCCGTCTCCAGCCGATTGCTCTCTTCGAATTGCTTCTTAAGTTGGCTAGATAGTCGCGCCATCTTCTCGGCGAAGGGCTCGCCGTCGTCTTCCTGCTCTACGGCACCAACGTAACGGCCAGGGGTGAGCACGAAGTCGTGCTTCTTGATCTCATCCAGCGTGGCCGATTTGCAGAAGCCGGCTACGTCCTCGTAGGCGGTGTCGAACGCTTCCTCGCCGCGCTGCCAGGCGTGGAAGGTATCGGCGATCTGGCGGATATCCTCGGCGGTGAAATCGCGTAGCACCCGGTCCTTCATGTAGCCGAGCTGGCGGGCGTCGATAAACAGCACCTCGCCACGGCGGGTGCGCTTTTTCAACTGGTTGGGAGAAAGGCCACCGCTCTTGTCCTTGGTCAGCAGCCAGATGCAGGCGGGAATCTGGGTGTTGGTGAACAGCTGCCCCGGCAGGGCCACCATGCACTCCACCAAGTCCTCTCCCACCAGGCGCTGGCGGATATCACCCTCGCCACTGCTGTTGGAACTCATCGAGCCGTTGGCCAGCAGCAGCGCCATGCTGCCCGCCGGCGAGAGGTGGTGCAGCATGTGCTGCATCCACGCAAAGTTGGCGTTGCCCTTGGGCGGAGTGCCATACCGCCAGCGGGTGTCCTCAGCCAGCGACTCGCTCCACCATTCCTTCATGTTGAAGGGCGGATTGGCCATCACGAAATCGGCACGCAGGTCCGGGTGCTGGTCATCGAGGAAGGTGTCGGCGTTCTTCTTGCCGAAATTGAAGTCGATGCCGCGGATCGCCATGTTCATGGCGGCCAGGCGCCAGGTGGTGGGGTTGGATTCCTGACCGTATACAGAAATGTGCTTGCGCTGCTCGGCGGGGTCGTAGTGCCACTCCCTGGCGTGCTCCTCGATGAACTTGTCGCTGGAGACGAAGAAACCGCCGGAACCCATCGCCGGGTCGTAGACGCGGCCGGAGTAGGGCTCCAGCATCTCGACGATCAGCGTGACGATGCTCTTGGGCGTGTAGTACTGGCCACCCTGCTTGCCCTCGGCCAGGGCGAACTGGCCCAGGAAATATTCGTAGACGTGGCCGAGGATGTCCTTGCTGTGCAGTTGCAGGCGCTCGCCACCGTACACCGGTTTGGTGAAGGAGGTATCGGAGAAGGTGTTGATCAGTCCCAGCAGCTTGTCGTCTTCAATCTGGAAGCGGCTGATGCTGTTGAGGATGCCCTTGAGCTTGTCATTGCTCCTCTCGATCGCCTCCAGGGCGTTGTCGATCAGCCAGGAGACCGAGCGCAGCTTCACGTCCTTTCCGGCATCGTCCTGCCACAACACGCTGCCCACCGGCAGCACGGCCTTCTCCTTCAGGGTATTCCAACGCGCCTCCCTCGGCACCCAGAAGACGTTAGCCTCGCGGTAGTAGTCCAGCACCTCCAGCTCTTCCTGCAGGGCCTGCTGGTAGGCCGCATCGCTGTCAAAATCCTCGCGGGGCAGGTAGTAGATGTTCTCGTCATCGTCGGTCTGGAACATCTCGAGCAGCTCGTCCTGGCGCTCCTCGAAGGCGTCGGAAACGTACTTCAGGAAGATCAGCCCCAACACCACGTGCTTGTAGTTGGCGGCGTCGAGGTTGGAGCGCAGCTTGTCGGCGGCCTTCCAGAGCTTATCGTCCAGTTCCTTGAGAAACTGCTGTTCCGTGGTGTCCATCCATCCCTCACACTGTCCATTGCCGGTCAAGCCAGCTAATGCCACTTGGCGATGAGGTCAGTGTATCAGTTCGGTACCGCTGCTCGGCACTGTGCAACATGGCCAATAGCGCCGAGGCCGGATCAGCCAAGCCAGGTATTCCCCTCATCATCGATAGGGAAATACGGGTTGTGGGCCACCTCCCAGAGATGGCCGTCGGGATCGGCGAAATAGCCGGAATACCCGCCCCACGCCGTTCGGCTGGCCGGCTTCACGATTCGCCCGCCGGCGCGCTCGGCCTCGATCAGTACGGAGTCGACCTCGGCTTCGCTGGATACGTTATGGGCCAGGGTGATGCCGGCGAAGCCGCTGCCCGCGTCTTCCACGCCGGCATCCCGCGCCAGGGCGACTCGAGGATAGAGCGACAGGATCAGCCCGTTGAGCTGGAAGAAAACGATGTCGCCCTCCGCTAGCCCGACCTGCCAACCTAGCCCTTCATAGAAGCGTCGCGCCCGCGCCAGGTCGCCGACGCCCAGGGTGATCAGACTCATGCGTTGTTCCATCGCAGCCCTCCCCGCCCGGGTCTGATGTCGGCCGAAACACCAGGCGAGGGTGGGTCAGCGTACCGACACAGGCCATGATCAAGAGTATCTTGCTACCAAACCTGCGTCTCGATGACTTCATGCCGAGGTTCAGGCTTCGACACCCGCTCTTCACAGGCGAAGTGTTCATGAACAAGCCCCGGCTCGAAGCCGGAAAGGACGAGGAGTACCAGACGAAATGAAGAATAACCCGATGGACATGATGGGCGCGTGGATGAAGATCGCCACTTCCTACAACGCGATGATGCTGTCTGCCGGCGAAGTGATCGCCCGTCGTACCATGATGATGGCCAGCGGCGCCATGACAGGCCCCGACGCCATGGGCATGATGATGGAGAAGGCGACGATATTCGCCACGGCCAGCGAGCGCGCCTCAGTAGCGGCAGCCAGCGGCGCCGATCCCGCGCAGATCACGGCGGCGGCGCTGAAGCCCTACAGCACCAAGACGCGCTCCAACGCCCGCAAGCTTCGGGGCTGAGCCAGGCATCCTGACTCAGCGGCAAACACTACCAGGAAGACCATGAAACATAACCGCCACCCGGGGAAACCCGAAAGTGGCGGTTTTTCCTCGACCGTAACCTCACCATAGGCGGCGGCCGGGCCGTGCTCGATGGAATCGGTGACGCCGCTACGCGTCCCACGACCAGGCTCTCGCACTCGGCCACCAGCGACACACACAGCGCCCCCGCCTCTCGCAGCCCCCTCACGATATGATGCTCTTCTACTCCCACTCTATCGTCGCGGGCGGCTTGCTGCTCACATCGTAGGTCACGCGAGAGACCCCGGTGATCTCGTTGATGATGCGGTTGGAGACCTTCTCAAGCAGCTCGTAGGGCAGGTGCGCCCAGCGGGCGGTCATGAAGTCGATGGTCTCCACGGCGCGCAGGGCGATCACCCACTCGTAGCGGCGGGCGTCGCCGACCACGCCGACGGAGCGCACCGGCAGGAAGACGGCGAAGGCCTGGCTGGTCTTGTGGTACCAGTCGGCGCGGTGCAGCTCCTCGATGAAGATGGCGTCGGCCTCGCGCAGAATATCGGCGTACTCCTTCTTCACCTCGCCGAGGATGCGCACCCCCAGACCCGGCCCCGGGAAGGGGTGGCGATAGACCATGTCGTAGGGCAAACCGAGCTCGACGCCGAGCTTGCGCACCTCGTCCTTGAACAGTTCGCGCAGCGGTTCCACAAGCTTGAGCTTCATGGTCTCGGGCAGGCCGCCCACGTTGTGGTGCGACTTGATCACGTGCGCCTTGCCGGTCTTGCTGGCGGCGGATTCGATCACGTCCGGGTAGATGGTGCCCTGGGCCAGGA
The DNA here is from genome assembly GCA_051751285.1 of Pseudomonadota bacterium. GTDB lineage: Bacteria > Pseudomonadota > Gammaproteobacteria > Pseudomonadales > Halomonadaceae > Halomonas. The sequence continues at coordinate 211,139 of JBNJKT010000004.1, read as the reverse complement.
AGTCGACGCCCTCGATCTTGGCGGCTTCCTCGTCGAACACCTCGATGAAGGTATTGCCGATGATCTTGCGCTTGGCCTCGGGGTCGGCCTCGCCCTCGAGCTTGGAGAGGAACAGCGGCTCGGCGTTGACGCGGATCACCTTCACGCCCATGTGGCGACCGAAGGTCTCCATCACCTGCTCGCCCTCGGCCTTGCGCAGCAGGCCGTTGTCGACGAACACGCAGGTCAGCTGGTCGCCGATGGCCTTGTGGAGGAGTGCGGCCACCACCGAGGAGTCGACGCCGCCGGAGAGGCCGAGCAGCACGTGGCGGTCGCCCACCTGCTCGCGCACCCGGGCAATCTGGTCCTCGATGATCTGCGCCGGGGTCCAGAGACGCTCGGCACCGCAGATCTCCAGCACGAAGTGCTCGAGGATGCGCAGGCCCTGGAGGGTGTGGGTCACCTCGGGGTGGAACTGCACGCCATAGAAGCGCTTCTCCTCCCAGGCCATGGCGGCGATGGGGCAGCTCGGCGTGGAGGCGGTGACGGTGAAGGCGTCGGGCACCCGGGAGACCTTGTCGCCGTGGCTCATCCACACATCGAGCAGGTTGCGCCCGGTCTCGTGGTCGATGTGGTCGGAGATATTGCGGAACAGAGCGGTCTCTTCATCGATTCGGATCTGCGCGTAGCCGAACTCGTGAACCTTCGAGCCCTCCACGGCGCCGCCGAGCTGCTCGGCCATGGTCTGCATGCCGTAGCAGATACCCAGCACCGGCAGATCCATCTCGAACACGCACTGGGGGGCGCGGGGCGAATCCAGTTCGGTGACGGATTCCGGGCCGCCGGCGAGGATGATGCCATTGGGCGCATACTCGCGGATCTCGGCCTCGGTAATATCGAAGGCGCGAACCTCGGAATAGACGCCGATCTCGCGCACCCGGCGGGCGATCAGCTGGGTGTACTGGGAGCCGAAGTCGAGGATCAGGATCTTGTGGGCATGGATATCGGTCATGAGGCCTTTCCTTTGAGAGACGAACGGCCCGGAAACACGAAAGCTGGAAGCGGCGCGGCCACTTCCAGCTTCAAGCTTCCGGCGTCAAGCTTGGTTCAACCCGCGCGGTAGTTGGGGGCTTCCTTGGTGATCTGCACGTCATGCACGTGTGACTCGGCGAAACCGGCACCGGTGATCTGCATGAACTGCGGCTTGGTGCGCATCTCCTGGATGTCGCGGCAGCCGGTGTAGCCCATGGAGGCGCGCAGGCCACCCATCAGCTGGTGGACGATGCCGCTCATCATGCCCTTGTAGGGCACGCGACCCTCGATCCCTTCCGGCACCAGCTTCTCGGCGCCCTCGCTCTTGTCCTGGAAGTAGCGGTCGGCACTGCCCTGCTTCTGGGACATGGCCCCCATCGAACCCATGCCGCGGTAGGCCTTGTAGGTGCGGCCCTGATAGAGCTCGATCTCGCCCGGGGCTTCCTCGGTGCCGGCCAGCAGGCCGCCGACCATCACGGTGCTGGCGCCGGCGGCCACGGCCTTGGCCAGGTCACCGGAGAAGCGCACGCCGCCGTCGGCGATCAGCGGAATGTCATAGGGCACGAGTGCCGCGGCCACGTTGGAGACGGCGGTGATCTGCGGCACGCCCACGCCGGCGACGATGCGGGTGGTGCAGATGGAGCCGGGGCCGATGCCCACCTTGACGGCATCGGCGCCGGCCTCAGCCAGCGCCTGGGCGGCCTCCGCGGTGGCGATATTGCCGCCCACCACCTGGATCTGCGGAAAGTGCTCCTTTACCCAGCGCACCCGCTCGATCACGCCACTGGAATGACCGTGGGCGGTGTCGACGACCACAACATCGACGCCGGCCTCGGCCAGCGCGGCGACGCGGTCGGGGGTCTCGGGGCCGGTGCCCACGGCGGCACCGACCAGCAGGCGACCGTCGGCATCCTTGGCGGCGTAGGGAAAGGTGCGGGCCTTCTCGATGTCCTGGAAGGTAACCAGGCCACGCAGGCGGAAGTCGTCGTCCACCACCAGCATCTTCTCGATGCGGTGCTCCTGCATCTTGCCCTTGATGATATCGAGCCCGGTGCCCACCGGCACGGTGACGAGCTTCTCACCGGGGGTCATGATGTCGGCCACGCTGTCGCCCTGATTGGGCTGGAAGCGCATGTCGCGTTGAGTCACCAGACCCACCAGCGTTTCACCCTCCACGACCGGGAAACCCGAAAAGCCATGCTCGTCGGCCATGGCCAGCAGGTCCGCCAGTTTGGCCTTGGGCCCCACGGTAATGGGGTCCTTGACGATCACGCTCTCGTGCTTCTTGACCTTGCGCACTTCGGCGGCCTGGTGGGCGATGGTCATGCTCTTGTGAATGATGCCGATGCCGCCTTCCTGGGCCATGGCAATGGCCAGGCGGGCCTCGGTGACGGTATCCATGGCCGCGGAAAGCAGGGGGATATTCAGGAAGAGGTCGCGGGTCAGGCGGGTCCTGAGGCTGACGTCGTTGGGCAGGACATCGGAATACCCGGGCACGAGTAATACGTCATCGAACGTAAGAGCTTCTTGGGCCATACGTAACATAGGCGGCAACACCCAGTGAACTGGTGGGAGGGAGTGAAGTTAATCCCCCATTATAGCGGCTCGGCTCGGCTCCCGACAATGCGGCCTGCCCAACCTGTGCTCGCCAACCCGCGGCTTGGGGAGGTAGGCCAGACCATCCGGATCAGCGGCGAAGTCTAGCCAGTACCGGGGCTGGTTCCCGGCACCCCCACCGGCGGCAACCACACTTCCCCTCACTCTTTAGACCGCTGACTGAGGGCTGGCCAGCTGATGATCGCGCCACCGACGCCAACCGGTAGGACTCGCGCGGCGAGTTCAACACGAAGGGCTCAATGATCTGGGCGATCGGGAGACAGACCCGGGCGGCTCGGCTTATGCAGATCCTCCGCATTTCGCATGCAGAAGTGTCGAGCGATACCCAGCATGGGCACAGACCACTGCGCCCTACTACCAACGTCGTACAAAGTCGGCAAATATTGCTCATCCGTGCAAGGTACACTGACGAAGCGATCGAACAGCCATGCTTTAGCAAAGAGCCCTTCATGATCCCCCTTCGCAGCATTGCCGTTTTCTACCATGTAGCAAGCACACAAAGTGTCGTCGCCGCGGCTGAACATCTGAATGTCACTTCATCAGCCATTAGTCAGCAACTCCGTTCCCTGGAAGAACACATCGGCACGACTCTGGTCGTTAAATCAGGGCGCGCCCTGCGGCTCACCGAGGCAGGAGAGCGTTACTTCGACCTGATTTCAGAAGATATCGAACATATCATCAAGGCCACAGACCAAATAAAAGGCACCAAAATCCCCACCCGACTTACCATTCGAGCTACTCCCACCATCTCGACAAAATGGCTACTTCCTCGCCTGGGCGAATTCCTCTCCTCGCATCCCGATCTGGAAGTAAGACTGGATGGATCTAATGAACCAACCGATTTCAGCAGAGAAAGGGTCGATATCGAAATTCGCCATGGAACCGGCAAGTGGCCAGGGCTTTGCGTCACACCCCTCACCACAGAGCACTTCGTCCCCGTATGCTCACCTTCTCTTGCAGAACCGGCATCACTGGAGCCACACGACTTTAGGAATTATCGCCTAATCCATTCAGTAAAAGCACAAATCCAATGGCGAAACTGGTTTTCCACAATTGGATATAAAGGTGAAAGCTTCTCTGGGAGCCTTCATTTCGACCGCTCTCATATGTCAGTAGATGCCGCAACCCTTGGCCTTGGCATTGCACTTGAAAGCAACCTCATGATGGACAAAGAGCTGAAGGAGGGGAAGTTAATCATTCCATCGAAGGTGACAGCCAAAATCCCCATATGCACTCAGTGGATAGTATGCCCGAATCAAAACCTTCGACTCCCTCACGTCAGGCGCTTCATGGAATGGATACAGGAATCTGCTTATCAGTGGCAGCGCCAGGCTGAGATCGATCTATTTAGCCAGCCTAAACAATCGCCAAGAAAAAGTAAATTGCCCTGAGAATGGGCGTCACCTACGTTCAGTATTGTCATCGACCGATAAGCCCTGTACCTCGTGACTTCAATGGGACGGTGCTTTTTTCAACGATGCTGAAACTTGGTATCGCCAATTATCAGGAGTGTCTTTAATGAACTTGTCGTCCATGCTCGCTGCCCACCATGCCCAGGGAAAATCCGTCCGCATAGGGCTGATTGGAGCAGGAAAATTTGGCTCTATGGTCTTGGCTCAGGCAAGAAAAATCCCAGGATATCATGTTGTTGCTGTTGCGGACCTCGACACCCAAAAAGCCAAAGAATCGTTCAAGCGAACAGGATGGAAAGAAGGCGAGTACTCGGCCAACTCGTTTGGCGATGCCATAGAGAGCGGGAAAACCTTCCTCACACCAGATGCCCGTGAAATGTGCGAGTTCGATGATATCGACTGCATCATCGAGGCGACCGGACACCCAATTGCCGGTGTTCGTCACGCACTCATGGCGATCGACAATGACAAGCATGTGGTCATGGTGAACGTGGAAGCCGACGTCATGTGTGGCCCTATCATAGCCCAGAGGGCGCGCGCCAAGGGGGTGATCTACTCCATGGCCTACGGGGATCAGCCTGCCGCCATCTGTGAGCTGGTCGACTGGGTCCATGCCTGTGGCTTCGAACTTACCTCAGCCGGTAAGGGCATGAATTTCGAACCTCGCTACCGCTATTCAACGCCCGACACTGTCTGGGGCTACTTCGGCTGGAGCGAGGAAAAAGTCGCCGAAGGTGACTTTAACCCCAAGATGTACAACTCCTTCACCGACGGGACCAAGGCAGCTATCGAAATGGCGGCGGTGGCCAATGGCACCGGGCTCGACTGCCCCGACGACGGCCTGGAGTTCTACCCTTCTGGGCTTCATGACCTGGCGTCGGTCTTCAAGCCCGAGAGCGATGGCGGGCGTCTGCCCCGCTCCGGTCTCGTCGATATCGCCGCGAGCCAGGAACCGGACGGCCGCGAAGTCTTGAACAATATCCGCTTCGGCATGTTCGTCACCTTCAAAGCCCCCGATGCCTATACCCGGGATTGCTTTGACCAATACGGGCTGCTGACCGATAAGTCCGGCTGGTACGCCTCCATGTGGCGGCCTTTCCATCTGATTGGCCTGGAAACGTCCGTCAGCGTTCTTTCGGCCTACTTCCGAGGTGAGCCCACTGGGAGTTCGAAAACCTTTCGCGCCGATGCTGTGGCCACTGCGAAGAAGGATCTCGCCCCCGGAGAGATGCTCGATGGCGAGGGGGGATACGCCGTGTGGGCCAAGGCCATTCCCGCGTCACACAGCATGCAGCTCGACGCGCTGCCGATTGGCCTGGCACATAACGTCAAGCTCAAGAACCCCGTCAAGAAAGATCAGGTCGTGCGCATGTCCGACGTGGAGCTGGTCGAGGATCGAGACGTCATCGACATCCGTCTCGAACAGATCCGCACCATGGGCAATGCCTAGGGAGTACGTCATGGCAAGCCAACCCGCTTTCACCGTCATCGCCGAGTTCGATGTTGCCGCGGCATGCCTGGAAGCCTTTCTGGCCGCCGCTCGCGAGGATGCCACACGTTCTCTCGTTGACGAGCCAGGCTGCCTGCAATTCGACATCAATGTTGATGAAACGTCGACAAGTACAAGGGTCGTATTCTACGAGTTGTATCGCTCTAGAGAGGCCTTCGATGCCCATCTGGAAACCCCTCATCTGGCGACCTTTCGGGACTCCCTGGCACTGGTCGAGCACGAGCTTCCGGTGCGTTTCCTCACTCGGCGACATCCATGAGGTGAAGATGACTACCCAACGCAAGATTGCCGTACTCGGCACCGGCATCATGGGCAGTCCCATGGCCCTCAACCTGATGCGGGCGGGATACGCGGTCAACGTCTGGAATCGCAGCCGCGACAAGGCCGCTTTCCTCAGCGGCGAGGGTGCACATCTCGCCGAAAGTCCAAGCGAAGCCGTCAAGGAGTGTGACGCTGTGGTGGTCATGGTCAGCTCTGGGCCGGTCTGCGAAGAGGTGCTCTTCGCCAAGCATGGGGCCGCTCAGGCCATGGCGGCAGGGAGCCTGCTTATCGTCATGTCGTCCATCAGTAGAAGCGAGGCCATCGACATGGCACAGCGCTGCGAGGCTCACGGTCTCCAGTGGATCGATGCTCCGGTCTCCGGTGGTGAGAAAGGCGCCATCGAGGCAAGCCTGTCGATCATGGCCGGAGGAACCGCTGAGGCCTTCGCCGCCGGCAAAGATATCCTGACGGCCATGGGACATCCCGTGCATATCGGCCCCGCAGGCACCGGCGCATTGGCGAAACTAGTCAACCAGCTAACGGTGGCGAGCACCATCGGCGCTATCTCCGAGGCGCTGTTGCTCGCCGAGGTAGGTGGTGCAGATCCTGCCCGTGTCAGGGAAGCCCTGCTGGGCGGATTCGCTTCCTCTCGCATACTCGAACAACACGGCCAGCGGATGCTGGATGAGAACTTTTCCCCCGGCGGGCCAGCCAAGTACCAGCTCAAGGATACGCAAGCCGCCTGTAAGGTGGCACGAGAGCTCGGGCTTGACCTCCCCTTGCTGGCACTTACCGATCGCCTCTTTGCCGACTTGATCGAAGCCGGTGGAGGTGAACTGGACCACAGCGCGCTCTATCTGGAAATGCGGCGTCGCAATGGTCTTTCATCAAAGGGCCTTCAGCAGGCTCAATGACAATACTCCGAGGAGTCAACGCCATGCATAACAATCTCAATACCATCGCAATCAAGGGCTGCCATGTCGCCCTGCTCGCACTAACCATCCCTGTGCTCGCGGGTCAGGCGCAAGCCGAAGTCAACCTTCGCCTGGCAGTGCCCGACCCTGCCCAGTCCTCAGTGGGACAGGCCGCCAGTCGATTCGCTGAGCTCGTCGAGGAAAAAACCGAGGGTGAGGTCACCTTTCAGGTCTTCCCTGACGGCGTCCTCTTCAGCGGTGACCAAAATGCTGCCATCAACCAATTGGGTTCAGGCGCCCTCGATGGCCTGATCCTGGCCAGTTCAGTGTATGCCTCCTTTGAACCTAGAATGAACGCCATCAGCTTGCCCTATCTGTTCAGCGACTATGAGCAGTTCCAGGCCTACCTGAACGGCGAGCCCGGGGAGGAGCTCTTGTCATCGCTCGACCGACTGGATATCCATGGCCTTGGCTTTTTCCTGCGCACCTTCCGGAACGTAACTACTCGGGAAACGCCCATCACCACCGCCGAAGATTTCCAAGGCATCACCCTGAGGACACCTAACAATCGCTTATTCGTCAGCTTGTTTGAGGCCCTTGGAGCTAACCCGACCCCCATGGCATTCTCCGAGGTCTATAGCGCGCTCCAGCTGGAGGCCATCGATGGCCAGGAAAATCCGGTTGAGGTGCCCTATAACAACCGCTTTTATGAGGTCCAGGACCATCTCAACATGACTCAACACGTGGCCGATGCCTTCCTGCTAGCCCTGTCAAAATCTGCTTGGGACCGTATCCCGGAGGACTATCATGATGAGGTTGAACAGGCAGCACATGAAATGACCAGCGAGAGAAATAGCCTTGAGATAGAGCAAGAACAAGGAATTATCGAAAAGCTCAAAGATGAAGGCATGCAAGTGAATTCGTTCGAAGAGGGAGAGCTTGAAAAGGTTCAAAAAATTGCGAGAGGCGTATACGATGAATTTAGCGACGAGATTGGCGAGGACTTCATGCAGAATAGCCTAGACTTCATCTCCGAATGATCTCACTCTTTCAGGTGCCCTTCATGGGCACCTGGCATTCATCTTCTGAGGCCAACGGACGATGAAAAGTTTCGAATTCTGGATCTGGCGTTTACTCGATGCGCTGATTTTTGTGTCTATTATCGGTATGGTAATACTGATATCTTTACAAGTTAGCTCCAGATGGTTGGGTGGTTCCATTTCCTGGACCGAGGAGCTCGCCCGCTTTCTCTTCATCTGGACGATTTGGTTAGGTATGGCGTCCGGTTTCCGCCACGGACAACATCCCTCCCTCAACTTTCTATCTGCCATCTCCCCACCTCGTGTACAGCCGCTGCTTCGCCTTCTACAAGCTGCCGCTGCCGCTGTCTTCTTTTCGATTATCTGCTGGTATGGCGTAAAGCTCGTCCTGCAGCAATTACGCTTCGGTGAAGTCTCCGCCATCCTCCAGCTAGGTCAGTGGCTGACCACTGTTCCCCTTGTGCTGGGCTCTACCCTGGCCATCCTCGGCGCCCTGATGCACGCCTTGGCGCCTATACAGGAAGAACAGCACGTAACGACAGAAAAAGAGGGCACTTCATGAGCCTCTGGTTGTTGATCCTATTCGTATTTTTAGCGCTGCTCGGCATTCCACTATCTCTCTCCCTGGGACTTGCCGCAGTCGCTACCCTATGGTGGTTCGATTTACCTCTTTCGATGGTCACTCAGGCCATGGCAACGTCGATCAACTCTTTCCTGCTGATTGCCGTTCCTCTGTTCATTCTGGCAGGGCAGATCATGGAGCGGGGCGGGCTATCGGAGCGTATCTTCGATGCTGCCGAAACTGCCGTTGGTCGCTTTCGCGGTGGCCTTGGCCACGTCAATATTGCCTCGAGCTTCGTCTTCGGCGGCATCTCTGGCTCATCGGTAGCCGATATCGCGAGCCTGGGCCCCATTTCTATTCGCGCCATGACGACGCGAGGTTACCCGCTGCCCTACTCGGCAGCTCTCACGCTTATCACGGCTACCCTTGCAACGCTGGTGCCTCCCTCCATCCTGATCATCGTTGCTGCGGCTTCGGCTGGGCAATCCGTCGGTGCCGCCCTGGCTGGAGGGTTGGGCCCCGGCCTACTCCTCGCCCTGGCGCTTGCTGCTTACAATGCCTTCGCCTCGCGTCGTCATGGATACGGCACCATGTCACATTTCGACTATCGCAAGAGCCTGCGATCACTGCTCAGGGCAATACCGTCTGTAGGGGCACCCGTCATCATTCTCACCGGAATGTTCTCGGGTATCGTGACGCCAACCGAAGCGGCCGGCCTGGCAGTTCTCTATACACTGCTAGTCGCTATCGTGGTGCATCGGGAAATGGGCTGGCGAGATCTGGTACCGCTGGTGATCCGCGCCGGCCACAGTGCTGGTTCGGTGCTGCTGATCCTCATGGTGGCCAATGTCGCGACCTACTTGTTCACCGTCGACCTTCTACCACAAAAGACTACCGGGCTACTGGGTACTATCGCCTCTTCGCAATTTGCGACCCTACTGTTGATGGGCCTCGTTTTCCTGATCGTCGGCATGCTGATGGACATCGTCGCCGCCGCGCTGATGTTGATACCTGTGTTGATGCCAGCGGCGGTGAATGCCAACGTAGACCCGCTGCACTTCCTCATCTTCATGGTGGCAAGCCTGGCGATTGGTTTGGCATCGCCCCCCGTGGGTACCTGCTTGTTCGCCACGGCACAGGTCTCCAAAGTCCCGGTAGAGAAGCTCGTCATCGCTTCACTTCCCTTCTATGCCGTGAATATCTCGATACTGGTGCTTCTTGCGGCTTTCCCGTCCATCGTTCTGGCGCCTGCGGCCTGGTTGACCGCCTCATAGGCTGGTGTTCGAAACGCACCCATGTCGGTAGATCGGTTCTGGTCTAGCCTACAGTTGGGCATGTAAAGAGCTCAGGCCACCCCTCACTCAGGCCGTTCAAGGACAGGAGAATCGACATGAACTGGGACCAGATCGAAGGCAAATGGAAGGAAATGAAGGGCAAGGCCCGCTCCAGCTGGGGTGAACTTACCGACGATGAGGTGGACGAGATCGGCGGCAAGCGCGAACAGCTGATCGGCAAGCTGCAGCAAAAAATATGGCATGGCCCGCGAAAAGGCCGAGAAGGAAGCCGATGACTGGGCCAGCCGGCAATGACGGGCTAGGCCCTGCCGGGCGCATGTCCCTTGCGCCGAGCCGACAGGCTCGGCGTTTTCGTTGCCTGGTACTTCACCTCGTGAACACGGCCATGAACGTTGGCGATGACATGCTAGAGTGAGAGCGTCATACGCCACAGGACGCCTCCAAGATGCCCAGCGCCGATGACAGCGGACACCCCCAGGCTCTCTCCATCAGCGAGCTCAATCGCCGCGCCCGCCAGGCGCTGGAGCAGGACCTTGGCGAGGTGTGGGTGGAGGGCGAGCTCTCCGGGGTGTCGCGGCCGGGCTCGGGGCACATCTACTTCACCCTCAAGGATGATCGGGCCCAGCTGCGCTGCGCCCTGTTCCGCACCCGGGCGCGCTTCGTGGCCACACCCCTGCGCGACGGTGATCGGGTCAAGGTGCGCGGCCAGGTGTCGCTGTTCGAGCCACGCGGCGACTATCAGCTGATCGTCGAGGCGGTGCAGGCGGCAGGCGAAGGCGAGCTGTTGGCGGCCTTCGAACGGCTCAAGGCCCGGCTCGCCGACGAGGGCGTCTTCGCCAACGCACGTCCCCTGCCCTATCCACCACGCCACCTGCTGGTGCTCACTTCGCCCACCGGCGCGGCAATTCGCGATGTGCTGGCGGTGCTGGCAGCGCGCTGGCCGCTTACGCAGGTGACACTGATCCCGATGCCAGTGCAGGGGCGCGAGGCTGCCCCGGCGCTGATCTCGGCACTGGGCCTGCTCAACCGCCAGCAGGCGCTGGACCCGGCCCACGACGCCATCCTGATCACCCGCGGTGGCGGCAGCCTGGAGGATCTGTGGGCCTTCAATGACGAGCACCTGGCGCGCGCGATCTTCCATTCGCGGTTGCCGGTGATGTCGGCGGTGGGCCATGAGGTGGATGTCACCCTGGCCGACTTCGCCGCCGACGTGCGCGCCCCAACGCCTTCCGCCGCCGCCGAGCAGCTGGTGCCCGACCGCCGCGAACGGCGCCACCGCCTCGAGCGGCTGGCCGAGCGGCTCACCAGGGCTCAGCGCGCCCGACTGGAGACCGAGGCTCAGCGGCTGGATCACCTGCGGGCCCGGCTGCGCCACCCCGGCGAGGTGCTGGCCGCGCGCAGTCGGCAACTGACCGAGCTGGAAGGACGCCTACGGCGGGCCATGCAGACCAGGCTCGCCGGTGAACGGCGCCGAGAGCAACACCTGAGCCAGCGCCTTGCGCTGCGCTCGCCGCGCCGGCTGGTGGAGCAGGCCGAACAGCGGCTCACGAGAGCCCGCGGACGGCTCCATCAGGCCATGCCGCGAGAGCTGGCCCACCATCGCGAGCGGCTGGGCGGACTGGTGCGCGAGCTTCAGGCCGTCAGCCCGCTGGCGGTGCTGGGGCGGGGCTACGCCATCCTCGAGGACGAGCAGGGACAGGTCATCCGGCGGGCAAGCGAGGTTGTGCCGGGTCAGGCGCTGGAGGCGCGTCTGGGCGAAGGGCGCCTTGCCCTGCGGGTACGCGAAAAAGATGGCGAATGAGACCGGCATGGGTGCGACACTCCGCCCCCTGGTGACCTTCGATGCCGGCTGTTATGGTTTCATCGCATAATGTTAGACTTTAAACAAATAAGAAGGCGCTGCCAGGCCGTTGTCCAGAGCGCCGCCAGGCCCGACAATGTCGGAACGCTCAACACGGCTTTCACTGCCAGCATGGCAGCAAGCGTGCCGGCAGCTTCAACCACCCGAACGATAGGGAGTTGCACCATGTCACTACGCATCAATGACGTCGTACCCGATTTCGAGGCCGATACCAGCCAGGGCCCGATCCGCTTCCACGAGTGGATCGGCGACAACTGGGCGATCCTGTTCTCCCACCCCAAGGACTTCACTCCCGTCTGCACCACCGAGTTCGGTGCCGTGGCCAAGCTCAACGATGAGTGGAACAAGCGCGGCACCAAGGTGATCGGCGTCTCGGTGGACGGCGTGGAAGACCACAAGAAGTGGATCAATGACATCTCCAGCTTCGCCAGCTGCGATGTCGGTTTCCCGATCATCGCCGACGAGGACCTCAAGGTCGCCAAGCAGTTCGACATGCTGCCGGCCGATGCCTACCTGCCGGACGGCCGCACCCCGGCGGACAGCGCTACCGTGCGCTCGGTGTTCATCATCGGGCCGGACAAGCAGCTCAAGCTCTCCATGACCTACCCGATGAACGTGGGCCGTAACTTCGCCGAGGTGCTGCGCGCCCTGGACGCCCTGCAGACCGCCAACGGCAAGGGCGTGGCGACACCCGCCGACTGGAACGTCGGTGAAGACGTGATCATCCCGCCGACGGTCTCCGACGAGGATGCCAAGGCGAAGTTCGGTGAATACGAGACCATCTTCCCCTATCTGCGCCGGACCAAGCTGCCCAAGTAAGACCGGCAGTTAAGCTCGCGCTACCAAGACCCCCTGCCCCGGCAGGGGGTCTTGCGTTGTGTCCCGCTGCGCAGAGTTTAGTGGTGCTCTGCCCGACGGGCGGCCGGCTTGAAGGTGCCGGGCTCGAGCTCGTGTCGGGCCAGCAGCTTGTAGAAATCGGTTCGGTTGCGCCCGGCGATCCGCGCCGCCTGGGTGACGTTGCCGTCGGTGATCTTGAGCACCTTGACCAGGTAGCGGCGCTCGAAGCCGGCCCTTGCGTCATTGAAGGTCGGCAGGGCGCTTTCCTCGGCGGCCAGCGCCTGGGCCACCAGCCCCTCCGGAATCATCGGCGAGGTGGTCAGGGCCACACACTGCTCCACCACGTTGACCAGCTGGCGCACATTGCCGGGCCAGGCCGAGGCGGCCAGCAGGTTGAGCGCCTCCGGCGAGAAGCCCTTGACGAAGGGCTTGTGCCGGGCAGCGGCCTGGGCCACCAGATGCTTGGCCAGCAGCGGTACGTCCTCGGCACGCTCGTTGAGCGGCGGCAACCGAAGATTCACCACGTTGAGGCGGTAGTAGAGGTCCTCACGAAACTCTCCCTCTTGCATGGCGCGATCCAGGTCGCGATGCGTCGCCGAGATGATGCGCACGTCGATGGGGACCGAGGTGGTGGATCCGAGCGGGCGGATCTGGCGCTCCTGCAGGGCACGCAGCAGCTTGACCTGCAGTGTCAGCGGCATGTCGCCGATCTCGTCGAGGAACAGGGTGCCACCGTCGGCGGCCAGAAAGAGGCCACGGTGCTCGCTCACCGCCCCGGTGAAGGCACCCCGGGCGTGGCCGAAGAGTTCACTCTCCAGCAACTGCTCGGGCAGCGCACCGCAGTTGATCGCCACGAAGGGCTTGTCGGCCCGAGGGCTGGCCTTGTGGATGGCGCCGGCCAGCAGCTCCTTGCCCGACCCCGAGGCGCCGGTAATCAGGACGCTGACATCCGCGGCGGCCACCATGCGGGCCTGCTCGAGGATCCGCTCCATCTCCGGGCTGCGGGTGATGATCGCCTCGCGCCAGTGGTCGTTCCCCTCGGTGGCGGAGGTGGAGGTCTGGGCCAGGGCATCGTCGATGGCGGCGAAGAGCTCGTCGCGATCCACCGGCTTGGTGAGAAAGCCGAACACCCCCTGGCGGGTGGCGCTGACGGCATCCGGAATCGAGCCGTGGGCCGTGAGGATGATCACCGGCAGGCCCGGCACTCGGCGCTGGAGCTCCTGGAACAGCGCCAGGCCGTCCATCTCGTCCATGCGCAGATCTGACAGCACCAGGTCGGGACGAGCGACTTCCAGCCGCTTGAGCGCCTCGCGGCCACTTTCCGCCGTGGTGACACGGTAGCCCCGGCTCTCGAGCCGCATGCCCAGCAGTTTCAACAGGCTGACGTCGTCATCCACCAGCAGGATGTGGGCGGCATGTCCGCCGGCATTGGCCAGGCGTCCGGTCTGCTTCATGTCATCTCTCCCGATTCATTCATTCTGCTGTCGCAGGTTGATGCTCTGTTCGATGGCGGTGAGCTGCTCGAGCTTCTCGGCCAGGGCCTCGAGTTCCTCGGTGAGGGCCGCATTCTCCTCCATGGTGGCCTCCTGCTCGCTCCGGCTCTCGGCCAGCTGTCCGGCCAGGCGACGGCGCCCCTCTAGCTCGTTGAGCCAGTAACGCAGCAGTGGCTGCAGGTCTGACGGTGCAGCGTGCAGATCGGCCTTGTAGAGCGCCGAAGCCTGGTTCCACTGGCGTCGATCCCCCCAGGCGAGCAGCACGGCCCGCGCCAGGCGACGCTCGGCGCTCTCGCCGCCGAGGCGTGTCAGGGTGGCCTCACGCCAGGCACGGTCGCCCCGCTGGGAGGCCAGGCCGAAGGCCACCCAGTCGTGAAGCAGGCAAGGGGCATTGTCGAAATCCGGTAGCTCGGCATGGCACGACGCCGAGTCACTGGAGAGGCTCTGTTGGGAAGAGGGGCCAGAGGGCAACTGCAGCTGCTCGGGCAGATACTGACAGCCGGCCAGCAGGGCCATGGCCAGGTACAGGAGCCAGGAGCGCGCGGTCATGGGGTGTCATTCCTCGAGTGGTCGCCCGCCATGGCGGGCGTCGGGTGTTCGTGCTCGTGATCGAGGTCTTGCTCGGGCGCCGGGACTCGACGCGGCAGGGTCAGGCGAAAGCACACCGCCAGCCGGGCATCGTCGACGAGTTCCAGGCTGCCGTGCTGGAGCCGAGCGCAGTCGGCGGCCACCGAGAGGCCGATGCCGGAGCCCTTGAGCGGGCCCTTGCGGCGTCCATGCCCCTGGAAGAAGGCCTCGAAGAGCCGGGTGCTGTCCTCCTCGGCAATCGGCTCGCCACTGTTGGCCACCTCGATCACCAGTCGGTCGCGCAGCGCACGGGCACGAATCTCCATCACGCCACCGTCCTCGCCATAGGCGACGGCATTGGAGATCAGATTGTCGAGGATCCGAACCGTGGCAGTGCGATCGAGCGCCCACACCAGGGGACCATCGAAGCAGCTGACCCGCATCTGCTTGCTGTCGAGGGCCAGGCGATGCTTGGCCAGCACTTCCTTGACCATGGTGGCGACATCCTGCTGCTCGATATCCAGCTGCCGATCTTGCTGGAGCAGGTTGTAGTCGAGCAGCTGCTCGATCAGACGCTGCAGGTCGCGGCCGCTGGCATCGATCAGGTCGAGGATCTCGCGCTGGCGCGGCGTGACCTCGCCGGCCACGCCGTCGGCAAGCAGCGACGAGCCCTCGCGCACGCTGGCCAGCGGTGTCTTGAGCTCGTGAGACATATGACGCAGGAACTGCTGTTTCTGGGCCTCCAGTTCGTCGAGCCGCGAGGCCAGCCAGTCCAGCCGCTCATTCAGGGCAACCAGTTCCGCCGGGCCCTTGAGGGGCCTCGGCGTCTGACCCCTGTCGCCACCTACGCTGCCGATCCCCAGGATACGACGCTCCAGCTGGCGAATCGGATGGATGATCAGGCGGGTGAACAGCAGCATCAATACCAGACTCGCCGAGACCAGGGCCGCGGTCTGCCACCAGAGGCGCACCTGCACGGCCTCGGCGCGGGCGCGGATACCCTCGATGCGCGCGTCGATGTGCTGGTTGGTGGCGCGGCGCATCGCCTCGGTATGCTGGGCAAAAGGCAGGAAATCGGCGAGCCGGGCGGTGAAGGCCTCGAGGGGCAGGTCGGGCAACTCGGCGAGGCGGTCCAGCCGCTCCTCCAGCGCTGCTATATCGGGATCGTCGGGCAGTAGCTGGCGCTGCTGAGCCAGTAACTCGCGGAACTCTTCGAGACGGTCGTCGAAAATCTCCAGCAGGCTCTCCTGCTCGACCACGGCATACTGGCGGGCAGCGCGCTCCATCTCCAGCGCCAGAGCTCCCAGCGAACGGGCACGCCGAGTCTCTTCCACTGCCTGGCGGGCACTGACATCAGCCAGGCGTGACAGCTCGGAGATGGCCTGGCCGGCTTGGATCATCAGCACGGCCAGCGGCAACATCACCACCAGGAAGGCCAGCAGCACCAGCTGCAACAGCGAGCGCGGCCGCCAGCGACGCGTAACGGCTGAGGTCATGAACAGCGTACTTTGCTGAAGAGTAACGGGAACCACCATCGTCCACTGACAAGGATACCAGAGTTCTGCCGAGCGCCCCGCGGCCAATCGGCGCCACCCTGCTGGAAACATTCCGCCAGAAAACAGGCCGGTAAAAAAAGGGCCGGCAGAGCCGGCCCAATACGCAGGGAACTGAAGGGTCTGGACATTCGATCGATCGACGGCCTGATCCGTCCATTGCACGAAGGTCCATGGGCCGGGAAGGCCCCGAAGCCATGAGGTGCCATCTGCCACCAGGGGCTGGTCATCCTCATGCGAGTGGCGAACCATTGCGTGGCGCGCCGCCCTGCTCCGCTCCTGGCACCACCGCCTCGGCCGGAGCCAACGGCGATGCTGCGCAATTCGATCCCCCTGCCGGGGGAGAGGCATCCCTGCCAGGGCATCCTTGCCCTTTCGATACCGGTCCTTGCCTGACGGCGGTATCGTCTCATCGCAACCTGACATTGCACATCGCTTGGAGCAGACAGTTGCTCTTCCTGACAGTTGCCAATGGCGTGCCAGAAATCGCATTAAACAATATAAATCAGAGGATTATAGAACGGACAAGGCGGATTGAGCCGGACAAGGCCCGCTAACGAGTTAAGAGGGAGAGCCTGGGAGGCCAACTTTCGTCGCCAGTTGGCGACGTCGTTCGAGCCTTTCTGAAGAATTTATTTGTTTTCAGGCAGTTGGGTCGTCTCCAGATGGAGACGCCGCTAACCTCGGCGACGCCTCCCGGCGACAGCGCCCCCTCAGGCCATGGCCTTGACCAGGATCTTGGACTTGCGGGCGTGGCTGTAGGTGTCGCGACGCAGCGGCGGTAAGGTCTCGATATCGGCCAGGCGAAAGCCGTGCTCGAAGAACCAGTGGGTCGTGTGGGTGGTCAGCGCGAATAGCGCCGAGAGCTCCAGGCGGCGGGCCCGGCGCTCGATCTCGGCAAGCAGCAACTCCCCGCGCGCGCCTCCACGATAGTCGTCGTGGACTGCGACGCAAGCCAGCTCCCCCATCGTGGCGTCGCCGAAGGTATGCAGGGCGGCACAGCCGATGATCATGCCGTCACGCTCGATCACCAGGTAGTCGTCGATCTCGTACTCCAGCCGTTCCCGGGAGCGCGGCACCAGCATGCCTTGCTGCTCCAGCGGCTCGAGCAGTTCGAGAAGGCCGCCGATATCGCCAAGCTCCGCCGCTCGCAGCTGCTCGTAGCGATGTTCAGTTATCATGGTGCCCACGCCGTCGCGGGTGAAGAGCTCGCCGAGCAGGGCGTCGTGGTCGTGCCAGGAGAGCAGGTGGGTGCGGGCCACGCCATATCGTGCGGCGATACAGGCCGCGCCAAGGTGCCGGGCGAGTTCGCTGGAGGGATCGGCCTGTTGAAATAGCGGCTCGGCCTCGCTGGGGGTCAGCTGTCGCTGGAGCTGGCCGCTGCGATCGAACAGTCCACTGGCCTCGCCGAGCAGGATCAGCTTGTCGGCGCAGAGCGCCGTGGCGGCGTGGCGAGCCACCTCGGCGGCGTCCAGGTCAAAGACCTCGCCGGTGCTGGAGAAGCCCAGCGGCGGCAGCACCACCAGCGAGCCGCGTTCGAGCAGCCCCTCGATGGCTTCCGACCGTACCCGACGCACCTCGCCGCTGTGGTCGAAATCGACACCTTCGCGCACGCCCAGTGGCTTGGCCATCACCAGGTTGCCGGAGACCACGGTCATCTCGATGCCGTGCAGCGGCGTATTGGGCAACCCCGGCGAAAGTCGCGCCTCCAACCATAGCCGCTGCTCGGCGGCGATACGCTCGACCCGGCTCATGATGGCCTCGTCGGCCACCCAGCGCCCCTGGTGACGACTGGGCACGATGCTCGCCTCGTTCAGCGCCTTCTGCACCTGCGGCCGGATACCGAACACCACCACCAGGCGCACGCCCAGGGTGTGCAGAAGCGCCAGGTCCTGGATCAGCTGCTCGCCTCGCCCGCTGGCCATGGCCTCGCCCTCGATCAGGATGACGAAGGTGCGGCCACGGTGGGCGTTGATATAGGGCGAAGAATTGCGAAACCAGTCCACGAAGGGGAAACGAGTATCCAAGGCCGCACTCCGGCAGCAGGTGAACGAAGGGGGAGCCGAGCGTCACTATATCAGAGTGACAAAAACGGCGGCACTGGTCAGCTGCAAGCAGCCAAGCAGCCGCATGAATCATGCCATCGCAAAGGAAAACCCGAAGGCCTCAGCCTCCGGGTTTTCTTGTGGCTTGGCGCTTGTAGTTCGGCGCTTAACCAAACATCCCCTTGAACGTGAAGAAGAACAGGATCGCGAGACCGGCGCCGGCCGGCAGGGTGATCAGCCACGACATGATAATGGTGCCGATGACCCGCAGGTTGAGCGCCGCCATGCCCCGGGCCAGCCCCACGCCCAGCACGGCCCCCACCAGGGTATGGGTGGTGGAGATCGGCAGGCCGGTACCCGAGGCCAGCACCACGGTGGTGGCGGCGGAGAGGGTCGCGGCAAAGCCGCGGCTCGGTGTGAGCTCGGTGATGCCGGTACCGACGGTGGCGATCACCTTGTGGCCGTAGGTGACCAGACCGACAACGATGCCGCCGCCACCCAGCACCAGCACCCACCAGGGCACCAGAGCCGCGCCTTCCACATCCCCGCCGCTCTGGACCACGCTGATCACCGCCGCCAGCGGTCCCACGGCGTTGGCCACGTCGTTGGAACCGTGGGCGAAGGCCATGGCGCAGGCCGTGAAGATCATCAGCACACCGAAGACCTGCTCGACGCTGCCGAAGCCGAACTGATCGGTCTGGCGCATGACACGGCTGACCCGGCGCTCACGCAGGACGCCCAGGACCAAACAGGTGACACCGAATATCGCGGCTACCAGGAAACTGGCACCGAAGCCGAGATCCAGGCCGACGTGTTTGAGCCCCTTGGTCAGGGTTACCATGGCGACGATAAAGCCGACCAGGAAGACGTAGATGGGCACGTAGCGCTTGGCCGCGGCGAAGGGGTCGCGCGCCTCGAAGATCAGGTGCTGCACCGACTTGAAGATCATGAAGGCGATGGAGCCGGCCAGCAGCGGCGAGACCAGCCAGCTGGCAGCGATCTTGCCCACCGCTCCCCAGTCCACCGCGCCCGCACCCAGGCCAGCCGCAGCGAAGCCGACGATGGCGCCGACGATGGAGTGGGTGGTGGAGACCGGCCAGCCCTTGGCCGAGGCGATCAATAGCCAGGTACCGGCAGCCAGAAGCGCCGCCAGCATGCCGTAGACCAGCAGTTGGGGATCATCCTGCAACAACTCGGGGTCGATAATCCCCTTGCGGATGGTGTCGGTTACCTCGCCACCGGCCAGCCAGGCGCCCAGGAACTCGAAGATCACGGCGATGATGATCGCCTGCTTGATGGTGATGGCCCGGGAGCCCACCGAGGTGCCCATGGCGTTGGCCACGTCGTTGGCCCCGACGCCCCAGGCCATGAAGAAACCGAAGAGACAGGCGAGGATGATGAAGATCTCACCGTGCTGCGCAATGATCGACATAGGGAGGGTTCCCTTGTTGCGGTCTGATGGAGAAGGTCAACACGACACGGCCCCGGGATCGCCGGGGCCGTTGTGTTCAGTTGGCCGTCATGATCTGCAGGCGGCTGCCGACGCGCTCGGCACGGTCTGAAAGCTCGCCCACCCAGTCGATGATCTTGTAGAGGAACATCACGTCCACCGGTGGCAGACGATCCTCGAGCTCGAAGAGCTGCCGGCGAATGGTCACCTGCTGGCCGTCGGCCTGCTGCTCGAGCACGTGCAGCTCACGGATCATCTTCTGCATCACATCGGATACATTGCGACCGAAGCCCGACTCGAGCAGATCCTTGAGCTCCTCCAGGGCGTGGCGCGCCTGGGCGACACAGGCCACCGAGGTGCGCATGTAGTCGCGCATCGGCTGTGCCAGTTCCTGGGGCACCTGCATGCTGCGGCCGAGCATGATACCGGTGATGTCGCGAACCTTGTTGGCGATCTTGTCCTGGACGCTGATCAGATCGAGAAGATCGGAGCGCGACACCGGCAGGAACATGGTGTTGGGCAGATTGAGACGCAGCTCGGTCTTGAGCTCGTCGGCCTCGTGCTCGAGGCGCGTGATGGTCTCGCGATGCTGGGCGGCGGTGTCCCAGTCGCCGACAAGAGAGGCCTCGAAGAAAGGCAACAGCTCGTCGGCGCACTCGCTGGCCTTGACGATATGGGCCAGCAGTGGATGGAATGGCGAGCGGCCGAACATCGCGGAGAAGGGATTGGATGTCACCATGGGGCATCTGTGAACCTGGAAAATGGCGGCGTCAGTATAGTGACTGACACCACCACCGTCATGAAAAAATCATCCAATATTCATCAAAACGAGGTAGCGCCCCGATGGCAGACGAGATCGAACTCAAACTGGCCCTGGGGCTCGAGTCGCCCGAGGCGCTGCGCCGCCACCCCCGCCTGGCCGGTTCGGCCCCGACGCTCACGCGGCTGGGCAATACCTACTACGACACGCCCGAGGGCGACCTGGAGCGCGCGCGCATGGCGCTGCGCCTGCGCCGAGCCGGCGACCGCCTGCTGCAGACCCTCAAGACCCGCGGCCAGGGCGGGGGTGGCCTGTCGACCCGCGGCGAGTGGGAGTGGGAGGTGCCGGGCCCGGGGCTCGATCTCGCGGGGCTGGCCACCCTGCCTCCCATGGCAGAGCGCGACCCGGAGTTGCTCGAACGCCTGGTGCCACGCTTCGCCACCGATTTCGTGCGCGAGGCCTGGTGGCTGGAGGGGGAGGAGGTGATCCTCGAGATTGCCCTGGACCTGGGCGACATCCACGCGGGTGAGCAGGCAGTGCCCATCCGCGAACTGGAGCTGGAGCTCAAGGCGGGCGACCCTGCGACGCTGTGGTCGCTGGCCGACGAGCTGGCCGATACAATCCCCATGCGCCCCTCGGACACCAGCAAGGCGGCCCGTGGCGGGGCGCTGCTCGGCGGTAGCTGGACACTGCCCGCGGGCAGCAATCCGGCGGCCTGGCTGCATCGCGCCACCGTGGCGCTGGATGCCCTGGCCGATACCGGACAGGATGTCTGGCGCGACGAAGCACGCCGCGCCTTCCAACGCCTGGCCGAAACGGGCGAAGATGCCCTCGATGATGAGGCACTTCGCGACGACGCCCGAGCCCTCGCCGAGGCACTGGGCACCGAGACCTGGCTGACCCCGGCCTTCGGCCGTCGAATGCTGCGGCTGGCCCGCCGACTGCCCGGCGACGTCGACCTGGCCTGAACGGCCTCGGCCACCACAAGGACGAACCCCGTGAACCACACTCACAAGCCCGCCAGCGGAGGTCTGCGAACGCGGGTCTTCCAGATCATCTTCGAGTCCGATACGCCGCTGGCCAAGGGCTTCGATATCGCCCTGATCGTGGCGATACTGGTCAGCGTGCTGGTAGTGATGCTGGAGAGCATCGAGAGCCTGCGCGCCGACTACGGCGCCCTGTTCTTGTGGCTGGAGTGGGGCTTCACCCTCGCCTTCACCCTCGAGCTGGCGCTGCGCCTCTACTGTCTCGAGAAGCCATGGCTCTACCTGCGCAGCTTCTACGGGGTCATCGACCTGATCGCCATCCTGCCGACCTGGCTGACATTGATCCTGCCTGGGGCCCAGACCCTGGTGATGGTGCGCCTGCTGCGCACCTTGCGTATCTTTCGCGTGCTGCGCCTGATGGAGTTCGTCGGTGAGGGGCGTCTGCTGGTCGACGCCCTCAAGCGCAGCAGCCACCAGATTTTACTGTTCCTGTTCACCGTCTTCATGCTGGTGGCCATTTTCGCCTCGATTGTCTACCTAATCGAGCCTGCTGAGGCGGGCTTCACCAGCATCCCCATGGCGATCTACTGGGCTGTCGTCACCCTCACCACGGTGGGCTACGGCGACATCGTGCCGGTGACCCCGCTGGGGCAGGCGATCTCGATGATGGTGATGCTGATCGGCTACTCGATCATCGCGGTGCCCACCGGGGTCTTCTCCGCCGAGGTAATCCGCTCGATTCGCGCCGATCGCTACTCCGACGAGGCCTGCCCGGGCTGCGGCCACGACCGCAATGAACAGCGCGCCAAGTACTGCCTGTTGTGCGGTACCTGGCTGGATGAAGAGACCCCCGACCCGCGCCTGAGCGAAGAAGAACAGGAAGCCTGGTGGCGCGAGCACGGTGGTAAAAAGGAAGACGACAAGAAAGAGACGTAAGAAAGATACGCCGCCGGCCAACTGAGCCGACGGCGCCTTCGGTTCAGGCCTGGAAAGGCGATACGTCGCCGCGACCCTCGCGGAGGATCTTCGGCGGCAGGTCACGCAGATCGATCACGCTGGTGGCTTCCAGGTGGCAGGCGCCGCCGTCGATCACCAGGTCTAGATGCGCACCGAAGCGCTCGCGTATCTCCTCGGCATCGGTCATCGGCAGCTCTTCCCCGACCGGGATCAGGGTGACGCTCATCAGCGGCTCACCCAGGTTGGCGAGCAGTGCCCGGGTGATGGCATGGTCCGGCACGCGTACGCCGATGGAACGACGCTTGGGGTGAAGCAGCAGCCGCGGCACCTCGGTCGTGGCATCCAGAATGAAGGTATAGGCGCCCGGCGTATGAGCCTTGAGCAGGCGGAAGACGTCATTGTCCACCTTGGCGTAGGTTCCGATCTCGGAGAGATCGGAGCAGACCAGGGTGAAGTTGTGCTTGTCATCCAGCGAGCGCAGCCACTTGATCTTCTCGATGGCCTTCTTGTCGCCCAGGTGGCAGCCCAGGGCATAGCCGGAATCGGTCGGATAGGCGACCACGCCGCCATCACGGATGATCTGGGTTGCCTGGTCGATGAGGCGCTTCTGAGGATTGTCCGGGTGGATCTGGAAGAACTGACTCATGCGTGCTCCCTGTTGGGTGGCAGGTAGAAGGTCTCTGTCACTATAGCGCGTCGCGATACCCCGTCCCGGCCTCAGGCGGCGTCCGCGCCAGCAATACCGGTCAGGCGCGGGTGGGTCCACACCGGTGGCGTGGCGGTACGCGGCACCGGACTCATGCTGCCCGGCGCCAGGTGGCCGCCGGGAAAGTGGAAATCGCTGCCTACCGAGCCGAAGAGGCCACGCTCCTGCAACTGGCGCGCCAGGTCGCGGGTGACGTCGGGATTCTGGAAACCGCTGACCAGCTCGGCGGCTTGTCCCCCGGCGGCGGCGAAGTCATCCAGCAGCAGACCCCGCTTGCGCCGGGTCAGGCCGTGGCGCAGCGGATGGGCCAGCACCGCGACGCCGCCGGCATCGAGGATCCAGGCCACTACCCTGGAGAGGAAGGGCCAGTGGGCCTTGATGTCGCCGGCCTTGCCGTTGCCCAGGTGCTTCTTGAAGGCGGTGCCGATATCGGGCACCAGCCCCGCCGCGACCAGCGCCCGGGCGAAATCCGGCCGGCCCAGCGGGCGCGGTGATCCGGCCTGCTCGCGGGCGCGCACCAGCGCATCGCGAAGGCCGATCTTCTCGAGCCGCTCGGCGATCTTCAGCGAGCGCTGCTCACGCGCCTCGGCCTGGGCCAACAGGCCCGGCACCATCGCGCCACGAGGCCCCTCGGGCAGTAGTCCCACCACATGGATGTTGATGCCGCGCCACTGAGTAGAGAGCTCGGTAGCGGGGATCAGCTGGATTCCCTCGCGGCTCGCGGCCGCCTGCGCCTCCGCCATGCCGTCCATGGTGTCATGGTCGGTGAGCGCCATGTGGGTCAGCCCCTTGGCGCGGCACAGCGCCACTACCTCGGCCGGCGACAAGGCACCGTCGGAGGCCGTGGAGTGCATGTGCAGGTCGATGGTGAGGGGCTCGCCCTCGAAGCGCACGGGGAGTGCTGACATGGGCATGACGCCGGCTGGTGACTTTGTCAGAATATGCTTCCATGTTGCGTGCCCGACCGGTGACGGTCAATGCCGGGCGCCGGTCACCCGCGGCGCGAGCCGCCTACCAGCGAGGAAGACCCGAGATGCTCTATGCCATCATCAGTGAAGATGTGAACAACAGCCTCGAGCGGCGCCTGGCCGCTCGACCCGATCATCTGGCCCGCCTCGAGGCGCTGCGCGACGAGGGCCGCCTGGTGCTGGCCGGCCCCCATCCCGCCATCGACAGCAGCGACCCGGGCGAGGCCGGTTTCTCCGGCAGCCTGGTGGTTGCCGAATTCGAGGACCTGGAGAGCGCCCAGGCCTGGGCCGATGTCGATCCCTTCGTGATCGCCGGCGTCTACGCCAAGGTGACGGTAAAGCCCTTCAAGAAGGCTCTTCCCTAGTCCAACCGCTGATCAACAGAAGGTTTCCCACAGCTGCTGTGGAAAAGTCTGTTGACGCGACGCGGACGCCTTTCGCCAACCCGGGCTGCAGGGCGCCATGACGAAAGTGATCAAATTCTGACCAGCCCTTTTCCTCGATCCTGGCCCGGAGCCCTGCCGTGACCGCTGCCCCCGATGCCCTGCCCGCACTGTCCGGCCTGGAGAACGCCCGCCTGGAATGGCGCCGGGTGGATGGCGGCGATGAAGCGCCTCACTCCACGACTTTCGACGATGTCTATTTCTCGCGCCATGACGGCCGCGCCGAGACCGAACACGTCTTTATCGCCGCCAACCGGCTCCCCGAGCGATTCGCCAGCTGGCAGGAAGCACGCCCCTTCGTGATCGGCGAAACCGGGTTCGGCACCGGGCTCAACATGCTCTGTGCCTGGGCCTGCTTCGATGCTCATGCCCCCATGGCCGCCCGGCTCCACCTGGTCTCCACCGAGAAGTTCCCGTTGCGCCGTGACGACCTGGCCCGGGCGCTGTCGGCCTGGCCGGACCTGGCCGAGCGGGCAGCGCGTCTGGTCGCCCAATGGCCCGAGGCGGTGGCCGGCGTGCACCGGCTGTGGCTCGACGAGCGCGTCACCCTGGACCTGCATCTCGGCGACACCGTCGAGCGCCTGGCGCTGCTCGACGGGCGGATGGACGCCTGGTTCCTGGACGGCTTCGCGCCGGCGAAGAACCCCGATATGTGGCGGCCCGAACTGTTCGAAACCCTGGCCGCCCGCTCGCGCCCCGGGGCAACCCTGGCCACCTTCACCTGCGCCGGGGTCGTCAAGCGTGGCCTCGCTGCGGCCGGCTTCCGCTGGCACAAGGTGCCGGGGATTGGGCGCAAGCGCGAAATCCTGACCGGCGAGATCGCCGAGCCCGCCGCGGATCGACGCCGCGAGCGCACGCCCTGGTTCTTGCCCCAGGACCCGCGCTGCGCCCGTCATGTCGCGGTGATCGGTGCCGGCCTCGCCGGCGCCAGCACCGCCGCCGCCCTGGCGCGACGCGGCGTAAGGGTCACCCTGATCGACCGCGAGGGGCCCGGCAGCGGCGGCTCGGGCAACGCCCAGGGGGCGCTCTACGTCAAGCTCGCTGCCGACACCAACCCCCAGAGCCGTGTCTACCTCGCCGGCCTGCTGCACAGCCGTCGCTGGCTCGAGGTCCTCGATCCCGCTCGGGAACTCTGGGCGCCCTGCGGCGTACTGCAGTTGGCCATGCGCGAGAAGGAGCAGGCCCGCCAGGCACGCTTCCTGGCCCATCATACTCTGCCGGAAAGCGTGGTTCGGGGCGTGACGGCGGGCGTCGCCTCCCGGCTGGCCGGCACGCCGATCACCCACGGCGGGCTGGAGTACCCCCAGGCGGGCTGGGTGCGGCCGGCCGCCCTCTGCGCCCGGCTCGCCACCAAGCCGGGGGTGAGCTTTCGACAAGCGGAAGTGGTGAACATGACACCGGAGGAGAACGGCTGGTCGTTGGCGCTGGCCGAGGGCGAGCGCCTGACAGCCGATCAGGTGGTTGTCGCCAATGCGACGCTGGCCAACCACTTCGCGCAGACGGCGCGGCTGCCGCTGCAACCGGTGCGCGGCCAGGTCAGCCGGCTTGCCCTGCCGCGCAGCGCACCCGAGCTCGAGCGTGTCGTCTGCGCGGGCGGCTATGTGTCGCCGGCGCTGGACGGCGTGCTCACCTTCGGCGCCAGCTTCGTGCCCCGCGACACGGATACCGGGATTCGCGACGCCGACCACGCGGCCAACCTGGCGGAGCTTACGGCCACCCTGCCCGCCTTCGTGGCCGCCCTGCGCGAGGCGGGAGCCCGGCTCGCGCCGGATCACCTGGAAGGACGAGCGGCAGTACGCGCCGCCAGTCCCGACAAGTCACCCTATGCTGGCCCGGTACCCGATGCCGAGGCCTGGCAGCGCGATTATGCGACCCTGGCCAAGGACGCCACCCGGGTACCCGACACGCTCGGCCGCCACCATGCAGGGCTGTGGATCAGCGCCGCCCACGGTTCACGTGGCCTGGCCAGCGCGCCGCTCTGCGCGGAGCTGATCGCCTCCCTGATCTGCGACGAGCCGCTGCCGCTGGAGCAGCCGCTGGTGGACCACCTGCACCCCGGCCGACGGCTGATCCGCGACCTGATACAAGGGAAATGAGCCTTGGCTTTTACAGGCTGGATAAGCCTAAGGCGCGTGCGGCGTCTCAAGCGACGGGAGCTGATCCCCAACCGCCCGGTGCGCTGTCGCTTACCGAGCCTACGGTTACCCCTCTTCCTCGTCGTCTGCCAGGTCGCGGCCGAAGGCGCGCCACTGGGCGAGGGTCATCACCTCGGTGGTCTCGGTCCTGAGGTCATGGGCGATCAACAGCTCGCCGCGCTCGAGCTGGGCCTTGAGCTGGGCGACCCAGCCTCGCATACCATCCGTGGTATCGGTGGTGTCGTAGCCCTGGCGAGTGACGAAGGCTTCCAGCAGGGCATCCAGGGTCTCACCCGGCAGCATGCGGTAGGGCACCTCGATAAAGCGATCGCCGTTCATGAATCCGTCTCTCCCTTTTCCCACTTCTCCACCCGCTCGAGGAAGGCGTCCTCGTCGATGACCTCGACCCCCATCTGCTCGGCCTTCTCCAGCTTGCTGCCGGCGGCCTCCCCGGCCACCACGCAGGCGGTCTTGCGGGAGACGCTGCCGGCGACCTTGGCCCCCAGGGCCTGGAGTCGCGCCTTGCCCTCGTCGCGGGTCATGCTCTCCAGGGTTCCGGTGAGCACCCAGCTCTGGCCGGCCAGCGGCTGAGGGCGCTCGCCGACCTCCTCCTCGGGCCAGCTCAGCCCGCAGGCGATCAGGTCGTCAATGGTCTCGCGGTTGTGGGGCTGGCGAAAGAAGGTATGCACGTGGGCGGCGACGACGGGCCCCACGTCCTCCACGGCTTCCAGCGCCGCGATATCGGCTTCCATGAGCGCCTTCAGGGTGCCGAAGTGGCGCGCCAGATTGGCGGCCGTGGCTTCGCCCACTTCACGGATGCCCAGCGCATAGACGAAGCGTTCGAGCGTGGTCTGCTTGGACTTTTCCAGCGCTGCCACCAGATTCTCGGAAGACTTCCTGCCCATGCGCGGCAGCTCGGCAAGGCGCTCGGCTTCCAGGCGAAACAGGTCCGCCGGGCTGCGAACCCAGTCACGCTCGACCAGCGCCTCGATCAGTTTCTCACCCAGGCCATCGATGTCCAGTGCCCGCCGGGAAGCGAGATGCTTCAGGGCCTCCTTGCGCTGGGCGGGACAGTAGAGCCCCCCGGAGCAGCGTGCCACCACCTCGCCCTCCAGGTGCTCGATATCCGAGCCACAGGCCGGGCAATGCTCGGGGAACTCGATCGCGCGTGCATCGGCCGGACGATATTCATCCAGCACCCTGATCACCTGGGGAATGACATCGCCTGCCCGACGGATCGCCACGGTATCGCCGATCATCACGCCGAGCCGGGCGATCTCGTCGGCATTGTGCAGGGTGGCATTGGCCACGGTGACCCCGGCCACCGAGACCGGCTCGAGGCGAGCCACCGGGGTGATCGCCCCGGTGCGACCCACCTGGAACTCCACGTCGTTGAGCCGGGTGGTCTCCTCCTGGGCGGGAAACTTGAAGGCGATGGCCCAGCGCGGAGCGCGGGCCACGAAACCGAGCTCGCGCTGCAGGCGCAGGTTGTCGATCTTGATCACCACGCCATCGATGTCATAGCCCAGAGCGTCGCGCTTCTCGCCGAGCCGCCGGCAGTAGTCGATGACGCCTTCGGCCCCCTCGACCACCGCCAGCTCCTGGCTGGTGCGAAAGCCGTAGTCCCCGAGCCGGGCCATCAGCTGGCTGTGACTGGCATCACCCTGCTCCGGCTCGATGCGCGCCACCTGGTAGGCACTGAACTCCAGCGGGCGCGTTGCGGTGATCCTGGGGTCCAGCTGGCGCAGGCTGCCGGCGGCCGCGTTGCGGGGGTTGGCAAACACCTTGCCATCGGACTCCCGAGCCCGCTCGTTCAAGGTCTCGAAGCCTTCATGGCTCATGATCACCTCGCCGCGCACCTCCAGCAAGTCGGGCGGGTCATCACCGCGCAGCTTCAGGGGGATGGAGCGCAGGGTACGCAGGTTGGAAGTGATGCCCTCGCCGGTGCGGCCGTCGCCCCGAGTGGCACCACTGACCAGCATGCCCTGCTCGAAGACCAGCGACACGGCGGCGCCATCGAGCTTGGGCTCGCAGCAGAAGGCCAGCGGCTCGCCATGTGTCTCCAGGCGGTCGGCGACACGCCTGACGAAGGCCTTGATCTCCTCCTCGCTGAAGGCGTTGTCCAGAGACAGCATGGGCACTGCATGCTCGACCTCGGGGAAGCCGGCATCCGGCGCGGCCCCTACTCGCTGGGTCGGGGAGTCAGGCGTCACCAGATCGGGATAGGCGTCCTCGAGTTCCTGAAGGCGACGAAGGCGGCGATCATAGTCGGCGTCGGTAAGCCGGGGCTCATCGAGGACGTAGTAGCGATAGTTGGCATCATCGAGCTCGGCACGCAGGCGCGTCACCTCGTCGAGGATCTTCTGGTCAGGCTGGGTCATCGAATCGGTATTCTCGGTTCATGGCGGAAGCTCGAAGCCGGCCTGATTGGCTGGATTATCCAAGCAACAACCCCCGTGGGGTTAGCTCACGGGGGTTGTCGTCAATCTTACAGCTTCAAGCTTGCGGCTTACCGCTTATGATCAATTCACCTGATAGCGGTTGAGGCGATTACGGCGCTCGAACTCCTGGACCCGCTGGCGGGCGAACTCCACGGTCTGGGCGGTCATCACGCTCTGGTTCTCGTCCTTCAGCTCGCCGCCGAGGTGACGCACGATGACCATGGCGGTCTCGACCATCGCCTCGAAGGCAGCAGAAGTATCGCTGGCACCGGGCAGCGGCATCAACAGGGTGATGCCCGGGGTCTGGAAGTCGTCCATCGCCTCGATGGGGAAGGTCCCCGGCTTGACCACGTTGACCATGGAGAACTGCAGGCGGCTTTCGGGGTCCTCGGTCTCGAAACGATGGAAGATGCCCATGTCACGCCCGTAGCGCAGGCCGCAGGCCATCATCAGGTCGAGCAGTGCCGTTCCGGAGAAGCCTTCCTCGTCTCGGGCCAGCACGCTGATGACGATGATCTCGTCCGCCTGGCTCAGCGTCTCCCGGGCATGCTGGGCATTGACGTCATGGCGCAGGGCCCTTTCCAGCACCGGATGGGTGCGCACCACGTCGTCTCTCGGAGGCATGTCGTCCATCGGCGCGTCGTCCATCGCGGCCTCGACGGCTGCCTCCCTTTCCTCTGCCACACGCTTCTCTTTTGATGCCAGCGCCTCGGACTCGCGACGGCGCTGTTCGGCCTCCCGATGAACGGCCTTCTCCTCTTCGGCCTGCTGGCGACGCGCCGCCTCGTGGGCGGCCTTCTCGGCACGTTCCTGATCGCGGCGAGACTTCTCGCTGCGCTTGTTCTCGCGCCGCTCGTTGAGAGACTTCTGCAGAGAGGCCCCGAAGCGCTGCATGGAGGAGCCGACCCGCTTCGAGCCACTCTTGAGGGAATCGCCCATCCCCTCGAGGTCAACCAGCCGATAATGCGCCTCGTCGGCGTAGGTGTCGTGATCCTCGGGATCGGCAGTCAGTGGCTGGGTGCTCTGCGGCGCGTGGCCAGCATCCGTGACCGACTCATCCAGACCTTCCAGGCTGGATAGACCGGGTTCGCGGCGATCGTCGGTATGAAATTGAGCGTCCTGCTCCGCCGCCGACTCTCGGTAGGCAGGAGCAGAATCAGCATGCTGGGGCTCAGGGCGCTGTGGCTCGGGAGTGGCTTCGCGGTGCGCCTTGACCTGCGCCTCGGTGTTCACCGGCCGGGTGGTCTCCCGTGCGGCGGCGGCAGGCCGGGCGACACTCGGTTCGCGTTCGTCACTGTCCTGGGCCGCCCGCCGACCGACGGCCGGCTCCGAGCCCTCGGCATGACGCCGAAACTCCGCCAATACTCGCGAGGGACCAGGATGCTCCTGACGCTGCAGCTTGGGCTTGGGTTGAACCCCTCGGTCTTCCGCCGGCCTGACGACCCGCGCCCCTCCGTTGGGCAACTCCCAGTTGATTTCAGCCGCGCGAGCCGCCTCTTCAGGATCCTCGACGGGCCCCGGCGCGTCGTCCCCGGCCTGGTCCAGGCGAGGAACGCGGCGCTGGCGCTGCAGGCGACGTACGCCGTCGATAACGATCAACGTCACCAGCGCCAGCCCTAGTATGATCAGCCATTCTCTTAGTTCCATGGGTCGTCATGCCTTTTGCTAAGGCGCCATGCCTGATGGTTGTCCGTCAACAGCATAGCGCGATTGCCAAAAAAAGGGCCACTTTTTTTATTTGTCAAGTTCGGCATTTTACTGCCACAACCCGACCAGGCCCTTCGCAATCGCCCTTCAGGTTCCCCGTGCTTCCGTGCAATGCAGTATTCATTGTTACCCTTGTTAACCCGTTTTCCGTTCACGTTCAAGCCCGTCAGGCCTCGGCCAGGGCCGCGGCCTCCTCGACACCGACCGACACCAGGCGAGAGACACCAGGTTCCTGCATGGTCACTCCCATCAAGCGTTCCGACGCCTCCATGGCGATCTTGTTGTGGGTGATATAGATGAACTGGACGGTCTCGGACATTTCCTTCACCAGCTTCGCATAGCGCCCTACATTGGCATCATCCAGCGGAGCATCGACCTCGTCGAGCATGCAGAAGGGCGCTGGATTGAGCTGGAAGATGGCAAATACCATCGACAGGGCGGTGAGGGCCTTTTCCCCACCGGAAAGAAGGTGAATGGTGCTGTTCTTCTTGCCGGGAGGACGCGCCATGATCGCCACCCCGGTTTCCAGCAAATCCTCGCCGGTAAGGGCCAACCACGCGGTTCCACCGCCGAATATCCGCGGAAAAAGAGCCTGCAGGCCGGCGTTGACTCGCTCGAAGGTGTCGCGAAATCGTGCCCGGGTTTCCTGATCGATACGCCGGATGGCCCGGTCCAGGGTCTCCAGCGCCTCGGAGAGCTCGGCGTGCTGGGCCTCGAGGTAGTCACGACGCTCGGCCTGCTGGTCATACTCCTCGATGGCGGCCAGATTGATGGCCCCCAGCCGGCGGACCCGTTCGCCGACCTCCTCCAGGCGGGTCTGCCAGGCAGACTCGGTGGCATCGGGGTCAAGAGACTCCGACAGGCTCGCGGCGTCATGGTTCAGCTCGGCGAGTTGCTCATCATGAGCCTCGGCCTTCAGGGACAGGGCCTGGACCTGCATGCGTGCCTCCTGGAGGCGCTCGCGGATGCCCTCCAGGCTACGCTCGTGACCCTGACGGGCCTGCTCGTCCTCGCGCAGCCGCTCGACCAGTTCGGCGGCCCGGTCGCGGGTGTCGTTGAGTACCCGCTCCTCGCGCTCGCGTCGGTCCAGCAGTTCATCGAGCCGTTCGCGACGCTCCTCGTCGGGCTCATGGAGCCCTTCACGTGCTTCCTCGAGTTCGGCACAGCGCAGAACCAGGCGCTCTCTCGACTCACCGGCACGGCCCAGCTGTTCGGCCAGGCCGCTGCGTTCGGTCGCGGTACGCTCCTGCTCCAGGGCAAGGCGCTGGGCCTGCTCAGCCAGAGGACGCTGCCGCGCCCGCAAGGCAGCCAACGTATCGCGGGCCTCGCGACGCTCCCGCTCGAGACGCTCTCGGGTCTCCGCCCCCTCCTCGAGCCGAGCCATCGCCGCCTGCCACTGCTCCCGTGACTCCTCGAGGGCCAGCAGCGCCTCCTCACGGGATTCGGCCAGCCCTGCGAGCTCTTCGGCGAGTTCGGCGGCACGCCCCTCCAGGTGCTCGAGCCGGCTGGCGAGCCCGCTTTCCTGCACGGCCAACTGCTGGCGCTGCTGGTCGCGTTCGCGCTCCTCGAATCGCGCCTGCTCCAGATTCGCCTCGGCCTGCTCGACCCGCGCCGCGGCCTCCTCGAGATGACGCTCCTGGTCGGCGAGACGGGATTCCACCCCGGCCAGCTCGTCGCGCACCTGCGCCTCGCGGCGACGGCTGACCAGCAGGGCATCCGGGCCGGTGCCGGTACCGCGCTGGCGCACCCAGCCGGCTCCCAGCCAAAGGCCATCGGGGGTGATCAAGCTCTCGCCGGGAGTCAGCCGGCCGCGGGCCGCCCAGGCCGCCTCGCGGTCCTCGACGCAGCGAATGCCGGCCAGCCACTGGCCGGCCGCCCCGGCACCACGCACCCGGGCCGCCAGGCTGTCGGACGGTCCAGACGACTCGTCGGCCTCGAGCAGCCCTAGCTCAGCCTGGGGCGGCGCGGCAAGCGCCTGATAGGCGTCGGACGATGAGGCCAGCCGCGCGCGCAGCCATGGCGCCAGCACCCAGGAGACCACTTCTTCCCAGCCGGCCTCGACGTCGAGGCTCTCGCCAAGACGGGGGTGTTGCGCCAGGCCGTGCTCGGCCAGGTGTGCATCCAGTGCCTCGTCGTGATCGGCCAGGGCCGCCTCGATCAATGCCTCCAGCGAAGCCAGCTCGCCCTGCAGGGTGCTGCGCCGCTGGCGGTCGGCTTCGCGCCCCGCCTCGGCCTCTCGTACCTGCTCCCGGGCAATGTCGCGGCTGTTCTGGTGCTCGCCGCGGCGCGCCTCGATCTCGACAAGACGCTCCTCGAGCTCGGCATGACGCTCGGCCAGTTCACGGCGCTGTTCACCCAGGCCAGCGATGTCAGGCAGCTCCTCGTGCTGCTGGCGGCGGCGACGCTCGTCGGTAGCCAGTTGCTCGAGCCGCGTCTCCAGGTCCCGCAACCGGTCCTGGGCGCGCTCCGCCTCACGGCTCTGTTCCTGCCAGCGCTCGCCGAAGCTCTCCCAGGCGGCATCGGCTTCCTCGGCACGTGGCTCGGCCTCCTCCAGGGCGGCCTCCAGCTCGGCAAGCTGTTCCGCTACTTCCTCCTGCTCCGGCCCCAGAGTCTCGAGACGCTCATCGAGGCGAGCAAGGCGTTCGTCGTCGTCCTCGCCGAGGCGGGCGAGCTCGGCGAGCTCGCGCTGCGCGGCCTCGAGGTCGCGGGCCAGCTGCTGGTCCCGGGAACGGGTGTGCTCCAGATCCTGCTCCAGGCGAGCGATGGCGGTGGTGGTCTCGAAGAAGCTCGCTTGACGGCCGTCGAGCTCGGAGGCCAGGCGGTCGTGCTCGGCACGCGCCTCCTCCAGGCGACTCTCTGCCTGGCGCAGGCCCAGGACTTCGCGCTCCACGGCGGTCTCCAACTCGCGGACGCGGGTCTCCTCCTCGATCTGGTTCGCCCGCAGGGCACGACCGCGCAGAAGCGCCAGTTCGCCCTTGAGGCGATGCTCCTCCTGCTTGAGGGTCTGGTAGCGGCGCGCCGCTTCGGCCTGGCGCTTGAGCCGCTCGAGCTGCTTGTCGAGCTCCTCGCGGATGTCCTCCAGTCGCTCCAGGTTCTCCTGGGTGCGCCGCATGCGGTTCTCGGTCTCGCGGCGTCGCTCCTTGTACTTGGAGATGCCGGCGGCCTCCTCGAGGGTCGAGCGCAGCTCCTCGGGTCGCGCCTCGATCAACCGCGAGATCATGCCCTGACCGATGATGGCATAGGAGCGAGGGCCCAGGCCGGTGCCCAGGAAGAGGTCGGCGATGTCGCGGCGACGGCACTTCTGTCCGTTGAAGAAGTAGCTGGACTGGGCGTCCCGGGTGACCTGACGCTTGACGGCAATCTCGGCGTACTGGGCATAGGCGCCGCCCATGGCGCCATCACGATTGTCGAAATGCAGCTCGATGGAAGCCAGTCCCACCGGCTTGCGCCCGGTAGAGCCGTTGAAGATGACATCGGTCATCGACTCGCCGCGCAGGGTCTTGGCCGACGACTCCCCCATCACCCAGCGCACCGCGTCGATGATGTTGGACTTGCCGCAGCCATTGGGTCCCACGATGGCGGTCATGTTGCCGTCGAAGGGCACGCTGACCGGATCAACGAAGGACTTGAACCCCACCAGTCGGATCGACGTCAGGCGCATCGGCTTACTCGACGACCCGGTCGATCACCACCTCGACGGGCTCGCCATCGGTGTCGCCCACGACCACCCCCTCACGGGTACCCAGCAGATCACCTGGCTGTGGCGTGGCCTGGCCACTCTCCGAGACACGCACCATCAGCCGCGCCTCATCAACCTGGGAGATTCGCGCCTGGGGCGACATGGAGCTTGAATCATCGAGCAACACGGTCAGTGGAAGCTCGTCCAGCCGGGCCCGGGCCACGGCCAGCGGCGGCAATTCTCCCTCGAGGTCCCGGGCCACCACGAAGACGGTGGCACCTGGGTCGAGCCGACCGACAAGGTCGTCCGCCAGGCGAACCTGGACGGCAATACCCGGCCCCTCGGCGACGGCCGGCTCGGCCTGCTCCGGCGCGATCCCCAGACGCTGCTGGGCGACGCGGATGCCCTGGCGCAGGGCATCGGCAGTGTTCGGATCGTCCATGCCGGCGATGGCCCGGCGCCAGCGGTCGATGGCGGCCTCGTAGTCGCCATTGTCGAAGGCGTTGATCCCCAGCATGCCGAGCACCGTGGGTTGGCTGGAATCCATCGCCAGCACCTCGTCGACCAGCGACTGGACCTCGTCGGTCATCTCACGACCGGCGGCGAAAAAGCGGATCTGGGCCAGCTCGGCCAGCAGCTGGGGCTCGCGCCCCTCGAGCTCGATCAGCCGTTCCAGGGTGCGGGTGGCTTCGGCGGTACGCCCGCTGTCACGGTAGAGCGGGAACAGCGCTCGCCAGACATTGGGGTTGTCGGGTTGACGGTCAGCCTGATCCTCCAGTCGCTCCACCAGCACCGGTAGCGACGCCTCAGGGTCATTCATCACCTCTTGCTGGACCGTGTAGAGGGTGAGATCTCCCTCGGCCCCCTCCTGGAGATACCAGACGACGCTGGCCAGCACGACGACCACCATCACCACCGGCACCGCCAGCTTGCCGGATGCGGCCGATTTCAGCGGCCCACGCTCCAGGTGCTCGGTATCCTCGAGCAGACTGCGCTCGAGTTCGAGGCGATCCTCCTCGAAGCGTGACGCGTCGATGTCACCGCGCTCCCTGGCAGCCTCCAGCGAGGCCAGCCGACGACGGTAGATGGCGAGGTTCTGTTCGGTCGTGCGGTCGTTGGCCTCGAAGTCACGCTGGGCGGCACGCACGGAGGCGGCGCGCCGCAGGGGGGCCACCAGCAGCCACAGGGCCGGCAGAAGAAGGACGGCAAGGGCGATCCAGAGCAGGGTCATTCGGTTTTCTCGCGGTTTATCAGTTCATCCAGACGCGCGCGCTCCTCAGTGCTCAAGTCGCGAGCCGAGGTACGCCGACGGGCGCGAACCATGAGGACCACCACCAGGGCGCCCAGCAGCACCAGACCGGCAGGAAGCCCCCACAGCAGCAGGGTGCGTCCCTCGAGGCGCGGGTTGTAGAGCACATAGTCTCCGAAGCGGCTGACCATGAAGTCGAGAATCTCCTTGTCGGAACGGCCATCCTGCAACTGGAGATAGACGCGTTCGCGCATGTCACCGGCAATCGGCGACTCGGAGTCATCGATGGCCTGATTCTCGCACTTGGGGCAGCGCAGGGTCGCGGTGAGGTCGCGGTAACGCTGCTCCGTCACCGGATTATCGAACTCCCGCACCTCCGTCGCCGCCTGGCCAAGCAAGGGCCATAGCAGAAAGGCGCAAAGCAGCAGTCGGGTAATCAGCGCCATTTTTCCACCTCCGGGAGTATCGTCTCGCGCACATCTTCCGGGCGTATATAGCCGGTATGGTGATAGCGGATAATGCCCTCACGATCGACCAGGAAGGTCTCCGGGGCGCCGTAGACGCCCAGGTCGAAGCCCAGGCTGCCCTCCGGATCGAAGATATTGACCTCGAAGGGATTGCCGAACTCGGCGAGAAACTCGCGCCCCTTCTCGCGGGTGTCCTTGTAGTCGACCCCGACCAGGCGTACGCCACCATCGGCAAGGTCGAGCAGTTGTGGCATCTCCTGCTTGCAGGTCGGGCACCATTCGCCCCAGACGTTGACCAGGGTGACCTCGCCCTCGAGGAGCGAGGCATCCACCGTGCGTTCGGGGTCCTCCAGGGTGGTCAGCTCGAAGGCAGGAAACTCACGGGCCATCAGCGCCGAGTCGCGATCGAAGGGGTTGATCGACAGCCCCATGTAGAGGAAGGCGCCGAGCACCAGGAAACCAATCAGCGGCAGCATCAACAATAAGCGACGCTTCATGTAGTGGCCTCCCGAGGCCTGGCGACCGCAGCACGTTCGGGGTCACGGGCCGTCACGACGCGACGGTAGCGCCGATCGGCCACGGCCAGTACGCCCCCGGCGGCCATCAGCAGTGCTCCGAGCCATAGCCAGCGGACGAAAGGCTTGTGCTGGATGCGCATGGCCCAGCTACCGTCCTCCAGGTCCTCGCCCATTGCCACGTAGAGGTCCCGGAACAGGCCGGGGCGCAGCGCGACCTGGGTCATCGGCATGCCACGGGCGAGGTAAAGGCGCTTCTCGGGGGTCATGGTGAAGCTGCGCTGGCTGTCGCCGCGGCGCACCTCGATCTCGGCGGTATCGGCCAGGTAGTTGGGCCCCCGCCGGTTAGAGAGCTCGGTCATGGTGAAGGTGTAGCCGGCCACCGCGACGCTGTCGCCCACGCCCATGCGCACGTTGCGCTCGATGGCGTAGTTGGAGACCACGGTGACACCGATGATGGTCACCGCAATGCCCAGATGGCCGAGGATCATTCCCCAGTAGGCCATCGAGAGGCGCTTGAGGCCGGCCATGCGCCCGGCGGAGTGGCGCGACTTGGCCCAGAGGTCACGAGCCATGGGCAGAACGATCCACAGGGCAACCACCACTCCCAGGCTGACCTTGAGGTTCCACTCGCCGCGATAGAGCAGCGGTGCAATGATACCGATCACCAGGGCCGCCAGGCCGGCGAGCCAGCTGCGCTGGAAGAGGTCGCGGGCCGGCGTATGCTTCCAGCGCGACAGCGGACCCAGCCCCATGAACAGGCAGAGTACCACCGTCAGCGGCACGAAGAGGGCATTGAAGTAGGGCGGGCCCACGCTGATCTTGCCGAGGTTCAGGGCATCGAGCAGCAGCGGGTAGACCGTGCCGAGCAGCACCGTCACGGTCATGATCACCAGCAGGATGTTGT
The DNA here is from genome assembly GCA_051751285.1 of Pseudomonadota bacterium. Classification (GTDB taxonomy): domain Bacteria; phylum Pseudomonadota; class Gammaproteobacteria; order Pseudomonadales; family Halomonadaceae; genus Halomonas. The sequence continues at coordinate 173,791 of JBNJKT010000004.1, read as the reverse complement.
TGATCAGCAGCAGGGCGTCACGCGAGAGCCAGCTGAACCCTACCTTATGACTGACGCGCGGCGCGCGCAGCGCGAACAGCAGCAGTGACAGCCCCACGGTGATGCCCAGCAGCACCAGGATGAAGAGACCGCGGGAGGGGTCGTTGGCGAAGGCATGCACCGAGGTGAGCACGCCCGAACGCACCAGGAAGGTACCCAGCAGCGATAGCGAGAAGGTGGTGATCGCCAGCAGCACCGTCCAGCTCTTGAAGGCGCCGCGTTTCTCGGTCACTGCCAGGGAGTGGATCAGCGCCGTGCCGGCCAGCCAGGGCAGCAGCGAGGCATTCTCGACCGGGTCCCAGAACCACCAGCCGCCCCAGCCCAGCTCATAGTAGGCCCACCAGCTACCCAGGGCGATGCCCACGGTAAGGAAGGCCCAGGCGATGTTGGTCCAGGGCCGCGCCCAGCGGGTCCAGGCCGCGTCCAGGCGTCCGCCCAGCAGGGCAGCGATGGCGAAGGCAAAGACCACCGAGAAGCCCACGTAGCCCATGTAGAGCATCGGCGGGTGGACAATCAGGCCGAAGTCCTGCAGCAGCGGGTTAAGGTCGGCACCGTCCTGGGGGACGTTGGGCAGTAGCCGCTCGAAGGGGTTGGAGGTGATCAGCACGAAGGCCAGGAAGCCGACGCTGACCAGCCCCATCACGCCCATCACCCGGGCCAGCATGTCGCGAGGCAGTTCCCGCGAGAACCGGCTCACTGCAAAGCTCCAGGCGGCCAGGATCAGACTCCACAGCAGTACCGAGCCCTCATGGTTACCCCATACGGCGCTGGCCTTGTAGTACCAGGGGAGCATGGAGTTCGAGTTGTTGGCCACATTCGCAACGCTGAAATCGTCCAGCAGGTAGCTGGCGGTCAGACAGACGTAGGCGATGGCCAGGAAGAAGAACTGGCCAGTGGCCATGGGACGCGCATAGGCCATCCACAGCGGTCGGCGTGTGGCCGCGCCAGCCAATGGCATCACCCCCTGGACCAGTGCCATCAACAGGGCAATGATCAGGGCGTAGTGGCCGATCTCGGGGATCATCAGGGTCTGCATGGGCACTCCACTCAGTTGGTTCGGCCGTCGCCGCTGTCTTCCGCCTGGGCGTCCATCTTCTTGCCCACTTCGGCCGCCTTGGCCTGATAGTCCTCCGGCGCGTAGCCGGCCTCCTCCAGGGCCTGGGCGACTTCGGGGGGCATATAGTTCTCATCGTGGCGCGCCAGCACCTGGTCGGCCCGCAGCCAGCCATCCTGCTGAAGCTGGCCAACGACCACCACGCCCTGCCCCTCGCGGAACAGGTCGGGCAGAATGCCGCTGTAACGCACCTCGAGGTCATCGACATAGTCGGTGACGGTGAATACCACTTCGAGGCTCTGCTTGTCGCGATTCACCGAGCCCGCCTTGACCATGCCGCCGGCGCGGATCTGGCGTTCCAGCGGGGCATCCCCGGCGGCGATCTGCACCGGGCTGAAGAACAGGTTGATGTTACTGCGCAGGGCATAGAGGGTCAGGCCCACGGCAATGGCGGCCAGGGAGACCAGCCCCAGGATCACGAACAGTTTCTGCTTGCGTTTAGCTCTCACGGGCATGGCCCTCTTGATGTGAAACCGGAGTCGCGGCGGCGCCCGATGTGCCCAGGTGCTGTTCACGCCGCACGCGGCGCCGCAGGTCACGCAGCAGCGCTCGGCGCTCGGCGCGGGCATGGAGGACCACGCCCAGCAGCAGCAGACCGGTGACGCCCCAGGATGCCCAGACGTAGACGCCATGGCCGCCCATGGCCAGGAAGGCCGACAGGGAATCGAACGCCATCACTTCACCTCCCCGGCCAGCTCACGCACCCAGTGCTTGCTCGCCTCGCGACGCAGGATCTCGCTGCGGGTGCGCATCAGGGTCAGTGCGATGAAGAAGCAATAGAAGCCCAGCACCATGATCAGCAGCGGGGCCCACATCTCCACGGGCATGGCCGGACGTGAGGTAACGCTGAAGGTGGCCGGCTGGTGGAGGGTGTACCACCAGTCCACCGAGTACTTGATGATGGGAATGTTGATCACGCCGACCATGGCCAGCACCGAGGCAGCCCGAGAGGCGCTGTCACGGCTGGAGAAGGCACCACGCAGCGCAATGACGCCGAAATAGAGGAACAGCAGGATGAGCATCGAGGTGAGGCGTGCATCCCACATCCACCAGGTGCCCCAGGTAGGCACGCCCCAGACCGCCCCGGAGAACAGCGCCACGAAGGTCATGGCGGCGCCCAGCGGGGCCATCATCGCCGCGGCCATGTCGGCAATCTTGATCTTCCAGACCATGAAGATGAAGCCTGCGACCGCCATGCTGACGAAGATCGACTGGGCCAGGAAGGCCGCCGGCACGTGCACGTAGATGATGCGGAAGCTGTTGCCCTGCTGGTAGTCCGCGGGGGCGAAGGCCAGCCCCCAGGCGCTGCCGACCAGGATCAGCACCGCCGCCGCTACCCAGAACCAGGGCTGCAGGCGCGCGCTGATGGCGTAGAACCACTTGGGTGATCCGAGCTTGTGTATGAAGGCCCACATGCCGATTGTCGTCCTCAACCGTTGATACTGATGCGCAGTGACGCCGCGATCGCCCAGGGGGCAAGGCTCAACGCTACTGCCAGGAGCGCACCCAGGATGGCCAGGTGCGCCGAGACGCCATCGCCGAGGATGGCCGCCTGCACGGCCCCGGCGCCGAAGATCAGCACCGGGATGTAGAGGGGCAGCACCAGCAGCGAGAGCAGCACGCCGCCCCGCGAGAGCCCCACGGTCAGCGCTGCCCCGATGGCGCCGATCAGGCTCAGGCTGGCACTGCCAAGGGCCAGCGACAGTGCCAGCACCGCATAGCTGCCCGACGGCAGCGACAGCATGATGCCCAGCAGCGGCGCCATCAGCGCCAGCGGCAGGCCGGTAAGCAGCCAGTGCACCGCCACCTTGGCCAGGGCAAGCGCCGGCAGCGGCTGGGGCGAGAGCAGCAGCTGCTCCAGGGAGCCATCGTCGAAGTCGCTGCGAAACAGGCTGTCCAGGGAGAGCAGCGCCGCGAGCAGGGCCGCTACCCAAAGCAGACCCGGCGCGATGATCGCCAGCAGTTCCGGATCCGGTGAGATACCGATCGGGAACAGGGTGATCACCAGGGCGAAGAACACCAGCGGGTTGAGCACCTCACTGCGCCGGCGCATCATCAGCACCAGGTCACGCTTCAGCGTTGCACGAATTGCGACCCCGGCACCGCCCTCGGGTTCCCGGAACAGGGGCATGTCATCCGGCTCCTGCGCCAGGCGCGACTCAAAGTGCGGCATCGTCCCCTCCCTGCCCTAGTCGGATGCGCCGCAGCGCCGGCGAGTCGGCCAATTCGTGGTGGGTGGTGACCAGTACGCATCCACCACGCCGGGCATGGGCCACCAGGCGCGCCTCGAGATCTGCCACACCGTCGCGGTCGATGGCGGTGAAGGGCTCGTCGAGCACCCAGAGCGGACGCGGGATCAGTTCCAGACGGGCCAGGGCCACACGGCGCTGCTGGCCGGCAGAGAGCTGGCCGGCGGGCAGGTCCTCGAAACCGACGAGCCCGACGGCGGCAAGCGCCGCGAAACGCGCGGTCTCGTCATCGGGCTCACCCGCCAGGGCCTGGTACCAGGCCAGGTTCTCCAGTGGCGTCAGTGCCGCCTTCACCCCCGGCGCATGGCCCAGATAGAGCAGGTTGGCCAGAAAGTTCTGGCGCGTACTGCGCATGGGATGATCGTTCCAGTAGAGCTCTCCCTGGAAGTCGGCCAACTGCCCGGAGAGGATCTTCAGCAGGGTGGTCTTGCCGCTGCCGTTGGGGCCTTCCACGCGCACGATCTCACCGGCATGAATGTCCAGATCCAGTTCGCGAAACAGCCAACGATCGTCCCGCTCACAGGCCAGCTGTCGGGCTTGTAGACGCAGGCTCAAGGCACTCTCCGGGATGGGGTATTTCGCCGAGAACTCTACACGGAAAGGGCCTTGGCTACCAGCCGAGGGGGCTGCGTCAGCCGGTCACACTTGCCCTGAGTCAAGCCTTGCGTGGACTACCGTCCCTTGCCAGATTCCGGTCCACTGCTATGCTCGTGAAACACTGTATGTATCGACAGCTTTCGACGACAGGGGAGACACCGCATGCCCAACGTCACACCGCAGTACCTGGAGCGCCGTCCCAACCTCCCGCTGCCCCGGGCCTGGGAGGCGATCGAGGCCGACGACCTGACCGAGATCCCGCTGCTCGGCCGCGTTTCGGCCGGTGTGCCCATCGAGGCCTGCCCCGAGGTCGGCAGCATCCAGGTGCCCACGAGCATGGTGAGACGCAACACCTATGCCCTGCGGGTACGTGGTGACTCCATGGTCGATTGCAACATCTTCGACGGGGATGTGATCATCATCGAACGCCGCGAGAGTGCCGAGAACGGCGAGACCGCCGTGGTGATGATCAACGACCAGGAGGTCACCCTGAAGAAGCTCTACATCGAGAAGTCGGGCGTGCGCCTGCAGCCGGCCAACGAGCGCATGGCGCCCATCTATCTGCGCAACGACGATGTCCAGGTGATCGGCCTCGTCATGGGCGTGGTGCGCCAGACGGAGCTGGCCGCCTGATGCGCTATGCCGTTCCCGACCTATCACCCGGGTGCTGGCAGGAGAGCGAAGTGGTCGTGGAAAAGAGCCGCTTCATCACCTGGCTCTGTCATGCCCCGGACACGGCCGCCTTCGATGCGCTGCTGGCCGAGGCCCGTCGCACCCACCCCAACGCCAGCCACCACTGCAGCGCCTTCATCGCCGGCCCTCCCGGCGAGCAGACCGCCATCGGCTTCTCCGATGACGGCGAGCCCGGCGGCACCGCCGGACGCCCGATGTTTCAGGTGCTGGAGGGAGCTGACCTCGGCCAGGTGGGCTGCGTGGTCACCCGCTACTTCGGCGGCACCAAGCTCGGCACCGGCGGTCTGGCACGCGCCTATTCCCGCGCCGTCGCCGAGGCCCTGGAAATCCTGCCGCGCCGCACGGTGGTCGAGCGCAGCCCGCTGCGCCTGCGGGTCGACTTCGCCGGCGAGGCCGAGGCCCGCGCCTGGCTGGCCGAGCAGGAGGTACCGGTCGTGCAGGCCGACTACGGCGCCGACGGGGTGATCCTCACGGTGGGCTGGCCCAGCGACGCCCCCGCCGACCTGAGCGCCCTCGAGACACGCCTGCGGGGCCGGCTCGCATTGCTGGACGATTGAGCCCGCCAGCACGACGAACGGCGCCCGCAGGCGCCTCACCCCAGGTACTTGATCATCACCCCGGCGGCCACCGCCGAACCGATAACCCCGGCCACGTTAGGCCCCATGGCGTGCATCAGCAGGAAGTTGTGGGGGTTGGACTCCAGCCCCACCTTGTTGGCCACCCGCGCCGCCATGGGTACCGCCGAGACGCCAGCCGCGCCGATCAGCGGATTGATCGGCATCTTGCTCATCACGTTCATCAGCTTGGCCATCAGCACCCCGGCGGCGGTGCCGATACCGAAGGCCACGATGCCCAGACCCAGGATCCCCAGGGTCTCCATGGCCAGGAAACTGTCGGCCATCAGCTTGGAGCCCACCGAGAGCCCCAGGAAGATGGTCACGATGTTGATCAGCGAATTCTGGGCGGTGTCGGAAAGGCGTTCCACCACGCCACACTCACGCATCAGGTTGCCGAAGCAGAACATCCCCAGCAGTGGTGCGGCATCCGGCAGGAAGAAGGCCACCAGCAGCAGGATCGCTATCGGGAAGACGACCTTTTCGAGCTTCGACACCGGACGCAGCTGGGTCATGGTGATCTCGCGCTCGCGCCTGGAGGTCAGCAGCTTCATGATCGGCGGCTGGATCAGCGGGACCAGCGCCATATAGGCGTAGGCGGCCACGGCGATGGCGCCGAGCAGTTCCGGGGCCAGCACGCTGGACACGTAGATCGAGGTGGGGCCGTCGGCACCACCGATGATGCCGATGGCGGCGGCCTGGTTCAGCGAGAAGTCCATCACGCCCAGTGCCGAGAGGCCCACCGCGCCGAACAGGGTAGCGAAGATACCGAACTGCGCCGCCGCCCCCAGGAAGAGGGTGCGCGGATTGGCCAGCAGCGGGCCGAAGTCGGTCATCGCCCCCACCCCCATGAAAATCACCAGCGGGGCGATGCCCGAGGCGATGGCCACCGTGTAGAAGCTGTAGAGCATGCCGTCGCCGTATCCGACGCTGACCGCCACATCGCGTGCGGCACGCAGCGCATCCGGCGCCGCTCCTTCCTTGACCACACCCTTGAGGGTCTCGCGCCAGGCCTCGGCACCGGCCAGCGGGTCCAGGCTCGCGCCGAGTACAGCCGCGAGTTGCTGAAGCACGGCGGGCCTGGCCATCTCGATGGCCTGCTCCAGCGCCGACAGCGCCAGGCCCGCTTCGGGTATGTTGGCCAGAATGCCGCCGAAGCCGATCGGCACCAGCAGCAACGGCTCGAACTTCTTGCGGATTGCCAGGTAGAGCAGCACCAGCCCCACCAGGATCATCACGGCCTGGCCCAGATTCAGGTTATAGAGCCCCGAGCCATGCCAGAGTGTCAGCAGTTTCTCCATGAGGGGACCCTTAGAGCTCGATCAGGACGTCACCGACGGCGACACTGTCACCCTCGCTGACCTTGATGGCGGAGACCGTGCCGGCGCTGGCGGCACGCACTTCGGTCTCCATCTTCATCGCCTCGAGGATGATCACCACATCCCCTTCCTCGACGCTGTCGCCCTCACGTACGTTGACCTTGAAGATATTTCCGGCCAGCGGCGCGGTGATCGCTTCACCACTGGACGCCGGCGCGGCTTCCGGCTGGGCTGGTGCTGCCTGTTCCTGAACATTGCCGACCTCGCCGCCCTCGGCGACCTCGACCACATAGGTCTTGCCGTTGACCTTGACGGTATAGGTCTCGGGGCCGGCCGGCGCCGCGTCCTGGGTCGCCGGCGTCTTGGCCTCGACCGCACCCTTCGGTGACGCGGCCGGCAGGTTGGCGCTGGCCTCGGGGGCCTGGGGAACGGGCTCGAAGGCATCGGGATTGTCGCGATTCTTGAGGAACTTCAGGCCGATCTGCGGGAAGAGCGCATAGGTCAGCACATCGTCGACCTCGCGCTCGCCCTCGGCCAGGCGAATGCCCTCGGTCCTGGCCTTCTCCTTGAGCTCGGCGGTCAGCCGCTCCATCTCGGGGCTGAGGTTGTCGGCCGGACGGCAGGTGATCGGCTCGCCGCCTTCCAGCACGCGGGATTGCAGCTCCTCGTTGAACGGCGCCGGCGCGGCACCGTACTCGCCCTTGAGCAGCGCCTGAACCTCCTTGGAAATCGACTTGTAGCGCTCCCCCATCATCACGTTCATCACCGCCTGGGTGCCGACGATCTGCGACGTGGGGGTGACCAGCGGGATAAAGCCCAGGTCCTCGCGTACGCGTGGGATCTCCTTGAGCACGTCGTCGAGCTTGTCGCCGGCGCCCTGCTCCTTGAGCTGGCCTTCCATGTTGGTGAGCATGCCGCCCGGTACCTGAGCGATCAGGATGCGCGAGTCGATGCCCTTGAGCGACCCCTCGAAGGCGGCGTACTTCTTGCGCACCTCGCGGAAGTAGGCGGCGATCTCCTCGAGCAGTTCGAGATCCAGCCCGGTGTCGCGCTCGGTCCCCGCCAGGATGGCCACCACCGACTCGGTGGGGCTGTGGCCATAGGTCATGGACATCGAGGAGATGGCGGTATCGACGTTGTCGATGCCGGCCTCGGCGGCCTTGAGGGCGGTGGCAGTGGACATGCCGGTGGTGGCATGGCACTGCATGTGGATGGGAATGTCCACGGCCTTCTTGAGCTTGGTGACCAGTTCATAGGCGTCATAGGGCTTGAGCAGGCCGGCCATGTCCTTGATGGCCAGGGAGTCGGCGCCCATGGCGGCAATGGTCTTGCCGAGCTCGACCCAGCCGTCCAGGGTGTGCACCGGGCTCACGGTATAGGAGAGCGTGCCCTGGGCGTGCCCCTCGACCTTGCGCACCGCCTGGATGGCCCGTTCGAGGTTGCGCGGGTCGTTCATGGCGTCGAAGACACGGAAGACGTCGACACCGTTGGTCCTCGCGCGCTCGACGAACCTATCCACCACGTCATCGGCGTAGTGGCGGTAGCCGAGCAGGTTCTGGCCACGCAGCAGCATCTGCTGGGGGGTGTTGGGCATGGCCGCCTTCAACGCCCGTATCCGCTCCCACGGATCTTCACCGAGGTAGCGGATACAGGCGTCGAAGGTGGCCCCGCCCCAGGACTCCAGCGACCAGAAGCCGACGCGGTCGAGCTTCTCGGCGATGGGCAGCATGTCATCGAGGCGCATGCGGGTGGCGAACAGCGACTGGTGGGCATCGCGCAGGACGACATCGGTGATGCCAAGTGGGCGTGTCTTGTCAGTCATGGTCGTGACCTTGTCGTTATGAATGAAAGGGGAGAGAGGAAGCGAGAACAGTTGCCTCAGCGGCGACGGCGATAGCGATGCACTGCAGCAGTGATGGCGACCATCACGTCATTGTCCTGGCTAGACGCAGCCTCGGCACGTCCGCGTGCCGGCGCCGGGGGCGCTACAGGCTCGGGAAAGAAGCGACCGATGAACTTGGACATCAGGGTGGTAACGATCACGAGCACGGTAAGAAAAACAAAGACAAAGCCCATGCCCACGCCCATCAGGGCAAGTCCCTCGCTGAGCAGCTGTGTGTCCTGCATGCGAATTCTCCTGTTTCTTACGCGGAGTTTGCCTCGATCTTACGAGAACCCCCGACTTGCGCAATTTTTAAGATGCTATAACCTGCCACATCCCCGACAGATTACAATGGCGTCATGGTGGAAGTCAGCGTTGTTAATTTACTACATAAAGGGCGGATCGGCCTAGCGCCCATGGAAGGGGTCATCGATGCGGTGACCCGTGACCTCCTGACCCGCGACGCCGGCTTCGACTGGGTAGTGACGGAGTTCGTACGCGTGGTGGATGCCTGCCTGCCGCCGCGCGTCTTCCATCGGCACTGCCCGGAATTGGCCCGCCCCGGCGTCACCACGCCGAGCGGCGTCCCCGTGCAGTTGCAATTACTCGGTTCTGACCCCGACACCCTCGCGGCCAATGCTCGCCAGGCCCTGCGCCTCGGCGCCACCGGCCTGGATCTCAATTTCGGCTGTCCGGCCAAGCTGGTCAACCGCCACGATGGCGGCGCCTCGCTGCTGCGTGACCCGCGACGGGTTCACGCCGCCGTGTCGGCGGTATCCCGGGCCGTGGGCGACGAGATCCCGGTGACGGCCAAGATCCGCCTGGGCTTCTCCGATCGACGCCAGGCCCTGGCCTGTGCCCTGGCCACCCAGGATGCCGGCGCCCGGCAACTGGTGGTCCATGGCCGCACCCGCGACGAGGGCTACCGCCCACCCGCCCACTGGGAATGGATCGGTCGCATTCACCAGCGCCTCTCCATCCCGGTGGTAGCCAACGGCGACATCTGGACCCTCGAGGACTACTGGAAAGCCCGCACCCTCTCCGGGTGCCGCGACGTGATGCTGGGCCGCGGCGCCTTGGCCGACCCTTGGCTGGCCAGTCGCATACGCCATTGGCAAACGACAGGCGAGCGCTTGCCCGAGACGCCGTGGCGTGTCCGGGCAGGGATTCTTGCCGAATTTGCTGCATTGCAGCGTAGCACACTTCCCGAACGCGTTGTCACTGCCCTGATCAAGCAGTGGCTAAACCACATGCGCCAGCGCAACGGCGAGGCAGCTCGCCGCTTCCAGGGGGTGAAACGCCTTCGCGATCTTGACGCCCTGCTCCAGGGACTCGAGCCCCCTGCCACCTCCGTCCTCCCTTCTACCTACCCTCACGCCGACCACCGGACCGAGCCGGCCTGACGACGAACCCTCTCAAGAAAACAGGCGCACATAAAAAAGAGACGCACGTCGCATAGCAACGGCGCCTCAAACGATCGCTGGGCCGGCACTTGAGGAAGGCCGACCCGGCTAGCAGAACGCTGTGACCTCGGCATCACGAGAAAAACCCGATATAGCAGGCCTGGAAAACAGAAGACCCGCCCTCACTGTGAGGACGGGTCAAGATCTGGCGCGCCCGGGAGGATTCGAACCTCCGACCACCTGATTCGTAGTCAGGTACTCTATCCAGCTGAGCTACGGGCGCATGGCACGACAATGAACGGATTCATTGCGGGAATGCATCAGACACGATGCCGATCACATTCGAAGTCAAGATGGCGCGCCCGGGAGGATTCGAACCTCCGACCACCTGATTCGTAGTCAGGTACTCTATCCAGCTGAGCTACGGGCGCTTTACCTTGGCGTGACGACAATGGCGGAGAGGGAGGGATTCGAACCCTCGAAGAGGCTATAAACCCCTTACTCCCTTAGCAGGGGAGCGCCTTCAGCCACTCGGCCACCTCTCCTCATCGGCACGGTGCGTATCCTACCGTTTTAAAAGGCCATCGTCCAGTGACCCCGAGCGATTTTTCGACATTGCCGAACGCTGGCTCTTCCGCTTCGATTGACCACGCTAGTCATCGCTCTCGAGACCGGAGTCGGCCTTCTCGCGCTGAATGCGCTGGTAGATTTCCTCACGATGCACGGCGACATCCTTGGGGGCATTGACGCCGATACGGACCTGATTGCCCTTGACGCCAAGGACGGTCACGGTGATGTCATCACCGATCATCAGGGTTTCGCCGACTCGGCGGGTCAGGATGAGCATGACTGATCTCCTTCTCAGACTTATGGCTACGGGATGCTCGCCGGCAGAAACGACGAAAGGACATTGTGCGACAACTCATCGTCCCTGACCAATGGCAGCAGTCCACGACATACCCGCACCCCACGGAAAGCAAGCCCTGTGGTGCGGGTGTCGCGACTTACCTACAAGCGTAGAAGGTGTCGTCGGCTCGAGGGAGCCTTATTCGGCCTCGATATCGCTCTTGTCGAGGCCGAAGGCCTTGTGCAGCGACTTGACCGCCAGCTCCATGTGCTTTTCGTCGATCACCACGGAGATCTTGATCTCGGAGGTGGAGACCATGCGAATGTTGATGTTCTCGTCTGCCAGCACACGGAAGAACTTTGAAGCCACCCCGGCATGGGAGCGCATGCCCACCCCCACCAGCGAGACCTTGGCGATGTTGTCATCCCCGCGCAGCTCGCCGCCCCCCAGGTCAGGGATCACCTGCTCCTGGAGGATCTTCATGGTCTGCTTGTAGTCGCCCTTGGCCACCGTGAAGGTAAAGTCCGTGTAGTCACCGGCCGGCGCCACGTTCTGAACGATCATGTCGATCTCGATGTTGGCATCGGCGATCGGCCCCAGGATGCGCGAGGCGACACCCGGCACGTCGGGGGTGTTGAGCAGGGTCAGCTTGGCTTCGTTGTCGGTGAAGGCAATGCCGGAAATCAGCGGTTCTTCCATGGAATCCTCGTCTTTATCGGAGTCTGCAATGATCAGGGTGCCGGGACCGCCCTCAAAGCTGGACAGCACACGCAGCGGGACATTGTACTTGCCGGCGAATTCGACGGCGCGGATCTGCAGGACCTTGGAGCCCAGGCTCGCCAGCTCCAGCATCTCCTCGACGGTGATGGTGTCGAGGCGCTGGGCCTTGGAGCAGACTCGGGGATCGGTCGTGTAGACGCCGTCGACATCGGTATAGATCTGACACTCATCGGCCTTCAATGCCGCCGCCAACGCCACCCCGGTGGTATCGGAGCCACCGCGACCGAGGGTGGTAATGTTGCCCTCCTCGTCGACGCCCTGGAAACCGGCGACCACCACCACCTGCCCGTCATCCAGGTCGGCCTGCAGCTCATCGGTCTCGATGCGCTGGATGCGTGCCTTGGTGTGGGCACTGTCGGTCTGGATGCCCACCTGGGAACCGGTGTAGGAAGTGGCCGGCACGCCGATCTTGTGGAGGGCCATGGCCAGCAGCGAGATGGTCACCTGCTCGCCGGTGGAGACCAGCATGTCCATCTCGCGCGGCGTCGGCTCGTCGTTGATCTCGTTCGCCATGCCGATCAGGCGATTGGTCTCGCCGCTCATGGCGGAGACCACGACGACGACCTGGTGGCCGTTGTCGCGAAAGCCCTTGACCTTCTCGGCCACGGCCTTGATGCGCTCCACGGAGCCCACCGAGGTGCCGCCGAATTTCTGTACGTATAGTGCCATATGCCGATTTCCCTCGTGCGTCGAGTGCGGATAGCGCTCAGATGAGTGAAAGGTGAATAGAAATGACGAGGGCCGGGGCTTCACTGCCGCCGGCCCTGCAAGCCCTTATGGGAGTCGCTCCTCGACCCAGGCCGGGACGCTCGCAAGTGCCCCGGGCAGCGCCTTGACGTCGCTGCCGCCGGCCTGGGCCATGTCAGGCCGGCCACCGCCCTTGCCGCCGACCTGGGCCGCCACGTGGTTGACTAGCTCGCCGGCCTTGACCCTGTCGGTCAGATCATCGGTGACGCCGGCGATCAGACTGACCTTGCCGGACTCGGCATCGGCCACGCCCAGCACCACGATGCCGGAACCAAGCTTGTTCTTGAGCTGGTCGAGCATGCCGCGCAACTCCTTGGCGGCCACACCCTCGAGGCGCTTGGCCAGCACCTTGACGCCCTTGACCTCGTGGGCGTCATTGACCATGTCATTGCCGGCGGCACTGGCCAGCTTGGCCTTGAGGCGCTCGAGCTCCCTCTCCAGGGTGCGGTTGCGCTCGAGCAGCGACACGACCCGCTCCTCGGCCTGCTCCGGCTTGGCCTTGAGGTGCTCGCCGATACGATTGAGGCGGGCCTCCTGCTCGTGGAACCAGGCCAGTGCCCCCTCGCCGGTGATCGCCTCGATACGGCGCACACCGGAGGCGACGCCCGCTTCGCTGACGATATGGAAGCAGCCGATATCGCCGCTGCGCGCCACGTGGGTGCCGCCGCACAGCTCGATGGAGAAGTCGTCGGTACCGATAGTCAGCACCCGCACATTGTCGGCGTACTTGGCCTCGAACAGCGCCGCGGCTCCCTTGGCCTTGGCCTCGTCGAGACTCATTTGCTGGATCCGGGTCGGGGCGTTGGCCAGGATCTGCTCGTTGACCAGTCGCTCCACCTCGGCGAGCTGCTGTGGCGTCATGGGCTCGAAGTGGCTGAAATCGAAGCGCAGCCGCTCGGGTGTGACCAGCGAGCCTTTCTGCTGCACGTGGTCACCCAGGACCATGCGTAACGCCTTATGCATCAGGTGCGTCGCAGAGTGGTTGCGCACCGTGGCGGCTCGCAGGCCGGCATCGACCCGGGGGTGGACCTCGGCGCCCACCGCCAGCTCTCCCTCGAGCAGCACACCATGGTGCAGGTGGTGGCCGCCCTGCTTCTGGGTGTCGGTGACGAGAAAGCGGCCGCCCGGCAGCTCCAGGTAGCCGGTATCGCCCACCTGCCCCCCGGACTCGCCGTAGAAGGGCGTACGATCCAGCACCACGACGCCGCGCTGTTCCGGCTCGAGCCGCGCCAGGGGATTGCCCTCGCGGTCGACCAGGGCGGTGACGGTGGCACTATCCTCAAGCCGTTCATGACCGGTGAAGGCGGTCTCGCCCTCGAGGTCCAGCGCCGCACCGTAGTCGGCACCGAACTGACTGGCCGCCCGGGCTCTCTCGCGCTGGGCTTCCAGCTCGCGCTCGAACCCGGCTTCATCGAGGCTGACGCCGCGCTCGCGACAGACATCGGCGGTCAGATCGTAGGGGAAGCCATAGGTGTCATAGAGCTTGAAGACTGTCGCGCCGGGCAGGGTGTCGCCCTGGAGCCCGGCCAGGGCCTCCTCGAGCAGGCCCATGCCGTGCTCCAGGGTACGGGCGAACTGCTCCTCCTCCTTGAGCAGGACACGCTCGATCTGGTGGCGCGCCTCGCGCAGTTCCGGATAGGCATCGCCCATCTCGACGTCCAGCGCGCCCACCAGCTTGTGGAAGAAGTTGCCGCGTGCGCCCAGCTTGTGGCCGTGGCGGATGGCGCGGCGGATGATCCGGCGCAGCACGTAGCCTCGCCCCTCGTTGGAGGGCAGCACCCCGTCGGCGATGAGGAAGGCGCAGGAGCGGATATGGTCGGCGATCACCCGTAGAGACGGCGTGGCCGTATCGGCATGTCCGGTGGCGCGGGCCGCCGCCTCGAGCAGGTTCTGGAAGAGATCGATCTCGTAGTTGGAGTGCACGCCCTGCATCACCGCGGCGATGCGCTCCAGGCCCATGCCGGTATCGATGGAAGGCTTGGGCAGCGGATTGAGGGTGCCGGCCGCGTCGCGGTCGAACTGCATGAACACCAGGTTCCAGATCTCGATGTAGCGATCGCCGTCCTCTTCCGGGCTGCCGGGAGGCCCACCCCATACCTCGGGGCCATGATCGAAGAAGATCTCGGAGCTGGGCCCACAGGGACCCGTGTCGCCCATCTGCCAGAAGTTGTCCTCGTCGAGCCTGGAGAAGCGCGCGGGGTCGATGCCCATCTCCTCCTTCCAGATATGCTCGGCCTCGTCGTCGCTGACGTGCACGGTGACCCACAGCTTCTCCTTCGGCAGGCCCAGGGTCTCGGTGAGGAATTCCCAGGCGAAGCGGATGGCATCGCGCTTGAAGTAGTCGCCGAAGCTGAAGTTACCCAGCATCTCGAAGAAGGTGTGGTGGCGGGCGGTATAGCCGACGTTGTCGAGGTCGTTGTGCTTGCCGCCGGCACGCACGCAGCGCTGGGACGAGGCCGCGCGCACGTAGGGGCGAGGGTCGCGGCCCAGGAAGACGTCCTTGAACGGCACCATGCCGGCATTGGTGAACAGCAGGGTCGGGTCGTTGCCGGGAACCAGAGAGCTGGAGGGCACGACGGTATGACCGTGCTCCTCGAAATAACTCAGGAAGGCCTGTCTGATGTCTGCGCTTTTCATGGGGTATCCGTGGCGATGGGCGAGGTGGCCGTCCGCAACGAGACCACCCGGGGCTTTCGCAAAACCGCCATTATAGCGCAGTTGGCAATGGACTAAAGGGGCGCCAGCTAGCACGGCCGCTCATAGCGAGGGGCGCCGGGGACAGGTCGAAGAGGAGGTCCTTTGCCAGGGATGGCATCGGTAGCGCCCAGGGAAGGGTTCACAGCGCCTCCTCGATGGTCCGACACTTCGGGCGCCTGTCGCCGGATCAGCCCCGAGTGACAGTACGAAACGTCAAGCATTATCCCACGCATGTTCCAGGGCGTGGCGCACCTGGTCGAACTCGAAACCGCGTTGGGCCAGGAAGCGCTCGCGACGGGACCGCTCGCGAGGCGAATCGCCGGGCCCGGTGAAGCGTTTCGAGAGCGACTCGCAGGCCAGGACGAACCAGTCGCCCTCACCGGCCTGCTCGCTCTCGGAGAAGGCGTGACGGATCGCCTCCCGATCCAGACCTCGCCGTTCCAGCTCCACCCGGATCTTCAACGGCCCCTGACCCCGCAGGATGCGTGAGCGCACGAAGCTCTCGGCAAAACGAGCGTCAGACTGCAGCCCCTGATCGGCCAGTTCATCGAGGCACTCGGCGATGCGCTCGGGCGCATGTCCCTTGGCCGCCAGGCGCTCGGTCAGCTCCAGGCGCGAGTACTCCCGTCGGGCCAGTAGTCGGATGGCATCGTCACGAGGCGACGACTCGCCACCAGAGGATTGCCCCAGCATGGCTTATGACGGGTCGTCGTCGCGGCCGACCTCGGTGGTAACCGCCTCGTCGGCGGCCTCTTCCTTCCTGGGCTCCACCGGGGCAAGCAACTGGGCGCGGATCTGGCTCTCGATCTCTTCCATCACCGCCGGATTGTCCTCGAGGAACTGGGCGGCATTGGCCTTGCCCTGACCGATCTTGTTGCCCTGATAGCTGTACCAGGCACCCGCCTTGTCGATCAGCTTGCACTGCACGCCCAGATCGACCACCTCCCCGGCATGATAGATCCCCTTGCCGTAGAGGATCTGGAACTCCGCCTGGCGAAACGGCGGGGCGACCTTGTTCTTGACCACCTTGACCCGGGTCTCGTTGCCGGTGACCTCGTCACCCTGCTTGACGGAGCCGGTGCGGCGGATATCCAGGCGAACGCTGGCGTAGAACTTGAGCGCATTGCCGCCGGTGGTGGTCTCGGGACTGCCGAACATCACGCCGATCTTCATGCGGATCTGGTTGATGAAGACCACCATGCAGTTGGCGTTCTTGATGTTACCGGCGATCTTGCGCAGTGCCTGGGACATCAGACGCGCCTGCAGGCCCACGTGGGAATCGCCCATCTCGCCCTCGATCTCGGCGCGCGGCGTCAGTGCCGCCACCGAGTCGATGATGATCACGTCGACGCCGCCGGAGCGCACCAGCATGTCGCAGATCTCGAGGGCCTGCTCACCGGTATCCGGTTGCGATACCAGCAGATCATCGAGATTGACGCCGAGTTTCTCGGCGTAGCTCGGATCCAGGGCATGCTCGGCATCTATGAAGGCGCAGGTCTTTCCCTGCTTCTGGGCCTGGGCGATCACCGAGAGGGTCAGGGTCGTCTTGCCCGAGGATTCGGGACCGAAGATCTCGACCACCCGACCCAGCGGCAGGCCACCGATACCCAGGGCGATATCCAGGCCCAGCGAGCCGGTGGAGACCGAGGGCATCACCACGCGTGGGGTGTCGCCCAGGCGCATCACGGTGCCCTTGCCGAACTGGCGGTCGATCTGGGAAAGGGCGGCGTCGAGCGCCTTGCTGCGGTTTTCGTCCTTAGCCATGAAGGAACTCCTGAAAGGTAGCGAATGAAGGTAACGATGGCCGGCAACCACTGTATGACTGCACAGTAGTATGGCGAAAAAAACCCCACGCGGCCAGCGCTGCGACCACGAGGGCGGGGCCGATAGAGGTCAGCGTGGCTCCAGTCGCCGCACCAGGCCGATCAGCGCCTCACGCACCGCCTGCTCGCGAACGGCGGCACGATCGCCGTCGTAATGATGGCATACCGATTCGGCTCGCTCGGCGTCGCCCCAGGCCAGCCAGACGGTCCCCACCGGCTTGTCGGCGCTGCCCCCGCCGGGACCGGCCACTCCGCTGATCGCCACACCGAGCCCGGCGCCGCTGTCGCGGCAGGCGCCAGCCACCATTGCCTCGACGACCTCGCGGCTCACCGCCCCATGCTCGGCCAGCAGCGCCTCCGGCACGCCCAGCAGGCGAGCCTTGGCGCCGTTGGCATAGGTCACGTAGCCGGTCTCGAACCAGTCGGAACTGCCCGCCACGGCAGTGATGGCGCTGGCCACTCCCCCCCCGGTGCAGGACTCGGCCGCGGTGACCGTGATGCCATGCTCGCGGCACCGTTCGCCAAGGCGCTCGGCGAGGGCCATGAGATCGGGGTCGGTCGGGCGTGGGACAGGGGTGGTCATGGTTCAACTCCTGGGCATTCGCACCGAGCGACCCGACGTCGGCCGCGCGTGCACGATGACTTTTCCGTACAATAACGGCTTTGTCAGCGACATGCATGAGCATGACGCATCCGACGCCAGCCATTCGCCAGAGCAGGAATTCGATGTCACAGGCCAGTGCCCAGCATACCCCCATGATGAGCCAGTACCTGAAGATCAAGCGCGAGCACCCCGAAGTGCTGCTCTTCTATCGCATGGGCGACTTCTACGAGCTGTTCTTTGACGATGCACGACGTGCCGCCGCCCTGCTCGACATCACCCTGACCCAGCGCGGCCAGTCCGCGGGCCAACCGATTCCCATGGCCGGCGTGCCCTACCATAGCGCCGAGGGGTATCTTGCGCGCCTGGTGGCTGCCGGTGAGTCGGTGGCGATCTGCGAGCAGATCGGCGACCCGGCCACTAGCAAGGGACCGGTAGAGCGCCGCGTGGTACGCATCGTTACCCCCGGCACCCTCTACGACGAAGCATTGCTGGATGCCCGACGCGACAACCTGCTGGTCGCTGCGGCCCCGCTCGGCGAGCGCTGGGGGCTGGCCTGGCTGGAACTCTCCAGCGGCCGTTTCAATGTGCTGGAGGTCGAGGGCGAAAGCGAGATGCTTGCCGAACTGCAGCGTCTCGACCCCGCCGAGCTGCTCCTGGCCGAAAGCCTGGTCCTGCCGACCGCCCTGGAGGGGCGTCGCGGCCTGCGTCGCCAGAGCGATTGGCTGTTCGACCTCGAGAGCGCAACGCGCACCCTGTGCGACCAGTTCCAGGTCCAGGATCTGCGCGGCTTCGGCTGTGCCCACCTGGAAGCCGCCATCACCGCGGCTGGCGTGCTGGTTGACTATGCCCGGGACACCCAGCGCACGGCCCTGCCCCATGTCACCGCCATCGGCGTGGAGAGCCGCGACGACGCCGTAGTGATCGATGCCGCCAGCCGTCGCAATCTCGAGATCGACGTGAACCTCGGCGGCAGCACCGACAACACTCTGGCCAGCGTGCTCGACACTACCGCCACGGCCATGGGCTCACGCCTGCTCAAGCGCTGGCTCAACCGCCCGCTGCGCGACCGTGCCCAGGTCGAAGGCCGCCAGGCGGCGGTGGCGCTGCTGCTCGACGACGAAGGCTTCGCCCCTCTGCGCGAGGCGCTCAAGGCGATCGGCGATGTGGAAAGGATCCTGGCTCGGGTGGCCCTCTACAGCGCGCGACCGCGCGACCTGGCTCGCCTGCGTGACGCCCTGACCGCCCTTCCAGAGCTCCAGGCCGAGCTGGAGGCTTACGGCGAGGGCAGCGCACTGGACGAGCTCCGGCGCCATATCCACCCCTTCCCGGCGCTGGCCGAAACCCTGACCCGCGCCCTGGTGGAGAACCCGCCGGTGGTGATCCGCGATGGCGGGGTGATCGCCGAGGGCTTCGATGCCGAGCTCGATGAGCACCGGGGGCTCGCCGAGCATGCCGGCGACTACCTGATTCGCCTGGAGACCCGTGAGCGCGAGCGCACCGGGCTACCCGGCCTCAAGGTGGGCTACAACCGGGTTCACGGCTACTACATCGAGATCCCGCGGGCCCAGGCTCGGGACGCACCGGCGGACTATATTCGTCGCCAGACCCTGAAGAACGCCGAGCGTTTCATCATCCCCGAGCTCAAGGAGTTCGAGGACAAGGCCCTCTCGGCGAAATCCCGCGCCCTGGCCCGGGAGAAGCTGCTCTACGACGGACTGCTCGACACCCTGAACGCGGAACTCGCCTCATTGCAGGGCACCGGGCGAGCTCTGGCGGCACTGGACGTGCTGTGCGCCTTCGCCGAGCGCGCCCGGACCCTGGACTTCGTGCGCCCGACGCTATCCCGGTCGCCCGGCATCGATATCCGCGGCGGCCGTCACCCGGTAGTCGAACAGGTCACCGAGACGCCCTTCGTGCCCAACGACCTGGTGCTTGACGATACGCGACGCATGCTGGTCATCACCGGCCCCAACATGGGCGGCAAGTCCACCTACATGCGCCAGGCGGCGCTGATCGTGCTGCTCGCCCACACCGGTAGCTTCGTGCCGTCGGACACCGCCGTCATCGGGCCGGTGGACCGCATCTTCACGCGTATCGGCTCCTCGGACGACCTGGCCGGCGGACGCTCCACCTTCATGGTGGAGATGACCGAGACCGCCAGCATCCTGCACAATGCCACCGACGAAAGCCTGGTGCTGATGGACGAGATCGGTCGCGGTACCAGCACCTTCGATGGCCTCTCGCTGGCCTGGGCCAGCGCCGAGCACCTGACCCGCACCCGTGCCTTCACGCTGTTCGCCACCCACTACTTCGAGATGACGGCGCTGGCCGAACAGGCCGAGGGGGTGGCCAACGTGCACCTGACGGCCGCGGAGCATCGCGACGGGATCGTCTTCATGCACCGGGTGGAGGACGGCCCGGCCAGCCAGAGCTACGGCCTGCAGGTCGCCCAGCTCGCCGGCGTGCCCCAGGGCGTGATTGCCCGTGCCAAGGAGAAGCTCGCCACCCTGGAGCAGCAGGAGATCGACCAGGGTAGCCGCCTGCCTGGTATCACGGCGGACGCAGGAGAACCCCGTCAGGCCGACCTCTTTGCCAGCACGCCCCATCCGCTGGTCGAGCAGCTGGGCAGCCTGGACCCCGACGAGCTGTCGCCCCGCCAGGCACTGGAACTGCTCTACCGCTGGAAGAAGACCCTGTGAATGGCCGACAATGGCGCCGAGCGGCGCTTGCGAGGCTGCCCTCGCCACGACTAGAATGGCCCGATCAAACTTTGCAAGTTATAAGAAAGTTTTTTCTTATAACCGAGCATGAATCATCTACTACCGGCCGCGCCCCGCAACGGCCAGAGAATGGGAGACTGGCATGACATTCGTCGTCACCGAGAACTGCATCAAGTGCAAGTACACCGACTGTGTCGAGGTCTGCCCGGTGGACTGTTTCTACGAAGGCCCCAACTTCCTGGTGATTCACCCCGACGAGTGCATCGACTGCGCCCTGTGCGAGCCGGAGTGCCCCGCCGAGGCGATCTTCGCGGAAGATGAGATACCCGAGGGCCAGGAGCAGTTTCTCGAGATCAACGCCGAGCTGGCCGAAGAGTGGCCCAACATCAGCGAGAAGCAGGATCCGCCGGAAGATGCCGAAGAGTGGGACGGCAAGCCCGGCAAGCTGGAACTGCTCGAGCGCTGAAACACTGACATAGCCACGGACACAACCAGACACGACAACGCCGGATGTCTCATGACATCCGGCGTCGTCGTCTCTGCCATGAGCGAAGAAGGAGAACACTCGGCAAAAAGGCGACCCGCAGGCCGCCCGCTCCCAGCCAATCCTCGAGCGGTTCCTTCCGCCCGACTCCCGTGATGCCTTCCCTGCCCGGGAACGGCCTCCTGCCGCACCAAGCGCATCACTTCACGCATCCCGTTGCATCCTGCCGGAAGAGCATCCCCGCTCTCCCACATCCCAGGTTCAGTGTGACCATGGCCGCATTGCAGCACAACCCCGCCCGGGATGCGTCAAGCATGCCGACGACCGCCTCTTCCCACAACAAATAAACAACCAGAAATTATTAAAATCAGTAAGTTAAAAAAGGTCGACCCCGCCAAGGGTCGACCCTGTCTGACGCGGAAATAGCGAATCTCTCCGCTCTCATGTACGTGATCTCTTACAAGAGATCAGGCACAAGGCAACACCGTTCGCTTACTGACCCTTGATCGCGGCACGGCCCGGATAGGCCACCTGCCCGTCGAGGGCTTGCTCGATGACCAGCAGGCGGTTGTACTTGGCGACGCGATCGGAGCGGCTCAGCGAGCCGGTCTTGATCTGGCCGGCGCAGGTACCCACGGCGAGGTCAGCGATGGTGGTGTCCTCGGTCTCGCCGGAGCGGTGGGAAATCACCGCGGTGAAGCCGGCATCCTGGGCCATGCGAATCGCCTCCAGGGTCTCGGAGAGCGAACCGATCTGGTTGAACTTGATCAGGATGGAATTGCCGATCTGCTCGTCGATGCCGCGCTTGAGAATTTTCGTGTTGGTGACGAAGAGGTCATCTCCCACCAACTGGACCTTGTCGCCCAGCCGGTCGGTCAATGCCTTCCAGCCCTCCCAGTCGGACTCATCCATGCCGTCTTCGATGGAAACGATCGGGAACTGCTCGCACAGCTCGGCCAGGTAATCGACGAAGCCGGCAGCGTCGAACGCCTTGCCTTCCCCGGAGAGATCATACTTACCGTCTCGAAAGAACTCGGAGGAGGCGCAGTCCAGCGCCAGGGTCACATCGTCGCCCAGAGAATAGCCAGCGTCTGCGACGGCCTGCTGGA
Organism: Pseudomonadota bacterium; assembly: GCA_051751285.1. Classification (GTDB taxonomy): domain Bacteria; phylum Pseudomonadota; class Gammaproteobacteria; order Pseudomonadales; family Halomonadaceae; genus Halomonas. Next base: position 152,070 of record JBNJKT010000004.1, on the reverse strand, counting down.
TGACCGACAGGGCCTCGGCATTTGAGCCGAGGTTCGGGGCAAAGCCGCCCTCGTCGCCCACCGAGGTGGCCAGGCCCTTGGCACCAAGTACCTTCTTCAGGGCATGGAAGATCTCGGCGCCCATGCGCAGGCCCTCACGGAAGGAGGGGGCGCCGACCGGCTGGATCATGAACTCCTGGATGTCGACGTTGTTGTCGGCATGCTCGCCACCATTGAGGATATTCATCATCGGCACCGGCATCAGGTACTGGCCGGGCTGGCCGTAGAGTTCGGCGATATGGGCGTAGAGCGGCATGCCCTTGGCATTGGCGGCGGCCTTGGCCGCCGCCAGCGACACTGCCAGGATGGCGTTGGCGCCAAGCGATGCCTTGTTGTCGGTGCCGTCCAGCACCAGCATGGCATCATCCAGCCCGCGCTGGTCACGAGCATCCATGCCCAGCAGGCGCTCTCGGATGGTCGTATTGACGGCCTCCACGGCCTTCAGCACGCCCTTGCCCAGGTAGCGACTCTTGTCGCCGTCACGCAGCTCCAGGGCTTCACGAGAGCCGGTGGAGGCGCCACTCGGCGCACAGGCCACGCCAACGGCACCGCTCTCCAGGCGCACCTCGGCCTGGACGGTGGGGTTGCCGCGTGAATCGAGCACCTCGAGGGCGTGAAGTTCGACGATCTTGGTCATGTCAATGGATCCTTCTTGTTGGTGTAAGCGTGGTGGCGTATCGAGGCATGAGTCTCATGAACGGTCAGGATATCTCGAGGGGAGCCAACCCCTTGACCAGGTCATCGAGTGCCTTGATCTGGGCCAGAAAGGGTTCCAGACGGTCCAGTGGCAAGGCGCAGGGGCCGTCGCAGAGCGCCGCATCAGGATCGGGATGCGCCTCCAGAAAGATCCCTGCCAATCCCACGGCAACCCCTGCCCTGGCCAGTTCGGCCACTTGAGCGCGGCGCCCATCGGCACTGTCGGCACGACCACCGGGGCGCTGCAAAGAATGTGTGACATCGAAAAACAGGGGATAGCCCGTCTGCTTCATGTCACCAAAACCGAGCATATCAACCACCAGGTTATTATAACCGAAGCTGGATCCGCGTTCACAAAGCAACAATCTTTCATTGCCGGCTTCCCGGCACTTGCGGATGATATGCCGCATCTCCTGGGGCGCCAGGAACTGCGGCTTCTTGATATTGATCACCGCCCCGGTCGCCGCCATGGCTACCACCAGATCGGTCTGGCGTGCCAGGAAGGCCGGCAACTGGATGATATCGGCGACCTCGGCCACCGGGGCGGCCTGCCAGGGCTCATGGACGTCGGTGATGATCGGCACGTTGAAACGCGCCTTGACGTCGGCCAGGATTTCCAGCCCCTTCTCCAGGCCAGGGCCACGGAAGGAGTGGATGGAGCTGCGATTGGCCTTGTCGAAGCTCGCCTTGAAGACGTAGGGCATGCCGAGGCGGCTCGTCACCGCCGCATAAGCCTGCGCGACCTCAAGGGCCAGCTCGCGGGATTCCAGCACGTTCATGCCGCCCAGCAGCATCAGCGGCAAAGAATTGCCGGCCTTGAGGCCGGCAATCGAAATATGATGCTCTGGGGCAGACTCGGTCATGGCAGACATGAGGCTCACTCCTGGTGAGAGGACTGGGCGCGAACACGTGCCGCCTTGTGCTCCAGCGCCGCATTGACGAAACCGGTGAACAGCGGATGGCCGTCCCGCGGCGTGGAGGTAAACTCCGGGTGGAACTGGCAGGCAACATACCAGGGGTGATCCGGCAGCTCGACCATCTCCACCAGGGTGTTATCGACGCTCTTGCCGGAAACCACCAGGCCGGCCTGCTCGAGTTCGTCGATGAACTGGTTGTTCACCTCGAAGCGATGGCGGTGGCGCTCGACGATCTCGTCGCTGCCGTAAGCGGCACGCGCCCGGCTGCCGGCCTTCAACTGGCAGACCTGGCCGCCCAGGCGCATGGTGCCGCCAAGGTCGGAGGCCGCGTCGCGTAGCTCGACCTTGCCCTCGGGGCTGAGCCACTCGGTGATGAGACCAACCACCGGATGCTGGGTGTCGTGGGTGAACTCGGTGGAGTTGGCATCCTCCCAGCCGGCCCTGTTGCGCGCGAATTCGATGACCGCCACCTGCATGCCCAGGCAGATGCCGAGATAGGGAATGCCGTTCTCGCGAGCAAAACGAGCCGTGGCGATCTTGCCTTCCACACCTCGCTCGCCGAAACCACCGGGCACCAGGATGGCATCCTTGCCGGCCAGGCGCTCGGCGCCATGGCGCTCGATGTCCTCGGAGTCGATGTAGTCGACGTTGACCTTGACGCGGGTCTGGATACCGGCGTGGATCAGCGCCTCGTTGAGGGACTTGTAGGCGTCGAGCAGCTCCATGTACTTGCCGACCATGGCAATATTGATCGACTTGAGCGGGTTGAGCTTGGCGTCGAGCACATGTACCCACTCGCCGAGATCGGCTTCATCAGCTTCCAGGCGCAGCTTATCACAGGCGATATCGGCGAGGCCCTGCTCATGGAGCATCAACGGGATACGGTAGATGGTGTCGGCATCCTGCAGCGGAATGACGGCACGCTCTTCGACGTTAGTGAACAGTGCGATCTTGCGCCGTTCGGTCTCCTCCAGTTCCACCTCGCTGCGACAGATCAGGATATCGGGCTGGATGCCGATTGAGCGCAGCTCCTTGACGCTGTGCTGGGTCGGCTTGGTCTTGGTCTCGCCGGCGGTCTTGATGTAGGGCACCAGGGTCAGGTGCATGAAGATCGCCCGGCTGGCGCCCAGTTCACTGCGGATCTGGCGGATCGACTCCAGGAAGGGCAGCGACTCGATATCGCCCACGGTACCGCCAATCTCGACCAGTGCCACATCGAAGCCCTCACCGCCGGCATAGACGCGACGCTTGATCTCGTCGGTGATATGCGGGATCACCTGCACGGTGCCGCCCAGATAGTCGCCGCGGCGCTCCTTGCGCAGCACGTGCTCGTAGACTCGACCGGTGGTGAAGTTGTTGGCCTGGGTCATCTTGGTGCGGATGAAGCGCTCATAGTGGCCGAGGTCCAGGTCGGTCTCGGCGCCATCCTCCGTGACGAACACCTCGCCATGCTGGAAGGGGCTCATGGTCCCCGGATCCACGTTGATGTAGGGATCGAGCTTGAGCATGGTGACCCTGAGGCCGCGCGCCTCGAGAATCGCCGCCAGCGAGGCCGACGCGATGCCCTTGCCGAGAGAGGACACAACGCCGCCGGTCACGAAGATATATCGTGTCATGGAAAACCTGTCGGAACGTGATCGGTAGGCACGGCAGAAAGCCGCGCCAGGATGGGACGACAGACTAGCAGAATGCGACCAAAGGCTCAATTTCAGCACCGAGCGGCCAAGCGGCCAAGCGGCCAAGCGGCCAAGCGGCCAAGCGGCCAAGCGGCCAAGCGGCCAAGCGGCCAAGCGGCCAAGCGGCCAAGCGGCCAAGCGGCCAAGCGGCCAAGCGGCCAAGCAGAGGTTCGAGTCAAAAGTGGAAAGTAGCAAGAGCCACATCGCCTCTTGCTACTTTTGACTTGCCACTTTTACTGGCTGTTAGCCACGCCCCTTGGCGGCTCGGCGCTTGTGGCTCGGCGCTTACACTCCCAGATAGTCGAGGATGCCCTCGCCGGCCTGGCGGCCCTCATAGATGGCGGTGACCACCAGGTCGGAGCCGCGCACCATGTCGCCGCCGGCGAAGATCTTCTCGTTGGTGGTCTGGAAGGCATGAGTCCCGCCCTCTTCCGGGGCCATGACCCGGCCACGCTCATCGATCTCGATGCCCACGGTCTCGAACCAGGGAGCCGGGTTCGGCTGGAAGCCGAAGGCCACGACGACGGCATCAGCGGGAATGACCTCCTCGGAACCGGGTACCACCTCAGGGCGCTGCCGGCCGTTCTCGTCGGGCTCGCCCAGGCGGGTTCGCACCACCTTGACGCCCTCGACCTTGCCTTCGCCGACCACCGCCACCGGCTGGCGGTTGAACAGGAACTCCACCCCCTCCTCGCGAGCGTTGGCCACCTCGCGCTTGGAACCCGGCATGTTCTCCTCGTCACGGCGATAGGCGCAGGTCACGCTGGTGGCGCCCTGGCGGATCGCCGTGCGATTGCAGTCCATGGCGGTATCGCCGCCGCCCAGCACCACCACGCGCTGCCCCTTCAACGAGGTGTAGTCCTGCGGGTCCTTCTCGAAGCCCAGGCAGTGGTTGACGTTGGCGATCAGGTAGTCGAGGGCCTTGTGCACGCCGGGCAAGTCCTCGCCGGGGAAGCCCCCCTCCATGTACTTGTAGGTGCCCATGCCCAGGAAGACGGCGTCATACTCCTCGAGCAGACTGTCGAACTCGATATCCTTGCCTATCTCGACACCGAGGCGGAACTCCATGCCCATCTCCTCGAACACGGCACGACGGCGTTCCATTACCGTCTTGTCCAGCTTGAACTCGGGGATACCGAAGGTCAGCAACCCGCCGATCTCCGGGTACTTGTCGAATACCACCGGCGTGACGCCATTGCGGATGAGGATGTCGGCACACCCCAGCCCCGCGGGCCCGGCACCTATCACAGCCACCTTGCGACCGGTCGGGGTGACGCGGGAGAGATCCGGACGCCAGCCCATGGCGAAGGCGGTGTCGGTGATGTACTTCTCCACCGACCCGATAGTCACTGCCCCGAAGCCGTCGTTGAGGGTACAGTCGCCCTCGCAGAGCCGGTCCTGGGGGCAGACCCGCCCGCATACCTCAGGCAAGGAGTTGGTCTTGTGACACAGCTCCACCGCCTCGAGGATATTGCCCTCGCTGACCAGCTGTAGCCAGTTGGGGATGTAGTTGTGCACCGGGCACTTCCACTCGCAGTAGGGATTGCCGCAATGCAGGCAACGATGCGCCTGGCTGGCCGCCTCCTGGGGCTTGAAGGGTTCATAGATCTCGGCGAACTCCCGCGAGCGGGTGCGGGCGTCCTTCTTCTGCGGGTCCTGGCGACCCACATCGATGAACTGGAAGTCATTGCTCAAGCGGTTAGCCATGGTCTCGTCTCCTGGTCTCTGCGTGGCGATATCGTCGTCTCGACAGTCACTTATTCCGGCTGACGCCGCCTCTTATTCCGGCTGACGCCGGGACTGGGCCAACAGGCTGCCCAGGCTCGCGGCCTTGGGCTTCACCAGCCAGAAGTGACGGACGAAGTCGCTGAAGTCCTCGAGGATCGCGCGACCGCGCGCGGAGTTGGTCTCGGCCACGTACTCCTCGATGATCTCCCGCAGATGACGCCGATAGGCCTCCATGGCCTCGGTATTCACCCGGTGGATCTCCACCAGTTCATGGTTGTACTTGTCGACAAAGGTGCGGTCCTCATCGAGCACATAGGCGAAGCCGCCCGTCATGCCCGCCCCGAAATTGACACCCACTTCGCCGAGTACACAGATCATGCCACCGGTCATGTACTCGCAGCAGTGATCGCCGGCACCCTCGATCACCGCATGGGCGCCTGAGTTGCGCACCCCGAACCGCTCACCGGCGGTGCCGGCGGCGAACAGCTTGCCGCCGGTGGCGCCATACAGGCAGGTATTGCCGACGATGGCGGTGCGATGGCTCTCGAAGGCGCTGCCCGCGGGCGGCACGATCACCACCTTGCCGCCATTCATGCTCTTGCCGACATAGTCGTTGGCATCGCCCTCCAGGTAGAGGTTGAGGCCGCGAGCGTTCCACACCCCGAAGCTCTGACCGGCCACCCCGGTGAAGCGGGCGGTGACCGGCGCATCCTCGAGCCCCGCCTCGCCATAGCGCTTGGCGATGGCCCCGGAAGTCAGTGCCCCGACGCTGCGGTCGCAGTTGGTGATGGTAAAGGCAAAATCACCGCCGCTCTTGTTATCGATCGCCTCCTGGAGGGCGGCAAGCACCTCCTGGTTCTTGGCCCCCGGATCGTGGGGAGCGTTGCGGCTGACCGAACAGAACTGCGGCGCCTCCGCCGGCACGAAGTCGTTGCCCAGCAGCCCCGACAGGTCGAGCTTGCGCTGGGAGGCGGTCACGCCCTCCAGCACCTCCAGCAGGTCGGTACGGCCGATCAGGTCGGTAAGCTGGCGCACGCCGAGCAGGGCCATCAGCTCACGCACCTCCTCGGCGATGAAGCGGAAGTAGTGCTTGACCATGTCCACGGTGCCGCGGAAGTGCTCATCGCGGAGGTACTGCATCTGGGTGGCCACGCCGGTGGCGCAGTTGTTGAGGTGACAGATGCGCAGGTACTTGCAGCCCAGCGCCACCATGGGCGCGGTGCCGAAGCCGAAGCTTTCGGCGCCGAGAATCGCCGCCTTGACCACGTCCAGGCCGGTCTTCAGGCCACCGTCGGTCTGCAGGCGAATCTTGTCGCGCAGGCCGTTGATGCGCAGCGCCTGGTGCACCTCGGGCAGGCCGAGCTCCCAGGGGCTGCCGGCGTGCTTGATCGAGGTCAGCGGGCTCGCCGCGGTACCGCCGTCGTAGCCGGAGACGGTGATCAGGTCGGCGTAGGCCTTGGCCACCCCGGTAGCGATGGTGCCGATACCGGGCTCGGACACCAGCTTTACCGACACCTGGGCATCGGGATTGACCTGCTTGAGGTCAAAGATCAGCTGCGCCAGGTCCTCGATGGAGTAGATGTCGTGGTGCGGCGGAGGCGAGATCAACGTTACGCCGGGCACCGAGTAGCGCAGCCGTGCGATCAGCTCGTTGACCTTGCCACCGGGCAGCTGGCCGCCCTCGCCGGGCTTGGCGCCCTGGGCCACCTTGATCTGCAGCACCTCGGCATTGACCAGGTAGGCCGGCGTCACGCCGAAGCGCCCTGAGGCGATCTGCTTGATCTTCGAGGAGCGAATGGTGCCGTAGCGGGCCGGATCCTCGCCCCCCTCGCCGGAATTGGAGCGTCCGCCGGCCTCGTTCATGGCCTGGGCAAGAGCCTCGTGGGCCTCGGGCGACAGCGCGCCCAACGACATACCGGCGCTGTCGAAGCGCGGCAGCAGGTCCTCGACCGCCTCGATCTCTTCCATGGGCAGCGGCTCGGCGGCCGGCCTGAGCTTCAGCAGATCTCTCAGGGTGGCCGGCGAGCGCTCGTTGACCAGTCGGGCAAACTTCTTCCACTTGGTGTAATCGCCCTGCTGAACCGCCTCCTGCAAGGACATGACCACATCGGGATTGTAGGCATGGTACTCGTGGCCGTGGACATACTTCATCAGGCCACCCTGTGAGACGTCCTTGCGCGGCGTCCATGCATCGCGTCCCAGCAGTTCCTGCTGCAGCTGCAATTCGCTGAAGCCGGTCCCCTCGATACGCGAGGCCATGCCGGTAAAGCACAGATCGACCACTTCCGAGGAGAGGCCCACCGCCTCGAACAGCTGAGAGCCGCGATAGGAAGCGAGCGTCGAGATCCCCATCTTCGAGAGGATCTTGAACAGTCCCTTCTGCAGCCCCTTGCGATAGTTCTCGCGGGCATCCGCGGGGTTGCCGACCAGCTCGCCGGTGTGGTGCATGTCGGCCATGACCTGGTAGGCCAGCCAGGGGAAGACCGCGGTGGCGCCGACACCGAACAGCACTGCCATCTGGTGAGCGTCGCGGGCATAGCCGGTTTCCACCACGATGTTACAGCGCGGACGCAAGGCCAGGCGTCCCAGGTGGTGGTGGACTGCGCCCACGGCCAGCGCCGCATGGATGGGCACCATCCCCTTGCCGAGCTGGACATCACTGAGTACCAGGATCACCTTGCCATCGTTGACCGCCTGCTCGGCCTGCCGACAGAGCGCATGGATTGCCCCCTTGAGACCCATCTCCTGGGGATCGTAGCCCAGCGACAGCGTATGGCTCGTGAAGGCCGGATCCTCCTGATTCACCAAGGCGGCGAACTTGCGCGGCGAGAGGATCGGCGTGGTCAGAATGATGCGATGAGCATGCTCCGGTGTTGCCTTGAAGACGTTGAGTTCGGCGCCGATGCAGGTCTCCAGCGACATCACGATCGCCTCACGCAGCGGATCGATGGCCGGGTTGGTGACCTGAGCAAATTTCTGACGGAAGTAGTCGGTAAGCAGCCGCTGCTTGCCCGAGAGCACTGCCATGGGGGTATCGTCGCCCATGGAGCCCACCGCCTCCTGGCCGCTCTCGGCCAGCGGGCGCAACACCTGGTCGCGCTCCTCGAAGCTGACCTGGAACATCTTCTGCTGGGCGCGCAGGGCCTCGGGGTCCATGTTGTGGAAGCTGGCGAGCTCGGTCAGCGCCGACTCCAGGTATTGGGCCTCCTGCTTCAGCCACCGCTTGTAGGGATAGGCAGACTTGAGGCGCTGGTCGATGTCCGGAGTGTGCAGTACCTCGCCGGTCTGGGTGTCCACGGCGAGTATCTGGCCCGGGCCCACACGCCCCTTGGCCACCACGTCCTCGGGCTTGTAGCCGTAGGTACCGATCTCCGAGGCGAGGGTGATGTAACCGTTGCGGGTGATTACCCAGCGGGCCGGTCGAAGGCCGTTGCGGTCGAGCATGCAGACCGCCTGTCGACCATCGGTCATTACCACCCCGGCAGGGCCATCCCAGGGCTCCATGTGCATGGAGTTGTACTCGTAGAAGGCGCGCAGATCACCGTCCATGAGCTCCACGTTCTGCCAGGCCGGCGGCACCATCATGCGCACCGCCCGATGCAGCTCCATGCCCCCGGTGAGCAGCACCTCGAGCATGTTGTCCATGCTCGAGGAGTCCGAACCGGAGGTGTTGACGATCTCGTCGAGCCCGGCGATGTCCGGCAGCCGCTCGTTGACGAAGTTCTCCTTGCGCGAGTTGGCCCAGCCCCGGTTGGCCTCCACGGTGTTGATCTCGCCGTTGTGGGCCAGCAGGCGAAACGGCTGGGCCAGCGGCCAGCGTGGCGCGGTGTTGGTGGAGAAGCGCTGGTGGAAGACGCAGATCGCGGTCTCCAGGCGCTCGTCGCCCAGGTCGGGGTAGAAGGCCGGCAGGTCCACCGGCATCATCAGCCCCTTGTAGGAGACCACCTCGCGGGAGAGCGAACAGACATAGAAGTCCTCGTCGTCGCGCAGCTTCTCTTCGGCACGGCGCCGGGCCATGAACAGGTCCACATCGAAGTGGCCGGCCTCGTCGTCACCCGGCTCGACGAACAGCTGGCGGATTCGTGGCAGGCAGTCGAGTGCCATGGGCCCGCAGACACTGGCATCCACCGGTACGTCGCGCCAGCCGGCTACCCGCAGGCCACGCGCCTCGAGTTCGGCGACCAGGGTCTCGCGCCCGCGAGCCTCGCGGCCGTCGTCGTCGGGCAGGAACACCACGCCCACCGCGTAGTGCTCGCCCAGGGTGACCCCCAGCGCCTCGCGGGCCGCCTCGCGCATGAAGGTATCCGGCATCTGCAGCAGGAGTCCGCAACCATCGCCGGTCTTGCCATCGGCCGCGATACCGCCACGGTGGGTCATGCAGGTCAATGACTCGATAGCCGTCTTGAGCAGGTCGTGACTGGCCTGGCCTTCCATATGGGCGATCAGGCCGAACCCGCAGTTGTCGCGGAACTCACCGGGCTGATGAAGACCTCTGTTCATGGGCGTGCCTCGGGTTGAAGGGTTTCTTTAGCAGCCATCACATGCTATTTTTAAAGGTTTTTCTTTTTTCATGCCGCCCACAAAGCGGGTGCACGACTGCTCGACAAAAGGCCGCCCAGCATAGCCAGAGCTACCCCCACTGCGCAATATTCCGCCCTGGGGACGCCCTGGAAAACCATCGACAAATCCGCGACTTGCACCACCAACATTCCGAAAAAACCCGCTAACTCAAGGGCTTGCAAGGCCCAACAACGCTTCTTAAACGCGCAAGATCGTGCATTAGACTTTGGTCTATACTGCCGCCATCTTCCCATGCCGATACGGCATAAGCCATGCAGATGCTTGAGGATGAGGCCGCCGATCAACCTCCCGGACACGAGGACGCCCGCACAGGGGCGGGCGTCTGGACAGGCAACGAGGCCAACGGAGGAGCGGGTTATCATCAGCGCCGAGGAAAATTCTCGAGCAGTTCGATCAGGATATCGGCCGGCGTCTCATCATGGATGCAGGCCTCGCCCAGGGTACGCAACAGGATCAGGCGCAGGCGACTGTCGAGGTTCTTCTTGTCGAGGCGCATGATCTCGAGAAAATCCTCCACGCCCATGCTGGCCGGGGCAGCCAGGGGCAGGCCCGCTGCATCGATGATCGCCCGGACACGCGCTACCTCCGCATCGCTCAGCCAGCCCAGCCGGCAGGATAGCTCGGCGGCCATCAGCATGCCGGCGCCCACTGCCTCGCCATGCAACCAGTTACCGTAACCCTGGTGGGCCTCGATGGCATGGCCGAAGGTATGGCCCAGGTTGAGCAAGGCTCGTACGTTCTGCTCCGTTTCATCCTCGGCGACGATCTGTGCCTTGAGGGTACAACTGCGCTCGATGGCCCGCGTCAGGGCGGTGGCGTCGAGGCCGCGCAGCGCCTCCATCTCGGCTTCCAGCCAGGCCAGGAAGTCGGCATCGCGGATCAGCCCGTACTTGATCACCTCGGCAAGCCCCGCGGAGAGCTCCCGCGGCGGCAGTGTCGCCAGGGAGTCGGTATCGATCAGCACCGCCCGCGGCTGCCAGAAGGCACCTATCATGTTCTTGCCGCGCGGGTGGTTCACACCCGTCTTGCCCCCCACCGAGGAGTCGACCTGAGCGAGCAGCGTGGTGGGCACCTGCACGAAGGCCACGCCGCGCTGGTAGCAGGCCGCGGCGAAGCCGACCATGTCGCCGATCACCCCGCCCCCCAAAGCAATGAGGGTGCAGCGACGATTGAAGCCGGCCGCCAGCAGGGCATCCCAGATCCGCTCGACGCTGGCCAGCGTCTTGGTGGCCTCGCCGTCGGGCAGGACCAGCTCGCGCACGTCGAGGTCGGCAGCGAGTCCCTGCTTGAGGCGCTCCAGGTAGAGCGGCGCCACCGTCTCGTTGGTGACCACCATGACCTGGCGGCCGGTCAGGTACGGGGAAAGCCATTGAGGATCGCCGAGCATTCCGGGGCCGATGTGGATGGGATAGCTGCGGCTGCCCAGCGCCACCTCGAGGGTGCGCGGGCCTTTCGAGGAGTCGCTCATGGATTCAGGCCTTGCATTGCAGGGGATCGACCAGGTGCGTGACCCGCCGCACGATCTCGTTGACCACGGCTCGCGGACCCCGCCGGTCGGTGCGCACCACCACATCGGCAGTGGCGCGGTAAAGGGGGTCGCGCAGCGCAAACATCTCGCGCAGCAGCTGCTCGCGGTCGCCGCGCTGCAGCAGCGGGCGGTTGCGGTCCTTGGCGGTGCGCCGCAGCTGTTGCTCCACGGTGGTGAGCAGGTAGATGACGGTACCGCTTTCGCGCAGCACGCGGCGGTTCTCCTCGCGAAGCACGGCACCGCCACCGGTGGCGATCACCACGCCTTCATGGAGGGTCAGCTCGCGAATCATCTGGGTTTCGCGGTCGCGGAAGCCCGATTCGCCCTCGACGTCGAAGATCCACGGGATGTCCGCGCCGCAGCGCGCCTGGATCTCGTGGTCGCTGTCGTAGAACTCGCGTGACAGTTCGGCCGCCAGAAGGCGGCCGATGGTGCTCTTGCCGGCCCCCATGGGGCCGACCAGTATCAGGTTGGGAAGTGCCTGCATCAGCGAATGGCCAGGTTGTCGTCCAGTATTCGGGGGGTGATGAATACCAGCAACTCTACCTTATCATTGGTGTTCTCGGTATAGCGGAAGAGGTTGCCGATCACCGGCAGGTCGCCGAAGAAAGGCGTCTTGAGGAGGCTCTGGACTTCCTCCGTGGTGAGAATCCCGCCAAGCACCACGGTCTCGCCATTGTCCACCAGCACCTGGGTGGTGATCTCGTTGGTGTCGATAGAGGGCACCCCGTTGAAGAGCTGCCCCACCGTGTTATTGGTGATATCCAGGTCCATGATGATGCGGTTGTCCGGGGTGATCTGCGGCGTCACCTCCAGCAAAAGCACCGCCTTTTTGAATTGAACTTCAGTGCCTCGGTCGGAAATCGTCTCATAGGGAATCTCGGTGCCCTGCTCGATCGTCGCCATTTTCTGATTAGCAGTGATCACCCGCGGCTGAGAGATGGTCTGGCTCTTGCCTTCGCTTTCCAAGGCACGCAGTTCCAAGTCGAGAAGGATATCGCCAGATAGATAGCCGAAAGCAAAACTCGACAAAGATTGATTGGGGTTTCCCAAATCAACTGTCAAACCGCCGCGCTGGAAGACGTTATCCTCATACTCGATTATCCCTTCGTCGTCAGGAAGGGGAACGCCATCAGAGTAACGCCGCCCCTCTTGGGAGAAAGACCGACCAATAGAGGCACCCCCTGCTCGAAACCCATCACCTGTGCGGTTGCCGGAAAGCCCCCAGTTGACGCCCAGTTCCCGGGTGGCGCTATCCCGGGCGATAACGATTCGTGCCTCTATCTGCACCTGACGTACTGAAACATCGAGCGTCTCGAAGGTTGCCAGGATGGTGTCGATGTTCTCGGCGGTATCCTGGATCAACAGGGTATTGGTGCGGGCATCCACGGCCACCTTGCCTCGCTCCGAGAGCAGGCCGAACCCCTCCTCGCCACGCAGCAGGCGCGCCATGTCCTCGGCCTTGGCATACTTCATCTGGATATACTCGGATTCCAGCGGAGCCAGCGTCTCGAGCTGTTCGCGGGCCTGAATCTCGATCTGCTCGCGCTGGGCGAGTTCCGACGCCGGCGCCACCACGATAACGTTACCCTCCTGACGACTGGCCAGACCGTGGCTCTTGAGCACCAGGTCCAGGGCCTGGTCCCAGGGCACATCCTCGAGATTGAGGGTGACGCGGCCGGTCACGCTGTCGCTGGCCACCAGGTTGAGGCCGGTGAAGTCGGCGATGATCGCCAGCACCGAACGCACTTCGATGTCCTGGAAGTTCAGGGTGATACGCTCACCGGTGTAGGGGAACTGTTCGCGGACGCGCTCCTCGCGCTCCGCCTGGGTGACCGGCTGGGCCTCGATGGTCAGCTGGCGACCGCTCTGAGTGGAGAGCATGGCGAAATCGCCGCTGCCCTCGATCTCCAGGGTCACTCCATCTCGCCCCACCCGCGGGGTGACGCGCCGCAGCGGTGTGCCGAAATCGCTCACGTCATACACCTGGTCTAGGGAGGTCGGCAACTCGACCCCACGCAGCTCGGCGACGATGCGGTGGCGGCCGCTTTCGCGCACACGAGCATCCACGCCTGCGCGATCAAAGGTCACGACCAGCCGCCCAGCGCCGTCGTCACCGCGGCGGAAATCGATATCCTGGATGCTCGGTTCACTGTATGACGATGACGTTTCCCGACTCGAGCTGGCCGAGACCGCAGTGGTCGAAGAGGGTGACATCGAGGAAGGTGCCCTAGAGGCGGTTTCGGCTTCCGGCTGGCCGGCCCCGCCACCGATAAGGAGGCGCAGTTGGTCGCCCTGCTGACGAGTGTCATAGGGCAGGGGTCCGTCCAACTCGAAGACCAGGCGTGTGCGCGAACCAGCCTGCAGAGCCGTGACCCGTTCCACCCCTCCTATACCGAGCTCCTCGCGACGCCGCTCCAGGGCGCTTTCAGTCTCCATCAGATCGATGGTCAGACGGGCCGGATCGTCGAGGCGATAGCCGCGAACCTCGGGTACCGGCCCTCGGAAGTCAAGATCCACTTCCAGCGCTCCGTCGCTGCCCTGGCGAAAGTCCAGACTGGTGAGAGTGGAAGCCGTCGCGGCTGCCGTGGAGATTACCAGCAGTGCCACGAGTGCGAGACCACGAATCATCGGTTGCATTGTTCCCTTCCCCTGCGGACCTCTGCCACCTTAATTTCCGGCGGCACGGCGTGAACTGTTCTATTCGCCCTCACCGAGGGCAATTTGCCTGGTGCGCTCCTGCCAAACGTTTCCCTCGAGTACGGTCTCCACCAAAACCAGCGAGCTGTCCGTGATGCTGACGATACGCCCATGGTCCAGTCCCATGTAATTACCGATCCTGACCCGATGAACCTTGCCATCGGGCGCACGCACCAGCGCTGATGGCTCACCACCAACAGTCAATATTCCGACCAGCTCCAGCTCGGAGAGATCATAAGCCTCGAGAGGCTCACGGGGGCGATCCGGAGGCGGCGCAAGCTCACCTGACTGGGGTGCCTCACGCTGATCCTGCATGCGCCGGGGCACGAAGGGGCTCCTATCATCGCTCTCGGTATAAGCCACCCGATCAATCTGCGGTATCTCCGGAAGTTCTACACGAGGCACTTCGCCCGGATCCGTTCGAACCTCTGCCAACTCCTGCTCGAGATCTCGCAGCTCAGGATCTGCACAGGCCGTCAGCAGCACCATTCCGAGGGCGAGAAGCACATGGCATCCGCTTGCTCTTGTCACGGTGCCTCCTCCTCTTCCGGCTGGCGGTAACTGTAAGTACGGGCAAGCATAGATAACTGCAATTGTTCGTCGCCGGCAGCCTCCATGGGTTCAAGCGTCAGGTCGTGCTGAGTAACGATGCGCGGTAGGTTGGCGACACTTGCCAAGAACTCCGCAATGAGGTGATAACCACCCCGCACTCGAATATCGAAGGGCTGCTCGACATAGAATTCCTGAGAGACGGGGCTGCGCAGACGAATGAACTCGATGGAAAGTTGATTGCTGATAGCCGCTTCACTAATGTTGTCGATCAGCGAAGGCACCTCGGCACCCGTCGGCAGCATATCTCTGAGCGTGTTCATGCGCTCCTCCAGAATGGCCATCTCTTCGCGCATGGCTTCCAGATGTGCCGCCTGCGCCGCCTTGCTCTGGTAATCCCTGATCAGACGAGCCTCCTCTGCCCTGGCCTGATCCAGCTCCTCGAGCTTTGGCGCCGCTAGGTACCAGTACATGCCGGCCAGCGTCAGGCCCAAGAGCAGCACGCAGCAGATCAGCTGGAGCAGGAAAGGCCAACTACCGGACTCCTTGACATCCAGCTCTCCCCAGTCCATATCGCGCAATCGACGAATTTCCGTGGATAGATTCATGGCGCCCCCGTGCCGTCACCATCGGGCATCTGCTGGTTCACACTGAGATTGAAACGACGCATCTCATCGTCGGCGGTCTCGACCTCAGAGAGCACTGGCTCAGTCAGGGATGACGCCGCATCCAGCGCTCGCAACTGATCAGACACTTGCCGATTGCTCTCGGCCACACCCACCATCTGCAGGCTATTCCCCTGGCGATTAATCTGGGTGTAATACACACCATCAACGAGACTAGCGACCAAGTCATTGAAGACATGAACGGTCAAGCCTCGTCCCGCCTGAAGCTCAATGAACACCCGCACCTGAGCCTCCATGGTCTGTCGAACCTCCTCCAGTTCACTGATGTCATGGATAACAGCATCCAGATGCTTGCTTTCGGCTTCGACCAATCGGTTGCGCTCCTGCTGTGCAATCAACCGCTGATCGAGATACCAGGTCGCACCATAGCCGCCACCGAGACCGATAAGCGCCATCAACGCCAGCGCCATGAAGAACCGCTTGCTGCGCCGAGCACGCTCCTCCTCTCGCCAGGGAAGAAGGTTGATCTCGATGGTCATTTACCCACCCTCATCGCCAGGCCGCAGGCCGTTAGCATGGCCGGGGCATCACCGGCCAGGGTCGGAACATCGATGCGGGGATTCACTCTCATGCGCCGAAAGGGGTTGGCAATCACCACTTCCATGCCGCTCTCCTCGGCCAGGCGTTCCGCCAGCCCCGGCAGCACGCTGGTGCCGCCCGCCAGGATCATTCGCCGCACCTCCTGTTTGCGACCAGCGGTATAATAGAGCTGCAGCGAGCGCCCCACCTGTTGAACCAGAGTATCCAGAAAGGGATCAAGCACGCTGCGCTGATAGTCATCGGGCAGCCCTCCCCGCTTCTTGGCCAGGCCCGCCTCCTCGAGGGTCAGTCCGTAGCGATTGCGTATCTCATCGGTCAGCTGGCGGCCACCGAATACCGTATCGCGACTGTAGGTGATGCGTCCCTCGCGCAGCACATGGAAAGCGTTCATGGTGGCGCCGATATCCACCAAGGCTACGCACTCGTGCTCCTCCGCGATGGGGGGCAGCTGGTGACGAATTTCCTGGAAGGCGCGCTCCATGGCGAAAGTCTCGACATCCACGGCCGCCGGGGTGAGCCCGGCCTGCAGCACGGCCTCGGTCAACTGATTTACATCTTGCTGGCGGCAGGCGACCAGAAGCACATCCTGCTGGTCACCGTAACGCGAATTGAGGCCCAGCCGCTGAAAGTCGAAGGCGACCTCGCTGAACGGAAAGGGAATATGCTTGTCTGATTCGAGCTGTATGCGTGCCTCGATCTCGTCGTCATCGAGAGAGGCGGGCAAGGTGAGGGTCTTGGTGATAGCGGCACTGGCCGGTACCGCCACGGCGCCATTGCGCGATCCAAGCTTGGCATGCTCAACAGCGCGAGTGAGTGCGTCCACGACGGCCGGCATGTTGCGGATCCGCCGCTCGATCATGGCGCCTTCGCGCAGCGGTCGCACGGCGTAGCTTTCGACCTGGTAGTGGTTACCAGTGCGCTTGAGTTCGATGACCTTGACGGTAGCCGAGGTGATATCGACGCCGACCAGTCCCTTACCGGATGCTCTCAATCGCATCATCCGTCACGCCCCTGCCTGATCCATGCGGTTTACGGCTCATTATGACTTATGATTACCCCCCGAGTCGGGACGAAATATTAAAACGCATCATACCCAACTGGTGATCGGAGGTTACATGATATTTCCGCTTTACACACGAATACCGGTGTCGCCGAATGTCAACGCTGGTGACCACCCCCTCGGCTTCCTATAATGGGAACCGCAAGGGAAGGCCGTGTGATCGCTGCCACTCCGCCCCGCTCCCAGCCTGGATACCGCTTTTCATGAAGTTACTCACAACCCTGATCATTTCCGTTCTCTGGCTGCTGGTCTCGCTGTCTGCCGCGGGGGCACTGGGCGTGGTGGGTGCTGCGCTCTACTTTGCCCCTGGCCTGCCTGATGTACGTCAGCTGCAAGACTTCGAGCTGCAGACCCCCCTGCGCATCTTCACAAGCGACGGCAAGTTGATCGGCGAATTCGGCGAGGAGCGCCGTACGCCGGTGGAGTACGACGAAATTCCCGAGGAACTCATCGGGGCTCTGCTGGCCGCCGAGGATTCGACCTACTTCGACCACCGTGGCGTCGACCCCAAGGGGTTGGCACGCGCCGCGACGGAGCTGGTGTCTAGCGGTGGCAATATCCAGTCCGGAGGCTCGACCATCACCATGCAGGTAGCCCGCAACTACCTGCTTACCCTGGACCAGACATTCACGCGCAAGGTTCGCGAGATCCTGCTGGCGCTGCAGATGGAACAGATTCTCTCCAAGGAGGAGATCCTCGAGCTCTATGTCAACAAGATCTATCTCGGCAACCGCGCCTACGGCATCGCCGCTGCCTCGCAGGTCTACTACGACCGTCCGCTGGCCGAACTGACCCTCGCGGAGAAGGCGATGATCGCCGGTCTTCCCAAGGCGCCTTCTGCCTTCAATCCCCTGGCCAATGCCGAACGCGCCCTGATCCGCCGAAACTGGATCCTGTTCCGCATGCGCAAGCTGGGGATCATCGACCAGGCAACCTACGACGAAGCCGTCCAGGCCCCCGTCACCGCAGAACGCCACGTCGTCCAGCCCGAGGTGGAAGCCGACTACGTCGCCGAGATGGCCCGCCAGTTCGCCATTGAGCGCTACGGCGATCTGGCCTATACCGGCGGGTATCGCATCCATACAACCCTTGATAGCGAGCTACAGCCGCTGGCGAGCCAGGCCCTGGCTCGCGGCCTGATCGAATATGACACCCGGCACGGCTGGCGTGGCCCTGAACAGTCCGACATCCCGCGCAGCCTGGTAGAAGCCCAGGAACGCACCGACCGCGAGGGTCTCGAAGAGGAACTCGCCGAATCACCCGAGGTCATGCAGACCGCCCGGCTTGCCGCCGAGCGCAGCCAGACCGAGGTCGAGGGCATCGAGGGCGACGTCAGCAACTGGCTGCAGGTGCTCGAGCGCACCTCCGCTTATGGTCCCTTGCGGCCGGCCATCGTCGTCGAAAGCGAAGGACGCGAGATGCAGGCACTGACCCGGGGTGGCGAGTTGCGCACCCTCGACTGGGCCGGCCTGGAATGGGCGCGCCCCTACCGCAACGCCAATAGCCGGGGTGCTGCACCCGCCGCGGCCGGCGAGATCGCCAGTCGCGGCGACCTGGTGCGTATCCTGCAAGAGGAGGACGGCAGCTGGCGACTCTCTCAGCGCCCAGACGCCGAAGGCTCTCTGGTAGCGATAGCGCCTGACACCGGCGCTATCCTGGCCCTGCAGGGCGGCTTCGACTTCGACGCCAGCAAATTCAATCGCGCCACCCAGGCCCGCCGCCAGTCCGGCTCGATCTTCAAGCCCTTTATCTATCTGGCAGCACTAAACAGTGGCGAGATGAATCCGGCCAGCGTCGTCAATGATGCTCCCGTGGTGGTACAGGACGGCAGCAACGAGCTGTGGCGCCCGGTGAACTCAAGTGGCGACTTCCTCGGCCCGATTCGGCTTCGGGATGCCTTGGCGCGCTCCCGCAACCTGGTGACCATCCGCGTACTGCAGTCTCTCGGGCTGGAGCGCACCATCGAGTTCCTTCAGGGCTTCGGCTTCGCCGATGATCAGCTGCCTCGCGGACTCTCACTGGCGCTGGGCAGCGCCAGCCTGACCCCGCTGGAGATGACCAATGCCTATGCGGTACTGGCCAACGGTGGATTCAAGGTGTCGCCCTGGTTCATCGAGAGGGTGACCCGCGGTGACGATACCACCGTTGTCGACGAGGCCAGACCGCGCGTCGCCTGCCGTGAGTGCCGAGAGGACCAGCAGACTGTCGAACTCGACGGCGAGACCTTCGAGATCGCCCCGCGAGTCGCCGACCCCGCCGCCGTCTATATCCTGCGTGACATGCTGCGCGACGTGGTCGAGCGCGGCACCGCCCGCAAGGCCCTGGAGCTCGATCGCAGTGACATCGTGGGCAAGACGGGCACGACCAACGACCAGCGGGATGCCTGGTTCGCCGGCTTCAACAGCGACCTGGTGACCACCGCCTGGGTGGGCAAGGACAACAACGAGAGCACCGCCGAGTACGGCGCCCAGGCTGCACTGCCGATCTGGATGGATTTCATGGGTCAGGCCCTGGAAGGGCAGCCGGAGCGCTGGCCCGAGCGCCCGGAGGGCGTGGTCACCGAGCGTGTCGACCCCGACACTGGGCGTCTGCTGGGCGATGGCCAGCGCGGCGGCATCGAGGAGCTCTTCATGGCCAACCACCTGCCCGACGTCCAGCCCCGCCGGGTCGAGCGCGAGGTCGAGCGCGAGAGCGGTTCACAGGGTACCGGTGCCTACGAAGCCATCTTCTAGGCCAGAATAGCGCCTTTGTCACCTCGAGAGACGACGCCGCCGGCCCTTGGGCCGGCGGCGTCGTTGCGCAGAGACCGCAGGGCGCTGAAACTCAAGGGCCGTAGACGTCATCCACGGTCTTCAGCGGGTAGTGGGCGGGATAGGGCTTGCGCGCGACCCCGGAGTCCACCGCGGCCTGGGCCACGGCCGAGGAGATCCGGTCGAGCAGGCGGACGTCCACGGGGGTGGGAATGATGTACTCCGGCCCGAAACTCATTTCGTCCATCTCGTAGGCCTCGAGCACCTCCTTCGGCACCGGCTCCCGGGCGAGATCCTTCAGGGCGTGGACGGCGGCGACCTTCATCTCCTCGTTGATACGGGTAGCACGCACGTCGAGCGCCCCGCGAAAGATGAAGGGAAAGCCCAGCACATTGTTGACCTGATTAGGATAGTCGGAGCGGCCCGTAGCCATGATCACGTCCGGGCGCGCCTCTCGGGCCACGTCAGGATGGATCTCCGGGTCGGGGTTGGTGCAGGCGAAGACCACCGGATTGGAGGCCATGCTGCGGATGTGGTCGGCGCTCATCAGTCCCGGCCCGGAGAGACCGACGAAGACGTCGGCCCCCTCGATGGCGTCGGTGAGGGTCCGCTTGTCGGTCTCCACGGCAAACATCGCCTTGTACTGGTTCAGATCCTCGCGGCCGCTGTGGATCACCCCCTTGCGGTCGAGCATCACGATGTTCTCGGGATGTGCGCCGCAGGAAACCAGCAGCTTCATGCAGGCGATAGCGGCGGCGCCGGCCCCAAGGCAGACGATACGCGCACCGTCCAGCGACTTTCCGGCGATATCCAGGGCATTGAGCATGCCCGCGGCAGTGACGATGGCAGTGCCGTGCTGATCATCATGAAACACCGGGATGCTGCACTGCTCGATCAGCGACTGCTCGATCTCGAAGCACTCCGGCGCCTTGATGTCCTCGAGGTTGATGCCGCCCCAGGTGTCGGCGATGCGCGCCACGGTGTCGATAAAGGCCTGCGGGCTCTCGGCATTGACTTCGACATCCACCGAATTGATGCCGGCGAAGCGCTTGAAAAGCACTCCCTTGCCTTCCATCACCGGCTTGCTGGCCAACGGCCCCAGATTACCGAGGCCCAGAATGGCGCTCCCGTCGGAGATGACCGCTACCAGATTGCCCTTGCCGGTATAGAGATAAGCGTTCTCCGGATCGCTGGCAATCTCGCGAACCGGCTCCGCCACACCGGGGCTGTAGGCCAGGGAAAGATCCCGGGCGGTGGCGGTGGGCTTGGTGACTTCCACCGACAGCTTTCCGGGAATGGGTTTCGAGTGGTAATCCAGCGCCGCCTGCTTCTTCTCGTCAGTCATGCTGATAAGGGTCCGGTAACACAATGGGAGGGCACTAGCGTATACAAAAAGCCTTCTGCGCTCAACTCGCCAGACATCTCTCCTGTTGCAAGCTCATTTAAAGACGTTGCCGGATATTTACCGGCATTTATCACCAACACCATCCGCCATGTCGCCTTGTCTGTCCGGGTGACAAGCAGAGCCGTTGGCAGCCAGGCAAAAAACCCGCCACGATGGGCGGGTTTCTCGATGGTACGGTGTGCCGGGTGTCTCAGCGCTTGATGGCAGCACCGAAGCGCTTGTTGAAGCGCTCGACGCGACCACCGGTGGTCGCCTGCTTCTGCTTACCCGTATAGAAGGGGTGGCACTGGGAGCAGACGTCCAGAGAGAAGTCGTGATCAGCGGTGGTGCCAACCTCGAAGGAGGCGCCGCAGGAACAGGTCGCATTGACCGTCTTGTAATCCGGGTGGATACCTTGTTTCATCTTGAGCCTCATGAAGCTGTATGCCGCCACCTGATCTACTGCCAGGCACCGCATACGGGTTGTCTGTAGATGCGAACCGGTTGCCGCAACGCACTCTCCCAGCCACTGTGGGGTGTCCGCAACGGCGGAGCATTCTAGCAGAACCGACGCCGGAGGCCAATTGCCCGATTCGTCCTGCCCCGCCCTGCCACGCGTACTGGGCGTCGCCGTGCCCTCGCCGCTGCGGCGGCTGTTCGACTACCGCCCCTGCCGCGAGGTGCCCCCGGGCGGCTGGCGGCCCGGCCTGCGGGTACGGGTACCCTTCGGTCGTCGGGAAGTGGTCGGTGTGGTGGTGGAGTGCCGCGACGCAAGTGAGCTGCCGCTGTCGAACCTCAAGCCGGTGTCGGACTGCCTGGACGGGGCCCCGCTGCCGGCCGATTGGCTGTGGCTGTGCCGCTTCGTCGCCCGCTACTACCAGCATGCCCTCGGCGACACCCTGCACCAGGCGATGCCAGGGTTGTTGCGCCAGGGCAGAGCGCTCGAGGCCCGGACCCGCGAGCGCTGGAGCGTGACCGCGACAGGCCGCCAGGATGCCCCGCCGGGCCTGGCTCGGGCACCCCGCCAGACAGCGCTGCTGACCATGCTACGCCAGCACCCCCATGGGCTGGTCAGCCAGGCGATCCTCGCCCAATCGTTCAGCCGCGACCAGCTGCGCGCCCTGGTCGACAAGGGCCTGGTGGTCCGTCACGAGGAACCCCTGGCGGCCTCTCCGTCTGCCGAGGGCGACGCGGGGCTGGCCGAACCCGCGCTGCCCCTCAACCGCGAGCAGGCCGTGGCCCTGGCTGCCATCCACCAGCGACTCGACGGTTTCCACCCCTGCCTGCTGCATGGCGTCACCGGCAGCGGCAAGACCGAGGTCTACTTGCAGCTCATCGAGGCGGTCCTCGCCCGCCATCGCCAGGCTCTGGTGCTCGTCCCCGAGATCGGCTTGACGCCCCAGACCCTCGCCCGCTTCCGTCGCCGCTTCCGGGCTCCGGTGGTGGCGCTGCACTCGGGGCTCACCGACCACGAGCGCCTCGATGCCTGGGAGGCCGCCGCCAGCGGCCGGGCGCCCATCGTGCTGGGCACCCGCTCGGCCATCTTCACCCCCCTGGCCCGCCCCGGGGTAATCATCGTCGACGAGGAGCACGACAGCTCCTACAAGCAGCAGGATGGGCTGCGCTATCATGCCCGCGACCTGGCCGTGGCCCGCGCCCACCACCACCGCATCCCGCTGCTGCTGGGCAGTGCCACCCCGTCGCTGGAGTCCTTGCAGCGAGCCTTGCAGGGCGACTACCGCCACCTGCGCCTGACCCGCCGCGCCAGTCGCCATGCTCCGGCGCGACTCGAGCTCGTCGACCTGCGCGGCCGCCGCCGCCAGGGTGGACTGATCCCGCCGGTGATCGAGACGGTGAGCGAGACCCTGGCCGCCGGCCACCAGGTGCTGGTCTTCATCAATCGCCGCGGCTTCGCTCCCACCCTGGCCTGCCACGCCTGCGGCTGGATGGCCGAGTGCGACCAGTGCGATGCGCGCATGACCCTGCACCGGCAGCCGCCTCTGCTGGCCTGCCACCACTGCGACCGACGCCGCGCCCTTCCCGACACCTGCCCCGAATGTGGCAGCGTCGACCTGCGCCCACTGGGCAGCGGCACCGAGCGTACCGAGGAAACCCTGGCCTCATTGTTCCCCGAGGTACCTGTCCACCGCATCGACCGCGACAGTACCCGACGTCGCGATGCCCTCGAGCAGATACTGGCCGAAGTGCGCCACGGACAACCCTGCCTGCTGGTCGGCACCCAGATGCTGGCCAAGGGCCACCACCTGCCCCATGTCACCCTGGTGGTGGTGGTCAATGCCGACGCCGGGCTCTATGCCAGCGACTTCCGGGCCCTGGAGCACAGCGCCCAGCTGCTCGAGCAGGTAGCAGGCCGCGCCGGCCGCGCTGCCCATCCCGGCCGGGTACTGGTGCAGACCCTGCACACTGACGACCCGCACCTGCGCCTGCTGGCCGAGAGCGGCTACGATGCCCTCGCCTGCCAGCTGCTTGAGGAGCGACAGGCCGCTCGGCTACCGCCTTTCCGCTTCATGGCGCTACTGCGTCTCGAGGCGCCAAGCGAAACGGCCGTGGTCGCTCTGGGCGGCCTGGCCGCCGATGCCCTGCGCCAGCGAATCGGCGAGCGCGGCCTCGATGTCGACTGCCTGGGGCCGGTTCCGGCCCCCATGGAACGGCGCCAGAACCGCTATCACCTGCAGCTGATGCTGGCTGCCGATCGCCGCAGCCAACTGCACGAGGCCGGGGCCTGGCTGGTGGCATGGCTCGAGGGACGCCCCGAAGCGCGACGGGTACGCTGGTCGCTGGACATCGACCCGCAGACCCTGTCCTGAACCCACACCTTTAAAGCCCGGCGCCGATTGCCGATAATGGCGCCCCAGACTCGCCCGGCGGTCGCCTCACACCGCCCAGGCCACAGGACACCGGACACTTCCATGAAAGAGACCATCATCGCGCTGCTCGAGGGCGCCCTGGACAACCTCCGGCAGCAAGGCGTGCTGCCCGCCGATATCGCGCCGGTCATCAAGGTCGATCCGACCCGCGACAAGGCCCACGGCGACTATGCCACCAACCTGGCGCTGATGCTCGCCAAGCCGGCCGGACGAAAGCCGCGCGAGCTGGCCGAGGCACTGGTCGCGGCACTGCCGACAAGCAATGCCGTGCAGAAGGTCGAGATCGCCGGTCCCGGCTTCGTCAATTTTTTTGCCGCCACCGACGCCGCGGCCCAGGTGGTGCGCGAGGTGCTCGAGGCAGGAGATGCCTTCGGCCGCAACCTCTCCGGCCGAGGCCGCCAGGTGCAGGTGGAATTCGTCTCCGCCAATCCCACCGGGCCGCTGCACGTCGGCCATGGCCGCGGGGCAGCCATCGGTGACTGCATCTGCCGCCTGCTCGAGGCCACCGGCCATGAGGTGACCCGCGAGTTCTACTACAACGATGCCGGGGCCCAGATCAGCAACCTGGCGCGCTCGGTGCAAGCCCGAGCCCAGGGCATCGACCCCGGCGACACAGGATGGCCGGAGGACGGCTACCGCGGCGGCTACATCATCGACGTGGCCAACGCCTATCTGGCCGGGGAGACGGTGCATGCTGATGACCGCCACGTCACGGCGGCGAGCGACCCGGAGAACCTCGACGCCATCCGCGACTTCGCCGTGGCCTACCTGCGGCGTGAGCAGGACCTCGACCTCAAGGCCTTCGGCGTGACGTTCGACGTCTACTTCCTGGAGTCCTCGCTCTACGAGGAGGGCAAGGTCGAGGCCACCGCCGCACGGCTGATCGAGAAGGGCCATACCTTCGAACAGGATGGCGCCCTGTGGTTGCGCACCACCGATTTCGGTGACGACAAGGACCGGGTGATGCGCAAGTCCGACGGCCATTACACCTACTTCCTGCCCGATGTCGCCTATCATCTGGACAAGTGGCAGCGCGGCTTCGAGACGGTGATCAACGAGCAGGGCGCCGACCACCACTCCACCGTGACTCGAGTGCGCGCCGGCCTTCAGGCGCTCGAGGCCGGCATCCCAAGAGGCTGGCCCGACTACGTGCTGCACCAGATGGTGATGGTCACCCGCTCCGGGGTCGAGGTGAAGCTCTCCAAGCGCGCCGGCAGCTACGTCACGGTGCGCGACCTGATCGACGAGGTGGGCCGCGACGCCACCCGTTTCTTCCTGGCCGCGCGCCGGGCGGACTCCCAGCTCACCTTCGACATCGATCTGGCCCGTTCGCAGTCCAACGACAACCCGGTCTACTACGTGCAGTACGCCCACGCCCGGGTCTGCAGCATGCTGCGCAAGGCCGACGCCGAGGACAGGTCCTTCGACCATGGCCTGGCCATGGAGAAGCTCGCCCTGCTGGACAGCGACCAGGAGAAGGCGCTGCTCAACCGCCTGGCCCGCTACCCTGAAGTGGTCCAGCACGCCGCCGCCGCCCACGAGCCCCAGCAGATCGCCCAATACCTGCTCGACCTCGCCGCCGACTTCCACACCTGCTACAACGCAGTGAAGGTGATGGTCGACGATGACGCCCTGCGCAACGCCCGGCTGGCACTGGGGCTGGCGACTCGCCAGGTGCTGCGCAACGGTCTCGAGCTGATGGGTGTCGGCGCGCCCGAGGAGATGTAAGCCATGGCCAACAGCCGCAAACCGGCCCCCCGCAAGCGGGGTGCCACCAGCAGCCCGCGGCGCCGCACCGCCCCACCGCCACGCCGCAGCATACCGGGCTGGCTGTGGGGCCTGGTCGGCCTGGTGGCAGGCTTTCTGCTGTCCCAGCACCAGCAGGGCATCGCCCCCTGGCAGGAGGGTAGCGACTCGCCACTGGCCACGGTGTTGCCCAAGCCCGGGGAGCAGCAACAAACCGAAGAAAACGAGCCGGCCACTCCCGAGGAGCCGGCGATGCCGACCTTCGAGTTCTACACCCTGCTGCCGGAATCCGAGGTGATCGCCCCCGGAGGCAAGGTGCCGGCCTCCACGGCCACTCCGCCTGAGCGCCCCGCGACGGCCGATACAGCGACCAGCGACGACCCCATCGCCCAGGTGATCGCCGCCAACCTGGACGCCGACACCACGGCGCAGGACGACCGCCAGGAGACGCAGGCGACCAACCAGCCCTCGACCGATGAGCGCTTCGTGCTGCAGGCCGCCTCGTTTCGCGAAGCGGGCGATGCCAGCAAACTTGCCGGCCGACTACGTGACTTCGGCCTGCTCGCCAAGATCAGCGAGGTCAAGGCCGGCGGCGGCGATACCTGGCACAGGGTCCAGGTCGGTCCCTACAGCGACCGCCGCGAGCTTACCCGCGCACAGGACCTGATGGTCACCCAGGGCATCGAGCCGCTGCTGATACAGCTGCAGAACTGACCCACTCGATAGCCCGAGAAAACACGACCAAGGTTGAATTCCTCGTCCCCCGCCCGCAGTTCACGTCTGAGTTAATTCAAGGCGCCGCGGGCACGCCCGCAGCGCCGCCAGTCAT
Organism: Pseudomonadota bacterium; assembly: GCA_051751285.1. GTDB lineage: Bacteria > Pseudomonadota > Gammaproteobacteria > Pseudomonadales > Halomonadaceae > Halomonas. Next base: position 125,773 of record JBNJKT010000004.1, on the reverse strand, counting down.
CGGGAGCCCTCCGCTCCCCCAAGGAGTCCCCTCCATGACCACGATCGTTTCCGTGCGCCGCGGTGACCAGGTGGCGCTGGCCGGTGACGGCCAGGTCTCGCTGGGCAACACCGTGATGAAGGGCAATGCCAGCAAGGTACGCCGCCTCTATCGCGGCGAGGTGCTTGCCGGCTTCGCTGGCGGCACCGCCGATGCCTTCACCCTTTTCGAACGCTTCGAGGCGCAGTTGGAGAAGTATCAGGGCAACCTGGTCAAGGCCGCCGTGGAGTTGGCCAAGGACTGGCGCACCGATCGCGCCTTGCGCCGTCTCGAGGCGCTGCTCGCCGTGGCCAACAAGGATGCCTCGTTGATCATTACCGGCAACGGTGACGTGGTGGAGCCCGAAGGAGGCATCATCGCCATCGGCTCCGGTGGCAACTATGCCCTCGCCGCCGCCCGTGCCCTGCTCGAGAACACCGAACTCGGGGCCCGCGAGATCACCGAGAAGTCCCTGACCATCGCCGGCGATATCTGCGTGTTTACCAACCACAATGTCACCCTGGAAGAGCTCTGATCATGACTCGGATGACCCCCCGCGAGATCGTCCACGCCCTGGACCAGTACATCGTCGGTCAGCAGGACGCCAAGCGCGCCGTGGCCGTCGCCCTGCGCAACCGCTGGCGGCGCATGCAACTCGACGGCGAACTGCGTCACGAGGTGACGCCCAAGAACATCCTGATGATCGGCCCTACCGGCGTGGGCAAGACCGAGATCGCCCGGCGCCTGGCCAAGCTGGCCGGCGCCCCCTTCATCAAGGTCGAGGCCACCAAGTTCACCGAGGTGGGCTATGTGGGCCGCGACGTCGAATCGATCATCCGCGACCTGACCGAGGCCGCCATCAAACTGGTACGCGAACAGGCCAAGGAGGAAGTCGGCCACCGCGCCGAGGACGCCGCCGAGGAGCGCATCCTCGACGCCCTGCTGCCGCCGCCCCGCGGCCAGGAGGATGCGCCTCGCCAGGACAGCTCGACCCGTCAGCTCTTCCGCAAGAAGCTGCGCGAGGGTCAGCTCGACGACAAGGAGATCGACATCGAGATCTCCCAGCAGGGCCCCAACGTCGACATCACGTCCCCGCCGGGCATGGAGGAGATGACCAGCCAATTGCAGAACCTGTTCGCCGGTATGGGCAAGCAGAAGTCCGAGACTCGCCGGGTGGCGGTGAAGGATGCCTTTGGCCTGCTGCGGGACGAAGAGGCAAGCAAGCTGGTCAATGAGGAAGATATCAAGAGCCGTGCCATCGAAGCGGTGGAGCAGAACGGCATTGTCTTCCTCGACGAGATCGACAAGGTCTGCAAGGGTAGCGGCCAGTCCAGCGGTGGCGAGGTCTCCCGCGAGGGCGTTCAACGCGACCTGCTGCCGCTGATCGAAGGCTCCACGGTTTCCACCAAGTACGGCATGGTGCGCAGTGACCACATCCTGTTCATCGCCTCTGGCGCCTTCCACCTGTCGCGTCCGTCGGACCTGATCCCCGAGCTCCAGGGCCGGCTGCCGATCCGCGTCGAGCTCAACGCCCTGACGCCGGAGGACTTCAAGCGCATCCTCACCGAGCCCTCCGCCGCCCTGACCAAGCAGTACCAGGCACTGCTCGCCACCGAGGGACTCGAGGTCGCCTTCACGGAGGATGGCATCGCACGCATCGCCGAGATTGCCTGGAAGGTCAACGAGGGCACGGAAAACATCGGTGCCCGCCGCCTGCACACCGTGATGGAGCGCCTGCTCGAGGAAGCCTCCTACCTGGGGGGCGACTTCGGCAGCCCCCTGTCGATCGATGCCGCCTACGTCGACTCCCAGCTCGGCGAGTTGGCGATGGACGAGGATCTTTCGCGGTATATCCTCTGACCCCAGCCGAAAGCCTCGAGCTATTAGCCTTGAGGAACCGGGCTGCGCGGCGCCGGGGACAGGTCGTAGAGGGGGTCCTATGCCAAGGATGGCATCGGTAGCGTCCAGGGACGGATTCACAGCGCCCCCTCGCAGGCCTGTCGCCGGAGTAGCCGCGCGCTCATCAAGTCAGCAGCGGAGGCATGCCATGAGCGCCCCTATCCCGACCCGAGTACACTACCACCGTAAGGACCGTGAGCTCGAGCTCACCTACGAGGGCGGCGAAAGCTACCGGCTGCCGGTGGAGTATCTGCGGGTCTTCTCACCCTCGGCCGAGGTGCGCGGCCATGGTCCCGATACCGCCACCCTGCAGGTGGGCAAGAAACACGTGGGCCTGAAGGACATCACCCAGGCAGGGCGCTATGCGCTCAAGCTGCACTTCGATGATGGCCATGACAGTGGACTGTTCAGCTGGGACTACCTCTACGACCTGATCCAGAAGCGCGAGGTCAACTGGGACGATTATCTGCGCCGACTGGAAGAGGCCGGCGCCTCCCGGGAGCCCCTGGGCATCGAGATCAAGCAGCTGTAGGGGTGTCGTCAAGACAATCGCTATCCGGGGAGGCTACAATGGCGGCCATTGCGAGGCCGCCAGGCCTCCCCATCGCAGCGATTCGGGAGCCCACTGCATGAGCGCCAGTGACAAGCACACCACCCACTTCGGCTATCGGGAAGTCCCGGTCGAAGAGAAGGCCTCGCGCGTGGCCCACGTCTTCGATTCGGTGGCGGCCCGCTACGACGTCATGAATGACCTGATGTCGATGGGTATCCATCGCCTCTGGAAACGACTGACCATCGAACGTTCCGGCGTTCGCCCGGGCCATAGCGTGCTCGATATCGCCGGTGGCACCGGCGACCTGACGGCCAAGTTCTCGCGCATGGTAGGCCCCCGCGGACGCGTGATACTGGCCGATATCAACGAATCCATGCTGCGGGTCGGTCGCGACAAGCTGCTCGACAACGGCATCGGCGGCAACGTCGAATATGTACAGGCCAACGCCGAATGCCTGCCCTTCCCGGATAACAGCTTCGACTGCATCACCATCGCCTTCGGCCTGCGCAACGTCACCGACAAGGACGCCGCGCTGCGCTCCATGACCCGAACGTTAAAGCCGGGCGGTCGCCTTCTGGTGCTGGAGTTCTCCAAACCGGGCAATCCGCTGTTTTCCAGGGCCTATGATGAATACTCCTTTCGCCTGCTGCCGAAGATCGGCGAGCTGGTGGCGAACGACGCTGACAGCTACCGCTATCTGGCCGAGTCGATCCGAATGCACCCCGATCAGGATACTCTCAAGGCGATGATGGAAGACGCCGGGCTGGAGCGTGTCGAGTACACCAATCTGACCGGGGGCATCGTCGCTCTGCACCGCGGCATCAAGCTGTGAGGGCATGATGGCATTGTCTCCCTCCCTGCTGCTGGCCGGTCTCGAACGCACGCTGAATGCCTTGCTCGCCAGAGACCCGGCGGCGTCCTCGCGTCTCGCACGGCTGGCCGGTCAGCGCATCCTGTTGCGCCTGGAACAACCGGACCTGGCGCTGGCCATACATTTCCATCCGGCCGGTCTCGATCTCCTGCGCCCCGAGGATACCGCCGAGGAGGGCTTTGACGCAGTGGTCGAAGTGAACGCCGAGACCCTCGGCGAACTGCTCGGCGGCGCCTCCGTCGAGCGCCTGATGTTCCAGGGAAAGCTCGCCGTGCGAGGCCGCATCCACCTGCTGGAAGCGACTCGCGATCTGCTGCTTGACCTCGACCTGGACTGGGAGGCGGAGCTCGCCCGCTGGCTCGGCGACATCCCGGCCCATAGCCTGGCCGAGGGGCTGCGCAGCGTCTCCCGCTGGGGCCTGCGCACCCACCAGGAGTTCTGCGCCGACCTGAGCGAATATGTCTTCGAGGAAGCACGACTGCTGCCGGGGCGTCATCAGCTCGAGGCATTGCGCGACCAGTTGACCGAGATGGAAATCGCCACCGACCGCCTCGACGCTCGTCTGGCCAGGCTCCGACGCCGCTTGACCGAGCCGGAGACGACCCCATGATCCTCAGGCCCATGCGCATTCTTTGGGTGGTCACCCGCTATCGGCTCGACACGCTACTGCCTTTAGCCCGTATGCCCTGGTGGCTGCGCAGCCTGTTCATCCTCTCGCCGCTGCGCCTGGTACCGATCGGCAAACGCCCTCGCGGCATGCGCCTGCGCCTGGCGCTGGAGGAGCTGGGACCGATCTTCGTCAAGTTCGGCCAGATGCTCTCGACCCGGCGCGACCTGCTCCCCGAAGACATTGCCGATGAGTTGCAGCGACTCCAGGACCAGGTACCGCCCTTCCCCGCTCATCAGGCGAAGGCGCTGGTCGAAGAGGAACTGGCGATGTCGTTGGAGGATGCCTTCGCCAGCTTCGAGCCCGAGCCTCTGGCGTCGGCCTCCGTCGCCCAGGTGCATGCCGCCCGGCTGCACGGGGGCGAAGCCGTGGTGGTCAAGATCATTCGCCCGGGCATCGAACGCGTCATGCGCCAGGACATGGCGCTGCTGTACCGCTTCGCTAGCGTACTGGCGCGAATTCCGGAGGCCCGAAGGCTGCGCCCGGTAGAGGTGGTGCGCGACTATGAGGCTACGCTGTTCGACGAACTCGACCTCACCAAGGAGGCCGCCAACACCTCCCAGCTCAAGCGCAACTTCAAGAACTCCCCGCTGCTCTACGTGCCAGCCATCTACTGGGGGCTCACGCATCGTCGGGTGATGGTGCAGGAGCGCATCTACGGCGTGCCGGTGGCCGACACCGCGGCGCTGCTCGCCCAGGGCACCAATCTCAAGAAGCTGGCCGAGCGTGGCGTGGAGATCTTCTTCACCCAGGTGTTCCGCGACAACTTCTTCCATGCCGACATGCACCCGGGCAATATCTTCGTCTCCTTCGAACATCCCCACGACCCCCAGTACATCGCCATCGACTGCGGCATCGTCGGCAGTCTGACCCGAGAAGATCAGGACTACCTGGCACGCAACCTGCTGGCCTTCTTTCATCAGGACTACTACGAGGTGGCGGCGCTGCACATCGAGTCGGGCTGGGTCGGCGAGAACACGCGCGCCAACGAGTTCGCCGCGGCAATCCGCACCGTGTGCGAGCCGATCCTCGAGAAGCCGCTCAAGGACATTTCCTTCGGCCAGGTGCTGCTGGGCCTGTTCCAGACCGCTCGCCGCTTCAACATGGAAGTGCAGCCACAGCTGGTGCTGCTGCAGAAGACGCTGCTCAACATCGAGGGGCTGGGGCGCCAGCTCTACCCCGACCTGGATCTGTGGAGCACCGCCAGGCCCTATCTGGAGCGCTGGATGAAGGAACGCGCCGGCGTCAGCGGCCTCTGGGAGTCGCTGAAACGACAGGCCCCTGAGCTTTCGCACCAGCTACCCGAGCTGCCGGTGCTCGCGCATCAGGTCCTTACCCGTGCCGATCTCGAACACCGCCAACGTCGCCATCAGTCCGACGCCATGAACGGTATTTATCAACAGCTTGGTAAGCGGGACAGGAGCCATCGTCGGCTGCGCCTGGGCCTCCTGTTGCTGGTCGCAGCGCTCGCCTGGCAGCCGCTGACCGAGTGGGCCGCTGGCCAGTCCTGGCCAGTACTGGCCGCCGCTGGCCTCGGTATACTCCTGCTGGCCTGGCATTGAAGGCCGCCCCGCTCTCTTCCATCCACCGCAACGGAGCCTTCACCCATGAGCGATACCCTCGACCAGCTTCACATCGTCCTCGAAGAGCGCCGGCGGGCAGAGCCACAGGATTCCTATGTGGCGGCCTTGCATCACAAGGGACTGAACAAGATACTCGAGAAGGTTGGCGAGGAAGCCACCGAAACCCTGCTGGCTGCCAAGGACGCCGAGAACGGCGATGAGACGGCACGCCGAGCGTTGGTCGCCGAAACGGCTGACCTGTGGTTTCATAGCCTGGTAATGCTCTCGCACCTGGGCCTCGATCATCAGGCCGTCCTGGACGAGCTGGCCCGTCGCCTCGGCATCTCCGGACACGATGAAAAGGCCGCACGGCAACAATAGCGTCAACTGGCCCTTCCGGAACCTCCCGGAACCCCAACCTGAGGAAGCAACTATGTTAGGTGGTATCAGTATCTGGCAGCTGCTGATCGTTCTCGGCATCATCATCCTGATCTTCGGCACCAAGAAGCTGCGCAATGTCGGTGGCGATCTGGGCGGTGCCGTAAAAGGCTTCAAGAAGGCCATGCACGAGGAAGAGAAGGACGAGGGCGAGAAGGCGGACGACCCCAAGGCCCGCGTCAGTCATGACGAGGAGCTCAACACCTACGACGTCAAGGCCGAGAAGAAGGCCCACGACCAGGAAGAGCACCAGGAAGAGCGCAAGTAACCCGCCATGTTCGATATGGGCTTTCTCGAATTGATGCTCATCGGCGTGGTGGGCCTGCTGGTGCTGGGCCCCGAGCGCCTGCCCAAGGCAGCGCGCACCCTGGGGCTGTGGATCGGCAAGATCAAGCGCACGGTTTCCGGCATGCAGCGCGAGATCAGCTCTCAGCTCGAGGCCGAGGAGCTGCGCCAGAAGCTTGACGAGCAGCAGAAGAAGCTCGACGAGGGTGTAAAGCAGGTCAAGCGCGGTGTGGAGGGCATCGCCGAGGAAGACAGCGTCAAGCGACCGTCGACCTCGGCAGACGAGGGTGCCGGTGAGACGCCGTCGGCCAACCCTCCCGAGAAGCGGCTCGATGACGCCCTCGCAAGAGCCCGCACGGGCAGCGAGAACGATGACGCCCAGTCCCCCGCCGATGCCTCCAACGCCGACAAGGATTCTGCCCCCCGATGAGCAAGACCGGTGACCCCCAGGAGCAGAACCAGGCCCCGTTGATCGAGCACCTCATCGAGCTGCGCTCGAGGCTGATGCGCGCCGTGATCGCCATCCTGGTGATCTTCCTGGGCCTCTATCCCTTTGCCAACGATATCTACTCCTTCGTCGCCCAGCCGTTGATGGCACTGCTGCCGGAAGGCTCGCAGATGATCGCCACCGAGGTGGCCTCTCCCTTCCTGGCGCCCTTCAAGCTGACCCTGGTGGTGGCCGTATTCGCCGCCATACCCTATGTACTGCACCAGGCCTGGGCCTTCGTGGCCCCGGGTCTCTATGACAACGAAAAGGCGCTGGCGATGCCGATCCTGGCCTCCAGCATCGCCCTGTTCTACGGCGGCGCAGCTTTTGCCTACTACGTCGTCTTCCCGCTGCTGTTCCAGTTCTTCACCCAGACCGGGCCTGAGGACGTCGCGGTGATGACCGACATTAACCAGTACCTGAACTTCGTCCTCAAGCTGTTCTTCGCCTTCGGGGTGGCCTTCGAGATCCCCATCGCCACCTTCCTGCTGATCCTCTCGGGCGCCACCACGGTGGAGAGCCTGTCGAAAAAGCGCCCCTACGTGGTGCTGGGCTGCTTCGTCATCGGCATGCTGCTCACCCCGCCTGACGTGGTCTCCCAGAGCCTGCTGGCGGTACCGATGTACCTGCTCTACGAGGTCGGCCTGCTGTTCGGACGGCTGGTCCGCCGCAAGCGGGAAAAGGACGAAGAGGATGAGGAGGCATAGCGCCAAGCGGCCAAGCGGCCAAGCGGCCAAGGCCAGAACGATAAGACCCGGCTAAGACCCAACCCGGCAAAAGCAAGCCCCGAAGCTCGAAGACTTCGGGGCTTGCTTGTAGCTCGGCGCTCTGCGCTTGAAACTTACAGGTCCATCAGCTCGTCAATGCGGTCGACCAGCTTGAAGATGCCGGTGGCGGCCTCGCTGATCCGCGTGGCCAGCATATAGGCCGGGGTGGTCACCACGCGATTCTCGAAATCCACCACGATATCTTCGACCCCGCAGCTGCGGTGTAGCCCGCCCATGGCGCTGATCAGACCGGTGACCCCGGGATCATGCCCCACGGTCACGGCAATGCCGGGGGCAAGCAGGCGCGGCACCAGTACCGGGCTGATGCACATCAGGCCGATCGGCTTGCGCGCCTCATGGAAGCCAGACAACGCCTCGGTGAGCGCGTCGAGCACCTGCATGCCATCGCCCGCCACGGCGAAGTCCGAGAGGTTCTTGGCGACACCGAAACCGCCCGGGAGGATGACCGCATCGAAGTCGTCCGACTCGAGTTGGTCGAGGGATGAAATCTCGCCGCGAGCCAGGCGCGCCGACTCGGTCAGTACGTTGCGACGCTCGCCCTCGACCACCTCACCGCGGCGATGATCGACGACATGATGCTGCTCGATGTCGGGGGCGAAGCAGCGATACCCCAGGCCCAGCTGGTCGAGGCGCAGCAGGGTCAGGGTGGTCTCGTAGATCTCGGCGCCGTCCTGCACTCCGCATCCCGAGAGGATGACCGCCACCTGTTTGCTCATGCCTTTCTCCTTGAGGGTAAGCGCCCGGCGAAGCCAGGCCCTGAAATCCGGAAGCCTTCACTTTAGAGAGTCCACCCGGGTGCGACAAGGCGCAGCTTTCGACACTGAACGACACTGATATACTCGAGACGTTCGAGCTTCGCTGTCATCAATCCGTCACCCTCGATCGCCACAATGATAGGACGGCGGTCCCGACCCCTACCCGGAGAGACGCCTTGAGCTTCATGACCTCACGCCAGTTCCCTACCTCACGCCTGCGCCGCATGCGTCGCGACGACTTCTCGCGTCGCCTGATGCGTGAGCATACCCTGACTGCGGCCGACCTGATCTGGCCGGTCTTCGTGCTCGAGGGCGAGGGCCAGCGCGAGGCGGTGCCCTCCATGCCGGGTGTGGAACGGCTTTCGCTCGACCTGCTGATCGAGGAGGCCCGGGAAGCCTTAGAGCTCGGCATCCCGGCCATCGCCCTCTTCCCGGTGGTGGGCACGGCACTGAAGAGCGAACTGGCCGAGGAGGCCTACAACGCCTCGGGCCTCGTCCAGCGCAGCGTGCGAGCCCTCAAGGAGGCGATTCCAGGGCTCGGCATCATCACCGACGTGGCGCTGGACCCTTACACCAGCCACGGGCAGGACGGCATCCTCGACGAGGCGGGCTACGTCCACAATGACCGCACCGTGGAGACACTGCTCAAGCAGGCACTCTCCCATGCCGAGGCCGGTGCCGACGTGGTGGCGCCCTCGGACATGATGGATGGGCGCATCGGCTCGATCCGCCATGTCCTGGAGCAGGAGCGGCTGGTCAACACCCGGATCATGGCCTACAGCGCCAAGTATGCCTCGCGCTACTACGGACCCTTCCGCGACGCTGTGGGCTCCGCCGGCAACCTAGGCAAGGCCGACAAGACTACCTACCAGATGGACCCGGGCAACGGCGATGAGGCCCTTCACGAGGTGGCCCTGGACCTGGCCGAGGGTGCCGACATGGTGATGATCAAGCCCGGCATGCCCTACCTGGACGTGGTGCGCAGAGTGAAGGACGAGCTCAAGGTGCCCACCTTCGCCTACCAGGTGAGCGGCGAGTACGCCATGCACATGGCCGCCTTCGAGAATGGCTGGCTGGAAGCGGACGCTGTCATCCTCGAGTCGCTGCTCTGCTTCAAGCGCGCCGGCGCCGACGGCGTGCTGACCTACTTCGCCAAACGGGCGGCCAGGTTGCTTGCAACGACATAGACGACGGAAGGGCCCCTTCCGCCTGACGACAGGGAAACCCCATGGAAGAGACAAACGGTCCCGGCCGACAACCCGAGATACCCACGCCTGCGCGGGGCGTCGAGCCTCCCGCTCCGCGGCTGAACCAGACACGCACCGGGATCAAGCCCAAGGCGCTGCCGGACCCGGAGGCGGATCTGGCCGACCCCGGGCTCTACTTCAACCGTGAACTCTCCCATCTACAGTTCAACGTCCGGGTCCTGGAACAGGCTCTGGATGAGGCTCACCCGTTGCTCAACCGGCTGATGTTCCTGCTGATCTTCTCGTCCAACATGGACGAATTCTTCGAGATCCGCGTGGCCGGCCTCAAGAATCAGATCCTGCTCGGAGACGACACCAGCGGCGCCGACGGGCGCTCTCCTCGTTCTGTCCTGGCCGAGATTTCCCAGATCGCCCACGAGCAGGTAGCGCGTCAGTACCAGATCCTCAACGAGGTCCTGATCCCCGCTCTGGAGGCACAGCGGCTGCGGTTCCGCCGCCGAGGGGACTGGACCGAGGCCCAGCGCGCCTGGGTGCGCGACTACTTCGAAACCGAGATCATGCCGGTTATCAGCCCTATCGGCCTGGACCCGTCCCATCCCTTCCCTCGCCTAGTCAACAAGAGTCTCAACTTCATTGTCCAGTTGGAGGGCAAGGATGCCTTCGGCCGCGAGGGTGGGCTGGCCATCCTGCCGGCACCGCGCTCGCTACCGCGGGTGATCGCCCTGCCCGAGGGTCTCTGTGAAACGGGCTTCAGCGAGTATGTCTTTCTCTCCTCGATGATCCATGCGCATGCCGAGGAGGTCTTCCCCGGCATGATGGTGCTCGGCTGCTATCAGTTCCGGCTGACTCGCAATGCCGACCTCTCCGTGGACCCGGAAGAGGTCTCCGACCTCGCTTCGGCACTGCGTGGCGAGCTGCTGTCGCGGCGCTACGGCAGCGGGGTTCGGCTGGAGGTGGCCGACAATTGTCCCGACGAACTGGCCGAGTTTCTGCTCAGGCAGTTTCAGCTCGAAGAGGCTGACCTCTTCCGGGTCAATGGCCCGGTGAACCTGACGCGGATGATGTCGGTGCTGGGCGACGTGGAACGCCCCGAATTACTCTACCGCCCCTTCACCCCGGGCCTTCCCAAGTCGCTGCGCAAGGCCGACAGCGTACTGGCCGCGATCGCCGATAGCGATATCCTGCTTCACCACCCCTTCCAGTCCTTCTCTCCGGTGGAGGAAATGCTCGGCGAGGCTGCCCGGGACCCGGACGTGCTGGCCATCAAGCAGACCCTCTACCGTACCGGCGCCGACTCGCCCATCGTCAACGCCCTGGTCGAGGCCGCCGGCAACGGCAAGGAGGTCACGGTAGTCATCGAGTTGCGAGCACGCTTCGACGAGGCCGACAACCTGGCCCTGGCCTCGCGCCTGCAGGAAGCCGGGGCCATCGTCATCTACGGGGTAATGGCCTACAAGACCCATGCCAAGATGATGCATATCGTGCGGCGAGAGAGAGGCAAGCTGCGTCACTATGCCCATCTGGGCACCGGTAACTACCACTCGCGGACCGCCAAGCTCTACACTGACTACAGCCTGCTGACTGCCGACCCGGTGCTCTGCGCCGACGTTCACAAGGTCTTCCAGCAGCTCTCCGGCATGGGCCGGGCCCGGCATATCGAACAGCTGTTGCACGCCCCCTTCACCCTGCACGAGGAGATGGTGGCCAAGATCGACCGCGAGGCCGATCATGCCCGCAAGGGCAAGCGCGCCCACCTGATCATCAAGTGCAACTCGCTCACCGAGCCCAAACTGATTCAGGCCCTCTACCGGGCTTCAAGGGCCGGGGTGGAATGCGATCTGATCATCCGCGGCATGTGCTGCCTGCGCCCGGGCATTCCCGGCATCTCGGACAACATCCGAGTGCGCTCGATCATCGGCCGCTTCCTGGAGCACACCCGGGTGTTCCATTTTCACAACGACGGCCAGCCCGAAACCTGGGGTTCCAGTGCCGACTTCATGGCGCGCAACATGTTTCATCGCGTGGAGACCTGCTTCCCGCTGCTGGACAGGAAGCTGGCCGCGCGGGTCCGCAAGGATCTCGAGACCTACCTGGTGGACAACTGCCAGAGCTGGCTGCTACGCAGCGACGGTCTGTACGTCAAGCAACAACCCGGCAGCGCGGCCCCGATCAGCGCCCAGGAGACCCTGCTCTTCGCCTATGCCGCGAGGGCCTGACGCTCTAAGCTCGACGCAAGCCTTGACGACATCGCCTCCGCGGCACTTGCCGCGGAGGCGATGTTTCTTGCAGCGTCACGCATATGGCTTGACGCTGCCGGCAAAGAAGGGCTCAGACACCAATCTGTCCGCCATCCGCCTTCTGGATTACCACCGTGGACGCCCGCGGGCGAACGCTGCCCTGGGTCTGTTCAGTAGCATCTTCCGACGCTGGCCAGTTGCCCGGGTGTTGGATATTGATGAACAGCGCGGTCCTGTCTGGACTGGCGAAGATCCCGGTGACCTCGCAGCCATTGGGACCCACGGCGAAGCGCTTGAGGTGCTGCTGGTTCTCTGCCGTGACCACCCCGCCCTCCAGGGCGCCCGGCACCACCGCCAGCAGCTGGTCGTTGGTGTGCTCGGCGACGCCTTCATAGCCGTTGTCGGTCTGAATCCACAGGATGCCCTGGCCATCGCCGCGGTCGTCATACCAGAGACCATCGGGGCTGGCGAACTGGTTCGCCGCGGTCAGGCCCGAGCGGTTGTCGCCGTCCGCGGCGGCGGCGCCGAATACGAACACTTCCCAAGCGAAGCGCGTTCTATCGCTGCCTTCACGCCAGCGGATGATATGCCCGGCGCCATTGTCGGGGCGTGGATTGGCTTCGTTGACCGGCGCGGTGGCAAAGCCCACGCCGTGTTCATCGATGGCGCTCCCCTGATTGGTATAGGTCGCCTCGCTGCCGGCTTCGGTGCGCTTGCTGTTGTTGGTCAAGGTGATGTAGACGTCGCCGGAGGCGGGATCGACGCTGGCCCACTCGGGGCGGTCCATGGGTGTGGCACCCATCAGGTCGGCGGCGTCGCAGGTATTGATGATGATGCCCGCCAGGTCGTCGGCGGCCAGGCCCAGGGCCTCATGCAGCGGGCGGCCATCGGTGGTCTGGGCCTGCGGGGTCAGCGCCAGCCACTCGCCGCTGCCATCGGCATCGAAGCGGGCGGCGTAGAGCACACCTTGATCTAGGTACTTGGCACCGATCGCCAGACGGTCATAGGCCGCACCGGGACGGTTGGCATCGGCCGGATCCCAGTCGGCGGCGGAAACGAACTTGTAGATATACTCGTTGCGGGCATCGTGGCCCGAATAGAAGACCACCGGCTTGCCTGGCTCGAGCTTGCCCAGCCAGCACCCCTCGTGGCGGAAGCGGCCCATGGCGGTGCGCTTCACGGCGCGGTGACTGCCATCGTAGGGATCGATCTCCACCTGGTAGCCGAAAGTGCGCGCCTCGTTGCGGTAGTCCTCTCCGGCATCAGCGCCGCGCGGCGTGATATCGAAGCGGGCAAACTCGTCGTTCTGCTCGGAGGGGTCGCCCGCCGAGGTCTCCCAGCCGTAGCGGCCGCGCTCGGTGGGAATGCCGATGCGGGCATCATCGGGGAAGCGCTCGCCGGTGTTGACGAAGATGTTGGGCCAGTTCTCCTCACAGGCCAGGTAGGTGCCCCAGGGGGTGAAGCCGTTGCCGCAGTTGTTGTTGGTACCGCGGGCCAGCCGTCCCTCCGGCGAGAACTTGGTCCTCACGTAGTCGCTGCCGGCCACCGGGCCGGCGAGCTCCATCTCGGTAGCGCTGGTGAAGCGACGGTTGTAGGGCGAGCCCGGCACATGGGCCCAGCGACCATCGTCGCCCTTTGTCACCTCTACCAGGGTCACGCCGTGGGCGTTGATCTCGGTGCGCGACTCCTCGGCGGGGCGGGCGCCCGCCTCGGCATTGGTGGGGCCACCCTGGGGCGCCCACAGCGCCTGCTGGTCGATGTACTCGTTGTTAAGCGCCAACACGAAGCACCGCGAGGCGCTCTCCGCGTCCAGAGGGAAGCCGTGCATCCCGTCGTGGTGCATGCCCACGCTGGCGGCCTGGCGCTCCGCGGTCATGGCCAGTTCGTCGCCCCACGCCGGCGCCTCGCCCGAAAGCGGTGTGCCCCAAGGCACCAGCACCTGGGCGGTGTAGCCCGACGGCACCACCACGCCGTCGGTGCGCGACCCGGCGACCGACTCGAAGGCCAGGCTCAGCGGCGTTTTCTGCATGGCGCCGGAGGCCAGGGCCTGGGCGGCGCCGCCAAAGCCGAGCATCGAGGCAGCCGCCAGCCCCAGGCCGCCGCGCATCACGCTGCGCCGGGAGACGTGGCGTTCGAGAACGGAGGAGAAGGGCTCGTTGGTGCAGGGGTTCAGGACGCGATGATCCTCGATTTCCTTGCTCATGCGGGTTTCCTCGTCGGGTGGGCAGAGGCGTGGATACGCCTCCAGAACGAGGTCAGGCTAGGTGAGGAAGGTGACAGCGCGATGAAGCGACGACAGGAAGCTCGGTACCAAGGCCCGACCTCCCCAGGGAGGCTTACCCCCTGCGGAACGCATCGAGGTCCTGAGGATCAAGCCCGGATACCTGCTCGGGCAAGCCGCGCTCGCGGCGGGCAGCTCGCACCACCTCGCGTTCGGCGAGCAGTTCAGCATCGTCGTCGAGGGTGCGGCCGTTGAGCTCGGCGAGCTGGGCCATGCCCTGGTGGTAGAAGGCAAGCACGGCCAGCGCCGTGTCGTTGCCCTCCGCCATGCCACGGCGCAACGCTGGCAGATAGCCGCTGACCCGTGAGAGAAGATGCTTGAGCTGCCAGACATAGCGCATCTCGGTCATCCAGGGGCGCTCGCGCAGCGCCGCGAAGACCAGGCTGGTCGCGACCAGCCCCAGCAGCACACCCAGTACGTTGAGCCAGAAGCCGCCGTCGAAGGCGGCCTGAAGCAGCTGGACGAACACCAGGCCAAAAACGATCAACTGCCCGGCCATGGCCAGGCTGATGAAACGGCCCTTGCGGCGATAGGTTTCGGGATCGTGGTCCTCGAAATGGAAGGTCATCTGTGCATCCTGGAGGGAGAGTCGGAAATCGGAACTGATTATCCCGACATCGCCATCCGGGGTACAGGGCTAGCGAAGACGCTCGGCGGCGGTGAGCAGCAGATGTTCGGTGGTCTCCCAGCCAATACAAGCGTCGGTGACCGAGACCCCGTGGCGCAACCGGCCGGGCTCCAGCGCCTGCTTGCCTTCATGGAGGTGGCTCTCCAGCATCAGCCCCGCCAGCGCCGTCTCGCCGGCCTGACGCTGGGCCAGTACATCCAGAAGCACCTCGCGCTGTCGGCGGTGGTCCTTGCGCGCGTTGGCGTGGCTGCAATCGACCATCAGCCGCGGTGAAAGACCCGCGTCCTCAAGGGCGCGGCGCGCCGCCTGAACATGAGGCGCCTGATAGTTGGGTTCACCGTGGCCCCCGCGCAGTACCAGCTGAGTATGGGGATTGCCTGTCGTTTCGCGCACGGTCGGGCGCCCTTCTTCATCCAGCCCGAAGTGGCTATGCGGATGCGCCGCTGAGCGCATCGCATCCAGCGCCACGCCGATGTCGCCGCCAGTGGCGTTCTTGAAGCCTACCGCCGCATCGAGGCCGCTGGCCACCTCACGGTGCAGCTGGGACTCGGTAGTGCGCGCCCCGATCGCCACCCAGGAGAGCAGGTCCTCCAGATAGGGCGCCAGCATCGGTTGCAGTAGCTCGGAGGCCACCGGCAGCCCCAGCTCGGCCACCTCGCGCATCAGCTGGCGCGAGACCTCGAGACCACGCGCCATGTCGCCGCTGCCGTCAAGGTCCGGGTCGTAGGCCAGCCCCTTCCAGCCTACGGTGGTGCGCGGCTTCTCCACATAGACGCGCATCACCGGCAGCAGACGATCCGAGATGCGCGGTGCCAGCTCGGCGAGGCGAAGGGCATACTCGAGGGCGGCCTCGGGATCGTGGATGGAACAGGGGCCGACCACCACCAGCAGGCGATCATCGTGGCCGGCGAGGATATGGCGCACAGCCTGACGCTGGGCCTCGATGCGGTGCGCCAAGGCCGGAGAGACGGGCAACTTGTGGCGCAGTTCGCCCGGGGTGGGCAGCGGCCGCGTCAGGTCGGGAGAAGAGTGCATGCTCTCGGTCAGGGGGGCGGCGGAAAGGGAAGCATTCATGGCGTCATCAACTCCGGATAGCGATCATACATCGTGTTTGTCGAATGCCACTGCTCTCGCTACGGCCGGGTGTGGCGCAGTGAGCCGACCGCAGCTCGCTAAATCGCCAGTAGCCGTAATAGCCCGCAAAGCCCGGAGTCAGGCAAATGGCGATGGAGGCGGTCATGGTCTCTCTCCTTTGGTTTCATCTGTGTGGTCGGGTGCCGGGAAACGCAAAACCCCCGGGCGGGGCTGCCGTCCGGGGGTTCTAGCGGAGGCGGCCCTGGTGAGGAGAGCCTCCGGCGATGTCGCGTCTTGCACTCAGGACATGACCGTGGGCACCCCGGCAATAAACCAGTAGCCAAACCAATAGCCGCGCACGCCTTCGTGCCCGGTACCAATGCAGGCATCGCGGCAAGCGGGCTGTGTGCGGCAGATCATGGTCATGGGTTGCTCCTGAAATCTCAGCTCATCCTGCCGCATTGCGGCATGGCTGGCAAGGGCCGTTCGTTCAGCCGGCAAACAGCTGATACACACCGATAGTCGCCGGCAGGGCGCTCATGGCCACCAGCACCACCAGGCCCAACACCACGGACAGCAGGCCGCTGTCGTCCTTGAAGTCTGTGTCGTCTCCCGCCATGTATCTATCCTCCAGATTGCTTAAGGGTAATGCCGCATTCTAGCGAAAATAGCCGTGTCAGGCACGACACCGATGGTCGCTGGCTCAGCGCAGGTGGCGTCCGCCGTCCACCGGCAGGGTCACGCCGGTGACGTAACGGTTGTCGAGCAGGTAGCGAAGGCTCTGGTAGATTACTCCGGGGCCGGGAATCATCTCCATCACCGACTTGGCGCGGGCCTTCTCGGCGTAGGCCTCATCGTCACCCTCGTTAAGCATGATCATTGCCGGGGCGATGGCATTGACCTGGATGGCGGGGGCGTACATGGCAGCAAACGACAGCGTCAGGTTGTCCAGCCCCGCCTTGCTGGCGGCGTAGGCGGCATGCTTCCTGGAGCCCTTCTGCACCACGTAGTCGGTCAAGTGCACGATGTCGCGCTGAGGTTCACTGCATGCCTCCAGCAGCTCACGGGCATGCAGGTTGATCAGGTAGGGCGCCAGCATATGAATGCGAAACAACCGCTCGAAATTTGCTCCCGCCTCGGCTCCGCTGGAGTCCGGTGCCCAGTCACTGGCGTTGTGGACGATCGCCCGTAGCGACTTCGTCTCTCTCTTGAGCCGCTCGAGGAAGTCCAGGATGCCCGCTTCCGTCGCGAAGTCCGCCAGCAGGGTAACGATGCCCCGCTCACGCAGCGCATCCAGCTCGGGGCGCTCGCGGCGATAGCTGATGATCACCGGGTGGCCATCGTCGACCAGGCGCTCTGCACAGTGGCGCCCCAGCCGCTGGGCACCACCGGTGATCAGGATCGGTGAGGCGCTCAAGACCGTTCCCCCCGCACCAGACTGCCCGCGGTGGGCACGATGGGATCCCGCGGCGCATAGGCGAAGACATCCGAGAAGACCCGCGAGGGCACAAGCCCCAGCGAGGCGAGCACGTCAACGCAGGCATAGACCATGCCCGGTGAACCGGAAACATAGACGTCATGCCCCGAGACATCCTCCAGGGTCGTCGCCAGGGCCTGGTCGATGCGGCCACGGTGGCCGATGACCCGCTCCCCTGCCAGAGCCTCCTCGGGCGCGATCTCGGTCACCGCGTGGAAGCAGAAATTGGCATGCCCTTCCGCCCACTCCCGGGCCAGCCTCTCCAGGTAGAGGTCACGACGCTCGCGGGCCGCCCACCAGAGGTCGATCTCGCGCGTCGGATCATCGTGCAATGCCGCCTCGACGATCGCCTTCATCTGGGCAAAGCCGGTGCCGGCGGCGATCAGCAGCAGGGGACGCCTGCTGTCCGGATCGAGGATGCAGTCACCGTCAGGCAGGCGCAGGGTCAGCCGCTCGGCCACCTGCATCAGCTCGCGCAGCCGGGCGGAGTTCTCCCGCTCGGGCCAGTGCTGGATGTGAAGCTCGATGGTGCCATCGCCGGCATGGGCGTTGGCGATGGAGAACGGCACCCAGAGGTCGTCCTCCAGCTTCAATTCCAGGTACTGGCCGGGATCATGGGCCACGGCCTCGGGCCGGCCCTCCAACTGGACACGGAAGACGTCCGGGGTGAGGTCCTCGACCTCGGTGACCAGACAGGTCAGGGTCCTTGGCGTCATGAAAGCCTCATGAAGTTGTCAAAATGTCGTATTGTCGGGGAGTTCGATGCCCAGCTCGTTCCAGCGCTCGCTGACGCGGGCCTTGACGGCCTCGTCCATGACGATGGGCGTGCCCCATTCGCGGTTGGTCTCGCCGGGCCACTTGCCGGTGGCATCCAGGCCCATCTTGGATCCCAGCCCCGCGACAGGGGAGGCAAAGTCCAGGTAATCGATGGGCGTGTTCTCCACCATGACGGTATCCCGGGCGGGGTCCATACGCGTGGTGATGGCCCAGATCACGTCCTTCCAGTCGCGGGCATCGACATCATCATCGAGCACCACCACGAACTTGGTGTACATGAACTGCCGCAGGAAGCTCCACACCCCCATCATCACTCGCTTGGCGTGGCCCGGGTACTGCTTCTTCATGGTCACCACCGCCATGCGGTAGGAACAGCCTTCCGGTGGCAGATAGAAGTCGACGATCTCGGGAAACTGACGGCGCAGGATAGGAACGAACACCTCGTTCAGCGCCAGCCCCAGAATCGCTGGCTCGTCAGGTGGGCGGCCGGTGTAGGTGGAGTGGTAGATCGCGTTCTCGCGCATGGTCATGCGCGTCACCGTGAATACCGGGAACTGATCGACCTCATTGTAGTAGCCGGTATGGTCGCCGTAGGGCCCCTCCGGCGCCATGTCGTCGGGGTAGAGGAAGCCCTCGAGGATGATCTCCGCCGAGGCCGGCACCTGGAGGTCGGCATGGCCGCACTTGACCAGCTCGGTGCGCGAGCCGCGCAGTAGCCCGGCGAAGGCGTACTCGGAAAGCGAGTCCGGCACCGGGGTCACCGCGCCGAGGATGGTGGCGGGATCGGCGCCCAATGCCACCGCCACCGGGAAGGGCTCGCCGGGATGAGCCTGCTGGAACTCCTGGAAGTCCAACGCCCCCCCGCGGTGGGAGAGCCAGCGCATGATCAGGCGGTTCCTGCCGAGCTTCTGCTGGCGATAGATCCCCAGGTTCTGGCGGGTCTTGTGGGGCCCCCGGGTGATCACCAGGGGCCAGGTGACCAGCGGCGCGGCATCGCCCGGCCAGCAGTGCTGGATCGGCAGACGGTCGAGATCGACCTCCTCGCCCTCGTAGACGAGCGCCTGCACGGGCGCCGAGCGTACGGTCTTGGGGCCCATGCTCATCACCTGCTTGAAGATGGGCAGCTTGCTCCAGGCGTCGCGGAACCCCTTGGGCGGCTCGGGCTCCTTGAGGAAGGCCAGCAGCTCGCCCACTTCACGCAGCGCGGCCACCGAATCCTGGCCCATGCCCATGGCGACGCGCCTGGGCGTGCCGAAGAGGTTGCCGAGCAGCGGCATCTTGTGTCCCTTGACGTTCTCGAACAGCAGCGCCGGGCCGCCGGCGCGCAGGGTTCGGTCGCAGATCTCGGTGATCTCGAGGTAAGGGTCGACCTCGGCGGTGATGCGCTTGAGCTCGCCCTGGGCCTCGAGCACCGCGATGAACTCGCGCAGGTCCTTGTACTTCATTCGGATTTCCCGGTTCCAGTACGACGAAAGGGGCAGCATAGCATGCCCCTTCAATACGTCTGATGCATTACCGGTGGCGAGCGGCGCCGGGGACAGGCCGAAGAGGGGGTCCTATGCCATGGATGGCATCGGTAGCGCCCAGGGAAGGGTTCACAGCGCCCCCTCGTCGGTCCGGCGCTCCGGGGCCTGTCGCCGGATCAGCCGCGGAGTGACGTCACCGGCCAACAGGATCAGCGGCGCTTCATCGCCTCGAAGAACTCGATATTCGTCTTGGTATCCTTGAGGCGGTCGATCAGGAACTCGGTGGCCGCGGTGTCTTCCATGGGATTGAGCAGCTTGCGCAGGATCCACATCCGCTGCATCTCCTCCTCGGAGGCGAGCAGGTCCTCGCGACGAGTGCCGCTGCGGCGAATGTTGATCGCCGGGTAGACGCGCTTCTCGGCCAGCTTGCGATCCAGGTGCGCCTCCATGTTGCCGGTGCCCTTGAACTCCTCGAAGATCACCTCGTCCATCTTCGAGCCGGTATCCACCAGCGCCGTGGCGATGATGGTCAGGCTGCCGCCTTCCTCGATGTTGCGTGCCGCACCGAAGAAACGCTTGGGCTTCTCCAGGGCATGGGCGTCGACACCGCCGGTGAGCACCTTGCCGGAGCTCGGCACCACGGTATTGTAGGCTCGCGCCAGGCGAGTGATGGAGTCGAGCAGGATCACCACATCCTTCTTGTGCTCAACCAGGCGCTTGGCCTTCTCGATCACCATCTCGGCGACCTGCACGTGACGAGCCGGTGGTTCATCGAAGGTGGAGGCGACCACCTCGCCGCGCACGGTGCGCGACATCTCGGTCACTTCTTCCGGACGCTCGTCGATCAGCAGCACAATCAGATGGCAATCCGGGTCGTTGCGGGTGATGGACGTCGCGATGTTCTGCAACATCAGAGTCTTGCCCGCCTTGGGCGGGGAGACAAGCAGGCCGCGCTGGCCCTTGCCGATGGGCGCCACCAGGTCGATGATCCGGGAGGTCAGGTCCTCGGTGGAACCATTGCCGATCTCCATGCGCAGGCGCTCGTCGGGAAACAGCGGCGTGAGGTTCTCGAACAGGATCTTCGACTTGGCATTCTCCGGCTTGTCGAAGTTGATCTCGCTGACCTTGAGCAGCGCGAAGTAACGCTCCCCTTCCTTCGGCGGGCGAATCTTGCCGGAGATGGAGTCGCCCTTGCGCAGGTTGAAGCGGCGGATCTGGGAGGGCGAGACGTAGATGTCGTCGGGACCGGCCAGATAGGAGCTGTCGGCACTGCGCAGGAAGCCAAATCCATCCTGAAGGATCTCCAGCACACCATCACCGAAGATCGGCTCGCCGCTCTTGGCATGCTTCTTGAGGATCGCAAAGATGATGTCCTGCTTGCGGGAACGCGCCAGATTGTCGATGCCCATCTCGCGGGCGATCTCCAGAAGCTCCGGCACTGGCTTTTGCTTGAGTTCGGTAAGATTCATCGGTGTGTTCAGAATTCGCTCGTGGAAGCCGGGCGGCAGTGCGCCGTGAGGAAAGACAGGAGGCGGATGACGCCCTGTGGATGCGTTCAGAGCCCGGACAGGCTACCTCTCGTCGTGCTGCATCGTATGGCCAAGGGCGGGCGACCGCACTGCGGGGTTGCCGGGCCGATATCGGAAGCGAGGAAGCAGGTTCGTTTTCGCCTGACCTGCGGTTCCGGGCCAGGTGGCCGGGATCGCGGGCTGAAGAAGCAGTGGGCTGTCTGACGACTTGGAAACTGACCGCGACGGGCACGCCGTTAGACGGTCGGGAAGCATTCGGAACAGGCGAACGACTCGATACTAGTCAAGGCAGCGGGCGAACGCAAGCCCTTCGGCTCGCGACAATTGACACGACCGGGAGTGCCGCGCACCCTTGCCACTGACCGATCCGAAGGAACTGCCATGACCTCGCCACAGGACCCGGCGCCCTCCGCTGACACCCCGCTTCCGGCTGCCGTGCCCGGCGACCCGATCCGGCTCGCCGCTATCGATCTCGGCTCCAACAGCTTCCACCTGCTGGTGGCCAACTATCAGGACGACCGCCTGCAGGTGGTCGCTCGCCTCGGTGAGAAGGTCCAGCTGGCCGCCGGCCTCGACGAGGACGGCCACCTCGGCGAAGCGGCCATGCAGCGCGCCCTCGACTGCCTGGCCCGCTTTGCTCCCTTCCTCGTGGACATCACACCGGGTCACCTGCGGGTGGTGGGCACCAACGCACTTCGTGACGCCACCAACAGCCAGGCGCTGATCGAGCGCGCGGAGGCCCTGCTCGGCCACCGCATCGAGATCATCGCCGGCCGCGAGGAGGCCCGCCTGATCTATCTGGGCGCGGCCCACGCCCTGGCCGAGGACGGCCGCCGGCTGATCGTCGACATCGGCGGCGGCTCCACGGAATTCATCATTGGCGAACGCTTCGAACCGCTGGCCCTGGAGAGCCTGCGCATGGGCTGCGTGACCTTCACCCGTCGCTTCTTCGAGGGAGGCGAGATCACCGAGAAGCGCATGCGCAAGGCTGAGCTGGCTGCCCTCTCGGAGCTGGCCAATATTCAGCGCCCTTACCAGCGCCTGGGCTGGACCGACCCGGTGGGCTCCAGCGGTACCATCAAGGCGGCGGCCGCGGTGATCGCGACCGCCGGGGATGCTCCCGAGGGGGTGATCACCCGCAGCGGCCTTGCCACCCTGCGCAAGCGCCTGATCAAGTGTCGCAAGCTCGACAAGGTGGCCATGGAGGGGCTCAAGGCCGACCGCGCGAGGGTCTTTCCGGCCGGGGTAACGATCCTCGTCGCCGTCTTCGAGGCCTTCGAACTGGAGCAGATGCGCTATGCCGATGGCGCCCTTCGCGAAGGGGTACTCTACGATATGGTGGGGCGCAACAGTCCCGAGGACTCCCGCCTCAAGACCCTCGACAACCTGGCCCGCAACTACCAGGTGGATGGTCGCCAGGCCGAGAACGTGGCGACGACCGCCGGCGCCCTGCTCGAACAGGTCCGCGATGCCTGGCACCTCGATGATGACCAGGCGCGTTTCCTCGACTGGGGCAGCCGGCTGCATGAAATCGGCCTGGCCATCTCCCACAGCCAGTTCCATCGCCACGGCGCCTATCTTCTGGAGTACTCCGACCTGGCCGGCTTCTCACGGCCGGAACAGCGCCTGCTGGCCTTCCTGGTGCGCAGCCACCGCAGAAAGTTCCCGGTCAAGGAGTGGCAGGCCCTGCCCGGCTCGGAGCAACGGCCTCACGCCAGGCTGGCCCGACTGCTGCGACTGGCGGTGATCCTCAACCACTCTCGTCCCGAGCACCCCCCCACCGTGCCGATGCTCGACGCCGAGGGAGAAACGCTGACGCTGACTCTCGCCGATGAGGACTCCCCGGCACTCTTGCTCAACGACCTTGAGCAAGAGATGGGCTACCAGCAGGCTGCGGGCTTCACTCTAGTGATTCGCGACGGCTGACCCACCCCTCGGCGATCGTCAGCCACGCCTTGTTCACTGGATCAATCACCGCCACGGGGACGTTTTCCTCCCGAACCACCAGCAGCCGCCCGCGTTCCCAGGGCGGCACGCCAAGCTCCTGAAGCAGCCGCTTGAGATCGCGCCGGCCACGGCCGGGAAGCCGCAGCCGCTCGCCCCCCTGCCGGGGACCCACCTTAAGGCGAACCGCTGAACCATCGACCCGGTCCAGTAACACCCGGACCTCTCCCAGTGGGGTGCTCAGGCAAGAGCGGCCATCCCACTCGGCCTGCCAGCCGGCCGGCAGCGGTTCCGGGGGCGCAAGCAGGTAGAGTCGCCCTCGCCAGATTCTGGCCTCGGCACCGGGCCAGGCCACTCGCACCTCGGCCCCCTCCCTGGCCCCCAGCTGGGCCAGCAGCGTCTCGAGTCGCTGCGCCGCCGGCCGCGCCAGACCCAGCCGCTCGCAGCAGTGACGCACCATCAGGCGTCGGCGTGGGTCGGAGAGCGCCTCCAGGCCCACCACCGGCAGCCGGGCAGGGTCACCGCCCAGGCGCTCCAGGTCGAGTTCGGCGAGTTCGGCGAGCAGGGCGTCGGCCTCGCCGGCCAACGCCGCGCTGCGGGAGAGGGCCGCGCCGGCATGGGGCCAGCGGGACGCCAGCAGAGGCAGCACGGCGTGGCGCAGAAAGTTGCGATCCAGACTCTGCTCATCGTTGGAGGGGTCCTCCACCCAGGTCAGGCTCCGATGTTTCGCCTCGGTCTCGAGGGTCGACCGTGCGACACCGAGCAGAGGGCGCTCGAGCCGGCGGTCGCACCAGTCGCGACACATCGGCATCCCGGCCAGGCCGCGTACCCCACTGCCACGCAGGGCGGCCAGCAGGAAGGTCTCGGCCTGGTCATTTCGATGCTGAGCCAGCCACAGCGTTTCCCCCGACGCCACTCGTTCGGCAAAGGCGGCGTATCGGGCCGTACGGGCCGCCCCTTCGATGCCCTGCCCGGCGGCCAGGTCGACGGTGACAGATTTCACGAACAGCGGCACACCGAGACGCGAACAGAGCCGCCGGCAGTGGCGCTCGAAACCGTCGGCATCAAGCTGCAGCCCGTGGTGGACGTGCAGGGCTCGCAGAGGACGGGGATAACGATGGGCAGCCGAGGCCGCCAAAGACAGCAGTAGCGAGGAGTCGAGCCCCCCGGAGAGGGCCACCCAGACACTACGCCCCGGCGGAGTCGCCGCCAGGGCGCGATCGATACGGCATTGCAGGGAAATGGCCGAACCCAGGCATGCCTCCTAGACAGGTGCCCCGTAGCTCATCAGGCGCTCGTAACGACGCGCCAGCATCTGGTCCGTGTCCAGCGCCTCCAGGCGGTCGAGGCTTGCCTGAAGCGACGCCTTGACCCGCTCGGCGGCGGTCACCGGGTGGCGGTGGGCGCCGCCCAGGGGCTCGGGAATCAAGGTGTCGACGAGCCCCAGCTCCTTGAGGCGCTCGGCGGTGATGCCCATGGCCTGGGCGGCATCGGAGGCCTTCTCGGCGCTCTTCCAGAGGATGGAGGCGCAGCCCTCGGGGGAGATCACCGAATAGGTGGAGTACTGCAGCATGGCCAGCTCGTCGCAGACCCCGATGGCCAACGCCCCGCCGGAGCCGCCCTCGCCGACAACGGTGGCGACGATCGGCGTGCGCAGGCGCGACATCACCGCGAGGTTGTGGGCGATGGCCTCGCTCTGGCCGCGCTCCTCGGCGTCGATGCCCGGATACGCCCCCGGGGTGTCGATGAAGGTCAGCACCGGCATCCGGAAGCGCTCGGCCATCTCCATCAGACGGCAGGCCTTGCGGTAGCCCTCGGGACGCGGCATGCCGAAGTTGCGGCGCACCTTCTCGTGGACGTCTCGGCCCTTCTGGTGACCGATCACCATCACCGGCCGGTCATCCAGGCGTGCCACGCCGCCGACGATGGCGGCATCGTCGGCAAACTTGCGATCACCGTGAAGCTCGTCGAAGTCGTTGAAGACATGCGCCAGGTAGTCAAGCGTGTAGGGGCGCTGGGGATGGCGCGACAGCTGAGACACCTGCCAGGGGCTCAGGTCCTTGAAGATCGACTCGGTAAGCTTGCGGCTCTTCTCCTCGAGTCGGCCGATCTCGTCGCTGAGGCTGACCTGGCTGTCGTTGCCGACCAGACGCAGCTCCTCGATCTTGGCCTGGAGCTCGGCAATGGGCTGTTCGAAGTCGAGATAGTTCGGATTCATTGGCCGGGTGCCTTGTCGTGTTTCACCGCCCTGCCCGTCGAGGCCAGGCGCGGCGCGAAAAGTGAAGTGACTGGCATTATCGCACCCTCAACGCGCCACGCAAGGCGACATATCGACTGCTCGGGGCTGTTCCGGCGGAAGGCCCCGGCCAGTTTACCGATACTTCAGTCTTACCCCATCCTGGCCCTGCACCTCGCGCAGGCCGGTCAGCAGCTCGTCGCTGGGGGTGACGCGCCACTCCTCGGCGAGCTCCAGCCAGCCCGAGGCCTCGGCATTGCAGTAGCGCAGACGCACCGGCAGGCCTTCCTCGTCGCGAAAGGGGGCAAGGCTCGCGCGCAGCGAGTCCACCAGGCGCCCATTGAGGCGTCCGCCGTCCAGGGAGAGCTCCACCGCCTGGCCGAAGCGGCTGCGCGCCTCGACCATCGGCGTGACCTCCTTGCCGCGCAGGCGCAGACCGCCCGAGTAGTCGTCGCTGGAGACTTCCCCCTCGACGATCATCACCTGGTCGGCCTCGAGACGGCCGCGCAGCTTATCGAAAAGTTCGCCGAACAACGATGCCTCGATGCGTCCGGTGCGGTCGTCCAGGGTGATGAAGGCCATGGTATCGCCACGCTTGGACTTCATGGTCCGCACGCCGACCACCAGACCCGCGACCCGCTGGGGCTCACGGGAGGGCTTGAGGTCGCTGATGCGGGTGGAGACGAAGCGGGCGAGTTCGCCCTCGTACTCGTCGATGGGGTGACCGGTGAGGTAGAGCCCCAGGGTGTCTTTCTCGCCGGCCAGGCGCTCCTTGTCGCTCCATTCGCGGGCCTGCCGGTAGTCGGAGTAGGCATCCCCGGCCGACTCTTCGACGAAGGCCTCGCCAAACATGTCCATCATGCCCAGGTTCTGGTTGGTCTGGGTCTGGGCCGCCGCCTTCAGGGCATCCTCCAGCGCCGCGCTGAGCACCGCGCGGCTCGGCCCCAGGGTGTCCAGGGCGCCGGAGCGAATCAGCGCCTCCAGGGTGCGCTTGTTCATGCGCCTGGGATCAACCCGGCGGCAGAAATCGAAGAGGTCCTCGAAGGGGCCGTCCGCCTCGCGGGCCTCGACGATGGCGCCAATGGGGCCCTCGCCGACCCCGCGGATCGCCCCCAGGCCGTAGACGACCCGCGCCTGTGGGTCGACGGTAAACTTGTAGCCGCCAACGTTGACGTCGGGCGGGGTCACCGTGAGCGAGAGGTGACGGCACTCCTCAATAAGCGGCACCACCTTGTCGAGGTTGTCCATCTCGGTGGACATCACCGCTGCCATGAACGGGCCTGGGTAATGGGCTTTTAACCAAGCCGTTTGATACGAGACCAGCGCATAGGCCGCCGAGTGGGACTTGTTGAAGCCGTAGCCGGCAAACTTCTCCACCAGGTCGAAGATGTTGCCGGCGAGATCCTTGTCGATGCCGTTGGCTGCACAGCCTTCCATGAAGCCAGCGCGCTGCTTGGCCATCTCCTCGGGCTTCTTCTTGCCCATGGCACGTCGCAGCATGTCGGCCTGGCCCAGCGAGTAGCCTGCCATGACCTGGGCGATCTGCATCACCTGTTCCTGATAGAGGATGATGCCGTAGGTGGGGGCGAGCACCGGCTTGAGTAGCTCGTGCTGGTAGTCCGGATGGGGGTAGGAGATCTCCGCCCGGCCATGCTTGCGATTGATGAAGTCGTCGACCATCCCCGACTGCAGGGGGCCGGGGCGGAACAGCGCCACCAGGGCGATCATGTCCTCCAGGGAGTCGGGCAGCAGGCGCTTGATCAGCTCCTTCATGCCTCGCGATTCGAGCTGAAAGACCGCCGTGGTCTCGGCCTTCTTGAGCATCTCGAAGGTCGGCACGTCATCCAGCGGGATGGTGTCGATGTCCAGCGGGCCCTGGCCCTCGGTGGCGCGCACCTTGTCGACCATCTCCAGCGCCCAGTCGATGATCGTGAGGGTGCGCAGGCCGAGGAAATCGAACTTGACCAGCCCCGCCTCCTCGATGTCGTTCTTGTCGAACTGCACCATCAGGCCGCTGCCGTCCTCGTCACAGAGTAGCGGCGAGAAGTCCGTCAGCTTGGTGGGCGCGATCACCACACCGCCGGCATGCTTGCCGGTGCCACGGGTGATGCCCTCGAGCTTGAGTGCCATCTCCCAGATCTCGGCGGCCTCCTCGTCGGCTTCGAGGAACTCCTTGAGCGCCGGCTCGGCCTCGATGGCCTTGGCCAGCGTCATGCCCACCTCGAAGGGGATCAGCTTGGAGAGCTTGTCGCCCAGCGAGTAGGGCTTGCCCTGGGCCCGGGCCACGTCGCGCACCACTGCCTTGGCCGCCATGGTGCCGAAGGTGACGATCTGGGACACCGCGTCTCGGCCGTAGCGGTCGGCGACATAGTCGATCACCCGGTCACGCTTCTCCATGCAGAAATCGACGTCGAAGTCGGGCATCGAGACCCGCTCGGGATTGAGGAATCGCTCGAACAGCAGGTCGTAGCCGATGGGATCGAGGTCGGTGATCTTCTGGGCGTAGGCCACCAGCGAGCCGGCACCCGAGCCGCGGCCTGGCCCCACCGGGACGTCGTTATCCTTGGCCCACTGGATGAAGTCCATCACGATCAGGAAGTAGCCGGGAAAGCCCATCTGAATGATGATGTCGAGCTCGAAGTCGAGGCGCTTGCGGTAACGGGCATCGATCTCGGCAAACTCTGCCCCGTTGCGGGGATAGCGCGCTGCCGGAAAGAGGAAATCCAGGCGCTCGGTGAGCCCTTCATGAGAGATCTTGCGAAAGTACTCGTCCTGGGTCATGCCCTCGGGAATCGCGAACTCCGGCAGGAAGATCTCGCCCAGGCGCATCTCCACGTTGCAACGCGCGGCGATCATCACGCTGTTCTCCAGCGCCTCGGGGATATCCGAGAAGAGCTCGGCCATCTCCGCGGGGCTCTTGAGATACTGCTCCTCGGTGTAGCGTCGTTCTCGGCGCTTGTCGTCAAGCGCCTTGCCCTCGCCAATGGCCACCCGGGTCTCGTGGGCCCAGAAGTCGTCACGCGCGAGGAAGCGCACGTCGTTGGTGGCCACTACCGGGGTGCCTGTCTCGATGGCCAGATCCACCGAGAGGTGCACGCACTCCTCCTCCAGGGGCCGGCCGGTGCGGGTCAGCTCCAGGTAGAAGCGGCCGGGAAAGGCGGCGCTCCACTCCTCGAGCAGGACACGGGCCTCATCGTGATGGTCGCTGAGCAGGTGGCGGCCGACCTCGCCTTCCCGACCACCGGACAGGGCGATCAGACCCGCGCTCTGCTCGAGTACCCAGGCCTTGTCCAGCAGCGCCTGGCCCTGGCGCTGGCCGTGCAGCCAGCCTCGCGAGATCAGCTCGGTGAGGTTGCGGTAGCCGGTCTCGTCCATGGCCAGCAGCGTCAGGCGATAGGGATGCCCCTCGTCATGGGGGTTGGCCAGCCAGAGGTCGCTGCCGATGATCGGCTTGAGCCCCGCCCCTTGGGCGCCCTTGTAGAACTTGACCAGCCCGAACAGGTTGGCCTCGTCGGTCAGCGTCAGGGCCGGCAGGCCCTGATCCACGGCGGCCTGGACCAGCGGCTTGAGACGCACCAGGCCGTCGACCAGGGAGAATTCGCTGTGAACGCGAAGATGAACGAAGGGCGTTGTCATAAAGGGCTCGGGGCTTGGCGGTAAATAATCAGTACAGGAAGCTCGAGGCCATCCCGGGAGCAGGCCCCGGAGCGCTGGACCGTCGAGGAGGCGCTGTAAACCCCTCCCTGGGCGCTACCGATGCCCTGCGGCGCTCTCGCATCCTGCTCCGCTTGCAGGGCCGGTGCTGACCCTCCATGGTCAGCCCGTTCGGAGCAATGCTCCTCACCCCTGGCATAGGACCTCCACTTCGACCTGCTCCCGGCGCCTCTCCTGGTGCCGCTTGAGAGACCTAGAACAGTGCCAGCTGGCGCTTTACCGGGCCGAAGGAGCGACGGTGCTCCGGCAGCGGCCCCAGGCGCTCCAGGGCGGCCAGGTGCTCACGGGTCGGGTAGCCCTTGTGGCGGGCAAAGCCGTAGTCGGGATGCCGGGCATCGAGGGCCACCATGCCCGCGTCACGGGCGACCTTGGCCAGTATCGAGGCGGCAGCGATGGCCGCATGGCGAGCATCGCCCTTGACCACCGCCTGGCCGGGCACATGATGCCCGGGCAGCCGGTTGCCGTCCACCAGCAGGTACTCGGCCGCGGGCACCAGGGCATCGATGGCGCGGCGCATGGCAAGGTGCGTAGCATGGTAGATGTTGAGCGCGTCCACCTCGGCGGCCGACGCCTCGGCCACCGCACAGGCCAGCGCCCGGTCGCGGACCTCGCGCGCCAGGCTCTCGCGACGCCGGGCGGTAAGCGCCTTGGAGTCGGCGAGGCCCGCGATGGGCCGCGCCGGGTCGAGGATCACCGCGGCGGCCACCACCGGGCCGACCAGGGGACCGCGACCCACCTCGTCGACCCCGGCCAGCCGATCCCCCGCGTAGTCGATCACCAGCGGCCCCAACTCGTGGATAGCGTCATCGGCCATGGGCCGGCGCTCGCTCATGGCGCCACCTCGTCGGCCAGCTCCGGGGCCACGCTGGCCGGCAGCGACCGCCCCGCCACCAGCGCCTCGATGGCCTCGGCAGCCCGGCGGCTGGCATCGCGTTGCAGACCGGCATGCATGCCGGCGAAGCGTGCCTCCAGGGCCGACCGGCCCGCCGGGTCGTCAAGCATAGAGGCCAGGCTACCGGCGATAGCCTCGGGCGTGGCCGCGTCCTGGATCAGCTCCGGCACCAGGGCCTCGCGGGCGATCAGGTTGGGCAGCGAGATCCACTCGGTCTTCACCAGCCGCTTGGCCAGCCAGTGTGTCATGGGCGCCATCCGGTAGGCGACCAGCATCGCACGATGACAGAGCATTGCTTCCAGGGCCGCGGTGCCCGAAGCAAGCAGCACGGCATCGGCGGCCACCATGGCCTCGCGCGCCTGGCCGTCGACCAGGATCAGTCGCCCCTCTTGCAGGCCGGGATACCCGGCCATCAGCGCCTCCAGCTCGGCGCGCCTCCGAGGCGTCGCTGCCGGTATCACCACCCGAAGGCCGGGTCGCGCCTTGCATAGCCGCTCAACAGCAGCGAGAAAGGTCGCGCCCAGAAAGCGAATCTCGTTAGCCCGAGAACCGGGCAGTACGGCAAGGACCTGCCCGCCGGCCGGAAGCCCCAACTCCGCGCGGGCGGCGGCGCGGTCGTTCTCCAGCGGCAGCTCGTCGGCCAGCGGGTGACCCACGAAGGCGACCGGCACCTGGTGGCGAACATAGAAGGCCGCCTCGAAGGGCAGGAAGGTGAGCATGGCGTCGACGGCGCGACTGATGCCCTTGACCCGCCCCTGACGCCAGGCCCAGACGGAGGGGCTGACGTAGTGCGCGGTGGTCAGGCCCGCCTCGCGCAGCTGGCGCTCCAGCCCGAGATTGAAATCCGGCGCATCGATTCCGACCATGATATCGGGCTGCCAGGCAAGGGCATCGCGCCTGAGCTCACGACGTAAGCGGACCAGGCCGGGCAGGTGTCGGAGCACTTCGACCAGCCCCATCACGGAAAGCGTCTCCAGCGGAAAACGGCTATCGATGCCCTCGGCGATCATGCGCGCGCCCCCGATACCGCGAAACTCGATTTCCGGATGACGCGCCTTCAGCGCACGCATCAGGCCAGCCCCGAGGAGATCGCCGGAGAGTTCTCCCGCGACCAGATAGACACGACGGACCGTCATGGCGTCGCCATGCTCAGCGGATGATGCCGCGGGTCGAGACCTCGATGGAGGCGGCAAAGGCCTCGGTCTCGGGTAACGCAAAGCGCTCCCGAATCTGGCTCAGCGCCTGCTCGGTGGTCAGTCCCTGTCGGTAGACAAGCTTGTAGGCCTCGCTCAGCGCACGGATCGCCTCCTTGGAGAAGCCGCGGCGCTTGAGCCCTACCAGGTTGAGGCCGTGAACCTGCGCCGGGTTGCCGTTGATCATCACGTAGGCGGGCGTGTCCTTGGTGATGATCGAGCCGCCGCCGGCCATGGCGTGATCGCCGAAGTGGCAGAACTGATGAATGGCCGATAGCCCCCCGAGGATCACAAAGTCCCCCAGGTGCACATGGCCGGCAAGCGTCACCTGGTTGGCCAGGATACAGTCGTTGCCGATCACGCAGTCGTGGCCAACGTGCACGTAAGCCATGATGAGATTGCGCGAGCCGATAGTGGTCTCGCCACGATCCTGGGCGGTGCCGCGGTGCAGCGTGGCTCCCTCGCGGATGACGTTGTCATCGCCCATCACCAGGCGGGTCGGCTCCCCCGCGTACTTCTTGTCCTGGCAGTCCTCGCCTACCGAGGCGAACTGGAAGATACGGGTGCGCGCGCCCAGCACGGTGGGCCCCTTGAGCACGACATGGGGGCCAATACGACTACCGGGCCCGATCTCGACATCGGGCCCGATCACCGTGAAAGGCCCGACCTCGACATCGTCAGCCAGGCACGCCGTGGGGTCGATGAGGGCGGTAGGGTGTATCAAGCGACCTTCCTCTCGGCGCAGGTGATATCAGCTTCGCAGATCAGCTCGCCGTCCACCGTGGCACGGCAGGCAAATTTCCAGATGCCGCGCTTGGTGCGCTCCACCCGCGCCTCCAGCACCAGCTGGTCGCCGGGCATTACCGGGCGCTTGAAGCGCACGTTGTCGCTGGCCACCAGGTAATAGACATAGCCGTCGGCCGGCAGCTTGTTGACGGTCTTGAAGCCGAGGATGCCACAGGCCTGTGCCAGTGCCTCGATCACCAGCACGCCCGGCATGATCGGATGATGCGGGAAATGGCCGTTGAAGAAGGGCTCATTGATGCTGACATTCTTGTAGGCAACGATGGCTTCGCCCAGGGTGAGCTCCGTCACCCGATCCACCAGCAGGAAGGGGTAGCGGTGGGGCAGATACTCACGAATCTCGTTGATGTCCATTACCATCGTAACAACCTCTGAAATGACAGGATGCCCTTCCTCAGAGGGGCATGGCCGGCAGCACAAACCGGCAGAGACAGGCAGTGGATTATACCGCCCTGCGACACGGCCTCAACCGCTGCGACCGGCCTTCTCGAGCCGCGCCAGCCGCTTCGCGATGTCATCGAGCTGCTTGAAGCGCACCGCATTACGGCGCCACTGGGCATTGTCCATGGCACCGGTACCCGACGAGTAGATCCCCGGCTCGAGGATCGAGTTGGTCACCAGGCTCATGCCGGTCACCTGAACGCCATCGGCGATGGTCAGGTGACCGGAGAGGCCCACGCCGCCCCCCAGCATGCAGTGGCGGCCCACCCGAGTGGAGCCGGCAATGCCAACGCAGCCGGCCAGGGCGCTGTGATCGCCGATCTGCACGTTATGGGCGATCTGCACCTGGCTGTCGATCTTGACGTCGTCGCCGATCAGGGTGTCACCCAGCGCGCCGCGATCGATGCTCGAGCAGCTGCCCACTTCGACATCGTCACCCAGCACCACGCCCCCCAGCTGAGCGATCTTGTGCCAGCAGGACCCGTCGTGGGCGAATCCGAAGCCGTCACCGCCGATCACGCAGCCGCTGTGCAGGAGGGCCCGGGCACCGATCACCACGCCATGGCAGACCGTGACATTGGCATGCAGGCGCGACCCGGCGCCAATGCGCGAGTCCGCGCCAACGACACAACCTGGGCCGATGACGACCTCGTCACCCAGTTCGACACCCGACTCGATCACCGCCTGGGGGCCGATAGCGACATTCA
The DNA here is from genome assembly GCA_051751285.1 of Pseudomonadota bacterium. Taxonomy (GTDB): domain Bacteria; phylum Pseudomonadota; class Gammaproteobacteria; order Pseudomonadales; family Halomonadaceae; genus Halomonas. The sequence goes on along the minus strand of JBNJKT010000004.1, from coordinate 92,842 downwards.
GACCCAGGCGGACATCGTCGGCGACCACCGCTGTGGGGTGGGTGCCGGCCGGGGTGCGTCCAGCGAGGGGGTCGAAGAGCCGCGACAGCCCGGCATATCCGAGGTAGGGGTTCTCCATCTCCAGGCGCGCCACCGGGCAACTCTCGGCATGGCCGGGCGCCAAAAGCACCGCCGCGGCGCGGGTTTCCGGGAGGTCCTTGAGGTAGGCGCGATTGGCGAGGAAGGCCACCTGATCCGGCTCGGCATCCCTGAGTGTGGCCAGGCCGCTTACCCGCCTTTCGCCGTCGCCCTCCAGGCGGGCCCCCAAGCGCTCGGCGATCTCGGCCAGTGTGAGGGTTCGGGCGTCTTGGTTCATGGGAACTCGCTGTAGTGGGTCGGCCGGCTCAGTAGAGGGTGTTGAGGATTTCGGTGACTTCCCCCGTCAGGTTTTGTAGCTCCCGTTCGGAATGCAGCACGCCGTTCGGCTCCACGAGCACCTCGACCCCGTGGCGGTCGATGACCTGCTGGACGGCCTGGTCCAGCTTGGGCTCGGCCTGCTGGAGGAACTGCTGCTCGGACTGCTGGCGCGCCTGGCCGATCTCCTGGCGCAGTTGCTCGAAGCGTTGCCCCTTGCGCTGAAATTCCTGCATGGAGGTACGCCGCTCGGTCTCGGTCATGCTCTCGCCCTGCTGCTGGAGACGCTCTTGCATCTGCTGCAGCTCCTGGCCCAGGGACTCCGCCTCCTGCTGCTGGTCGAAGAGGCGATTGCGCAGCTCGTTCATGGAGCGCTGGGCAGCTTCGGTTTCCATCAACGCAGCGCGCCAGTCGAGCAAGGCCACTTCATCGCCCTGGGCCGGCAGGGTGACGGCGGCCAGCAGGCCGAAGCAAATGGCGGCGGAAAGCTTGCGCATGGTGGAGACTCCTCGATAAGGGCGGGATCAGAAGGTCTGACCCAGCGAGAACTGGAAGAACTGGGTATCGTCACCCTCCTTGTCGTTCAGCGCCTCGGCGACACTGAACGTCAGAGGCCCCACCGGCGTCAGCCAGGACAGACCGATCCCCGCGCTGTAGCGCAGCTCGTCCAACTCCACGCCGGACTCGCACGCCGAGGTGAACCCGTCGGGCACGTCGTAGCAGTCGGTCAGGAAGGTATTGCCGGCATCCAGGAACAGCGAGGCCTGCAGGGAACGCTGATCCTCGACGAAGGGCATGGGGAAGAGCACCTCGGCACTGCCCTCCACCAGCACGTTGCCACCGAGGGTGCGATCATTACCGCCGTTACGCTCTGTGGTAGCCGGCCCCAGGGTGTTGCCAGTGAAGCCGCGGACAGACCCCAGACCGCCAGAGAAGAAGTTCTCGTAGAACGGATAGGGGTCATCGCCGACGGTATCGGCATAGCCCAGCTCGCCGCTGAATTTCAGCCCCCAGGTCTGCTCCTCGTTGAAGGGGACGATCTGGCGGGCCCGAGCGCGCAGCTTGTAGTACTCGGCGTCACTACCCGGCACGGCGGTCTCGAGCGAGAGTCGTTGGTAGTTGCCGGCGGTGGGCATGATGCCGCGGTTGAGGTTGTTGCGGGTCCAGCTGGCGGTCAACTTCAGGCTCTGGGCATCACTCCCCTGATCCTGCTCATACTGGATGATCTCCGCCGGGGTGTCGCGATAGGTCTTGATAGACAGGTCCTCGGCGCTGGCGCCGAAGTTCAGTCGTGTCAGCTCGTTGATCGGATAGCCGAAGTTGATGCCCCCGCCGAAGGCGTCGGTGGAGTAGGTCGAAATATCGGAGTCCTCGTAGTCGGTCTCGCGATAAAAGAGATTATAGCCGCGCGAGATGCCGTCCAGGGTCCAGTAGGGGTCAGTGAAACCGAAGTTGAGGCTCGTGTAGGTGTCGCTGCGCTGGGCACCCAGGTTGACCCTGTTGCCGGTCCCCAGGAAGTTGTTCTGCGACAGCGAGGCACCGTAGATCACCCCGGCGCTCTGGGAGAAACCGATACTCGCCGAGATCGACCCAGACGGCTGCTCCTCGACGGTGTAGGTGACGTCCAGCTGATCAGGCTCACCGGCCACCGGACGCGTCTCCACGTCGACCTGCTTGAAGAAGCCGAGGCGCTCCAGGCGCTGACGCGACTGGCTGATCGACTCGGTAGAAGCCGGCGCGCCCTCCATCTGGATCATCTCGCGCCGCAGCACCTCATCCTGGGTGGTGGTGTTTCCGGCGAACTCGATACGCCGCACGTAGGCCCGTCGACCCGGCTCGACACGGAAAGTCAGGTTCACCGTATCGTCGCCGGTGGCAACCTCGGGAATACCGTCCACGTTGGCGAAGGCAAAGCCTTCGGCCCCCAGCCGCGAGCGCAAGGCCTCAGCTGAAGACGTGACATCGCTGCGCGAAAAGATCTCGCCGGTTTCCACTTCCAGCAGCTCGCGAGCCTCCCGCTCGGCAATTCTCAGGTCGCCGGCGAAGCGGATCTCACCCAGTCGATACTGGCGGCCCTCGTCGATGTTCACGGTGACGAAGATCCGCGACTTGTCGGGACTGATCGAGACCTGTGAGGACTCGATGTTGAAGTTCACGTAACCGCGATCCAGATAGAAGGAGCGCAGCCTCTCCAGGTCACCGGATAGCGCCTCGCGGGAGTACTCGTCGCTGGAGAACCAGCCGAAGAACCAGCCCGGCTTGTCGTCTAGCTCGAAGACATCGCGCAGCTCGTCATCGTCGAAGTCACGGTTGCCGACGATATTGATCTGGCGGATCTTGGCCACCGCCCCCTCGTCGATATCGATGTTGACCTGGACCTGGCCCTCGCCGACCTCCTCGACGGAGGTATCGATCCGCGCACTGTAGCGCCCTTGAGATTGATAGACGCCCTCCAGTTCGCGCTGGATCTCCTCGAGGGTGGAGAGCTGCAGCACCTGGCCCTCGTTCAGCCCGGCCTGCTTGAGGCCATTGCGCAGGTCCTCGTCGGGGATCTGGTTGTTGCCTTCGATGTTGAGTCGCGCGATGGTCGGGCGCTCGACTACCTGGATGATCAGCACATTCCCCTCGCGGGCCAGCCGGACATCCTCGAAAAGACCCGTAGCGAAGAGCTCTCGGGCCGCCTCGGCAAGCTCGCGCTCGTCGACCCGGTCGCGGGCGCTGACAGGAAAGGCATTGAACACGGAGGCAGGAGAAACCCGCTGCAGCCCCTCAACCCGGATGTCTGAAACGTCGAAAGGTTGTGCCTGTGCCGCCTGGGCACCTACGAGCAGCAGCGCCGCCAGTCCGATGGTCTTGATTTTCATGCAGTCGATTCGCTCGCGTTGATCTGCCGTCCTGTCTAGACAGGCACCTTATACATTTGTACTGGCCACTGACAAGCCAGCGCCCAGCTACCAGAGCCGCATCAGGTCAAAATAGAGTGCCATCAGCATCAGGGTACCGACCAGTGCCAGGCCGATACGCAAGCCCACGGCCTGGGCCTGCTCGGACACCGGACGGCCGCGCACCACCTCGACCAGATAATAGAGTAGATGGCCACCGTCGAGCACCGGAATCGGCAGCAGATTGAGCACCCCCAGGCTGATGGACAGATATGCCAGGAAGCTGACGAAGCTCTCGAGCCCGGAGCGCGCCGACTCGCCGGCAATACGCGCGATAGTGATGGGGCCGGAGAGGTTCGACGGTGAAATGAGGCCCACCACCATCTTGCGAATGGCCCCCAGGGTCAGCACCGTCATCTCGCCGGTGCGCGACAACGACTGACCCACCGCCGTCACCGGGCCATAGCGGATCTCGCGACGATACTCGTCGGGCCATTCGACGGGCTCGACGCCGGCGCCGATGTAGCCAATGACCACGCCCTCCTCCAGTTCATTGCGGCCAGGCGTCAAGGTGATCGAGAGTCGCTCGCCGTCGCGTCGCACTTCGAGGTCGAGAGGCTCGCCGGGACTCGCACGAACCCGATCGACGAAGGCCATCCAGTCCGCGACCGATTCTCCATTGACAGCAACGATCTCGTCACCCGCCTGCAGGCCAGCCTCGGCGGCCGCCTCGCCCTCGACCACTTGACCCAGGACCGCAGGGATTTCCGGCTGCCAGGGGGTCAGTCCCAGGCTCGGCAGCGGCCGGGGAGGGTCCTGGCGCACCAGCCAGTCTTGCACCGGCAAACGATAGGTACGCGGGTCGGCGGTGGCTTCATCGCGGGCCTGTACCTCTAGCTCTCCGCTGGCACCGATGGCCGCTATCAGCTTGAGGTTGATCTCGTCCCAGGTGCCTACCGCCTCGCCGCGAACCGCCGTAATCTCCTGGCCGGCCTCGAGACCGCCACGACTGGCCGGGGAGTCCGGCGCCACGCTGCCGATCACCGGCACCACCGCGGTGGTGCCGGCCACGAACAACGCCCAGTAGGCGACGATGGCCAACAGGAAGTTGGCCAGCGGGCCGGCGGAGACCACCGCGATACGCTGCCAGACCGTCTTGTTGTTGAAGGCCTGGTCGCGCTCGTCAGGGTCAACCGAACCTTCCCGCTCGTCGAGCATCTTGACGTACCCGCCCAGCGGGATCGCGGCCACCACGAACTCGGTGCCATGACGATCATGGCGGGACCAAAGTGGCTTGCCGAAGCCCACGGAAAAACGCAATACCTTCACGCCGCAGCGCCGGGCCACCCAGAAGTGACCGAACTCGTGGAAGGTGATCAAGAGGCCGAGCACCACGATCACGGCCAGTACGTTCTGGATCAGGCCCAAGGCAGTCTCCTTGCAGTCAACAGCGTCGAGGGCGCGAGCATCATTGCCGCGCCAACCGGGCATGTGCCGCCCGGCGGGCGAGAGCATCGGCCTCGAGAATGGTCTCGAGATCACCGGCCGGCATGACGGGACACTCGTCGCGCACCCGCCCCACCAACTCGCCGATGGCGGTAAAACCGAGGCGGCCGGCGAGGAACGCCTCCACGGCCACCTCGTTGGCGGCATTGAGCACCGCCGGCGCGGTACCGCCCGCAGCCATGGCCTCCCGAGCCAGGCGAAGACAGGGAAAGGCCGACTCGTCGGCGGGCTCGAAGTCGAGCCGCGCAATCCGGAAGAGGTCCAGAGTCTCTACCCCGGCATCGATGCGCTCCGGCCAGGCCAGGCCATAGGCGATGGGGGTTCGCATGTCCGGGTTACCCAGCTGGGCAATTACCGAACCATCGCTGTAGGCCGCCATGGAGTGAATCACGCTCTGGGGGTGCACTACCACCTGAACCTGGTCGGGACGGGCATCGAAAAGCCAACAAGCCTCGATCAGCTCGAGCCCCTTGTTCATCAGAGTGGCACTATCCACCGAAATCTTGCGCCCCATGGACCAGTTGGGATGAGCGCAGGCCTGATCCGGGGTCACCCTGATCAGGTCGTTCCGTGACCAGCCGCGAAAGGGGCCGCCGGAAGCGGTCAGCAGCAGTTGCGTCACCCCGTGGCGCGCCAGACCTCCACGGTGGTCGACGGGTAGACACTGGTAGATGGCATTATGTTCGGAATCGATGGGCAGGAGGGTGGCGCCGTGTCGTGTCACGGCGTCCATGAACAGCGCCCCGGACATCACCAGGGCCTCCTTGTTAGCGAGAAGGACTCGTTTTCCGGCCTCCACAGCAGCCAGCGTCGGCAGCAGACCGGCCGCACCGACAATAGCCGACATCACGGTATTCACCTCGCGGGCTTCGGCCACGTCGACCAGTGCCTCTCGACCAGCCCGCACTTCGGTGGCAAGTCCGGCCTCGGCCAGCCGCACACGCAGCCAGGCGGCATCCTCCTCGGCATCGAGCACGGCCACCGCCGGGCGATGGCGTCGACACTGAGCCAGCAGTGACTCCCGGGAGCGGTGGGCGGTCAAGGCATGCACCCGGTAGCGTTCCGGGTGACGGCCGAGCACATCCAGGGTGCTGGTACCGATGGACCCGGTGGCACCCAGCACGGTCACACGCTCCAGAGTCACAGCAGCCCCCCGTACAACAGGGCGAACAGCGGGACGGCGGCGGTCAGGCTGTCGACCCGGTCCAGCACTCCTCCGTGCCCGGGCAATAGCTGACTGGAATCCTTGATGCCGCGATGGCGCTTGAGCATGCTCTCGAGCAGATCGCCCAGCACCGAGGCCAGCGTTACCAGCGCCGTCGCCACCACAAGCAGCAGCCCACCGGCGATGCCGAGGCCCTGCCAGGCGGCGAAGCCGACCGCCAGCAGCGAGGTGACGGCCAGACCGCCGGCCACGCCTTCCCAGGTCTTGCCGGGGCTGACGCTGGGAGCCAGCTTGTGGCGGCCGAGGGCTCGGCCGACGAAGTAGGCGCCAATGTCGGCGCCCCATACCAGCAGCAGCACGAAGAGCAGCCAGACGGCACCGCCCTCACGCAGCACGCTGAAGCCCACCCAGGTCGGCAGTAGCACCCAGAGTCCCATCGCCAGGCGCATGGCGGTCGACTGCCACTGCGCGAGGCGCGCAGGGTAACCTGTTACCCAGTAGAGGTTGACCAGCCAGCCCAGCGCCCCCAGCCAAAGCAGCCAGGCCGACTGTGCAGCGCCTGTCACCCAGCTCAATGCCAACAGCGCGGCGAGGCCCGCCACCGCAAGTAGGCGAGGGCCCGATGCGGTGATACCGGCAAGGTTGGCCCATTCCCAGGCAGCTAGCAGCACGACGGCAGCGGTGAACAGCCGGAACCCCTCGCCCTCCAGGCCGAACAGGCCGATCAAGGCCAGGGGGATCAGCCAGGCCGCGGTGATGATCCGTTGTCTAAGCACCTTGCGCCTCGATCTGTTCGTCCGTCATGCCAAAACGCCGCTGCCGGCCCTGAAAGTCGGCCAGCGCGAGGTCGAAAGCGGCGCCATCGAAGTCGGGCCATAGCACGGGGGTAAAATAGAGCTCGGCATAGGCCATCTGCCAGAGCAGGAAGTTGGAAATACGCCGCTCACCGCTGGTGCGGATGCACAGGTCCACTGGCGCATCGTCGGACAGACTGATCGCCTCGTCGAGGGCCCGCTCATCGATCATCTCGGGGTCGAGCTCGCCGGCGGCGACTCGCTTGGCCAGCCGCCGGGCGGCACCGGCGATGTCCCAGCGCCCCCCGTAGTTGGCCGCAATCACCAGATGCAGGCCGCTGTTGTCACGCGTCAGCGCCTCGGCGCTGACGATATGCTTCTGGATCGAGGTGGAGAAGCCGCTGCGGTCACCGATCACCGAGAGGCGAATGTCGTGCCGGTGAAGCTTCTTTACCTCGCGCCGGAGCGCCAGGAGGAAGAGCTCCATCAACGCATTGACCTCGCTGGTGGGCCGCTTCCAGTTCTCGCTGGAGAAGGCGAAAAGCGTGAGGGTCTCGATGCCGCGTTCGGCGGCACGGCGAATCACGGCGCGCACCGCTTCGACGCCGGCATGATGGCCACGCACCCCGGACAGGCCCCGCGCCTTCGCCCAGCGATTGTTGCCGTCCATGATGATGGCCACGTGGCGCGGCAATGGCGCCTCGCCGGCCGCGTGTCCATCGTCGGAAGTGACCCCGGAACGGGGGGACTGCGGTGACGTCATGATGTCTCGCATGGCGGGTAAGAGCATGAAGGCCGGCGAACGGCAGGCGTATTGCCTGCCGTTCGCCGAAAGGCGTTACATCGCCGGCAATGCCATTCGCCGGTGACGCCCAACCTTCTCAGACCTGCATCAGGTCGTGTTCCTTGGACTCCAGCGCCTTGTCGATCTCGGCGACAATGCTGTCGGTGAGCTTCTGGATGGCTTCCTCGGCCTGGTGCTGCTCGTCCTCGGTGATCTCCTTCTCCTTGAGCAGCGACTTGAGATCCCCGTTGGCATCGCGGCGCACATTGCGCACGGCGACCCGGGCATGCTCGGCTTCCTGGCGGGCCTGCTTGATGTAGCCCTTGCGCGTCTCCTCGGTAAGCATCGGCATGGGCACGCGGATCACGTTGCCGGCGCTCGCCGGGTTGAGACCGAGATCGGAGGTCATGATGGCCTTCTCGATCTTGGGCACCATCTGCTGCTCCCAGGGCACCACGCTCAAGGTTCTGGCGTCCTCGGTATTGATCGAGGCCACCTGATTGAGCGGCACCTGGCTACCGTAGTAATCCACGGTAACCGCATCCAGGATACTGGAGTGCGCCCGACCGGTACGGATCTTGTTGAAGTTCTGGTGAAGAGCCTCGAGGCTCCTCTTCATGCGGCTCTGCGCATCCTTCTTGATGTCGTCGATCACTGTCTCACCCTCTGTCAATCAGCGTGCCTTCCTTGCCACCCACCACCAGGTTCAGCAGGGCACCCGGCTTGTTCATGTTGAAGACCCGTACGGGCATGTCATGGTCCCGCACCAGGCAGATGGCGGTCAAATCCATCACCCCGAGCTTCTGGTCAAGCGCATCATCATAGGACAGCTGCTCGTACTTGACCGCTTCGGGGTGCTTGACCGGGTCCTTGTCGTAGACTCCATCGACCTTGGTAGCCTTGACCACCACATCGGCGTCGATCTCGATTCCACGCAAGCAGGCCGCGGAGTCCGTGGTGAAGAAAGGATTGCCGGTGCCAGCGGAGAACAGTACCACGTCGCCGGACGTCAGGTAGCGAATGGCGGTTCGGCGGTCGTAATGCTCCACCACGCCACTCATCGGAATCGCCGACATCACCCGCGAGCGGATATTGGAACGTTCCAGGGCATCACGCATGGCCAGCGCATTCATCACCGTGGCCAGCATCCCCATGTGGTCACCGGTGACCCGGTCCATGCCCGCCTCGTGCAGGGCAGCCCCGCGGAAGAGGTTACCACCGCCAACGACGATACCGACCTGGACACCGATCCCCACCAGCTGGCCAATCTCCAGCGCCAGCCGGTCCAGCACCTTGGGGTCGATGCCGAATTCGGCATCGCCGGTCAAGGCCTCGCCGGAGAGCTTGAGCAGGATACGCTTGTACTTGGAAACTTCGGCGCGGGTCTTCTCGGGTTTGCTGGGGGCAGGGTGATCGGCAGTGGTCATGGGGTGTCTCCCGGGTTCTCGACGCATGGGACCTGATGGGTGGCCGGATTCACCGGCCGGATACACGAAGGCGTGCGCTCGCGCGCACGCCATCTTCCTGCTGGAACCTGAGACCTCAGCTGCGCTTGGCCTGTTCCATCACTTCCGCGGCGAAGTCGACCTCTTTCTTCTCGATGCCCTCGCCCACCTCGAAGCGGGTGAAACCGATGACCTCACCGCCGGCCGCCTTGACGAACTCGGCCACGGTCTGGTCCGGATTCTTGACGAAAGGCTGCTCGGTCAGGCTGTTCTCCGCCAGGTACTTCTTGAGACGGCCCTGAACCATCTTTTCGGCAATCTGTTCAGGCTTGCCGGCCATGTCGGGCTGCGCGAGGATGATCGCCTTCTCGGCGTCCAGCTGCGCCTGCGGCATGTCCTCGGGAAGCGCCACGGTCGGGTTGATGGCCGCTACATGCATGGCGACATCCTTGGCCACTTCGGCATTTCCGCCCTTGAGCACGGTGAGCACGCCAATGCGACCGCCATGGACGTACTCGCCCACCACGCCGCCTTCCGGTGCTTCGACCACGGCACAGCGACGCACGCCGATGTTCTCGCCGATCTTCTGTACCAGCTGCTCGCGAGCCGTTTCCAGCGCACCTTCCATCACCGCGGCCACGTCTTCGCTCTTGGCAGCAAAGAAGGCATCGGCAATCTTGTCGGCAAAGGCCGTGAAGTTCTCATCGCGGGCAACGAAGTCGGTCTCGGAATTGATCTCGACCACCACACCGAAGGAGCTGTCGTCGGCGACGCGGGTCACCACGGCGCCTTCTGCGGCGGTACGGCCGGCCTTCTTGGCGGCCTTGAGCCCGGAACTCTTGCGCAGATTCTCGATGGCGACGTCGATGTCACCACCAGCTTCGGTGAGTGCCTTCTTGCACTCCATCATGCCGAGCCCGGTACGCTCGCGCAGTTCCTTCACCTGGGAGGCGCTGATAGCTGCCATGGATTTCACCTCTGAATGTCTCGGGAAATGGACCGGACCCTCGCAGCGGAGAATCCGGAGAATTCGTAAAAAAAAGGGGGCCGCGGCCCCCTTCTCGTCTAACCGGCATCAATGGCAGCGGTGTGAGGGCGATCCACAGCCGCCGATCAGACGGGCCGCGATCACTCGGCGGCGCTGTCGCTTTCCTGCGCGGCGGCCTCTTCGGTCACCTCGACAAACTCGTCGGGACGACCTTCCTTGGCACGGGCACAGGCGTCGGCGATGGCCTTGACGTAAATCTGGATGGCACGGATGGAGTCATCGTTGCCCGGGATCACGTAGTCGACGCCATCGGGGTCGGAGTTGGTATCCACCACGCCGATGACCGGAATGCCCAGCTTGTTCGCCTCGTTGATGGCGATACGCTCGTGGTCGACGTCGATCACGAACAGCGCATCGGGCAGGCCGCCCATGTCCTTGATACCACCCACGGACCGCTCGAGCTTGTCCTGCTCGCGGGTCGCCATCAGCACTTCCTTCTTGGTCAGCTTCTCGAAGGTGCCGTCCTCGTGCATGGCCTCGAGTTCGCGCAGACGCTTGATGGAGACGCGGATGGTCTTGTAGTTGGTCAGCATGCCGCCGAGCCAGCGGTGGTTGACGAACGGCTGGCCGACGCGGTTGGCCTCTTCCTTGATGATCTTGCTCGCGCTGCGCTTGGTGCCGACGAACAGGATCTTGTTGTTGGCCGCCGCCATCTTCTCGACCACATCGATGGCCTCGTTGAGGGCCGGCAGGGTGTGCTCGAGGTTGATGATGTGGATCTTGTTGCGGGCGCCGAAAATGAACTTGCTCATCTTCGGGTTCCAGTACTTGGTCTGGTGACCGAAGTGAGCGCCTGCTTTGAGCAGGTCACGCATGTTGACGTGTGCCATGGATGACTCCTGGAAAATCGGGTTAGGCCTCCACGCACCCCATGGATCCGACCGTCGGAGCAACCCGACAGCACCCGGGACCATGTGACGGTGCATGTGTGATTTCAAGGCGTTGCATTGATTGAGCGCGCATCCCGAGCCTCGCTGAGGTGTCGATGGATCGACAAGGCTCCGCGATTGCAGGAAAGCGCGCAGCTTTATACCATGGATGGCCTCCGAGATGAAGTCGTCCGATGCTCGAGCCCCCCCTTGTCCGGACGACACCACCCCTGATTCGAGATTCCATGAACGTACCCATCAAGACGCCCGACGAGATCGAGAAGATGCGCGAAGCGGGCCGCCAGGCCGCCAGCGTGTTCGAGATGCTCATCCCCCACGTCACGGCCGGCGTGAGCACCGGCGAGCTGGATCGACTCTGCCACGACTATATCGTCGACGAACTGGGCTCCACCCCGGCGCCGCTCGATTATCACGGTTTCCCCAAGTCGATCTGCACCTCGATCAACCACGTGGTCTGCCACGGCATCCCGGATGACGCCAAGAAGCTCAAGAAGGGCGACATCATGAACATCGACATTACCGTGAAGACGGCCGACGGCTATCACGGCGACTCCAGCATGATGTTCATCATCGGCGAGACCATCCAGGGCGAGCGCCTGTGCCGGGTCACTCAGGAGTGCCTGTACCGCAGCATCGCGCTGGTGCGCCCGGGCGTACACCTCTCGGAACTGGCCCGCGCCATCCAGTCCCACGCCGAGGCCAACGGCTATTCGGTGGTCCGCGACTTCTGCGGACACGGCATCGGCGCCGGCTTTCACGAGGATCCCCAGATCCTGCACTACGACGGCTATGCCCCCGAGGCCGATATTCCCCTTCAGGAGGGCATGTGCTTTACCATCGAGCCGATGATCAATGTGGGCGACCATCGCACCAAGGTGCTGCGCGACGGCTGGACCGCCGTGACCAAGGACAGGAGTCTTAGTGCCCAGTGGGAGCACACCCTGCTGGTCACCGCGACGGGGGTGGAGGTTCTCACCGCGCGCCGTGACGAAGACCTTTCCCTCCTCGACCGCTGAGTCGACCGCCATGCTCCTGCACCACTACCGGTTCGATCCCGACGAAAGCCTCTTTGATATCGACGCCTTTCGTGCTGAGCTCGCCGGAGAGCGCTCGCCCATCGCTCCCTTCAAGGCGGCGCTGCGCAGCATCCAGGCTCGCCTGGACGAGCGCTTCCGCGCCGGTGCCGACATCCGTGACCTGGTGCACGGCCGGGCCTGGTGCCTGGACCGCCTCCTGGCCATCGCCTGGGAACAGCATGACTGGCCCGATGACGGGGTGGCATTGATCGCCGTGGGCGGCTATGGCCGTGGCGAGCTGCACCCCCACTCCGACATCGACCTGCTGCTGCTCCTCGAGCACGATGACGATACGCCCTACCGGGACCCCCTCACGGCCTTTATCACCTTCCTGTGGGACATCGGCCTGGAGATCGGCCACAGCGTGCGCTCGCTGGCCGATTGCGAGCGCGAGGCCAAGGCCGACGTGACGGTGATCACCAATCTGCTCGAGACCCGGACCCTGGCCGGGCCCGAACGCCTGCGCGAGGCAATGCAGGTGCGCCTTTCCACCGACCGCATGTGGCCGGCGGATCGCTTCTTCGAGGCCAAGTGGCAGGAGCAGATCAGCCGCCACTACCGCTACAACAACTCCGAGTACCACCTCGAGCCCAATATCAAGAGCTCGCCCGGCGGGCTGCGTGACATCCAGATGATCGGCTGGGTCGCCAAGCGCCACTTCGGCACCCAGCGCTACGAGGATCTCGTCGCCGGCGGCTTCATGAACGATCCCGAGTTGCGCATCCTCAGCCAGGGCGAAGCCTTCCTGTGGCAGGTGCGCTATGCCCTGCACATGCTGACCGACCGAGCAGAGGACCGCCTGCTGTTCGACCACCAGCGCACCATCGCCGAGCTGTTCGGCTACCACGACACGCCGGAACGCCTGGCCGTGGAGCAGTTCATGAAGCGATACTATCGCCATGTCACGGCGCTGGCCGGGCTCAACGACATGCTGCTGCAGCACTTCGATGAAGCGATCCTGCACGGCGGCGAGGCGCTCACCACCATCCCCCTCAACGAGCGCTTCGAGATCAAGGGGGGCTACATCCAGGCGCGCTCACGCCATGTCTTCCGCCGGCGTCCCTCGGCGCTGCTCGAACTCTTCCTGCTGATGGCCGAGCACCCGGAGATCGAAGGGGTGCGTGCCGATACCATCCGCCTGATCCGCGATCATCGCCATCTGATCGATGATCTCTACCGCGACGACCTGCGTCACCAGAGCCTGTTCATGGCGCTGCTGCGCTCCGGCGGCAACGTGGCCCGTCAGCTGCGGCGCATGAACCGCTACGGCGTGCTCGGCAAGTACCTCCCCGAATTCGGCCAGGCGGTGGGGCTTATGCAGCATGACCTCTTCCACATCTATACGGTGGATGCTCACACGCTGCGCCTGCTCAAGTGCATCCACAGTTTCCGCAAGACGGAGGCGAAGGAGGAGTTCCCGGTTGCCGCCACTCTGATCCATCAGCTGCCAAAGCTGGAGCTCCTGTGGATCGCCGGCCTCTACCACGACATCGGCAAGGGGCGCGGCGGCGATCACTCGACTCTCGGCGCCCGGGATGCCGAAGCCTTCTGCGAGCGCCATGGGCTCTCCAGCCGCGACACCCGCCTTGTCAGCTGGCTGGTGGAACACCACCTGATGATGTCCATGGTCGCCCAGAAGCGCGACATCACCGACCCCGATGTGATCGCCGATTTCGCACGTCTGGTGGGCGACGAGACCCGGCTCGACTACCTCTACGTGCTGACGGTGGCCGACATCAACGCCACCAACCCGACCCTGTGGAACGGCTGGCGAGCCTCGCTGCTGCGCCAGTTGCACGGCGAGACCAAGCGCGCCCTGCGTCGCGGACTCGAGAACCCGCTGGAACGCGACGACTGGGTGCAGGAGACACGCAGCGAGGCCCACTCACTGCTGGCCACGGTGGGCGCCGACATGACCCTTGTCGACCGGCTCTGGGAGTCGCTGGGCGAGGACTATTTCCTGCAGTACGCCCCCAGCGAGATTGTCTGGCAGACCCAGGGCATCCTGAACCATGGTGATAGCCAGCTACCGCTGATCCTGATCAACGCCCCTACCGACGACATGGCAGAGGGCGGCACCAAGGTCTTCATTCACACCCGTTCCGTGGACGACCTCTTCGCCGCCACCGCCGCCGCCATGGACCAGTTGGGGCTGTCGATCCACGATGCCCGGATCGCCACTTCCAGCAACGACTGGACGCTGAACACCTTCATCGTGCTGGACGACCATGGCCAGGCGATCCGCGACCGCGAGCGCATCGAGGAGATTCGTCGGCACCTGGTCGAGGAGCTCGACGACCCGGACGACTATCCGCAGATCGTTACCCGGCATACCCCGCGCCAGCTCAAGCACTTCCGCGTGCCCACCGAGGTCAGCATCGAGCAGGATCCGGCCAATGAACGCACCCTGCTCGAGCTCGTCGCACCCGACCGCCCCGGTCTGCTGGCTCGGGTGGGGCGCATCTTCATGGAGCAGGACATCGCGCTGTCAGCGGCCAAGATCGCCACCCTGGGCGAGCGGGTCGAGGACGTCTTCTTCATCACCGACAAGGCTGGCGCGCCGCTCACCGACCCGGAACGCCAGCAGCGCCTGCGCGAGCGTCTTATCGAGGTCCTCGCCGTCCCCGGCTGACGCCGACCACCGGGCACGAGAGCGGGCCGGCGTTTGAGGCCGCCCCGGGGCTTCCCTATAATCAACGTCCTGTCCGCCCAAGTGCCGCACCGGCACTTGGGCCAACACCGACAATGACGCCGGACTCTTCTCTCTGTCCGAGGCGCACCTGGACACCCATGAACCCCGACCTCGACGCCCTCAAGCCCTACCCCTTCGAGAAGCTCGCCGCCCTCAAGGCCGGCGTGACACCGCCCGCCGGGCTGACGCCTATTCCGCTGACCATCGGCGAACCACAGCATGCCCCCTTCGCCAGCGCCCTGGCCGCCCTGCACCGCCACGAGGAAGATTTCGCCCGCTACCCGACCATAGCAGGCAGCGCTGAGCTGCGTGGCGCCATCGCCGGCTGGGCGACGCGACGCTTCGGGCTGGCCGGGCTCGACGCCGACCACCAGGTACTGCCGGTGAACGGCACCCGGGAGGCGATCTTCGCGTTCGTCCAGGCGGCGCTGGATCGCACTCGCCCGGCGAAGGTCGCGATGCCCAACCCTTTCTACCAGATCTACGAGGGTGCCACCCTGCTGGCCGGCGGACAGCCGCTTTACCTGGACGGCACTGCCGGGAGCGGCTTCCGACCGGACCTGGCCAGCGTGCCCGCCGACACCTGGCGCGATGTCCAGCTGGTGTTCCTCTGCTCGCCTGGCAACCCCACCGGGGCAGTGACGCCGCTGGCCGAGTTCGAGACGCTGATCGCCCTGGCCGACGAGCACGACTTCCTGATCGCCTCGGACGAATGCTACTCGGAGCTCTACCTGGACGAGGCCGCCCCGCCGCCAGGGCTACTCGAGGCCTGTGCGCGCCTCGGCCGCCACGACTATCGGCGCTGCCTGGTGTTCCATTCGCTCTCCAAGCGCTCCAACCTGCCGGGGCTGCGCTCCGGATTCGTTGCCGGCGATGCCGAGCTGATCGCCCCGTTCAAGCGCTATCGCACCTACCACGGCTGCGCCATGCCGCTACCCGTGCAGCAGGCATCGATCACCGCCTGGAACGACGAGGCACACGTGCGCGCCAATCGAGACGCCTACCGCGAGAAATTCGCCGCGGTCACCGAGGTCCTCGCCCCGGTACTGGACTTCCCCACCCCCGAGGCCAGCTTCTACCTTTGGCCGGCGGTGCCCGGCGGGGATGACGAGGCCTTCACCCGCGCTCTTTACGCCGCGGAGAACGTCAGCGTGCTGCCCGGAAGCTACATGGGGCGGGGCGGCAACAACGGAATCAACCCCGGCAGTGGCCGGCTGCGCCTGGCGCTGGTCGCCGAGGTCGAAGCCACGGTAGAGGCCGCCGGGCGAATCCGCCGCTTTATCGAGAGGAGTTCCCGATGTTGACGCTCTATGTGATCAAGAACTGCGACACCTGCCGCAAGGCACGCAAGGCCCTGGAGGACAAGGGCATCCCCTTCCAGGTCCATGACCTGCGCGAGGACGGACTCTCGGCGCCGCTGCTGGAACACATCCTGCACCGAGTGCCGGTCATGGAGGTACTGAACAAGCGCAGCACCACCTGGCGTCAGCTCGATGAGGAGGAGAAGGCCGACATCGACGCCAACAAGGCGCGCGAGCTGATGCTGGCCCACCCCACCCTGCTCAGGCGCCCGCTGCTCGATACCGGCGACGAGATCCTCGTCGGCTACCGCGACGGCGATTACGACTCACTCTAGGGCCTGCCCAGGCTCTCCTCCACCTTTCCATAGGACACCACCCCCATGCTGAGCTTTGCACTCGGAATCGGCACCCAGAATACCCAGGGCGACTGGCTGGAGATCTACTATCCGGCCCCACTGCTCAACCCTGACGCCAGCCTGGTGGCCGCCGCCGCCAAGATACTCGACGCCCCCGATGGCAACGCCGCGATCAGCTTCCTGCCCGAGCAGTGCGCCGAGCTTGCCGGTGCGCTGAAAGCCGCCGGCCACGAGGAGCAGGCCGAACTGGCCGAGTCCCTGGCCGCGAGCCGACGCCCGCTGGTGGCCATGTTCCTGAACGTGGACACCCCGCCCCAGAGTGCCCCGGAGGTCTACCTCAAGCTGCACCTGCTCTCCCATCGCCTGGTGAAGCCCCACGGACTCGACCTCACCGGCATGTTCAGCCTGCTGCGCAACATTGCCTGGACCAGTGAAGGGGCGATCGATATCGAGGAACTACCGGCCCGCCGCCTCAAGGCGCGCCTGGAGGGACGCCCGCTCTCCGTGGACTGCGTCGACAAGTTCCCCAAGATGACCGACTACGTGGTCCCCGGCGGCGTGCGCATCGGTGACACCGCCCGGGTGCGGCTGGGCGCCTACCTCGGCGAGGGCACCACGGTGATGCACGAGGGCTTCGTCAACTTCAACGCCGGCACCGAGGGGCCGGGCATGATCGAGGGGCGCATCTCCGCCGGCGTGATGGTCGGCAAGGGCTCCGACCTTGGCGGCGGCTGCTCCACCATGGGTACCCTCTCCGGTGGCGGAAACATCGTCATCAAGGTGGGTGAGGGCTGCCTGATCGGCGCCAATGCAGGTGTCGGCATTCCGCTGGGGGACCGCTGCACCGTGGAGGCCGGCCTCTACCTCACCGCCGGGGCCAAGGTCACCCTGCTCGATGACCAGGGCCAGGAGGTCGAAACCGTGGCCGCCCGCGAACTGGCCGACCAGAACGACTTGCTGCTGCGCCGCAACTCGCAGAACGGACGCATCGAGTGCCTCACCAACAAGAGCGCCATCGCGCTCAACGAGGCACTGCATGCCAACAATTGAGCCGCCTGAGCTCTCCCCGACCCTGGCGCTTGCCTTCGAGCTTATCCGGCGCCCCTCGGTGACACCGGATGACCTGGGCTGCCAGGCGCTGATGATCGCGCGACTCGAGGCGCTCGGCTTCCGGGTCGAGCGCTTGCCCTTCGGCGACGTGGAAAACTTCTGGGCGACACGCGGCCACCATGGGCCGCTGCTGGCCTTCGCCGGCCACACCGACGTGGTCCCCAGCGGCCCCCAGCCCCGCTGGGACTTTCCGCCCTTCGAGCCGTGCATCGATGGGGCGGGCATGCTGCGGGGCAGAGGGGCCGCCGACATGAAGGGCAGCCTGGCGGCCATGGTCACCGCGGTGGAACGCTTCGTGACGGCCCACCCCGACCATCACGGACGCATCGGCTTCCTCATCACCTCCGACGAGGAGGGGCCTGCGGTCGACGGCACCCGGGCCGTGGTCGAACACCTGCGCGAGACCCACGACCGGCTCGACTACTGCATTGTCGGTGAGCCCTCTTCCACCGACCGACTCGGTGATGTGATCAAGAACGGGCGACGCGGCTCGCTGGGCGGGGTGCTGCATATTCGGGGCATTCAGGGCCATGTGGCCTACCCGCATCTGGCGCGCAATCCCATTCACCAGGCACTGCCGGCGCTGGACGCACTGACGCGGGAACCCTGGGACGCCGGTAACGCCTTCTTCCCCGCCACCAGCTTCCAGGTCTCCAATATCCGTTCGGGGACCGGCGCCACCAACGTGATTCCCGGCGAGGTCGAGGTGGTGTTCAACTTGCGTTTCTCCACCGAGGTGACCCATGAGCAGCTCAAGCAACGCACCGAGGCGCTGCTGGATGCCCATGGCCTCGACTATCACCTGGACTGGACGCTCAACGGTGAACCTTTCCTCACTGCCGAGGGCGAACTGGTGGAGGCCGCCGTCAATGGCGTCGAGGATGCCCTGGGGCACCGCCCAGAGCTCTCCACCGCCGGCGGCACGTCTGACGGGCGCTTCATCGCTACGCTAGGTAGCCAGGTGGTCGAGCTCGGCCCCTGCAATGCCACCATCCACCAGGTCAACGAGCGGGTACTGGCCTCGGACCTCGATGACCTCAGTCGAGTCTACGAGGCGATCCTCGCCAGACTCTTCGTCAACGGCACGGCCCAGCTCTGAGGCGCCCATGCAATCCTATCCTGATATCGAGATCTACCTGGCGCACTCTGACATCGCACGTGTGGATGCCTGGCTCCAGCAGGCCATCGCCGCCGAACCACTGTCGCCGCTGGGCAAGCGCAAGTGGCACACCCTCGGCATCGCCGCAGCCGACGAAATTCCGGTGCTGATGGTGGAGAAGGCCGCCGATGGTTTCACCAGCCTGTGGTTCGACAGTCCCGCAACACCCTGGGCGACCGACACGGAATGTGCCCGGGAAGCTGCCGCCCGGCTAGGCTGCGAGGTGCGCTGCTCGCTGGGTGGCTGGCAGCCCGGCGACGATCCGGACCGTTTCCTTCAGGTATTGCCCGATGGTAGCGAGCAGCCGATCGACTGGCCCGACTCGGGGCAATGAGCCAGAACGACATCGCCCCGCTCGATGCGGGGCGATGTCATGAAAGGCTTGAAACCAGCAGTGTTAACAAGCTAGAAGCTGCCGAGCGATGACCAGGCTAGGCGGAAGCGCGGCGAGAGAGCGGAGTTTACTTTAGTAAATGAGCATCTTGCGTCGCGCTTCCAACAACGCCTGGGCGAGCGCAGGCGCTTCGATTCAAGTAATCACGGTGACGTCGTCGGCCTGAAGCCCCCGCTCATTCTGTATGACGTGGTAGCGCACTTTCTGGCCCTCGGCGAGGGTACGATGCCCTCGCCCGCGTATGGCACGGAAGTGCACGAAGACATCCTCGCCATCATCACGGGTGATGAAGCCGTAACCCTTGTTGACGTTGAACCACTTGACCTCGCCGATCTCGCGATCATCGTCCTCGACCTCGGCCAGGTTGACCAACTGGGGCGTCAGGGCGTTGACCGCCAGGGTAGCGACCAGCAGTACCAGGAAGACGGCGGCGACGGCGGCGAAATAGACCATGGCCACGCCGCCAACCTGGAGGCTGGAAAACAACTCACGGGACAGTGCGCCGCCTGTGAGATGGACGAACAGGGCAATCAACAACGGGGCCGGCGCGGCCAGCAGCAGGCTGATGAGACTGCAACGAAACACGACCTTTCGATTCATGGACCTGTAGAACTCTCTTGTCGGGGTGAAAGGAAGGAACACATCATGATGGAGGTGCCACGATGAACGGCAACACTCAACAACGGGATTCTACCATGAGCACCGATTCGACGCCTGCCGAGCTGGCACGGCGCCTGGAGGCTCTGGAGAGCCGAATCGCCTATCAGGAGCACTGGCTCGACACCCTCGACGTGGCCGTGGCCAACCAGGAGAAGCGGCTGTCACACCTCGAGCGGCTCAACGTGCTGATGCAGGAGAGACTGCGCGACCAGCAGCGGGCGCTGCAGGAGAACGACACGGCGACGCCAGGCCCAGAGGACGAGGTGCCGCCGCATTACTGACCCAAGCTTCAAGGGCCAATGGAGTGTTGGCTGCGCCACCTGAGCAAGCGGCGCCGGGGACAGGCCCGGAGGGGGTCCTACGCCAGGGATGGCGTCGGTAGCGCCCAGGGAAGGGTTCACAGCGCCCCCGAACGGGCCGGTCGCCGGACAAGCCGCGTTATCACACCACCAGGACAGCTCCCACCCGCAGCCTGGGCGCTTGTCGCTGGCTTACAGCTCGTCCAGATAGCGCTCGGCGTCCAGCGCGGCCATGCAGCCGGTGCCGGCAGACGTCACGGCCTGGCGGTAGACATGATCCATCACGTCGCCGGCAGCGAAAACACCCGGTACGCTGGTGGCAGTCGCATTGCCTCCAAGACCGGACTGGACCTTGATATAGCCGCCGGCCATATCGAGCTGGCCCTCGAAGATGCCGGTATTGGGGCTGTGGCCGATGGCGATAAATAGCCCGGGAGCCTGGATTTCTTGGGTCTCGCCGGTCTCGGTGGACTTGAGGCGCACCCCGGTCACACCACTGTTGTCGCCCAGCACCTCGTCCAGAGTCTGGTTCCATTCCAGCACCACGTTGCCGTTCTCGGCTTTCTCGAACAGCTTGTCCTGAAGGATCTTCTCGGCGCGGAGGCTGTCGCGGCGGTGCACCAGGGTCACCTTGGAGGCGATGTTGGAGAGGTAGAGCGCCTCCTCCACGGCGGTATTACCGCCGCCCACCACGACCACTTCCTGATTACGGTAGAAGAAGCCGTCGCAGGTCGCACAGGCCGAGACTCCCTGCCCCATGAACTTCTGCTCCGACTCGAGGCCCAGGTAGCGAGCACTCGCACCGGTAGCGATAATCAGGGCGTCACAGGTGTAGGTTCCGCCGTCGCCCTTCAGCGTGAAGGGACGCTCGCGCAAGTCCACCTCTTGAACATGGTCGAAGAGCACCTCGGTGTCGAAGCGCTCGGCATGTCGCTTCATACGCTCCATCAGCTCGGGCCCCTGAACGCCGGCATCATCCCCCGGCCAGTTATCCACATCGGTGGTAGTGGTCAGCTGGCCGCCAGCCTGGATGCCAGTGATCAACAGCGGCTTCAGGTTGGCCCGGGCGGCGTAGACGGCTGCGGTGTAGCCGGCAGGGCCGGAGCCCAGGATGATCAGGCGTTCGTGACGCGCATCGCTCATGGAGGACCTCATAGTGAATCGGGTTGAATCGGTCGGGCGACGACCGGCGGGAGGTTCTACAGCACTTCATCGTCGCGCCCCAGCGTCACCTGAAAGGCGTTCACGTCCTCAAGATCGACCTCGATTCGAACCTGGATCGGCGCACAGCAGATGTGGCAGTCCTCCCAGGTGAGCTGACTGCCTTGAGTGGTGTCGACCAGCAGATCGAAGGGCGCATCGCAGTAGGGGCAGTGCACACGACGCGACGTCAGCTGTTCCTCGTGCATCCGGCCTCCTGGAACCCTAGTACCGTAGTGCAGCAATATGAGGGGGCAAGGTCGGCATTTCAAGGGAGCTCGAATAGCATGCGCTCCAAGCAACGCTTGAAAAGGCCATCTATCATGACCATGTAACCACCAAGGTGCCAGGATGGTGCCCTCACTCCCCGCGATGCGAAAGGAGGACAGACAGCATGAGCAACGAGTCCACACCGGATACCCTGCAGACGCTGGATGCCGGCGGCACGACCTATCACTTCTACAGCCTGGAGAAGGCCGCGGATGCTCTGGGCAACATCGACCGTCTGCCCAAGACCTTGAAGACCCTGCTGGAAAACCAGTTGCGCTTCGCCGATGACGAGAGCGTCACCCGCGAGGACATGCAGGCGCTTATCGACTGGCAGCAGCAAGGACACTCAGACCGGGAGATCGGCTATCGCCCGGCGCGGGTGCTGATGCAGGATTTCACCGGCGTGCCAGGGGTCGTCGACCTGGCCTCCATGCGCGCCGCGGTGGAATCCCTCGGCGAGGACCCGGCTCGAATCAACCCGTTGTCGCCAGTGGACCTGGTCATCGACCACTCGGTGATGGTCGACAAGTTCGGCAATCCCTCGGCGTTCAAGGACAATGTAGCCATCGAGATGGTCCGCAACCGCGAACGCTACGAATTCCTGCGCTGGGGTCAGGACGCCTTCGACAATTTCCGCGTGGTGCCGCCGGGCACCGGCATCTGCCACCAGGTCAATCTCGAGTACCTGGGCAAGACCGTCTGGACCAAGGAGCAGGATGGCAGGACGCTGGCCTACCCGGATACCCTGGTGGGAACCGACTCTCACACGACCATGATCAACGGCCTGGGCGTGCTGGGCTGGGGCGTCGGGGGGATCGAGGCCGAAGCCGCCATGCTCGGCCAGCCGGTCTCGATGCTGATTCCCGAAGTGGTGGGCTTCAAGCTTACCGGCAAGCTGCGCGAGGGCATCACTGCCACCGACCTCGTGCTGACGGTCACCGAGATGCTGCGCAAGAAGGGCGTGGTGGGCAAGTTCGTCGAGTTCTACGGCGATGGCCTCAAGGATCTGCCGGTAGCCGACCGCGCCACCATCGCCAACATGGCCCCGGAATATGGCGCCACCTGCGGCTTCTTCCCGGTGGACGACGAAACGCTGACCTACTTGCGCCTGACCGGCCGCGAGGATGCCCAGATCGCCCTGGTGGAGGCCTACAGCAAGGCCCAGGGCCTTTGGCGCAAGCCCTCCGATGAGCCGATCTTCAGCGATACCCTGGCGCTGGACATGACCGAGGTCGAGGCCAGCCTGGCCGGCCCCAAGCGGCCCCAGGACCGGGTGGCTCTCAAGGACATGAAGTCGACCTTCGCCAGGTTGATGAACGAAAACGGCGACAAGCTTCCCGAGACCGACAAGGGCCGCCTGTTTTCCGAAGGCGGCCAGACGGCGGTGGGCGTCGAGGAGAGCTACGAGCACCACGACAGCCAGGAGGTGGAATTCGAGGGCGAGGCCTTCAAGCTCAACCCGGGGGCGGTAGTGATTGCCGCCATCACCTCCTGCACCAATACCTCCAACCCCAGCGTGATGATGGCGGCCGGGCTGCTGGCGCGCAACGCGCTGGCCAAGGGCCTCAAGACCAAGCCCTGGGTGAAGACCTCACTGGCTCCTGGCTCCAAGGTGGTGACGGATTATCTCGAGGCCGGTGGCGTCAATGACGATCTCGACGCCCTAGGCTTCAACCTGGTGGGCTACGGCTGCACCACCTGCATCGGTAACTCTGGGCCGCTGCCGGCGCCCATCGAGAAAGGCATCGAGGACGGTGACCTCACCGTGGCCTCGGTGCTATCGGGTAACCGCAACTTCGAGGGGCGCATTCACCCCCTGGTCAAGACCAACTGGCTGGCCTCGCCGCCGCTGGTGGTGGCCTATGCCCTGGCGGGCAACGTCCAGCTCGACCTGACCCGAGAACCGCTGGGGACGGACTCCCACGACAACCCTGTCTACCTCAAGGACATCTGGCCCAGCCAGGCGGAAATCGCCGAGGCCGTGGAAAAGGTCAACACCGAGATGTTCCGCAAGGAATATGCCGAGGTGTTCGACGGCGACGAGACCTGGAAGTCGCTCAAGGTGCCCGAAAGCCAGGTCTATCAGTGGTCGAAGGATTCCACTTACATCCAGCATCCGCCCTTCTTCGAGGGCATGGGCCGTGAGCCGGACGCCATCGAGGACGTCAAGGGCGCCCATATCCTCGCCCTGCTCGGCGACTCGGTAACCACCGACCATATATCGCCGGCCGGCGCCATCAAGCCCGATAGCCCCGCCGGGCGCTATCTGCAGGAACGCGGCATCAAGCCGGTGGACTTCAACTCCTATGGTTCACGGCGCGGCAATCATGAGGTGATGATGCGCGGCACCTTTGCCAACGTGCGTATCAAGAACGAGATGCTCGATGGCGTGATCGGTGGCGAGACCCGGCATGTACCCTCGGGCGAGCAGATGGCGATCTATGATGCTGCCATGAAGTATCAGGAGGAGGGTACACCGCTGGTAGTGATCGCCGGCAAGGAGTACGGCACCGGCTCCAGTCGCGACTGGGCTGCAAAGGGCACCCGCCTGCTCGGCGTGCGCGCGGTACTGGCCGAGTCCTATGAGCGCATCCACCGTTCCAACCTGATCGGCATGGGCGTGGTCCCGCTTCAGTTCCCGGAAGGCGAGAGCCGCACATCCCTGGGCCTGACCGGTGACGAGCAGGTCTCCATCGAGGGGCTTGGCGACCTCACCCCGGGCGGCAAGGTCAAGGTGACCATCGCCTCCGACAAGGGCGAGAAGAAGCTCGAGACACTGTGCCGCATCGACACCGCCAACGAGCTGGAGTACTACCGCCACGGCGGCATCCTCCACTACGTGCTGCGCAAGATGATCGGGTCGGCCTGAGCGGAGCTGCCTGTCGCCGAAACAGCCTTGAGTTTCTCCCGTTGTAACAGAGCTCAAGAGGCCCTGCCGGATAATCCGGCAGGGCCTTTATCGTGCCTGGCAACGCGTCAGAAGGAGCGGCGGCGATAGCGCCGATACGCCGGCGTCCAGCTGCTGCGCTCGATGGCCTCGCGCAGCTTGATGCCGTTGGTCTTCAGCGCCACGCCCTCGCCCTGGGCCTGGGCGGCCACGTCGAAGGCAATCGCCTTGGAGAGTTCACGGATATAGGAGAGCGGCGGGAGCAAAGCGCCCTCACCGTGCTTGACCAGCGGCGCCTCACGAGCCAGCGCCCGGGACGAGGCCATCAGCATGGCATCGGTGACACGCTTTGCCGCCGAAGCCACCACGCCAAGGCCGATCCCCGGGAAAATGTAGGCGTTGTTGCACTGGGCGATAGGAATGCTGCGGCCGCCATACTCCACCGGCGGGAAGGGACTGCCGGTGGCCACCAGAGCCGCACCATCGGTCCAGCGGATAACGTCCTCCGGCACCGCCTCGGCTCGAGACGTGGGATTGGAGAGCGGCATGATCAGAGGCATTTCGCAGCCGGCATGCATCGCGCGCACCACCTCCTCGGTGAAGATACCCGGCATGCCGCAGACCCCGATCAACACGGTGGGCTGGACGCGTCGCATCACCTCGAGCAGCGCCTGGCCGTCCCAGCCGACCACCAGTTGGGGGTCGTGGGCCAGCCGGCCCTGGAAGTCGCGAAGCCATGCCTGTTCGGAGGTGACCAACCCCTCGCGGTCGACCATGTAGATACGCGAACGCGCTTCTCTTTCCGTCAGGCCCTCCGCCTGCATGGCCACCACCACCTGCTCCGCGATGCCGCAGCCGGCGGAACCCGCCCCGACGAACACCACTCGCTGTTGTCCGATGCCCTGCTCACGGGCCTGGCAGGCCGCCATCAGGGTCCCCACTACCACCGAAGCCGTTCCCTGAACGTCGTCATTGAAACAGCAGAGCTCGTTGCGATAGCGATCGAGCAGCGGCAGCGCGTTGGCCTGGGCAAAGTCTTCGAACTGCAGTAGTACACCCGGCCAGCGGCGCTTCACCGCGGCGATGAATTCCGCCATGAAGGCATCGTACTCCTCCTGAGAGACCCGCCGGTGGCGCCACCCCATGTACATGGGGTCGTCGAGCAGCGCCTGATTATTCGTGCCTACGTCAAGCATGATCGGCTGGGTATAGGCCGGGCTGATACCGCCGCAGGCGGTGTAAAGCGCCAACTTGCCGATGGGGATACCCATGCCGCCGATACCCTGGTCGCCGAGCCCCAGGATACGTTCACCGTCGGTGACCACGATCACCTTGACCTTGTCCTTGGTGGAGCTGCGCAGGATGTCATCCATGTGGTCGCGGTC
The DNA here is from genome assembly GCA_051751285.1 of Pseudomonadota bacterium. Lineage (GTDB taxonomy): Bacteria > Pseudomonadota > Gammaproteobacteria > Pseudomonadales > Halomonadaceae > Halomonas. The sequence goes on along the minus strand of JBNJKT010000004.1, from coordinate 67,146 downwards.
CGGATAGGCGATGAACAGCCCTCGGTGATTGCGATAGATGTTGGAGAACTCCTCGCACGCCTTGCCGACCGTGGGGGTGTAGATGATCGGCAGCATCTCCTGGAGGTGCTCCGTGACCAGCCGGTAGTAGAGGGTCTCGTTGTCATCCTGAATGGCACGCAAATAGATGTGCTTGTCCAGATCGTTCTGGCATTGGCTGTACTGACGATAGGCCCGTTCCACCTGCTCCTCGATCGTCTCCACATTCTGGGGCAGCAGGCCGATCAGGTTGAACTCCAGGCGTTCTTCGCGGGTGAAAGCACTACCCTTGTTGAGCAGCGGCATCTCGAGCAGCGGCGGGCCGGCATAGGGGATGTAGAGGGGACGCTTCTGGTCGATGGTCATCTCTCGCCTCGATACGGTGACTGGGACGGGCCGTTGGCGCTCTGTCGACGCCTTGCCATCAACTCTAGCACGCCGCAAAAAACGACGCCCCGGCCTGGGGCCGGGGCGTCAACGCTGCTGGCGGGTACGTGGCTCAGCAGCCTTTGGCGACGGGAGGAGGGGTCGGCTTCCCTTCGAAAAAGAAGGGACGCAGCTTCACGCCGAGCATATTGCCGGCAAAGGCGGCCACCAGCCATACCCAGCCATGCAGGCTACCTGAGGCAATGCCGCTGAAGTAGGCGCCGATATTGCAGCCAAAGGCCAGGCGAGCCCCGTAGCCGAGCATCAGGCCGCCGATCACCGCCGCCAGCACCGACCGAGCCGGAATACGAAAGTTGGGGGCGAACTTGCCGGCCAGCGACGCCGCCAGCAGCGCCCCTAGCAGGATACCGATGTTCATCACGCTGGTGATGTCGCGCCAGAGGGTCGCCTCAAGGGCAGCCGCATTCCACGATGACTGCCAGTAGCCCCACTGGCTGACGTCGCCACCGAGAGCCTCGAAACCCTTGGCGCCCCACAGGGCGAAAGCGGAGGTGATGCCCCAGGGGCGACCGGCCAGTGCCAGGGTGGCAAAATTGAGCAGGGCCAGGCCCACGGCTCCCGCCAACAACGGCCAGGGGCCGGTCAGCCAGCGACGGTTGCCGACATCGACCGTCGGAACCCGCTCCAGCTCGCCGTGACGACGCTTCTCCATCACCACGGTGAAGGCGGCAATGGCGGCGAAAAGTACCAGGCTGATGGCGATCCCGCCTCCGGTCCCAGCGGTCTTGACCAGCGATACCGGCTGGAAGGCGGGCAGGCTCTGCCACCAGCTGAAATGGGCGGTACCGATCAGCGAGCCGATGATGAAGAACAGCAGGGTGATCAGCATGCGGGCGTTGCCGCCGCCGGCGGTGAAAAGGGTACCCGAGGCGCAGCCGCCGCCAAGCTGCATGCCGAGACCAAACAGGAAGGCGCCGGCTACCACGGAGACGCCGATCGGGGCCACGAAACCGTACACCGACTGGCCGAAGAGGCTACCCGCACCCAGCGCCGGGAAGAACAGCAGCACCGCTATGGCCAGCATCACCATCTGGGCACGCAGGCCGCGGCCACGCCGCTCGGTGATGAAGACGCGCCAGGCGGAGGTAAAGCCGAAGGCGGCATGGTAGAGCACCATGCCCAGCAGGCCGCCTACCACCATCAGGGCGCCAACGCGTGCGCCGAAGGCAGCGCCCACGACCAGAGCGCCCAGCAACAGAGCGCCGGCCGCCACGGCGGAAACGGAAAGTCGGGAACGTTGTGTCAGGGCGAGTTCACTCATGGTGTGCTCTCTACGCAGTCATCAGGGGCATGAAGCCCGATAAGTCGACTATCGTAGCCACTCTCGAAAAGCACGTAAAAGTATTTAAAACAAATTATCGATAATAAAAAAGAATAAAACTCCCCCTTGCTGCCATGACAACGGGCGCCCGAAGGCGCCCGTATTGTCGATATACACAGACGTGCATCAGACGAAGCGTCCGAGCCCCGCTGCCTGGCGCAGGCGATCCATGAAGGGCGCCGCCTCGCCGCGCGCCCGCTCGGCCCCCTTGATCAGCACCTGCTCGATGTGGCCGGGGTCCTCCATCAGCGCCTGATAGCGCTCGCGGGGTTCGCGCAGCTGTTCGTTGAGCAGCTCGAAGACCCGGTTCTTGGCCTCGCCCCAGCCGATGCCGTTGGCGTACTCGGTGCGCATGGCCTCGGTCTCTTCGGCCGTGGCGAAGGCCGAGAAGATCTGGAACAGGGTACAGGTCGACGGGTCCTTGGGTTCGCCGGGCTCCAGGGAGTTGGTCTTGATCTTGCGTACCAGCTTCAGCAGCTTCTTCTCCGAGACGAACAGCGGGATAGTATTGTTGTAGCTCTTGGACATCTTGCGGCCATCCAGGCCACCCAGGACCTCCACCCGCTCGTCCACCACGGCATCGGGCAGGGTGAAGTACTGCCCCTTGTAGAGGTGGTTGAAGCGCCCGGCGATGTCGCGGGCCATCTCGATGTGCTGGATCTGGTCGCGACCCACCGGCACCTTGTTGGCGTTGAACATCAGGATGTCGGCAGCCATCAGCACCGGGTAGCCGAACAACCCCATGGTGATGCCCTTGTCCGGATCCTGGTTGCCGGCGGCCTCATTCTCGGCCACCGCCGCCTTGTAGGCATGGGCACGGTTCATCAGCCCCTTGGCGCAGACGCAGGAGAGCAGCCAGGTGAGTTCAGGGATCTCCGGCACGTCCGACTGGCGATAGAAGATGGCGTTGTCGGTATCCAGACCCAGCGCCAGCCAGGTGGCGGCGATCTCCAGGCGTGACTCCTGCACCCGGCGAGGGTCCTGACACTTGATCAGCGCATGCAGGTCGGCCAGGAAATAGTAGGACTGGACGTTCGGGTCCTGGCTCGCGGCGATGGCGGGCTTGATCGCCCCTACGTAGTTGCCCAGATGGGGGGTGCCGGTGGTGGTGATGCCGGTGAGAACGCGGGTCTTCTCGGAAGCTGCACTCATGGGGTAAGCGGACTCTGCTGTTCGGAAATGGCCGCTATGGTAACGCGAGGCCCCGATCAAGGCGACCGGGGCCCGCACCCTCAGCGCAACAGGCCGGCAGGCTCGACGTATTCCAGTCCGAAGGCCTCGGCTACCGCCCGATAGGTCACCTGGCCATCGTGGACGTTGAGGCCGGCGGCGAAGTGGGCATCGTCGGCCAGCGCCTGCTGCCAGCCCTTGTCGGCGAGCGCAATGACGAATGGCAGGGTGGCGTTGATCAGCGCCTGGGTGGAAGTGCGCGCCACGGCGCCAGGCATGTTGGCCACACAGTAGTGCACGACCCCGTCGACGATATAGGTCGGGTCGGTATGGGTAGTGGCCCGGCTGGTCTCGAAGCAGCCGCCCTGATCGATGGCCACGTCCACCAGCACGCTGCCGGGTTTCATCTCGGCGAGCATTTCGCGGGTGATCAGCTTGGGCGCGGCGGCCCCCGGAATCAGCACGGCGCCGACGATCAGGTCGCACTCGCGCACCGCCTCATCGATGGCATCGGCGGTGGAGAACACGGTCTTCATGCGGCCCTGGTAGCGATCGTCCAGGGTCTCGAGGCGCGGAATCGACTTGTCGAGCACCGTCACCTCGGCGCCCAGTCCCAGTGCCATGCGAGCGGCATTCTCGCCCACCACGCCGCCACCGATCACGGCCACCCTGGCCGGCGCCACCCCCGGCACCCCCGGCAGCAGCACGCCTGAGCCGCCCTGGGCCTTCTCGAGGCTGTGGGCGCCCGCCTGGATGGCCATGCGGCCTGCCACGGTGCTCATCGGCGCGAGCAGCGGCAGGCCACCCTGGCGGTCGGTGATGGTCTCGTAGGCAATGCAGGTGGCGCCGCTCGCCATCAGGCCACGGGTGAGCTTCTCCTCGGCGGCCAGATGCAGGTAGGTGAAGAGCGTCTGACCGGCCTTGAGACGCGCAACTTCCTCGGCCTGCGGCTCCTTGACCTTCAGGATCAGCTCGGCGGCGTCCCAGAGCTTGGCCACGTCGGCCTCGAGACTCGCCCCGGCGGCTTCAAAGGCGGCATCGGCAAAACCGGCACCTTCGCCGGCGCCGGCCTGAACCGTGACCGTATGACCGCGGCTGACCAGTTCCCTGGCCCCGGTGGGCGTCAGGGCGACACGGTACTCGTGGTTCTTGATTTCCTTGGGCACGGCAATCTGCATGGGCTTCTCCTGGGAACTGTCACTGGATGGGTTTCCTGTCCATTACAGCATAGCGAGGACATTCACACAGATTACAGATGAAAGAACAGAAGAAATTATCGCTTTAATCACCATTCGCCGATCTTTTTCTTTTCAAGGCAGAAGGTAAACAAAAAATTTCAGGGGGTATCCGCAACCGCGACCTCGCCGTAGATCCTGCGGTACTCATCGGGCAGGCGCCGCGGGCGGCCGCTGGAAAGCTCGATGCAGGCGAAACGGGTACGCGCGCGAAGCAGGGTGCGGCCATCGGAAGGGCGGATCAGCTGGAAGCGGCGAGTCAGGGTCAGGCGGCCTTCAAGGTCAATGATCCAGGTGGCCAGCCGGAGTCGATCCCCCTCGAAGGCCGGCGCCAGGTAGTCCAGCTCGTGGCGATGTACCGCCATGCCGCGGTCCAGTTCACGGTAACGCGCAAGGGAAAGACCAAGCGACTCGGAGTGGGCCCAGCTTACCTGCTCGATCCACCTCAGGTACTCGGCGTTGTTGGCGTGCCCGTACTCGTCGATGGCCGAGGGAGCGACGACGATCTCGATGACGAAAGGCTGGGGCAAGTCCCATTCCATATCAACACTTCTTATGGCCCAGGGGACGGTTCGTACCGCAGTTCCAGCAGGTATCGAAGACGCCCTCCAGGCGCTCCCGACAGCCAGGACAGGTCCATGCCGGTCGCTCGCTCGTTCCTTCCAGGGTCTGGTGGATAAGGGCCTCGGCCCGTTCGTGGTTATGGGGTGCCACCCATACCTCCGGCTCACACTCTCCCAGCGGCAGCTCACCGGCGCCACCCCCCAGGGTCATATTGCGCAGCTCCGCGGGAATGCCGGCCGCCGTCAGCACATTGTGTACGTGGCTGACCAGCAGCGCATTGGAGTGGGCAAAGGCACGAATGTAGCCAGGGAACATCGGGAATCAGTCCCGGAAGACCCGAACGCCTAGGGCCTTGAGGTAGGAGGTCTCGGGAATCGCCGGATGGATCGGGTGGTCCGCCCCCTGGTGGCCCTGGAAAAGGATCTGTCCCTGACGATCCTGATGACGCACCGCTCCGCGCACCACGTCCACCAGACGCTCCGGGGCCAGGTGCATGGAACAGGAGGCCGAGAGCAGCAGGCCGTCACGCCCCAGCAGGCGCATCGCCTCGCGGTTGAGCTTGCCGTAGGCTCGCTCACCGCTGGGAATGTCCTTGCGCTTGCGGATAAAGGCGGGCGGGTCGAGGATCACCACGTCGAACTCCTCACCCTCGGCCTTGAGGGCTGCCAGGACCTCGAAGGCATCGCCCTCGCCTACCGTCACCTGCTCATGAAGCCCATTCAGGGCAGCATTCTCGGCGACCCGTTCCAGTGCCCGACCCGAGGCATCCACGCAAAGCACGTCGCGGGCGCCATGGGCGGCGGCCTGCACGCCCCAGCCGCCCACGTAGCTGAACAGGTCCAGCACGCGCTTGCCGGCTACCAGACCATTGAGCCAGGCGCGGTTGGCACGATGGTCGAAGAACCATCCCGTCTTCTGGCCGTCGAGAACCGGAGCCGCAAACTTGACGCCGTTCTCTTCCAGCAGTACCTGGTCAGGCAACTCACCCTTCACGACCTCGACGCCAGCCTCGAGACCTTCCTGGCGGCGCCCGCTGGTATCGTTGCGCAGCACTACCGCCGACGGCGACATCACCTTGTCCAGGGCGTCGAGCAGTTCGGGCAGCACGGCCTGCATGCCGGCGGTATTGAGCTGTACGACCAGCACGTCGCCGAAGCGGTCGATGACCAGCCCCGGCAGCAGGTCGCCTTCACCATGCACCAGGCGGTAGTAGGGCTTGTCGAAGAGGCCTTGGCGCAGCGCCAGCGCCTGGTTGAGGCGGTGCACCAGCAGCGATCGATCGAGCCCCTGCACCGGATCGCGGGACACCATGCGCGCGCAGATCAGCGAGTGCGGATTGACATAGGCGACCCCCATGGCCTTGCCATTGGCGGCCTCGACCACCACCTGCGCACCAGGCTCGATTTCCTTTATTGGCGTGGCCTGGGTGTCTATCTCGTTGGAGTAGAGCCAAAGATGGCCGGCCTTGAGGCGACGGTCGGCGTTCTTCTTCAGGCGCAGTGAGCGAAGTGCAGTCATGGGAGCATCTCGTGGGAAGGGGAGAGAAGCGTCGGCGCCGCAGCGCCGTCGTCAGGTCTGGCAGTGGCCGCAGAACACGCTGGCTCGCTGGCCCAGGGTCACCAGGCGCAACTCGGCGCCGCAGCGTCGGCAGGGTTGGCCATCGCGGCCATAGACGTTGAGCCGCTGCTTGAAGTAGCCGGGCTCGCCGGTGCCGCCGACGAAATCCCGCAGCGTGGTACCGCCCTGAGTGATGGCAGCGGCCAGCACCTCGCGCACTGCTGCCGCGAGCCGATCAAAGCGCTCTCGGGAAATACGCCCAGCGGCGCGGCGCGGGTCGATACCGGCCAGAAACAGGGCCTCGGCGGCATAGATGTTCCCCACGCCCACCACCACGGCGTTGTCCATGAGGAAGGGTTTCACCGCCAGGCGGCGCCCTCGGGAGCGCGCGAAGAGGCGTTCTCCGTCGAAGGCCTCAGAGAGCGGCTCCGGACCCAGCCGGGCCAGGCGCGCATCCTGCTCCGTGCTGCCCGCCAGCCAGTCGACGAAGCCGAAGCGACGCGGGTCGTGGTAGCGCAGGATGGCGCCGTCGTCGAGCACCAGGTCAAGATGGTCGTGCTTCTTCGGCAGCTCGCCCAGGCGGGCGATGCGCAGGCTCCCGGACATGCCCAGATGCCAGATCAGGGTCCCCGGCGCCTCGCCCTCGAGCGGCACCAGCAGGTACTTGGCTCGCCGGGCGAGCTCGCCGATGCGCGCGCCGATCAGCCGCTCGACGAGATCTTGAGGCACCGGCACGCGCAGGCTCGCCTGTCGCACGATCACCTCGACGATCTCGCGACCTTCCACGTAAGGAGCAATGCCGCGGCGGGTAGTCTCGACTTCGGGCAACTCGGGCATGGCTAGGTCCGGCGGGACAACGATACGCAAGAACCCGGCCATCGGGCCGGGTTCAGGCTGACAGGCTCGTGCCTGCGGCGGAAGCGACCAAGGACTACTTGATCTTGCCTTCCTTGTACATCACATGCTTGCGAACCACCGGGTCGAACATCTTCTTCTCGAGCTTGTCCGGCGTGTTCCGCTTGTTCTTGTCGGTGGTGTAGAAGTGACCGGTACCGGCACTGGATAACATTCTGATCTTGTCGCGCATGACGATAATCTCCCGTGATGAATCGCTTAAACGGCTTCGCCGCGCTTGCGGATGTCGCCGAGAACGGCCTCGATGCCCTTCTTGTCGATGACGCGCATGCCCTTGGAGGAGACGCGCAGCTTGACGAAGCGCTTCTCGGACTCCACCCAGAAACGATGGGAATGCAGGTTCGGCACGAAACGACGACGCGTCTTGCGCTGGGAGTGTGAAACGTTGTTACCAGTCACCGGGCGCTTGCCGGTAACCTGACATACTTTGGACATGAGAGCCTCCAACCGCTTGGCCAGGTATTTAGACCTGAGTGTTCAAAACCTGTCGGGCAAACCGGGACGACCCCGTTGTTATTTGACCCAAGGGAATTCAAAGGGTGCACTTTATACCAGAGACCCCCGCATTCGGCAAGCGATGTGCAGTTTTCTCAACCATGCCGGTTTCACAGCCACCCACGTTCTGCAAAGGAGACCACCTCGCCATCGCCCACCACGAAGTGATCCAGCACGCGGACCTCGAACAGCCCCAGCGCCTCGCGCAGCCGCTCGGTGATGCGCCGGTCGGCGTCACTGGGCTCGGCCACACCGGAAGGGTGGTTATGGGCGAAGATGATGGCGCCGGCGCCCAACTCCAGGGCACGGCGAGCCACCTCGCGGGGATAGACCGAGGCGCTGTCCAGGGTGCCGCGAAACAACGACTCGTAGCGGATCACTCGATGCTGGCTATCGAGGAAGAGCGCAGCAAACTCCTCGTGGCCGAGATGGCGCAGCCGAGCGGCGAGATAGGCGCGCACCAGCGTTGGCGACGTCAGCGCATCTCCCCGGCTCAGCTGACTGGCAAGATGCCGCCGCGACAGCTCCAGGGTGGCCTGTAGCTGGGCATACTTGGCCATGCCCATGCCTCGTTCGGCACAGAAGCGTTGCTGGTCGGCCTCCAGCAGCTGGCGAAGCCCGCCGAAGGCCGACAGAAGGTCCCGAGCCAGGTCTACTGCCGAGCGCCCCTCCACGCCGACACGCAGAAAGATCGCCAGCAGCTCGGCATCGGAGAGAGCCTCTACCCCCAGCGCCAGCAATTTCTCCCGAGGGCGCTCCCCCTCCGGCCAGTCCCGAATCGACATCCCCGCCTCCCTGCCTGTCGCCCTGACTGACAGTGTAGTCGGCCCGGCGGCTACGCAAGGTGCAGCGCCGATGGTAAGGTAGGCGCCTGACGATCTTTCCGGGGTCTCGCCCATGTCTTCTCTTTCCGGACAGCGCCTGCTGCTCGGCATCAGTGCCGGCATTGCCGCCTACAAGAGTGCCCAGCTCGCCCGCCTGCTTACGCAGGCAGGGGCCGAGGTGCGCGTGGTGATGACCGAAGGCGCCCAGGCCTTCATCACGCCACTGACGCTACAGGCGCTGACCGGAGAAGCCGTTCGCACCTCACTGCTCGATCCCGACGCCGAGGCCGGCATGGGACATATTGAGCTGGCCCGCTGGGCCGACACCATCCTGATCGCCCCGGCCACCGCCGACCTGATGGCGCGCCTCGCCCAGGGCCTGGCAGACGACCTGCTGACCACCCTGTGCCTGGCCAGCGAGGCCGACAAGGTGATGGCGCCGGCCATGAACCAGGCCATGTGGCGCCATCCGGCCACGCAGCGCAACGCGCGCCAGCTGGCCGAGGACGGCTGGCAGCTGCTGGGGCCCGACAGCGGCGACCAGGCCTGCGGCGACGTGGGGCCGGGCCGCATGCTCGAGCCAGAGGCGATCGTGGCGGAGCTGCTCTCCACGGCGCCCGCCCCAAGGGAAGCCGAGGGTCTGACCGTCACCATCACCGCCGGCCCGACTCGGGAGTCGCTGGATCCGGTGCGCTACCTCTCCAACCACAGCTCCGGCAAGATGGGGTTCGCGCTGGCCGCCGCCGCCGCCGCGCTGGGGGCCCGGGTGCGGCTGATCAGCGGCCCGGTCACGCTACCAACACCGGACGGCGTCGAGCGAACCGACGTGGAGTCGGCCCGGGAGATGCACGAGGCCGCCCAGCGGCTGGCCGTCGACAGCGATATCTTCATCGGCTGCGCCGCCGTCGCCGACTACCGGGCCGAGTCGCCCGCCGAGCACAAGATCAAGAAGATCGAGGACGAGGAGGGCCTTGTCCTGCGCCTGATCAAGAACCCTGACATCATCGCCGGGGTCGCCGCCCTTCCGGAGGCCCAGCGGCCGTTAGTGGTGGGATTCGCCGCCGAGACTCGCGACCTGGAGAGCTATGCGCGGGACAAGCTCACTCGCAAGGGGCTCGACATGATCGTCGCCAACGATGTTTCCCGGGCCGGGCTCGGCTTCGGCAGCGACGACAACGCCGCCCTGCTGCTTTGGCGGGAAGGTGATGGAAAAAGCTGCGAAAACCTCGATCCCCAGCCCAAGGCGCAGCTCGCCCTGGCGGTGATGCGCCGTGCCCTGGCCTGCCTGTCGCCTCGTCGCGCCCCCTGACACCGAATACCCGAGGATTCCCGATGACTGCCGTCCCCGCTCGCCCGCGCCTCGCCGTCCGGTTACTCGACGAGCGCATGCGCGACTTCATGCCCCACTACGCCACCGACGGCTCGGCCGGCATGGACCTGCGCGCCCTGCTTGATGCCCCCCTGACCCTGGCGCCCGGGCAGTGCGAGCTGGTGCCCACGGGGCTCGCCATCCACATTGCCGACCCGGCGCTTGCCGGGATGATCCTGCCTCGATCGGGCCTGGGCCACAAGCATGGCATCGTGCTCGGCAACCTGGTGGGACTGATCGATTCCGACTATCAGGGAGAGCTGATGATCTCCACATGGAACCGTGGCAACGCCCCTTTCACCATCGAGCCCTTCGAGCGACTCGCACAGTATATACTGGTCCCCGTGGTCCAGGCCGAGCTCACCCTGGTCGATGATTTCGACGCCCCCCTTCGGGATAACGGCCATCGTGGCACCGGAGGTTTCGGCAGCTCGGGACGACACTGAATTCAAGGTCCCAGACCCAGACCTTCAGGACATGGACTTTCAGGACACCAGACAAGGGATTGACTCATGACTCCAGAACCGCACCAGCCAGTACCGGCATCCATCTTTCGCGCCTACGATATCCGCGGCATCGTCGACGACACCCTGACCGAGGCGAACGTCGAGCGGATCGGCGGTGCCATCGGTAGCGAGGCCCGCGCACGCGGCGAATCCACCGTGGTCGTCGCCCGAGACGGCCGCCTATCCGGCCCACGCCTGCTGGCGGCCCTGACCCGCGGCCTGACGGCTTCGGGGTGCGACGTCGTCGATATCGGCATGGTGCCCACCCCGGTACTCTATTTTGCCACTCACGTGCTCGAGGGCACGGCGTCGGGCGTCATGGTCACCGGCAGCCACAATCCGCCGGATTACAACGGCTTCAAGATCGTGCTTGCCGGCGAGACACTCTCGGGCGAGGCCATCACCGCACTGCACACCCGACTGACGAGCGGCGAACTCGCCGAGGGACAGGGCAGCGTAAGCGAACAGGATCTGCGCGAGGCCTACCTGCGTCGCATCCTCGGTGACGTATCCCTGGACCGACCGCTCAAGGCGGTGGTGGACTGCGGCAACGGCGTGGCCGGCGAGCTGGGCCCACAGCTGATCGAGAAACTCGGCGCCGAGACCGTACCGCTGTTTGCCGAAATCGACGGCAACTTCCCCAACCACCATCCCGACCCGGGCAAGCTCGAGAATCTCCAGGACCTGATCCGCACCGTCCAGGAAACCGGCGCCGATATCGGCCTCGCCTTCGACGGTGACGGCGACCGACTCGGCGTGATCACCCCTAGCGGTACGATGATCTATCCCGACCATCTGCTGATGGCCTTCGCCGAGGACATGCTGTCCCGCAACGCAGACGCCCGGGTGATCTTCGACGTCAAGTGCACCGGCAACCTGACCCGAGTGATCGAGGAGGCCGGCGGCACACCGGAAATGTGGCGCACCGGCCATTCGCTGATCAAGGCGCGCATGAAGGAGACCGGCGCCCTGCTGGCCGGCGAGATGAGCGGCCACATCTTCTTCCAGGAGCGCTGGTACGGCTTCGACGATGGCCTCTATGCCGCCGCCCGCCTGCTGGAGATCCTCTCGAAGCAGGATGACGATGCCGACACCTTCTTCGCCCGCTACCCCCAGGACGTCGGCACGCCGGAGATCAACATCACGGTGACCGACGAGACCAAGTTCGCGCTGGTGGACCGTCTGGCCCGAGAGGGCGACTTCGGCGAGGACGGCATCAAGACGACCCTGGACGGCATCCGCGTCGACTACCCGGACGGCTGGGGGCTCTGCCGCGCCTCCAACACCACGCCGATGCTGGTGCTGCGCTTCGAGGGCAAGGACGACGCCGCCCTGGCGCGCATCCGCGACCGCTTCGCCGACGCCCTCACCCAGGTGTCGCCCGACCTCGCACTGCCCCTCTGAGGGGAGGTTCGCCATACACAGGACAGGATCCCGACCGATGACCGACCAGAGCCGCGACCCACAGCTGGTGGTGGAGATACTCTCCGAGGCACTGCCCTATATCCAGCGCTTCTCCGGCAAGACCGTGGTGGTGAAGTACGGCGGCAATGCCATGACCGAGGACACCCTGATCGACTCCTTCGCGCGCAATGTCGTACTGATGAAGGAGGTGGGCATCAATCCGGTGGTCATCCACGGCGGAGGGCCGCAGATCGGCGAACTGCTGGAGAAGCTGAATATCGAGTCGAGGTTCGTGGGTGGCATGCGGGTGACCGACGCCGAAACCATGGACGTGGTGGAGATGGTGCTGGGCGGCCTGGTCAACAAGGGCATCGTGAACCTGATCAACCAGTGTGGCGGCAAGGCCATCGGCCTGACCGGCAAGGACGGCGCACAGATCCGGGCCCGCCAGCTTCAGGTGGAGCACCAGGGCCCAGAGATGAAGGTGCCCGAGATCATCGATATCGGCCACGTGGGCGAGGTGGAACACATCTCCACCGATCTCATCGAGATGCTCGCTGCCCGCGATTTCATTCCGGTGATCGCCCCCATCGGCGTGGACGCGAAAGGCCGCAGCTATAATATCAATGCCGACCTGGTGGCCGGCAAGGTGGCCGAGGCCCTGGATGCCGAGAAGCTGATGCTGCTGACCAACGTGGCCGGCCTGATGAACGCCGAGGGTGAGGTACTCACCGGGCTGACCACCGGACAGGTGGATGCCTTGATCGCCGACGGCACCATCCATGGGGGCATGCTGCCGAAAATCCGCTGCGCACTGGATGCCGTGAAGGGCGGCGTGAGGAGCGCTCACATCATCGACGGCCGAGTGCCTCATGCCGTCCTGCTCGAGATCTTCACCAACGCCGGGGTAGGCACCCTGATCACCGATGTCCCCCAGGATGCGAACGCCGACTGATCCGCAGGGCCAGATCCACCAACCAACAAGAACATGATGACATGACGCAGGAAATACCCACTCCCAGTCGCCGCGAGCAGATCCTGCAAGGCCTGGCGCTGATGCTGGAGGAGGACAGCGGCAAGCGCATCACCGTGGCCGCCCTGGCCCGCCAGGTCGGCGTCTCGGAGGCCGCGCTCTATCGTCACTTCCCCAGCAAGGCGCGGATGTTCGAGGGACTCATCGAATTCATCGAGGCGTCCCTTTTCGAGCGCATCGGTCGCATCCTCGAAGAGGTGCCGGAGACGCTGCCGCGCTGCGGCCAGATACTCACCCTGGTGCTGGCCTTCGCCGAGAAGAATCCCGGCCTGTCGCGTCTGCTGGGCGGCGACGCCCTGACCGGCGAGACAGCACGGCTACGCCTGCGCATCCACCAGCTCTTCGAGCGCCTCGAGACTCAGCTCAAGCAGGTGCTGCGCGAGGCAGAGCTGCGCGAAGGGCGACGCCCCTCACTGCCTGTCTCGGCGGCTGCCAACCTGCTGCTGGCCCACCTCGAGGGGCAGATCTCGCGCTACGTGCGCAGCGACTTCCGCCAACGCCCTACCGAGCATTGGGACGACCAGTGGGCGCTGCTCTCGGCACAGCTGCTGCGCGAGAGCCCGCAGACGGCGTAGCGCACCGAGCGCCGAGCGCCGAGCGCCGAGCGCCGAGCGCCGAGCGCCGAGCGCCGAGCGCCGAGCGCCGAGCGCCGAGCGCCGAGCGCCGAGCGCCGAGCGCCGAGCGCCGAGCGCCGAGCGCCGAGCAGGATGATGCCACCGTCGCGGCCGGCATCAACGAGAAACCCCGCCGGATATCCGATCCGGCGGGGTTTCTGTTCCTAGCCTGAAGACCCGCTGCCCGTCACTCAGCAGCTTGGCGGCTCGGTGCTTGGCCGCTTGGCGCTGCCCGGAGGGCGTCAAGCCGCCAGGGCGCCACCGATCTGCTGACGGATCTTCTTCATGGCATTCTTCTCGAGCTGGCGGATACGCTCGGCGGAGACGCCATAGACGTCGGCCAGCTCGTGGAGGGTAGCCTTGTCATCCCCCAGCCAGCGACGCTGCAGGATGTCCCTCGAGCGCTCGTCGAGGGTCTCCAACGCCTGCTGCAAGCGATGCGTGGCATCCTGCTCCCAGTCGCTGTCCTCGAGCTGAGTGGCCGGATCGGCGCTGGCATCGTCGAGGAAGTGCACCGGTGCCTGATAGGCGGACTCGTCGTCCTCCCCCGGCGAGGCGTCGAAGCCAGCGTCATGGGCCGACAGGCGCCCTTCCATCTCGCGCACCACTTCAGGCTTGACGTCAAGGTCCTTGGCGATGGCCTCGACCTCGTCACTGTTCAGCCACGCCAGGCGCTTCTTGGCGCCGCGCAGGTTGAAGAACAGCTTGCGCTGGGCCTTGGTGGTGGCGATCTTGACGATGCGCCAGTTGCGCAGCACGAACTCGTGGATCTCGGCCTTGATCCAGTGCACGGCAAAGGAGACCAGACGCACGCCCTGGTTGGGGTCGAAGCGCTTGACGGCCTTCATCAGACCGACGTTGCCTTCCTGGATAAGGTCGGCCTGGGGCAGGCCGTAGCCGGAGTAGCTGCGGGCGATATAGACGACGAAGCGCAGATGCGAAAGCACCAGACGACGAGCCGCTTCGAGGTCGCCCTCGTCGTGCAGGCGAAAGGCTAGCTCACGCTCCTCATCGACGGTCAGCATGGGAATGCCGTTGACCGCCTGGATGTAACCGTTCAGGTCATGACCCGGGGAAAGTTGACCCACCGGCAGAAGACTGGTGCTCATGTGCAGGTTGTCTCCTTCGAAACCCATTATCCTGTACATACAGGGCTGTGCATGGTTACCGCTTAAGACGGTGAAAACCGGCGAAAGTTCCGACTGATGCCGGATATTCCGTGGATCCGACCAGGACTCGCCTCAACGAGGCCGGATCTCCGCCAGGTGCCGATTCACGGCGATCCAGGCACCCAGCCAGCCAAGCAGTGTACTACACCCGAGCAGTATTGTAGACCCCTCGGGGCCCAGCCGCGGCAGGTGGAAACTGGCGCCGTAGCTCGCCGCCAGGGCCGAGACCGGCGCCGAGAGCCAGTCGCTGCCCAGCGTCAACAGGCCCCACGCCAGCATGCCGCCGCCCAACCCGAACCAGGCCCCGCTATAAAGAAAGGGGCGACGCACGAAGGCATGGGTGGCGCCGATCAGCGTCACCACCTCGATTTCCTGGCGGCGATTCTCCACGGCGAGACGAATGGTGTTGCCCACCACCAGCAGCACCCCCAGCCCGAACAGCACGCCCAGCGCCAGGGTGACCCGCTGGCCCAGCTCGGCGAGGTGGCGCAAGCGCTCCAGCCAGGCGAGGTCCAGACGCACCTCATCGACACCGGGGACGCCCTCGAGGGCCTCGGCGAGCCCTCGCACGGCCTCGGGGTCGGGATCCTCGGGGCGCACCACGACACTGGCCGGGAGGGGGTTGCCCTCGAGCCGCGTCAAGGCATCGCGCAGGCCCAACGCCTGCTGGAACTCGGCCATGCCCTCGGCGGCGGTGATCAACCGGGTACCGACCACCCCCGACTGAGCGGCCAGGGCCTCCTCGATACGCCCGGCTTCGCCCTCTCCGATCCCGATCTCAAGGTAGGCAGTGAGGGTAGCGCTCTCCTCCAGCTCGGCGTCGAGCAGGCGGGCGCTGTCCAGGGTAAGCCAGAGCCCCGCGGGCAGCACCAGGGCGATGGCGATGGCCAGCATGGTCATCAGACTGCCCAGTGGCCGGCGCAGCAAGCGCCGGCCACTGTCGACGGCCATGGTCCGGTGGTGGCGCGCCCAGGCCCGCCAGCGGACGCCGCCAGATAGCCGGTGGGTGCGCGCACCGCGGGGCGAAGGACTGGGTTCGCGGCTCATGCGACCTCCTCGTCAGCCACCAGACGGCCATCATGGAGTCGCAGGGTGCGATGACGCAGCCTGGCGATCAGCGCCAGGTCATGGCTGGCGACCATCACGGTGGTCCCGATGCGATTGAAGTCCTCGAACAGCGTCATGATGTCGGCGGAAAGCTGGGGATCGAGGTTGCCGGTAGGCTCGTCAGCAAGCAACAGCGCTGGCTTGTTGACCACCGCCCGGGCGATG
This sequence comes from Pseudomonadota bacterium, assembly GCA_051751285.1. Lineage (GTDB taxonomy): Bacteria > Pseudomonadota > Gammaproteobacteria > Pseudomonadales > Halomonadaceae > Halomonas. Next base: position 51,233 of record JBNJKT010000004.1, on the reverse strand, counting down.
CCGACCCGCTGTTGCTCGCCGCCGGAAAGCTCGATAGGCAGCGCGCCCTCACGGTGCAGCAGCCCCACCTTGTCCAGCGATGCCCTCACCCGCCGCGCGGCCTCACGATGCTCGACCCCCTGGATCTCCAATGGCAAGGCAACGTTGTGGAAGATCGAGCGATCGAAAAGCAGCTGGTGGTCCTGGAAGACCACGCCGATCTGGCGACGGTAGAAGGGAATCAGGCTGTGATGCAGGCGGTCGATATCATGGCCCGCCACCCGCACCTTGCCTCGACTAGGTCGCTCCAGGCGCATGATCAGGCGCAGCAGCGAGCTCTTGCCCGCCCCGGAGTGGCCGGTGAGGAAGACCATCTCGCCGCGACGCACCCGGAAATCGATATTGGCGAGCGCCTCGAAGCGCCCTCCATAGCGCTTGCCGACGTGCTCGAAGGCGATCATGACTCGGCTGACACCGGCTCGCGGTCGAAGAGGGCATCGACGAACTCACTCGCCGCGAAGGGGCGCAGGTCATCCAGGGACTCGCCGACGCCGATGAAGCGGATCGGCGTGCCCAGCTGGCGGGCCAGGGCGAAGATGATACCCCCCTTGGCCGTGCCGTCGAGCTTGGTCAGGGTGATGCCGGTGACCGGCACCGCCTCGTTGAAGGTCGAGGCCTGGGCCAGGGCGTTCTGGCCGGTACCCGCATCGAGCACCAGCATCACCTCATGGGGCGCGCTGGCGTCAACCTTGCCCATTACCCGGCGGACCTTCTTGAGCTCCTCCATCAGGTGGGCCTTGTTATGCAGGCGGCCGGCGGTGTCGGCGATCAGCACATCGACGCCCCGCGCCTTGGCGGCCGAGACGGCATCGAAGATCACCGAGGCGCTGTCAGCCCCGGTGTGCTGGGCGATCACCGGCACGTCGTTGCGCTCGCCCCAGACCTTGAGCTGCTCCACCGCCGCCGCACGGAAGGTATCGCCGGCGGCCAGCATCACGCTGCGCCCCTCACGCTGGAAGCGCTGGGTCAACTTGCCGATGGTGGTGGTCTTGCCCACGCCGTTGACGCCCACCACCAGAATCACGAAGGGGCCCTCGCCCTTCGGCGGCAGCACCAGCGGCTGAGCGACCGGCTCGAGCATCGTCGCGAGCTCCTCCTGCAGGGCCCGGTAGAGCGCCTGGGGCTCCTTGAGCTCCTTGCGCGAGACACGGTCGGTGAGCCGATCGATGATCTCGGTGGTGGCCTCGATGCCCACGTCCGCCATCAGCAGCTGGGTTTCGAGCTCCTCCATGAGATCATCGTCGATCTGCTTGCGGCCCATGAAGAGATCCGCCAGGCCATCGGTGAGGTTGGCACGCGTCTTGCCAAGCCCGGCACGGATGCGAGAGAACCAGCCCTGCTTCTCGGCGACCGGCTTTTCCTGCAGGGCCGCCTTAGGTCGTGCAGGCTCGGGGGCAGCCTCGACGGGCTGCTTGCGGGGCGCCGGTTCGGGTTCGTTGGGCTCGTCCCGGGCCGGCTCGGGCGGCTTCGCCGGCTGACTGCCGGATGCGGCCTCATCGACTTCGTCGGGGGCCTCCGTCGCCGGCGCAGAGCCGGTGGCGTCGTCTGCCGCTTGCTCGTCCGACCGGCGCTCGGCCTCCTGTTCCGGTGTCGTCTGTTGACCATCCTGCTGCTTCTTGCGCTTGAAAATACCGAACATGGGGGGATCACGCCTCACGGATGAACGAATCGGCTTATCCTACCATCGCGCACCATGACTGTGGACAAGCCGGCCGGTACAATCCTCCCCCATGACACGACGCCACCCCTCTTCCCGCAAGTCCGGCAAACCGGCCGCCAACGCACCCAACGGTTCCGGCCACCGGGCCCCCGGACGGCTGCGCCTGATCGGCGGGGAGTACCGGCGGCGTCAGCTGCCGGTACTCGACCGCCCGGGGCTGCGCCCCACCCCCGACCGTGTCCGAGAGACGCTGTTCAACTGGCTCGCCGCCGCCACGCCCGGCGCGCGAGTTCTCGACCTCTTCGCCGGTACCGGGGCACTCGGCCTGGAAGCCCTCTCGCGAGGGGCCCGGCAGGCGGTGTTCGTCGAGCGCGACCCCAAGGTGGCCCGGCAACTCGCCGACAACCTCGCGACCCTGGGGGCCGCCGAACGCGCCACCCTGGTCACCGCCGATGCCCAGACTTTCCTCGCCGGCACCCCCATCCCCTTCACCCTGGCCTTCCTCGATCCGCCCTTTCGCCAGGGGCTCGCCGGCGCCTGCTGCAATGCCCTGGAGGCGGGCTGGCTCGACGAGGAGGCCCTCGTCTACGTGGAAACCGAGTCGGTGCTCGCTCCCGAGGTACCGGCCAATTGGCAACTCCACCGCGAGGTACGTGCCGGTGACAGCACCGGGCGGCTCTACCGCCGGAAACCGCCTGGCGAGGGGGAGTCGGACGGTGACGCTTGCTGAGCTCCGAGCGCGGCGTTACGCTGCGCGCTAAGGACCCCATCGGGCATGCCCACCAGCAGGATGTCGCCAGGAGAAAAGGATGAGTAACGAACTCTTCAACCAGCTCGAACAGAAGGTCACCAGTGCCGTCGAGGCCCTGGAGTTGATGAGAATGGAAGCCGAGGAGCTGCGCGAGGAAAACGCCCGCCTGAAACAGGAGCGCGAGGAGTGGGAGCGCCGGCTCTCCGCGCTGCTGGGGAAGTTCGACGAAGTCGAGACGACGACCAGCAGCTGAGGCGACATCAGGCCAGCGGGAGCGACATCAGCAGCGCGTCCTCCCGCTGGCCGTCGACGCACGACGGATAGTAGCCACGCCGCCGGCCATCCTCGTCGAACCCCGCACGTCGATAGAGCGCCAGGGCCGCTTCGTTGCTCACCCTGACCTCCAGCAACAGGCGCTCGCTGTGCCAGGAATGCGCCTGATCGACCACCGCCGTCAGCAACCGCCCAGCAACTCCCTGACGACGCTCGCCCGGCTTCACCAGAATCGCCTGCAACTCCGCCTCGAAGGGCAGTCGCACCACCACCGCATGACCGATCAGGCCACCTTCACGCTCGATGCCGAGCACCCGCGTGTCAGGGTCGGACAGCGCCGCCCGCAGTTGGCCTGGCGTCCAGGGGTCGGCACTGGCGGCCTGCTCCAGCGCCGAAAGCATCTCCAGGTCGGTCAGAGCCAACCGCCTTACCCCTTCAGCCGGGCTCACGACCCGCGCTCCAGGCGTCGCGCCAGCCCACCATCCGCGGCCAGAGGGCGCGCTTGGCATCGGCACTGCCAGACAGCTCGCTCAACGAGGGCCCCCGCCAGGCCGGCAGCGCCAGCAGCGGGCAGTGACCATCCGACAGCGTCAGCAGCTCGTCCAGGGTGGCGTTCTCCCCGAACACCAGCAGCCGTTCCGGTACCCAACCGCGCCGCTGCCGACCGGCCAGGAAGGCCTGGAGGCCCTCCCGAGCCTCCTCCAGGGGCGCCTCCACCGGCAGCCCTTCCACCTGGGGCCAGCGAAAGGCCTCAAAGGCCGGCATCTGTTCGGGCTCCACGCCTGCCGCCTGCAGCAGGTGACGCAGCAGGCGCAACTCCACGCTGCCGGGCGGCACCTCTCCAGGCAGCAATACCAGCCAGCGACCATCCAGGCATGCTACCTGCAGGGTGAAGCGCAGCGCCTCGCCCGGTTGGCGCACAGGGCTAGGGCTCATCGATTCGGACGCGGTCTCCGGCTCGTCGGCCGGCACCAGGTCACCCAGCAGCGCTCGAGCCCGGCCGGCCGAAGGACGATGTCGCGGTTCCGGCTCGGCGGGGGCCGGGCGAGGCATCGCGACCTGCGCTTCCGCGGCCTCATCGAGCAGCGCATGCAGCCGCTCTCCCGGGGCGCGGCGCTCCTCGGTTACTGGCGGGGCCGCCTCCCACTCGCAGGCCGTAGAGGGCAAGGCATTGGGCAAGCGGTAGCGGGAAACCCAGGCCGTCAGACCCATGGCCTCCAGGTACTGCAGGCGCTGCGGCTCCGGGGTCACGACTGGCCGCTACCCCGACAGTCGGGGGAGTCGGGCCGGGACCGGCCGCTGGCGTCCCACTCCTCGGGGGTGAAGAGGTGCAGGGCCAGGGCGTGGACGGGACCGGCGAGCTCGTCGGCGAGCAACGCGTAAACCTGCTGGTGACGCTTGACCGGCATCAATCCCTCGAGTCGGGGAGATACCAGGGTGACCTTGAAGTGGGTCTCGGAGTTCGGCGGCACGTTATGCCGATGACTCTCGTTCTCCACCGCAAGGAAGTCGGGCTCCAGGGCCCTGAGCTTGTGTTCGATGATGGCCTGGATGCTCATGTCGGGGTTCCGAGGCTGGGTGAATGATCGGACCATTGTACGCCTTCAGTCCGGCACAGACGACGTCCGCCGCGGCTCGGGAGCGCGCGCCTGCTGCTGGGCGCAAACGGGCCGGGGCGGGTCGCGAAGCGTCGACTCATCCTGCTTGCCTCGTTGCGGGTGCCCTAACGAGGAAACCGGCCGAAGCCGGTTTCCCCCTGTTCGATGCCGGGCGGGCAAGGTCAGTCCTGGTCCGTCTCCAGCAGGAGAGCATCGTCCACCTCGGAGATTTCTAGCGCTGCTTCATTGTCGAGATCGATGGCCAGATAGCTGTGCTCGACCTGCAGGAAGCGCTGGAAGAGCGCCCAGTCCAGGGCTTCCGGCCATTGGCGCTCGTCTTCTTCCCAGGCGCGCAGTTCGGTCTCGAGGATCTCGAGGTAGCGCTCGTGCACGAAGGCCTCCAGGGCCTCGGGCGTATCCATCTCCGGGATCAGGTAGACGGTGCTTTCGCGCTCGACGTCGGCCAGAGTCAGGTCATCGCCCTCCATCGTGGGTTCGAGCGTATTGATCCAGTCCACGAAATGCCGGGTCGGCCTGACGCTCAGGGCGGAGCGGTTGAGCAGTTTCATCACGGTCTCCTCGACGTCGAAACGACGACCATTATGGGTGCTGGGGCCGCCCCTTACCAACATTTCCGGCCCCGATCACTCCACCTCGGGGCGCATCGCCGGGAACAGAAGCACGTCGCGGATGGAGGCACTGTCGGTGAAAAGCATCACCAGCCGGTCGATGCCGATGCCCTCGCCGGCGGTGGGCGGCAGGCCAACCTCCAGCGCCCGCACATAGTCGGCGTCGTAGTACATTGCCTCCAGGTCGCCGGCTTCTTTCTCTTCGGCCTGGGCGCGGAAGCGCTCGGCCTGGTCTTCGGCGTCGTTGAGCTCCGAGAAACCGTTGGCGATCTCGCGGCCGCCGACGAAGAATTCGAAACGCTCGGTGACGAAGGGGTCCGCGTCCTTGCGCCGCGCCAACGGGCTAACCTCGGTGGGGTATTCGGTGATGAAGGTGGGCTGCTGGAGACGATGCTCCACGGTCTTCTCGAAGATCTCGATCTGCACCTTGCCCAGCCCCCAGCCATCCTTGACGTCGATGTCCAGGCGCTCGGCGATCTGACGCGCGGCAGCCTCGTCGGCCAGGGCCTCGGCATGGATCTCCGGGTTGAACTCGAGGATGGCATCGAACACCGTGATACGCCGCAGTGGCTGGCCGAAGTCATACTCGAAGGTCTCGAGCACCTCGCCCTCGCCGTTACGCACGGTATTCACCACCGTGGTCGTACCCAGCACCTTGCGGGTCACGCTGCGCAGCATCTCCTCGGTGAGATCCATCAGGTCGTTGTGGTTCGCGTGAGCCTGATAGAACTCGATCATGGTGAATTCGGGGTTGTGACGGGTGGAGAGCCCCTCGTTGCGGAAGTTGCGGTTGATCTCGAAGACCCGCTCGAAGCCGCCCACCACCAGGCGCTTGAGATAGAGCTCCGGTGCGATGCGCAGGTACATGTCGATGTCCAGCGCGTTGTGGTGGGTGACGAAGGGGCGTGCCGTGGCGCCTCCGGGAATCGGCTGCAGCATCGGGGTCTCGACCTCCATGAAGCCGCGATCCTCGAAGAAGCGTCGCATGGCGCTGATTACCCCGGCGCGGGTCTCGAACACCTTGCGCGAATCGGGGTTCATGATCAGGTCGACGTAGCGCTGGCGGTAGCGCGCCTCCATGTCGGTGAGGCCGTGGAACTTGTCGGGCAGCGGACGCAGGCTCTTGGTGAGCAGCCGAGCCTCCACCATCATCACATAGAGGTCACCCTTGCCCGACTTGTGCACCGGACCGCGGGCCGCCACGATGTCCCCGATGTCCCAGCCCTTGACGTCTTCCAGCACCTCGGCCGGCAGCCCCTTCTTGTCGACATAGAGCTGGATCGTGCCGGAGGGATCCTGGATGACGATGAAGGGCCCACGCTTGCGCATGACGCGCCCCGATACGGCGGCCTGGCGACCCAGCACCTCAAGATCGGCCTTGTCCCGATCACCGAGCTCGTCGATCAACCCGGCCGCCAGGCTGTCGCGGCGAAAATCGTTGGGAAAGGCGCTTGCGCCAGTCTCGGCGGCACGCTCGCGACGGGCGGCCAGCTTGGCACGACGCTCCGCGATCAGGCGGTTCTCATCATTGTGCGGGCTATCCGATGAAGGGCTCTCGTTGGCCATTTTGCTACCTGTTAAAGAGTGAGCTAGGCGCTTCGGGCTAAGCGCCACGAGCGGGCTGGCTGTCGCTCGCGGCCCGTGGCTCGAAGCTCGGGGCTACAGTCCCTGCTTGAGGCTGGCGACGATAAACTGGTCAAGGTCCCCGTCCAGCACCTTGTCGCAGTTGCTTGACTGGACGCCGGTGCGCAGATCCTTGATGCGCTGGTCATCCAGGACATAGGAACGGATCTGGCTGCCCCAGCCGATATCGGCCTTGGAGTCCTCGGCCTCCTGCTTGGCGGCGTTGCGCTTCTGCATCTCGTGTTCCCACAGCTTCGCCTTGAGCTGCTTCATGGCGAAGTCGCGGTTGGCGTGCTGGCTGCGCTGGCTCTGGCAGGCCACCACGATGCCGGTGGGCTCATGGGTGATGCGCACCGCCGAGTCGGTGGTGTTGACGTGCTGCCCGCCGGCCCCGCTTGAGCGATAAGTATCGGTACGCAGGTCCGAGGGATTGATCTCGACCTCGAAGCTATCATCCACCTCCGGCGACAGGAACACCGAGGCGAAAGAAGTATGCCGGCGGCCGCCAGAGTCGAAGGGACTCTTGCGGACAAGGCGGTGCACGCCGGTCTCGGTGCGCAGCCAGCCGAAGGCGTACTCGCCCTGGACGTGCACCGAGGCCGACTTGATACCCGCCACATCGCCGGCGGAGACCTCGATGATCTCGGCCTTGAAGCCGTGGTGCTCGGCCCAGCGCAGGTACATGCGCAGCAGCATGTTGGCCCAGTCCTGGGCCTCCGTGCCGCCGGATCCAGCCTGGATGTCGAGATAGGCGTTGTTCTCGTCCATCTCGCCGGAGAACATGCGCCGGAACTCGAGCTTCTCGAGGCTGGTCTGAAGCCCCTCGATCTCCTTCTGGACCTCGTCGACGGTGCCTTCATCGTCCTCCACCTCGGCGAGTTCTAGCAGGTCGAGGCTGTCGCCGAGGCCCTGCTCGAGATCGTCGATGGTAGCCACGATCGCTTCAAGCGTCGCTCGCTCCTTGCCAAGCTTCTGAGCGTAGTCCGGATCGCTCCAGACGTTGGGGTCCTCGAGCTCGCGGGTGACTTCCTCTAGCCGATCCTTCTTTTCGGCATAGTCAAAGATACCCCCTCAGGACGTCTGTCCGCTCAGACAGGTCCTTGATGAGGTGATGAATCGGGTTGGTTTCCAGCATGGGGCTCATCCGAGTCTGCAATGGAAAATGCCAGCCTCGGCCCTGGCGTCGAGCCAGCGCCGCGACGGCACGGAAAAGGTAGGTATTGTAGCGAAAGTGCCGCCGCGCCGCATCCACCGCGCGCTGACGGCTCTAAACAACGAAACCCGGCCGAAGCCGGGTCCCGAGGTCAGGGGCGTGATATGGTGGTTAAAAGCGGTAGTCCACCGAGAGAGCGAAGACATCCGCCGAGACCTCGTAGGTCCCCGCGAGGTTGCCCTTGCTCGCATTCTCGTTGGTCGGCGTGGCGCGCTGGTCGATATCGCCATCATCGGCGAAGACGTGCATGTAGCCCGCGGTGATGCCGAGCTCCGGGCTGGGCATCCAGGTGGCACCGAGGGTCGCCCACTGACGGTCGGCATCCGGCACCCGCGGCGTGCGGAACTCGGCGCTCGGCACCGGACTCTCGTCCAGGCCCAGGCCGGCACGCAGCAGCCACTGCGGGGTCAGCGCATAGTTCGCCCCCACCGAGAAGGCCCAGGTATCGTTCCAGTTTTCCTCGGTGCGACTCGGATCGCGACCATCATCGAACTCGACCACCAGTTCATCAAAGCTGCTCCATTCGGTCCACTCCGCGTTGGCCATCAGCGCCAGTCGATCGGTCAACTGGTGATGGATACCCAGATTCAGGTTGGCCGGTGTGGTCAGCTCGGCCTTGCCGCCGGTTCCAGTCACCTGCCCTGCGGCAATGGCGCCTTGCGAGACGGGATCCGTGCCTCTGACGTCGAGTTCGCCGTCTAGGGTCAGGTCGATTTCCGAACGATAACCGATCCCCAGGCGGGTCCGATCGTCGACCTGAAAGAGCGCGCCAAGCGTGTAGCCATAGCCCCAGTCATCGCCCGTCACCTCACCGATGACGTCGTTCCGGCCCGGGGTGGCGACAGGGCTGCCCATACTGGCTGCCGCGCTTCCGAAGTCTATGGCATTCGTGAGAGTCGCATCCGCATACTGGGCACGAAGCCCCACGGCCAGGTTGAGGCGATCGGACGCTCTATAGTTGAGGGTCGGTTGGAAATCGATGGTGGCCAGTTCGGTCTCGATGGCGTGGTAGCGACCGATCCAGTCCTCGTCGTACCTGGTCGAGAGCCCATAGGGCGCGTAGATGGCCAGGCCCAGGTCGAAGCGATCATCAAGCTGCGTCTTGGCGGCAAAGCTAGGCACCACCGCCGTTTCACCACCCTGGCGAGAGCCGCCCCGGTCGTAGTCCACCGCACCACCGAGACTGCTGGCCTCGGCATCGTTGAGCTCGAAATCGGCGTCGATATAGGCCACCCCGCCGACGACCTGGTTGCCGTCGATATGGCCGATGGCGGCCGGGTTGTAGGCCATGAAGCTGGCGTCCTCGGCCCCCGCGGCGGCATTGGAGAGGGCGTTGGCCAGCGTCTTGGCGCTCTGCTCGCGGACCTGGAAGCCGGAGGCGGACACCTGACTGGCCATCAGCGCCGTGGAGGCAAGGGCGACGGCGACGGAGAGCTTGTTGAACTTGTTGTGCATGGGCGCGACATCCTTTCGGGTGAATAATGCTGGGGTCTTGCCGTTGCTCTATCTGGCGTACCTGCAGTGTTTGCGAATCCCCCACTCGGGATCAAGCACAAACGACCGTTTTAAACCAAAAAACCCTAATACTTTGGTTGCACGAGCGTTTGATTTCTCACGTTTTCATTGCCTTAGGCAGCACATGCTCGCCATGACAGGCGGAGTGGCGCCACCCCTTGACCTATGGGTAACCCAAAGGTTTTACACTGGCCGCATGATTGATTCGAGGAAACCCACCATGAAGGTCAGTGACCTGGCACGCCTGGCTGGCGTCACCGCCGAGACGGTCCGCCACTACACCCGCGAGAGGTTGCTGCATCCCGAGCGCCATCCCGTGAACGGCTATCAGCTGTTCGGGCAGGCGGACCTGGATCGACTGCGCTTCATCCAGCGGGCCCGCACCCTGGGATTCGGTGTGGCCGAGATCCGTGACATCCTCGATCACGCCGATCACGGCGATTCGCCTTGCCCCATGGTGCGCGACCTGCTGGCAAACCGACTGCCGCAGATCCGTGAGCAGATCCGCGAGCTGGAATCGCTGGCCTCGCGCATGGAACAGGCCCTGGCCGCCTGGGACGGGATGCCCGACGGCACCCCGGACGGCCACAGCATCTGCCGCCTGATCGAGAGCTTTCCCGAACAGCTCGATGCCGACCAAAAGACCAACGAGGAGCTCCGATGAACGACAGACAGACCCGGGAACGCCAGGTCCCGAACATGAGCTGCCAGGGCTGCGTGACCAAGATGCGACAGGCCATCCAGGCCAAGGACGCACAAGCCGAAGTCACCGGCACGCCGTCCGAAAAACGCCTGGAGGTCATCACCACCCTGGCCGATGACGACCTGGACGCGGCGCTTACCGAGGCCGGCTACCCGGCAGCCGGCCGACAACACCATGAGCGCCGAGTACCGGGCATGAGCTGCCAGGGCTGCGTCGGCAGGATGCGCAAGGCAATCCAGGCCGAGGACCCTGACGCCGAAGTGGCCGGTTTCCCGGACGAGAAGCGCCTGACGGTTAACACCGCCCTGGGAGGCGAGACCCTGGACCAGCTGCTGGAACAGGCCGGCTACCCTGCCGCTGAATCCACGGAAGCTGCCGAACCGGAGCGCGAGTCACCCTTCGAGCCGGAGTCCGACGTCTCATCCCCCGAGGAAACGCCCGACCAGGCCCCTCACTCGGGCAGGGATTTCCAAGAGGAGGAGACCGACGCACGCGCCACCGCTTCCCGACTCTCGATCAGCGGCATGACCTGCGCCAGCTGCGTGAAGAGCGTCCAGCAGGCCCTGGAGCGCACGCCTGGCGTGGTCAGCGCCGAGGTGAACTTCGGCACGCATACCGCCCAGGTGCGCGGCCGCGCCGACACGGACGCCCTGATCGAGGCCGTACAGGACGTCGGCTACGATGCCGAGCCCATCGTCGACATGCGTGAGGCCGAACAGGCTCGAGCCGAGCGCGACGAGCGGGAGTACCGTCGTCGCATGAAGGGCAGCGCCTGGTCGCTGGCCCTGGCGGTGCCGCTGATGGCCAGCATGTTCGTCTTTCACCCTCACCCCGTGGGAGCCGGACGGCTCTACTGGCTGGTGATCGGCCTGTTGACGCTGGCCATAATGGTCTTCCCGGGGCGCCACTTCTTCGTCAACGCCTGGAAGAACTTCAAGCACCACCAGGCGAACATGGACACCCTGATCGCCATGGGCACCGGCACCGCCTGGGTCTACTCCATGGCGGTGGTGGCCTTTGCCCCCTGGCTGCCCGAAGTGGCACGAGGCATCTACTTCGAGGCCTCGGCCATGATCATCGGCCTGGTGCTGCTGGGCAATGCCCTGGAGCTACGGGCGCGGGGCCGGACCAGCGATGCCCTCAAGCGGCTGCTCGACCTGCAGAGCCGAACCGCGCGGGTGATCCGCGACGGCGAGGAGCGCGAGGTCGAGATCGACGAGGTGCGCGAGGGCGACCACATTCGTGTGCGCCCCGGCGAGCGCCTGCCGGTGGACGGCGAGGTGACCGAGGGGCAGAGCCATATCGACGAGTCCATGCTCACCGGCGAGCCCCTGCCCGTCACGAAGGGCAAGGGCGACGAGGTCAGCGCCGGCACGGTGAACGGCAAGGGCTCCCTGGTCTATCGCGCTACCCGCGTCGGCGCCGACACCCGCCTGGGACAGATCACGGAGCAGGTGGCCAGCGCCCAGAACTCCCGCCCGCCCATCGGCCAGCTGGCCGATCGAGTGTCGAGCGTCTTCGTGCCCTCGGTGATGATCATCGCGGTGATCACCGCACTGGTCTGGTTCAATTTCGGTGCCGAGCCGCGGATGATCCATATGCTGGTCACCGCCACCACGGTGCTGATCATCGCCTGCCCCTGCGCCCTGGGCCTGGCCACGCCGATCTCCACCATGATTGGCGTGGGCAAGGCGGCCGAGCACGGCGTGCTCGTGCGCAGCGGCGATGCCCTGCAGACCGCCAGCAAGCTGACGACCCTGGTGGTGGACAAGACCGGCACCCTGACCGAAGGCAAGCCGGAGGTAACGGAATCGGAAGTGCTCGAGGGCGAAGAGCGGGACATGCTGGGTCTGGTGGCGGCCCTGGAGCGCGGCTCCGAACACCCACTGGCGGCGGCCCTGATGGCGCACGCGGAAGAACGCCAGGCCGAACCCGGCGAGATTCGCGACTTCGACACCGTCACCGGCGGCGGAGTCAAGGCCACCACGCCTGACGGCAAGGCGCTGCTGCTGGGCAATGCCCGTCTGCTGGAGGAGGCCGGCATCGAGCTTTCCAGCGGCCGCGAGATGGCTTCCGACCTGGAGGAGAAGGCGCGCACCGTGGTCTATCTGGCGGTGGACGGCCGGCTGGCCGCGCTGTTCGGCATCAGCGATCCCTTGCGCCATGACACCATCGCCGCCGTGAAGCGCCTGCAGGCCGATGGCCTCAAGGTGGTGATGCTCACCGGCGACAACGCCCATACCGCTGGCGCCATCGCTCGGGAGGTCGGCATCGACGACTTCCGCGCTGGCCTGCTGCCCGAGGACAAGCATGCCGAGATCGAGCGGCTGCAGCGTGAGGGGGAAATCGTGGGCATGGTCGGCGACGGCATCAACGACGCCCCGGCCCTGGCCCGTGCCGAGGTGGGCTTCGCCATCGGCCAGGGGACGGACGTGGCCATCGAGAGCGCCGGCATCACCCTGGTGCGCGGCTCGCTGCACGGGGTGGCCGCCGCCATCGAGATCAGCCGGGCCACCCTGCGCAACATCAAGCAGAACCTGGTCGGCGCCTTCGGCTACAACACCCTGGGCATTCCCATCGCCGCCGGGGTGCTCTACCCCGTGACCGGCACCCTGCTCTCGCCGATCATTGCCGGGGTCGCGATGTCGCTCTCCTCGATCACCGTGGTGAGCAACGCGAACCGGCTGCGCCTGTTCCGCCCTTCCAGCGAAACCGTCGGTGACGACGCGGGCAACCAACAGAAAAAGGAGGACGCATCATGAGCTGGATCGTCAATCTCGCCGGCCTGGCACTGATCGCCCTGATCGTCTGGTGGTTCTGGCTGGCAGACGCTAGCTGACGCCCATATAGCGCCCCGGCTTGTGGTTCAGGGCGATGATCAGGTTGAGCGCAATGGCGCCAAGCACCGAGAGCCCTACCCGCTCCATCGGCAGCACCAGCAGGGCTCCCAGCATGATGAGCGCATCGATGCCCAGCTGAACGTAGCCCGCCCGCCAGCCATAGCGGTCCTGCAGGAAGAGCGCGAGGATATTGATGCCCCCCAGGCTGGTGCGGTGGCGGAACAGCACCAGCATGCCGATACCGATCAGGCTGCCGCCCATCAGGGCGGCGTAGAGCGGGTGCAGCCACTCGATGCGAATCCAGCCGGCGGTGAGCTCCGAGAACACCGATACCAGGCCGATGGCCACGAAGGTGCGCAGCGTGAACGACCAGCCCATGCGACGCACGGCGAGCCAGTAGAACGGCAGGTTGATCAGGAAGAACCCGATGCCGAAGCGCCAGCCGGTGGCATACTGCAGCAGGAAGGCCAGGCCCGCGGTACTGCCGGTGAGCAGCATCGCCTGGGTATAGAAGCTGACGCCGAGGGCGACGAAGAGCGTGCCGACCAGCATTGCCATCACGTCCTCATGGGGCCGATGGGGGTCGGTGGGCAGTTCCTGGGGATCCATTAAGTGCTCCTTGAGAGTCCGTAAGCGCTGATTTCCGTCGCGAGCGAAGAGAGGCTGGTTGCCGCCGGAGCTGAGCAACCGGAGTTGACTGGCTGCTCAATGAGGATTGTGAGGCTCCGCCGGCGGCCAGGATATCGAGCGCAGCAGGAAATCAGTGTTCACGCTCGGCGTGCTCGATCATCAGCTGCAAACTCTCGCGTCCCCGCCAGCGGTTACGATTGAGCTTGTAGGCACAGCGCAGGCGATCGCCGACGCCGAAGGCCGGCACCTCCCCGGGGGTCAGGGCACGGAACCAGATCGCCTTCAGGCTCGCGGTCCCGCTGGAGAGCTCCAGCATCAGGTGACTGCCATCGGCCCCCACCGGGCGCAGCGCCTCGACCAGGAACTCGCCCTGGAACAGCGGGGCATCAAACTCCCGGCCATAGGGCCCGAGCCGCTCGAGCTCGTCGAGGGTGGCGAGGCCGAGCTGCTGGGGTAAAAGCTCGCCGTCGGTGAAGATCCGCGGGCGGAGCTCGGTATCGCCCAGTTGCTCGCCCACCGCCTGCAGGAAGGCCGCACGGAACGCCGCCAGGTGCTCGCGCGGCACCCCCACCCCGGCGGCACCGCGGTGGCCGCCGAAGCGCGGCAGCGCCTCGGGTGCCAGCGCGAAGGTCCGCTGCAGGGCGTCTCGCAGGTGCAGGGCCTCGATGGAGCGTCCGGAGCCGGTGAGCATGCCGGGGGCCGCAGCCGGGGTCAGTACCAGCGCCGGCCGGCCGAAGGCCTGGACCAGCCTTGATGCGACGATGCCCTGCACGCCCGGGTGGCCGTCCTCCAGGAAGACGACGATGGCGGGTTCATCGGCCGTCAGGGCCGGCAGGGCCAGCGCCTTGGCCTCCTCGGCCATGTCCGCCTCGATCGCCTTGCGCGACTGGTTGTCCTGATCCAGCACCTCGAGATATCGCTGCGCGACATGATCCTGCTCGGCGAGCATAAAGTGCAGCGCCGCATAGGGATCGTCGAGCCGCGAACGGGCGTTGATCCGAGGCCCCATCTGGAAGGCCAGGGTCTCGGCATCGAAGGGCACGCTGTCGCTTCCCAGTCGCTCGGCCATGGCACGCCAGCAGGCGGCCTCCATGCGGTTGATCAGCGCCAGGCCGTGGGTCACCACCGCGCGGTTGGCGGCGCTGCCGCCCAGCGAGACGCAGTCCGCCACCGTGCCCAGGGCCACGTAGGAGAGCCAGGGCGAGAGCTTGGGCGTGGCCTCGGGCAGCGCTCCCCACTCGATCAGTACCTGCCGGGCAAGCGACATCGTCAGCCAGGCCACCATGCAGCCGGCGATGGTCGGGTCGGGATAAGTGCAGTCATCGCGGGTGGGGTTGACCACCGCATACGCCGAGGACGGTGGCCCCTCCTGCGGCAGGGCGTGGTGGTCGCTGACTACCACCTCGATGCCGGCGGCCTTGAGCCGGGCGATGCGCGGTTCGTCGGAGCTTCCGCAGTCGGCGGTGATCACCAGGTTCGGCCGCGGCGAGAGCGCCAGTGTGCGCTCCACCAGCGGCAGGCTGATGCCGTAGCCGTCATGGATACGGTGGCCGATCAGGCTGTGCAGGCGCGCCTCGGGCACCCCGAAGAGCTCGACCAAGGTGCGCCGGATCACCACGTGGGAGGTGATGCCGTCCACGTCATAGTCGGTGAGGATGCCGATATGCTCGCCATCCACCACCGCCTGGGCGATGCGTTCGGCCGCACGCCGGGCGTCGGCGAGCTTCTCGGGATGGGCGAGGTGGCGCAGGCTGGGCGAGACCAGCGGCGCCAGCTCGCCCTGGTAGCCGGCAAGCCGTCCCGCCAGCACCCGGGCCTGAAGCTCGGTCAGGCCCTCTTCGCGGGCACGGGCATGGAGCGCCTCATCGCGGGGCCTGGGCTGGATGCGGGGGCGCAAGCGCGCCTGCAGATCGATGGGATCGGTGACGGCGTCCAAGCCATGCTCCTGCAAGTAAGAGACACGAAGAAGAGAGATGGGAGACAGATGCCCGCTCGGGGCTGATCCGGCGACAGGCCTGCGAGGAGGCGCTGTGAACCCCTCCCTGGGCGCTACCGACGCCATCCCTGGCGTAGGACCTCCTCTTCGGCCTGCCCCCGGCGCCCCTCGCTAGTGATGTCGCTGGGTCATGCACTTCAGCGGCGGTTCTCGACCACGAACTGCTGCACGGCGGAAAGCTCCGCGGGCAACACGGTGTAGCGCTCATCGCGCTCCAGCAGGTCGTCCATGTGCGGTGGCAGCGGCACCCCCGGGAAGCCGGCCTTGACTACCGCCTCGGCGAACTTGGCCGGGTGGGCCGTGGCCAGGGTGATCACCGGGGTCGCGGCATCGGCGCGCGCCTGCTCGGCTGCACGGTAGCCGGTGGCGGTGTGCGGGTCGAGGATCTCCTGGGTGCGATGATGCGCCTCGCGGATCACCTCCAGAATGGTGGCGTCGTCCACGCTGTGGCTGGCGAAGGAGTCGCGTAGCCGGGCCAGCGGCGCTTCAGCCAGAGCCGTCGGCTCGGCCTGGAAGCGCTCGAGCAGGGCCTTCACCGCCGCCCCGTCGCGTTCGTAGGCCTCGAACAGCAGCCGCTCGAAGTTGGACGACACCACGATGTCCATGGAGGGCGCCAGAGTGGCCACCAGCTCCTGCTTGGAGAAGTCGTTGTCGGTCAGGGTGCGGTGCAGGATATCGTTGGCATTGGTGGCAATGATGAACTGCCTGACCGGCAGTCCCATGCGCTTGGCCATGTAGCCGGCGAAGACGTTGCCGAAGTTGGCCGAGGGCACGGAGAAGCTCACCGCCCGATGGGGAGCCCCCAGCGCCACGGCCGAGGCGACGTAGTAGACGATCTGGGCCATGATGCGCGCCCAGTTGATGGAGTTCACTGCCACCAACCGAGTGCCGCTCAGGAAGCCCTGGTCGGCGAAACTTGCCTTGACCATGGCCTGGGCGTCGTCGAAGTTGCCTTCGATGGCGACATTGAAGACGTTATTGGCCAGCACCGTGGTCATCTGGCGGCGCTGCACCTCCGAGACTCGCTGATAAGGATGCAGAATGAAGATGTCGAGGTTGTCGCAGTGTCGGCAGCCCTCGATGGCCGCTGAGCCGGTGTCGCCCGATGTGGCCCCCATGATCACGGCTCGCTCGCCGCGCTTCTGCAGGAAGTGGTCGAGAATGCGGCCGAGGAGCTGCAGGGCCACGTCCTTGAACGCCAGCGTGGGGCCATGGAACAGTTCGAGCAGGAAGTGGTTGGCATCGAGCTGGTTGAGCGGCACCACGGCATCGTGGCTGAAGGTGGCATAGGCCTCCTCGACGATGCTCCGGAAGGTCGCATCGTCGATCTCGCCGTTGACGTAGGGCTTCATGACCCGGAAGGCGATTTCGGCATACGACAACCCGGCCATGGCCGCCAGATCGTCATGGGAGAGCGTCGGGACCTCCTCCGGCACGTAGAGGCCTCCGTCGCTCGCCATGCCGGTGAGCACGACCTCCTCGAAGGAGAGCGCAGGCGCCTGCCCACGGGTGCTGATATAGCGCATGGCTTACTCCTGCTCGTCCAGCGACTCGACGCGGATGCGCGTCACCGGGCCGGCGATATCGGCCAGCGACTCGATCAGGCGCATCGCCTCGTTCATCTGCTTCTCGCGGGTACAGTGGGTCAGCAGGATGATCGGCACCAGTTCTCCCTCCTTGGCTTCCTTCTGGATCAAGGCCTCGATGGAGATGCCCTGCTCGGAGAGGATCGTCGCCACCCGCGCCAGCACGCCAGGGCGGTCCACCGCCAGCAGCCTCAGGTAGTAAGCGGTGACGATGTCCTCCATGGGCATGATCGGCAGGTCGCTCTCCTGCTCGCCGATACCGCTGAAGGCCAGATAGGGCACGCGATAGTGATGGTCGGTGGTGATGTCGCGTGCCACGTCCAGCAGGTCGGCGACCACGGCGGAGGCAGTGGGCTCCGCACCGGCACCGGCGCCGTAGTAAAGGGTCGGCCCCACGGCATCACCCATGATGGCGATGGCGTTCTTGACACCATAGACACTGGCCAGCAGCCGCTCCTTGGGAATCAGGGTCGGGTGCACGCGCAGTTCAAGGCCGGCTTCCGTGCGCTTGGAGATGCCCAGGTGCTTGATGATGTAGCCCAGGTTGTCGGCCTGCTCCACGTCCTCGGCGGTGATGCGCGAGATACCCTCGGTGTAGGCCTTGTCGAACTGCAGTGGCACGCCGTAGGCAATGGAGGCCAGTATCGTCAACTTGTGGGCAGCATCGATGCCCTCGACGTCGAAGGTCGGGTCTGCCTCGGCATAACCCAGTGCCTGGGCCTCGGCGAGCACGTCCTCGAAGGCGCGCCCCTCTTCACGCATGTGGGTCAGGATATAGTTGCCGGTGCCGTTGATGATGCCGGCCACCCACTCGATGCGGTTGGCGCCCAGGCCCTCGCGCAGCGACTTGATCACCGGTATGCCGCCGGCCACCGCCGCCTCGAAGGCGACGATCACGCCCTTCTCGTGGGCGGCCTTGAAGATTTCGTTGCCGTGCACGGCGATCAGCGCCTTGTTGGCGGTGACCACGTGCTTGCCGTTCTCGATGGCGGTGAGTACGAGTTCGCGGGCCACATCGTAGCCGCCGATCAGTTCGACCAGCACATCGATATCGGGGTTGGTGGCCAGCTCGAAGACGTCGGAAGTCGTCTTGATGCCGGTGATATCACACTCGGGATTGAAACTGCGGAAGGCGACCTGCTCGATGACGATCGGACGCCCCGCGCGTCGGGCGATGTCGTCGGCATTGCGTGTCAGCACGTTGAAGGTCCCGCCACCGACGGTACCCAGGCCACAGATTCCCACTCTCACCGGTTTCAATGTCATTCCCCTCGTTCTGGCGTGTGTCTCATCGTTGATCGGGCCCGTCCGGACCCGCTATGCCGCGTTTTTTACGTCGGTCATCAATCGTTCAGGCCGAGCATGGCGGCCAGGCGCTCGGCCGGCACATACCCGGGCACCAGACGGCCATCGGGCAGCACAATGGCCGGCGTACCCTGGACGCCCAGTTCCATGCCCAGATGATACTGTTCCTCGACCGGATTGTCGCAGTCGGCTGGACCCGACAGCGGTTCCTCGCGCTTGGCCGTTGACATTGCCTCGGATGGATTCTCGGCGCACCACACCTGCTGCAGCTCGCGACCGCCCGGTGAACCCAGGCCGCTGCGCGGGAAGGCCAGGTAGTGCACCTCGATGCCTAGCTCATTGAGCCGTGGCACCTCCTCGTGGAGTTGCCGGCAATAGGGGCAGGTGGTGTCGGTGAAGACCACGAGCGTGGCGCGAGATTCGCCGGTACCGCGGAAGACAACCCGCTCGCTCTCAGGCACCGCGGCGAGGCGCCCGCTGCGCTCGGCGTTGCGCCCCTGCTCGGTGAGATTGACCAGGCCGTCCTCGGTGTTCTCGTACAGGTCGCCGACCAGGAAATGGCTGCCTTCGGCGTTGCTGTAGAAGGTCTCGCCACTCTCCAGGCTGACCTCGAAGAAGCCCTCCAGGGGTGTCTCGCGCACGCGCTCCACGGGCATGGACTGGCCATTGACCGTGAGTGTCTCGGCCAGTTGCTCGGCCGGGTCAGCGTGCGCGACGGGCATCAGCGCCAGGGAGGCGGCGAACAGTACGCCGCCGACGGTAGGGATCGATCGTCTCATGATTCAGCCTCGAGGATGATGGTCGGCATGCAGGGCTTCCAGTCGCACCTGCGCCACATGGGTATAGATCTGCGTGGTGGAGAGGTCGCTGTGACCCAGCAGCAGCTGTACGACACGCAGGTTGGCCCCATGATTCAACAGGTGTGTAGCAAAAGCGTGGCGCAGCGTATGCGGGGAAAGCGGTCGGTCGATGCTGGCGGTACGCGCATGCGCCTTGATGCGGTGCCAGAAGGCCTGGCGCGTCAGGCAGCGGTCGCTGCGCCCGGGGAACAGCGCCGGCCGCGTAATGTCAGCCATTAGCGCACTGCGGGCACCTCGCAGGTAGCGGGTGAGCCAATCAACAGCTTCCTCGCCCAGCGGCACCAGGCGGTCCTTGTCGCCCTTGCCTCGCACACGGACCACGCCCTGGCGCAGGTTGACCGCATCGGTCGTCAGCCCGACCAGTTCGCTGACCCGCAGCCCGGCCCCGTAGAGAACTTCGAGCATCGCTCGGTCGCGCAGCCCCAGGTCGGTGGAAAGGTCCGGAGCCGCGAGTAATCGCTCCACTTCTGACTCCTCCAGCGTATCGGGAAGCGAGGGACGCACCCGGGGTAGCCGTACCTCGGCCAGCGGGTCGTGGTCGACGCGCCCCTCGACCAGCGCCCAACGGTAGAAGCCGCGCAGGCTGGAGAGTAACCGGGCGTTGCTGCGCAGGCTGTAACCGGCTTCGCGACGCTCGTCGAGCCAGGCCGGCAGCGCCGTGCCGGCCGGTGCCAGCAACCCTTGGTCGACGCTCTCGAGGTGAGCCTGCCAGGCGTTGAGGTCACGGCGGTAGGCCGCCAGGGTATTGTCGCTGGCGCCCCGCTCCAGCCAAAGGCCGTCGAGGAAGGCGTCGACCAGCATACCTGCATCCATGGTGGTTTCCATACGGCTCCCGGACATGCCCCAGCAGAACGAAACCCCGCCCCGCGGCAGCGGTGACGGGGTTTTTGCAAGGGGGTGCGAGGCGTGAGGCCCGGCACCACGAGCCGGCAGAGGCGCCAGCCTCAGACCAGCTTTTCCTTGATGCGGGCAGAACGACCGCTGCGCTCGCGGAGGTAATACAGCTTGGCCTGACGAACGTCACCGCGACGCTTGACCGCGATGGAGTCGACCAGCGGGCTGTAGGTCTGGAAGGTCCGCTCGACGCCGACACCGTGGGAGATCTTGCGCACGGTGAAAGCCGAGTTCAGGCCGCGGTTGCGCTTGCCGATCACCACGCCTTCGAAGGCCTGGAGGCGCTCACGGGCACCTTCCTTGACCTTGACCTGGACGACCACGGTATCGCCGGGGGCGAAGACCGGGACTTCCTTGCTCATCTGCTCGCTCTCGAGCGCCTGGATCACCTTGTTCTTGCTGCTCATGACATTGACTCCTTGATAACCTGACCCGCCGATCGGTATGTGTCGCCGGCGGATCGTGATCCCGGCGCTCGAATCGAGCTCGAGAGCGCGGGAATGCCGTTAGTGACACAGGTCCGCCTGCCCGCTCAAGGGTCGTGGCGTCCTGCACCTCCGCGCTGCCCTAGCTGCCGGACAGTGCGTAGTCTTCGATGAACTCCTCGAGCAACTCGTGCTGCTCGGCACTCAACGCCCTGCCTTCCAGCAGATCGGGACGCCTGAGCCAGGTCCGCCCCAGGGACTGCTTGAGCCGCCAGCGCCGGATGGCGCCATGGTGGCCGCTGAGCAGGACATCCGGTACCCGCCGCCCATCGACCTCCTCCGGGCGCGTGTAGTGCGGACAGTCCAGCAGTCCGTCGTTGAAGGAGTCCTCGACCGCGGAATCCTGATGGCCCAACACTCCGGGCACCAGCCTTGCCGCGGCATCGATCAGCACCATGGCCGGCAGCTCTCCGCCGCTGAGCACATAGTCACCGATCGACCACTCCTCATCGATGTCGGCTTCCACGACCCGCTCATCGATGCCTTCGTAGCGGCCGGCCACCACCACCAGGGGGGAACCAGACGCCAGCTCCTGCACACCCCGCTGGTCCAGGCGGCGACCCTGGGGCGACAGGTAGATGACCTTCGCCCGTTCCCCGGTGGCCACCTCGGCTCGCTCACGAGCAGCGTGAATGGCCGAGCGCAGGGTATCGACCTTCATCAGCATTCCCGGGCCACCGCCATAGGGGCGGTCATCCACGGTGCGGTGTCGGTCGGTAGCGTAGTCCCGGGGGTTCCAGAACTCGAGCGCAATGCGCCCCTTGTCCACCGCCCTGCCCGTGACGCCATGGCGAGTGATCGCCTCGAACATCTCGGGGAACAGCGACACCACGCCGATCCACATAGCCGATCCTGCCGGGGTCGAGCCGGACATCAAAATTCGGGATCCCAGTCGACGGTCATCACGCCGCCCTCGAGGTCCACATCCAGCACCACCTCACCGGGCAGGTAGGGCAGCAACCGTTCACGGGCTTCGATGCCTTCATCGACCTCGCCCTTGACGACCAGAACATCGTTGGCCCCGGTCTCGAACAGGAAGCCGATGACCCCCAGCGCAAGCCCCTCGCGGGTCACTACTCGAAGCCCCTCCAACTGATGCCAGTAGTACTCATCAGCGTCGAGCTCGGGCAGCTCGTCCTTGGGCAACAGGATATCCGCGCCGGCCAGAGCTTCGGCCACCTCGCGGCTATTGACACCATCGAGTTGAACCACCAGTCCCTTGCCGTGGCGACGTCCTTGTACGAGGCTCGCCCGGGTCATAGTTGCCCCCTGGCGCAGCATCCAGGACGCATAGTCGAGGATACCGTCCATGGGGCTGGTGTAGGAGTACACCTTCAGCCAGCCCTTGACGCCGTGAGGGCTGGTCAACTTGCCCAGCACCACATGATCGTCGTCAGGCTGCGCTTGCGCCTGTTCGCTCATCGACGACCCCTGGACCATTACGGCAGACAAGTCAGGCCCTTCAGGCCTGCTTGCGGGCTTCCTTGACCAGTTCGGCGACGCGATCGGAGAGCTGGGCACCCTGGCTCTGCCAGTGGCTGATGCGCTCCAGATCGATGCGCAGGCGCTCTTCCTGGCCACGGGCCACAGGATTGAAGAAGCCCAGGCGCTCGATGAAGCGACCGTCGCGGGACTTGCGAGAATCGGTCACGGCGAGGTGGTAGAAGGGACGCTTCTTGGCGCCACCACGTGCCAGACGAATGGTAACCATGCGTTGATTATCCTTCGGTTGAAGTTGCGGATGTTTCGGCCGAGATGCCGAGCCCTGCTGGCCCCTCGACGATCTGTCACGGGAAGCGGGCCGACGGCCCGGCTTCGGGTCATTCGGTCACGACGATGGCCGCGTCAATCGCGGTCCTGCCAGTGAGGAGGCAACATTCTACGGAAAACCGCCCGACTTGGAAACCTTTTTGCGGGAGCCGGCCCGCGGCAGGCGGGCTCAGCGCCGCGGCATGCCGCCAGGGCCACCCATACCGCCGGGGCCACCCGGACCTCCGCCACCACCCATCATGCCGGACATGCCGCGCATCATCTTCTGCATGCCGCCCTTCTGCCCCGCCTTCTTCATCATCTTCTGCATCTGCTTGTGCTGCTTGAGCAGGCGGTTGAGGTCAGGTACCTGCAGGCCGGCACCGGCGGCGATGCGCCGCTTGCGGGAACCGTTGATGATCTCGGGCTTGCGACGCTCCTGGGGGGTCATGGAGTTGATCAGCGCCTCGAGCTTGCCCATCTCCTTCTCGGGCCCCGGACCCTGGGCCATCTCGGCCATCTGGCCCATGCCCGGCAGCTTGCCCATCAGGCCGCCCATCCCGCCCATCTTCTTGAGCTGCTGGAGCTGGTCGCGAAAGTCCTCGAGGTCGAAGCCCTGGCCCTTCTTGACCTTCTTGGCCAGCTGCTCGGCCTTGTTCTTGTCAACGGTGCGCTCGGCCTCCTCGATCAGCGACAGTACGTCGCCCATGCCGAGAATACGCGAGGCCACGCGATCCGGATGGAAGGGCTCGAGGGCATCGACCTTCTCGCCCACGCCCATGAACTTGATCGGCTTGCCGGTAATGTGGCGCACCGACAGCGCCGCACCGCCGCGGGCGTCACCATCGGCCTTGGTGAGGATCACCCCGGTCAACGGCAGCGCCTCGTGGAAGGCCTTGGCGGTGTTGGCGGCATCCTGGCCGGTCATGGCATCGACAACGAACAGCGTCTCGTCAGGCACCACGGTCTTATGCAGGGCCTGGATCTCGGCCATCATCGCTTCGTCGATGGCCAGACGACCGGCGGTGTCGACGATCACCACATCATGGAACTGGATCTTCGCGTGCTTGATGGCCGCTTTGGCGATATCGACGGGCTTCTGGTCGGAGCGCGACGGGAAGAAATCGACCTCGACCTCACGGGCCAGGGTCTCCAGCTGATCGATGGCGGCCGGCCGATAGACGTCGGCGGAGACCACCAGCACCTTCTTCTTTTCACGCTCGCGCAGGTAACGCGCCAGCTTGGCCACCGAGGTGGTCTTGCCCGCGCCCTGCAGGCCGGCCATCAGCACCACGGCGGGGGTGCCCTTCAGGGTCAGCCCCTCGTTGGCCTCGCCCATGATCGCCTCGAGCTCCTGCTGGACGATCTTGACGAACTGCTGCCCCGGGGAGAGGCTCTGGGAGACCTCCTGCCCCACCGCGCGCTCGCGCACGCGGTCAATGAACGCCTTGACCACCGGCAGGGCCACGTCGGCCTCGAGCAGGGCCCGGCGCACCTCGCGCAGGGTGTCCTTGACGTTATCCTCGGTCAGGCGCGCCTGACCCTTGATCGACTTGAGCGTCTGCGACAGACGCTCACTCAGGTTCTGGAACATCGGGCCTCTCCACTGACGATGGCCGGGGAGCCGAGCCGGCATCGGCCGGTAGCTCCCTGCAATGATCGAAAATTATACGCTCTGTGGCCGGCAGTCTCCATGCATGGCGGGCATTCCCTCCCTTCTGAGTGCGCTGGCGTGCTGTGCGCAGCCGAGCGGATTCGGTATAGTAGCGAATCCATTCAAAACCACCAGGCGCTGGCGCAGGCGCACGGACAGCGATCGATGCAGCCGCTATCACTTGCCGTCATGGCCTTCATCTTTTACATAGCAGCCGCCTCCTGGCAGGGACTGACCCTCATTCGCCGGGTGCCGCCACGCGCCATGCTGGTGCGCAGCCTGGGGCTGCTCGGCCTGCTCTGCCACCTGCCTCTGGCGGCCACCCTGCTGGCCCGGGGCAATTCCCTGCTACCCGGACTCTCCACCAGCGCGGTGCTGGCCAGCGGCCTGGCCGTGCTGGTGCTGCTGGTCGTCAGCTTCATCAAGCCCGTTCTCAATGTTGCCACCGCTCTGCTGCCGCTGGCCGGTCTGACTCTGCTGCTGGCCGTCGGCCTGCCGAGCCCGGAGCGCGGGACCGGCATGACACCGGGGATCGCCCTGCACGCCCTGAGCTCCGCGCTGGCCTTCGCGCTGCTGGCCATCGCCGCCATTCAGGCGGTGCTGCTCGGCATCCAGAACCAGGCGCTGCGCCACCACCACATCCGCGGCGTGGTTCAGTCCTTGCCGCCACTGACCACCATGGAGCGAATCCTCTTCGAGCTGATCTGGGCCGGCATGATCCTGCTGACCCTGTCGATCGTCAGCGGCTTCCTCTTTCTCGACAACATGTTCGCCCAGCATCTCGCGCACAAGACGATCCTCTCGCTGGCGGCCTGGGTAATCTTCGCCACACTGCTGTTCAGCCACCACTGGCTGGGCTGGCGGGGCATGCGGGCGGTCCGCTGGACACTGGGCGGCTGTCTGGTGCTGCTGCTGGCCTACTTCGGCAGCAAGTTCGTACTGGAGATCCTGCTCAACCGCGGCTGACCCCGGCATGCGCCTTGACACCGGATGAATGACCCCCTACAACTCGAGCCTGATACGCCTGTGAGGACCCTTCGACTTGAGTGACGACTTCCCGCTGGGACTGCTTTTCGGCCTGCTGTTCCTGCTCATCTGCCTTTCCGCCTTCTTCTCCAGCTCCGAGACCGGGATGATGTCGATCAACCGCTACCGCCTGAGTCATCAGGCGAACAGCGGTGAACGCCCCGCTCAGCGTGTACTCCGCCTGCTGGCTCGGCCCGACCGGCTGATCGGCGTCATCCTGATCGGCAACAATCTGGTCAACAATCTGGCGGCGGCGATCGCCACGGTGCTCGCCATTCATTTCTTCGGCGAAGTCTCCGGCCCGGCTATCGCCCCGCTGATCCTCACCATCGTGATCCTGATCTTCGCTGAAGTGGGCCCCAAGACCTATGCGGCAATCAGGCCGGAGCGCATCGCCTACCCGGCCTCGCTGGTGCTCGAGCCCCTACTCAAGCTGCTCTACCCCCTGGTCTGGCTGGTCAACGCGATCTCCAACGGCCTGCTTCGCCTGCTGGGGGTGAGAAACATCGACGGAGGGGCCGACAACCTGACCCGCGATGAGCTGCGCACTGTGGTTCACGAGGCCGGCACCCTGATCCCGCACCGCCACCAAGCGATGCTGCTGTCGATCCTCGACCTCGAGAACGTCACCGTGAACGACATCATGGTGCCGCGCCACGAAGTGATGGGCCTCGACCTTGACGACAACCTGGAGGATATCCTGGCCCGCATACGTACCAGCCAGCACACCCGGGTACCGGTCTACAAGGGCGACATCAACAACATTATCGGCATGCTCCACCTGCGCAACGCGGCACGCTTCCTGTCCCGCGGCGAGGTGACCAAGGCCGCCATCGTCCAGGAGGCCCGCGAGCCCTACTTCATCCCCGAGTCGACCCCACTGCACACCCAACTGCTCAACTTCCAGAAACAGAAACGGCGCATTGGCATCGTGGTGGACGAATACGGTGACGTGGAAGGACTGGTCACCCTGGAAGACATCCTCGAAGAGATCGTCGGCGAGTTCACTACCGACGTGGCGGGCCTGAACCAGGAGATCCACCCTCAGGAGGACGGCAGCCATGTGATCGATGGAACGGCCAACATCCGCGACATCAACAAGGCGCTGGGCTGGCAACTGCCCACGGATGGCCCCAAGACTCTCAACGGTGTGATCCTCGAGCACCTTGAGTCCTTCCCCGACGGTCCGGCCTGCCTGCAGATCGGCAGCGTGCGCATGGAGATCCTCGAGGTACGCGACAACCTGATCACTGCGGCACGCTGCTGGCAGCCGGTTCGTCGCCCCGCACGCCGCGACTGACCCCTACTTTTGTCCGCCGCTGTCGATCCAGCTATCGGCCTCGGCCTTGAGCGCACGTACCCGTTCTTCAATGTTGCGCCGATTCGCCTCGGCAGGCGGGATGGGCTCACCGAAGGTCAATGCCACTCGCGCCCGGAAGCGCCGGGGAAACCTGCTCAATGCCTTGCCGCCCTGGTGGGAAGTCCAGGAGCCCCAGAGGCCGGCGAGGCCGGCGGGCACCACCGGCACCGCGTCTCGCGCCAGTATCAGCTCGAGCCCGCGGCGAAAGGGGTGCACCTCGCCATCCGGGCTCAGACGCCCCTCGGGAAACACCATCACCACCTCACCCTGGCGCAGCGCGCGGCTGACCTCGGTCAGCGCATGACGCACACTGCCTGGATCGCGCCGGTCGGCGTCCACGGGAATGGCTCCCACCAGACGGAACAGCCAGTTGAGCCACGGCGAATCATAGATCGGCTTGTCCATCAGGAAGCGCAGCGGCCGAGGGCTCGCCCCGCCTACCACCAGGGCATCCATGAAGCTGACGTGGTTGCAGACGACGATAGCGGGGCCACGCGAAGGAATCTGGTGCCGACCGCGAAAACGCAATCGATAGACGATATGGGTCAGCATGAAGACCAGCCAGCGCAGGCAGGGCCGAGGCGAGCTGGCCAGTCGCCAGCTCCCCGCCACCACTGCCAGTCCCGTAGCGCCCCATAGCCAGGGGGCCATCAGGTCACGCCGGGCGCATGTCGGAGGCCTGCCAGGATGGTCGAGAGCAGCTGGTCGAGCAATTCGCCCACCTCCAGCGGCTCGCCCTGCCAGTGCCCGAGACGTTCATTGAGCCCCAGCTGGACAAGGCCGTGAACGCTCCCCCAGAGGGTACGGCTCAGCCGTCGCGCTTCGAGATCATCCAGCGCCGGCTGATACTCCTTGAGGGTAGCCTCCACGCGCAGGAAGAGACCCTCGATCATCTCGTTCTGGCGCTGGTCCAGCTCCCCCTCCTGGGCCAGAGGGTAGTCGAACAGAAGCTGCCAGCGATAGGCATCCTGGCGGGCGAACTGCCAGTACGCCCTGGCCAGCGCCTTGAGCCGCTCCTCGGGAGCAATATCGCCGAGCAGTGGCTCGATCTCCCCGCGCAAGCGAGCCAGTGTCTCGATGTTGACGTGCTGCAGCAGGTTGCCGAAGCTGCCGTAGAGCTTGAGCAGGGTGCTCGGCGCGCAACCGACCTCGCGGGCAAGGGCACGCAGCGACAGCATGTGGGCCGGGCACTCCTGCAGCCAGGCATCGCACGCGGCCATGACCTGGGCATGGAGTGCCTCGGGAGCATGCTGTCTGGGACGGGCCATCGGGTTCCTCGCAAGGTAGTGACTGGAGTGGCTGGCATCGCGGGACGGGCGCCAAGGATACTCTCATCGAACACTGTTTTCGACAGAATATCCCACAAGGATGACGATGCAAGCCGGTGACAGGATCGCCGCCTGCGCGACGCTTTCCACACCCGATCGACTTGGTTACTCTGGCGCCCCACCACCCCGGAGACCCCATGGCCGGCCGACTGTACATCGCCCCCCTCGATCTCGAACGCCTGCTGCCTGATCTGGTCGCCGAGACCACCCTGACCACCGGCGCCAATCTGGCCCCCCGTCGCCCATTGTCGATCCTGCGCCTGGAAGGTGGTCGGCTGCGGCTGGTGAACGCCTTCTGGGGACTTACTCCCCCCTGGCTCAAGGTGCTCGACAACGCCCCTCACTGTGCCCGGGCCGAGGCGCTGAAGGACCGTCCCATGTTCCGTGAGGCTTTCGGCGCACGCCGCTGCCTGGTACCGGCGAGCGGCGTCTATGTGTGGAAGCCTCAGCCGCGCTTCAAGCAGCCCTTTCTGGTCACTGGGGCCGACCGAGGGCCCCTGCTGCTGGCGGGGCTCTGGTGCCGCTTCCATACCACCCTGAGCGAGTACAATGATTCCATGGCACTGATCACCGTGCCAACGGGTCCGCTGCTCGCCCCGCTCACCGACCGGCTGCCGGCCGTGATCGCCCCCGGGGATGCCAGACGCTGGCTCGATCCGCAGACTCCGCTGGTCGAGGCGCAGGCGCTGCTCACACCCGCGCCGAGGGAACTCCTGGGCGCTTTTCCGGTATCAAGACGAGTGAATGACCCGGCCAATCAGGAGCCGGCCTGCGCCCACCCCATCGGGCCCATGCTGCGCCACCCCGTTCCACAGGAGCAATGATGACACAGACCTTGCCAGCCCTCTCCCGCCAATCGGCCCGCCTGCTCACCTGGATTGCCGTGGCAATGGCCGTGATGGTGGGCCTGGACGCACGGGCCGAGGCACCCGAGCCGACGCAGGCCATCGACGAGGTCGTCTCGCCGCGTGTCAGTCCCCATGATGACCGCCACTACCGCGCCCTGACCCTCGCCAACGGCCTCAGCGTGCTGCTGGTCAGCGATCCACAGGCCGATCAGGCTGCCGCCTCGCTGAACGTGGGCGTCGGCAGCGCCCAGAACCCGGAGGACCTGGCCGGTCTGGCTCACTTCCTCGAACACATGCTGTTCCTGGGCACCGATGCCTACCCCCAGTCGGATGCCTACCAGGCCTATCTATCGCGCCACGGGGGCAGCCACAACGCCTTCACCGCCCCCCACGACACCAACTATTTCTTCGAGATCGAGCCCGACGCCCTGGCCGGCGCCCTGGACCGCTTCAGCCGTTTTTTCATTGCCCCGCTGTTCAATGCCGACCGCCTGGAGAGCGAGCGCAACGTGGTGCACTCCGAGTACCAGGCCCGCCTTCGCGACGACGGCCGCCGGGCCAATGATGTACTCAACCAGTTGCTCAATCCCGACCATCCGACAACCGGCTTCTCGGTGGGCAGCCGCGAGACCCTGGCCGACCGCCCCGAGGGCGAGCCGAGCCTGCGTGAACGGGTGATCGGCTTCTACGAGGACCACTACGGAGCCAACGTGATGCACCTGGCCGTGGTCGCCCCTCAGGCCCTCGATGACCTCGAGGCCATGGTCACCGAGCGCTTCCACGAGGTACCCGATCGCGGCCTCTCCCGCCCGGTCATCGAGACATCGCTGGTGAGCGAACAGACACTACCCCGCGCGGCCGAGATGCAATCGGTGCGCGACAGCCAACGGGTCAGCTTCCTGTTCCCGGTGCCCGATCCCCAGCAGGCCTACCGCCACAAGCCGGCCGACTACCTGGCCCACCTGCTCGGTCACGAGGGCGAAGGCAGCCTGCTCGCGCTGCTGCGCGAGGCGGGCTGGGCCGACGGCCTCTCGGCGGGCGTGACTCGTGGCGACGGTCGCCACGCGCTGTTCGCCGTGGACATCAGCCTGACCCCGGATGGCGCCGAGCGACTCGACCGCATACAGGAAAGCCTGTTTGCCACCATCGAGCGGATCCGAGACGACGGCCTGGAACCCTGGCGCTACGAGGAGCAGGCACGCCTGGCCGACCAGCAGTTCAGGTTTCAGCAGCACGGATCGCCGCAGAGCGATGCCATGCGGCTGGCCATGAACCTGGCACGCTATCCGCTGGCGGATGTCAACGTCGCCCCCTACCTGATGGAGGGCTTCGATCGCGACCAGATCACGCGCTGGCTCGATGGCCTGCGTCCCGACCGGCTGCTGCGGCTCTACAGCGGCCCGGACGTCGAGGGCAACCGGGTCTCCCCCTGGTTCGACGCCCCCTGGCGCGAGGTCGAGGCGTCAAGCTCTGCCGAGCCGCTGGCAGGCCTCGCCCTTCCCGAGCCCAACCCCTACATCGCCGAGGACCTGGAACTGCTCGATGTCCAGGACGAGGTCCCGGAGAAGCGCCTCGAGGCCCCTGGCTTCGCCTTCTGGCACAAGGCGGATGCCAGCTTCGACACCCCCAAGGTAGAGTGGCGCATCAGTCTGCAGCACCCTACCGCCGGCGAGAAGGCGCGGGAGGCAGTGCTCTCCCGCCTGCTCGCCGGCTGGCTCGGCGACAGCCTCAACGAGACCCTCTACCCGGCCCGGCTGGCCGGCCATGGTTTCGAGGCCTATGCACACGCCAGGGGCATCACCCTGTCGTTCTCCGGCTGGCGGGACCGCCAGGACCGCCTGATCGCCCGGACCCTCGAGCAGTTGCAGGAGGGCGAGATCGGCGCGGCGAGCTTCGACCGGGTGCACTACCGCCTGCAGCGCGAATGGCGCAACGCCCCTCAGGATGCGCTCTACCGGCAGGCCCATCGCACCCTGGCCGAGGCACTGGTACGCCCCCAATGGCCCACCGATGCCCTGCTCGAGGCCAGCCGCAAACTCAGCGTGGAGGATCTGCGCGACTTCCGCGAACGCTTCCTGGCCGACCTGCGCCTGGAGGCCATGGCCGTGGGCAACCTCGACGCCGCGCTCGCCGAGCGCGAGGCCCGGTTGGTCGCCGAGGCACTCTCTCCTTCCCTCGCGGAAGACGAGATCCCGGATCTCGTCCCTCTGCAGGTGAACGACCTGCCCGCGCTGACGCCGGCCACCACCCGGGAGGAGTCAGTGGTGCTGCGCTACCTGCAGGGACCGGACCGCTCGCTTGACAGCCAGGCGCGCCTGGCGGTGCTGGGCCAACTGCTGGAAACGCCTTTCTACCAGCGTCTTCGCACCGAGGAACAGCTCGGCTATGTAGTCAACGCCAGCTACTCGCCGATGCTGGACGCGCCGGGCATCAGCCTGCTGGTGCAGTCCCCCGACACTCCAAGCGAGGCGATCCAGGCCCGCATCGATGCCTTCCTGGACGACTTCGCCGGGCGCCTCGATACACTCGACGATAAGGACCTGGCCGCCTACCGCCAGGCCGTGCACGACGAGCTGATGCAGCGCGACACCAGCCTCTCCGAGCGCACCAATCGCCTGTGGCGCGCACTCGCTTACGGTGATACCTCCTTCGACCGCCACCGCCGCCTCGCTGAACAGGCCCTGACCGTGACCGCCGAAGAACTGCAGGCGATCTGGCCGACGCTGCGCGAAGACGCTGTGGCAAGGGTCAGCTTTGACCCGGGTGATGATCCCAGCGACGTACTCGCCCTGAGCCGCGAGCTGGAGCCATTGCCGGAAGGGAAGTGAGCGCGCCTCGCGCTTGTGAGTGGTGAGTGGTGAGTGGTGAGTGGCTGGTAGGTTGGATGAGGTCTTGTGGGAGCGCAGCTTGCTGCGCGATGGGAGGCCGAAGGCCTCCTAACGTATTTCGCGGTGCAAGCACCGCTCCCACAAGAACCGCGTAGGATCGGCCTTAGGACTTGCGATCCGCTAGTCGAAGGCCTGGGGCGGCATGATCGCCTCCACGTGCATCACCAGCTCCTCGAGGATCTGCCGGTCACGGTCGGAGAGCGGCACTCCGTTGAGCCGCTCGATCTCACGGGCGAACTCCTTGAGGGTCAGGCTCGCGACGGCAGGGTCGTTCATGCGTTCCCAGCGGAAGGCCTCCCAGCGCGCCTGCTCCTCGCTCTCCAGGGTCTCCGGATAGCTGCGGGCCCGGTAGCGGAACAGCATCTCCTCGAGGCGGGGGTCCTGGAAGGCGAAGCGTGCCCCCACCAGGTCCCAGGGGTCGGTCTCGCGCACCCGCTGCATCTGCTGGCGGTCCGCGGGCGAGAAGAAACCTCCGGCATAGAGCATCAGGTCCGGGTCATGCGGCGGCTCGGGAGGCGGCGCGGCAAACACCTCGGCGACCCGGGCGGCCACCTCCGGGCGGTTCGACAGCCGCTTCCAGTGGGCACGACAGGCGGCCAGGTCCAGCCCCAGCCGCTCGACGATCGCGCCGTACTCGCCCTTGTGCGGCCCTTCCGCATCCTTTAGGGCACTGGTCGGAAACAGCACCGGACACTTGTTGAGGTGGATCACCTTCAGCGGAATCCGCTCGGCGCCCTCCGCCAGATCGTCATTGCTGACAAAGACCCGCTCGCGGATCTGCTCGGGGGTGAGTTCCAGCAGCGGGGCCGGATCCGTGGAGAGGTCGAAGACGATCACCCCGTTGGGGTTGGAGGGGTGCTCGGCCAGCGGCATCACCAGGGCGCTGCAACCACGGCTCGCCGGGTAGCGCCGCGAGATGTGCAGCACTGGCTTGCGCCCGGGCAGGTCAAGCTGCCGGGCGACGGCACGCTTGCCGCGCAGCCCCAGCAGGTAGTCGAAGAGCTTGCCGTTGCGCTCCCGCAGCAGCTTCGCCATGGCGATGGTGGCGCGGACGTCGGCCAGGGCGTCATGGGCCCCCGCATGGGCGATGCCGTTGGCGGCCGTCAGGTGTTCCAGCCTGAAGCTCGGTGCGCCATCGTCGCGCGTCGGCCACTCGATACCCTCGGGGCGCAGGGCATGGAAGGCACGCACCACGTCGATCAGGTCCCAGCGAGAGTTGCCGTTCTGCCACTCCCTGGCATAGGGGTCGAGAAGATTGCGGTAGAAGAGGTGGCGGCTCACCTCGTCGTCGAAGCGAAGGCTATTATAGCCCAGCGCACAGGTGCCCGGCTCGCTCATGGCCGCCTCGACCATGCCGGCGAACTCCGCCTCGGGCAGGCCACGTCGGCGAGCCTGCTGGGGTGTGATACCGGTGATCAGGCAGGCCTGGGGATGAGGCAGGAAGTCATCGGCCGGCTTGCAGAAGAGCTCGAGAGGCTCACCGATCTCGTTGAGGTCGGCGTCAGTGCGAATGGCCGCGAATTGGGAGGGCCTATCGCGACGCGGATCGGCGCCGAAGGTCTCATAATCGTGCCACAGGAAGGACTGCGGGGCAGCGGGGGTCTGCGCCATGGGCGGGAGCTCTCCGAAAGGCGTGAATTCACGGCCTCCAGCCTAGCACAGGCCCACGGACGACTCAGCCGTCAGGCTCGTGCCCGGGACTCGCTCGGGCCCGGCCGTTCAGGACTTGGGCAGGGTCACGTTGAGCTCCAGCACCGAGCAGTTGTCCTCGCTGTCGAGGGTGATGTTCACCGCATCGTCATCGATCTGCACGTAGCGGCGGATCACTTCCAGCAATTCCTTCTCCAGCAGCGGCATGTAGTCCGGCTGCCCTCGCTGGGTACGCTGATGGGCCACGATGATCTGCAGCCGCTCCTTGGCGACCGACGCGGACTTCTTGCGCTCGCGCTTCAGGAAATCGAGCAACTTCACCGGCGGACTCCTCCAAACATGCGGCTCAACAGGCCCTTCTTCTGGTACTCGTGGAAGCGAAGGGGCACCTCTTCGCCCAGCAGACGGGCCACGGTGTCGGCATACGCCTGGCCGGCATCGCTGTCGTCATCGTGGGTGACCGGCACCCCCTGGTTGGATGCCCGCAGCACGGCTTCCGATTCCGGGATCAGGCCGAGGAGGTCAATGGCCAGGATCTCGCGAATGTCTTCCAGGTTGAGCATGTCACCCAGGTCGACCCGACTCGGGTTGTAGCGGGTGATCAGCAGATGCTCCTGGATCGGATCCTCGCCGCGTTCTGCGCGGCGGGTCTTGGAGGCCAGCAGGCCGAGGATGCGATCGGAGTCACGCACCGAAGAGACTTCGGGATTGGTGACCACGATCGCCGCGTCGGCGAAGTACATGGCCAGTTGGGCGCCGCGCTCGATGCCTGCCGGGGAATCGCAGATGATGAAGTCGAAATCCTTGTTCAGGGTATCGAGCACCTTCTCGACGCCTTCGAGGGTCAGGGCATCCTTGTCGCGGGTCTGGGAGGCCGGCAGGATATGCAGGTTGTCGACCCGCTTGTCGCGAATCAATGCCTGATTCAACCCCGCCTCGCCCTGGATCACGTTGACCAGGTCGTAGACCACGCGGCGCTCACAACCCATGATCAGATCGAGGTTACGCAGTCCCACGTCGAAGTCGATGACCACGGTCTTCTTGCCACGCAGCGCCAGCCCTGTGGCGATGGCAGCTGCGCTGGTTGTCTTGCCGACCCCACCCTTACCGGAGGTCACAACGATGATCTTGGCCAAGTGTCGCATCCTGTCTTGTGATGATAAAAGGGAACGATGGTGCAAACGCTGATGGCCGGAATCAGGCCAGCGGCGTGATACCCAATTGGTCGTCAATCAACCGGACCTGCACGGTGGTGCCCAGCAGGCGTGGATCGATGTCCTCGAGGCGCTTGTAGTTGCCGGCCACCGACAGCAGCTCGGCATGCAGTTCACGGCAGAAGATACCGGCCAGAGCATCGCCATGGATACCGGCCAGTGCACGCCCGCGCAGGGCACCATAGACATGCACGCTGCCGGCAGCGAGCACCTCGGCCCCGGCATTGACCGCGCCTACCACCACCAGATCGCCTTCGGGGGCCGTCACCTGCTGTCCGGAGCGCACAGTACCACGGTAGATACGACCACCCGCCGTGGTGCCAGGCAGCGCGTCGGGCGCCACGGCCTCCACTGGCGGCTCCGAGAGTTCCACCGACTCGGCCGGCTCGGCGTCGCCATCACCGGCGACACTCTCCAGAGGGCGCGGGCGGGAGGCATCCTGGGGGGGAAACCAGCCCAGCCCAAGGGCCCAGGCCGACTGCTTGACCGGGTCCGGCCCGCCGCGCACCGCCACCGGCAGCAGCTTGTGGGCTCGGCATACCGCGCAGATGCGCTCCAGAGCCAGGTGCGGCTCATCGAGCTTCTCGACGTTGAGAACGACCGGGGTATGCTGGAAAAAGGCCGGGGACTGGCTGAGCTTGCCGGCGAGTTGTTCACGGATGCGCTCGGGATCGGCGCTGGTCAGCTCCATGACCGTCATCGGCAGCATCCCCCCCTTGAAGGTGAATGCCATGCTGTCCCTGTCCACTTTGAGACTCATTGCCGAGCTCCACGTCGGGTGATGATCGGGGTATAGCCACAACGCTAAGCGAGTGGCTGCGACCCTGCAACCGATCATACGACCATGCAGGGGTTCTTGTCAGTGTCTCCGAATGGCCACAGCTGCCCGCCGATAGACTTTTCTGCTGGCGCGGCACGTGCTTAGATACTCCCGAGCTGTGCCCCGCGCCGTTGCCGCCAACAAAAATGATCCTCCTGCGCCCCGCCGGGGCGCGACCTCATTGTCAGGATGCCCCATGTCTGGACTCCTTCGTCGACTGTTCGCCCCGCGCTGGAAACACCCGGACCCCGAAGTCCGCCGCCAGGCCGTGGCACGTCTCGCCCCGTCCCGTGACGATCAGCGCCGTGCCCTCGAGCAGCTCGCCCTCGATCCGGACCCCGGGGTGCGCCAGGCAGCCCTTGTACACCTGGAGGATCCCGAGCACCTGCTGACGCTCTATCAGAACGGTGAGGCCTCCCCGGAACTGAGGCAACAGCTGGTAGCCCTGCTCGCGGGCCGCCGCGGCCAGCATGATCTGACGACACGCACCGCCTTGGTGGAGCGGATCGAAGACCCTGAGCTGCTCAATGAGCTGGCCCTGCAGGGCGACAACCAGCAACTGCGTTTCGCCGCTCTGGCTCGACTCGAGAGGGAAGAGGACCTGATACGTCAGGCCTGCGACAACGGCATCGCCGCCGTGCGTCATGCCGCCGCCGCCCGGGTCGAGAGCGAGACAGGGCTCTCTCGACTCGCACACGAGGCACGGCGTGACCGCCAGGTGGCTCGCAAGGCACGCGAACGCCTCAACCGGCTGAAGGCCGACGCCGCCTCCCTGGCGGCCGCTCGGGAGCGCCGTGAGGCCCTGCTCGAGAAGCTGGAGCAACACGCCAGCAACCCCTGGGAACCGCTTTATGCCGGTCGTTTCCGCCACCTGATGCGCGAATGGTCCAAGCTCGAGGACCTGCCGAACGCACATCAGGAGCGTCGTTATCAGGAGGCCTGCCTGCGCTGCCGCAAGGTCATCGGCGACCATGAAGCCCAGGAACATGCCCGGGAAGCCGATCATCGGCAGCGTGAGAGTGCCGACCAGATCCGGGAGTCTCTGGTCGAGGCCCTGGAAGAGAGCCTCGACGCTCTGCATCAGGGGGATCGACTCACCGACCAGGATATCGCCAGCCTGCGCGCCCAGAAGCGCCTCCTGGCCACTCGCTGGCAGGCACTCTCCGACCAGCACCTGGCCGAGGAGGCCCTGCGTGAGCGCTATGACCGTGCCCTCGTCGCCTACGAAAGCATCGCCCAGGCACGAGTGCGACTCGACGAGCGAGCCGAGGCGATCGAACAGGGCCTGACGGAGGGCGATGACGAACGACTGAAAGCCCTGGTCGAGGCCTGCCACTGGCCAAAGGGGCTGGCACCAACACCGCTGTTGCAACGTGCCCGTGCGCGCCTCGCCGCCGACACGGTTCGGGAAGACAATGACCTCAATGCCCACCTGTCGCGCTTCGTCGAGGTGCTTGACGAACTCGAACGACTGCTCGAGAACGGTGCCTTCAAGGGCGCCAGCCGGCTTTACCAGCAGTTGCGTCAGCAGGCCGACCAGTTGCCCCAGGCACTGCTGCAGCCCCATCAGGCTCGACTCAAGCGCCTCGCGGCGCGACTCGCCGAACTCCGTGACTGGCGCGGCTTCGTTGCCGGCCCCAAGCGAGATCAACTGTGCATTGCCATCGAGGAACTGGCTGACGACTCTGCCGCGACCGAGGCCGAGCTGGACCGCCGCCATCGTCAACTGGTCAAGGAGTGGAAAGCCTTGGGCGATGCCGCCATCAACCGCGAGCAGTCCACCCGCT
Source organism: Pseudomonadota bacterium (assembly GCA_051751285.1). GTDB lineage: Bacteria > Pseudomonadota > Gammaproteobacteria > Pseudomonadales > Halomonadaceae > Halomonas. The sequence continues at coordinate 14,309 of JBNJKT010000004.1, read as the reverse complement.
TCCGCGCCGCCTCCGACCGCATTCACGAACGCCTGGCACCCTGGCGGGAGCGGCAACAGGCCGAGCGCCAGCAAAACCTGGAGGCCCGCGAGTCACTGTGCGAGCAACTCGAGACACTGCTCGAACAGCCCGATCATGAGGCCAACCCCGATGCGCTGCGCGAGATTCGCGACCGCTCCCGAGAGCAATGGCGACGCTTCGCCCCCGTGCCCCGCGAGCAGGCCGAGTCCGTCGGTCGACGCTTCGGGCGCATCCGTCATGACCTCCAGGCCCTCATCGACCGCCGTGCCAGGGAGATCGCCGAGGCCAAGCGTGACCTGATCGAACAGACCCGCGAGCTGTTGGCCCGGGAGATGCCCGCGACCAAGCGGGCCGAGCAGGCCAAGGCGCTGCAGCACCGCTGGCGGGAACTGGGCCGCGCCCCCAAGGGCGAGGAGCAGGCATTGTGGCGGGAGTTCCGCTCACTATGCGACGACATCTTCGCCAGCCGAGAGGCCGCCCGGGATGACCTGGTCCAGCGCAACCGGGCACGACTGGATGCCATGCAGGCGCTGATCGACCGGCTGGACAGCTGGCATCCGACAAGCAGCCGTGAGGCCAAGGTGCTGGATGAGGCCGTGCGCGAGGCCACAGCACTCGAGCCCCTGCCCTCGGGACGGCGCAGCGAGGGCATGCGACGCCGCTGGTCCGGCATCGTGCGGGCCCGCCGCGAGCGCCTGGCCCGCCTGTCGCTGGCCGAGGAAGCCGAACGCTGGCAGACCATCCGCCCCCTGCTCAATGCCCACCTGCAGGCGGATGATCGGCGTCTGGCCGGCGGCCCCGCTGAGCAGATCCCGCTCCCCCAGGACCTGTCCCTGCCCAGCACACTGCGCCAGGCCCATGAACGGCGTAACACCGCTCGCCAGTCCGGCGCCGAGGTCGCGGTGGAGGAGCGGCTAGCACGCCTGAGAGCCCATCTGTCACTGCTGGTCGGGGGGCCCGTCAATCAGCGTGACGATCCGCTGCGCCTGGCGATCCAGGTGGAACGCCTCAACGATAACCTGGGCCAGCAGGCCTCCCGAGCCGAGGAACTCCATCAGATACTCGCCGGCCTGCTGGCCAACGGCCCGATGCCCGAGGAGCTCTGGGAGCGCGAGGTAGGGGAGTTCGACCGCATGCTCGCGAGCCTCGCCGAGCTGCCCCCGCCCTGATCACGCAACCTGTCACTAGTCACGACAACGCGAGGCCTTCGCCTCGCGTTGTCGTGACTGCCGCCGGGGTCACCGCCGGCAAAGGACGGGTGGCCATCGGGCGATCAGCCCATGAACTGTCCGCCATTGATATCGATGTTGGCGCCGGTGATGAAACCCGACTCCTGGTCGGCAAGGAAGGTCACCAGGCGACCGATCTCCTCGGGCGTCCCGTACCGCTTGACCGGAATAGTCTCGCGGATGGCCTCGCGCACCTTCTCGGGAATGTTCATGATCATGTCGGTGGCGATGTAGCCGGGAGATACCGTGTTAACGGTAATGCCCTTGGTGGCGGTCTCCTGGGCCAGCGACATGGTCAGGCCGTGCATGCCCGCCTTGGCCGCAGCATAGTTGACCTGGCCGAACTGACCCTTGCGGCCATTGATGGACGAGATGTTGATGATCCGGCCATAGCCCTTCTCGAGCATGCCCTCGATCACGCTGCGGCAGGTGTTGAAGACGCTGTTGAGGTTGGTGTCGATGACCTCGTGCCACTGATCCGACGTCATCTTCTTCAGGGTGCCGTCCCGGGTGATCCCGGCACAATTGACCAGCACGCTGATAGGACCATGCTTCTCCTCGATCTCCTTGACCCCTTTCACACAGGCGTCAAAGTCGACCAGATCAATCCCGGCAATATCGATGTTGTCAAACCCCTCGGACTTCTGAGTTTCCAACCACTTCTTGGCCTTGTCCGGGTTATTGTAGCCGGCAACCACCATATAACCTTCTTTGGCGAGCGTGCGGCAGATCGCGGAGCCGATGCCACCAGTACCACCGGTGACCCAAGCGACGGGTGCTTGCGTTGTCATTGATTACCTCCCTGATATGCATGACGTGTGGCGTGGCGTCAGGCCGGCCATCACCAGTCTTGTTCATTTGCCTGTCACCTCGGTGACAGTACGGGGAGTATGGACCAGAAAGAGCCATCGGGACGAGCGTTTGAAATCAATCCTTGACCAAAGGCGAATAGCCTGTAGAATACGCCACACGTTGATGCGGGGTGGAGCAGTCTGGTAGCTCGTCGGGCTCATAACCCGAAGGTCATCGGTTCAAATCCGGTCCCCGCTACCAAATTTTTGAGAAAGGCCAGAACCTACCCGTTCTGGCCTTTTTCATGCCTACAATACCCCCTCAGGTAGCTCGTCCGGCTCGGCTCTTCACAACCTCGGGAAGGTCATCGGCTCAAGTCCGGTCCCCGCTACCTCCCTCCCCCTTGAGCTCGTCGCCAGGCCCGCCACGCTGCGGTCGGCCGTGGACCAGTGGCCAGCGCCGTCCACACTGTCAGTGGCCAGCATCCACAGCGGCCCGGCCAACAGCAGGGCGAGCACCACGATCAGTACCGAGACCACACGCACAATTCCTCGCAGCACAGGCCGGATCCCCTTGAAGTGGCGGGCGATCACCCGCATCTAAAGGGCAAATTCATCCTTATGCAAGGCTAGCGATCATGCCCATCGTCGATCCCCGCACCGGTGAACCGCTCACCGGCGACCTAACCGCCAGCGAGAATGCCGAGACCACCTCTCCCGGCGGACAGAACGCCGAGATGATCCTCGACGTGGACGCCAGCAACATCCAGCAGCTGCTCGAGACCTCGATGCAGGTGCCGGTGCTGCTTGCTTGCTGGGCGGCCGCGAGCGAGCCCAGCAAGACCCTGATGCCGATCCTCGAGAAGCTGGCCCGGGAGTATCAGGGCGTCTTCATCCTGGCCAAGCTCAACATCGACGAGAACGCGGAGATCGCCGGCCAGCTCGGCGTGCGCGCGGTGCCCGACGTCAAGCTCATCAGCCAGGGCGGCCTGGTCGACCACTTCCAGGATGCTCTGCCGGAGAAGCAGGTGCGCGAGTGGCTGGGGCGCTACTTCCCGGCGCCGGAAGAGGCCCCGGCGACCCCCGAGGACCAGGCCGCCGAGGCGCTGGCCGAGGGGGACGCCGCCACTGCACGGCAAATCTACCAGGAGCTGGTGCAGCAGTATCCCCAGCATACCCCCTATCAGGTGGAGCTGGCCCGTACCCTGGTGGCCGAGGGTCAGGCCGAACAGGCCCGCGAGCTGCTGGACAACCTCCCCCCGGAGGAGCGCGACGCCGCACCGGCCCGCGGCGTGCGCGCCAGCATCGAGTTTGGCGAGCAGGCCCCCTCCGCGGAGGAGCTGGCCGCCCTGGAGGGCCGCGACGACAGCGAGGCCCAGTACAAGCGCGCCCTGCGACAGGTGGCTGACGGCCACTACGAGGCTGGCCTGGATGCCCTGCTCGCGCTGATGAAGCACGACCGCACCTACGGGGAGGATGCCGCCCGCCGCACCCTGCTGCAGGTGTTCGATGCCCTTGGCGCCAACCACCCGCTGACGGTCGCCTATCGCCGCAAGCTGTTTGCGTTGCTTTACTGAGTCCGGCTGCGCCGGGCTCACCCCTTACACCCTAAGCACCCCATCCAGCCTCGCCAGGGCGGCTTCCAGCTGAGTGGCCGTGGTGCCGAAGTTAAGGCGGGCAAAGCCTGGCCAGCCGAAATCGGCGCCATCGGAAAGGGCGACACCGGCGCGTTCGAGCAGCAACTGCTGCGGTGGCTCCGCCAGCCCTTCGAATGCTCGCGCGTAGCGCAGATCCAACCAGGCCAGGTAGGTGGATTCGGGCGGGCTCATGGCAACGCCTGGCCAGCCGGTGACCCGTTCGATCAGCGTCTGCCGATGGCCGCGCAACACGGCCAGCAGGCCCTGCCGCCATGGCTCGCCATGGGCGTGGGCGGCCTTGGCGGCGACCAGCCCCAGCACATTGCCGTCGGGCTGCAGGCCCTTGATGCTCCTGGCGAAGCGGCGCCGCAGGTCGACGTCGGGAATCACCGCACACGCGGTGGTGAGACCCGCCAGGTTGAAGGTCTTGGATGGCGCCCAGAGGGTCAGGGTGCGCTCGGCCAGCTCGGGGAAGGCGGCCACCAGCGGTATATGGCGGGCGCCCTCGTCGAGCAGCAGGTCGCAGTGCAGCTCGTCGGAGACCACATAGAGATCGTGACGCTTGACCAGCTCGGCAAGCCCCGCCAGTTCCTCGCGCGCCCACACCCGGCCAGTGGGATTGTGGGGGTGGCACCAGAGCAATAGCCGGGTCTCGGGGGTGATGGCCGCCTCCAGCGCCGCAAGGTCGAGCCGCCACGGCTCGCCGGATCTAGTCGGTGGCTGCATGGCCGCCTGCTGCGGCGTGCGCCCGGTGCGCTCGGCTACCCGGAGAAAGGGCGGATAGATAGGCGTTACCGTCAACACGCCGTCGCCGGGCTCGGTCATCGCCAGGCTGGCCATGTGCAGCGCCGGCACCACTCCCGGCAACCACAGCTGCCAGTCGGGCTCGATGCGCCATCCGTAATGCTCGTCGCTCCAGCGGCAGAGGGTCTCGCGCAAGGAGTCCGGCACCAGGCCGTAGCCGAAGACGCCATGGGCGATCCGGGCCTGCAGCGCCTCGATGACCGCGGGGGGCGAAGTGAAGTCCATGTCGGCGACCCACAGCGGCAGCACATCGTCGCCGTAGCGATGCCATTTCTGCGAGGGCCAGTCGCCGCCCAAGGGGTGGCGACGCTCGACGGGCGTGGCAAAATCGAATTCCATATGCAGCTCCCGATCCCAGAAGGCCAGCAAGAAGATGAGCGAGACCATGCCCCAAGACAGCTTCTATGCCAAGGTACGCCGCGGCCTGCCCGCACTGGTGGCACAGTGGCTGACGCTCGGCCAGGGCGATGCCGATCGCCTGGCGCTGCTGCTCGCCGAGACCGCGCGGGTGACCCGGATCGGCATCCCCGAGACCACCCCCGGTGGTGATACGCTCGTCGACTGGAGCCGCCCAGAGGGCGAGGAACCGCCCCTGTGGGCGGCGCGCACCGCCACCTTCCTGCTGGTGCAGATGCCCGCTCGACCGCTGCCCGCGACTGACGACGAGGCCTGTGCCTGGGCCTACTGCTGGCTCCGCAACCGCGACTTCGAGGACCTCGCAGCCGCCGAGCAGGCACTGCCCGAGCACCTTCGCGAACCGCTGGCCACCGCCCTGAGGGCCGCCTGGACCGACCTCAAGGGGCTGCGGCTGGTGTAGGCTCTCTCCGATAACCGGCGACGCTTGTCCACTCGCCCATACGGCGTTAAACCTGGTCCATCACAATTCGACGTGACAACGGTGGGTATTTCGCGTAGGCCGGATAAGCCGGAGGCGCATCCGGCGTGATGATGGCGCCCTCCCCACGCCCGGTGCGCTGGCGCTTACCGGGCCTACTGGGTCGGATTCAAGGATAAGGAAAACAGGATGGACGTTCCGCTGAGCTGGCAGTTGGCCAAGCTGCTGGTATCGATCGGTGTGGTACTCGGCCTCTCGATGATCGCCGAGCGGGTGAGTACCCGCGTGGCAGGCCTGCTTGCCGGCTACCCGCTGGGCACCGCCATTGCGCTGTTCTTCATCGGCCTGGAGATCTCGCCAACCTTCGCCACCCAGAGTGCCGTGCATACTCTGGCCGGCTTCACCGCCACCCTGGCGCTGGGCGGCGGCTATCTGCTCTGCGCCCGCCGCGACGGTCTGGCCGGCGTACTCGCCGGCACCGCGGGCGGGCTGGCCGCCTGGCTGGCGGTGAGCCTGCTACTGACCCAGGTGGAGTTCACGCGCCTGACCGGCACCCTGACCACCCTCGTGGCGATCACCGTGTTCATCCGGCTATACCGTCGGGTACCGGAAACCGCAACCGGCGCCCGGGGCGGCTTCAGCTGGGGGGCGCTGGGCCTGCGCGCCGCGCTGGCCGCCGGGATCATCTTCCTGATCACCGGTCTCGCCCACGTGATGCCGGCCGCCTGGGCCGGAGTCATGGCCGCCTTCCCGGTGACCATGTACCCCTTCCTGGTGATCCTGCATCTGACCCACGGCGCCGCCCCGGTGGCCACAGTGATCAAGCACTACCCGGCCGGGCTCGGTGCGCTGCTCTGGTACGCCCTGTGCGTCTCGCTGACCTATGACAGCCTGGGGCTGTTGCTGGGCACCCTGACTGGCTTCGCGGTCGCCACCGCCTGGCTGCTGGCCTGGACCCGCCTGCTGGCCTGGCGAGCCGCGCGCCTGGCTGCACGCCCTCGCGACAGGGCTTGACCGAGCGCTTGCTCGGGGCAAAGCTATCAGACTCACAATAAATCAGAGGACCTCCTCCCGATGTTCACCCGCACCATCGAGCCCGCCTTCTACGACACCGATGCCCTGGGCCACGTCAACAACACCCGGCTGCCGGCCTGGTTCGAGCTGGCCCGCAACGATATCTTCCGGCTCTTCACGCCGGACCTGGATCCGCGCAAGTGGCACCTGATCATGGCGCGCATGGAGGTCGACTACCGGGCCGAGCTGCAATACGGCCGCGATATCGAGATCCTCACCTACATCTCGCGGCTCGGCAACAGCTCCTTCACGGTGAGCCAGGAGGCACGCCAGGACGGCCTGTTGACCAACCTCGGCCACACCGTGCTGGTGCATTTCGACCACGAGACCAAGAAGGCTGTCCCCATCCAGGGTGAGCTGCGCGAGGCCCTTGAAGCCCACCTGCAGGCGGAGCCGGCAGACGCATGACACCCGCCGTGAAACTGCTCGAGAAGGCAGGAGTCGTGTTCAGCCTGGTCGAATACGAGCATGACCCGCGCAGCCCGGCCTATGGCGAGGAAGCTGCCCAGGCGCTGGACCTCTCCCCCGAGGAAGTCTTCAAGACCCTCCTGGCCCGACTCGACGACGGCCGCCTGGTAATGGCCATGGTGCCGGTTTCCGCCCAGCTCGACCTCAAGGCCCTGGCGCGCGCGGCCGCGGGCCGCAAGGCCACTCTGGCCGAAGCCGCCGATGCCGAGCGTGCCACCGGCTACGTGGTCGGTGGCATCAGTCCGCTGGGCCAGCGCAAGCGCCTGCCCGCCTTCCTCGACGCCAGCGCCGAGAATCTCTCGTCGCTTCACGTCAGTGGCGGTCGCCGCGGGCTGGAGATCAGCCTGGCACCAACCGACCTGGCAAGGCTTACAGGCGCTCGCAGCGCCCCCCTGGCACGGCGCTGAACCGTTCAACACTATCCCGAGGCCACCCCAAGGCCACCCACGAGCCGAACCTTGGCCAACGGTGTCACAACGAGACCGCCATCCACCGACGGGAGCCCTTATGGCCATCCGCTACACCCTCTGGCTGGATCCGGACGACACCCTCCGGCATCGTGCCGTCGAAGCCGACCTGAAGCGCTATTTCATCGAGCGTTTCGCCGACTATCCCCACATCCGCTTGTTCGGCGCCGACCCCTACGATTATGATGCGCCGTTCAATCGCCTCTACGATGTGCTGATGGCGCGGGCCGGCGAGTATTGCGAGCGTGAGTGGCACTATGTGCCCACCCCCGAGCAGCTCAACCGCGCCTTCTTCCTCGCCGTGGGAAACTCGAACAAGTTCATACGGGATAACGACGATGGTGATCCGCACTGACCTCGAACCTGACGCGCGGCAGCTGGCCATCATCGCCGAGCAGCTCGGCCGCGCCCCCCGCGGCATCGAGGCCCTGGCCGCCACCGACGGTGAGGGCACTCCGCTGGTGCTGCGCATGGCACCCATCGTCGATGGCAGGCCCTTCCCGACGCTCTACTGGCTCTGCTCCGAGCGCCTGAAGGTCGAGATCTCGCATCTCGAGGCCGCCGGGGTGATCAAGCAGCTGGAGACCCGCCTGCAGCAGGACCCTGACTTCCTGGCCGCCTACCACCGTTGTCACGATGCCTATGTGGCCGCCCGCTGGGCCTTCATGAGCGAGGCCCAAAAGGCCGAGGTCAAGCGGCTGGGCTATGAAGACGTGCTCACCGAGCGCGGCATCGGCGGCATCACCAACCGCGACCAGGTGCGCTGCCTGCACACCCAGTATGCCCACCACCTCTGTGGCGAGAACGTCATCGGGCAATGGCTCGACGCGACCTATGGGATAGCCGACTGCCTGCGCTGACTCGGCCTTTCGCGTCCCTGCGTGGCTGTGAGCATAAGGCCTTGCCAAGGAGAAGAGCATGTCGAGATTCTGCGTCTATCTGGGGTCCCGGGAGGGCCATGACCCGCAATTCCTCGAGGCCGCGCGCCGGCTCGGCATCGAGCTGGCCCAACGCGGCCACGGCCTGGTTTACGGCGGCGCGCGCGTCGGACTGATGGGCACCCTGGCCGATGCGGTGATGACCGCCGGCGGCGAGGCCATCGGCGTGATGCCCGACCACCTGGTCGAGCGCGAGCAGGCCCACCACGGCCTGAGCGAACTGGTGCGGGTTCGCAACATGCACGAGCGCAAGGCGAGCATGGCCGCCCACGCCGATGCCTTCATCGTGCTACCCGGGGGCATCGGCACCCTGGAGGAGTTCTTCGAGGCCTGGACCTGGCACTACCTGGGCCTGCACGACAAGCCTATCGGCGTGCTCGATACCGCCGGATTCTATGCCCCGCTGCTGGCCTTTCTCGACAACACCGTGAAGCACGGCTTCCTCAATGGCCGCACCCGAGCCGAGCTGATCGATGCCACCGAGCCTGCCGAGTTGCTGGATGCGCTGGAGAGCCGTCTGGCCCTGCCCAGCTAGTCCACCGCGGCGTCGCTCCGAACGGCTTGCTCACGCCCGTGGATAGCAGGCTATCGCTGTTGACAGGGGCCCTCTCGCCGCACAGCGGCGAGGGGTGGGCCGGTTGTCAGATGCCAAGGGTGCGCTGGTAGGTCAGCTGCAGCAGGCGGGCATCGTCACCGGCCCGATGCCGATGGATGCCCTGCTCGCGGATGATGGCTTCCTTGGTCCGACTCCACAGGGCTTGCTGCGCCTCACTGAGCAGGATGCGCAGTGCCTCGAGGCGGAAGGCAGGCAGCATGCCGGCGTGGTGGAAAAGCAGCGACAGCCAGGTGTTGTCGTAGCCCCAGCTGTCACTGTAGGCGATGCCGACCTCGCTCAGTTCATCATTGAGCCAGCAGGCCACCTGGCGCACCGGGTAGCCTTCGCGCTGCAGCCGCCCACGGCTGATGCCGTGCAACAGTTCGGCCTTGGGATCCCAATGCGTCCACTCCTGCAGCGGCTGGATGAGGAAGGCACAGGTACTACCATCGGCGCGGGCCAGGCCGACTTCGATAGGGTAGCTGCCACGCCCGAAGCCGGACGCCTCGATATCCAGCAGTGTGGGTAGCGTCACGGGCGGGAGGGTCCTTGGTCGCGATGGCCGATGGCAATGGAAGGCTAGGGTCTCGTCGAACTTAACCGATCGTCTCGGGAGAGGCGGCTCGATCCGTGTAAGGGTCGACAGGTCCCTAGTGTTGCGTCTCGCCTTCTGCCTTGTCCAGTGGATCGGAGCCCGGAGAACCAGAGCCCGTCAAACCCGAATCCAGCGAGCCGGCCAATCCCACCAGTCGATCGGCCAGGGCCTGCCAGTGCTCGGCCTTCTCGGTATCCACCGGCAGTCCGAGATCGCCGCTGCGATAGGCGCGGGACAGGCGGGTCGCCGCGAGGGCATGGCCCGCCTCACCGGCCCGCGCATACCAGGTCACGGCGTGATCATCGCGGCGCGGATACTGGGCACAGCCGTGCTCGCGAATCTGGCCGGCCTGATACTGGGCCTTGGCATCCCCGGCATGGGCTGCCTCCAGCACGTAGCGCGCCCCCCGGGCCTTGTCCTGGGGAGTGGCGCCGCGGTGAAAGAGCATATGGCCATACTGTGACAGCGCCGCCGGATGACCGGCGTCGGCACAGCGCTGGAAAAGGTGCATGGTCAAGCGCTGAGTTCGCGGCGAGCGAGGCAACCAGCGAGTATGGAAAAGTTGCTGGGCAAGCTGGTACTCGAGCCGGGTGAACAGTGAGGATGCCTCGGACATATCGACAATCCTGCGTCCATTGTGCGGAACTGGTATCGGCAACATCCTGTGGCCGGTATCACTTCCTGCGGAAAACAGTGGCCCTGCGGACTCCGCCGGGGCAACGGGGTGGCAAGCATACTCGCGCCCCGACAGTGACTCAACCCCGGGATTTGCTGCGCTGCTCGGGCCCGTCTACCATGCCGGCTCAAGCCTTCTCAACAGCCCCGCCAGGAGTGACGAATGCAGACGCGACCACTAGGCGATACCGGCATCGAGGTCAGCCGCCTTTGCCTCGGCACCATGACCTTCGGCGAACAGAACAGCGAGGCAGAGGCCCACGAGCAACTCGACCGTGCCGTAGCCTTCGGCGTCGACTTCATCGACACTGCCGAAATGTATCCCGTCCCTCCCGAGGCCGATACCCAGGGCCGCACCGAGGCCTATATCGGCAGTTGGCTGAGGCGCCGCGGCAGCCGCGACGACGTGATCATCGCCACCAAGGCCGCTGGTCCCGGGCTCGCGCATATCCGCGGCGGCCCGAGGCTGACCCGTGAGCACCTCCACCAGGCGGTCGACGACAGCCTCACCCGGCTGCAGACCGACTACGTGGACCTCTACCAGTTGCACTGGCCGGACCGGAAGGGCAATTTCTTCGGCCAGCTAGGCTATGTGCATGACGAGGAAGAAGATGCCACGCCGCTGGAGGAGACTCTGTCGGCGCTCAAGGAACTGGTGGATGCCGGCAAGATTCGCGCCGTCGGGCTCTCCAACGATACACCCTGGGGCGTGATGCGCGCCCTTCATCTGGCCGACACCCTGAGCCTGCCTCGTGTCGCGAGCATCCAGAACCCCTACAGCCTGCTCAACCGCACCTTCGAGGTAGGGCTGGCCGAGGTCGCCCATCGCGAAAGGGTGGGGCTGTTGGCTTACTCACCGCTGGCCTTCGGCATGCTCTCAGGCAAGTACCTGAACGGCGCTCGACCGGCCGGTGCCCGGTTGACCCTGTATGAGCGCTTCCAGCGCTATACCAATCCGCTGGCCCAGGAGGCAACCGCCGCCTATGTGCGGATCGCCCGCGACCATGGCCTGGATCCGGCCCAGATGGCCCTAGCCTACGTCAACTCCAGACCCTTCCTGACCAGCAACATTATCGGTGCCACCACCATGGAGCAGCTGGAAAGCAACCTGGCCAGCGAGTCACTACGCCTCGACGCCGAGGTAGTGGATGCCATCGAGGCCGTTCATCGGCGCATTCCCAACCCCGCGCCCTGACCGACGCCGGCGCAAGGGGGCTATCGGGGTGATAGCCCCTTGTCCCCGGGCCGCTTGGTATACTGGCCTGCATTGCCATCAGGCCCATCCCTTCAGGTACAGGAGCGCCCCCATGCTGAGCGTGATCTCGCCCGCCAAGACGCTGGATTTCGAGACCCCGGCCACCACCAGCCTGCATACCCAGCCGGACCATCTCGACCGTAGCCGCGAACTGATCGAGATCCTGCGCGACTACTCGCCCCAGCGACTCAGCGAGCTGATGGGTATCAGCGACAAGCTGGCCGGACTCAATGCCGCACGCTTCGCCGAGTGGCACACCCCCTTCACGCCCGAAAACGCCAAGCCCGCCGCCCAGGCCTTCCAGGGTGATGTCTACATGGGCCTGGAGGCCGACACCTTCAGCGAGGACGACAACGCCTTCGCCCAGGATCATCTGCGTATCCTCTCCGGCCTCTACGGCCTGCTGCGACCGCTGGACCTGATCCAGCCTTATCGCCTGGAGATGGGGACCAAATTGGAGAATCCTGCAGGCAAGGATCTCTACGCCTTCTGGAAGGAGAGCCTCACCAGGGAACTCGACCGGGCCGTAGCGGCGAGCGGCAGCCCGGTGCTGGTCAACCTGGCCTCCAACGAGTACTTCAAGGCAATCGACACCAAGCGGCTCGAGGCGCGGGTGATCACGCCGGTCTTCAAGGATGAGAAGAACGGCAAGCTGAAGATCATCAGCTTCTATGCCAAGAAGGCCCGCGGCCTGATGGCTGCCTGGATGATCCGCAAGCGCCTGGATGACCCCGAGAGCCTCAAGGACTTCGACGTGGCGGGCTACGCCTGGAACGCGGCCCTGTCGGAGGGCGATACCCTGGTCTTCACTCGAGCCGAAGGGGCCGCGTGAGCGCCTTCTAGCCGGAAAACACCAAGGAGCGCGCCGAGCGTCCCTTGAGAAAGTGGCGATGGGCCTGTTTGAAACGTTCGTCGTCGCAGCGATGCAGCCACTCGTAGGCAACCATATCGGCACTCACCGGCACCGCACCGGCCTGCACCATGCGCTCCTTGGCCAGCCGCGCCTCATCAGCCCGTCGGCTGGCGCAGGCCTCCACCAGCCAGTAGACCTCGTAGCCCGCCTCGAGCAGGCCAAGGCCGGTCTGCAGCACGCAGATATGGGCCTCGGTGCCACACAGCACCACCTGGTGGAGATCACTGGCGGCCATGGCCTCGGCGAAGGCCGGTTCGGCATGGGCATCGAAGTGAACCTTGTGCCAGAGGCGATGCGCCGGCAACGCCTCGAGCAGACGCGGCTCACTGCCACCGAGCCCTTCGGGATACTGTTCGGTAACCCACACGGGCACATCGAGCTCCCCGGCCATGCCGCCCATCCAGACGGCCTCGGTTACTGCCTGGTCACCGTGTTCAATCACAGGAAGCAGGCCGGCCTGCAAGTCGACGATCAGCAGCAGGCTTTTCTCTCGCGTCAGGCGCATCGGTCGGCCCCCTCTCTTTATGCGTTAGTTGTCGTGGCTGACCAGCATAGCCGCTAGAATGGACGCTTCCGAGCCTTTGTCATTCCCTTCCCCCGATGGAGAACTCCCCGATGCGTCACCTTCTCGTCATGCTCGTGGTCGGCGTGCTGGGCATCGGCCTGGCCGTGGACCACGCCGATGCCCGCCGCCTGGGTGGCGGCAAGAGCTTCGGCAGCCAATCCCGCACGGTGCAGCAACCGGCGGCCACCCAGAACCAGACTGCTGCCACTCAGGCACGCCCCGGCTCCCGGATGGGCGGCATGCTTGGTGGCCTGCTCGCGGGCGGCCTGCTCGCCGCGCTCTTCTTCGGTGGCGCCTTCGACGAGCTGCGCCTGATGGATATCCTGCTGGTCGCCGGCGTGGCCTTCCTGCTCTTCAAGCTGTTCGCCCGGCGCCGTCCAGTCGTGGCCGCTGGCCCCGGCCAGCCGGATGCCTCCGCAGGGCCCCAGCGCTTCCAGGCCGAGCAGGCACCATTGAGCAGCGGTACCGCCTTCGCCTCGGAGCCTGAGTGGTTCGACCGGGAACGCTTCCTCGGAGGCGCCAAGGAGCATTTCATGACCCTTCAGCGCGCCTGGGACAACAACGATTTCGCCGGCATCCAGGAGTACGTGACGCCGGAGCTCTACAACCTGCTGCGCGAGGAGCGCGACCGCCAGCCGGCCAACAATCGCACCGAGATCGTGCGGCTGTTCGCCGAACTCGGCGACATACGGGAAGTGGGCCAGGAAGCCGAGGCCACGGTGATCTTCCACGGCATCATCGCCGAGAACGGTGAGGAGAACGAGTTCAATGAGACCTGGCACCTCACCCGCCATCTGCGCGACGGCGCCCCTTGGTACCTGCAGGGAATCGAGCAGAACCCCGGCACCTGACGCCGCCACGAACGGATAGGCCGAAACACATGAGGCCGGGCAAGGTGCCCGGCCTCTCTTCTTTTTGTCTGCCACACCTGATGTCTGCCATCGGAGGTGGCGATCAGTTCTGGGCGTCCTCGGCGGCTTCTTCCATCTCCTCGCCCATTTCCTCCATACCTTCGCCCATCTCTTCCATGGACTCGTCGATATTCTCGCCTGCCTTCTCCGCTGGCCACTGCTCATCCTCGCAACCGACCAGGCCGGCGCCCAGCATGGTGATCAACAGCACCAGGCCCAACTTGCGCATCATCTCGTTCTTCATCTAGATCTCCTCCTGAGACGTCGAAATCCATTGCGTCGTGCAAGACCCTAGCCGCTGGAAGACGATCTTTCCAATCCGGATTGCAACATCATGTAACGGAACGAGAGCCAGACAAGAAAAAACCCCGTGCTCTGTTGAACACGGGGTTTTTTCGGAATAGGTGCCTGACGATGATCGCGCCGGGCCTCCGGGACGCTTCATGGGGAGACCCCCGGAACGACGAAACCCCGACCAATGGCCGGGGTTTCTGAATAGGTGCCTGACGATGACCCGGTCGGCGTCCCGATACTCT
>JBNJKT010000003.1:0-292804 GCA_051751285.1 Pseudomonadota bacterium | reverse complement strand
TTCATTTTATGTTTCAGGAGTTCACATGGCACAACAAGACAAGGGCTCCCTCCCCTGGCTGGTCCTCGGGCTGCCCGTCGCACTGGCGCTCGCCTGGATCACCCAGGGCAGTGGAGTGATCGAGGATGAACCGGCGCGCAACATCGCGATACCCGACGAGCTGACCATGCCGCTGCAAGTCCAGGCCGCCTACAACGATTCGCACATCTTCTTCCGCTACCGATGGCCCGCCGAAAGCCCGAATATTCTCCACGACGTACTGGTCTACGAGGATGGCGACTGGGTGCGCAAGGGCAGCGGAATGCCGGGCTCCAACCCGGATGGCCTCCATGAGGACCGGGTGACAATGCTGGTGGACGATGGCAGTGTGCCGAACTTCGCCCGTTACGGAGGCTACATGACCATCGGCGCCGGCGCCGCAGGCTTCACCGACGAGGCTCCGGAAGAGGTCAGCAAGTCGATGCCTGGCACGCGCATGGACCTCGGCGACTGGGCCAGCCGCCAGGCACCCGAGACCCTCGAGGCCCAGCGCGAGGCGGGCTACTTCCTCGATCTCTGGCACTGGCGCGGCCATCGCTCCAACCCCCTGAACCTGTCCGATGATCAGTGGGTCGGCGAAGCACGTTCCGGTGACGCGGGCCGCAGCCCCTACACCACCAACTGGGATGGCGATGCGGGTCAACCGCAATGGATGTTTGACCCGGAAGCCACGGGCCAGACTGCCCTGCGCTGGGAGGATATCCAGGCCGGCCGGGTGGACTTCGACAGCCCCTATTTCCTGGCAGAGGCCACCGCGACCGACTTCGATCCTGAACACGACTGGCAGAACGGTGATGTCATCCCCCGCCGGTTCCTCCGTCAGACCGAAGGCTCACGAGGCGACATCACCGTGCAGGGTGAAGGGCGCTGGAACGACGGCTACTGGGACGTGACCCTCTCGCGTCTTCTGGATACCGGGCATCCGCTGGACGACAAGATCCTGCGCGACCAGGGCCTCTACGCGGCAGCCTTCGCGGTACACCGTAATGCCACCGGAGGACGCTGGCATAACGTTTCGTTGCCCGTCTCGCTGGGTCTGGGGCGCGATGATGCCGACCTGGCAGCCACCGCCTTTCAGGGCAGGACGCCGGACTGGTCCAATGACTGGGAGGAAGTGACACTTTTCTACCCTGGCCAGGTCAACTGGCCGCTGCTGGTCAGCCGCGCCCATGCCGGCGCCGAGGACATCGCCGAAGGCACCCCGGTGCGGGCGCGCCATAGCGAGCAGCAGCTTGCCCTGTATGGCGTGGAGATGGAGTTCAATGACGCCATCACCTCACGCTGGATGATGACGCTGATAGCGGGCCTAGTCGTCATCCTCGGGGTAACGATCGCCCTGTTCCCGGCCTTCCGCAAAACCTCTACCCACCGCAAGGGAGAAACATCATGACCGGCCTGCACCATATGCTTGTCCACTTCCCGCTGGGATTCTGGGCACTCGCCACCCTGATGATCCTGGTCGGCGCCTTCCTGACCGGTCGCATGGCAGAGCTCAGCCGCATCGCCCTGCTGCCGGTGCTGGTCCTCAGCCTGCTGGCAGCACTGGTCGCCATCATCACCGGCTTTACGGTCTGGCCGATGCAGGCCAACCTGGCAAGCCCGCTGACACGCAACCATATCCTGATGGCGCTCTGGTCGCTGGGGATCTTCACGATGATCACCGTGCTGGTATGGAAAGCCGGCGATGCCGCCTTCGAGGGTAACCACCGCTGGGCCCTGGTGATCCTGGCGCTGGTCGGGGGCCTGTTCTTCGCCGCCACCGGCACCCTGGGCGGACACCTGGTGGGTGCCCCGACGATGTTCTCCGATGTGCTCGGCCTGATGGGTTGGGAGGTCTACACCACCTTCTATAGTCCCCTCTGGGCCATCGCCGTGATGGTGCTCATCGGGGTCGCCTGTGCCATCGTGGGGCTCAAGGGACGCCATACGGCCAACTGATCCGCCATCCCGCTCTGCACCATTGAAGAAGGCCCCGCTCCTGCGGGGCCTTCTTCGTATGCGCAGAGAACAACTCCTTCTACTCGAAGCTGAAGCGTGGCGTCGGGGCATCCGGCAGCAGGGCCGCGCAAGCGCGCACCCGCTCCAGCAGCAACTCATGGGTGGGCGCCAGCAGGTTGACGTGGGCCAGCTTGCGGCCGGCCCGCTCGCTCTTGTCGTAGCGGTGAAGGTGGGAGTCCGGCAGGGCCAGGATCTCGGCCGCCTCGCCCTCCCGACCGATGACGTTGACCATGCAGGTCGGCATGCGCGCCGAAGTGTCGCCAAGCGGCAGCCCCTGGATGGCACGCAGGTGGTTCTCGAACTGGCTGGTCACCGCCCCGTCGATCGACCAGTGGCCGGAGTTGTGCACGCGCGGCGCCATCTCGTTGGCCAGCAGGGACCCGTCCCGGGTCTGGAAGAGCTCCAGGGTCAGCACCCCTACGTAGTCGAGTTCGTCGAGCAGGGCGCGGATGTAGCCGTCGGCGACCTGCTGGACCTCCTCGTCGAGGTCCGGCATGGGGGCGATGGAGTAGCGCAGGATGCCGTCCACGTGCTGGTTCTCGGCCATGGGGTAGAAGGCCACCTCGCCGTCGCGTCCGCGCACGGCGATGATCGACACCTCACGCACGAAGTCGACGAAGGCCTCCACGACCAGCCGCGGATGGTTGATCGCGCGCCAGGCGTCATGGGCCTCTCCGGGGTCCCTGAGCACTGCCTGGCCCTTGCCGTCGTAGCCCTCGGTCACCGACTTGGCCACCACCGGGCAGCCCAGCTCGCGGACCGCCGCCTCCAGTTCGTCGGCGTGCTCCACCAGCCGGTAGGCCGGGGTGGGAATGCCCAGACGGTCGAACAGCGCCTTCTCCTCGGCGCGGTTCTGGCAGACACGGATCGCCTCGCTGGACGGGAAGACCGGCCTGACCTCCTCGATGGCCTGGACCAGCGAGACCGGCAGGTGCTCGAACTCATAGGTCACCAGGTCGACCTTCTCCAGGAAGGCTTCCAGGTGCTTGCGGTCGGTGTCGATCATCACATCGCCGATGCCGGCACTGGGGTGGCCGGTGGTATCGAGGAAGGTGAAGCGGTTGGCCAGCGGGTAGCCGGCGAGGGCCAGCATGCGGCCCAGCTGGCCGGCCCCCAGGACGCCGATATTCATGATATCTCTCCTCTCACTCGCTTTCGGGACGCGGGTCGGGCCGGGGATCAGGATGGTCCAGCACCGTCTGCGTCTGCTCGGCGCGGAAGGCCTCCACGGCGGCGCGCACCTCTTCATCCTGCAGGCCGACGATCTGCGCGGCCATCAGCCCCGCATTGGTGGCACCGGCCTTGCCGATGGCCAGCGTGCCCACGGCGATACCACCGGGCATCTGCACGATGGAGAGCAGCGAGTCCAGGCCCTTGAGCGCCTTGGACTCCACCGGCACGCCAAGAACCGGCAGCGCCGTCTGGGAAGCCACCATGCCCGGCAGGTGGGCCGCCCCGCCGGCACCGGCGATGATCACCGAAAGGCCCCGCTCGGCCGCACCCTTGGCATAGTCGAAGAGCAGGTCAGGCGTACGGTGGGCGGACACTACGCGTGTCTCGCAGGGCACGCCGAGCCGCTCGAGCATGGCCACGGCATGCTCCATGACGGGCCAGTCGGACTTCGACCCCATGATCACGCCGACCTTCGGCGCCTGTGTATCGGACTGCATGGCCTGCTCCTCGGCGAGTGCCTCTGTGCGGAAATAGAGTGCGTAAAGGAAAGCCGCACATTCTAGCCGTGCGGCTGCCCCGAGTCATCTTGCCCGTCCCGGCAAGCGACAAGGCCTGTCAGCGGAGTCGGCTCGAACGCTACCCGACCGCTGCCGCCTCACGCCGACTGGCCAGCCAGTTGCCGGCCAGCGCCAGCACCATCACCGCCACCCCGGCCACTTCCACCATCAGGCCGGGGTAGAAGGCGGCGGCGATCGCCGGAAGCAGCACCAGTCTTACCGGCCAGGACATCCAGGTGAAGAGAAAGCCTTCCAGGGACGCGGCGAATGCGCCCAGGGCCAGGAAGCCGATGAACGCCGTCCAGACCAGCACGGGCACCGATCCACCCATGATGATCTCCGGGTTGTAGACCATGAACAGCGGGATCAGGTAAAGGCCCTTGGCGAACTTCCAGGCCTGGAAGCCGGTCTCCATGGGCTTGGCACCGGCGATCGCCGCGCCGGCGAAACCCGCCAGGGCAATGGGCGGCGTGACGTTGGAGTCCTGGGAGTACCAGAACACCACCAGGTGGGCGATCAGCAGCGGCACGCCGAATTCGGCGGTCAGGGCCGGCCCCACCAGCACGATCAGCACGATGTAGCTGGCGGTGACCGGCAACCCCATGCCGAGCACCAGACTCGCCAGCAGCACCATCACCAGCGCCAGCAGCAGGTTGCCGCCGGAAAAGGCCATCATCATGGAGGAGAACTTGAGCCCCAGACCGGTCAGGCCCACCACACCGACGATGATGCCGGCCACGGCACAGGCCATGGAGACGGCCACGGCATTGCGCGCGCCCAGTTCCAGGCCACCGACCAGCTTGATCACCCCGGCCTTCAGCGCCTCGACAAGCGTCTCCGCGGTCACCTTCTGCCCTTCACGCGGGGCGATGAACAGGAACCACACCGCAAAGCGCAGCACCGCCACGACCAGAATGGTGAGAATGGCGTAATAGCCCACTCGCATCGGCGACATGTTCATCACCAGGAGCCAGATCAGCACCGCCAAGGGCAGCAGGAAATGCCAACCGGCTCCCATCACGTCACGCATCTGCGGCAGCTCGGAGCGTGCCAGGCCCTGCATGCCCTGCTTGAGGGCGATGATGTGCACAAGGAGGTAGACGGTGGCGAAGTACATGATCGCCGGCAGGATGCTCACCTTGACCACCTCGAGGTAGGGCATCCGGGTGTATTCGGCGATCAGGAAGGCCCCCGCCCCCATCAGCGGCGGCATGATCTGCCCGCCGGTGGATGCCGCCGCCTCGATACCGCCGGCCTGGTGGGGCTTGTAACCCAGGCGCTTCATCAGCGGGATGGTGAAGGCCCCGGTGGTCACCACGTTGGCGATGGCGCTGCCGGAGATCGAGCCCATGCCGGCGGAGGCGATGACCGCCGCCTTGGCCGGTCCCCCGCGCTGGCGGCCGGTGGCCGCATAGGCCAGGTCGATGAAGAACTTGCCCGCGCCGGTGATCTCCAGGAAGGCGCCGAACAGCACGAAGATGAAGATATAGGTGGCCGCCACGCCCATGGGCAGGCCGAAGATGCCCTCCTGGCCCAGGTAGAGCTGGCCCACGAGGCGGTCCAGGTTGTAGCCGCGGTGCTCGAGGATACCGGGCAGGAACTGGCCCAGCCACGGCAGCTCGCCGCGGGGGCCGGCGAGGGCGTAGAGGATGGCGACCATCCCGATGAGGGTCATGCCCAGCCCCACCGCCCGGCGTGCCGCCTCGAGCACGGTGACGGTGGCGATGCAGCCGATCACGATGTCGGTCTGGCTCCAGAAACCGGCGCGGTTGATGATCTCGTCGAGGAACAGCACCAGATAGCCCCCCGTGAGCAGCGCTCCCAGGAGAAAGATCGTATCGACCAGCCCGGTGATCGGCCCACGATCACGTTTCGACCCCGGCAAGGGGAACATCAGGAAGGCCAGCATCATGATCAGCATCAGGTGGATGCTGCGCTGGTAGAAGAGCCCCAGCGGCTGGATGCCGGCGGAGTAGAGCTGGAACAGTGACAGGCCCACCGCCACCAGGGTGATCAGCCACAGCACCGGGCGGGAATGGTTCGCCTGGCTGCCGGGGATGACGGGGGAGTTACCCGAATCGCTCATCGTGGTGTTCTCGCTGGATTGTCGTTCACTCGGGGGATGCGGCGGGCCGGGTCAGGCGGATCGTCACTCGCCGGTTCTCGGCCAGGCGGCTCAGGCTGATCCGGGTATCGTCGATCACCAGGCGGTGGTCGACGCGCATGGCGCCCACACGCAATCGATAGGCGTTACCCGGCACCGGCTCGTCGATCGCCTCGATCCAGTAGCCGCCCTCGCCATCGGAGACCTGGCGGCCGCGCCCGGGGATATGGTCGAGGCCGGCAGCGAAGTCGGGCAGGTGGCTACGCACGAGCACCATGCGCCCCTCCCGATGGCGGTAGCAGTCCCGCACCGGGAAGCCCTCGACCGAGTGGTTCCACTCCAGGCACCAGCCCTCACCCTCGGGCATCGGCAGGCTCACCAGGCGCGCGCCATCGGCGTCGAGCACCTCCAGCCGGTCTTCATCGGCCGCGAGCGCCGGAGGGGCGGCCAAGGTCACCAGGCCCACACAAAGAAGCAGGGCGGGCAGCCAGGCCCGCCCTGCCGTCAGGCGCGAATCATCCATTGCCTCAGGGGCGCTGGTGGTCGGCGATCTCGGCACCCACCTCCTCGTAGTAGCGCAATGCGCCCGGATGGAAGGCGATCGGCGTGGACTCGATGCTGAACTCCACGGTGGTGTCGTTGGCCGCCGGATGGATATCGATCAGCTCGTCGGTCCGCTCGAAGAGCATCTTGGTGACCTGGTAAGCCAGCTCCTCGTCCATTTCACTGCTCACCGCCAGCACGTTGGGAACACCGATGGTCTGCACGGCTTCGTCCATGCCCTCGTAGAGGCCCTCGCGCAGGCTGTAGCGGGCGAACACCGGCGACTCTTCGCGGGCATTGGCTACCTGCTCATCGGTCAGGCCGATCAGGCGGATGTCGCGAGTGGTGGCCAGGTTCATGATCGAGCTGGTGGGTGGCCCCACGCTCCAGAAGCCGGCAGCGATATCACCATCACGGATGGCATCGGCCGTCTCGTTGAAGTTGAGGCGGCGCGGATCGATATCGTCGTAGGTGATGCCGTTGGCCTCGAGCACCGCGCGGGCGTTGAGCTCGGTGCCGCTACCCGGCGCGCCCACGGAAATCGTCTTGCCCTCCAGGTCGGCGAGCGTCTCGACGCCGGAATCGGCCAGAGTCACGATCTGCACCGCGTTGGGGTAGACAGACGCCAGGGCGCGGATGTTCTCCAGCTGACGGCCCTCGAAGTCACCGGTACCGTTGTAGGCCTGATGGACGGTATCGGCCAGGGCCAGCGCCATATCGGAATCACCGCGCCACACCAGCCCCATGTTTTCCACCGAGGCACCGGTCACCTCGGCCACGGCGTCGTAGCCCTCGATGTGCTTGCCGATCATCTCGGCCAGACCACCACCCAGCGGGTAGTAGGTACCGCCGGTGCCGCCGGTGGCAATGGAGAGCTGCTGAGCGGCAGCCAGGGGAGCTGTGGCCATCAGCGTGGCGGCAGCGGCGTACTTGAGAAATCGCATGGCAATCCTCCGGTCCTGAAACCAGGTTTGTTGTGAGTTGTTTCGGCGCTCGCATTCCTTGGCGCCCCGGACCACGCTAGCACGGTCGCTGCGTGAGAGCCCAATCCCCCGATTTCTACGTTCACCTGGCCGTTCGGCAATTCATATACCCCCCCGACATCAGGCCTCGACCAGGGCCTTCACCTTGTCGACGATATGGGTGCCGATGGGGATCGCCGAGGTGGCCGCCGGCGACGGGGCATTGCCCACGTTGACGGTGCGCGGCGTGTTGACGAACAGGAAGTCATCCACCAGCTTGCCGTCGCGGGACACTGCCTGGGCCCGCACCCCGGCCGGGTAGTGCCCCAGGTCCTCCAGGCCCAGGCTCGGGCAGTACTTGCGCACCAGTTCGAGGTAGCCCCGCCTGTGCAGCGAGTTCTTCATCTCCGTTAGGCCCGGGCGCAGGTTGCGGCCCAGCACCCTGAGGATGCCCGGGTCGCTGAACATCCTCGCCATGTCACCGAGCGACACGTCGCGCCGGCGATAGCCCTCGCGCTTGAAGGCCAGCACCGCATTGGGGCCCACGGTGACCGAGCCGTCGATCATCCGCGTCAGGTGCACGCCCAGGAAGGGCATGGAGGGATCCGGGATCGGGTAGATCAGGTGATTGACGATGGCGTTGTGCCGTTCCGGCAGTCGATAGTACTCGCCGCGGAAGGGGCAGATGGTGAAGCCGGGATCCTGGCCCAGCATGCGCACCACCCGGTCGGCCATCAGCCCCGAGCAGGTCACGAGATAGCGCCCGGTGAACTCGCCAGCGCCGGTGGTCACCACCACTTCCTGGCGCCGCTCCTCCAGGGCGGTGACCTCCGCCCCGAAGCGGATCTCGCCGCCCATCCGCTCGAACTCGGCGGCCATGGCCCGGGTCACCGCGGCGTAGTCGACGATGCCGCTGGAGGGCACGAAGATGCCGCCGACCCCGGTGATGTTGGGCTCACGCTCGGCGAGCGCCTCTGGGCCCAGCCACTCGCGCTCCAGGCCATTGGCCTCGGTACGCTCCCACAGCGCCTTCATGCGCTGCATCTCCAGGTCGTTGGTGGCCACCAGCAGCTTGCCGCAGCTGTCATAGGGGATGTCGTGGGCCTCGCAGAAGGCCTTGGTGGCGCGGTTGCCCTCCATGCAGAAACGCGCCTTGAGACTGCCTGGCGTGTAGTAGACGCCGGCGTGGATCACGCCGCTGTTGTGGCCGGTCTGATGGCATGCCGCCTCGCGCTCCTTCTCCACCACCAGCATGCGGCGATCCGGATAGGCCTGCTTGAGCTGCATGGCGGTGGACATGCCCAGAATGCCGCCACCGATGATGATGAAATCGTACATGCCGTCCTCGCTTGTCGAAATGCGATGGCCACGCCGTCGTCACGGCGTGGCCTCGTCAGGGTACCCCCGGGGCGCGGGGCAATTCGCCCCAGGCCGCTCTGTTCAGGACTGACGCGGGTTGCGCAGGGTCTTGGCATGGGTGAAGTAGCCCCGCTGGCGCATCAGTTCGCGACGCAGCTCCGGGTGGGGCGTGAACCGATCCCGGCCGTGCAGCCAGAAGTGGTTGTTGATCAGCAGGAAGCTGCCCACCGGGTTGGGCACCGAGAGGATCGCCGGGCTGTTCTCGAGCGACTCGGAGAGGTCGGTCAGCCAGTTGCCCTCCTCGAAGTCCCTGGGCTGCACGAACTGGTCGATGTAGGACATGATCGGCAGGCCGCTGGCGTCCACGTCGAAGACCGCATGGTAGATATCCCTGGCGACATTCTTGCTGGGCGGCGCGGTCCAGCGCATCGCCCGGCGTGCCAGCGGATGGTGGTAGAAGCGCTCCAGCCCCTCCCAGTCGTCCAGGTGCAGCAGCAAGGAGTTGCCGCCCTCCATGTGCTGCTCGTCGATCTTCATCATCAGCACGTAGTCGGTGTCCTGCTCGACGAAGGTGCCATCGTTGTGCAGCTCCATCACGCGGTGCGGCTGGCGCAGGTAGCTGTCGGAGTCGTCGACATTCTTGACCACGAAGCGCGCGTAGTACTGGCCGCTCATGGCGTCGTAGTTGGAGCGACCCATCAGGTGCGCCACGGCGGTGGCGAACTTGACCATCTCGTCGGCCTGCTCGACGTCGTCGAGACCTTCGGGAACCACCTGGAAGCCACCGGTGGCGCGATCCACCAGGGTGTTGACCAGCACCGGCTGCAGGGTGTTGTCGCAGAGGTCATCGAGGATCTTCGCCACCCGGAAGCGCAGCATGGACTTGTACTCCAGGGCCTGCACCGGCCACTCGGCCACGGCCTCGAGGAAGGCCTCGACCACCTTGCGGCTGACGGTCAGCTGCAGCAGGCGCGGCGACTGGGCGGAAGGCGCCAGCGTGAAGCCGCGGATATCGGCGGGCAGGGGCATGGCGGTCTCGGGAAGCTGGGTCAGTACGGTCATTTCAGGGGCTCCATGGCGTTACGTGGACACAACATAAAAATATCTATATTTTTTATTTTTGTCAAAAATAAAGGACGGCCATTGGCCATCCTTTGCGCTCTGTGTTCGATGGCCGCCCCGGGCTCCCGGGGCAGCCGCCTGCAGGGCCGAGGGATCAGCGACCGGGATAGGGGTCCGCGCCGGCCAGCTCGCGCTTCATCATGGTATCGCTGTAGGCGACGCCATAGCGGTTACGCGACCAGGCGTAGAGGACCAGGCCGATCGCCATCCAGCCGGCGAACATGAACCACTCGATGGTGGAGAGCGCCGAGGGGCTGCCCGGCAGGTACATGCCGATCAGCATCAGCGACAGGATCACCGACAGGGCCCCCACGGTCTTGCCACGACGGACCCGGAAGGGCCGCGCCATCTCCGGCTCGCGCCGGCGCAGCACCACGAAGGAGATCGCGACGAAGAGGTAGGCAATGACGATGCCCAGGCCACCGGCCACCACCAGCCAGACCAGTGCCTGGCGACCGAAGAAGGGCGCGATGGAAGAGAGAACCCCCATCACCAGGATGGCGTTGGTCGGGGTGCGGTGCTTCGGGTGCAGCCTGGCCAGAAAGGCCGGCAGCATGCCGGAGTGCGCCAGCGCGTAGATGGCCCGTGAGCCGCCGATGTAGAAGGCGTTCCAGCTGGTGATGATGCCCGCGATGCCGGCCATAATCATCAGGTTGCCGGCCCAGGGCGCCTGGAAGGCTGCCTGCATGGCATCCGGCACCGCCAGGGAGCTGGCGCCCAGCGCCTCGGGATCGAGCATCAGCGCGGTCCCGAGGATGATGAAGGAGTACCAGAACACCGCCAGGATCACCGAGATCATCAGCACCCGGCCGATCTCGCGGAACGGCAGGTTGATCTCCTCGGCGGCCTGGGGAATGACGTCAAAGCCGACGAACATGAAGGGCACCATGATGATCACCATCATGATGCCGCCCATCACGCCCTCCTCGACGCTGAACAGCGGCTGCATGGTCTCGGTGCTGCCCTGGAACAGGGCCCCGGTGATGAACAGGATGCCCACCGCCAGGATCAGCAGGGTCACCACCTTCTGCACCAGAGCAGCGGTACGCACGCCGATGTAGTTGATCCACATCATCAGCACCGACCCGGCCACACCGACGGCGACCCAGGTGGCCTTCACGTCCCAGCCGGCGATGTTCCACATCTGTCCCACGGCATAGTTCGGGAAGAGGTGCTCCACCACCGTAGGCAGCGCCACGGCCTCGAAGGCCACCACGCTCACGTAGCCCAGGGTGATGGCCCAGGTGCACAGGAAGGAGGCGAAGTGCCCCATGGCCCGGTAGCTGTAGACGTGCTCGCCCCCGACCTGGGGCATCGCCGAGGCCAGCTCGGCATAGGTCAGGCCCACCAGCACGATGATCAGCCCGCCGATCAGGAAGGCGGTGATGGCCCCCAGGCTGCCGGCCGACTGGATCCAGCTGCCGGTCAGCACGATCCAGCCCCAGCCGATCATGGCGCCGAAGGCCAGGGCCAGCACGTCCTTGCGGGCAAGGACTCGCGTCAGGTGCGTCTCCGTGGACGTCTCGTTGTTCATGTCAGCCTCTTCTCGTCGATTGTCGATTGTGATGATGAAAGATTTTTTCAGTAAACGTCGATAAAAATAGTGAACGAAAGACAAACGTTCAAGGAATATTGAACACCCCGCGCCTAGACATTTGTCGCAGCCGGCCCATGGCGGTCGCGGCATCCCCCGCAAATCAGGATGATGAAAGCCCTTGGTATAAGGATATTTGCATCCAGAGCCTGCCGACGGTTCCATAGGCCGGCCCTCGGCAGGCTCGGCCGGAAAGTTCGATATTCTGCACACCCCACCCCGGACGGCGACTCCGCGACAGGGCCTCATCTCACACCAAAGAATCACCGAATCGACACTGGCAAAAACGCCTCCAAGCCTCCATAGTACAGTTGTCGAAACCGCCCACTGGAGCAACATGAGCACGGCACGACATACCGCGTACGCGGCGGAACTCACTGACCCTCCGCGAAGCTGCCCTGACCTCGACGTCAGGGACCTGGAAAAACGGTCACGCCTGATGCGCATCATCACGCGCCTGATCGCCGTATCAGACCTCGGTAGCAAGGATATTGCCCGCCGGGCAGGGTTGCCCATGCAGAAGATCAGCGACCTTCTTTCGGGGAAGCTCGAGCATCTCTCCGTCGACGAGCTACGCCTGGTCTATCGCACCATCGATCCGAGCGGTCCCCCGCCCTGAGCGCACCCTCCCCCGGGAGGCCGATACGATAACGAACATCGAACGCCCCGCCCTTCCTGGCGGGGCGTTTTTTCTTGCCTGCCCGGTGCTTGAAAAAGCCAGTCGCATCAATAGCCTGACGTACATTACGTCAGGATTAAGAGCTTGCTAACGATATCTTGATCGACATCAAGCGCTCAGACCTTGGTCGCAGGTAGTCTCCCGGTATCACCCCTGCCCCGCCGTGCGGAAACCCCGCCCCACCCAGGCCACCGGAGATACCATGGACCCCATTCGCCGTACCCTTCTCGGCCAGCTGGCCCGCCTCAGCGCGGGTGCCGCGATGGTACCGCTCTCGAGCATCGCCAGTGCGGGCATCAACCAGCAGCCACCTCGTCGCGAAGGTGACCCCAGCAAGCGCTACGGCATGCTCATCGACCTGCGCCAGTGTATCGGCTGCCAGGCCTGCACCGTGTCGTGCCATATCGAGAACGCCGCCCCGCTGGGCAGCTTCCGCACCACCGTCTCCCAGTACGAAGTAGCACATCAGGATACCGGTGAGGTCGCCACCTTCATGCTGCCCAGGCTCTGCAACCACTGCGAGAATCCACCGTGCGTGCCGGTCTGTCCGGTCGAGGCGACCTTTCAGCGCCAGGACGGGATCGTGGTGGTGGACAGCGACCGCTGCGTGGGCTGCGCCTACTGCGTCAACGCCTGCCCCTACGATGCCCGCTTCATCAACGAGCGCACCCAGACCGCCGACAAGTGCACCTTCTGCGCCCACCGACTGGAAGCCGGCCTGCTGCCGGCCTGCGTGGAGAGCTGCGTGGGCGGCGCCCGCATCATCGGCGACATGCGCGACCCGAAGAGCCAGATCAGCCGCATGATCAAGGAACACGGCGACGCGCTGATGGTGCTGCAGCCCGAGAAGAATACCTTGCCCCAGGTCTTCTACCTCGGCATGGACGAGCGCTTCACCACTCGTCCCGACGCCGAGCCGGTAGCCCTGGACGTCCTCGACCCCCACGGCAAGGAGATGGGCTATGAATTCCGCCATTGAGCTGCTCGCCCCGCGCTACGACATCGCCTGGTATCCCTGGGCGGTGCAGTACTTCTTCATGATCGCTCTCTCCTACGCCACCCTCTGGCTGGCGGCACCGGCGCTGGTGTTCGGCAAGCAGGCGTGGTTACCCACGGCGCGTCTGGCGCTGCTCGCCTGCATGACCACCACCCTGGTGGCGCCGGTGGCGCTGCTCGCCGACCTTCATCAGCCACTGCGTTTCTGGCACTTCTATGCCTATGCCAACAGCCACTCCTGGATGTCGGTCGGCAGCCTGATCCTGCCGCTCTACCTGTTGGGGGTGGTCGTGCTGGCCTGGCTGGCCTGGCGCCCCGCGCTGCAGGCGCATCGCCAGGCGCCAGGCATCACCGGCTTCGTCGCTCGCTGGTTGTCGCTGGGCGACGCGCCCACTCCGCGCGCCCTGCTGGTACTGGTGGGCCTGGGAACACTGCTCCTCTCTACCGGCATCATGCTCTATACCGGTGCCGAGGTGGCCATCGTCAAGGCACGCCCGCTGTGGCATACCGTGTGGCTACCGCCGATGTTCGTGGCCACCGGCTTCATCGCCGCGACCGGACTGATCATGGTCCTGAATCGGGTCAGCGGCCTGCGTGACGTCAACGTCACCGGGCAGATGCTCAAGGTGATGCTGGGTGCCTGTCTGGTGGCAGGTCTCGTCGCCGGCAGCTGGTTCCTTGATGGCATCAACGCCAACGTCGGCTCGGTAGCCACGGCGCTGGAATCCGTCCGCTACAGCCCGGAATGGCGCAGCACGGCCCTGTGGGGCGGTCTCACCGGCGTGGCCCTGTTCGGCGCCGTACTCTTTCTGCTCACACGCCCTGTCTCGCGCCGGCCGGCGCTATACGCCTGGACCTGGGTGCTGGGCCTGGTGGCCCTGCACGTGGGCTGGATGTTCCGCTGGGTGGTGCTGATGGACGTGCAGACCGTTGCCCGCCATAGCGCAGGCTTCCACCACTACGGCCTCCCCGCCGGCTCCTCCGGCGTACTGGGCATCGTCGGCACCTTCGGGCTGTGGCTTGCCGCCATCCTGCTGATCGACCTCTTCGTGCCATGGCGCCAGGCCCGCCAGGGCGGCAGTGCCGCCGACATTATTCCCGCACAGCCCGACGCCCAGCGCGCTGCGGCAACTACCGAAGGAGCCCCCCGCCATGGCTAAGTCCCCTGTCGACACCTCACGTCGTCGCTTCATGAAGGGCGCCGTTGCCGCCGGTGGCGCCGCCACCTTCGCCGCCGGCTACTCCGACCCGCTGATCAAGATGGCCAAGGGCGTCACCGGCAGCGCCGGCGAGACACCCGAGCACCGGATCCACGGCAACTCGCTCGCGCCGGAATACCGGGTCGACCCCACGAGCGGCGAGCTGACCCTCAACCCGGACCAGCGTGTGGCCTTCACCGTCTGCTATGGCTGTACCACGAAATGCGGGGTGCGGGTGCGCGTCGACAACGCCACCGACCAGATCCTGCGCGTCGCCGGCAATCCCTACCACCCGCTCTCCGCCGATGAGCAGCTGCCGATGCGCACCCCGGTCGCCGATGCCCTGCGAGGGCTGAGCGCCTACGGTGACCAGGGCCAGCAGAATCGCTCCACCGCCTGTGCCCGCGGCAACGCCATGATGGGTCAGATCGACAGCCCCTTCCGCGTCACCCACTGCCTCAAGCGGGTCGGCGGTCGTGGGGGCCGTGAATGGCGGAAGGTGTCCTTCGAGCAGGTCATCGAGGAGATCTGCGAGGGCGGCGACCTGTTCGACGAGGGGCACGTGGACGGGCTGCGTGCCATCCATGACGTCGACACCCCGATCGACCCGGAGAATCCCGAGTACGGTCCGAAAGCCAACCAGCTGATGGTGATGGAGGCCACCGACTACGGTCGCTCCGCGCTACTCAAGCGCTTCGCCTTCAACGCCTTCGGCACCCGCAACTACGGCCACCACGGCTCCTATTGCGGCCTGGCCTTCCGCATGGGCTCCGGCGCCGTGATGAACGACATGGGCGGCTTCGCCCACGTCAAGCCGGACATCCAGAACGCCCGCTTCATCATGTACATCGGTAGCGCGCCCAGCCAGGCCGGCAACCCCTTCAAGCGCCAGGGGCGACTGATCGCCCAGGCGCGCGCCGCCGGCACCCTGGAGTACGTGGTGGTGGACCCGGGCCTCAACGCCTCGGCATCGCATGCCGACGACCACAACCGCTGGCTGCCGATCCGCCCGGGCACCGACAGCGCCTTCGCCATGGCCGTGATCCAGTGGCTGCTCGACCACGAGGGCTACGCCAGGGACTTCCTGGCGCTTCCCGGTCAGCCTGCCGCGGATGCCGCCGACGAGACGACCCACACCAATGCCACCCACCTGGTGATCGACAGCGAGGGCCATCCTCGCCGTGGCCGCTTCCTGCGCGCCAGCGACCTGGGCCAGGCCGAAGCCGACAGCGAGAATGACCTGCCGATGGTGGTCGCTGATGGCACGCTGGTGGCGAGCGACGCGGTGATGGCCGCCGAGCTGTTCGTCGACCGCGAGGTGGAACTGGCCGAGGGCGAAACCGTACGCGTCAGGAGCAGCATGACATTGCTGCGCGAGGCGGCCCACGAACACAGCCTGGCCGACTATGCCGAGCACTGCGGCATCCCCGAGGCCACCATCATCGAACTGGCCCGGCGTTACGCCCGCCACGGCCGCCGCGCCGTGGTCAACTGCCACGGCGGCATGATGTCGGGCAACGGCTTCTATGCCGCCTTCGCGGTGCAGATGCTCAACGTGCTGGCCGGCAACCACAACCGCAAGGGCGGCAGCGCCGCGGGCGGGGGGCAGTTCAACGGCGTGGGCGAAGGCCCGCGCTACGACCTGGCCAACTTCCCCGGCAAGCGTGGTCCCAAGGGCATCTTCCTGTCGCGCTCGCGCTTCCCCTACGAGAAGTCCTCCGAGTACCAGCGCAAGGTGGCCGCCGGCGAGAACCCCTACCCGGCCCGGGCACCGTGGCGCTCGCTGGCGCCGCCCACCCTCACCGAGCACCTGCCCTCGGCCCTGGACGGCTATCCCTACCCGATCAAGGCGGTGATCGGCTGCATGGCCAACCCCATCTACGGCCAGGCCGGTCTGGAGTCGCTGATCGCCGACAAGCTCAAGGATCCCAGGCGCCTGGGGCTCTTCGTGGCGGTGGATGGCTTCCTCAACGAGACCAACCGCTACGCCGACTACATCGTGCCGGACTCGGTGATGTACGAGGTGTGGGGCTTCACCGGTGCCTGGAAGGGTACCCTGGGCAAGATGACCACCGCCTGCTGGCCGGTGGTGGAGCCGCGCCAGCAGAAGACCGCGGAAGGCGAGCCGGTCTCCATGGAGAGCTTCTTCATCGCCACCGCCAAGCGCCTCGGGCTGCCCGGTTTCGGCGAGGGCGCGATCCCCGACGCCGACGGCAACCTGCATCCGCTGAACCGCGCCGAGGACTTCTTCCTGCGCGCCGCCGCCAACGTGGCCATGCAGGGCGAGCCGTTGCCCGCCGCGAACGAGAGCGACATCGCCCACGCCGGCCTGGCCCCGCTGCTGCCGAAACTGGAACGCACCCTCAAGCCCGAGGAACGCGAGCCAGTGGCCTACCTCTTCGCCCGCGGCGGGCGCTTCGAGGACGTCAAGGACCACTTCAACGGCGAGAACCTCACCAGCGTCTGGAAGCGCACCCTGTGCGTCTACAACGAGCAGGTGGGCACCAGCATCAACACCCAGAGCGGTCAGCCCAATCGGGGCGTTCCCTGCCATGGCGTGCCGCCGCTGGCCGATGGACGGCCGATGCGCGAGGTGTTCACCGAGGAGGCATGGCCGCTGCTCGCCTTTTCCTACAAGTCGAACCTGATGAACTCCTACGCCATCGGCCTCGAGCGGCTGCGCATGATCAAGCCCTACAATCCGGTGATGATGCACCGCCAGGACGCCGAGCGCTTCGGCATCGCGCACGGCGACACCATCCGTATCGAGAGCCCCGGCGGCAGCGTGGTGGCCCTGGCACTGGTCGGCGAGGGGGTGATGCCGGGCGCACTGGGCATCGAACACGGCTATGGCCACCGCGACCTGGGCGCCATTCCTCACGTGATCGACGGTGAGTCCCAGCCTGATCTCGAGTGGCTGCGGGCCGGGATCAACATCAATGACCTGGGCTTCAAGGACCCCACCCGGTCCGTGGCTGGCACCTGGCTCGAGCCAATCAGTGGTGCCGCGGTGCGCCAGGGCCTGCCGATCAGGGTGACCCGCCACGAGGCCTGACACGGGGCGCCATGCCCCTCTCTCGGCTGAACAGGCCAGCGAAAGTGCCACTTGAGACAGGACGTCACGCCGGAACACCGGGGTGACGTCCTGTCATCGATTTGCCTTTAGAATGACGTCGCAACCCCATGCCCCACTTATCCGAAGCGAGCCTGACCATGCAGCCACCGCAGCAGCCCCCGGGGTTACAAGCGTTACGGGATATCGTCCTCGTCGGCGGCGGGCACACCCACGTGGGGGTGCTGAAGCGCTTCGCCATGAAGCCGGAGCCGGGCGTCAGGCTCACCCTGATCTGCCGCGATACTCATACCCCCTATTCAGGCATGTTGCCGGGCTATGTCGCTGGGCATTACACCTACGACGACGTGCATATCGACCTGCGCCGGCTGGCGGAATATGCCGGCGCACGCTTCTTCAGCGACGAGGCCATCGGCATCGACCACGAGGCGCAGACCGTGCTCTGCCGCTCGCGCCCCCCAGTGCCCTACGACTGGATGTCGATCAACATAGGCTCGACCCCCCGTGTGAACACGGTCAGCGGCGCCGACGAGCATGCCGTCCCGGTCAAGCCGATCCACCAGTTCAACGACCGCTGGCAGCGGCTGCTCCGGCGCGTCGAGATGCATGGAGGCCAGACCCGGGTCGCGGTGGTCGGCGGCGGCGCCGGCGGCGTGGAGCTGCTGCTGGCCATGCAGTATCGACTGACAAGGGAACTGGCCGCCCGGGGGCGCGACCCGACCGAGCTCTCCTTTGCCCTCTTCACCCGCGGCGAGCAGATACTGCCGACCCACAATGCGCGGGTGCGGGCGCATTTCCGCGATACCCTGGCCTGCCGTGGCGTCGAGGTGCACACCGCCACCGAAGTCGTCGACATCGAGGCAGGCCGCCTGCAGGCCGTCGACGGCACCTGGCACACCGCCGACGAGATCGTCTGGGTGACCAACGCCGGCGGTGCCACCTGGCTGCGCGACACCCGGCTGGCCCTCGATGACGACGGCTTCATCCAGGTCGACGACACCCTGCGCTCACCGTCGGACCCGCGCATCTTCGCCGCCGGCGACATCGCCAGCCAGGTCAACCATCCCCGCGAGAAGGCGGGCGTCTTCGCCGTGCGCCAGGGCAAGCCGCTGGCCGACAACCTGCGCGCCGCGGTGACAGGCCGCCCCCTGACGCCCTACCGCCCCCAGGCGAGATGGCTGGCCCTGATCAGCACCGGCGACCGCCACGCCGTGGCCTCCCGGGGGGCGCTGTGCCTGGCCGGCGACTGGGTGTGGCGCTGGAAGGACAGCATCGACCGGCGCTTCATGGCCCGCTTCAACGACCTGCCGCCCATGAAGGAGCCCACCATGAAGGCACCGCCCCCCAGCCGAGTGGTGCTGGACGAGGAGGAGAATGCCCAGGCGATATCCGCCATCGCCATGCGCTGCGGCGGCTGCGGGGCCAAGGTGGGCGCCTCGGTGCTCTCCCGGGCCCTGGCGTCTCTCGAGCCGGTGGCGCGCGACGAGGTGCGTGTCGGCCTGCATGCCCCGGACGACGCCGCGGTGGTACGGGTTCCGCCGGGCAAGGACATGGTGCACACCATCGACTTCTTCCGCGCCTTCATCGACGACCCCTACGTGTTCGGCAAGGTCGCCGCCAACCATGCCCTGGGCGACATCTTCGCCATGGGCGCCGAGGCGCAGACCGCGACCGCCGTGGCCACGGTGCCCCAGGGGCTCGAAGCCAAGGTGGAGGACACCGTCTACCAGATGATGCGCGGCGCCGTGGAGGTACTCAACGAGGCTGACTGCGCCCTGGTCGGCGGGCACACCGGCGAGGGCAGCGAGCTGGCCCTGGGGTTTGCCGTCAACGGGCTGATCGATGCCGGCGGCGGTGACGGCGCGAGCGAGTCGATGCTGACAAAAGGCGGCCTGCGCCCCGGCCAGGCGCTGATCCTCACCAAGCCCCTGGGTACGGGTACACTGTTCGCCGCCCATGCCAGACTGGCCGCCCGCGGGCGCTGGATCGATGCCGCTCTGGCGAGCATGTGCCAGTCCAGCCGCCAGGCGGCGAGCTGCCTGCGCGAGCACGGCGCCACCGCCTGCACCGACCTCACCGGCTTCGGCCTGCTGGGCCACCTGGTGGAGATGTCCCGCCCCTCGGGCGTGGAGGCCGAGCTCAACCTGGCAGCCCTGCCGCTGCTGGAAGGCGCGGAGGAGACCGTCGCCGCCGGCATCCTGAGCTCCCTGCAGCCCGCCAACGTGCGCCTGCGGCGGGCCATCCGCGACCATGCCGACTGGGTCGAGCACCCGCGCTACCCGCTGCTCTTCGACCCCCAGACCGCCGGGGGCCTGCTCGCCGGTGTACCCGACGAACGCGCCGAGGGGTGTCTCGCGGCCCTGCACGCCCTGGGCTACACCCGAGCCGCGATCATCGGCCGCGTGCTCGAGCCCGGTGAGGCGCCGGAACCCATCCAACTGACGGGTTGAAGGGGGTGACCGAGGTCGACGGCACCCACGGATGCCGCCAGGTACTCGGCAACCTCCGGTAGTGGCCGGTTTAGTCCTTCGCGCCATAACGCAGGACACCCCTGCCGGTCTCCCGGCAGGGGCGTGATTCGCGTTGGCGGCGGCCTTGACCGCCACGCGAACGGATCCTTCCTGATCGACTTCTACGGCTCTCTCGGAACGGTCCGGGTTACTTGGCCGCTGGCCATACTCACTGCTCGCGCTGCTCAAACTCCTCCGCGGCGCGGATGGCGTCCGCTTCGGTGTCATGCTGCGAGACAGCGATCTCGTTTTGCGGATCCGTCTCGTCGATGACATGCCAACCGACGACCGGCAGGTTGGGATCTTCGGCTTCGCGGATCGGCTCGACTCTGGCTTGCTTGGGTCCGGCTTTCGGCATGCTGCCTCCTGTCGCTGTCTGAGTGTTGTTGTAATGGATCACCTGGAACGTCAGTGATAAGCGTACAAGGCAGCCCTCGGACAGGAAAAGCCCCGCACGCGCTGCCCCTCTGCTTGTCACGTTCACTCCGGCTGGTCGGTCACCGCCCCTGTGGAGGCCGAGCTGACCGTGCGCGCGTACTTCGACAGCACCCCGCGCGTATAACGCGGCGCCGGCTGGCGCCAGGCCGCGCGACGACGCATGAGCTCCTCGTCGGAGAGGTCGATGTCGATGGTATCGGCCTCGGCGTCGATGGTGATGCGGTCGCCATCCTCCACCAGCGCCAGGGGACCGCCATCGAAGGCCTCGGGCGTCACGTGGCCCACCACGAACCCGTGGCTGCCGCCGGAGAAGCGTCCATCGGTGATCAGCGCCACCTCGCTGCCCAGCCCCCGGCCCATGATCGCCGAGGTCGGGGTGAGCATTTCACGCATGCCGGGGCCACCTTTCGGCCCCTCGTAGCGGATCACCACCACGTCGCCGGCCACCACGGTGCCGTCGTTGATGCGTGCCTGGGCCTCCTCCTCGGAGCCAAACACCCGCGCCGAGCCTGCGAAGCGCGTGCCCTCCTTGCCGGTAATCTTGGCCACCGCCCCCTCCGGCGCCAGATTGCCGTGCAGGATGCGCAGGTGGCTCTCGGCCTTCACCGGACGGTCCAGCGGGGCGATGATCTTCTGGTCATCGGGATAGGGCGCGACATCGGCCAGGTTCTCGGCAAGCGTCTGGCCGGTCACCGTCAGGCAGTCGCCGTGCAGCAGGCCGGCATCGAGCAGGGTCTTCATCAGCGGCTGGATGCCGCCGATCGCCACCAGCTCGCTCATCATGTAGTGGCCGCTGGGCCGCAGGTCGGCGACCACCGGCACGCGCCGGCCGATCTCGGTGAAGTCCTCGAGGGAGAGCTCCACCCCGATGGTGCTGGCCATGGCGATCAGGTGCAGCACCGCATTGGTGGAGCCGCCCAGGGCGATCACCACGGTGATGGCATTCTCGAAGGCCTGACGCGTCATGATGTCGGAGGGCTTGATGTCACGCTCCAGAAGCTTGAGCACCGCGGCGCCGGCCGCCTCGCAGTCGGCACTCTTCTCGCCCGAGATGGCGTTCTGCGCCGAGCTGCCGGGCAGGCTCATGCCCAGCGCCTCGATGGCCGAGGCCATGGTATTGGCGGTGTACATGCCACCGCAGGAGCCGGGGCCGGGGATCGCCGTCTCCTCGATCTGCTTCACCTCGATCAGGTCCAGGTCGCCGCGACTGTAGGCGCCCATGGCCTCGAACACCGAGACGATGTCGGTGTGGCCCTCGCCGGGCAGGATGGTACCGCCATAGACGAAGACACTCGGCCGGTCGAGGCGCGCAAGTCCCATCAGGCAGCCGGGCATGTTCTTGTCACAGCCGCCGATGGCCACCAGACCATCGAAGCCTTCGCAGCCGGCCACCGTCTCGATGGAATCGGCGATCACCTCTCTCGACACCAGCGAATACTTCATGCCCTCGGTGCCGTTGGCGATGCCG
This sequence comes from Pseudomonadota bacterium, assembly GCA_051751285.1. Classification (GTDB taxonomy): domain Bacteria; phylum Pseudomonadota; class Gammaproteobacteria; order Pseudomonadales; family Halomonadaceae; genus Halomonas. Next base: position 270,990 of record JBNJKT010000003.1, on the reverse strand, counting down.
TCCGAGATGGTGATGGTGTTGAAGATCACCCCCTTGCCACCGGCCGAATCGGCCCCGTCACTGGCACGGCGGGCCAGCTCATCGATATGGCTGTTGCAGGGCGTGAGGTTGCTCCAGGTGGAAGCGATACCGACCTGGGGCTTCGCGAAGTCCTCGTCGTTGAAGCCCACCGCGCGCAGCATGGCGCGGCTCGCGGACTTGCCGACTCCGTCCACCACCTTGGCGGAGTGGCGGCGGCGGGAATCCTGGTGGGTATCGGTCATGCGGTACTCTCCTTCGGTCGATCATGGTTGTTACCCAAAGAGTGCCCCTCCCGGCCTGCTCTGACAACTCCCCCGGGAGAGCACTCTTCCGGATTGTACAAGCGAGTATATCCTCCAGGTGTCTTGCAGTCCTTGCTAATGAAACTAGGCTGAAAACAGGGCGTGAGACGCGGACCAAAAAAAACGAGTGAACCTTCCTTCACGCTCCAACGACCTACCTGCGAACACCGCAAGCCTTTAGCAAACGAAAAACAATGTCCTGGAGGTCATCATGAAACCCAGATTCTCTCGAGCCGGTATCAGCGCCATGGTTCTCGGCCTGGCATTTGGCGCTCTCACCATCCCCTCTGCTTCGGCCTATACCGTCTACAAGCTGGAAGACCGGCTATACGCCATTATCTGTGCAGATGGTCAGATCTTTTCCTATGGCGGCGGACCCGGGGGTATCGGCATCGTCGGGGAAGCCCTCTGCGAGGGCCATGGCGGCATCGTCGGCGGTGGAGGCGGTATCGACGTTCTTCCTGCGGACCGCCAGCTGGCCCGCAGCGTGCAGCAATGTGAGCGGGGGCGCGGTGAGAAGGTCGAGCGAAACGCCGTGAAATGCATCGACAAGGCAAGCCCCAAACTGCTTCGTCAAGCCGAAAGCGCAGGTGGTGGTGGAGGCAAGGTATCCATCGAGGAGATGAAAAGGAGTCGCGAATAATTCGAAGCAAATCAGTGGCCATGCGACAACTGAAGCATGGCCACTGCTCATCACCTCGCCATGGAAAACTCGGAGATATTCATGACGCCCCCTTCAAGAAGAGCGCGACTTCCTTTCATCCTGGCCTGCCTGGCCGGCATGACAGTGATGAACTCCACCGCTACGGCCTATGATATCCACCAGCTGGGATCCCAGCATTTCGTCATCGTCTGTGAAGATGAGGATGAAACCACTTTTTCCATCCATTCCGACCTGGAAGGCGCCGTGACCAACGCCGAGATCTTGTGCCGAAACGAAGGAAACATTGCAGGCAACAACTCTACCGTCGTTCGCGCTTCCAGAGAACTCGCTCGTGACATTGACGTCTGCCAGCGTTCAGGAGGAAAGAGAATAAATTCCTCCGTGATACGCTGCCCAAGGTCAGCCAGTATTTCCAAGCGAAGTGCCCGCACGGGACGCCCCTCGGAGTAAATGTATTGCTCGGCTTGATGCCCGCGAACCAGCTCATGGTGACGGCAAGCCAGCCAACAACAATCAATAATCAGGGCGGTACATAGAATGAACCTGGCTCGCTCCTTGACACCATTGCTGATGCTGGTACCACTCATGGCGCTGGCATCACCCCAGTCCGGACAGTTCTCAACCACGCTGGATAAGCCGGAATCTCAAGGTTTCTATCGTCCGGAAGATGTACTGAAACTGGATTTCTCTGATGCCGTTTCCCCGGAATGGAAACCATTCATTCGCCTGGAACTCGACAGCATCGATGTCACCGAGATGGTGACCTGGGAATCTCTGAGCCTTCTCTATCAACCGGTAAGAGCCATGTCCGCTGAAGAACATGAACTTCGCCTGATGTATTACGGCGAGGATGGCTCGGTAGAAGAGCTTGGCTACTGGACGTTTCAGGTACGACAGACCGCTGCTTTCAAGACCATCAGGGTCGAAGGCAACTCTGAGTTGACCGCCAACCAGCGGCTGGCAGAGCACAACATGGCGGGGCCGGAAGCGTTCAATGCCAGCGGCTTCAGCCAATGGTACTCGGAACTGGAGGCGGATCATCTGCGTATCGAGGGTCATGCCGACCTGGAGTATGTCAACCAAGCCAGCCAGGGCACCACGGGCCGGCGTCTGGACATGACGCGCATGACTCTCCTGGCGGAAACCGAAACAGCCAGGGTTGCCGCAGGTGACCAGCAAATGGGTGACACCAGCCTGATCATGGACGGCTATCAGCAACGTGGCATGGCCGGCGATATCAGTCTCGCCGATCTACAGAGTGACATGAGGCTGTTCAGCATGAGCAGCACCCGAAATCTGGGCCTGCGTGACGGCATCGGACTGGACGATGACGACAATCGCATCACGGGTGGCCGCTGGCAGACTCGCTGGGAGCCTGGAGACAGCACGGAGATCCAGTTCAGCAGTACCTATCTCAGTGGGCGCGTAAGCAGCACAAGCGCCAGCAAGTGGTCGGCGAACCCGGTCAACCGGGTCCATGACGGGGATGCCTGGAATGCCGTCATGGATGGTTTCTTTCTTGATAGATCGCTGCGCATGCGATTCGAACATGCCACCAGTCGCTACGATTTCGACGGGCGCGATTTCGGCTTCGAGGCGGTCGAGGACAACGCCTGGTCCGGACTGATAACCCTGGATCCCGAGCCATCGGAGGCCGAAACGCCTATCCACTGGAGTTTCGGCGTCGAGGCCCAGAAAGTGGGAGCCTTCTACCGCAGCCTTGCTCACCGGGCGCTTCCCAATGATCTGTACATGCGCCGACTGTTTGTTTCCGGCGAGCGTGACAAGTGGTTCTGGGATACCAGCTTCACGGTAGAAGAGGATAACGTCGACAGCAATGCCAGCTATCCGACCACGGAAACCCGACGCTGGAATGCCCAGCTCGGCTACAGCGACTATGAGGAACCGGAGCCGGGCAGCATTTTCGCCTACCTGGGCCAACCCAGCTACACCCTGTCGCTGGATCGTTCCAGGCGAAAAGACCTGTCGACACCCTCCAGCTATTTCCCCGAAGACCTCACGACCGAGGGGGTTCAGCTCGGTGCCAGCTTCCAGAAAGAGCGCTGGAACTGGTCGGTGGATGCAGGCATGGAACGGCTGACCGATCATACCGGTTGGCAACCGGATACTCACCTGCAGCATCTCGGATGGCAACTGGGCCTTGAGCTATCCGATAGCTACTACCTCACGGCCGGCATTCAGGATACCCGAACCCGCTACCGGGCAGGGGGGGAAAGCACCGACCAGCAGCTCTATAGCCTCGGGGCAACGGCCGAGTTGATTCCGGACCGCCTCTCTGCACGCTTGGATATCACCCTCGATCACTACAATGCCGAGGACGACCCCTACTTTGCCCAGCGCCAGGTAAGCCGCTATGCCAGTGGTCAGCTCAACTGGACCCTGCGTGAAGCCGATACCAACCGAGCTGGCCTGGAGCTCACGCTGAGCTATTCCGGTAACCAGCTGCGTGACAGGCTGTCGGGGAGCGAACCCCTGAACGAAGATCAGATCTGGCTGAAGGTCCAGACCACCCTCCCGAACCTCTACCCGAGCACGCGGCCATGAAAATCCTGGGAACAGTCATGATCCTGCTGCTGGCCATGGTCATCAGCGGCACGGCTCAGAGCCAAATGATATCGGTCTGCGAGGGACGCTTTTCCTGCAGCAGCCAGCGAGAGGCTACGGTTGGTGTCGATAGTCGCGTGGCGCTTGTCTGGCGAGGCGAGATCCTCGGCTCGCCTCGCCGCGGCATGACCCTGCTGTCGACTCAGGGCCGATTCATGCTGGGGAATCCCTTCGGCGGACGCACGCTCGGGGTTGCCTCGACGACATTGATGCAGACGCTGCAACCTGTCTCGGAAGACCGCGGCGTCGATTTTCGTCTCAACGAAAGCCTGCGAGTTCCCGCCGCCGTGAGCCGGGCTGCGGCAGCGGCTGGTGCCCGCGAGCTCTACTATGTGCGTGACTTCCAGCTGGAGGGCTCCGAACCCGGCTCGGGCGTACAGGTGATCCGCCTGGAACAAGCCGTTCCGGGTCGCGGCGAACAGCCACGGCAAGGCGAGTTTGGAGCAGCAAACAGCATCGACATCCAGAGCGTGACCCTATCCTTTCAGGCTGGCACGCTGAGCGAGGTCATCCGGCCCGACGCTCCACTGCAGGCGACGGCGCGTATCCGCTACCGGGGCGCCGGCCTGCTCAATGCCGTATGGGAAGTTGCCACCCCGGCCAGTACTCACGGTCAGCCCATCTATGTCCCGCTGGAGGTCGTGCGACGCTATATCGGCGGGAGCGAAGTCATCCTGACCTCGCCCCAGCTCCCCAACACGAGTTCCGGGCTGTACCGACTTCGCCTGCGTTTTCTACCTCCCGACGTCATCGATGACCTGCCGACTCTGAGCTATCGCGTCAGCGATGCAGCACTGCAACGTGGCAACGAGGTACCCGCCATCCGGCTCTGGCCCACCGAATCCGTCAGCCCGCTGACCCGCAACAGCCGCTTCCGCTGGGAGCCGGTGCCGGATAGCCATGCCTACCAGTTGGAGTTCTATGCTGGCTGGCCAGGGGACTCTCCTGGCGTTGAGGCCTCCGACCCCGACGGCATACAACCGATCGAGCTGGAGCGCTCACCGACTACCGGGCAGCTCCTGAGTGGCCAGCGCCGGGAGGCGTCACCCAGCGCCACCATACTGAACCGACTGCGGCCGGGAGAGCAGTACTACTGGCGAATCGTGGCCATCGGCCTCGACGGCCAGGTGCTGGCTGCCAGCCCGCTCGAACCGATTCGCCCATGATGGTGGCCGAATTCAGCCTGGACAGTCGCGACGATAGCGCGCTGCTTGCCGCCATGGCCCACCGGGACATGGCGGCCCTGGAACACTTCTATCGTCGCCACCAGCAGCGTGTGTATCGCTTCCTGCTGTCCAGATTGAACGATCCGTTCGTGGCCAACGACCTACTCAATGACACCATGCTCGAAGTCTGGCGGGCGGCAGGCGGATTCCGCGGGCAGTCCAGGGCGACCACCTGGCTGCTGGGGATCGCCCATCATCGGGTGCTGGACTACTGGCGCCAACAAGGCCGACGGCCGTTCGAGGAGCTCGACGAGAGCCTTCCCGACGAGACGCCCAACGCCGACATTGAGGCAGCCATCGAGGCCGCCTGTGACAGGAAGAAGTTGAACGATTGCCTGTCTCGGCTGACTCCCGAACACCGGGAAATACTGCACCTGGTGTTCTTCGAGGAGCTCGACTATCGCGATATCGGCGAGATCCTGGATATACCGGAGGGCACAGTCAAATCGCGCGTCTTTCATGCCAAGAAGTCGATAAAACGGGAGCTGACGCGGGTCGGCCGGAGGACCAAGTGAACAACGACGATGAACGACTGGCGCTGTATGTGAACGACAAGCTGGAAGGCACCCAGCGCCAGCGGATGCAGGACGCTATTGCCGACGACCCCGAACTCGCCCGCGAAGTGGAGCTCCTGCACATGCTGAAACAGGGGTGGCAACAGGATCAGGAGGCACCGCCGATGGAACTGGGGCTGGCCCGGCTGAAGCGCGACATCCAGCAGGAGCAGAGCCTTCCGGAGGCTCCTTCTCCCCGCTACAGAGGACAGCGTTTCTGGAAAGGGTTGGCGCTGGCGGCCTGCCTGGTGGTCGCGATACAGACGAGCCTGGTGGTGTTCACGGGCTCCGACGACACACAATGGGAACTGCTGTCGGGGAGCCCTGAACCCGACGCGCCTCGGCTTCAGGTCGTCTTCGCGCCGGATACCACCATCGCCCAGTTGCAAGCACTACTGCAGCCCCATGCGGCCCACATCGTCGAAGGACCGGGCGCACTCGGCATCTACACGCTGCGGTTGCCGGAGGACAGTGACGCCGTCGGCATCGGGGACCAGTTGCTCGAGAGTGCGCTCGTCGAAGAGGTCAACCTGCCATGAGGACCTCCAGATCATCACTCAACAAGGCAGCCCGGCATGCTGCCCGAGCCAGCCGGCTGACCCGCCTGGCGCTGTGTGGACTGCTGGCCATCAGCGCCGCGTCCATCGCTTCGGAGCAAGTTCCGCGATCACTGGAACGGGAAGAACTCCCATCCCCGAGCCGGCCCACTGCCGTGAGCCATGAGGCTGCCGACGCAGTGACCCATGAACGAGATCTCGAGGAGGTCAAGACGACCGACCAGGATGACTCTCGTTCGGCACGGGAAAATGCCGGCGAGACCGCCATGCCGCGTGCCGGCGAACGGATGGAGCAGGAACAAGAAATCCGCCACCGCGCCCCACCCGATCGAGGTAGCCTGATGGGTCAGGGACCGTCGAGCCTGCCCTTGCCCGGCTATAGAACGCCGGCGGACCCGACGCCCTCCAGAGCAGCAGTTGACCAGGAATACGAGCCCGAAGAGCTGCTCCTGGTATCTTCCAGCATGTCAGAGGCAATCCAGGCCGCACGCGACCTTGGCGCGCTTCGGTTTCGCATCAAGCATCGCCAGGCGCTGGAGCACCTCGACATGGTGCTCAGCGTCTTCCGCTTGCCCGCGGACAGCGACGCCAGGCGTCAGCTTCAGATCGCCACGCAGCGCCTGCCCCGACTGCAGCTGGAGTTGAATCATCGCTATGGACTACTGGCCTCGCGACAGCAGATGGCACAAGGGATGATCCAGTTCAGCCACGCCGAAACCGGTTGCCTTTCCGACGCCCACGTCGGACTGCTCGACACCGCCGTCAACCTTCAGCATCCGGCTCTGATCGACCGCGATATCGAACTCCTGCAGCTGGCACCCTCGCCACCTGCCTCCAGAAGCCATGGCACTGCCATTGCCAGCCTCTGGGTAGGTAATCACGAGATGGGATTCCTGCCCATGATGCCGCGAGCGAGAGTCTCGGTGGCAGCGGTGTTTCGGCAGGGTGACGCTCGCCCCGACACCACCACCGACATCCTGCTTGCCGGCCTCGACTGGCTGCTCGGCCAAGGGGTCGAGGCCATCAACCTGGGACTTGGCGGCCCGTATAATCGCCTGCTCGATCTGGCACTGGACAGGTTGCTGGCCCGAGATGTGCTCCTGGTGGCCTCGGCAGGCAACCAGGGGCCAGGGGCCTCCCCCACCTATCCAGCCGCGCAGCCCGGCGTCTTTGCCGCAACGGCCGTTGATGCCAGCCGGCAACTCTATCGACAGGCCAACCGCGGGCCCTATATCGATTTCGCTGCTCCCGGCGTCCAAGTCTGGGCAGCCAGCGAGACCGGCACTGCCTATCATACCGGCACCTCGTTCGCGGCCCCTTTCGTGCTTGCTGTCCTTCTGGCGGAGAAACGCCTGGGTCAGGACTGGGGGCAGAATGCACGCGAGTCGGCACTGGATCTCGGCCCGAAAGGAAAGGATGACAGCTATGGCTGGGGGCTGGTGCGCTGGCCAACCGCCTGTGGATGAGCCATTGCCGGTACGTGTCCGCCACCCCCTCCTCAACGCTCCCGAGACCGAGGATGATTACGACGCCCTGGTCACGGCACTCGATGAGTTGCTGCAACTGGTCGGAGACGACGAGGAGCCCCCTGGCGAGCCTCGCCTGCAAGGCCCATGCCGGATGACAGGCGTGGGCCTCGCTCCTTCTCCTTTAAACCCGCTCAGTCTGGTTGCACGGCGTCGTGGAAGCGACGTTCCAGCACCACGGTGTCGCGGAAGCGCTCGGCCATGCGGGCGAAGGAAGCGTCATCGAGCGTCTCCGCTTCCTCGTCCAGACGACGACGCAGCCAGGTGACGAATTCCTGGAAGGCGTGATTGTCGTGCAGGTCGATCCATTCGGCCATCAGCGGATGGAGCCCGTCGACACGGGTGACGCGCAGCGCCCACTCGAGATAGAGCCACTCGGTAACCACCAGCACGGCCAGGATCTCGGCGTAGCGGCCGCCCTGGCCGGTATCGTGCAGCAGTTCACGGAATGCCCGGGTCTCGGGCAGGTAGTCCGGCGCCTCGCGCTGGGCCCGGGGCACATCGAAGGCCTCGAAGGTGCGCTGGAAGGTGCTGTTCTCGTCGCTGGTCAGCATGCCCATGAACTGTCCCAGCACCACCCGGTCATCCATGCTCGGCGCCTGGCCGATGGCGTGGCCGATCAGCGCGGTGAAGGGATCGACGAAGCCGTAGTCCTGCACCATATAGGCGGCGAAGTCGCCTTTCGACAACCGCCCCTCGGCCAGCGCATCGAACAGCGGGTGGTTCACCGTGGCCGACCAGTCGGGCTCGCTGATCTCGCGCAGCCAATCGGTGATACGGGCCGATTCCCGGCCAGCGGCCCAGGTATTCCAGTCAGAACGAGTCGTCATCAGGTGTCTCCCTTGCTTGCCAGGTGAAGTCGCGCCCCCGGCCGAAGCCAGGCGATCAGCAGGCTGGCCAGGGTGGAAGCGAGCAGTGCGCCCAGGAAGGGCGCCAGGGTCGGGATGCTGCCAGGGAAGCTGGCCGCGAGCACGCCCGCGGAAAGGCTGCCCTGGGTAACCCACCCCGGCAGCACCGCGCCGAACAGGCCCGCCAGGCCGCCACCCACCGCTGCCAGCGGCGACATGCGCTGCCAAAGGCCCAGCAGCACCGGCAACACGATGGCGGCGCACAGCAGGTCGGCGATCAGGAACAGGCGCAGCACCGAGAAGCCCTGCAGGGCCACCCATACCACCGGCACCATCAGCGCCACCGTGACCAGCCGGGCTGCTCGCACCGAAAGCCCGCGCCGCCCGGAGCTGGCCACCGCCATGGAGGCGATGGCGTTCTGCAGGGTATCCACGCTGGAAGCCACCAGGGTTACCGCCAGCACCAGCGCCGGCAGGCCCAGCCAGGCCGGCGCGGCGGAAAGCAGCGCGAAGAAGGGAATCGGCGGCTCACCCAGTGCCAGACCCTGCATGGCCGCCAGCATGCCGAGCCCGCCGATGGCCATCACCACCAGCAGGCTGCTGGTCGCGCCCAGCAGCGCCCCGCGACCCAGCGCACGGTCGTCCTCGGCCGCCCAGATACGCTGCCAGTAGCCCTGATGGAAGAGGTTGGCCGCGGTGACCGCGATCACCAGCGTCAGCGCCACGGAGAGGGCGCTACCGGCGGGAACCGAGGGCATCACCGCCTCGGCCGGCATGGGCGGCAGCCACCACCAAGCCACGCCGCCGACCAGCACCAGCAGGGCCAGCAGCAACCACGCCTGCCAGCGATCCGTCGCCAGGCTTGCCCGCAGGCCACCCACCGTGGTGTACGCCAGGGTGACCACCGCCAGGCCGAGAATCACCAGCGACGGCGGCACATCGGAGAGCAGCGCGGCGATGGCGCCGATGGCGGTGAGCTCGGCCGCCAGGAAGCAGGCCATGTAGGCCACGGAGACGAAGGAGACCCAGCGCCGTACCCCGACGCCGTAGCAGGCCTCGGCGAACTCGCCGATACTGCGGCCTTGCGGGAGATAGCGACGGATGGCGGGGCCATAAAGCCCCAGCACCAGAAAGGGCAGTGACGAACCGATGGCATAGCCGGCAAGAGCCACCGGCCCCACGAAGGCGCCGATCTCCGGCGGCGCGAAGAGGATCCAGGCACCCATGCTGGACGCCAGGAATGACAGGCCGATGGCCTGGGCGCCCTGGGAGTTGCGGGCGGTCACGTAGTCATCGAGGGGGCCATCGGCCCAGCGGGCCCTCAGGCCCAGAACAGCAAAGCACAAGAGCGCCGCGCCGAGCACGGCAGACGTCAGGTAGGGCATGTCGCACTTCCTCCGCCGGTATGAACCGGATCAGGTTCCAGGGTCAGCGCAGTGCGCTCTCTCAGCCCAGCCGACGCATACGGCAGCGGGACTCCCCTGGCGACAAATGAATGGATTGTGGGATCTCGCCTCAACCCGAAGCCGGGATGGCCGATGTTGAGGGGATTGGGGGCATCATAACGCCGCCTCGCCGTGTCGACCACCCCGTGCCGGAATCCCCGAGACGCCCTCCAGCGAAGGGTAGGGTATGCCGCCTCTCCCCACCGATATGAACCGGATCAGGCTCGAGGGTCAGCCCCTGATACTTTCTTAGCTCTTCGGCCATGTACGACAATAAATCTCCTTCGGCGCCAGCGAATGAAATGTCCGTTGACGGCCCACATCTGAACCGGAGTGCCGATAGAGACAATAAATTTTGAGAGGCTTTCGAAAACCAGAATCCGCTTTTCCGGGTTGAATGGTCGGCAGTTTCTCATGGTGGGGCAGCCCAGATTAGCCTATCCTTTGACAATGCATTGCCGGGAAATCACTAACCTGCGGCTTAAAAACCTTGATAATCAGGATGATAGAGGAGCCCAAGAAGACGACTCTCATGGACTTATCTGCTGCGCTCATGGCACATGATCAACTGGCAGGCGTTACTTTTTTTCTAGCCCCTTGGGATATGATGCAAAGGAAGCGAAAAATAGTGAACCTTTTTTCTACTCATCACGACTTACGGGATGAAGCCATCGAAAAGCGGATTTTCCATGCTGACATAAGACAAGGAAAAATGGATCCACTACTCCTCTTTTCCGCTTAACTACCACTTATGACGTCAGCAGGCTTGCGGGGGAAAAGCGATACCCATCAGGACCTGAAGGGTTCCAACAACAGTCGACCCCAAAAGTTACAACCTACAAAAGCGAGAATACCATCATGAAAAAAATCACCAAAATAAGCATGCTGCTTGCGCTGGGCCTCTCTGCGAGCTCTGCTATGGCGATCCCACCTGCAGACGAGATCATCGTTTGTGAATCAAACCCAAAATATGTCAAATTTGTTTGGAATGGTTCTGCCATTGACGATCTATATCGTAAATATTCTCAACCTTACGATCCCAGTAATTTCACTTCAAATTCCCCTCAACCTCAGACGATAACGGCTCATGAATATAGGATGAACTGTCCTTTATCAGGTTTACCGGCTGAAGTAAGCAAGAGCCCGAGCATGAACCCCGGGGGCCTGGGAGGCACCACGAACCCGGTAGGCACCACGAACCCGGTGGAAATTCAGCGAGGACCAGCCGTGCGGATCGATGAATTTGATCCAGGGTCTTTGAATCCGGGCAAGGTGCAACGGCCTAAGCCAACACAGCACCGGGAATCTGCTAGCCAAGAGATGGATAAGCGCGAATAAACCAAAACCTCCACCCTACAAGTAGCAGCCAATTATCACTTCTCCCTGGGCACCCTCCCCATCAGATAGAACTCCTCGTTCGGCGGGGTACCGGTGAGGGTGACCAGGCGATTGGAGAGGCCGAAGAAGGCGGTGATGGCGCCGATGTCCCAGATATCGTCATGGGTGAATCCGGCCGTTTTCAGGCGCGCCTCCCACTCATCGGTGAGCTCTCCCACCTCCAGGCCGCAGTACATGGCGAAATCCAGCATGGTGCGATGCCGCTCGCTGATCGGCGCGGTGCGGTGGTTGATGGCCACCTGGTCGGCAAGCAGCGGGTTCTTGCTGTAGATGCGCACCAGTGCACCGTGGGCCACTACGCAGTAGAGGCAGCGGTTGCGAGCGCTGGTGGCCACCACGATCATTTCCTTCTCGGCCTTGGTGAGCGTGTCGGACTCCCGCTCCATCAGGGCGTCGTGGTAGGCGAAGAAGGCGCGGAATTCCGCCGGCCGGTGGGCCAGCATCAAGAAGACGTTAGGGACGAAGCCAGCCTTCTCCTGCACCGCCAGCATGGCATCGCGCACGTCGTCGGGCAGATCGTGGATCGATTCGGGAACGGGAAAGCGGCTGATCGGCAGGGTCATGGTGGCTCCAGGGTTTGTTGTTGCTGGTTGAGCCACCAAGATAGCAGTTGACGTTAACGTAAGCATATAGCCATTGGCTCAAGATCAACCGAACCGCCGAGAGGGGTGCCACCCTTCATTGCGACATGCTGGTAGCAAGGCTAGCATTACCGTATTACTTCAAAAGTTCGGAAGGAGAGTCGTCATGTCCACCGCCAGCAGTCGGCTGACCACCAAATACCAGGCGACTATTCCCGGCAACGTCCGCAAGGCACTGGACCTCCACGCCGGCGATACCATCTGCTTCGAGATCGAAGACGGTGAAATTCGACTTCGCAAAGCATCACCGCTCGACTTGGCATTTACCCATGCGGTGGAAGAAACCCTGAACGAGTGGAATTCCGAGGCCGACGAGGAAGCCTATCGTGACCTTTGAGACCTTCGATGTAGTGGTTGTGCCATTTCCTTTCACCGACAGGAACACGACAAAGCGTCGGCCAGCGCTGGTCATCTCTTCTGACGAGGACTTTCACCGCTCTACAGGACAGCTCCTGATGGCCATGATCACCAGTGCCAACAACTCATCCTGGCCGCTGGATACCGAAATCCAGGGTCTCGATGCCGCAGGCTTACCCGCGACTTCCATCGTGCGCATGAAGCTCTTCACTCTGGATGAACGCCTGATCATCCGCCAGGCTGGACGACTTGAGCAGGACGACCGACGCCGAGTGATCAGCGCCCTGAGGGCCCTGATGGCAGCAATCATCCAGTAACCGGCTCTGACACAGCACGGCCCCGCCTCTCTCGAGACGGGGCCGCAGGTTCGCAGAGCTGAAAGGATCAGCCCAGCGAGATGGTGCTGTTGATGCCGCTGGAGACGTTATCAGGCTCGAACCAGCGGGCGGTCACTGTCTTGGTCTGGGTCCAGAAGGCGATGGCCTGCTTGCCGTTGGGGCCCAGATCACCCAGCTTGGAGCCGCGCGAACCGGTGAAGCTGAAGTAGGCGACCGGCACCGGGATCGGCACGTTGATGCCGATCTGGCCGACGTCGATGTCGGTCTCGAAGCGGCGCGCCACCCAGCCGGAGTTGGTGAAGATGGAGGTACCGTTGCCGTTGGGGTTGGCGTTGATGAACTCGATGGCGTCGTCCAGGGTTTCCACATTCACCACGCACAGCACCGGGCCGAAGATCTCCTCGCGGTAGATGGTCATCTTCGCGGTCACCTCACTGAACAGGGTGGGGCCGACGAAGTTGCCCTCAGGGTAGCCTTCCACCTGGCAGCCGCGGCCGTCGACCATCAGCTTGGCGCCTTCCTTCTCGCCGGCGTCGATCAGGCCCTCCACGCGCTCCTTGGCCTGCGGCGAAACGAGCGGGCCCAGGTCGGCGTCACGCTGGGTGCCGGGGCCGACCTTCATGTTGCGCGCGCCCTCGACGATATCGTCCAGCCACTCGCGGGCCTCGCCCACCAGGACCACCACGGAGTTGGCCATGCAGCGCTGGCCGGCCGCGCCGAAGGCGGAGCCCAGCAGGTTGTTGATCGCCTGGCTGCGGTTGGCATCCGGCATCACCACGCAGTGGTTCTTGGCCCCCATCATCGACTGCATGCGCTTGCCGGCGGCGGCGGAACGGTTATAGAGCAGCGAGCCGACGTGGGTGGAACCGATGAAGGAGAGCGCCTTGATGTCGCTGTGGTCGGCGATCTGGTTGGCCACGTCCGGGCCGCCATGGACGACGTTGAGCACGCCGGCCGGAATGCCTGCCTCATGGGCCAGTTCGACCAGGCGCATGGTGGAGGTCGGATCCTGCTCGGAGGGCTTGAGCACGAAGGTGTTGCCGGTGGCGATGGCCAGCGGGAACATGAAGCACGGCAACATGATCGGGAAGTTGAAGGCGGTAATGCCGGCGCCCACGCCCAGCGGCTGGTGCATGGTGTAGACGTCCACCTCGCTGGCGGCGTTCTCGGCCAGCTCGCCCAGCTGCAGGGAGGTGATCGAGCAGGCATGCTCCACCACTTCCAGGCCGCGGCCCACCTCGCCCTCGGCGTCGGGCAGGGTCTTGCCGTGCTCTTCGGTAATCAGCGCGGCAAGCTCGGCGGTATTGTCGCGGATCAGCGCCTGCAGCTTGAGCATGATGCGCATGCGCTTGCCCAGCGGTACCTTGCGCCAGGTCCTGAAGGCCTCCTTGGCGCTGGCGACGGCCGTCTCTACCTCCTCGGCGGTACAGAACGGCACCCGGGCCACCACTTCCTGGGTGGCCGGGTTGACCACATCGCGCCACTCCTGGCTCTGGGACTGGACGGGCTGGCCGTCGATATACATGGGAATTTCGCGAACGGACATGGGGCGTACTCCTCTTTATCTATGCGGTCACTGCCGGGTATCGACTGGTGGCTGGATCGCAGCCGCGGATCGCCCAGGCATTAGACTTTGTGTGTATAAATACACGGAAGATCATGATAATGAGTCTATCCGCACGTCGGATAGCGTGACAACGGGTACTCGGGCACATTGTTTGTGCGTTAATGCACAACATTCCGATGGCCAGGGCTCGGGCACAAACCACGAGCAGCGAGGACCTCCATGCTTGACTGGCAGGACATCCAGATCTTCCTCGAGGTGGCGCGCAGCGAGCGCCTCACCGATGCTGCCCGCCGCCTGGGGCTGGACCACTCCACCCTGTCGCGGCGGACACGGCGCTTCGAACAGGCGCTCAATACCCAGCTGTTCGAGCGCAGCACCCACGGCTACCAACTCACCGAGGCCGGCCAGCAGCTTCTCGCCCACGCCGAGGAGATGGCCCGCCACGCCTTCGAGGCCGGTGAGAGCCTTACCGACAAGAACCACCAGATCAGCGGCCAGATCCGGCTGGGCGTCACCGAGGGCTTCGGTACCTGGGTGATCGCCCCGCTGCTCTCGGCCTTCTGTGAGCGCCACCCGGGCGTCACTCTGGACCTGCTCGCCCTGCCGCGGGTGGTCAACCTGAGCCGCCATGAGGCGGACCTGGCCATCACCGTGGAGCGGCCGGTGAGCCCCGGCCTGGTGATCTCGCGACTGTGCGACTATCGGCTGCGGCTCTACGGCAGCGACGCGTACCTGGCCCGCCATGGCATGCCGGAGCGACTCGCCGAGCTGGGCGCCCACCGACTGGTGGGCTATGTGGATGACCTGATCTTCAGCGAGCAGCTCAGCTACCTGGAGCCATTGCTCGACCCCGCCGTGGTGGGCCATCCCGGGCCACACTTCGCCATGCGCAGCACCAGCGTCACCACCCAGCATGCCGCCTGCCTCCACGGGGCGGGGCTCGCGGTGCTGCCCTGCTTCATGGCCAGCGCCTCGGAAACGCTGGTGAACGTGCTGGAGGAAGAAGTAGCGATCGATCGCCAGTTCTGGATCACCGCCCGCCAGGAGCAGCGACGTCTGGCTAGGGTACGCCTGCTTTGGGATTTCCTGCGCGAGGCCCTGGAGGCCAACAGCCCCTTCCTGATGGGCGAGACACGCACCCTGACAGTGCCGGCCCCGCCTCCAATACAGAATAGCTATCGAGATGGTCGGTAATGTCACATTGAGCTGATGGACCATCCGAGCGTAAGTTGGAAGGACAGGGCAGTGAGAGTCGGCCGTGACGCATGGTTGACAGGACTCATTGTCCCGCAGGACTGCCATCGTCTATATACAGGTAGCAGCTCAAACAACGTAGCCAGATTGGAGAGTGAAATGGGTGATCAGCAGAGTGCCGGCAAGTGCCCGGTGATGCATGGAGGCCAGACCGCAAGCGGTCATTCCAACACCGATTGGTGGCCGGAGTCCCTGAATCTGGACATCCTTCATCAGCACGATCACAAGACCGACCCGATGGGCGAGGACTTCGACTATCGCGAGGAGGTCAAGAAGCTCGATTTCGACGCGCTCAAGAAAGACATGCACGCCCTGATGACCGAGAGCCAGGAGTGGTGGCCGGCCGACTGGGGCCACTACGGCGGCCTGATGATCCGCATGGCCTGGCACGCGGCGGGCACCTACCGCATCGCCGACGGACGCGGCGGCGGCGGCACGGGCAACCAGCGCTTCGCTCCGATCAATTCCTGGCCGGATAACGGCAACCTCGACAAGGCGCGGCGCCTGCTGTGGCCTATCAAGAAGAAGTACGGCAACAAGGTCAGCTGGGCCGACCTGATCATCCTCGCCGGCAACGTGGCCTATGAATCCATGGGCTTCAAGACGTTCGGTTTCTCTTTCGGCCGCGAAGACATCTGGCATCCCGAGAAGGACATCTACTGGGGGGCCGAGAAGGAGTGGCTGGCACCGTCCGACGAGCGCTACGGCAATGTCGAGAAGCCCGACACCATGGAGAACCCGCTGGCCGCGGTCCAGATGGGTCTGATCTACGTTAACCCCGAGGGCGTCAACGGCCAGCCCGATCCGCAGAAGACCGCCGAGCAGGTTCGCGAGACGTTCGCTCGCATGGCCATGAACGATGAAGAAACCGCGGCGTTGACCGCCGGCGGTCACACGGTCGGCAAGACCCACGGCAACGGAGACGCTGAAGCCCTTGGGCCCGAGCCGGAAGCCGCCGACGTCGAAGCGCAGGGCTTCGGCTGGCTCAACCCGAACCTGCAGGGCAAGGCCACCAACGCCATCACCTCGGGCCTTGAGGGTGCCTGGACCAAGAACCCCCTCGAGTTCGACATGGGCTACTTCGACATGCTGTTCGGCTACGAGTGGGAGCTCACGAAAAGCCCCGCCGGTGCCAACCAGTGGGAGCCCGTCGACATCAAGGAAGAGGACAAGCCGGTCGATACCAGCGACCCCTCCGTTCGCCGCAATCCGATGATGACCGACGCGGACATGGCAATGAAGGTGGACCCGACGTACCGGGCCATCTGCGAGAAGTTCATGAAGGATCCGGAATACTTCAAGGACTGTTTCGCCCGCGCCTGGTTCAAGCTGACCCATCGCGACATGGGCCCGAAGCCCCGCTACATCGGTCCGGAAGTGCCGGCCGAGGATCTGATCTGGCAGGACCCGGTGCCGGCCGGCAACACCAACTACTCCGTCGAAGCCGTCAAGGAGATGATCGCCGAGAGCGGTGTGTCCATCAGCGAGATGGTAAGCACCGCCTGGGACAGCGCCCGCACCTTCCGCGGTTCCGACATGCGCGGCGGTGCCAATGGGGCGCGCATCCGCCTGGCCCCGCAGAAGGACTGGGAAGGCAACGAGCCGGATCGCCTGTCCAGGGTGTTGAAGGCCTATGAGAAGATCGCCGCCGACAGCGGTGCCAGCGTGGCCGACGTGATCGTGCTGGGCGGCAGCGTGGGCATCGAGCAGGCGGCGAAGGCCGCCGGCCACGAGATCCTGGTACCCTTCTCCCCGGGCCGTGGCGACGCCTCCGACGAGATGACCGACGCCGAGTCGTTCGAGTATCTGGAGCCGCTGGCCGATGGCTTCCGGAACTGGCTGAAGAAGGACTATGTGGTCAAGCCGGAGGAGATGCTGCTCGACCGCGCCCAGCTGATGGGGCTGACCGGCCCGGAGATGACCGTGCTGATCGGCGGCATGCGCATGCTCGGCACCAACCACGGTGGCAGCAAGCATGGCGTGTTCACCGATCGCGAGGGTCAGCTGACCAACGACTTCTTCGTCAACCTGACCGACATGAACAACACCTGGAAGCCGGCGGGCAACAATCTCTACGAGATTCGCGACCGCAAGAGCGACCAGGTGAAATGGACGGCCAGCCGCATCGATCTGGTGTTCGGCTCCAACTCCATCCTGCGCTCCTATGCCGAGGTCTACGCCCAGGACGACAACCAGGAGAAGTTCGTCAAGGACTTCGTCAAGGCCTGGACCAAGGTGATGAACGCCGACCGCTTCGACCTGGATAAGCTCCAGAAATCATGAGGCGTTAAGCGTGCCACGAGGCCGGGCGGCAAGCCTGGCCAGTGATAGAGACGCTCGGGTGAAAGCCCGGGCGTCTTCTTGTCTGCCCCCTGCCAGTACCCTGGGTCGAGCTGTTCCAGGCCCGAATCCATGCCGGTGCGCCCCCCTTCCCGTCTTTGACAACCTCTGATGGGTCGACGACAACTGGTGGTAAGCAACCACGACACCAAGACACCTCCAGCCCACGATCCTGCGTGTGCGAGGAGCGTCGAGAATGGCCCATGCCGCAGGAGAACCGTTATCCCCGGCGCCGAGAGAGTCCGGCTGCCAGTGCCGCCGGTATTATCCCGGCGCCCGCCTGAACGGGCGTCTCGGCCGGCTTCAGGCATTCGCCGTGCACCCGGCAAGTTCCGTCCAGCTTCTGGAGCCTCCCCGCGGTCATGTCGCCCTGGTCATCGGCTTCGGCAGCCCCATCCGCATCACTCCCTTGACCACAACGGATAAGGAAGGCACCTATGGCTCCTTCCTGGTCGGTCCAGACCATCCACCGCTGATCACCCGGCACGACGGAGGGTGCTCCTGCTTCGAGATTTTCCTCTCCCCTTGCACGGCCTACGAGCTGTTCGGGGAGGGCACCCAAGGACTCGATGGCCGGGTAATACCACTCGACGCTTTTCTCGGCAACACGGTGAATCGGCTTACCGAGCAGCTCATTGTGGCTGCCTCCTGGGAACAACGGTTCGCCTTGCTGGAGACAACGTTGACCCGGTACCTGGACCGGCAACCCCGACAGGTGCGTGCAGAAATCCGCTGGGCCTGGCACTGCCTGGAACAGGCAGGGGGCGCCATGCCGATATCCGAGCTCGTCAGCGCCCTGGGCTGGAGCCACCGCCACTTCGTGCGCTCCTTCCAGCACTACACGGGCATGACACCCAAGGTATCCGCTCGCTACCTGAGGCTCGCTCAAGCCCTTGCTTGCCTCGACCAGTCGCCGGAAGAGGCACTCGCGGCCGTGGCGCTGGAGTGCCACTACTGCGACCAGAGCCACCTGACCCGGGAGTTCCAGGCCCTGGCGGGATGTACGCCGGCAACCTACCGTCATCAGTGCCTTCGATACTTTCTGCCCGAGCGCCCTCATGCGGCAAGGTCAGATTTCTTCAAGACGGTGCACGCGCCTTCTGCCTAGGTTTGTTGCACCGCTGAAGGGCCGAGGCCCTGCATCGCGGCAAGACAAGACAATACAAAGAGGTGATCCCGTCTGAATGGAGGTATGACACCATGAACCAGACACTGATGACCCTGGGTGGCGCCACAGCACTCGCTGTCGCCAGCATCCTCGCCCCGGCCAAGGCGGACACGACGTCAATCCTGAAGACGACGCTAGAGGGCATGGAGGGCATGGAGGGCATGGAGGGCATGGAGGGCATGGAGGGCATGGAGGGCATGGAGGGCATGGAGGGCATGGAGGGCATGGAGGGCATGGAGGGCATGGAGGGCATGGAGGGCATGGAGGCGAACATCGTCCGCTTCGACGTGGACAAAGATTGGGTAACCGATCGCCATATCCACCCCGGGCACGTCTTCGTCTACGTGACCGAGGGGAGTATCGAGATCGATGTCGAGGGCCAGGAAGCCAGGAGCGTTTCCGCCGGCGAGGCCTTCCAGGAGCCGCCCGACAGACCCATGGTGGCGCGCACCCTGAGCTCCGACGGCGCGAGCTTCATCGTCTTCCAGGTGGGCCCCGAAGACAAGCCCATCATGGTCTCCCAGCCCGAGTGAATCGCAGCTCAATGGTGACTGGTGAGAATGGCCGGGGTCATTGCCGAGACATGATGCCCCGGCCACTCCGTCTTGCTTCCTTCAGGTCCCACAGAAGGTGCGGAACACGGCTGCGGTGGGCGGCGCCGGCGAGGCGTACGTCTCGCGTCCGTGCTGCTCGGTGAAGGGATCGGCCAGCACTTCACGCAGCGCTTCGAAGGGCGTGAAGTCGTTGTCCTCGGCAGCCGCGGTCAGGGCCTCCTCCACCTTGTGGTTGCGGGGAATGTAGAGCGGGTTGACCGTGCGCAACCGCTCGGCGATCGCCTCCGGGCCTACGTCCTCCCGGGCCAGCCGCTCGCGCCAGCGCGGCAGCCAGGCCTCGATAACGTCCCGGGTCTCGAACAGTTCGAGCAGCGTTGGAGCATCCTCCTCGATTGCCTCGCTCAAGCGGCGGAAGGCCAGGGTGAAGTCGGCACGACCGGATTGCAGGGCCTCGAGGAAGGCCTCGACCAGCGCACGATCGCCCTCCTCCTGCTTCACCAGCCCCAGCTTCTCACGCATCACCACCAGCCATTCGGCCTCGTACTGCTCCTCGAAAGCCTTGATCACCGCGGTGGCACCTTCCACGGCACGCTCCTGGTCATCGTCGATCAGTGGCAATAGTGTCTCGGCGAAGCGTGCCAGGTTCCACTGGGCGATCCACGGCTGGTTGCGATAGGCGTAGCGACCCCCCTCGTCGATGGAGCTGAACAGGGTGTCCGGATCATAGGCCTCCATGAAGGCACAAGGGCCATAGTCGATGGTCTCGCCGGCGATGCTGCAGTTGTCGGTGTTCATCACCCCGTGGATGAAGCCCAGCCCCATCCACTTGGCCACCAGCGCCGCCTGCCGCGCCTGCACCGCCTCCACCAGCGCCAGATAGCGCTCGCTCTCTTCTCTACTCGCAAGCTCAGGGTAGTGGCGCTCGATGGCCAGATCGGCCAGGGTGCGCACGGCCTCCAGGTCCTCGCGGGCGGCGAAGTACTGGAAGGTACCCACCCGCAGGTGGCTGGCGGCAACGCGGGTCAGCACGGCGCCGGGCTCCGGCACACGCCGGAACACGCGCTCGCCGGTGGTCACCGCAGCCAGGGCCCGGGTAGTCGGCACGCCCAGCAGGTGCATCGCCTCGCTGATCAGGTACTCGCGCAGCACCGGCCCCAGCGGGGCACGGCCGTCGGCGCCGCGGGAAAAGGGCGTGCAGCCGGCACCCTTGAGCTGGATGTCACGCAGCCGGCCCTCGCGGTCGGTCACCTCGCCGAGCAGCACCGCGCGGCCGTCGCCCAGGCGGGGATTGAAGTGGCCGAACTGGTGGCCCGCATAAGCCTGCGCCAGCGGCTCGGCGCCTTCCGGCACGGCATTGCCGGCGAACCATTCGGCGGCCTGGTGCTCGTCGAAGGCGGCCAGGTCGAAGCCCAGCTGCTCGGCCAGCGCCCGGTTGAAGGCCACCAGCCGCGGCGCCTTCACCGGCACGGGGTCGAAGCGCAGGAAGAACCGATCCGGCAGGCGGGCGTAGCGAAGGGTGAACTCGGGAAACATGGCGACTCCGATCGACGGCCGTGACCCGGCCTGAGGATGAATACCCGAGTATAACGCTCGGGATTGCGGCTTTCGACCTGCCGCTCTCCTCTCGGCCTCAACCGGAAGGGCCGGCCGGCGAAAGCTGCTCGCGAATCAGTTCGGCCAGGCGCCGCGCCGGCTCGGTGGGCCGACGCGCGGCGCGATGCAGGGCCAGCTCCACGGCGGGCAGCGGCGGCAGGCCGCTCGACTCGTCCAGCGCACGTAGTTGCGGCGTCAACATGCTGCGAGTCACCACCACGATGGCAAGACCCGCCTGCACCACCGGGCCCAGGCCGACCATGGACTGACTCATGTAGGCCACCCGCCAGTCGCGGCCGGCGGCGGCCAGCGCCTGCTCGGCCACCTCGCGGAAGAGGTCGGCGCCCGGGGAGTAGAGCCCCAGGGGCAGCGGGTCAGAGAGCGCAGGCTGGTGCTGCAGCCCCACCGCCCAGGCCAGCGGCTCACGACGGATCATCTCGCCACCCGGCGAGTTTCGCTGGCGGGTGACCAGCGCCAGGTCCAGTTCATCCGCACGCACCCGCTCCATCAGGTGGGCGCTGGTACCGCAGGTCACCTGCAGGCGCACCTCGGGGTAGATCTGATGGAACCAGGAGAACACCGAGGTGAGCAGGCTGGCGTAGTCCTCGGGAATCCCCAGGTTCAGCTCGCCGGTGACCCGCCGCGCCCGCATGTCTGCCAGGGCTTCGTCGTTGAGCGCCAGCAGCCGGCGGGCATGGCCCAGCAGGCGATCACCCTCGGCGGTGAAGCGCAGGCGACGACCTTCTCGCTCGTGGAGGGAGACACCCAGCGCGCTCTCCAGCCGCTGCAGCTGCATGCTGATGGTGGACTGGGTATAGGACAGGCGCCTCGCGGCAGCAGTGACGCTGCCCGTGTCGGCGATGGCCACCAAGGTCCGCAGCAGGGCGAGGTCCAGGGTCGGGGCACGCATCAAATCATCACCAGTCTTGATGAAAGAGATCAAGAATGATCGTTATCGTGATGATTATGGACCGCCTAGCATGGCCTCGTCACCCACCGGGCAAGAAGGTCATCACCATGCACAGCCAGACATCCAGACTCACACGCTTACCCTGGCATGGCGCCGGCGCCGCCGGGCTCGCGGTGGTGCTCTGGGCTCTGGTACCCCTGCTGGTAAGTGCCACCGGTGAACTGCCTCCGCTGCGCCTCTCGGCGCTTGCGCTGCTGGCCGGGGCCCTGGGCACCTTGCCCATGGCCCGCGGCCACCGGTGCGCAGAGGAAGCGCTCTCGAGGGGCCATGGCGTGGTCGTCCAGCTCGGCGTTCCACTGCTGATGGCCGGGGCGGTGGCCGCCAGCTTCGCCAGCCTTTCCCGGGCGCCAGCCGCCGAGGCGGCGTTGATCATCTACTCCTGGCCAGTACTCTTCCTGCTGGCCAGTCGCTGGCTGGTGCTGCGCCGCCTGCCGCACACCACGGTGATCGGTGCCTTGCTGGCGTTCTCGGGCGCCGCCCTGCTGGTCGCGCCCCAGGCCCTGACGGGCGGACTCTCCGGCGCCTGGGGCGGCTACCTGCAGGCGCTGGTGGCGGCGCTGTGCTGGGCGCTCTACTCCCTGGCCTGCCAGGTCCCGGGCTGGCGCCTCGGCGAGCGCATGCCGCACCTGCTGCTCACCGCCAGCGTCATGACCGGCGTCGCCAGCCTGCTGCTCGAGGGGGTCAGCGAGCTGCCCTCGCCCCAGGCACTGCTGGCCACCGCGGCCCTGGGGCTGGGCCCCTACGGCATCGCCATGCTCGCCTGGGACCGCGCCCTGGGCGACCCGCAGGCGGCGCGGCTGGGCAACCTGGCCCACGCCGTGCCGGTGCTCGCCACGCTGTTCCTGGTGCTGGCCGGCGTCACGGCGCCGGACTGGCGGCTGCCGGTGGCGGCCGTGCTGGTGCTCGCCGGTAGCATGACGGCCTCGCGCTGACCGCCGTGGTACTCCCGGGAAGAGCCCTCATCCGGAAACACCGGGGGTCCTGCCCGAGTGGGACCCGGCGGGACGCCACCTGATCGGTTCCATCAGACGGCGTCCAGCCGGGCCCCGAAGCGACGTACGCTGGAGACGAAGTCGCTGAAGCGCTCGCCCTGGATCAGTACGTGTTCGCGCAACAAATGTTCCGCCTCATCGGCATCGCCGCGTTCGATGGCCGCGAGGATATCGCGATGCTCGTCCAGGGAGCGGCCCATGCGCTTGCGGACCTGCAGCTGCAAGCGTCGATAGGGCTTGAGGCGCTGCTTGAGCTGACGTGCCTCCTCGGCCAGGAAGCCGTTGTGGCTGGCCGCATAGATGGCGTGGTGAAAGCCTTCGTTCTCGTAGTAGTACTCGTTGGTATCGCCGGCGGCTTCCGCGGCCTCGCAGCGCGCCAGGGCCTCGCGCAGAGTGACCAGTTCCTCCTCGTTGACACGACGCGCGGCGAGCCGTCCGCACATGCCCTCCAGCTCCGCCATCACCTCGAACATCTCGATCAACTGGTCGAGGCCCACCCGGGCGACAAAGGTGCCCTTCTTCGGCGTCACCGTGACCAGGCCGCTGGCTACCAGCTGCTGGATGGCCTCGCGAACCGGAGTGCGAGACACCTCGAAATCCTGGCACAGGGCCTCGGGATCGAGACGCTCGCCAGGTGCCCGGCGGCCGTTGATGATGTCGTCCTCCAGGGCATCCCGGAGCCGCTGAGCGTTGGACCGTTTCATGCGGTTTCCCCCTCCTTCCCTGCGCCACTCGGGGCGCTGGACATGGCAGGACTTCTACCATGGTCTAGTTCACCCGAATTGACGCTAGTATAGCCAAAGGGCTATTGATGTATATATCAGCTCCGCTGATGAACATTACATGTCACAACAACAATATCTCTGGAGATGCCATGAAACCCTCACTCACCCCCATTGTGGCGAGCCTGGCCCTGGCCGCCATCGCCGTGAGCTCTACCGCTTCCGCCCAGACCGTGCTGCGCGCCTCCCACCAGTTCCCCGGAGGACAGGGCGATGTGCGCGACGAGATGGTGCAGATGATGGCCGACAAGGTCGCCGAGGCCGACGTCGGGCTGGAGATCGAGGTCTACCCGGGCCAGTCGCTGTTCAAGGCCCGTGAGCAGTGGGGCGCCCTGGCTCGCGGCCGCCTGGACATCACCGCGCTGCCCCTCGACTACGCCAGCGGTCGCCATCCCGAATTCTCCGCCACCCTGATGCCCGGCCTGGTCCGCAACCACGAGCACGCCCAGCGCCTGAACGACTCCGAGTTCATGGACATGATCAAGGACGTCATCCAGGAAGGCGGCGCCCGGGTACTGGCCGACGCCTGGCTCTCGGGAGCGTTCGCGTCCAGCCTGAACTGCATCACCTCGCCGGACACCGTGGAAGGGCAGAACTTCCGCGCCGCCGGCCCCGCCTTCGAGCAGATGCTGGAGGCCGCCGGCGCCTCGATCGCCTCCATGCCCTCCTCGGAGATCTACACCGCCATGCAGACCGGCGTGCTGGACGCCGCCAATACCTCCTCCATGTCCTTCGTCTCCTACCGCCTCTACGAACAGGTGGACTGCCTGACAGCACCCGGCGAACACGCCCTGTGGTTCATGTACGAGCCGATCCTGATCTCCGAGCAGGTCTGGCAGGGGCTCGACGAGGCCCAGCAACAGGCCCTGACGGCTGCCGCCGACGAGGCCGAGGCGTTCTTCGCGGCCGAGGCCGCGAACCTGGACCAGCAGATGGTCGAGGTGTTCGAGGAGAACGGCGTCGAGGTGGTCAGCATGAGCGAGGGGGACTACAACGCCTGGCTGGAGATCGCCAAGCAGAGCTCCTACAAGAACTTCGCCGATAACGTCGAGAACGGCCAGGCCCTGATCGACGCCGCCCTCGCGGTGGAATGACGCCAACGCTTCGACCCGTTCGGACCTGACCGGCCGCCCCTGGGGGCGGCCATCCCGTCATCGGAGGGCCTCATGGAACACTCCCGCACTGACGCCACGACGCCCGGCGGGCTCGTCGGCGGCTACATACGCCTGATGGACTGGCTCTCTTGCGCTACCGCCTACCTCGCCGCGGCACTGTTCGTCGCCGGCGTGGTCGTCGTATGCCAGATGGTTTTCGTCCGCTACATCCTCGAGCAGAGCACCAGTTGGCAGACCGAATTCACGGTGTTTTCCGTGACCGCCGCGATGCTGATGGGCAGCCCCTATGTGCTGATGACCGGTGGCCACGTTGCCGTTACCGTGCTACCCGACGCCCTGTCGGGCCTGCCGCGGAAGCTGATGCGTCTGGCTGCCTCCCTGGTCGGTCTCGGCTTCTGTGCCGCCCTGGCCTACGCCTCCTGGATCTATGTCGCCGAGGCCTGGCATGGCGAATGGACCACCGGCTCGGTATGGAACCCGCCGCTGTGGCCGGCCGTGTTGCCCATGGCCGTCGGCATCACCCTGCTGACGCTGCAGTACGTCGCCGAAATCCTGCGCGGGGAGGAATAAGCATGGATCCCGTCACAGCCGGCATTCTCGTCGCCATCGGCCTGATCGTGCTGATGGCCATCGGCACGCCGATCGCCTTCGCCCTGGGCGCCATTTCCCTGATCGCCCTGGTCGCCGACCGCGGCTTGGTGGAGCTGACCTATTTCGGCGAGACCTTCTTCGACCGCATTGCCGAGTTCGGTTTCGTGGCCATCCCCATGTTCATCATGATGGGCGCCGCGGTGGCCTCCTCGCCCACCGGGCGCGACCTCTATCGTTCGCTGGATCTCTGGCTCGGCAAGCTGCCCGGCGGCCTGGCCATCTCCAACATCGGCGCCTGCTCGATCTTCGCCGCCCTCTCCGGCTCGTCACCCGCCACCTGCGCGGCCATCGGCAAGATGGGCATCCCCGAGATGCGCAAGCGTGGCTATCCTGACGGCGTCGCCGCGGGCTGCATCGCCGCGGGCGGCACCCTGGGCATCCTGATCCCGCCCTCGGTGACCATGATCATCTACGGCATCTCCACCGAGACCTCGATCGGCCGCCTGTTCATCGCCGGTGTAGTGCCGGGTTTCATGCTCGCCGGCTTGTTCATGGTCTGGACGCTGATCGCCTGCAAGCTGGCCGGCGGCTATGACAATCCCATGACCATCAACAGCGAGAAGGTCAAGCAGACGATCCGCCAGAATGTCGATGCCAACCTCAAGGCGCTGGTGCGCGTGCTGCCCTTCCTGGCCGTGGTGCTCGGCATCCTATTCGCCCTCTATGGCGGCGTGGCGACGCCCTCGGAGGCCGCTGGAGTAGGCGCCTTCATGTGCCTGGCGCTGGCCATCATCATCTACCGCATGTGGCAGGTGAAGCCCATCAAGCTGATCATGCGCGACTCACTGCGCGAGAGCGTGATGATCATGCTGATCATTGCCGCCGCCGAGGTATTCGCCTATGCACTGTCGTCGCTGTTCATCACCCAGACCGTCGCCGGCGCCATCGCCGATCTGGAGGTCAACCGCTGGGTGCTGATGGGAGTGATCAACGTCTTCCTGCTGGTCGCCGGCTTCTTCCTGCCGCCGGTAGCGGTCATCGTGATGACCGCACCGATCCTGCTGCCGATCATCCTATCGGCCAACTTCGATCCCTACTGGTTCGCGGTGATCCTGACCATCAACCTGGAGATCGGCCTGATCACGCCGCCGGTGGGCCTCAACCTCTTCATCATCAACAGCATCGCGCCGGACATCTCGCTGCGCAACGTGCTGATGGGCAGCCTGCCCTATGCGCTGTGCATGGTGCTGGGGATCGTGCTGCTCTGCCTGTTCCCGGGACTCGCCCTGTGGCTGCCCGACCTGCTGATGGGCTGAAGGAGTCGCCATCATGAACATGACCTTCCTGCAGGAGATGTACCAGTCGATCACCCATCGCGACGCCCTGCTGCGCCGCCGCCAGGGCGACGGCTCGCCGCCGGATCACCGCCGCCTCCTGGATGCCTGCCAGCGCCTGCTGGCGAGCGACGGCGAAGCCTCGAGCATTGCCCTGGCCAGCCGTGCCCTGGGCATGTACCAGCGCCTGGGGCCTGAAGAGCGTCTGCGCTTCTTCGAGCGGCTGGCCAGCGACTTCGCCGCCGAGCCAGCGGAGATCGACGCGGCCTACGCGCGCTATGCCGAGCAGCGTGACAACGACAGCCTCGAGGTGCTCTTCGAGGCCTGCGAGCCGAGCCGACAGGAGCTGATCCGCCGCCTCAACCTGACCAGCGGTGGCACCGTCGAACTGGTACAGATGCGCGTGGACCTGCTGGGCCTGCTGCGCGAGCATCCCGAGCTCTCGGCCATCGATGCCGACTTCGCCCACCTGTTCGGCTCCTGGTTCAACCGCGGCTTCCTGATGCTCAAGCGCATCGACTGGGACACCCCGGCCTCGATACTCGAGAAGATCATTCGCTACGAGGCGGTGCACGAGATCCGCGACTGGAACGACCTGCGCCGTCGCCTCGATGCCCGGGACCGGCGCTGCTTCGCCTTCTTCCACCCGGCGATAGGCAACGACCCGCTGATCTTCGTCGAGGTGGCGCTGCACAAGGGGCTGCCCGACCAGATCCAGCCCATCCTGTCCGGGGAGAGTGCCGGAAAGGACAGCGGCGTGGAGGAGCCCGAAGAGGCCGATACCGCCGCCTTCTTCGGTATCAGCAACTGCCAGGCCGGCCTTCGCGGCATCTCTTTCGGCAACTTCCTGATCAAGCAGGTGGTCCAGGAGCTCAAGCAGGAGTTGCCCCAGCTCAAGCACTTCGTCACCCTCTCGCCGATGCCCGGCTTCGCCCAGTGGCTGGCCGAACAGCGTGAGGATGAAACCCTGCCCGAGGCAGTGCGCGAGACCCTGGCCGAGATGCAGACGCCCGACTGGCACGAGGACCCCGAGCGGGCCAAGCGCCTCAAGGCCGTGGTCAAGCCGCTCGCCGCCCACTACCTGGTCGACGAGAAGAACGCCCGCGGACTACCGCTCAATCCGGTGGCACGCTTCCACCTGGGCAACGGCGCCGAGCTGCACCGCATCAACTGGCTGGGCGACGTCTCGCCCAAGGGCCTCAAGCAGGGCGCCGGCCTGATGGTCAACTATCTCTATGTGCTCGATGACATCGAACGCAACCACGAAAATTATACCGCCAACGCCACCGTGGCCCGGTCGAGTGGGGTAAAGGACCTCGTCCGCAAGGCCAGGAAGCTGGCCAAGGGAGAAACCGCCAAATGAACCAGAACCTCTTCGCCACTTTCGCCCGGCGAATGCGCGAGCGCGGCGACGCCGACTTCATCACCACCCGCCAGGGCCGCGGCTATCGTTACGACGAGGCCCTGGCCACCACTACGCGGCTGGCCGGCGCCCTCATCGAGCTGGGCGTGACGCCGGGCGACCGGGTAGCGGTGCAGGTCGAGAAGAGTCCCGAGGCGATCCTGCTCTACCTGGCCACCCTGCGAGTGGGCGGGATCTACCTGCCGCTCAACACCGGCTACACCGGCGAGGAAATCCACTATTTCCTCGCCGATGCCGAGCCGGCGCTGTTCGTCTGCCGGCCGGGGGACGCCGACAACGCCCGCAGCATCGCCGCCGATACCGGCTGCCCGCGGGTCGCCACCCTGGGCACGGCGGCCGACGGCAGTCTGATGGAGGCAGCCGACAAGGCCACGCCCCGCGACGACATCGTCGAGCGCGACGACAACGACCTGGCGGCGATTCTCTACACCTCGGGCACCACCGGGCGCTCCAAGGGCGCCATGCTCACCCACCGCAACCTCGGTTCCAACGCCGCCACCCTGGCCGAGATCTGGCGCTTCAGCGAGGAGGACCGGCTGATCCACGCCCTGCCGATCTTCCACACCCATGGCCTCTTCGTGGCCTGCAACGTCACCCTGATGGCCGGCTCCAGCATGCTCTTCCTGCCGAAATTCGACGCCGACGTGATCTTCGAGGAGATGCCGCGGGGCACGGTGCTGATGGGCGTGCCGACCTTCTACACGCGGCTGGTGGCCGACGAGCGCCTGACCCCGGAGGTCACCGCCAACATGCGCCTGTTCGTCTCCGGCTCGGCGCCGCTGACCGCCGAGACCCACCGCGAGTTCGAGCAGAAGACCGGCCATGCCATCCTCGAGCGCTACGGCATGACCGAGACCAACATGAACCTCTCCAACCCCTACGATGGCGAGCGCCGCGCCGGCACCGTGGGCATGCCGCTGCCCGGCGTGGAGTACCGGATCACCGACCGCGAGACCCACGAGCCGGTGCCGAAGGGCGAGATCGGCATGCTGGAGATCCGCGGACCCAACGTCTTCGTCGGCTACTGGCGGATGCCCGAGAAGACCCGCGAGGAGCTTCTCGAGGACGGCTTCTTCATCACCGGCGACCTGGCGATGGTCGACGAGCGCGGCTACGTCCACATCGTCGGCCGCGACAAGGACCTGGTGATCTCCGGCGGCTACAACGTCTACCCCAAGGAGGTCGAGCAGGTGATCGACGAGCTGGAGGGCGTCCACGAGTCTGCGGTGATCGGCCTGCCGCACCCCGACCTGGGCGAGGGGGTCACCGCCGTGGTGGTGCCCGAGCCGGGGGCGAGCCTCGACGAGGCGCGGGTGCTCGACCACCTGCAGGGCCAGCTGGCCAAGTACAAGCAGCCCAAGCGCGTCTTCTTCGCCGACAGCCTGCCGCGCAACACCATGGGCAAGGTGCAGAAGAACCAGCTGCGCGAGCAGTACCAGGATACCTACCGCTGAGGGGACACCCGTGCCGACCACGATCCGCTACTACTACACCCATGTCTCGCCATGGAGCTACCTGGGCCACGCGCGCCTCGGCGAGATCGCCGCTCGCCAGGGGGCCGTCATCGACTACGTGCCGATCACTCTCGGGGCGATCTTCCCCAGGACCGGCGGGCTGCCGCTGGCCAAGCGCGCCCCGGAGCGACAGGCCTACCGCATGGCCGAGCTCAGTCGCTGGCCGCAGCGGCTGGGCATTGCCCTCAACCGGGAGCCGGCGCACTTCCCCACCGACGACCGACCGGCAGCCAGGCTGGCGCTGGCGGCCAAGGCAAGGGGGCATGACATCGCCGACCTGTCGCTTGCGCTGATGCGAGCCTGCTGGGCCGAGGAGCGGGACATCGCCGACCCCGGGACGCTGCGCGAGATCGCCGAGGCTTGCGGGCTGGATGGCGCAGCCCTGCTGGAGGACGCCGAGAGCGAGGCGGGCCAGCGGCGCATGGACGAGGCCTGCCAGGCCGCGCTGGCCGATGGCTGCTTCGGGGCGCCCTGGTATGTCCTCGACGGCGAGCCCTTCTGGGGCCAGGACCGCCTGGAACTGCTCGAGGAGGCCCTGGAGAACACATGAGCCCACGACCACCTGCCGCCCTGGCCGATGTCAGGGCCCTGACCTTCGATGTCTTCGGTACCGTGGTGGACTGGCGCAGCAGCGTCATCCGCGAAGGCGAGGCGCTGGGCGAGCGCCTGGGCCTGACGGTGGACTGGGCAGCCTTCGCCGACGCCTGGCGCGGCGGCTATGCGCCTGCCATGGACCGGGTGCGCCACGGAGAGATGCCCTGGACACGCCTCGATGACCTGCACCGCATGACGCTGGACCGCCTGCTGGACGAGTTCGGCATCCGTGATGCCCTCGACGAGGCCGAACGGGAGCGCTTCAACCGGGTCTGGCACCGCCTGGACCCCTGGCCGGACAGCGTCGCCGGGCTGGCCCGCCTGCGCGAGCGCTACGTGCTGGCCACCCTATCCAACGGCAACGTCTCCCTGCTGGTGAACATGGCGAAGCACGCCGGCCTGCCCTGGGACTGCGTGCTCTCGGCGGAGCTCGCCGGCCACTACAAGCGCGACCCCGAGGTCTACCGCATGGCGGCCCACCTGCTCAACCAGCCCCCCGAGCGGGTGCTGATGGTCGCCGCTCACCTGGACGACCTCCAGGCCGCCCACCGCGAGGGCTTTCGCACTGCCTTCGTGCCGCGCCCCCTGGAGCACGGCCCCGATGCCGCGCCCGACCTCGGCGTCGATTCCTGCGTCGACCTGGTGGCCGACGACTTCCATGACCTGGCCGACCAGCTCGAACTGTCCAGGTCCCTCACCCCCTGAGGACCGCCAGGGGCGCGGTGGTCATCAGCCGCCGCGCCCCTGGCGGCTCATGGCGCTGCCCGAGGCAGGGCGCTCCACCTCGAAGAGGTCAGTGCAGCGTGCGTAGTCGTTGCCGGCCATGCGCCCGATGGGCCTGAGACCCTCGGCGCTGACGTGGCGGCCGTCCCAGAGGGCGTCGTCGACGTGGATCGACACCACCTCGGCCAGCACCAGGTTGCCGGCCAGCGGCTGGTCGCCGAAGCGGATGATCTCGCGCAGCCGGCAACCGAAGGCCACCGGGGCGCCGGCCACCCGCGGCACCGAGACGCCGGGCATGGCGACCTTCTCCAGGCCAGCATGGATGAACTCGTCGTCGCCGTGCTCGAGCCCCGCGCTGGTGGCGTTCATCTCCTCGACCAGCCCCTCGCCGCTGATGTGCACCACGCACTCCGCCACCTCATCGAGGTTGCGGATAGTGTCCTTGGGATTGGCGTCGCCGTCGAGCAGCGGCGAGAAGCCCAGCACCGGCGGGTTGACGCTCACCACGTTGAAGAACGAGAAGGGCGCCAGGTTGGTGTTGCCCGCCACGTCCCGGGTCGAGACCCAGGCGATGGGGCGCGGACAGATGCTGCCCGACAGCAGGCGGTAGATCTTGCCCGGGCTCAGACCGCGCTCCTCCAGCAGGTAGTCGCTCATGATGTGTTCTCGCGTCAGGGGTCAGGCCCGAGAGTGTCGCCCCCTCAGGGCTCGGTTGTCCAAGGGGGCTACGTCGCCGACGCTGTTACTCGAAGCTGCTGCAGACGGGTGCCTGCTGGGAGGGATCGTGGGCCACCTCGAGGCTGACCGGCTCGCTGACGTTCGTGAGGGCAGCACGCCACTGGTGGTCCACGTTTACCGGGTCGCAGCTCCCCTCGCTGCCACCGCCGAAGTTGGAGTCGATCCAGTAGTGAACGTCGTAGAGCTTGCCCTCTTCCAGCACGCCGGCAAAGGTGAAGGAGAAGGCTGGCCCCTCCTCCGGCGCCACCTGGCCGGTGTCGGTGGCGACGACCTCGCCGGCCGTCACGTCGAAGACCGCCACCTCGATGGCCTGGCCGCCATGCGGCCCGATGAAGGTACCATCACCGGAGAAGGTGAGGTCGTGGCCTTCATTGGCCTGGGCAGGCACTGTCGCAAGCAGCAATGCGGCAGCGATGGCGCAAGTGGCGCCCCTGGCGACAGAAATGAAGCGTGTCATGAGATACCTCCTTTCGGGAGTTCAGTGGTCAAACAGGTCCATATCACAGCCGCTGTTACCAGCGTAGCTCACGTCGCCCCCCTCCGCGGGGGAAGCCGCGGGCCCTGCCCT
Source organism: Pseudomonadota bacterium (assembly GCA_051751285.1). GTDB lineage: Bacteria > Pseudomonadota > Gammaproteobacteria > Pseudomonadales > Halomonadaceae > Halomonas. The sequence goes on along the minus strand of JBNJKT010000003.1, from coordinate 238,668 downwards.
GTGGCAACATGCAAGACTTCGGCACCCAGCGAAGGAACCGCGCCATGCCCGTCCTCGACGACGACGCCTTGCAGCCCGGCTTCATGGTGATCCACGGCAACCGCCTGGAGGCCCTGCGCGGCCTGGCGGTGGCGTGGATGCGTCGTCACCCGCTGGGGCCGCTGGAGAACGAGACGATCCTGGTGCAGAGCAACGGCATCAGCCAGTGGCTCAAGCTGGCACTCGCCGAGGACGAGGGCAACGGCGGCGCGGGCATCGCCGCGGCGCTCGACGTGACCCTGCCGGCGCGCTTCCTGTGGCAGGCCTACCGCAGCGTGCTGGGAGAAGATGCGGTGCCGCCGATCTCGCCCTTCGACAAGCCGCGCCTGGTGTGGCGGTTGATGCGCCTGCTCCCCGCCCTGCTGGACTCGCCCACCTTCGCCCCCCTGGCACGCTTCCTGGCCGAGGACGACGACCTGCGCAAGCGCCACCAGCTGGCTGAGCGCCTGGCCGACCTCTTCGACCAGTACCAGGTCTACCGGGCCGACTGGCTGGCCGCCTGGGCAGCGGGGGACGACGTGATTCTCACCGCCCGGGGTGAGACCCGCCCCCTCGACGAGTCGCAGCGCTGGCAGGCCGAGCTGTGGCGTGCGCTTAGAGACGACATCGGCGAAGAGGGCCTGTCCTCCAGCCGCGCGGCGGTGCATGAACGCTTCATCGAGGCGTGCCGGACGCTCGACCCGGGGAGCCCTCAGCTGACCGTTGAAAAAGACCGGCCGACCGGGCTGCCGCGTCGCGTCATCGTCTTCGGCATCTCCTCGCTGCCCGCCCAGACCCTCGAGGCACTGGCCGCCATGGCGCGGGTCAGCCAGGTGCTGCTCTGCGTGCACAACCCCTGCCGCCACTACTGGGCGGACATCATCGAGCACAAGGACCTGCTCCGTGCCGAGCGCAGGCGCCAGCAGCGCCGCCCCGGCATGCCGGCGGACCTCGCCGAGACCGAGCTGCACCTCCATGCCCAGCCGCTGCTGGCCGCCTGGGGCAAGCAGGGCCGCGACTACCTGCGCCTGCTCGACGAGTTCGACGAGCAGCAGGCCTACCGCGGTCTGTTCGAGGGCGAGGCGCTGCGCATCGATCTCTTCGACTCGCCCCTGGGGGAAACACCGGAAGAGACTGAACCCAGCCTGCTTCGCCAGCTGCAGGACGACATCCTCGAGCTGCGCCCGCTGGCAGAGACCCGCGAGACCTGGCCCGCCGTGGACCCGGCCCGCGACCATTCGCTGCGTTTCCAGGTCGCCCACAGCGCCCTGCGCGAGGTGGAGATCCTCCACGACCAGCTGCTCGCCGCCTTCAGCGAGGATCCTACCCTCAAGCCCCGCGACATCCTGGTGATGGTGCCCGACGTCGACCAGTACGCCGCCGCGGTGCAGGCGGTGTTCGGCCGGCTGGACCCCGACGACCCGCGCCATATCCCCTTCACCCTCTCCGACCAGGCCAGCCGTCACCGCCTGCCGCTGCTGATCGCCCTCGAACAGCTGCTGCGCCTGCCGGAGCTGCGCCTCTCGGTGAGCGACCTGCTCGACCTCCTGGAGGTGCCGGCCATCCGCGCGCGCTTCGCCATCCCCGAGAGCGGCCTGCCGACCCTGCGCCGCTGGATCGAGGGCGCCGGTATCCGCTGGGGCCTCGACGCCCGCCAGCGCCAGAGCCTCGACCTGCCGGAGGGGCTTACCGCCAACACCTGGGCCTTCGGCCTGCGCCGGCTGCTGCTGGGCTATGCGGTGGGCGATGCCGCCGAGGGCCACTGGCAGGGCATCGAGCCCTATGACGACATCGGCGGGCTGGAGGCGGCGCTGGCCGGCCCCCTGGTGGCCCTCATCGACACCCTGGAGGCCCAGTGGCAGACGCTGGCCGAGCCCTGCGACGTGGCCACCTGGGGCGAGCGGCTAAGCCGCCTGCTGGAGGCCTGCTTCCTGGCCGAGGCCGACCAGGACCTGATGGCGCTGACTCGCCTGGAGCAGGCGCTGGACGCCTGGCAGGAAAGCGCCGAGGAGGCGGGGCTCACCGAGCCCCTGCCGCTCTCGGTGGTGCGCGAGCACTGGCTTGCCCAGGTGGACGAGGCGAGCCTCTCCCAGCGCTTCCTGGCCGGCGCGGTGAATATCGCCACCCTGATGCCGATGCGGGCCATCCCCTTCCGCCACGTCTGCCTGCTGGGCATGAACGACGCCGACTATCCCAGGGTGCAGCGCCCGCTGGACATCGACCTGATGGCCCAGGACTACCGCCCCGGCGACCGCTCGCGCCGCGAGGACGACCGCTATCTCTTCCTCGAGGCGCTGCTCTCGGCCCGCGACCGGCTGAGCATCAGCTGGGTGGGGCGCAGCATCATCGACAACACGGAGCAGCCGCCCTCGGTGCTGCTCGGCCAGCTGCGTGACCATCTGGCCCGGGGATGGAGGCTCGCCGGACACGAGGACGATGACGGCAAGGCGCTGCTGGCCACGCTGACCACCGAGCACCCGCTGCAGCCGTTCAGCGAGGATTACTTCCGTGAAGGCTCGAGCCTGGCCACCTACGCCCACGAGTGGCGCGAGCTGCACCGCCCCGAGGCCGAGCCCGCGCCGCCCCCCGCCGCGGAGCCGCCGATGGCGCCCTTCCGGCAGGAGAGCCCTCTGGCCCTGGCCCAGCTGTGTCACTTCCTCAAGGCGCCGGTGCAGGCCTTCTATAACACCCGGCTCAAGGTCCACCTGGAAACGGAGGCCATGGAGCGGCTCGACCATGAACCCTTCACCCTGGACGGCCTCGACCACTGGCAGCTGCAGCACGCACTGATCGAGGCGAGCCGCGCGGCAGTGGAGGCCGGCGAGCCCCATGAGCCCGCCATGCTGGCTACCCTGGAGCGGCTCGAGCGCCAGGGTCGGCTGGCCATGGGTGGCTTCGCCGAGCAAATGCGCGACAAGCTCGTCGAGCCCATGGAGACCCTCTTCGCCGACTATCGCCAGGTGCTCGATGAGTGGCCACACGCCCTGGACGAGCCACTGGACGTATCGCTCGATCTTCGAGATGCGCTGGGTGATGGCCAGACGCTGGAGGACTGGCTCGGCGAGCTGCGCGTCAACGACGCCATGGAGCGCTGCCGGGTGCTGCTCACCACCAGCAGCCTGGTCAAGAAGAGCAAGTACCAGTGGCGGCACTGGCTCACCCCTTGGGTGGCCCACCTCGCTGGCCAGCTGGAGGGGCCCATGACCACGCGGCTGCTATCCCGCGCCGGCGGCGGTACCCTGGCCCCGATCCCCGCCGAGCAGGCCCGCGCCCACCTGGCCGATATCGCCGCGGCCTGGCAACTCGGCATGGCCACGCCGCTGCCGCTGGCCCGGGACACCGCCTTCGCCTGGCTGGAGAAGGGCGGCACGCCCCAGGCCATGCAACGCTGCCTCGCCGGCGAGGCCAGCGAGGAGGACGCCAAGGCCTGGAAGGCGCTGGAGACCGCCTTCCACGGCAGCGGCTACAACGGCGACCACGGCGAGCGCGGCCGCGACCCATACCTGATGCGCCAGTGGCCGGCGCTCGAGGCGCTGGTCCAGTCGTCGGAAGGGGGCGGCTTTGCCGAGCTGGCCGAGCGGCTCTACGCCCCGCTATTACACGCGGTACGCAAGCCGAAGGAGAAGAAGGGCAATAGCGGCAAGGGAGGCCAGGCATGAGCATTCAGGACCAGCAGACGCCCCCGACCCTCGACCCGATCCACCTGCCGCTCACCGGCAGCCGGCTGATCGAGGCCAGCGCTGGCACCGGCAAGACCTTCACCATTGCCCTGCTCTACGTGCGCCTGGTACTGGGCCCGCGGGACGAGGCCGACGCCGAGAGTTTCCCCCGCGCCCTCACCCCGCCGGAGATCCTGGTGGTGACCTTCACCAACGCCGCCACCCGGGAGCTGCGCGACCGTATCCGCGCCCGACTGGTGGAGGCGGCGGATGCGTTCCTAAGTTCCCCTGAGGGTCAGACCCCAAAGTCTGCTGAGGAGACTGACCCGCTGCTGGCCCTGCGCGACAGCTACCCCCGCGAGCGCTGGCCCGCCTGCGCCCGCCGCCTGCAGCTCGCCGCCGAGTGGATGGACGAGGCCGCGGTCTCCACCATCCACTCCTGGTGCCATCGCATGCTGCGGGAGCACGCCTTCGAGAGCGGCAGCCTCTTCTCCCTGGAGATGAACCTCGACCAGTCGGAGCTCGAGCTCGAGGTCGCCCGGGACTACTGGCGCAGCTTCTACTACGCACTGGACGCCGACGCCCTGGCGGTGGTCACCCGCTACTGGGAGACTCCCGAAGCCCTGTCCGAGGACGTGCGTCGCCTGCAGGGCGATGCCGACCTGCTGCCCGATGCCCCGTCCCCCGCCGGCGCCCTGGCCGCCATGCAGGCCGAGCGCTCACGCCAACTGGCCGAGCTCAAGGCGCCCTGGCCCGCCTGGCTGGATGAGCTCGCCGAACAACTGGAGACGGCCGCCACCGCCAAGGCCTTCGACCAGCGCAAGCTCAACAGCCGAAGCCGTGCCAGCTGGCTGGACACCCTGCACGACTGGGCCCGGGACCCCGAGCTTGCCACCCCGGAGTTGACCGACACCGCCTGGAAACGCCTGACGCCGGAGGGCATCGCCGAGATCTGGAAGCAGGGCGAGCCGCTGGACCATCCCGCGCTGCACGCCATGGCCGAGCTGCCCGAGCAGCTCAAAACCCTGCCCGATGCCCACGCCGACCTGCTCGCCCATGCCGTGCACTGGATGCGCGAGCGCCGCGAGCGCATGCAGTAGCGTCGCGCCGAGCTCGGCCCCGATGACCTGCTCGAGCGACTCGATCGCGCCTTTGCTGGCGACGCCGGCGAGGCGCTGGCCGCCCAGGTGCGTCGCCAGTTTCCGGTGGCCCTGGTAGACGAGTTCCAGGACACCGACCCGGTGCAGTACCGGCTCTTCGACCACGTCTACCGGCTGGCCCAGGCGCCGAATCCCGAGGACCCCAGTGCCGTCCTGCTGATCGGCGACCCCAAGCAGGCGATCTACGCCTTCCGCGGCGCCGATATCCACACCTACCTGCAGGCGCGACGCGACACCGCCGGGCGACACGTCACCCTGGGCACCAACTTCCGCTCGGCCACCGCAATGGTGGAGGCGGTCAACCGGGTGTTCCGCTTTGCCGAGTCGCACCCCGCCGGTCGCGGCGCCTTCCTGTTCCGCTCGCCCCGGGGCGACAACCCGGTGCCCTTCCTGCCCGTGTCAGCAAAAGGCCGCAAGGACTCGCTGACCCGCGACGGCGAGCCACTGCCGGCCATGACCCTGTGGCATTTGACGGGCGGGCATCTCGCGAGCGACGAGGCCGAGGGACCCAGCGACGGAATGAGCAAGGGCGCCTACTTCAAGGAGATGGCCGCGTGCTGCGCCACGCAGATGGCCGAGCTGCTGCGCGAGGGCCAGGCCGGCCGCACCGGCTTCGGCGAGCCGGGCAAACCCTTCAGGCCCCTCAAGCCCTCGGATCTCGCCGTGCTGGTCAACAACGCGAACGAGGCCAGGGCGATCCGCGGCGCGCTGCTCGCGCGCGGCATCAAGAGCGTCTACCTCTCCGACAAGGAAGGGGTGTTCGAGACCCCGGCGGCCCTGGAGCTCGAGGTGTGGCTTGCCGCCTGCGGGGAGCCCGACAGCGAGCGGCGCCTGCACGCCGCACTGGCCATGCCCAGCCTGGGCATGCGCCTCCACGATCTCGACGCCCTGCAGCACGACGAGCTGGCCTGGGAGGTGCGCGTGCTGCAGTTCCGGGCCTACCACCGCCAGTGGCAGCGCCAGGGCGTGCTGCCCATGCTGCACCGGCTGTTGGCCGACTTCGCCGTGCCCACCCGGCTGCTGAAAAGTGCCAGCGGTGAGCGTCATTTGACGGACCTGCTGCACCTGGGCGAGCTGCTGCAGGAAGCCAGCGCCGAGCTCGACGGCGAGCACGCCCTGCTGCGCTTCCTCAGCGAGGCGCGCGCCCAGCCCTCGTCGCAGGCCGACACCCACCGCCTGCGCCTGGAGAGCGACGCCGATCTGGTGCAGGTGATCACCATCCACAAGTCCAAGGGCCTCGAGTACCCGCTGGTCTTCCTGCCCTTCATCTGCGCCTTCCGCGAGAAGAAGGCCAGCGACCTGCCGCTCACCTGGCACGACGCGGCGGGCCGGCGCCAGCTCTCGCTGGAGGCCGACGACACGGTGCTGGCCCGCGCCGACGACGAGCGCCTGGGCGAGGATCTGCGCAAGCTCTACGTGGCCCTGACCCGCGCCCGCCATGCCACCTGGCTGGGCATCGCGCCGCTCAAGGGGCTGGAGCGCAGCGCCATCGGCCAGGTGCTCACCGCCGGTGCGCCGCTGTCGCAGGAGAACCTGGGCAAAGCACTCGCGCCGCTGATGGCTGAGGCCGACGTCAGCGATGGCGTGATCGACGTAGTACCGGCACCGGCACCCCACGATCTCGTGGTACCCGTCGAGGCCAACGACGGGGCCCTGCGCGAGGCGCTGGCGCCGGCGCGGCGCGCCCGGGAGCACTGGTGGATTGCCAGCTACTCGGCGCTGCGGCTGGGCGGTGAGCGCATCGGCGCGGGGGAGCAGGCGCCTGAAACCGCGCCCCTGACCCCGCTATTGAGAGAAGAGCCCGCGACCGCGCTCTTGATGGAAGAGCCCGAAACGGCGCACTTTATAGAAGAGCCCGAAACCGCTCTGGAAGCCACCGCCCGGGAGATGCGCGACGAGCCCCAGGACCCTGCCGGCGCGCCCGTGGAGGCCAGCGAAGCCTCCCTCCATCGCTTCCCCCGTGGCCCGGCGGCCGGCACCTTCCTGCACGGCCTGCTGGAGTGGGCCGGTCGCGAGGGGTTCACCTGGCTGGCGGGCAATCCCGAGCGCCTGAATGACACCCTGGCGCGGCGCGCCAACCTGCGCGGCTGGCGCGAGCGTATTCCCGCGCTGCAGGGCTGGCTGCGTGGCCTTCTGACAAGCGAACTGCCGGTGCCGAATGCCCCCGAGGGACCGGTGGCGCCGCTGCGGCTCGACCGGCTGGAAAGCACTCGCTACCAGGTGGAGCTGGAATTCTGGTTCGCCGCTCACCAGGTGGATACCGCCCGCCTGGACGCCCTCGTGAGCGCTCACACCCTGGGCGGCGCCGCCCGGCCGGCGCTGGAGCGCGACCGGCTCAACGGCATGCTCAAGGGCTTCATCGACCTGGTGGTGGAGCATGAGGGTCGCTTCTACGTGCTGGACTGGAAGTCCAACCACCTGGGCCGCGACGACGACGCCTACTCAGAGGCGGCCATGGCGGAGGCGGTGCGCGAAAAGCGCTACGACCTGCAGTACTGCCTCTACCTGCTGGCCCTCCACCGCCTGCTCAGATCGCGGCTGCCGGAATACGACATCGACCGCCACCTGGGCGGGTTGCTCTATGTGTTCCTGCGAGGCCAGCACGCGCCCTCCCGCGGCGTGCACCGCGAGCGCCCGCCAAGAGAGCTGATCGAGGCGCTGGACGCCCTGTTCCGCGACGCCGATGCCACTCCGGAGACCAGCCATGAGTGACCACCCGCATACCGACGAGGTCGCTACCGCCGAGGCCCTGCACGACACCGAGGCGCTGTTCACCCTGCTCGACCGCTGGGTGGCCCGCGGCTGGCTGCGCGCCCTGGACCGCGCCTTCGCCGCTTTCCTGGCCCGCGAGGTGCCGGATGCCCCTGCCCCGCTGCTGCTGGCCGCGGCACTGGCCAGCCACCAGCTCGGCCGTGGCCATGTCTGCCTGGACCTGGCACAGACCCTGGCCGAACCGGACCTGGCCCTCTCGCTCCCCCCGGAAGGCGACAGCCTTGAGGACCCACCGCCGCGGCCGAGCCAGCTGCTCGGCGAGCTCACGCTGGCCGACTGGCAGGAAGCGCTCACTCACCCGCTGATCATCGGCCACGGTCCCGGCAACACCCCGCTGGTGCTCGACGGCACCCGGCTCTACCTGCGCCGCTACTGGCAGCACGAGCGCTCGATCCAGCAGCATATCGCCGCCCGGCTGGAGCCCTCGGCGCCGCGGGATGGCGCCGACAGGCGCCCGGCGGAAGCCACCCACGCCTCCGACCCCACCACCCTGGCGGCCGCCCTCTCCGCCCTCTTCCCCACCAGCGACTCCCTGGACTGGCAGAAGGCCGCCTGCGCCCTGGCCGCTCGCTCGCCCTTCGCGGTGATCACCGGCGGCCCCGGCACCGGCAAGACCACCACCGTGGTCAAGCTGCTCGCCCTGCTGCAGGCTCTCGCCCTTGGCGAAGGCCGCCGCGCGCTGCGCATCCGCCTGGCCGCCCCCACCGGCAAGGCCGCCGCGCGGCTCAACGAATCCATCGCCGGGCAGGTCGGCTCCCTGCAGCTGGATGGCCTGACCAATCTGCTGGATGCCCCCGAAGCAACGGAAGGCAGTGTCCCCCTGTGGGAGCGCACTTCACTGCGCGAAGGCAGTATTGAAGACCTTCGCCGTGCAATACCCACCGATGTCACCACCCTTCATAGGCTTTTAGGTTCCAGACCCGATACCCGCCACTTCCGCCACCACGCCCGCAACCCACTGCCGCTGGACGTGTTGGTGGTGGACGAGGCCTCCATGGTCGACGTGGAAATGATGGCCGCCCTGCTCGATGCCCTGCCGCCCCGCGGACGCCTGGTGCTGCTGGGCGACAAGGACCAGCTCGCCTCGGTGGAGGCCGGCTCGGTGCTGGGCGACCTCTGCGCCCGCGCCGAGGGCGGCCACTACACGCCGGACACCGCCGACTGGCTTACCCGCGCCACTGGCCAGGCGCTGCCCACGGAGATGCTCGACGCCAACGGCGCCCCGCTGGACCAGGCCATCGCCATGCTGCGGCACAGCCACCGCTTTGACGCCGAGAGCGGCATCGGCCAGCTGGCTGGCGCGGTCAACCGCGATGAACCGGGCAAGCAAAAGCGCGCCGCCATCCGCGGCGTGCTCGAGCACGGCTATGCCGATCTCTCCCATCTCAAGCTGGAAACCGACCACGACCGCCAGCTGGAACAACTGGTGGTTTCGGGCCACCCCAAGGGCTTTCCCCATGCCGGCGAGGGCCGGGTGCTGAAAGACGGCCAGCCGCTGCCACCGCCGGTGGGCTATCGCCACTATTTGGAGGTCATGAAGGCCGCCGCGCCACAGGCGGGGGCGGACGGCGAGATCGACCGCGAGGCGCTGGACGACTGGGCCCGTGCGGTGCTCGCCGCCCACAGCCAGTTCCAGCTGCTCTGCGCCCTGCGCCGCGGCCCCTGGGGCGTGGAGGGACTCAACGAGCGCATCCGAGTCGCGCTGGAGAGGGAAGAGTTGATAGACACCGGCGACGGCCGCCGGCTCTGGTATCCCGGCCGCCCGGTGCTGGTGACGAGCAACGACTACGGCCTGGGACTGATGAACGGCGATATCGGCATCACCCTCTCGCTGCCCCAGGCCGTGGCCTCAACCGACGGCGCCAACCGCGGCCCGGCGCTGCGAGTGGCCTTTCCCGCCGGGGACGGCAGCGGCCAGATCAAGTGGGTGCTGCCCAGCCGCCTGCAGGCGGTGGAGACGGTCTACGCCATGACGGTGCACAAGTCCCAGGGCTCGGAATTCACCCACACCGCCCTGCTGCTCCCCGATGCCCCCAACCCGATCCTGACCCGGGAGCTGGTCTACACCGGCATTACCCGCGCCCGCCACTGGCTCACCCTGGTCGAGACCGGACGCGGCCAGTTGCTGGAGGCGGTAGAAAGGCGAGTGATGCGGGTAAGTGGGTTGGGAAAGGTGTAGTGAAATCGGTGACAGACCCTCATTTCTCTAACACTTCAACCCCACCATAAAACACCACCTTTCCCTCGATATCCTTCAACTCCTCCAGCGGCTTCTCATAGCTCCACGCCAAATCCTTGTGCTCACCAAAGGAGAAGTAGCTGGCATCGCCCTTGAACGGGCAGTGGGTCACGGTCTCGGAGGGCGTCAGCAGGTCCATGCGCACATCGTCGCGGGGAAGGTACTGGCGCGGCGGGTAGCCGCGTTCGCGCAGCTCGATGGCGCGGGTGGTGTCGGCGAGCAGGGTGCCGTCGATGACGACCCGTACCCGGCTTGAATGCGGGTGCAGCGTGATGCGGGGCTCTGAGGCGTCCGTGGCCATGGTGCCTTCCCTTGCGTTATGGACGGTGTCGTAATGACGTCGTGAGATTCAGCCTAGCAGCGAAGCATGCGTCGTCACGTGTATAAGACCAACGGACCGCTGCGGAGTGATCCTGCCCGCAGGCGATCGGTTCCAGAGGCGGGCAGCCCTAGTCGGTATCGAGATTCACGGCGCGGGGCTCAACCGCCTCGCCATGGAAGCGCGCGCAGTTGCGACCGGCGTGCTTCGCGGCGTAGAGGGCCTGGTCGGCCTGTGCCATCAGCTGGTTCGGCGCCTGGCTGGCATCGTCGCCCTGGCGGGCAACGCCGAGGCTGATCGACATCGCCACCTTCAGCGGCGGCTCGTCTTGCGAGATTTCCACCAGGAAAGGCTCCGCGACGATGCGTCGTCGCAGGCGCTCGGCCAGTGCCATGGCCTGGTCATCCCCCAAGCCGCCGACCAGGACGGCAAATTCCTCGCCGCCCAGACGCACCAGAGCGTCGTCCGGGCGAAGCTCGTGGCGAAGTCGCTCCACCATCATTCGCAGCAGCGCATCGCCGACCAGATGACCATGGGTGTCGTTGATCTGCTTGAAGTTGTCGATATCCAGGAGGATGAGGTGGCGGAGTCCCGTCGCCGGGCCGTTCGTCTCGAGGTGCTCGTCCATTCCGCGCCGGTTGAGGGCACCGGTCAGGGCGTCCAGCTGAGACGCGGCGAGCGCCTGCTCTTCATCCTGCTTGCGCCGGCTGATATCGAGCACCAGTCCGGCGATAGCGACCGGCCGGCCCGACTCGTTGCACTGGATCTCGCCGATGATCTCGTGCCAGATCCACGACCGATCGGCCAGCCTCAGCCGCGCATCCAGGCGGAACTGGGTTGACTCGGCAGCGCGCCAAAGGTCCCTCAAACATGCCCGCAGCGCAGCGCGATCCTCGGAGTGTAGACGGGCGAGCAGGCGTCGCAAGGGCACCCGCGGATACGTCTCGGGGTAGCCCAATACCGTCTTGAGCGCCTGGGAACACCAGACCCGCCCGTTGCGTAGGCTGATTTCCCAGACACCACAGTTGGCCACCTTGTGAAACAGTTCGATCTGGCGGGAGCGATGGTTGAGTTGGTAGCGGTAAAGGGCCGCCGCGATCAGCTGACCGGCGGCCTCGAGCAGGTCGAGACCCGGCCCCCGCCAACTGACGGGACGCTCACAGTCATCGATGCCCAGGGTGCCCCACCAATGACCGTTGACGAAGATGGGTACCGTGGCCATGGACTGGATCGCCTGGCCTGCGAGATCACGCCGAAACGGCCCTTCTGGCATAACCGGGATACAGAAATCATGAGACACCCCGGCCTGGCGCTCCTCGACCAGACGACGATAGACGGGATCCTCCACCGCTGCGGAAAAGAAGCGAAACCGGTTCTGGTTGAGCTGCCGATAGTGCTCCGATGCCGCCCACTCGAAGACATAATCCTGGACCACGGCATCGGACTGCACTTCCAGAAGCTGGAAGATCCAGACACGACTCGCCCCGGTGACGGGACCAATCTCCGCCAGTAACCGGTCGACGCCCTCTGCCCAGTGGTCAGCACTCATCAGGGAGCTGCCACCTCGGCTGAGCGCCGCCAGGCAGTCCGCGGCATCGATCGGGACAGGGGCGGCCGAGGCCCGCTCCGCAGGGTACGATGGTTGACCTGACACAGTACAAGCATCCTGTACGTCAAGGAGGGCTTGACAGCTTCGCTGATCACGGCCGGCATGCCAAGTCTGCCGGACTGCGTCTATCGCACGTCCCGCCTCAGGGTATGCGTCCTTACTTTCATTCGATCAATCCCCGCTCGATATGCCACCCTTGAACACTCGCCCTGTCCGTTCATGCTTCAAGCGACCGAGTATGCGCCTCCATGCAAGAGTACACTTCCCGTGAGACCCGGGCCGATGCGTTCGGCACGGCCAGGCTGACGCCCCTCGGCGGCTACCACATCCTCTTCGTGATGGCGGCCGAGGTCGAATACGGCCCGCATCTCAAGCAGCGTTTCGCCCCCTTGATATCCGGTGTCGGGCCCGTCGAGGCGGCCGTCGAGCTCACCGCTGCCCTTTCCAGCCTCATCAAGCGCGAGCGCCTGCCTGATCTGGTGGTGTCGCTGGGGTCGGCCGGCAGCCGGATTCTCGAGCAGACCGAGATCTATCAGGCGACTAACGTCTCCTACCGCGACATGGATGCCACCCCCTTGGGTTGCGAAAAGGGCGTCACACCCTTTCTCGGACTGCCGGCGACCATGCCTCTGCCGTTGCGCATTCCCGGCATTCGGGAGGCCTCGCTGTCGACCGGGGCCAATGTCGTCTCGGGCGAGGCCTATGACGCCATCGCTGCCGACATGGTGGACATGGAGAGCTATGCCTGCCTGCGCGCCTGCGTGCGCTTCGACGTACCGCTTGTCGCCCTGCGCGGCATCTCGGACGGCAGGACGGAACTGAGACACGTCGACCACTGGACCGAGTACCTTCATGTCATCGACGAGAAACTGGCCGCCGCCGTCGACCGCCTCGACGAGGCGCTCGCTGAAGGCCTGTTGAAGCGTTGAGCGCGGACGGAATGAGGGCGACGGATACTGGACCAAGGACGGTGCGAAATGAAGCGAGGACATTGATGCCTTGCATCAGCCCCCGCGGGATATGCCAGGCTGATCATATCGCTACCTGTTGGAACGTCGACAGGTTATCTTCAAGGTTCCATGAACCGCAGAACGAAGAGGAGTGCCCCATGAGCGACAGGAATGCCTACGAGCAGAAGCTGCAGGCCAAGCTGGACGAGATGCAGGCCGAAGTCGACAAGCTGAAGGCCAAGGCGGATGAAGCCGAAGCCGATGCACGCATCGAGCGGGAGCAGGAGATCGATCGGCTCGAGGCGAAGCGCGAGGAGATGCGCAAGAAGCTCGAGGAGTTGCGCCATTCCAGCGACGACGCCTGGGACGACATCAAGGCCGGCGCCGAGCGTGCCTGGAGCTCGCTGAGCGAATCCCTCGAGAAGGCGCGCTCTCGCTTCAAATGAGCCTACTGTGCGCCCTCGTCGGCCATTTGCACGGATCGGGGGCGCACCCTGAGTGATCAGCTCTGGTTCAGCGCGCGGCGCACCGCCTGTTCGGCATGGATAGCAGTGGTGTCGTAGAGCCTGACCGCGGTATCCCCCGCCTGAATCAGCAACCCGATCTCGGTACAGCCCAGGATCACCCCCTGGGCACCTCGCTTGGCCAGGGCCTCCACCACTTCCAGGTAGTCGGCCCTGGATTCCGGCGTGATGACTCCCCGGCAGAGCTCCTGATAGATGACGGCGTGAATCACTTCCCGCTGCGCTTCATCGGGCACCAGTACCTCGATGCCGCGCGCCTCGAGCCTGTCACGATAGAACGCCTGCTCCATCGTGAAACGGGTTCCCAGTAGCCCCACGCGAGTCACGCCGTAATCCTCCAGCACGCTGGCCGTGGCATCTGCGATGTGCAGCAAAGGAACCGCTACCGCGCGCTCGAGCTGCGAGGCGACCTTGTGCATGGTGTTGGTACAGAGCACGAGGAAGTCTGCCCCGGCGGCTTCCAGCGCCTGGGCCGCCGCGCCGAGTATCCGGGCAGTACCCTCCCAGTCGCCACGGTGCTGCAGGGTCTCGATCTCGGCGAAATCGACGCTGTAGAGCACCAGCCTGGCCGAGTGCAGGCCGCCCAGTTGCTCTCTCACCTGCTGGTTGATGAGGCGGTAATAGGTCTGGGTCGACTCCCAGCTCATGCCGCCGATCAGCCCGATGGTCTGCATAAGGGTTCCCCGCTGGCCGTGAACATTTCGCTACGTTGCCTCTCCAGGGGCGAGATGTCATCACCCACCGGAGCACCCGCTTGCTGGTGCTCACGGGACGATTTCCGACAAAATGGCCGATGAGGACTTTATCCCCTCGACCAACCTCCCTAAAAGCTCCCGAAATCGGTGATAATGCCGGCATGAGTTATCGCATCCACACCGAATCGAATGGCCATAACGACGCCACCGAAGCCCGGAAATTCCTGCTCGATGAGTGGTTGCCGGCATGAGGCCTGCATCGCTCGCCCTCCAGGACCGGCTGCTGCCCGGCGTCTCCCGGACGTTCGCCCTGACCATTCCGCAATTGCCGGTGTCCCTGCGCCCGGCAATCACCAATGCCTATCTCCTGTGCCGAATTGCCGACACGGTGGAAGACAGCACCGAGATGGCGCCCGACGAGAAGGACGCCCACTATCGGCGCCTGCTGGCAGGACTGGATAACGCCACCGCCGCCAGCGATTTTTCCGCAGCCTTGCTCGGCACCGGCCTGGTGCAGGATCCGCTGGAACGCGAGCTGGTCGCCCAGACGCCAGGGGTGCTGCGCGCCTTCGGCGAACTCCCGGACGCTCAACAGGCGGCACTGCGCGACTGCCTCACCACCATGTGCCATGGCATGGCCCGTTTCGAACGCCTGAAGAACCCGCATGGCCTGCCGGACAGTGGCTGCCTGCGAGACTACTGTTACGTGGTCGCCGGCTGCGTCGGGGAAATGCTGACCCGCCTGTTCGCCGATACCCATCCGCGAATTCGCGAACAGCAGGCGGAGTTGCACCACCTGTCCGTGGCCTTCGGGCAGGGACTGCAGATGACGAATATACTGAAGGACGTCTGGGATGACCGCCAGCGGGGGATTTGCTGGCTACCGCGTGACGTCTTCGAGGTGCGTGGCGTCGACCTGGAGCAGACGGATGACTGGCAGGATCTCCCGGGCTATCGAGAAGGCATCCGCTATCTGGTGGCCGTCGCCCATCATCATCTGAAGCTGGCGCAGGAATACACGCTTCGCATTCCGGCCTCCGAGGTCGGCATTCGGCGTTTCTGCAGCTGGTCGATCGGCATGGCGCTCGCCACGCTGCGAAAGATCACCACCCATCCGGGCTATACCGCCGGCGAGCAGGTCAAGATCTCACGCCGACACCTGCGCCTGATCGTTGCCACGAGCAATCTCTCGATAGGCAGCGATACGCTGCTGCGCGGGGTGTTTCGGCTGGGAGGCCAGCGACTGCCCAGTGTCCCGGAACAGGACATCGGCCAGCTACTGGCGGGGCACGTCTCGGGGAATTACCACACTTGACCCGATTGCCCTGAGGGTTCGCTTTCGCGATGCGTAGCAGCGCGCTTGCTGCTCGGCGTCATGGAGACTCAGGCCGACTCGGGGCGCTCGAGGTACGCCGCGATGGTGTCCTTCAGCGCGAGGCGCTTCTTGCGGACATCTTCTTCGATGTGGGTGGCAACCGGCTCGATTTCCGTCTCCATGCGATGGACCTGCCGATTCAGCTCGTGATACTCCTCGGCCAGATTCGCGAAGTGCGCGTCAGACTGCTTGAGATCGTGGATGCGTTCGGCATGCGCGGGAAACTCTTCAGCAAGTTCGTGCGGCGTATGGCTCATGGTGACTCCCGAGTTGATGGTGGAAAGTGTGCAAATCGATACTGACCCTATCAGTAACCCTGGCCAGTCGGCCAGCCCGCAGGAGCGGCCAATGCCTCCTTGGCCCACCGGCAAGTGATCCATGGCAAAAAAACGGCCTTGGTGAAGAAGCCCCATGCCCGCGACCCCAGGCCGCTACTTTCGGCGAGACAGGCAAAGCCGGGCGTCCAGGCGAAGCTGGGCAGATTCGGCGCCGTCACGCAGGGCACGCAGGCATGACCAGAGCGTATCGCGAACATCACGGTGGAGACGGGAGAGCAGGCGGCGCAGGAGCACCCGCGGATAGGTCTCGGGGTAGCCCAGCACGGCCTTGAGTGCCCGGGAGCATCACGGGGATTCAGAAGTCATGACACTTCCCCGCCTGGCGCTCCTCGATCAGCCGGCGATACACGGAGTCCCGGAGCGAAGAGGAAAAGAAGCGGAAACGGTGCTGGTTCAGCTGTCGGTAGTGCTCTGACATTGCCCATTCGAAGACGTAGTCCTGGACCACTAAATCAGGCTGCACCTCCAGGCGTTGGAAGATCCAGACACGGCTCGCCCCAGTGGCGGGGCCGATCTCGGCCAGCAGTCGGTTGACGCCATCCGTCCAATGCTCGGCGCTCATCAGATCACTGCCGCCTCGGCTGAGCGCTGCCAGGCAGCCCTCGGGGTCGATCGGTGCTGAGGGAGGCGCAGCAGGGGCCTGCGCTGAGCAGGGGGGCGGGTTGACCTGGCATCGATCGACCCGCCTGTAAGGTAGGGCTACCCACCAGCATCGTCGCTCCCGGCCGGGATGCCAAGCCTGCCTCTGTAGGGTCCCTCAACGCCCATGAGGCAGGTGGCGACAGCGACATTTCAGGACAGGCTGTGGAGGGGAGGATTACCCCGGCGACAGGCCAGCATCGTGCCTCATCGCGACCATGATGGTTCGGCACACGCGGAGGATTCAGCTGGGAGTACCTTGAGGACTATCCAATAGCGGGTACCACTCCCTCCCCCGTCCACGCATCCAGTCCGGCCCTGGCCAGCAGGCCGGATATGCCTGGATGCCAAGGCCTTGCTGACCACAATGACGGTTTCTTCACACTTGTCCACTTGTCCACTTGATCGGCTGATCGGCTGATCGGCTGATCGGGCAGAGCGAACACCGTGTTCATCCGCTTGTCTGCCGAACCGTCAGGATCAAGGAGCTTCGGCTTCCACCGCGAGCCATTCATCGACCAGATCCCGATGGTTGTCGATCCATTGTTGGGCGCCATCGACGGGATCGCCGGCTTCCTCGATGGTCGCCATCAGGCCTCCGAGGCTGTCGTCGTTCATGTGCCAGACGTTCAGTACCTCGGTCAGCCAGGGGTCATCGCTGGCGAAGTCACCGCGCGAGAACCAATAGATGGTTTCGTTTTCGCCGTAGACGCCCCTGGGGTCCTCGAGATACTTGAGGTCGTATTCGGCGAAGGCCCAGTGCGGGCTCCACAGGGTCACGACGATAGGTTCTTCGCTGGCATAGGCGCCATCTAGCGCTGCCATCATCGCGGGGCCGGAGCTGTTGACCTGGGACAACGGCAGTTCGTACGCCTCGATGGTGTCATCGGTCAGGCCGGCGATCGCTGAGCCACTGTCGATCCCCAGGATCCTGGGACTGCCCTGGTATTCGAACTCGTCGGCACGTTCCTTGAGTTCCGGGATGGTGTCGATGTCGACATAGCTGGGAACGACCAGTCCCAACCCCGTGCCCTTGTACCAGGCATCGTGCACATCAAGGTCGTCCTCGTAAGGCTCGAGAAAAGGCTGATCGGTAATCGGCAGCCAAATCTCCAGGGAAATGTCGATATCGCCCTGGGACATGGCTGCGTAGAGCGCATTCTTGCTGACATTTGAGAGTTCGACATCGTAGCCGTACTCGTCCTCCAGCAGGATCTTCCACATGTTGGCAACAGCAATGTTCTCGGCCCAGTTGTTGGTACCAATCGTCAGATTCTTGTCCTGGGCCATGAGCGTCTGACTCGCCGGAATGAGGGCGATAGCCAGTAGTGCGGATGACATTTTCTTCATCGGGAAATTCGCTCCATTATCGCGTTGTTTTATCGGTGCTCGATAGTAACAAGGTCTTCGCCAATCCCCTCCCTTGGATTGAGAATGCCTGTCATGAGAAAAGGGAATGGTGGCGTTGCTTTCGCCTAACCGATCAGCCTGGTATCGAAGGGATAATCCGACAGCAGCTCGACACGGCCATCGTCGCGAACGTACAGCTGTTCTTCGAGCTTGACGCCCTCACCCCCGTCTTCGTGGCCGATATAGCTCTCCACGCACAATGTCATGCCCGGGGCAATGATGCCGTCGTAGCCCTTGTCGTCGATGTCTTCGCGGTGAACGATATAAGGGTATTCACCGTTCATGCCCACCCCGTGCGCCAGGGCGAAATAGCGCCGTGACCGGTAGGCTGGTGGAATGCGCCAGGCGCGTTCAGCGTACTCCTTGAAGCTGACCCCGGGCTTGAGGTTTTCCATGTTGGTGCGGATCTGCTCGTAGGCCAGCTTGTAGAGCTCGCGCTGGGCCGGGCTGGCTTCGCCATCGCCACACAGGAAGGTGCGCGAGAAGTCGGCATAGTAGCCGTACCGCCCTACCACGTCGGTATCCAGGGCGACCAGCTCGCCATCGCGGATGAGGCGGTCGGAACACTCCTGAAACCAGGGATTGGTACGTGGCCCGGAGTTCATCAGCCGCGTCTCGACGAAGTCGGCATCGGTGGCGATGATGTGCTCGTGCAGCTTGGCCCAGACAGCATTCTCGCTGATGCCCGGCACGATGGCGGCCTCCAGCTTGCGTACGCCGTCTTCCACGGCACGCAGCGATGAACGGATCATCTTGATCTCGTTGGGCACCTTGTAGGCACGCGCCTGTTCCACGGGCTCCTGGGCGTCCAGAACCTGGTAGCCACGACGCTGCAATTCGAAGGCCGCCTGCGGCGTGGCGCTCTCGATGGCGATGCGCTCACCGCCACCGCACTGGCGCACCAGCTCGGCGATCTCGTCGGCCCAGGCGCGGGTCACCGCCTCGGTGTTCTTCTCGTTGAAGTAGTAGGAAATCGCCTTGGCTGGCCGGATCTCGTCCACCGTGGGCAGGTGGCTGGCCAGGTGCTCGCACCCGGAGAACTCGAACAGCACCACCGAGCCCTGGGCCGGGACGAAGGCATAGCGCGCGGGGTTGCGTGAGCTGTAGACCTGCATGTTGCGCGAGCCGGTGGCGTAGCGCACATGAGCGGGGTCGAACAGCACCGCGGCGGTGATGTCGCGCTTGGCCAGTTCGGCGCGCACCTGCCCGAGCCGGTCCAGCAGGATGCGGGGAATCTCGTCGGCGGAGGGCTCGCATTCCGCCGGATCGTGCGTGGGCGGCAGGATGCCCATGGACGCCAGGTCCATTCTCATCGGTGTCTCCTCGTCATGGGGGACGTTATCGTTGGGGGCGGCTCAGTCGATCAGGCCGTCGGTGCGCACCTCGCGACGTTCCTCGGCCAGCATGTGCTGCTCCGAAACACGGCCATAGAGCTGACGGGTGCGCTCCAGGCGCCCCACGACATCGGGCGCCTGGGAATAGGCGAAGATCGCCGTCAAGCGCGGCGTGTCGCCGTCCACTCGCGTCACCCGATGCAGGCTGAAGCGTCCCTTGAACAGCTGCAGATCGCCCGGACGCAGATCGAGCCGCTGGACCCGCTCCCTTCGCTCGCCACGAATCACCGCGCCGACCTCGTCGTAGTTCTCATCCCGGGGATTGCGGATGTTGGGGCAGTATTCGAACACCCCACCGCTTTCGGGCTGCTGGGTCATCATGGTGACGATGAATTCGTTGGTGTCGTAATGCCATGGTTGCTCGGTGCCGTCCGGCAGCACGTTGAGCACCAACCCGGCATAGGGGTCGGCGTACTCGTAGATCTGCGGCTCACCCAGGCAACGCTGCACCAGCGACTTCATGGCGCGTGAGACGTAGAGCCGATGGATCAGGGAGTCGGCGGTGATCATGTCGCGGGTCACGAAACCGCTGGTGCGGGTCATGAACAGACGTCGGGGATCTCCCTCGGGCAGCTCGGGGTCGTCGGCGGTAAAGTAGGCGTTGACCTCGCGAGTGTTGTAGAAGCTCTGCTCGGCCATCTGCGCGCTCTCCTGTCGGACGCGCTCGAGGCGGTCGTGGCGCAGGAAACCGGGCAACACGACGCAGCCCTCGCGATCCAGGTGAGTGCGGGCCGTCTCGATGGTCTCGAGCAACTGCGGGTCATCGGGCCGGTGCAGGGGATATCGCTCGGTGTCGACGATATCGGAGAGATCCAGGGCCTCGGCGTTGGCCAGGCCATGGTCGGTGGCGCTCATCGGTAGCCTCCTGGGTGTCGGTTGCCCTTGATCAGGCTTATGCTGGACGCCCCACAGCCATTCGAAAAGCGAGTCATTCCGATGAATTCAATCGGCAACTCCGATCGATCGCGCCTGCCCGCCCTCGACAGCGATCTGCTGCTGGCCTTCGTCACGGTGGCCGACAGTGGCGGCTTCACTGCGGCCGCGCGCCATCTGCACAGGACACAGTCGACCATCAGCCTGCGGGTGAGCACCCTGGAGGATCGCCTGGGCACGCGGTTGCTGAACCGCACCAGTCGCCGCCTGGCACTGACGCCGGATGGACAAACCTTTCTGGTCTACGCGCGTCGCCTGCTGCAGCTTCAGCGCGAGGCCCTGGGCGCGTTGAGCGTCTCGCGCGAGCCGATCACGCTGCGCTTCGGCTTACCCGAGGATTACGCCGATACCTGGCTGCCCGCCCTGCTCGAGCGCTTCTCGGCGGTTCACCCGGAAGTGCGGGTCCATATCCACTGCCGCATGTCCACCGAACTGCTCGACCAGCTCGATGACGGCTCACTGGACCTGGTGCTGGCGGTACGCCACGCCGCCGACAGCGGCGGCGAGGTAGTCGGCGAGGAAGCTGTGGTGTGGGCCGCGCATCGCGACTTCCGCCCTGACCCGGGACGCCCGTTGCCGCTAGCGCTGTTTCCCGAGCAGTGCATCTATCGGCGCCGTGCGCTGCAGGCGCTGACCGCGCGAGGGCTGGCCTGGCAGGTCGACTCAACCAGTCAGAGCCCCAGTGGCCTGCGTGTGATAATCGATCAGGCACGCGCAGTGACGCTCTGCGACCGGCGCTCGATTCCCGCGCACTGGCGGGTGCTCGACCAGGACGAGGGTCTGCCGCCCCTGCCCGCCGCCGAGCTGGAAATCCATCGCTCGCCCAGCCTGACGCATCCGGCCTTCGAGGCCTTCGTGCGAGGTCTCAGGGAGGTGATGGCAGAAGCGGCGCCCGCCATGCCCTAGGCACTGTCGTTGGCCACGACACCCAGCAACCAATCACGCAACAGCGTCAGCATCGGCTCATCGCCCTGCCCTGGCCGGGTGGCGAACCAGTAGGATTGATGCCCCGGCATCGCTGCCGCCAGTGGCTGCACCAATGCTCCCTTGGCCAGCTCCCGGGTGACCATGGCGCGGTCGGCGATGGTGATCCCCAGCCCCTCCAGAGCGGCACGAATCGCCAGATCCAGCAGATCGAATTCCAGCCCGCCCTCGGTATCGACGCCCTCGATGCCCGCCGCATCCAGCCAATGCCGCCAGGTGGGAAAGCGATCCTCGGTGGTTCGCATCACGTGAAGCAACATCTGCTCACGCAGATCCAGCGGCCGGCCATCGCGTATCAGGCGCGGAGAACAGACCGCGATGTGGTTCTCCTGCATCAGGAAGTGCGGCTCGACGTCGGTCCAGTCGCCGTCACCGAAGCGGATGGCAGCATCCAGGGCGCTGTCGGCGGCCAGGTCGTCGACCTCGCGGGTGGTCAGGGTCAGCGACAGGGAGGGATAGCGCCGCTGCAGATCGTCCAGGCGCGGCACCAGCCAGCGGCTGGCCAGGGTCGGGGGCACGTTGACGCGCAACCGGGTGAGATCCGTGGGCGAGGCGAGATCACGCACCGTCAGGGCGATGCGATCGAAGGACGTGCTGAGAGCCGGCAGCAGGCGCCTCCCCGCCTCGGTCAGCCGCAGTTGCCCCGGTCGCCGTTCGAACAGGACCACCCCCAGTTGTTCCTCCAGATGACGCACCTGGCGGCTGATCGCGCTCTGCGTCACATGCAGCCGTTGCGCCGCCAGAGTGAAGTTCTGGCACTGCGCGGCGGCCTCGAAGGCCTTGAGGGCATTGAGCGGTGGCAGGTAGCGACTCATGGTCGAGGGTCCCTCATGCGTTTTTTTCGGGAAATGGCGCCTAGAAACCGCGGTGACTCCGGGGCTCCATGCGTTTTACTCATGCCTAGGGTACCAAATCCTCGTTTGTCGCCCCATTCAAGGCTGCCCAGACTGGCCACCGGAATCTTCATCCTTCAGCTCCGGAAACCGATCACCATGGCCGACGATACCGAAATCCTGACGCCCCGTAGCCGCGACCTGGAAGGTTGGCGCGAGCTGGCCGAGCGCCTGCCGCTGCCCCGCCAAGCCTATGTGGGGGGCGAGTGGCGCAATGCCGAGTCCGGGCGCACCTTCACCGCCCGCAATCCGGCCACCGGCGAGCCCCTCACCGAGGTGGCTGCCTGCGATGCCACCGATGTCGACGGGGCAGTGGCAATCGCCCGGCGTACCTTCGAAGGCGGCGAGTGGCGCGACCTGCCGCCCGCCGAGCGCAAGACACGCATGCTCGCCTGGGCCGATGCCATAACCGACCACGCCGACGAGGTCGCCCTGCTCGAGACCCTGGAGACCGGCAAGCCGATCGGCCAGACCACCAGCGTGGACGTACCCTGCCTGGTCGGCGGCCTGCGCTGGTATGCCGAGGCACTCGACAAGCTGTATGGCGAGACCGCACCCAACGGTGCCTCCAGCGTCTGCCTGGTCGATCGCGAACCGGTCGGCGTGGTCGCTGCGGTAGTGCCCTGGAACTACCCGCTGATCATCGCCGGCTGGAAGCTCGGGCCGGCACTGGGTGCCGGCAACTCGGTGATTCTCAAGCCCGCGGAGCAGTCGACGCTGGCCACCCTGCGTGTCGCCGCACTGGCAGAGGAGGCCGGCATCCCCAGCGGCGCCCTCCAGGTGGTCACCGGTCTGGGCCACGAGGCCGGCCAGGCGCTCGGCCTGCACGACGATGTCGACGCCATCGGTTTCACCGGTTCCACCGAGGTCGGCAAGAAATTCCTGGCGTATTCGGCGCGCTCCAACATGAAGCGCATCGGCCTGGAGTGCGGCGGCAAGAGTCCGCACATCGTCACCCGCGACGTCGACGACCTCGACCGCATCGCCATGTATGTCGCCTACGGCGTCTGGTACAACCAGGGCGAGACCTGCCACGCCGGCACCCGGCTGATCGTCGACCGCACCATCAAGGACGAGCTGCTCGCCAAGGTGCGCCGATGGGCCGACAAACTCCAGCCCGGCGACCCTCTCGACCCCGACACCCAGATGGGCGCGATGATCGAGCCCCAGCACGCCGACAAGGTCATGGGCTATCTCCAGCAGGGCCGCGATGAGGGTGCCCGCCTGCTGTTCGGCGGCGAGCGCGTGCGCCGGGACAGCGGCGGCGACTTCATCACGCCGGCGATCTTCGACGAGGTCACCAACGACATGCGCATCGCCCGCGAGGAGATCTTCGGGCCGGTGCTGGTGGTGATCGGCGTAGAGGGCCTCGACGAGGCCCTGGCAGTGGCCAACGACACCGACTACGGCCTGGGCGCGGCGATCTGGACCAACCGCCTGAGCGACGGCCACCGCGCCGCCCGGGCCCTGCGCGCCGGCACCGTCTGGGTCAACTGCTACGACCACACTTCCATCAATGCCCCCTTCGGCGGCTTCAAGCAGTCCGGACAGGGGCGCGACAAGTCGCTTCACGCCTTCGACAAGTACACCGAACTCAAGACCACCTGGATCGAGCTGGATGCCTGACATGCCGACGAACTTCATGACCGGCCGGCAGGTGCCCCTGGTGGTCGGTGCCGGCGCACTATCGCGACTGCCCGAGCTGTGCCGGGCCCATGGCGCCAGCAGCGCGCTGGTCGTCACCGACGCTGGTATCGCCGCCACCGGGCTGGTCGACCGTCTCGCCACGCTGCTGGGCGATACGCTGCCCGTGGCGCGTTTCACCGCGCCCACCGGCGAACCGACCCTGGCCACGGTCGACGCCGGCGCCGAAGCCGCACGCGAGCTTGCATCGCCGCTGGTCATCGGCCTGGGGGGCGGCACTGCCCTGGACATCGCCAAGCTGGTGGCCGCCCTGGCCGAGAGCCCCGGCGCCATGGCCGACTACCTGCTCGCCCGCAGCCCCTGGACGGGGCGCGCCCCCGCGGTGATGATCCCCACCACCTCGGGCACCGGCTCGGAGGTGACCCGCACCTCGATCGTCGCCGACGACCGCGGGCGCAAGCAGTGGGCCTGGGGCGACGAGCTGCTGCCCGAGGCGGTCATGCTCGATCCTGAACTGACGCGCACCCTGCCGACGCCGCTGACTGCGGCCACCGGCCTGGACGCCTTCGTGCACGCCCTCGAGGCGTCCAGTGGCCAGGGACGCCACGTCTTCATCGAGGCGAGCGCCCTGCAGGCGATGCGGCTGATCGGGCAGGCGCTGCCCCGCACCGTGTCCGTGCCCGACGACCTGGAAGCGCGCCAGCAGATGCAGGTCGCCGCCTGCCTCGCCGGTCAGGCGATCGACAACGGCGGCACGGGGCTGGGCCATAACATCGGCCATGCCCTCGGCTCGCTCTACCACCTGCCGCATGGCGTCGCCGTCACCCTCGGCGTGGAGGCTACCCTGGCCTGGACGATCGAGGGGCGCGAGGCGGTCTTCGCCCCGGCGGCCGAGGCCCTGGCGAAAGGCGACACGGCGCACGACCTGCCCGCGCGCTTCAGCGCCCTGGCGGATGCCGCCCGCTTCGATACGGCGCTGGCGCCTTTCACCGATCTCGAGATGGATGCCGAGGCCCTTGCCGCGACCATGCAGGCCGAGGAGAACGCGCCCATGGCCGACAACGCCGCGCGTCGCCCGGGCCCAGACGACTGGCATGCGCTCGCCGAGGCCACGGTGGCGCTGTTCGAACGCCGCCTGTCCTGCCGCGACGTCGTCCAGGAGGAGTCCCCATGAGTGTCATCGAACGCATCGAGATCACCCACCACCAGCAACCGCTCGAGCCGCCCTTCCCGGCGGCCTGGGATAGCCAGCCACGCCGGCTGTTTCCGGCCACCCTGGTCAGGGTCCTCGACAGCGAGGGGCGAGAAGGCATCGGCTCCGGTGACGCGATGTACGGCTTCGAGGACTTCCGCTCGTTGTTCGTCGGCCACGACCCGCTGGCGCTGGAACGGCACAGCGGCGTGATCGACAACATCGGTTTCCATGCCGGGCGATGCTGGCCGCTGGAGGTCGCGCTCTGGGATCTCGCCGGCAAGATCCGCGGCGAGCCGGTGTGGCGCATGCTCGGGGGCACCTCGAATCGTCTGCGCGCCTATGCGTCCAGCGGCACCCATCGCCCGATCGAGCAGCTGGTCGCCCTGGCCGAACAGGTGCGCGATGCCGGCATTCCGGCCATGAAGCTGCGCTTCGGTCGCCCCCGGCTCGATGACGATCTGGCGGCCCTGGCGGCGGTACGCCAGACGCTTGGCGAGGCATTCACCCTGATGGTGGACTGCAACCAGGGCTGGCGCATGCCCTGGGACATCCAGGCCCCCTGGGACCTTGCCAAGGCTACCGAGGTCGCCGAGGAGCTGATCCGCCATGACGTGCTGTGGATGGAGGAACCGCTCTACCGGGGCGACTATCCCGGCATGGCGGCGCTCAACGCCCACACTGGCAACCGGCTGAAGATCGCCGGCGGCGAGATGACCCGCGAGCCCTACGAGTTCCAGGAGATGCTGCGGCGTGACTGCCTGGACGTCTACCAGCCAGACGCGGTCTGCTCGATCGGCATGCTGGGGCTCTCCCGGCTGGCGCAGGAGGTGACCGCGCACGGCAAGTGGTTCACCCCGCATACCTGGGGCAACGGAATCGGCCTGATGGCCAACCTGCACCTGACCGCCGGCAGCGTGGGGCCCGAGGGCTGCCCCTACCTGGAATTCCCCTTCGATCCGCCGGAATGGACGCCCGAGACCCGCGACTATCCGCTGGTCACCCCGCTGACGACCGACGACGAAGGCTGGCTGACTCTCTCCGAAGCGCCGGGCCTGGGCATCACGCTCGACGAGCAGCGCCTGCACGACACCCGGGGCGACCAGGCCACCTATAGCTGAGTTGAAACCGCCGCTTCGTTCTTGCTGTATATAAAACGGTGCTGACCCAGCCTTCCGTGTAGGACAGTATCTTCTCGGCAAAGCCGATCATGCCGTCGATACAGAAGCGCCATTCGCGCGGCGGGAGAGACCGAGCCTGGTCACGGGACAAGGAACCGCATGGCGCCAAAAACCTGACCCCGTGCTCGCTGGCCAGGGTCGTTATATGGTCTCGAAGCAGTGCATGACAGGAGAAGCCCTGACTAGCCGGTTTTCCAAACGCCGCCGGGCGGCCTTCCTTGCGCTGTCGCTTGACACCACCCGGCGCTGAGCATTTAAATGCGCCATATTTAGATAGATCGGTCTATACAGGAAAATCATCGATGCCCGCCTCCAAGCGCGACCAGCTGCTTGCCACCGCCGAGCGCCTCTTCCACGAGCAGGGATTCCACGCCACCGGCATCGACCGCATCGTGGCGGCCGCGGGAGTAGTACGCATGACGCTCTACAACCACTTCGCTTCCAAGGAGGCCCTGGTGGCGGCCGTCCTGGCAGCCCGCCATGAACGCTTCATCACCAGCGTCGATGCGGCGGTGGCCTGCGCCTCGCCGGGCCAGGCAACGCTAGCCCTGGTGGAGGCGCATGGCGACTGGCTGGAACGCTACAGCCAGCATGGCTGCATCATGGCCAAGGCGATGGGAGAGTTCGCCGAGCATAACCCCGAGATCCATGCCCTGGCGGCGGCGGCCAAGACCGACCTGCTGGCACGCCTGGAGGCCGCCGTGGAACGCGATGGGCTGAGTCACCAGACCGGCCTGGCGCGAGCCGTCTTCCTGGTGCTGGAAGGCAGCAATACGGCGGTCGCCCTGCTGGGCGCGCAAACGGCCCTGGCCGACACTAGAGCGGTGGTCAACACCCTGCTCGCAACCGCCCGGAGCGACATCCGATGAAAACTCTCTCCCCTCTAGGCATGGCCGCCCTCGGAAGCGGGATCATTGCCATCACCTACGGGCTGGCCCGCTTCGTGTTCGGGCTCTTCCTGCCCGCGATGCGCGACGAGCTGATGATCACCCCCACCATGGCGGGGGTGATCGGCGCCCTGCCGTTCCTGAGCTTCGTGTTCGCCATCCTCGCCGCCACCTGGGTGACGCGCCACCTCGGGATTCGCCACACGGGGGTCGCCGCCGCCGGCCTGGCCGGGATCGGGCTGGTGACGATCGCCCTGGCGCCGTCTTCGCTGGTGCTGGCCGCCGGCGTGCTGATCTGCGGGATCAGCACCGGGCTGTCGTCGCCGGTGATGGCGGAGACGGTTCACAAGGTCGTGCCGTTCGCCCTACGCGGGCGGGTCAACGCCACCATCAATGCGGGCACCAGCCTGGGGATCGCGATTGCCATGCCGGCGGTGCTGATCTGGGCGGAGGCCTGGCGCAGCGCCTATATCGGGTTCGCCGCCCTGGCGGTTCTGGGCACCCTGGCGGCCCTCTGTTACCTGCCCAAGGAAGATCGCGTTTCACCGGCGGGCCCCCGTCCGGTCGCCCTGCAGGCGAGCCGTGAGCAATGGCTCGGGATCGCGCGACTTAGCGGGCTGGCCGTCGGCATGGGAGGGGTGAGTGCGGCCTACTGGGTATTTGCCCCCGATGCGGTGATCAATGCCGGCGGGCTCGCGCCGAGCCAGACCGCCTGGATGTGGCTGGCGGTCGGTCTCGGCGGGCTGTTGGGGGCAGGCGCCGGAGATCTCATCTCGCGCTTCGGACCGGCCGCCAGCCACGCTGCCGGCCTCGTGGTGACCTCCGCCAGCCTCGCGCTGCTGGCATTGGATCCCGGCAACTTCGCCCTCGCCCTGGTATCCGCAACCCTGTTCGGCGCCGGTTACATGACCCTCAGCGGTTTCTACCTGGTCAGGAGCACCCAGATCATGACCGAGGCGCCCTCCTTCGCCCCGGTGCTGCCGCTGCTCGCCACCTCGGTTGGCCAGGTCGCCGGCTCGCCGCTGGCCGGCTGGCTGGTCGGGGCAGAAGGCCATGTCACCGCCTTCATGCTCTTCGCCATCCTGGGACTCGCCGTTGCCGGGGTGGGGACATGGTTGCTCAAGGAGCGAGGCGCTGCCGCTGTGACACCCCTTTGAGCTCAACCTCTATCCGATAGAGGCGAGGGCGCTCTCGCTCTTCTACAACGAAAATGCCGGCGAGATCGACACGGTCGGGCCGAACCCTGCAACACCGGGTTCGGCCCGACAACGTGCACCTGCTTGCCCCTCCCGGGGCAAGGTGGCATCGTCAGCCATTAGTGACCATCCACCCGGCCATGGGAGAGTATGCCTTGTTCATTGCCATGAACCGTTTCCGGGTCAATCCTGAAAGAGTCGAGGAGTTCGAACAGATCTGGCTGGAGCGGGAGACTCACCTGCAGGGCCTGCCCGGTTTTGTCGAGTTCCACATGCTGCGCGGCCCCGAGAAGGAGGATCATGTGCTCTACGCCTCCCACACCGTCTGGCGCTCGCGCGAGGACTTCGAGGCCTGGACGCACTCCGAGGCATTTCGGGCGGCGCACGCCAATGCCGGCCAGAGCAAGCGCGAGGGGCTCTACCTGGGCCCGCCGAGTTTCGAGGGCTTCGAGGTCATCCAGACGATCGGTGACACGAACAACACCTGAACCCCGCTGCCCCGCGCCAGCCATGAGGCCTCCATGCGAAAGATCCTGCTCGTCGACAACGGCTCCCTGCGGCCCCAGGCAACGCTCAACCTGCGCCGCCTGGCCCGGGCCTTGAGCCGGACCACCGGCCACGAGGTCGAAGCCGTCTCCCTGCTGCACTCCTACAAGATCCCCGCGGAAGAGCTGGAGGGGCGCAAGGCGGTGTCGCTGGGGCCGCTGGCCGAACAGTTTGCGGCACAGGGCACGACCGAGCTGGTCATCCTGCCCTTCTTCTTCGGCCCCAGCCAGGCCTTGACCCGCTACCTGCCGGAGCGGCTGGCCGAGGTGCAGGCCCAATACCCGCAGTTGAGCATCAAGGTGGCGCTGCCACTGGTCGATACCCAGGCGCCGCTGGACCTGCGCCTGGCGCAGCTGCTGGCCGACAACGTGCGTGAGCGGATGGAAGGCCCCTCGCCGCCGAAGGTGGTGCTGGTCGATCACGGCAGTCCGATTCCCGACGTCACGGCGGTGCGCAACTATCTGGCCGGCCAGCTCAGCGTGCTGCTGAGCGAGGAGGCCAGCTGTGTCACCTTTGCCTCCATGGAGCGCCGCGAGGGCGAAGCCTACCGCTTCAACGAGCCGCTGCTGGTCGACCTGCTGGCCTCGCCGGCCATGGCCGACAGCGAGGTGATACTGGCCATGCTGTTCCTCTCTCCGGGGCGCCACGCCGGTGAAGGCGGCGACATTGCGGAGATCTGCGCGCAGGCCATGGCGCAGTCGCCCGGCCTGCGCGTCACCACGACGCGCCTGGCGGGTGAACATGACGCCATCCTGGACGTTCTCACGACCCGTCTGTCCGAGGGTCTCGTCGGTTCGCCGCTGCTGCTGGACCTCCCGGGCAGCCGCTGAGACGGCGAAATCGCTCGGCGAGAATGCCGCCAACGGGCCGGAGCTCCAGGATGGAAAGATTCTTTGCGGCATAGAGCTCAAGGAGGCGCCATGGCCGAGAATCGCAAGAAATCGCTCAATCCCGCCCTGGAGCGCCTTCACCTGGCGTGGGACCTGCTCGTCATCACGCTGGTGATCGCCAACCTGACCCTGCTGCTGTTCGACAGCCTTTTCCTGCTGGCCCCGCTGAACGCCGCCTTCGAGGCCACGGCCCCGGGCCTGCATGAAAGCTACAGCCAGGTCATACGTGCCAACTTCATCGCCATCGATCTGGCGTTCGTGGCCATTTTCCTGCTCGACGTGCTGCTGGGCTGGGCGGTGGCCATCGCCGAGCGACGCTATCACCGATGGTTCTTCTACCCTTTCGTGCACTGGTACGACGTGCTGGGCTGCATTCCAGTGGGCGGCTTTCGGCTGCTGCGTATCCTGCGGGTCATCACGCTGCTGCAACGCCTGCAGCGGCTGGGCCTGATCGACGTGCGCCGCTGGTACCTCTTCCAAGTGGCCGCCAAGTACTACGAGATCCTGCTGGAGGAGCTCACCGACCGTATCGCCATCCGGATGCTCGATAACTTCCAGTCCCAACTCCGCTCCAGCGACTCACTTTCCACGGGTGTGGTGGAAAAGGTGGTACGGCCACGCCAGCAGGCGCTGATCCAGGAGATAAGCCAGCGC
Source organism: Pseudomonadota bacterium (assembly GCA_051751285.1). Lineage (GTDB taxonomy): Bacteria > Pseudomonadota > Gammaproteobacteria > Pseudomonadales > Halomonadaceae > Halomonas. The sequence goes on along the minus strand of JBNJKT010000003.1, from coordinate 208,567 downwards.
CTTGAGGCGATGGCCGATAACGCCTACACCCACCATCGCCCCGACATCCTGCGTTACGTGCGCAGCCTGGTCGGCCGGACACTGGCAGAGAGCCCGGAGATTCGCCGGCTGGAGCGCCTGCCACTGGGCAGCCAGTTGAGCCGGGGGCTCGAAAGCTCGATCTCCGACCTGGCCTGTCGCCTGGTCAACGAGGCTCTGGAGGGGCTGCAGTCGCCGGAGTTCTCCGCGCTGGTGGAGCACCTGGCCGACAGCGGCTTCGATGCCTGGCTGCGCACCGATTCCCATTCCGAACGGGTCACCGAGCAGGTGCTGGTAGACATGCTGGAGCTTCTCAAGGTACGGATCGCAGTCAAGGACTGGAAGCACAAGTACGAATGAGCCCATCCTGTCCCGCATGAAAGCCGGGATCTCCCATCATCGTACCTCCATGACCCGATCCAGCTCCCCACGATACGCCGCCTCTTGGCTTGCCGGGTCGGCGGGGAAGCGGCCGAGCTCTGCCGCCAGCTCGAAGAAGCCCTGCCGGGGCAGGTCACCACGGCGGCTGACCACCAGGGCGGCGATCATCGGGCGGCCGGCGGCCACGTCCTCACGCATCAGCGCTTCCAGGGCCAGGGCGACGCGCTGGATGGTGCCCGGCGGGGTTAGCCCCAGCGCCTCGGCGGCCTGCTGGTAGGTGATCGGCACCGCCGCGTCGGGCAAATCCATCAACAGTTCTCGCAGTCGTGAAGGCAGTTCGCTCTCTTCGGTCACACTCTTTCTCTCCGTCCCTGTGTCGTCGGTTGCCATCACAATGGCAGGTGCAGGATGGCACCACGCAGGCCATGCGCGTCGGCCCACAGCTTGCCCAGGGTGATGGGCAGGCGGAAGCGGCGCTTGCCCGCCGCGCCGGGGTTGAACAGCAGCCGGTCTGCCTGCCATTCGTTGCGCGGCTTGTGGGAGTGGCCGTGGAGCACCGCATCGCAGGGGGTGTCCGGGTCGAATTCGGCCAGGATATGCACCAGGTGCAGGCGCCAGCCGTTGACGGTGAGGTCGCGGGTCATCGGCAGCGTCTCGGCCCAGGACGCGGTGTCGATGTTACCGCGCACCGCCGCCACCGGAGCCAGTGTGCCCAGCCGCTCGAGCATGGCGGCGTCCTGTTCGCGGCTGCCCACATCGCCCAGATGCAGGATCAGCCCGCAGCCCTCCAGCAGCGTCAGCGCCTCGGGGCGCAGCAGCCCATGGGTGTCGCTGATGACGCCGACCGGCTGCTCTATCATGATGGCCTGCATGGCAACGGTCCTCAGGGCAACACTTGGGCGACCGATGATAGCCGTTGGCAGCGATTACCACATCAGGAAAGCCGACAGAACGCATTGTCTGTCGGCTTTTCCGGTCACTGGCTTCAGGCCTGGCGTCTCAGAGGCTGGTCATGTTGGCATCGATCAGCGGGGTGATCCGCCGGACGCTGGCGCGTCGGTTGACCTGGCTGGGCCCCTGCGTATCCAGTTTCAGGAAGCGTTCACCATAGCCCTGCACGATCAGGTTTTCTGGAGGAATGGCGAAGTATTCGGTCAGTGCCAGGGCAACGGCCTCCGCTCGCCGATCGGACAGCCCGAGATTCATCAGGTCCGACCCAACGGCATCGGAATGGCCTTCCACCAGGAAGATTTCACTCGGATTCGCTTCGATGACCTCGGCCATGGTCCTCCCGATCAGCCTCAACGCTTCGGCCTCGGAAGACTGGATGGCCGACGAACCGGTAGCGAACTGGACAACGTCGAGATCGATACGCGGCATCATGGCACGAACGCGAGAGCTTTCTCGTACCTGGCGGAGCGTGAAGGCTTGGTCGAACTCCTGCACCGGCGGCGCCAGCAGTGTCTCGCGCAGGACCTCCTCATCGGCACGGCGGTAATCAACCACGTAGCGATCTTCCGGCAGGTCGTAGTAGACGGGAGGCAAGGATTCCTCGATGTCGACGGAAGAGGTCCAGCTATCGGCCTTGCTCGTTTCGTCGATCAGCACGATAGCGGAGTCATCGGGTAGATAGCGCGTGCGCTTGAGTACGAAGCCACCAGAATCGCGAACGGTGACGACCCTGCTGCCATCCTCGCGGGCAATGGTGGAGCGGGTGATGCCATCGTCAAACGCTTCGGTGGTCTCGGTGACCCCGGGACGACGCAGCAGGAGATTCTCGTCCTTGCGCACATGCAACTCGCCGTCGCGCTCGACGATCATGCGGTCGCCTTGATCCGCGACGACCCGTCCACCGAGCTGGGGAACCAAGGCGCCGACGACGGCACCCGCCGCCGCGGCTCCCAGGTATTTCCATATCTGGTTGTCGTCATCGTCTGCTTCGTCTGAGGACGTGGACTTCACCTCCTCGTCGCTGGTCCGGGTGGATTCCGAGGTCACGACCGTTTCGGATGTCGTGCTGGCTTGCTGGGTATCGAGGGCGGCAACTGCAGCCAGGGCATCCGCCTCGGCCTCGGCCAGGGCCTTCGCGTCGGCCTTGTCGCTGGCCTCCTGCTCGGCGAGGGCTTCTGCCTCGGCCTTGTCGATGGCTTCCTGCTCGGCGGCGGTGTTTGCCGCGGCCTGTTCGATGGCCTCCTGCTTGGCCAGTGCCTCGGCCTCGGCCTTATCGGCGGCCTCCTGCTCGGCGAGGGCGTCGGCCTCGGCCTGGGCGATGGCTTCCTCTTCGGCCAGGGCCTCTGCTTCGGCTTTCTCGATGGCTTCCTGCTCGGCCAAGGCCTCTGCTTCGGCCTGATCGGCGGCCTCCTGTTCGGCGAGGGCGTCGGCCTCTGCCTGGTCGATGGCTTCCTGCTCAGCTACGGCGTCTGCCTCCGCTTGTGCAATGGCTTCCTCTTCGGCCAGGGCCTCTGCTTCGGCTTTCTCGATGGCTTCCTGATCGGCTACGGCGTCTGCCTCGGCCTGGGCAACGGCTTCCTGCTCAGCCTGGGCATCTGCTTCAGCCTGAGCCTCTGCCTCGGTTTTCTCGATGGCTTCCTGCTCAGCTACGGCCTCTGCCTCGGCCTGGGCGATAGCTTCTTGCTCGGCCTGGGCCTCTGCTTCAGCCTGAGCCTCTGACTCGGCTTTCTCGATGGCTTCCTGCTCGGCTACGGCGTCTGCCTCGGCCTGGGCAACGGCTTCCTGCTCAGCCTGGGCATCTGCTTCAGCCTGAGCCTCTGCCTCGGCTTTCTCGATGGCTTCCTGCTCAGCTAAGGCCTCTGCCTCGGCCTGGGCGATAGCTTCCTGCTCGGCCAAGGCGTCTGCCTCGGCCTGGGCAACGGCTTCCTGCTCAGCCTGGGCGTCTGCTTCAGCCTGAGCCTCAGCCTCGGCTTTCTCGATGGTTTCCTGCTCGGCTATAGCGTCTGCCTCGGCCTGGGCAAGGGCTTCCTGCTCAGCCTGGGCATCTGCTTCAGCCTGAGCCTCTGCCTCGGCCTGAGCGATGGCTTCCTCCTCGGCTGCGGCGTCTGCCTCGGCCTGGGCAAGGGCTTCCTGCTCGGCGAGGATTTCTTCCTCTGTTTTATCAGCAGGTTCCGTAAGCTGAGTGAGTAACATGACCTCCGTGTCGGCAGTCGACGGCAGGGACGTCTGGGCAAAGCCCGGGCTCATCAATGAGAGCGAGGCCAGAATGACCGCGGGCTTCCTGAAAAGGCGCATGCGATGTTTCATATCGGTTCTCCAGAATCGGAACTGCCCGGACAAGATGCCGGCTGTCTGCCATAAACGGCGCCAGCGCAGTTTTCTTCACGATGTTGATGATTGAGGAAAACCCGGCAGGATAGCTCGTGCGCTAGCTGTGCTTTGGAATGGTTATGGCCAGGAAGAGTGGCGTGATCCTTGTTGAACAACGCCTTATCGTTGAAAGGTTGATACGGCGAATCGTAATGTGAGACTTCCGACTTCCCGACAGGTGATGTCAGTGTGGTCAATAATCTCCCCACCATCTGTACGACAGCACACAGAGGCGTCCGGTTTTTCATGTTGCGTTTCACGAGAACCCGGGCGACATAATTTTCAGGAAATCTGCAGGAATCCCGCTCAGTAAATGGCCTGGGGCTTTCGGTAGGATTGGGAGATGGCATTCTTGTCGAAACGGGCATTCAACAACCCTTCAATGGCATCTCCGAAGATTGGTCATGCAGCGTATGGTCCGGGCAACTGTTCAAGATTGAGGCGTGATAACATGGCGTGATCCCACCTATCTTCACCTGACAGCGGAAGTCCCCATGGAAGATCTCGGCCTGAGATGGCTGCTGGGCCAGGGCGTCAGCCTGGTGGCCCTGGCCCTCTGCCTCGTGGCCTTCGCCAGCAAGCGCGACGACAAGCTGTTCGTGCTGCTGCTGTTTGCCAACGTCGCCTTCGCTGCGCAGTTCGCACTGTTCGAGAGCTGGGTGGCGGCCGGCATCTCGGCGCTGATCGTGCTGCGCATCGCCCTGGTGCGACGCTTTCCTCGCCACCTCGTGCTCATGCTGATCATGCTGGCCGCCACTCTGGCGGTGGCGGCGCTGACCTGGAGCGGCCCGCGGGACATCCCGGCCCTGGCAGCGGGCCTGCTGGGCACCTGGGGCATGTTCATGCTGCGCGGGATCGCCATGCGTGCCGTCCTGGCCGTGGCGGCGCTGAGCTGGGTGATCAGCAACCTCCTGGCCGGCTCGATCGGTGGCACCATCGCCGAGAGCCTGATCTTCCTGACCAACGTGATCACCATGCTGCGCATGCGCCGCGATGCCCGCCTGCGCTACATCCACGGCTGAAGCTGCGGTTCACTTCATCTCGAAGCCGCGCTTGACCAGGAACTCGCGCATGTGGGGGCGCAGCTTGGTATCGAACAGCGGAGTGAGGTTCTGGGACCAGGTGGCGTCCTTGGGGCCGCCCTTCCGCGACTGGTAGTAGGCGCGCATGGACTCGTCGAAATCCTCCACCAGTTCACGATCGTCGCTGTAGGTATCTTCCTTGAGAATGGCCGCCACCGGCAGGCGCGGTTTCACGTCGGGGTCGTGAGCCGGGTAGCCGAGGCACATGCCGAATACCGGGAAGACGTGATCAGGCAGGCCCAGCAGGTCGCTGATCTGCTGGGGGTTGTTGCGTATTCCGCCGATATAGCAGATGCCCAAGCCCTCCGATTCTGCGGCAATGGCCACGTTCTGGGCCATCAGGGCGGTGTCCACGCTGGCCACCAGCAGCTGCTCGGTCATGCCGCGCACCACCCGCGCGCCGGTGCGCTCGGCGGCCTCGGTGGGGCGCTTCATGTCGGCGCAGAACAGCAGGAAGGCGCCGCCGGTGGCCACGTAGGACTGGCCGCCGGCCAGCTCCGCGATGGTCTCGCGGTTGGTGGGATTCTTGACATGAATGACCGTGTAGGCCTGGACGTGGCTGGAGGTGGCTGCAGCCTGGCCGGCCTCGATCAGCGTTTCCAGACGTTCACGGGAAAGCGGCTGATCGGTGAACTTGCGGATGGAGCGGTGGGACTTGAGCAGTTCGATGGTGGAGTTCATGGGACCTCGTTGCAGGGTACCGGTCAGCGCTGCCAAGGCGGGCGCCGAACATCAGAAAAACTCACATTCTCCATCACTCGGCGACGCTTTGCACCGCCCGGGGCCGTTCCTTTCGCTTCCGGGCGGCGTGTCGGTGTGGCATCGCTTCCTTCGTATCAACCTGAGCTGTACCTTGTACGTCACCGAATCACGATGACAGGGATGACACTCCATGCTGCCGAGACACACCACGCTTCCCGACCCTCGCGTCTGGCGGTTTGCCCTTGTACTGATCATGGCGATGCTGTTGACGGGTTGTGGCGTCAACAACATCCCCACCTATGACGAACAGGTGAAATCGGCCTGGGCACAGGTGGAGAACCAGTACCAGCGCCGCGCAGACCTGGTTCCCAACCTGGTGGAGACGGTCAAGGGGTTTGCCCGGCAGGAGCAGGAGACCCTGACCGCCGTGGTGGAGGCACGGGCCAAGGCCACGTCCATCCAGATCGACGCCGAGTCGCTGGATGACCCGGAAAAGATGCGCCAGTTCGAGCAGGCCCAGCAGCAGCTCAGCGGGGCACTGAGCCGATTGATGGCGGTGTCCGAGCGCTATCCCGAACTGAAGTCGAACCAGAACTTCCTGACCCTGCAGTCACAGCTGGAGGGCACCGAAAACCGCATCGCCGTGGCGCGGCGCGACTTCATCACCGCAGTCGAGCGCTACAACACCGAGATTCGTACCTTTCCGGGCCGCCTGTGGCACAGCATCCTCTACAGCGACATGCCGCTGCGCGAGACCTTCGAAGCCACGACCGAGAACGCGGACCAGGCACCCCAGGTGGAGTTTGAATGAGCGCTTTTCTACGTATTCCGCTTTTGGCGCTGCTGATGACGGCGGCCCTGGGTCTTCAGGCCCAGGAACTTGAAGCCCAAGAACGTGAAGGACAGCAACTCGACTTTCCCGAGCTGACCGGTCGCGTGGTAGATCAGGCCGAACTGCTGGATGAGGCCACGGAATCCCGACTGAGCGAGAGGCTCGCGGCTCACGAAGAGGCGACCACCGAGCAACTGGTGGTGGCGACCCTGCCGGACCTGCAGGGCTTCACCATCGAGGAGTATGGCTATCAGCTGGGGCGCCACTGGGGTATCGGCCAGGCAGAGGAGGACAACGGCGCCCTGCTGATCGTCGCACCGAATGAGCGCAAGGTGCGCATCGAGGTCGGCTATGGCCTCGAGGGTCGGCTGACCGACGCCCAGTCCTCGGTGATCATCAACCAGACCCTCACCCCGGCCTTCCGCGAGGGCGACTACGCCCGTGGCATCACCGAGGGCGTGGAGGCGATGATCCGGGTGCTGGGCGGCGAGCCCCTGGATACCAGCGCCACGTCCAGCGCCCCGGCTCGTGACCAGGGACCCGAAGGACCGGCCTCGATCCTCTTCTTCGTGATATTCGCCATCGTCATGGCTCTGGTAAGGGGCGGTCGCGGCGGCCTGCTGGCCGGCATGTTGCTGGGTGGTGCGCTCGGCGGCCGGTCGCGCGGCGGTGGCGGCTTCGGCGGCGGGGGTGGTTTCGGCGGTGGCGGCGGCGGCTTCGGTGGCGGCGGCGCGTCCGGCGGCTGGTGAGCCAGCCTTCCGACCGGTGGAGACACCGACATGACAACCAGGATTCGGAGATCACGACCCCCATGGCTTTATTGAGTGAAGACGAGCAGCGACAGGTCGCCGAGGCGATTCATCGGGTCGAGCGCGACACCGATGCCGAGCTGGTCACCGTGCTGGCGCCGCGGGCGGACAACTATGCCTATATCCCGCTGCTCTGGGCTGGCTTGCTGGCGCTGGTGGTGCCCGGTGCGATCAATTACTTTCCCGGCTGGTTGACGGCCTGGGAGCTTACGCTGGTGCAGTGGGCAACTTTCATCGTGCTGGGTCTGGTGTTCCGCATACCGACGGTCACCACCCGGCTGATACCCGTATCGGTTCGCCATTGGCGGGCAGCCAACCTAGCCCGGCGGCAGTTCCTGGAGCAGGAACTGCACCATACCGAGGGGGGAACGGGGATGCTGATCTTCGTCTCCGAAGCCGAACGCTACGTGGAGATCCTGGTCGATCGAGGCATTTCACAGCGTATCAGCGACGAGACCTGGCAATCCATCGTGGCGGCGTTTACCCGGCGGGTGAAGGAAGGCGAGACCCTGCAGGGTTTCCTGGAGTGCATCGAGGCCTGCGGCGAGCAGCTGAAGGAGCAGGTGCCGGCCACCCATGAGCGCAATGAACTGCCCAATCATCTGATCGTGCTGGATTGAGCCTTTCCTGCCCACGAAGCGAGGCATGACGTACGCTTCTCTCTGGAAAGTGCGAAAACCCACATGTGCCGCCGTCCGACACGGGCTGGCCGATGCAAGGAAATGGCATGACACAAGACCGCATAACATCGGGCTATCGTGGCAGGGGACTGGCCTTCAAGCTGGCGCTGGCGGGGGGCATCCTGGCCCTCCTGGCGGCACTGTCCATGGCCGGCGCAGGGCCAGCCTATCGCACCGGCGTGCTTTCGCTGAGTGATGCTTTCAGCATGCTGCGCTACGGCGCCTACATCGCCCTCGCTGCCGCCGGGCTGGGTCTGGTGGGGTTGCTTATCGCCGCCTTCACCCGTCGGACTCTGGCGGCGTTGCTCGGCGGGCTAGTGATACTGGCCGGCCTGATGCTGCTCGCAGTGCCCTGGATGCAGCTGCAGCAAGCCCATTCGGTGCCGCCCATCCACGATATCACCACCGACATGCAGGACCCGCCCGCCTTCGAGGCCCTGGTGGAGGCCCGTGAGGCTGCTCCCAATGCGGTGGAGTATCCCGGTGAGGCGACCGCCCGCCAGCAGCGTGATGCCTACCCGGCGATCCAGCCGCTGGTGCTGGATGTTCCCTTCCCCGAGGTGCAGGCCGCCGTCGAGGCAGAGGCACGCGACGCCGGCTGGGAGATCGCCGCGGTGGGCGATAACCGTCTAGAGGCCACGGCCACCACCACCTGGTTCGGCTTCAAGGACGATGTGGTGATCCGCCTGACCGAGACATCGGACGGCGTGCGAGTCGACATGCGCTCCGCCTCACGGCTGGGCCGCAGCGACGTAGGCACCAACGCAGCGCGCATACAGGCCTTCCTGGAGGCGCTGGAACAACGCCTGACGTCGTAATGGCCGGCCAAGGCCAGGGAGTGAGCCGATCGCGCTCCCTGTTGCGTCCTCTGAAGTGCCGCAACGGTTCGATCCACGCCAAGCCCAATGGCTAATTCAGGTGAAGCGCGGAAAGGCATAGGGTAGTGTCTCACTATGGCACCCCTGGACCAGCGAGATAACACCATGTCCGATCAAGATCCCTTGCCGCCCCTGGAGTGGGATCCACAGGGCGTGCAGATCCAGGGTTTCTCCGCCGGCCTCTACCAGATCGAGTGGCTGCTGGTCACCGTCGTCATCCTCTACCTGGTGGTCATAGGCCTGCCCGACGAGGGAGCCCTGGGCGTGCTGGCGGCAACGTTCGCCTATTTCGGCTTCAGCCTGCTGGCCAGCCGACTGCGCTTCTTCGGCGAAAGGCAGCGCTGGCTGCTGGCCCTTCACACCTGGGCCATGATCGGTTTCATCACCTGGTTTCTCTACAGCACGGATGGCGTGACCGGCCCGCTGGCGAGTCTCTACCTGCTGGCGGTGGTCACCAGCGCCCTGACCCTGGGGGTCGTGGTCACGATGCTGGAGGTAGCCGCAATCGCGGCATGCCAGCTGCTGCTGCTCCATCTCCTGGGGACCGATCTCCTGACCACCGCCAACCTGGCACCGGTCGGCACCAGCATCATCGCGCTGCTGATCGTCGGCTACCTCACCGCGTCACTGGTCCATGCCATTCACGTCTCCAACCGCACCTTGCTCAAGATGGCCAGCCGGGATTCGTTAACCGGCCTGTACAACCGGCGCGCTTTCGACGACCTGGCCAGGCCGATCCACGAAATGGCCAGGCGCTCGGGGCGTCCCTACTGCGTGATCACCCTGGACATGGACGGCCTGAAGCGCATCAACGATAGCGAGGGACATGGCGCCGGCGATCAAGCCATCCTCGGCCTTACACGGCGGCTACAGGCTTGCAAGCGCAGCAGTGACATCCTGGCTCGCTACGGTGGGGATGAGTTCGTGATGCTGCTTCCCGAGACCGATGCGTCCGGTGGCAAGAACATGATGGAGCGCCTCATCGATGACGCGAAGGATGACAAGCTATCCATCAGCGTCGGCATAGCGTCCTATCCCGAACAGGGTGGCTCTCTCGAAGAGCTCTTCAACCACGCTGACAACGCCATGTACATCAGCAAGGCCTCCGGTGGCAATCGCGTATCGATCCAGACCCTGGCCTGAGCAGGGTCTCGGGGCCAGAGAATGACCACCTGCCGCACAAGCCGCATCAAGCGACGAGAGCGGGGGAACGAGAGTGCGGCAGGAATCGAGCGAGCCTCTTTACGCGAAGCGTGACTCATACGATCAATGTTTCTTGACGCGCTGGATCCGCCAGGCCAGCAGGCCGATGATCCCCAGGCTCAGCGGCCCCAGCACGGTGGCAGCGACTATCGGTTCGATCACCACGCCGAGAGCGTGCAGGCTCTGCAATCCCAGCTTGAACAGGCTGAAGAGGTAGTAGCTGATGACGATGACCGATAGCCCCTCGACGGCCTTCTGGATCTTCAACTGGCTGCTGGTGCGCTCGTTCAGGCTCTGCAGGATCCCGGAGTTCTGCGCCTCGATCTCCACCTGGGCACGGGTCCTCAGCAGGTCGTTGAGCCGTGCGACGCTCTCCGCCAGGCTCTGCTGGCGCTGGTTGATCGCGGCGCAGTAGTGCACCGTGGGGCGGAAGCGGCGCAGGATGAAGGTTCCCAGACGAGGCCGGTCGCCGAGGCGCTCCTCGCGTAGCTCGTCGATGCGATTGAAGACGATCCGCGCATAGGCCTCGGTGGCACTGAAGCGCTGGCGCGATCGTGCACCGGAGCGCTCGAGCCTGGCCGAGAGCGCGGAGATGGCCGCCAGCAGCGGTCGGGAGCTCTCCTCCCCGCTCTCGGTATTGCGTTCCGAGAGCTCGCTGAGCTCGAGCTCATGGTCGCGCAGCTCGAGGCTCATCTGCTTGGCCACCGGCAGGGCCAGCGAGGCCATCATGCGGTAGGTCTCGATCTCCAGCAGTCGCCGGGTCATGCGCCCCAGGCGGAAGGCGTTGAGGCCGCGGTTGACCAACAGCAGGCGGTTGACGCCGGCCGCCGTGAGCCGAAAATCGCTCCACACGGTGGCATCGCCATCGCCCACGCTGGACCCGGCGGGATCGCGAAAGCCGTAGCCCTCGGCTTCGCCACCCCAGGAAGCGTCGGCTTCCACCAGTATCAGGCTGGCGCTGATCAGCGCCCGGCTGTGTTCGGCGGCGACCTCGGCCAACAGTGGCGGAGGCGAGGGCCAGGGCTCGCCTCGGTCGGGCCTGGGTACCACCAGGGTCAGGGTGAAGAACTCGGTGTGACGCTCCCATTTCAGGGTCTGGTCACCGAGTTCGAGGATCTCCTGTGCCGCCTCGATGTCCGGGGTCCTGCCGGATACCTCGGCGACCCGACCGAGGATGTCCGCGGCGATGCCGTCTTCGTCGAGGAAGGCGTAGTGGTGAAGGTGCGCCGGCTCCTCGAAGTAGATCGAGGGCCGGGCGTGGAGCTCATTGTGCAGTCGGGCGCGTTGTGGATGCATGCAAGGGCCAGAGAAGAAGGAGAGTCTCTCGAGACTAGAGGCTGGCCTCGCCCGGGCCAAGTGCGCAACATCAACGTGCTACGACGGCGACCCGGCTCACAGCCACTTCCTGCGCCGGAACAGCCACAGCAGGTCGAGGCTGATGGCGAGCTGCTGGGGCGCGAAGTTGAACTCGGCATCGAAGGAGGAGATGCCACTCTCCCTTGCCGGCCTGGCGGGTGTCAGCCCGGCGTGGCAGGCTCGGGGTTCTCGACCCGGCCATCCTCTGTCTCGATCGGCACCGGTGCCTGGAGATGGCGGAACATAAAGTCGAGCCCGCGGGGCAGGCTGGCGCGCCACACCCGCCAGGTATGGCCACCAGGCAGGACGTCCATGTGCACCTGGCCGAGCTGGTGTGGCTCCAGCGCGCTCTTGAGCAGTCGGGCATGGTGCACGGCATTCAGCCGATCGCGATCCCCGGCAGTGAGGTAGAGGGGAACGACGAGCTCCTGGGAGAGATAGCCATCAAGGTGGGCGGTATAGTTGGTCCGCTCCCAGAGGCCAGTGTCGAACTCGCCGTCCCTGATGAAGGCGGGATGGCGCCAGGCGGAGGAGTTGTCAGGAGGCACCGGATGGTAGCTGGCAGGGCTGAAGGCGGCAGCGGCACCGAAGAAACCGGGGTAGGACAGGGCAAAGTTCACCGCGCCGAAGCCCCCCGCTGACAGGCCGGCCACCCCTCGCCACTCGCGGTCGGGCACCACGTGCCAGTTTTCCTCGATATGCGGAACCAGCTCCTGCAGGAAGGCCGAGCGCGCCGGCTCGTTGTGGCCGTCGATCCACCAGCTCTGGCTGCCGGGCATGACGATAATAGCCGGCGGGATGACGCCCAGCCGGATCAGCCGGTCGGCCGTGCGGCGCAGTCGACCCTTCTGGGCCCAGTCGCTCTCGCTGCCGAAGGAGCCGTGCAGCAGGTAGACCACCGGGTAGGCCTGGTGGCTGACCGCGTAGCCCTCGGGCAAATAGAGGGTATAGGGATACTCGCGCCCGAGCTGCTCGGAGTGAAAGCGATGCTCGCTGATCTGGCCGGCTGCCAGTGCCTTGGTCACGGACACCAGCCCCAGCAGCAACAGGGTCATCACTCCGAACTTGTGGAACATGTGCGGCCCTCCATGTATTCGAAAGCGAAGAAATTCGTCACAAAGGGAATTCGGTTTACTTCATGCGGTCTGACACCGGGTCGGCACGACGCGTTCCATCACGATCCATGACAGGCCACGGGGAGCCCATGAAACGCATCGAGGAGATCTACTGGCTACGTTGCTACGGCTGCCTGGCAGTCTTTATCTTCCACCTGATCGGGCGTGTCGAGGACAACTACTTCGAGCATCTCACCCTCGACCTGATGCGGATTCCCACCGTGCTGGGGACACCTATCTTCATTTTCATCTCGATCTTCCTGTTTTCGGCCCGCTACGGCAACGAAACGCCGCACCACTTCCTCGCCAACCGCTTCAAATACGTGATGGTGCCCTACGTCGTCTACGGGATGATCTACTCGGTGGCAGAGTACCTGCGAATGCTGGCCAGCGCAGAAAACATCAGCTTCGGCTACCACATGACCGAATACCTGGTCTTCGCCGGCTGGCATGGCTATTTCCTGATCATCGCCATGCAGTTCTATGTATTTTTCTGGCTCTACAACCGCTTCGACCTGCAGCGCTGGCTACCCTCAGGCCCCTGGCTGGTGGTCGGATCCGTGATCAGCATGGGCTGGTGGGGCTTCTTTCGCTGGCAAGCGATCGAGCCCCCCGGCTACCTGCACTGGATCGCGCCGCTAGGCTGGATCTACCTGTTCTTCCTGGCCCTGCTGATCGTCAAGCACTATTCGAACCTCCGACAAAAGCGCTGGTTTCGGTGCTTCTCTCACCCTTTCTGGCTGGCGGCGCTACTGGCCGGTATCGTCGCCTTCACTCTGCGCGGTGAGCTGGAGTACTCCTCCAAGGAGACCTGGGTGGTGCCGCTGTTCATCTTCTCGCTGCTGTGGGCCATGCGCTGGCTGGTCGGCCTGAAGGCCACCCCCCTGGTGAAGAAGGTCAATGAGTACTCCTTCGGCATCTACCTGGCCCACCCGCTGTTCTTCTCGGTGGTGGACTTCGTCGGCTGGCAGGTTCCCATCCCGCTGTGGCTCTACGTGGTCGCCCTCGCCGTGGTGGGCATGAGCGGTTCGATCCTGCTCAACCGGCTGGCCAATCGCGCCGACTGGAGCGGCCTGATGCTGGGCAAGCGGCTGCGGGTGGCCTGAGCCGCCAGGCAGCGGCACGCCACGGGATGGCGCCCCGGGCCTACCCCTGGAGACCAGCTGTCGATACAGTGCCTGCATGTCCACGGTTGAAGAACGGGGAGGAGATAGCGATGAGTGAGCCGATCTCGCAGGTGATCGTGCCCGTGGATGGGTCACCGTCGTCGCAGGCGGCGACGCGTCATGCCAGCCTGCTCGCCAGGCTGCTCGAGGCGCCGCTGCAGTTGCTGCACGTGATGCCGCTCAACCCGGCGGAACTCAGCGATATTCCCGCCAACCGCCAGGCGGAAGCCGACCACGACCGGGCACGGAACCAGCACCTGGCCGCCGAGACCTTCGCTCAGGCGCGGCAGGCGCTGGACCCGGACCTCCCGCGGGCGCCTGACGAGATATTGCTCGAGGATTCCACCTTTGTCCGCCATCCCGACCGCGCCATTCTCGAGCATGCAGCCCGGCATGCCGGGTGCCTGCTGGTGCTGGGGGCCCGCCAGCTGAGTGATGTCGGCAAGTTCATGCAGGGCAGCATCAGCAACGAAGTGGTACACCGGGCCCGGTGTCCGGTGACCATCGTGCATGCCTCGGCCGGCCTGTCCGATGCGGCGCGCCTGGGGCAAGTGCTGCTGCCGGTGGATGGCTCCAGGCACTGCCTGAAGGCAGCCGTCCTGGCAGGCGAGCTGGCCCGCCGCGCCGACGTGCCGGTGGAGCTGGTCTTCTGCCGGCCGGACGGCAGTTCGGCGACCGTCGAGAGCGCTGAGGGCAGCCCGGCCGGCGATGCCTTTCGACGGGCCAGGGAGGCGCTGGGCGAGGTTCCTCGCGGCGTCGAGGAGATAGTGAGCGAGGGGAAACGCATCCCCGAGGCCATCGTCGCCCGGGCCAGACATCACGGCGAGGCGGCGCCGATGGTCGTCATGGGCCGTCGTGGCCTGGGCAAGTGGCAGTCATCCCTGCTGGGCAGCGTCAGCCATCGCGTCATCGACCTGGCGCCCTGCCCGGTCACCGTGGTGGCCTGAGCTCGGGCTAGGCTTGAAGCGATACCGCTGACGCCTCAAGACCCGGCCTCATGGGCAGCCTTCAGGCGGTAGAACTCGGCGACCACCTCGTCCATGGCCGCAGCGTCATAATCACACAGCCCGCTGACCACCAGCTTCTTGGAGCCGGTGCCGATCGCCTCGTCGCCTGCCAGGATGCGAAACTCGAGCAGCGCATCACCGCGCTTGCCGGTCACTTCCAACGAGGAATCGACGAACTCCAGGCGCGGCGCCGGCGCATCCAGGCGCTCCAGGCAGAAGCCCATGCTGTCGTAGATCACCAGCGGCCGGCGCGGGTTGAACATCACCCCCTTCTCTTCCATCAGCGGCTTGAGATAGTGGGGAAAGTTCTTGCCCGAGAAGGCCACGTAGCTACGGGTGAAGGACTCCACCACCGACTCGTCATGGGTCGCCCCGCCGCTGCGCTCGACCTCCAGATAGCACTTGCCGCTCTCGTCGCAGACCCGAATCTTGCCATCGTCCTGCTCGTTGAAGCACAGCGGCGTGCCGTCCCCGACCATGCTCAGGAAGCGGAAGGTCATGCGCTGGTAGAGGCCGAAGCGCGCCAGCACCAGGGCAAAGAGCAGGTCACCGGGCACGCAGAAACGCCGTGCGTCGGGATTGTGGATGGGGTTGTAGTCGCCAGCAATGCGCTTCGCGAACTGGCTGGCCTGCTGCGCGGAAATGCGGATACGCCCGTCCGTAAGCGTATGGAAATCATCGAGAAACATGCCCTATATGCCTGCGTCGTTGGCGGTCAGTACCCTTCCGGCGGTTGCCGGGAAGGCAGATGATGCCACAAAACCTTACGACAACGCAGGACGACGAGGCCGTGTACCATGATCCAGGACACCGCAGGTCGAGGAAGTCCCATGCAACGTCCGGATCCCGATACCGCAGGAGGCCTTCGCCTGCCCTGGCTGATGGCTCTTCTGCCCCTGCTGGCCCTCGCCTTCTACCTGATCGTGGCGAACGGACTGATCAATATCCCATACGCTCAGACATGGCTGGCCGAGAAGGCCGGCGTGTCGATCCGCTGGACATCGGGATGGAGCGGCTTCCCGGGGCACCTTGCTCTCGAGGGGCTGCAGGTCGAGAGCGACGACCCGCCCCTGGAGCTGGCAATGGACCGGGCGCGTCTACGGATCTCGCTGCCGGCACTGCTTGAACGCCGGTTGGTGATTTCCAGCTTTACGGCACAGGGGCTTCGCCGCTTCCGCCTCAACGATCATCGCCTGGAGGGAGACGGTGAGGTTTCACTTTCCAACCTGACGCTGAACGAAGGCCAGGTATCGATCCAGGACCTAGAGCTCTCCCTGGCAGAGGCCCGGGTCAGGCGCGGCGATACGGTACTGGCCAACGACATTCGCCTGGGAACCGACCTGCAGGTGGCACCCTTGCGTCTGCATGAACACCCCGACCTGGCGGCGGCCCGTTTCGTGTCGGGCACGCTGTCCCTGGAGGCCACGGCCGACGCCTGGGACGTCTTCAATCCCTACCTGCGCCAGTTGGGCTGGCTCGACCTGGCCGGCCACGGTGAGCTGAGCGGCGAGCTGTCCCTCGAACATGGCGCACTAGCGACGGGAAGCAGCCTCCGACTGGATTCGCCTTCACTGCTGGTAGCACTGGACGAGCGCCTGTTGCTGACGCCGTTCGCGGAGCCGGTAGAGGGAATTCGGCATGGCCAGGCGCTGGTAGAGGGCAGGCATGACCGCCACCGCCTCAGTGGCGGCGGAAGCGTCACCGGCCGAGTGGTGGAGGGCGAGGAGGGGCCGATCATGGAACTCGGCGTGACCCTCGACAAGATGCGGATGCTGCGGGCGGGACTGGCCGATCCTTTCATGACTAGCCGGCGCTTCCGGCTCTCCGCGCGGTTGCCTGGTGCCGACCTCGCCGACGCCCCGCGACGACTGGCCTCTGCTCGGCTCGAGTGGGAGGATGCCCGGCTGCCCAACGTGGGCGCCCTGGCGGTCTACCTCCCCGAAGGAGGCCCGTTGACGCTGCAAAGCGGCAGTGCGCGACTGGAGGGGTACCTGGCATACCGGGATGGCCTGCTCGAGGGGGACTTCCACCTGGCCGGCGACCAGGTGGCCCTGACCCTGGCCGGACGTCCGCTGGCAGGCAGCATGACGCTGGACCTGGCCCTTCCCGAGGTCGACCCGCGCCAGCGGCGTCTCGACCTCTCGGGTACCCACCTCGAGGTCTCAGCGCGCGGTGAAGAGGACGAGCTGCCATTGACCACCGAGGTCACCCTGGAGGAGGCCAACCTGACCTCGAT
This sequence comes from Pseudomonadota bacterium, assembly GCA_051751285.1. Lineage (GTDB taxonomy): Bacteria > Pseudomonadota > Gammaproteobacteria > Pseudomonadales > Halomonadaceae > Halomonas. Next base: position 191,781 of record JBNJKT010000003.1, on the reverse strand, counting down.
GGTGCCCCTGGCCAGGCTCATCGGGGGACAGGGCCCACCGCCGCTGAATGGCCGCGTCGTCGTCAGGGGCCAGGTGGCCCGACTCGATGTCCTCGATGACTTCCTGATCCACGCCGTCGAGGGCGGCCTGACCCTGGAGGGCGGCGGTGACCTGGCGGCCAGCCTGCAACTGGAGCGGGGCCGGGTGGCCTCGGGCAGCCGCCTGGCCGTGACCACCGACTCGTTGCGGGCCCGCCTGTTCGACCTGGAGGCCTGGGGGCGGGGCAGCGTCACCGCCAGCTGGCAGGAAGCCTTGGGGCGACCCAGGGCCCGGCTGGACGCCAGCCTGGAAGAGACCCGCGTGGAGAGATCCTCCGACCGTCGCCTGCTGATGCGCGATGGGCGGCTGGTCCTGACGGCCGAGAGCGACGCCCCGGGGCTCGGTACCGCGCTTGCGGGACCACGCCTGTCGCTCGCCTGGGAAGACGCCACGATGCCCGATGTCGCGGTGCTGCAGGCCTACCTGCCTGCGGCCGCACCGGTGACGCTGCAGTCCGGACGGGGCACCACCCGGGGCCGGGTCGACATCGAGAACGGGCTGGCACGTGGGCAGATCGCCCTGACCGGGCAGAGTATCGTCGGCCGACTGCTCGGCAGCGAAGTCGAAGGGGAGCTGATGCTGGACCTGGAACTGCGCGAGGCCAACCTGGGCAACGGTCACCTGGACCTCTCCGGATCACGGCTGTCGATGCAGGCGGCAGCGATGGCATCGGGCCCTCGCTTGCGCACCCGGATCGTGGCACGCGAGGCCCGCCTCGGGCCGATGCCGGGACGGGACGGGCAAGCAGCGGGGCTGGATGGCGACCTGGTGCTCGAGGGGATGGTCGCCAACCTGGGCTTTCTCGACGATTTCCTGCCTGCTGCTCACGGCCTGACCCTGGCCGGTAACGGCCGTTTCAGGGCCAGCCTCCACCTCACGGATGGCCACTTGCGTCCGGGTAGTCAGCTCCTGGTCGAGGCGGACGACCTGGCGGTCGGCTTTCTCGAGTTCACGGCCAACGGCCGAGGCCGGCTGGAGGCCGAGATAGACGGCGAGCGTGAGGCGCCGGGAGCCCGCCTGCAGCTGACGCTGCCCCGTTTCAGTCTGCACCGCACCGGCGAAGCGAAAGCCTACGTCGAGGGCCGCCACTTCAGCCTCGAGACCGAGACGACGCACTTCAGCCTAGATCCCGGGGACCGTTCGCTGCAGAACGTCACCACGCGCGTCCAGCTGCCCATCGCCGAGGTGGACGATCTCTCACGCTACAACGCTTACCTCCCGGAAGGCGCGGGGATAGCGTTGCTGGGCGGCCGAGCCGGGCTGGAAGTCGACCTGCACCTCGAAGGCGTGCGGGCACGCGGCGACGTTATCCTGCAGGGCTTCGACACGACCCTCCGGTTCGGCGAGCAACATCTGGATGGCGACCTGCGACTCGAGACCCGCCTGAGGGATGGCGACCTCCTCAGCCGCCGCTTTGATGCCTCCGGCTCCCTGCTGCGGCTGGACAATATCCAGCGCCGAGATGAGCAGACGCGCGGCGAAGCCGGCTGGTGGGCTCGGCTCGAGATCACCGAGGGCCGGCTTGACTGGACCCGCCCCCTGCAGCTGGATGCACGGCTCGACCTGGCCATGCGCGACAGTGGTCTGCTCGCGCACCTATTCCTGTCCCGTGCACGGGATTGGGAGTGGCTGGGTCGGCGCCTGACGGTGAATGACATACGTGGTAACGCCCGGCTCCACCTCGACGACGATACCCTGCAGCTGCGTGAAGCGCGCCTGACAGGCGACTCCCTGGAAATGCTCGCGGACCTGGTCTTTCGTGACGATGTGCCTGATGGCTCGCTCTATGCACGCCTGGGCATCCTCGCCGCCGGCGTCTCCCTCGAGAAGGGGCGTCCCGAGGTTCGCCTGCTGCGCCCACGCCGCTGGTATGAACGTCGCCAGACCTCGGGGGAAGAGGACCTTCCGGAAGAGGAGCTGGAGGAAGTCACCGTTGACCAGTGGCAGCAGGCTCTGGACACCCGGGCTCGGTCCGATGGGAATAGCGACTGACCTCTCCCCCTACCAAAGAATCGGGGGTAATAAATAAGTGGCATACTGCATCGCAGCACGCTGTGATAAGATTCGCCCGCTTTTTCACCCTTCCCCCACCTCCTGCCTCAGGATGATCGCAGCCATGCTGACAACCTGTCGTATATCTCCCCGGCCACGACAACCCTCCCGTTGGCCGGGCATGCTCGTGCTCGCCATGCTCGCGCTACTGGCCAGCAGCCCCGCTCTCGCCGTAACCGGCGAGCTGGACCTGACCAGCTCGTTCGTGGGCTTTCTCGCCGTCGCCGTCTTCGTGCTGGCCTATGCCCTGGTCATGGCCGAAGAGAAGATCCACATGCGCAAGTCGAAGCCGGTGCTGGTCGCGGCCGGCATCATCTGGGCGCTGATCGGCTGGGTCTATGTCAAGGCAGGCATGCCCACCGAGTCGGAGCATGCCTTCCGCGTGACCCTGCTCGAATTCACCGAGCTGATGCTGTTCCTGCTGGTGGCGATGACCTATATCAACGCCATGGACGAGCGCCGGGTATTCGATGCGCTGCGCTCCTGGATGGTCCGCAAGGGCTTCAGCTATCGCTCATTGTTCTGGATCACCGGTGTGCTGGCCTTCGTGATCTCGCCGATCGCCGACAACCTGACCACTGCACTGCTGATGTGTGCGGTGGTAACCAAGGTTGCAGAAGGCGACAAGCGCTTCATCAATCTCTGCTGCGTCAACATCGTGGTGGCGGCGAACGCCGGCGGCGCCTTCAGCCCCTTCGGCGACATCACTACCCTGATGGTCTGGCAGGCCGGAATCGTCCAGTTCTACGAGTTCTTCGAACTGCTGATCCCGTCGCTGATCAACTTCGTGATCCCGGCCGTGGTGATGAGCTTCTTCATCAAGAACCGCAAGCCGGCCAGCCTGGAAGAAGACGTCTGGCTCAAGCGCGGTGCGCGGCGCATCATCGCCCTCTTCCTGCTCACCGTGGCCACCGCGGTGGCCTGCCACACCCTGCTGCATCTGCCACCGGTGCTGGGCATGATGACGGGCCTTGGCTATCTGCAGTTCTTCGGTTACTACCTGCGCCGCACCCTGCCCCACTCCCTGGAGCGCAAGCGCACCCGCTACAGCCAGCGCGGTGACTGGAAGAAGCTCGAGAGCCTGGGCAGCGTGGTGCCCTTCGACGTCTTCAACCGCGTGGCACGGGCCGAGTGGGACACCCTGCTGTTCTTCTACGGCGTGGTGATGTGCGTGGGTGGCCTCGGCTTCATGGGCTATCTGGGCCTGCTCTCCGAGGCCCTCTACACCGGCTGGAACGCCACCGGCGCCAACATTGCCCTGGGGGTGATCTCCGCAGTGGTCGACAACATCCCGGTGATGTTCGCCGTGCTGACCATGGAACCGGACATGTCCCATGGCCACTGGCTGCTGATCACCCTGACCGCTGGCGTGGGCGGCAGCCTGCTGTCGATCGGCTCAGCGGCCGGCGTCGCCCTGATGGGCCAGGCCCGCGGCAACTACACCTTCATGGGACACCTGCGCTGGACCCCGGTGATCGCCCTGGGCTACATCGCCAGCGTGATGGCCCACCTGTGGCTCAATGCTGAGAGCTTCCACGTCTTCAACTGATCCCTTCTCCCCCGGTGGCCATCCGCCGCCGGGGTGCCTCAACGCGTTGATACGCCGGCCTGTAAATTTCCTTAAAGTGATGTAGCGTATAAGCATGACCCGTGTCAGAACGACATGGTGGTCTACCTGATGCCTGTCGTGGGGAACAACTGATACGCATCGGGCATAAAACGATAATGCCCCCAGGGGCTGCAGGGAGAAGGCGTCATGGCCTCATACATACATCGCGTGCAAGCCGCGCCAGCACGGTGCATGTACGCGTTCATCAGACAACGGGACTATTACCCCCGATGCCACCGCTTGTCCTGACCCGCATGCCGGGGCCAGAAACTGCCCGTGGCAGCCAGCCGGAGTGGGGGGCTAAATGCCTCGCCTGAAGCTCCTGGCGATGGCGATGGCCACCGTGATGCTGGCCGGTCTCTCGCTGGCCGGCACACCGGCCATTGCCCGGGAGGCACCGATCCTGCTGGTGGCACATCCTGATGTGAATACCCGCCAGCTGAAGCGCGATACCACTCGCGCCATTTTCGCCATGAGACAACGCACCTGGCCCAATGGCCAGGCCGTGCGGGTCTTCGTGCTCGACAACAACCACCCCTTACATTCGCGCTTTGCCAAGGAGCAGCTGGCCGTCTACCCGCACCAGCTGCAGCTGGCCTGGGATCGCATGGTGTTCTCGGGCACCGGGCAGGCGCCCGACCGTGTTCGTAACCAGGCACAGATGCGCGAACGGATTGCCTCCACACCCGGCGCTCTGGGATATCTTGAAAGGGAGTATCTGGATGATAGTGTCCAAGTCATTTCGATGGAGTGACCCCCGCTCCATCATCGCCATGGCCGCTGTATTGACTCTGGGCTTGCCTGCTCAGTCCCGCAGTGACGAAGGCGTACTGGATACCCTCCAGGTGCATGGCTTTATGAGCCAAGCGTTGGTCATCACCGACGACAACGACTTCTTCGGCCCCAGCAGCGAGAACGAAGGCAGCTTAAAATTCACCGAGATTGGCGCCAATGCCTCGCTGAGACCACACCAGGACTTGCTATTGGCCGCTCAGGTACTGAGCCGGCGCGCGGGCGGAGAGGGAGAAGATGCCCGTCCGGTACTCGACTATGGCGTGCTCGACTACCAGATGCTCTCAGATCAGCAGCGCACCTTCGGGGTGCAGGTCGGACGTTTCAAGAATCCCTTCGGCTTCTATAACGAGACTCGCGATGTGGCCTTCACGCGACCCAGCATACTACTTCCTCAATCCATTTATTTTGACAGAACCCGATCTCTGGGCCTGTCGGCAGATGGCGCAAGGGTATATGCAGAAGAGCGATTCGACAGTGGTGTCGTTCGATTTAAAGGGGGAGTTGGCAAGCCAACAACTCGAAATTTAGCAAAGCAGCTATTCTCGGAAAGACTGGATCCTAGCGTCAGCGGCGAAACCTCCTCAATTGCTCAAGTTATTTATGAACATAGCAACGGTCACTTTACAGCAGCTGCAAGCACTGCCGATGTAAACCTTGATGTCAACCTTGGCCCCAACAATGGAGAGCTCAATTTTCAGCCTTGGATACTCTCTCTCCAATACGACATGGAAAACTGGGCTATAACTGGCGAATATGCCATTCGCAACTTGTCTTTATCGGGTTCTGGCGCAATACGTAACTCGGATATTACTGGTGAAAGTTGGTACATCCAATATTTGCGCCGATTCAATGAAAAGTGGCAGTGGTTAATTCGATATGACAGCTTAGTCAGCGACAAGAGCGATCGCTCGGGCAGGCAATATGAAAAAATGGGTTTTGGTCCATCACACTCGCGATTCGCCAAAGACATAACATTGGGCCTGCAGTGGAACCTCAACCCGCGAGTCATGATGGCTGCCGAATATCATCATGTGGATGGCACCGGCTGGCTGCCAATCCAGGACAACCCCGACCCATCAGAGACCAGTCGTCGCTGGAACATGTTACTGTTCCAGCTGTCGTTGCGCTTCTAAGGTCTCCGTGGTCCTGGCCAGGAAATCGCCGAGATGAGCCTCCCTGCGTCGTCGATCCGAACCCGTCACCGACTCAGTCTGACATGGCGTGTCATCGCCCTGAGCAGCCTGCTGTTGGTAGGGCTCGTGGCGCTATTCACCTGGGTGGGGCATGATAATCTCACCCGACAGTTCCAGGAGAACCGTCACCAGTACCATGAACGCCAGCAACGAGAAATCCGACTGGCCCTCCAGCGCTCGGTAGAGAATCTTCGCCAGCTGGCGGGCTTAGCCGCGGCCTCGCCACGCCTCGGCTCGCCCCTCGAGGCAGGTAACGCGGAAGAGGTCGAGGAGGCACTGGCATCCCAGTGGCCGACTCTTCAACTCGAGGCCGGCATCGACGAAATACTGGTGGTAGATGCACAGGGACGTACCATGGGTCGATGGGGCGCCAGCCAGCATGAGGTCAATCTGCCGATCAAGGCATGGGTGCAGCGGATCATGGACAACGAGATGCCCATTACGGCGCTGCGCTGTACAGCAGACTGCCAGCAGTATGCCGCCGTTCCAGTGCTGGTCAGCGGTGAAAGCGTCGGCCTGGTCGTACTCTCCCGGTCTCTGGCCGATGTGACTCGACAGGCCCGAGAGGTCTCCAACGCCGAGGTCGCCCTGCTGGTGACCGGCTCGCTGGAAAGCAGTGACCTCCCAGAGGAGCGCCATCTCGCCCCTTGGAATGGCTCTCTATTGGCCCTGACACGTCAGGAGGAGAGCCTACCCGTCCTGCAGCGGGCATCAGGACTAAGTCACATAAGCGGCTTGCTGCAAGCCCCTCTGCAGCTTCAGCACCAGAGCCGGCATCTCGAGCTCAGCGCGGTCCGCATGGACGAGGACGCCGACCCGCGTAGCACTGGCTACTTCCTGCTGATCTCCGACATAACACCACAAATCAGGGCCATCAATGAGGATACTCGAATCCTGCTGGGAGTTGGCCTGGTGGGCTGGATCGCAGCGGAGCTTGTGCTGTTGCTAATACTCTTGCGCCCCATGGCACGCCTGCGTCGGATCGCCGGCTTGTTACCCACACTGGCCAGCGGCGGCTTCGAGGATGTCCGGAGCGCAATACCCTCTGTCCGCCACCGTCTGCCGGACGAGATCGATGTCCTGGAAGGTACCACACTGGAGCTATCGCGCCAGCTCGAGATGCTGGAACAGGAGGTCCAGAAACGCGGTGATCAGTTGGCAGAGCGCGTAGAGGAACTGGCCCAGGAGAGGGACTTCGTGAACAGCCTCTTGGATACCGCTCGCGTGTTCATCATCGCCCAGGACAGCAGGGGACGGATCAGCCTAGTCAACGACTATGCCCTCAAGATGCTGGATCTGGATGAAACTTCGCTGCTGGGACGACACTTCGTGGACGTGTTCGACGCCGGCAGCCCTTCTCCGGTCGGTGCCTTCGATACCCCGCAGCAGGAAGAACGAACCCTGCAGACACCGGACCAGCACATCCACACTATCGCCTGGTACCATGCCCCACTTCCGTCCGGCACTGCAGACGCCATGTCGCGGATTTCGGTAGGGCTCGACATCACCGAGCGCAAGGTCGCGGAGGCTCGCCTCACCTGGCTGGCGGAACGTGACCCGCTGACCGAGCTCTACAATCGGCGATACTTCCAGGATGCGCTGCATAAGGCCCTGTGGTGTGAGTCACAAGGCGCAGTAGTTCTGCTGGACCTTGACCAGTTCAAGGAGGTCAACGAACTCAGCGGCCACCATGTCGGAGACCGTCTGCTGCAAGAGGTGGCCAAGGCCCTCCTGCTGAACCTGGGTCATCGCGGCGTGATCGCCCGCCTGGGCGGCGACGAGTTCTCGCTGTTGCTGGAGCATACTGACGAGGATCAGGCGATACAAGTCGCGCAGTATATCAGCCAGTTACTCGACGGCCTGGGCTTCAAGGCCGCTGGACAACGGCATAGAGTCACCGCAAGCATCGGCATTGCCCTGTTCCCGATCCATGGCGCCACGCCCGCCGATCTGATGGCCAGCGCCGATGTCGCGATGTACAAGGCCAAGGAGAATGGCATCCAGCACTGGCATCTGCTCTCCAGAACCGAGAATGCCAAGGATGAGCTGCAGGAGCGAGTCCACTGGGTCGAGCGCGTGCGCAGCGCCCTGGCCGAGGACAGCTTCGAGCTGATGGTGCAGCCGATCATGCGGCTTGAGACTCGTGATGTGAAGCACTACGAGGTGCTCCTGCGCATGCGCGATATTGATGACAAACTGGTGTCTCCCGCCTGCTTCATCCCGGTAGCGGAACGCAGCGGTCAAATCGTGCAGATCGATCGCTGGGTATTACGCCACAGCCTGCGGGTACTCAGTCAACTTCAGGAGCGAGGCATCAGCCTGGCGGTCAACCTGTCCGGCCAGTCCCTGCATGATGAAGGCCTGAAGCAGTATCTGGCCGATGAACTGGTCTCCAGCGGTGCCGATCCTCACTGCCTTATCTTGGAGGTGACCGAGACGGCCGCCGTCACCGACTTCTCCACCGCGCGCGGTGTGTTGCAGGCGATCCGCGACCTTGGATGCCGCACTGCCTTGGACGACTTCGGCGTGGGCTTCAGCAGCTTCCATTACTTAGGGCAGCTGCCTGTGGACTTCATAAAAATTGACGGCTCTTTTATCAAGAACTTAACCATAGACCCTGAAAGCCAACTAATTGTCAGAGCCATTTCCGATATAGCCAAAGGCTTCGGTAAAGAGACTATTGCCGAGTTCGTGGAGCAAGAGGCTCTCGTAGCTATCTTGAAGGATTATGGAATAGTATACGGACAAGGCTTCCACTTGGGTAGGCCGTCGAGAATCCAGGATATATTCAAAGATTTACATATACCTTTTGCGTGCATAAAAAAAAGCGCAAACTCAAAAGATGATAACCAATGAGCACATTCAAAAATGAAACTGAAAAAGAATCTGCAGCAGCATTCCGAGAAAAGGGAATAGACCCTCACTACTTTTTTGAACAGTTCAGGTTTGTCATCGCACACACTCCTAGGGAGAAGCAACGCGCATTCTCACTTAGACATGAAGTCTTCCACGAAGAGCTTCACTACAACATCGGAGAGAAGACAAGTGCGCCACTAGAAAAAGATGCGCATGACCAGAATGCTATACTCTGCCTTCTTCAACATAGAGAAAGTGGCATGGATGCTGGTTGCCTGAGGGTAGTGATCATAGATCCTGATAGTGAAAAATTACCAAAACACCTTCCGCTAGAAGAATATTGCGGCAGCAGCCTAAATGATCCGTATTTACATCCGAAAAACTTCTCAAAAGACACTCTTTGCGAAGTCTCTCGTCTTGCGGTCCACCCTTTATTTAGAAAAAAAGCAAAGCCACCCACAGGGATTAAAGACGAAGATATCAACAAAATAAGCTCAATAAAAGAAAAGCAACATCCAGCGCTTATTGGCTTAAGCTTATTTCTTGCGGCAACTGCGATAGTTGGGCTGTCTCAACGCAGGCATGTCTTTGCAATGCTCGAACCTAGATTCAACAGGCTACTAAAGGCTTCGGGGCTTCACTTCAAAAAAGCAGGCCAGACAATCAACTACTGCGGAACCAGAGCCGCCTACTACATCGACCAATATGAAGCTGAGGGAAATCTTCCCGAGGAAACAACACTTCTTTACAGATATATAAAGGAGGAATTGGCGTCACAGATACATGAAGCCAGAAACCCTGAACACTATCAAAACACCGCAAAGTGACGCATAGTGCCTGAATATCGATTAGTCGGCCGGTCCATCGGCATGGTCGCCATAAGCGTTGCGGGCATGCGGCCCCTCGCGCCTCATCAGGCTCATGCTCATTTCGCCTTCCCCCCTCGCCTGGCTCGGCTCGGCGGTATCAGCTTGACCCTGGCCTTGGCTCGCCGGGGAGGTGTCACCTTGCCCTTCTCCTGCCCCTCGTCCTCGTGGCCCTGGGAGGTCGGTGACCGCTGGACCACCACCCAGGCGAACACCGGCAGGGAAAGGTGCCAGTGGATCGCCGAGAGCCGCAGTCCGAGTGTAACCACCAGCGCTGTGGCGATGGAGACGGCCAGCGGCACGGCGAGGGCCTCCAGGCCCACGAAGACCACGCCACCGGCAATCGAGGCGGTGGCATAGACCTCCTGCCGAAGCACCATCGGAATCCGCCGCGCCAGTACGTCACGGATCATGCCCCCGGCCACACCGGTCAGCAGACCCATCAATACCGCCACCACGCCGGGCGCCTCCAGCATCAGGGCCTTATGGGCCCCGATCACCGTGAACAGCGCCAGGCCGAAGGCGTCCGCCACCGGCAGGAAGCCTCGCGAGAGGCGATGGATATAATGAAAGCCGAGGATCGACAGCCCCACGGTGACCAGGATCACCCACAGGTAGGTGGGGTCGCTGACCCAGAACACCGGCCGTACCCCCAGCACCAGGTCACGCAGGGTACCACCCCCGATCCCGGTCACTGCCGCCAGCACCAGCATACCGAAGGGGTCCATCCGCGTGCGGCAGGCGAGTATCACCCCCGATAGGGCGAAGACGATCACGCCCGCCATGTCCAGCCAGTAGATCAGCCCGCTCACCGTCGTTTGCCCCCCGGATCAACGTGGAATGGCCGCACAGCATAGCCCAATTCCAGTCGCTTCAACGTGAAGCCACCGGCAGGCATGGCTCCTTGCACGGTAACCGGTTACCCTCATGGTGGCCATTAGCCCTTATTCTGCCCCGGCTACGGAACGCCCCATGGAATGGAACCCCGCCCTCTTATGGCTGATCATCGCTCTGCTGCTGGGCCTGTCCGAGCTCACCACCGGCAGCCTGGTGCTGCTGGCACTGGGTATCGCTGCGGCCCTGACCGCTGCACTGGCAGGACTGGGGCTATCACTTCCCTGGCAACTGTTGGGCATGGGTGTCTTTTCCGGCGTTCTCGTACCGCTGGCAGTGTGGGTGATCCGCCCCTGGTTCTCGCCGCGCGGGGTAGCCTACGGAACCACCGGTACCGGAGTCGAGAGAGGCCACACCTATACGACCCTCAAGCGCGACTTTGACGGCGCAAGTGGCATCAAGATCAATGGCGACTTCTATCGCCTACGCGTCACCGACTCCGGTGAAAGAAGCGGCGAGACAGAACTTCCGGCGGGTACTCCCGTCATCTTTCAGGCCTTCGATGGCACCACTGCCATCGTCCGCCTAGAGCCTACGGCGCCGGAATCTCGCGCCAACCACCCCACGGAGTAATACCAAATGGACCTTCCCGTCAGCCCTGGGCTGATTATCGCCCTGATCGTCGTCATTATCGGCATCCTGATCATCGCCAAGGGGCTGGTGGTCGTTCGCCAGTCGGAAGTGATGGTGATCGAACGCCTGGGGTCATTCAATCGGCTGCTGGAGAGCGGCATCAATATCATCGTCCCCTTCATCGATCAGCCCCGCGCCATCGCCATGATCCGCTACCGCAAGATGGGCGAGGAGTACAACGCTATCACCAGCCATGAGACGCGTATCGATCGCCGCGAAACGGTGATGGACTTCCCCGGCCAGCCTGTGGTGACCACGGACAACGTCACGGTAAATATCAATGGTGCGCTCTACTATCAGATCATCGACCCCAAGCGTGCCGTCTATGAAGTGGAGAACATGAGCCAGGCGGTTGAGGTGCTGGCCAAGACGACCCTGCGTTCGGTGGTCGGCAAGATGGAACTCGACAAGCTGTTCGAGTCCCGGGCCGAGGTCAACAACGAGATCCAGGCCGCCATGGAAGAAGCCGCCTCCAAGTGGGGCGTGAAGATCTCGCGGGTTGAAGTGCAGGACATCGCCATGCCCGAGGAGGTGGAGTCCGCCATGCGCCTGCAGATGGCCGCCGAGCGCAAGCGTCGTGCCACGGTGACCGAGGCCGAAGGGGAGAAGTCCGCCGCCATTGCCATGGCCCAGGGCCAGCGCGAGTCATCAATCCTCAACGCCGAGGGCGACAAGGAATCAGCTATCCTGCGCGCTCAGGGGGAACAGGAGTCGATCAAGCTGGTGTTGAACGCGATCGGCGACAGCGAGGAGAACAAGCGGACCGTGGTCGGCTACCTGCTCGGTCAGAGCTACATCAAGGTGCTGCCGACCATGGCCAAGGACGGCGAGCGGGTCTTTGTGCCCTACGAGTCCTCCGCGCTGCTCGGCTCCATGGGCATGTTCCGCGAGATGGCCGGCTCACCCGAAGACGCCGTGTCCAGCCACCTGAAGGCAGGAGGCAACTCCGGCGGCCTGCGCGGCGGCGTGGTGGGCGGAGCGGCCAGCGGTGTCTGAACGAACCACACCATCATCCTGAACCGGTGCCTCAACCCGCCAGGACATCGGCCCGCCGGATGGTGGGCCGATGTCCTCGACTTGGAGCCACCTTCACTTCAGCTGGAAGGGATAGACGGCACCAATGGCCAGGATCCGTGTCAGCTCGTCCAGCGCCGACAGGGTCTCCTCGGCCAGCTGCGGGTCGGCCAGGTCCCTGGGGGCTAGACGGTCGCGGTAGTGGCGCTCGACCCAGGCGGTGAGCTCGCCGTGCAGGGCCTCGTTGAGCAGGACACGTCCTGACAGGGCTGCGCGCTCGGCCGCCGAGAGCACCACCCTCAGGCGCAGGCAGGCAGGCCCGCCGCCATTGCGCATGCTCTGCTTGACGTCCTTGACCACCACTTCTGAAATCGGATTGTGGCCGGCCAGCAGGTGATCCTGAATGGTGCGCCAGACGCTCTCACGTTCCTGGCACTCCCCGGGAACCACCAGCGTCATGGTGCCATCCGGGTTGGAGAGCAGCTGGGAGTTGAAGAGATAGGAGGCCACGGCGTCTTCGAGGCTGACCGACTCCTCGGGAACCCGAACCGGGACCAGAGGCGTGGCCATCTTTTCCCTCAGCGCGTCCAGGGTCGTCTGCTCGTCGAGGAAGGCCCGCTCGTGGTAGAGCAGCACCGGACCATTTCCCACGCTGATGACGTCGTTGTGAAAGACACCGGCATCGATGGACTCGGGATGCTGCTGGGCGAACACCGTCTGGGACTCTGTGAGGCCGTGCTGACGCGCGATGGCCTGGCTCGCCTCCAGGGTCTGCCGCGCCGGGTAGCGCCGAGGGGCAATGCCCTCCTCCACTCCCCAGCCGAGGGCCGCCCGACCATAAACGAAGAGATGTACTCCAGGTTCGCCGTAATCCGCGGCGAGGCGGGTATGGTTGGCCGCGCCCTCGTCGGAGAAGGCGGGGGTCGCCGGCAGCACAGGATGGTGGGCGAAGCGTGCCTCATCGCGGAAGATCGCCGCCAGCACCCGGGCGGTGGTGGCCGGCTCCAGATAGCGGTGGAAACTCGACTGCAGGTTGGCCGGGGTGAAATGCACCCGGCCGTCCGGGGCATCCGCGGAGGGCGTCACCGTGGCGGCATTGGCGGTCCACATGCTCGAGGCCGAACAGACCGCGCGCAGGAGTTGCGGGGCCTCGCCGGCCGCACGGGCCAGCACCCGCGCATCGCTGCCGGTAAAACCAAGCTGACGAAGCGCCCCGAGGTCGGGCCGCTGCTGGGGCGGCAACACCCCCTGGGGGTAGCCCGCGTCCATCAGCGCCTTCATCTTGCCCAGACCCTGCAGGGCGGCCTCTCGGGGGTTGGCCTCGAGGCCACCGTGGGTCATGGAGGCGACATTGCCCAGCGCCAGGCCAGCGTAGTTGTGGGTCGGGCCGACCAGGCCGTCGAAATTGACCTCAAGACAGTTGACCTCGCGCACGTCCGGGGTCGGCTGGCTCATAGCGTCACCCCCGGCGGCAGCGTCTCGGGCAGCACCAGCGCCTCGCTCTCCATGGAAGCGACCGGGTAGGCGCAGTAGTCGGCGGCATAGTAGGCACTCGGGCGATGGTTACCGCTCTCGCCCACGCCGCCGAAGGGCGCGTCGCCTGAGGCGCCGGTGGTCTGGCGATTCCAGTTGACGATGCCGGCGCGGATGCGCAGCAGGAAGTCGTCCCAATCGGCCCGCTCGCCGCCGATCAGCCCGGCGGAGAGCCCATAACGAGTGTCGTTGGCCAGGCGCAGCGCCTCGTCCCAGTCACGGTACCGATGCACCTTGAGCAGCGGGCCGAAATGTTCCTCGTCGGGCACCGGCAGGCCGGTGACGTCGATCAGGCCGGGGCTGAGCAGGCTGGTCCCGGGTTCGATACGCGCCATGCGCGCCAACACCGTGCCCCCCAGCGCTTCCAGGTCGTCCTGGGCCTCGAGCAGGCCATCGGCGGCCGCCACGCTCACCAGGCCGGCATAGAAGGGCGCGGGGTCGCTGAACTGGCCGGCCACCCGCAGCCGTGAGATGGCGTCACTGAGGGCATCCAGCAGGTGGTCCCCCACCTGGCCCTCGGGCACGATCAGCCGCCGGGCGCAGGTGCAGCGCTGGCCGCCGGAAAGGAAAGCCGACTGCAGGATGGTCAGTACCGCCGCCTCCTGGTCGGGGACGTCCTTCACCACCAGCGGATTGTTACCGCCGAGCTCCAGGGCCAGGATCTTGTCCAGCTGGTCGGCGAACTGGCGATGCAGGATGCCCCCCACCCGAGCGCTGCCGGTAAACAGCAGGCCATCGATATCGGGGTTGGCCGAAAGTGCCTGGCCGGTCCCGGCCGCGCCCTGCACCAGGTTGATCACGCCATCGGGCAGTCCCGCCTCCTGCCAGCACTGCAGGGTGAGGTCGGCGGTCAGCGGGGTCTGCTCGCTGGGCTTGAACACCACGCAGTTGCCGGCCAGCAGGGCCGGCACGATGTGGCCGTTGGGCAAATGACCGGGAAAGTTGTAGGGACCGTAGACCGCCATCACCCCGTGCGGGCGGTGGCGCAGCACGGCGGTGGCATCCCCCAGGTCGCGGCTGCGCTCGCCGGTGCGCTCCTGATAGGCGCGGATCGAGAGCGCCACCTTGCCGATCATCGCGCCGACCTCGGTACGTGCCTCCCAGAGGGGCTTGCCGGTCTCCTGGGCAATGGCCGTGGCCAGATCCTCGCGGTGACGCTCCAGGACCTCGCGGAAGCGCTCCACCAGCGCCTGGCGCTCGTCGAAGCTGGTGCGCGCCCAGCCCGGAAAGGCGCTCCGTGCAGCCGTCACCGCGGCGTCTACCTGGGCCTCGGTGGCGGCACTGCCTTCCCAGAGGCGCTCGTCGGACACCGGGTCGTGCTTGGTGAAGGCCTCGCCCTCGCCTGCCTGCCAGTTGCCGCCGATCAGCAACTCTCGTCTTGCCTTCATCACGCCTCCTCCTCGGTGTCCAGTATGCGCAGGGTGTCGCCCGAGGCGACCTCCAGCCGATGCGCCTCGGCCTCGTCGAGCGTCACCACGCCCTCGGCATCGGGCCCGCGCCCCAGCCAGGCGGCACGGAAGCCGGCCATCCCGGTGGTGGCGGCCAGCCAGCGCGGCCGCGGCGAGCGCTCGAGTGAGCCGGCCTTGACCTCCACCCGGTAACGCCGCGACAACCGCACGCCGCGTACGTCATCGATATAGGCCTCCACGGTCGGGCCGCCATCGAAGATATCGATGTAGCCCTCCCAGCGCAGGCCCTCCTTCTTGAGCATGGCCAGCGCCGGGCGGGTGTGTTCGTGGACCTGGCCGATACAGGCCCGCGCCGCTTCGCTGAGAAAGGGGGTGTAGATCGGGAACTTGGGCATCAGCTCGCCGATGAAGCTCTTCTGGCCAAGCCCGGTGAGCTTGTCCGCCTCGTCGAAGTCGAGAGGAAAGAAGTGGCTGCCCAGGCACTCCCAGAAAGGGCTGCGCCCCCGGTCGTCGAAGACGCCGCGCATCTCGGCGAGCACCTTGTCGGGGAAGCGGTCGCGGAACTCGGCCAGGAACAGCCAGCGCATCATCGACAGCAGTGCGCCGTTGCGCTCGTGGCGCCGGTCGGCGCCACGGTACTCGGGACGCAGGAACAGCGAGGCCACTTCAGCATCGCCGGTGTGATCGGAGCTGAGAAAGAGGGTGTCGATGGTGCGGTGCAGGTCGAGCTGCACCGAGGAGTGGGCCAGGGTCCCCAGCCGGTAGTGATAGAAGGGAATCTCGCGCCCTACCTGCCCCTCGATGGCGCAGCAGCCGGCCAGCCGACCGTTGACCTCGTCCTCCAGCACGAAGAAGTAGAGACGCTGGTCCTGCGGCGTGCGCTCCTCGAAGGCGGCCACCGTCGAGGCGATCTTGGCCGCCAGGAAGTCACGGTTGTCGGGCAGCGATGTGAAGCCCACCCCGGTCTCCCGGGCCAGGGCCTGCAGCTCGTCCAGATCACCCTCGGCGATCGCTCGAATACGCATCACAGCTCTCCCTCGTCATAGCCGGGATCGTGCTCGTCGACGCTCCCGTCTCCCATCCCGGGCAGCGCCAGGGGAGCGGCCAGCACGGCCCTTCCCTCCTCCACCCCCAGCCGCTCGGCATGCTCAGGCGAGAGCATCAGCTGGCCGGTGGGCGACAGGGCATAGCGCGCCACCACACAACGGAAGTCGCCCAGGCGCTGATTGGCGACCATGGCCGGCTCGGCATCGGGCAGCGCGTGAGCGGGACGGATGCGCACCGGGTGCCAGGCGGCGCGTTGGAAGCTGGCCAGGCGCTCGCGCTCGCCCTTGATCACCGGACCGGCATCAAAGATGTCCACGTGGCGGGAACGCAGGAAACCCTCGGCCAGCATCTCGGCCAAGGCCGCCTCATGGTCAGGATGCTCGCGCCCGATAGCGGCCCGCGCCTGGCGGGTAAGCAGCGCCAGGTAGAGCGGAAACTGTGGCATGACCTCGGCGATGAAGCTCTTCGAGCGCACCCCGGCCAGGTAGTTGATCTCCTGGTAGTCGCGCACGAAGAAGTGACGCCCCACGCTGTTCCAGAACGGCGACTCGCCCTGCTCGTCCAGGTAGCCGGGAAAGGCCATGGCCAGGATCCCGGCGAAGCGCTCCGGGTACTGGGCGATGAACATCAGCCGCGCCCGGCGCAGCAGGCTCTCGGCGCTGGTGCCCTTGTAGCGGGCATCCAGCGACAGAGCGCAAAGCAGTGTCGCCTCGGAGACCTCATGGGAGAGCGACAGGATCGGCACCTCACGACGCACGTCGAGCTGCTGCGAGGCGTGGATCAGCGTTTCCTGGCGATAGGTGTAGTAGGCCTCACGGGCCCCGACCTGGGCGCGGATGGTGGCGGTACCCACTATCTCGCCGAACTCAAGGTCCTCGAGCACGAAGGTATAGTGCTCATCGCCGGGTGCCTCGACCTCGGCGACAAAAGCCTGGCGGGAGCGAGCGATACGCTCCTCCAGTCGATCGCGGTGGGCCGGCAGGTTGGTCAGCCGCGGCGTCGCGCTGCCGGCCAGCCGTTCCAGGGCAGGCAGGTCCGCCGGATGAACGGGGCGTATGACCAGCATGGCAGGGTCTCCGGAAGGGGGTGAGTCGTCACGCATCGCGACACCGGGCCTCACTGCCCCGCCACCAGCCGCGCCACCGCCCGCTCCAGTCGCGCCATGCCCTCGGCGATATCGGCCTCGGGGATCACCAGCGAGGGCGCCATGCGCAGCACGTTGGGACCAGCGATCAGCGCCATCAGTCCCTCCTCGAGGGCCAGCGGCAGGATGTCCTTGGCCCGCCCCTCATACTCCGGCGCCATCTCGGCCCCGATCAGCAGGCCCATGCCGCGGATCTCACGGAACACGCCATGCTGGCGGTTGATCGCCTCGAGGTGCTCGCGGAAGAGGTCATGGCGGTGCTTGACGCCCTCGAGCACCGCCGGGGTGTCGATGTATTCCACGGCGGCCAGGGCCACGGCCGAGGCCAGCGGGTTGCCGCCATAGGTGGAGCCGTGGGTGCCGATGGCGAAGGCCTCCGCCACCCGGTCGGTGGTCAGCATGGCGCCCACCGGGAAGCCGCCACCCAGCGACTTGGCACTGGTCAGGATGTCGGGGGTCACGCCGTACTGCTGGTAGGCATAGAGCGAGCCGGTCCGCCCCGCCCCGGTCTGCACCTCGTCGAAGATCAGCAGCGCATCGAAGGCGTCGCACAGGTCGCGCAGCCCCTGCAGGAACTCGGGCGCGGCGGGGATGATGCCGCCCTCCCCCTGCATCGGCTCGACCATCACTGCGCAGGTGTCATCGTCGATCAGGTTGCGCACGCTGTCGAGGTCGTTGTAATGGCCATGGACGATGCCCCCCGGAACCGGACCGAAGCCCTGGGAGTACTTGGGCTGCCCGCCGACGCTGACGGTGAAGAAGGTCCGGCCGTGGAAGGACTGCGAGAAGGAGACGATGCGATGCTTGTGCTCACCATGGTGGTCATGGGCCCAGCGCCGCGCCAGCTTGAGGGCTGCCTCGTTGGCCTCGCCACCGGAGGAGCAGAGGTAGACCTTGTCGGCAAAGGTGCGCTCGACCAGGCTGCGCGCCAGGGCCAGGGCCGGCTCGTTGGTGTAGACGTTGGAAAGGTGCCAGAGCCTGTTGGCCTGGGCCGTGAGGGCCTCGACCAGCACCGGGTGACAGTGTCCCAGGCCGTTGACGGCGATGCCGCCGGCGAAGTCGATGTACTCGCGGCCCTCCTGATCCCACAGGCGACTCCCCTCACCGCGCACCGGGACCGACTGCTGGGGGGCGTAGTTGGGCACCATGTAATGGTCAAAGTCGGCGCGGGTCGGGGTCTGGCTCATGTCGCTCTCCATTTCTTGCATGACGGGTCAACTAACTCTCGAGTATAGGGAGGGCTGCCACGAGACGCTTTCAGCAATGGGACGGTGAGTTGTGTAAAAGGCAGACGCCGCTGTGGTCCCGCCGCGCCGCGCGAGGGTCCGCGAGATGGCGTAGGCTTGGGGCATGGTCTCGAAAGACCCCGGCTACGAGGAGTCCGACATGTTCAACACCACGACCTGGAACCGGATTCGCTACGGGCTCTATGCCCCGATCTACGACCTGGTGGCCGATCGTGTCTTCCGTGGCGCTCGCCGCGTGGCCCTTGGCCAGGTGGTCTGGCAGCCCGGCATGCGCGTGTTGCTGGTCGGCGCGGGCACCGGGCTCGATCTGCCCTGGCTGCCGCGGGACATCGAACTGCACGCCAGCGATCTGTCACCCGCCATGGTCAGGCGTCTCGAGCAGCGCGCCGAGGCGCTGGGTAGGGATGTCCAGGCCGAGGTCATGGATGCCGAGCGCCTCGCCTATCCCGAGGACCACTTCGACGTGGTGGTGATGCATCTGATCCTCGCAGTGATGCCTGACCCTGAAACGGGGCTCAGCGAGGCCCGCCGGGTGCTGAAGCCGGATGGCCAACTCTGCGTGATGGACAAGTTCCAGGCCGACGACCACCCGGCGGGCCTCGCTCGACGCAGCCTGAACGCCCTCACCTCGGCCATTGCCACCGACATCACCCGCCAGGCAAGGCCACTGCTGGAGGAGGCCGGCTTCGTCATCGAACAGGACACCCCGGTGATGATGGGTTCGCTGGTCCGCGCCCTGCTGGCGAGCAGGCGGGTCGACTCACCCTCTACCCCAGCCGCTCCTCACGAGGCGTGATGCCGAAGTGGTTGCGGTAGGCGGTAGAAAAGTGGGCTGCCGAGGAAAAGCCGGTCTGCAGGGCGACTTCGCCAGCCGGTCGGTCGCTCTCCCGCAACAGGCGACGCGCCTGCTGCAGGCGCAGGTCCAGGTAATAGCGGCTGGGCACTGCCTGCAAGTATTTCTTGAACAGCCGCTCCAGCTGGCGACGGGAGATGCCCAGGTGCTCCGCCAATTCGTGGGTGGTCAGGGGCTCCTCGATATTGGCCTCCATCAGCGCCACCGCGTCGGCCAGGTTCTCGGGGGCATGGCCAAGCCGCGAGCGCAGCGGCACCTGCTGGGGCTCGTCACCCATGCGGATACGTTCCAGAACGAAGTGCTCGGAGATGCGCTCGGCCAGCCGGGGACCGTGCTGGCTGCCCACCAGAGTCATCATCATGTCCATGGCCGCGGTCCCCCCTCCGCAGGTCAGGCGGTCGCGGTCAATCTCGAAGAGCTGACGGGAGAGGCGGACACGGGGGAAGGCCTCGGAGAAGGCGTCGAAGCGCTGCCAGGGCAGTGTCGCCCGGTAGCCTTCCAGCACCCCGGCCCGAGCCAGCACCTCGGTGCCCCCTCCAATACCGCCCAGCAGCACACCCGCCCCGGCCAGCTGACGCAGCCACTCGATCAGGGAGGCGGGGGCACTGCCGGAGAGCGGCCCTGGTGCGCATACCAGCAGCAGATCCAGGGAATCATCCACCTCGCCGAAGCGAGCCTGGGACATCAGCGTCTGATGAGAGGCACTGACCACAGGGCCGGCGACGGTGGCAAACGTCGTGAGCCGATAAAGGGTACGCCCCTCGAGGCGGTTCGCCACTGCCAGAGGTTCAGTGGCACAGGCCTGGGCCAGCAGGGAGAAGCCGGGCAGCACCACAATGCCCACATGCCGCGTCAGTGACGCCGAATGAAGAGAAGAGTTGAACTCGGGCATGTGGATCTGACCTTGGGTCGATATCAGGGGGTGGGAAAGGTCCCCATCCTACCCAAGCTCGGTCGGATCCACAGCCCCGCCGCGTGAGCAGGGCAGCGGCTGACAGCGAGTCAGCCTAGTTTCCGTTACCGCTCAGCAGCAGCATGGCCGCCGCCAGCACCCCGAGTACCACGATGACGATGGGCAGCACTCGGTGCAGTCCATGGGGAGAGCTCTTCGCCTCGGGCTGCTCGACATCCGGCTCGGGGTGGTCGAAGTCCTCGGGCTGGCTGACCTCCTTGAAATGCTGCAGTTCTTCTTCCTGCGTCTTGCTTTCACGCTTATCCATGGCGCGCCTCCATTGGCTGGGATCTGCTTGCCGCGTTTCCCTGGGCACCCAGGGAAACGCGTAGACTTACAGGTTCACGACATCGAAGTCCGCTACCGGGTTCACGTCCGCATCGTAGTCGACGTCGTCACGCTCGAACCCGAACAGCTTGAGGAACTCATGCTTGTACCCAGCATAGTCGGTGATCTCGAAGAGGTTGTCGGTGGTCACCTGGGGCCAGAGCTCCTTGCAGGCCTGCTGGACGTCGTCGCGCAGTTCCCAGTCATCCAGACGCAAGCGGCCGACCTCGTCGGTACGACAGTCGTTGCCCTGCCCTTCGCGCGGATAAAGACATTCCCCGAACAGGCGGTTGAGCTGGTCGATGGTGCCCTCGTGCAGCCCCTTATCCTTCATGACCTTGTAGACCATGGCGATGTAGAGCGGCATGACCGGGATGGCGGCGCTGGCCTGGGTCACCACGGACTTGAGCACCGCCACATTGGCGCCACCTCCCGACGCCGAGAGACGCTTGTCGATCTCACCGGCGGCCCGGTCCAGGTCCTCCTTGGCCTTGCCCAGCGCACCGTGCCAGTAGATCGGCCAGGTGATCTCGGTTCCGATGTAGCTGAAGGCCACGCTGCGCGCCCCGGGCGCCAGCACACCGGCACGATCGAGAGCCTCGATCCACAGCTCCCAGTCCTCGCCTCCCATCACCGCCTTGGTGTCCTCGATCTCCTGCTCGGTAGCGGGCTCGACCTCGGCCTCGATGATGGCATCCTTGTTGGTGTCGATGGCGGTGGCGCGATAGGTCTCACCGATCGGCTTGAGCGCGGAGCGCTTGAGCTCGCCGCTGTCGGGCAGCTTGCGCACCGGCGAGGCCAGCGAGTAGACCACCAGGTCGATCTGGCCCAGGTCCTGCTGGATCAGCTCGATGGCCTTCTCGCGAGCCTCGTGGGAGAAGGCATCGCCGTTGATCGACTTGCTGTAGAGGCCCTCGGCCTTGGCAAACCTGTCGAAAGCGGCGCTGTTGTACCAGCCGGCGGTGCCGGGCTTCTTTTCGGTACCCGGCTTCTCGAAGAAGACACCCAGGGTACCGGCACCATAGCCGAAGGCGGCGGTGATGCGTGCCGCCAGGCCGTAGCCGCTGGAAGCGCCGATCACCAGCACCTTCTTGGGCCGCTGCTGCTCGTCACCCGCTGCCTGGTGCAAGCCGCGGGCGCGTGTCGCCTCGATCTGCTCCAGGACGTTCTTCTCGCAGCCAACGGGATGGGTGGTGGTGCAGATGAAACCGCGTACCTTGGGCTTGATGATCACGTCAGACCTCGTTGTTGTCCGGCGGAGTAGGGAACCGCTACCGTCCGCATGGGGAATGGATGTGCCTAGTACAGGATCAAAGTGGCAGTGAGCAACATTCTAGCGGCCGAGATGGCGGCTGTCCGCCCTTGAGGACACCACAGGGGCTGGTGCAGGATGCTTCTCCAGGGTAACAAGTGGCAGGAGGGAACGATGGATGCGCAGACACTGGTCGACGAGCGCGGTGAGCTTTGGCTGGCGCTGGCCCCGCTGTGGCTGGAACGCGAGCCGCGCGAGACCGACTACGCCAGCATGGTCGCCGTCATCCAGCGTCACGACCTGACCGTGCGTGAGCTGGAGTGGGTCTTCCGCCTGGAGCTCGCCCCGGTGCTCTCGCGCCAGCAGATGTCGGTGGCCGGCGAATGGCGCTCGTTCGATGACTTCAAGCTGATGAAACAGCTGGTAGCCCACAACCTGCGGCTCAATGGCTGGCGTCGCAAGAGCTGGGCACTGTTCTCGGGATTGACCACCATGATGACTCGTCATCGCTGGAACGAGCTGATGGGGCGGGTCCTGGTCGAGCGCGGCGAGATGCCCTGACAAGCCTCCGGGATACCCCGGCTCGACCGTCGGGCTGGAACGAACGGGCTGGCATACTTCCGGACGACAGGCCCCTGACCTGACATGTTCAGGTCTCGTCCAGGGCACTCTCCAGTGCCTCGCGCAACTCGGCTTCACCCTCCCGTGGCGAAAAGCGGCGGATCACCCTGCCGTCCCGCCCCACCAGGAACTTGGTGAAATTCCACTTGATCATGCCGGTTCCCAGCACCCCGGGCACCTCGCGCTTGAGCTCGGCGAAAAGCGGATGGGCACCGCTACCGTTGACCTTCACCTTCTCCATCAGCGGGAAGCTGACCTGGTACTCACGGGCACTCAAGGTGCAGAAATCCAGCGCCGACTCCGGCGACTGACGAGCAAACTGGTTGCAGGGAAAACCGATGACCATGAACCCACGGTCGCGATAGCGGCGATAGAGGCGCTCGAGCTCGCGCAGCTGGGGCGTGAAGCCGCAGTGGCTGGCGACGTTGACGATGAGCAGCACCTGGCCGCGCAGCGCGCCGAAGTTGAAGGGCTCGCCCTGGGCGGTGCGGCACTGATGGTCGTGAATGGACATGCGCGCGCCTTCATGGTCGTTGAGCTTCACGATGCCACGCCGCCCGCGGCGGCGCTACCCCTCAGCGCCCGGGACGGCCCAGGCGCCGACGGACCTCGGCCACCCGGATGGCCAGCCGGCGCCGACGCTGGTGCCGTTCGGCCTCCTCGAGGGGCGCATAGGTCAGCCGCTCGAGATCCTGGGCGCACTCCTCGAGCGCTCGTCCCGCCGGTCCGGCCTGGGGGGCGATGCGACGCAGGTGGGCGGCAGGGGACTCCCCGGGCCGGGCCGCCAAACGGTGCCGAGCCAGCCAGCCCTGCAGATTGCCCACCAGCCATTGCGGATCACGCTGCCGCCGCCGGTGTCGCCAGCCCCGGCGTGCCAGCAGGGCCAGGCCCCCTGCCACGACCAGCACCGCCATCAGACCCAAGGCGGTGGACAAGGCCCCCCGACCGGGCAACAGCGCATCCAGCCGGTCCCAGGTCTCGCGCCACCAGCCAACCAGCTGCGCCATCATGGAGCGACGCGACTCACGCTGGTAGCCGATCACCCCGCGCTGCCACTGGTACTCCAGCCGTTCCCACTCCAGGCGCATGCGGTTCACCCAGTCCACCTCGCGCATGCGCAGCGGCGAAAAGCGAGCATCGGCCAGGAAGGCCTCGGCGCCGTCGTCGACCGCCTGGGCGCCCTGCTCGATGCGCTCCGGAGCGATCACCGCGGTGGGATCCAGGCGCTGCCAGGCACCGTCACGCCATACCTCCACCCAGGCATGAGCATCGTAATCGCGTACCGTGAAGTGGCCATCCGGATTGCGCTCGCCGCCCAGGAAGCCCGCCACCACACGCGCGGGAATGCCTGCCATGCGGGCCATCACGGCGGCCGCGGAGGCGTAATGGGTACAGTAACCGGCCTGGCTGTCGAACAGGAAGTCATCGACGCGGTGCTCGCCGACCAGCCGCGGCGGCGAGAGCGTATAGCGATAGGGGGCCTCGCCGAAGCGCGCCATCATCGCCTCGAGATAGGCAGCCGGATCGCCGCCACTCTCGCGCCACAGCCGCTCGGCCAGGGCCCGGGTACGAGGGTTGGCGTCCTCGGGCAACAGCCGGTGCCAGCGCTCTCCGGCGGCGGGCGGATTGGTCGGGGGTGCCCCGCTGCTGGAAAGGTTCATCAGGCTGCGCGAGCTCAGCGGGGTGAGCCCCTCCAGGGTGCCATCGGCCAGGTAGCGCTGACGCTCCTCACTGGCCAGCGGCGTGCCCAGCGAGGGACGCCAGGGGCGGCTGTCAGGCTCCAGCAGCAGCTCGGCGCTGAAACGCACTCCTTCCTGCGACTGCCACGGGGAGCGTGCCGCCTCGCGGACAAAGGCATCGACCGGGCGCTCCAGGGTCGCCGCCAGTTGGTCGGGGGTGGCTCGCGACCAGCGGATGCCATCGAAGTGCGACAGGGTATAGACCCGCCAGTAGCGCTCATCGGGGGCGGGTTCGCGGCCGTCGAAACTGGCCCGGAAGGCCCGCGCATCACTGCGCGAGAGTTCAGCGATATCCCCCGGCGAGATTTCGTCGGTCAGGCCGGTGGAGGCACGGTCCATCTGGGGCATGCTCCACAACGGCCCCAGGCGCGGGAAAATGACGAACAGCACGATCATCAGCGGGGCCGAGAGCACCAGCAGCCAGGCCGTTTCCCGCCAGGCCTGGCGCAGGCCGGTTGCACCGGCGAGCCACACCAGTGATTGCAGCAACCAGGCCACCGCCAGCAGGGCACCCGCAGCCATGGGGATCCCCTGGTCGTGCAGGAAGGCCACGGTCGTAGCCACCAGACCTATCACCACCACCACTCGGGCATCGCGCCGATCGTGGGTCTCGAGCAGCTTTAGCAGATAGACGCCAAGCAACAGGCCGACCAGCCCATCCATGGTCCCCAGGGTGCCGAACTGCAGCCAGAGCGCCAGCACCAGGCCGCCAACGGCAGCCAGCCGCAGCAGGATACCGGCGCGCGGCAGGCCGCGGCGCAGTTGCACAAGCCGGTAGCCGGCCACCAGCAGGGCGAGCCCCACCAGCCAGGCCGGCATCCAGGCCAGGTGCAGGGCCAGCACCAGGCACTGGCCTATGAACAGCTGACGCAACATCCCACCGCTCAGCCCCCGACCATCTGCCAGCACGGCCGGCGCCACCAGCCTGGCGGGTCGCGAGGTGCTCATGCCACCCCCGCGGGCCGGGTCGCCGGGAAGCGCGCCAGGGCATCCAGTGCCCGGCGTCGCTGGGCATCACCCTCGCCCTGTGACAGGGTGACGCCCGGCAGCCGAAGACCATAGCGATCGCCGGCACGGTGGTGGGCCAGCACCCGGGCACAGAGCACCGAGAGGCGTCGCTCGGGATCGCCACGACAGGCCTCGTAATCCAGCCATAGCTGCTGCCGCGGGGGGACGCTGAATACCTTGGTCGCCAGCACGCCCGTGCGGCTCCACTGCTTCCAGGCCACCCGGCCGGGGCTGTCGCCAGGCTGGAAGCGGCGCAGCCCCGCGAAATCGACGGCTTCCAGGCCCGTACCGCCCTGGGGCGCGACCACATCGTCCTCCTCCACCGGGTGCGGCCAGACCAGCAGCTCGCTATCGTGGCGGACCCAAGCCACCACGCGAACCAGTCCCAGCGGCCAGCGGGTCTCGATCCGCAACCAGGGCAGCACCTGGACGCCACGCCGGGGCGTCGACAACGCCAGTTGGGTCTCACCGAGGCCCTCGACGATATCCACCCGACCACGGGCGCCATCACAGCGGAGTTCAAGGGCCGTACGGTCGCGTCGCGCCCTCAGCACCACCCCCAGACGCGCCTCGCCGCCGGCGAAGGCTTCACGGGGCAAGCGCAACCCCGGGGTAACGCCGAGCAGGTTGAGCCAGCCGCGCAGCAGCACCACCACGCCGACGCTGAACAGCCAGAAGGCCAGCCCATAGGCCAGGCTGTTCTGGTAGTTGATGCCGAACAGCAACAGCACCACCACCAGCACCGCCCAGCCCAGGCCGAAGCGGGTGGGTATCAGGAACAGTCGTCGCTGGGGAAGAGGATGCTCCATCGAGGCGGCCAGCCGGCGCAGCCACCAGTGGCGCAGCCGATCACGGTGACCGGACCCGGCAGTGGCCGTGCCAGCCACACTCACCCCATCACCGCCACGCGGGTCAGCAGGTGACGGGCCAACGCCTCGCCCTCCTCCCGGGGACCGCTGCTCAGCCGGTGCCCCGTCACCGGAACCCAGACTGCCTGGACGTCCTCCGGCAGCACATGGTCGCGCCCCTCGAGCAGTGCCCAGCCCCGGGCCGCTCGCAACAAGGCCAGGATGCCCCGAGTAGAAAGCCCCCAGGCCAGCTCGGGATGCTCGCGGCTGGCCGCCGCCAGGGCCTGGACGTAGTCGAGCAACGCATCCGCTACATGAATGCCGTCCAGCCTTGCCTGCCAATGGCGCAGGCGCTCGGCATCGAGCAGGGGCATCAGCGCATCGAGCTTCACTCGCCCAGCCCGGCCGCGCAGGATCTCGCGCTCGGCGCGTGGGGCCGGGTAGCCCAGCGAGAGGCGCATCAGGAAACGGTCGAGCTGCGACTCGGGCAGGGGAAAGGTCCCGGCCTGCTCCTGGGGATTCTGGGTGGCGATCACGAAGAAGGGGTCGGGCAGCACCCGGGTCTCGCCCTCTATGGTCACACGCCCCTCCTCCATCGCCTCGAGCAGCGCACTCTGAGTCTTGGGCGTGGCCCGATTGATCTCGTCGGCCAACACAAGGCCGTGGAAGATGGGCCCGGGATGAAAATGGAAGCGCGCCTCTCGCGGGTCGAAGACCGAGACCCCCAGCACGTCGGCAGGCAGCAGGTCGCTGGTGAACTGCAGGCGCTGCATGTCCAGGTGGGTGACCCGCGCCAGCGCCTGGGCCAGGGTGGTCTTGCCGAGCCCCGGAAGATCCTCGATCAGCAGGTGTCCGCGAGCGAGCAGGCAGCAGAGCGCCAGACGAACCTCCCGGGACTTGCCAAGCACCACCCCTTCCAGGGCGGCCAGTACCGCCTCCAGGTCCGGAAGTCGTTCAGGCCGGTTCATCGCCCCGCCTCCGCGGCCCGCATGACCTGCACCGCCTGGCGGGTATCCGGGGTCACGCCCTCCAGTTCCAGGGCCTCGTCGGCGGGCAGCCAGAAGGCCTCGGCCACCTCCTCGGCCTGCAATGTCAGCGGACCGTCGTGCTCGACCAGGAAGAGACTGCCAAAGATGTGGTTGCCGCCCGCATCGTGCACGAACTCGCCCAGATGGCGCAGCGGCACACGCTGGATGCCGAGCTCCTCGGCCAGCTCACGGCACGCCGCCACGTGAACCGCCTCGCCGGCCCCCACCACACCGCCGGCGGCGAGATCCAGGCCGCCGGGGAAGACCTCCTTGGTCAGGGTGCGACGCTGCACGCAGAGCTCGCCGCGGCCGTTTCGCACCACCACATAGGTGGCCCGGTGCCAGAACCGCAGGCGACGCATGGCGGCCCTGGGCGCACTGCCGCAGGGACGATTGCGCGCATCCACCAGCTGTATCTGCTCGTCGGCAATATGCGGCGCGGGCAGCGATTCGGGCAGGGAAGCGTGGGCGCTCATGAAGGACTCCGGGAGAAATGCCTTCAGCCTACCCAGTCACGGCGGCAGCGTCACGCCATGCGTTGACCGCGCCCGTGTCGACGACCATGCTCATGACAGGCCTCACCTGCGGAGCACCACCATGTCCGACGCCGCTCCCCGCACCCGGCTGGCCACCCACGAGGTGACCAACCAGCCCTCGCCACCGGCGGATCGCGACCTGCTCGCCGGAGATGCCCCGCTGCAGGAAGCCCTGACCCGGGAGGCCCCGGAGTGGGTTGCCAGGCGCCTCGCCCCGCTGGGACGCGAGGTCGGCAGTGCTCGGGTCCAGGCCCTCGGGGAAGCGGCCAACCGCCACCCACCCGAGCTGCGGCTCTTCGACCGCCACGGCCGGCGGCTGGACGAGGTGGCTTACCACCCCGCCTACCACGAGCTGATGCAGCTGGCCCTCGAACACGGCTGGCATGCGGTGGCCTGGCAGGAAGAGGGACGCGGCGGCCACCAGGCTCATGTTGCCGCGCTTTACCTGTTGACTCAGGCCGAGCCCGGTTTCTGCTGTCCCATCACCATGACCCATGCCGCCATGCCGGTGCTGCGTCAGACGCCTGCCATCGAGGCACACTGGGCACCGGGACTGCTGGCCTGGGACTACGACCCGCGCGCGCTGCCCGCGGGAGAGAAGACCGGGCTGACCTTCGGCATGGCGATGACCGAGAAGCAGGGTGGCAGCGACGTTCGCACCAATTCCACGCGAGCCGATGACACGGCGGACGGCTGGCGGCTGACCGGCCACAAGTGGTTCTGCAGCGCTCCAATGTCCGATGCCTTCCTGACCCTGGCCCGTACCGACGAGGGTCTCTCCTGCTTCCTGGTACCGCGCTTCACGCCGGAGGGCGAGCGCAACGCCATCGAGCTGCAGCGTCTCAAGGAGAAGTGCGGTAACCGCGCCAATGCCTCGGCGGAGATCGAGTATCGTGGCGCTCGAGCCGAGCTCGTGGGCGAGCCCGGGCGCGGCATCGCCACCATTCTCGAGATGGTCCAGCAGACCCGGCTCGATGCCGCCACGGCCCCGGTGGGCATGATGCGCCAGGCCCTGGTGGAAGCCTGGCAGCATGTCCGTGAGCGCCACGCTTTCGGCCGGGCGCTGGCCGAGCAGCCACTGATGCGGGTGCTGCTGGCTGACATGGCTCTGGAAGTGGAGGCAGGCCTGGCGCTGGTGATGCGGGCCGCCCGGGCCTTCGATGGCGCTGCCCGTGGCGACACCGATGAGCAGGCCCTGTCACGGCTGCTTCCGACCCTGGCCAAGTACTGGCACAACAAGCGCACACCGGGCTTCATGGCCGAGGCCATGGAGTGCCTCGGCGGGATCGGCTATGTCGAAGAGACGCCGCTGGCGCGGCTCTACCGCGAAGCGCCGGTCAACTCGATCTGGGAGGGGTCGGGCAACGTGATCTGCCTGGACCTGCTGCGTGTGCTGGGCCGCCATCCCGAAGCACTGGCGGCGCTGCAGGCCGAATTCGCCGCGGTACGTGGCCAGCAGGCCGAGCTCGACGGCGCCCTCGCTCGGCTGGAGGCGGAACTTGCCGCGCCGCCCGAGGAGCTGGAGCCGCGTGCCCGATGGCTGGCCCAGCGGCTGACCCAGTGCCTGCAGGCCGCCCTGCTGCTGCGCCATGCCCCGCCGGAAGTGGCCGAGACCTTCTGCCGCTCGCGGCTGGGTGACGAGGCCGGACCGGCCTACGGGGTATTATCCGCGGGCGCGCCGATCGAAGCACTGCTGGCACGGATCGGGGATTGAGCATTGGCCAACGCCAGGATGTCCCCAGCGGGCATGGGCCGCGCCAGGCCGAAGCCCTGCACATGGGTGCAGCCGTAGCGCTCCAGGCTGGCCAGACAGGCGAGGTCCTCGATCCCCTCGGCCACCACCCGGATGCCAAGCCGACGCCCCAGGAGAGCCACTGCCTCGACGATGGCGGCATCCTGGGCATCCTCGAGCAGGCGGCTGACAAAGCTGCGATCGACCTTGAGCTCGCTGATCGGCAGCAGCTGCAGCCGGGCCAGCGACGAGAAACCCACCCCGAAGTCATCCACCGAGACCTCCAGGCCACCAAGGTGCAGCCGAGCCGCGACCTCGCTGCCGTCAACGCAAGAGATCAGACGATGGGGCCTGCCACTACCCGCAGTGCCAGGGCCAGCAGGAGCAGGCCGGTGATGCGGTTGAGCCAATGAGCCCGGGCCTGCAGCCAAGGCAGCACTCGCGAGTGTGACAGGCCCACTGCCACCAGCACGTACCAGCCTCCATCGATGACCATCGCCGTGAGTACCACCAGTGCCTTGGCAGCAAGGCTCATATCGGGGGTCACGAACTGGCTGAGCAGGGCGATGAAGAAGAGGATCAACTTGGGGTTACCCAGCGCCACCAGCATGCCCTCGCGCGCCGCCTGACGACGACTGGTGGCCATGGCTGCGGCATCCAGGGCACTGCCACGGCCGGCGCGCAGGGCCTTGACCCCCAGCCAGGCCAGATAGGCCGCCCCGACCCAGGTGATCGTCTGGAACAGCATCGGAAAGCGCACGATCAGCGCCCCCAGCCCCCAGACAGTGAGCAGCGCATAGAAGCCCACGCCCAGGGCATGGGCGAGGGCCGCCGCGACGCCCGGCAGGCGCCCTCCGCCCAGGGTATGGCGCAGCACCAGGGCCAAACTGGGACCGGGTGACATGGCTCCCATGGCACAGACAGCGGCCAGGGATAGCCAGAGCGAGAAGGGCATGCAGGGACCTCCAGTGATCGGTTGGTCGTGGAATCAGCGGTGGAACTGGCCTTCCCGCTCGGGCTGCCAGAGGATGGCATCGATGCGCAACCGTGCCTCGCGTCCTCCCGGCAGGGGCCAGTCGATGGAGTCGCCGATGCGCAGGCCGATCAAGGCAGCGCCCACCGGGGCCATCACCGAGATGCCGTCCTCGGTGGTGGCCAGCGCATGGGGATAGACAAGAGTGCGGATGATCTGTTGGTTGCGTGTCAGGTCAGTGAACTGCACCTGGCTGCACATGCTGACCACATCGTCGGGGATCTCCTCGGGGTCGACCACCTCTCCACGCAACAGCTCCTCTTCCAGGTCGCGGGCCACCGCCAAGTCCTTGTCGTCGGCCTCGTCGATGAGCCGCTGGAGACGCTCGGCATCAAGGCGGTTGATGAGAATGGGGGGACGCGTTGCCATGAAACCTCCTGGGCACCGTCAACGCTTTTTGTACGTTTTCCGGGGTAGCCAACGAAAACAGCCCTCCGCCCGAGCTCGGGAGAAGGACTGTGTTGAAGCTACCTTACGCCATCTCGGGGCACGGCAACAGCCCCGGGGCTGCATGGCCCTCTGCTACAACGCTACAATACTGACCCACCTCGATAGAGACGCTGCCCATGACGGTCCGAACCTTCGCCATTGCCCTGCTGATCATCGGTGCCCTGCTGCCCATCATCGGCTGGTGGGCCTCCAGCCCGGTTGCCTTCGTGGGACCGGCGCTGCTGCTGCTCGGCGTCCTGCTGCTCTGGACCCGGAGGCAGCATGGCCGGTGACACCCCGGAGCAGGCACCGCTGAACGACCTGCTGGAAAGGGTCCAGCAGGCAGGTCAGCACAGCGAAAGTGTCAGCCTCGGCACCATTCTCGACAGCGTGGGGCGCCGCTCCTTCGCCCCCTTCCTGCTGGTCGCCGGGGTGATCACCCTGGCCCCGCTGATCGGCGACATCCCCGGGGTACCCACCTTGATGGCCACCCTGGTGATTCTCTCCTCAGGACAGCTGCTGGTTGGCCGTAAGCATATCTGGCTGCCGGCCTGGCTGATGGAGCGACGCGTCTCGCGGGCACGCTTCGCCAAGGCGACCCGGTTGATGGAGCGCCCGGCCCGATGGGTCGACCGCCTGCTCAAGAGGCGCCTCGTTCAGCTCACACGGCCACCGGCCCATCTCTTCGTAGCCCTGACCTGCCTGCTGATTGCCCTGGCCATGCCCCCCATGGAAGTAGTGCCCTTCACCGCCAACGGCGCTGGCCTGGCGCTGACGCTCTTTGCCCTGGCGTTGCTCGCCAACGACGGCCTGATGGCCCTGCTGGGCTACACCCTGACCGGTGGTACCCTGGCACTGGTGATTCTTAACCTGATCTGAGCGGCCACTGGTTCCAGCCCCAGAAGCGTGGCATCAAGCGCCAGCCTGTATTGCAGTCGTCGGCGCCGAAGGTATCGTCGGCACCTCGCTGTTCATGGGGGCGAGACCACACCGAGCCGAGCCATCGCGCAGAGTGCCGGCAACGCCTATCGCCTCAAGGGAGAGCTGCTGAAAACCGAGTTCTACCTTATCAGACCCACTACAGGGTAGTCTGCTGCGTTATACTCAGGCACTGCTCACCCAGATGGTGCAGACGGCGGTATGCAATCGCCATCACAGCTTGGATCAGCAGCTGTATCGCTGGCTGCTGCTGAGCCTGGATCGTTTATCGCGCCACTCTCATTTCACTTGATTTATTTCTTCACAATTGATGTGTAATACGAACCCACTGGGTTTTATAGGAGTATTTTGCTTTGTTATGTACTCTACCGTACCGACCAGATAAAGGGGGAGTGCTACTCTTCCAGATGTCGTCGACGGGAAGGCCTTATCTCCCGAACGATGTCTGACATCGGAATTTCACTTTTTCCCATGTGCCGATGGCAATTATTCACGCCAGGAGCCGCCACATGGATTTCACCACTTCCCCTTCATATAGCAATCGACTTCTTGACAGTCTGCCCGAAATGGACAGGAAATATTTCCTCGCCGACTGCGAAACCGTGGACCTGGAGTTCGGCCGGAAGTTGGCCGAGCCCGGTGATAGTATCACGCATGTTCTCTTTCCCATTGACTGCTTCGTTTCCCTGGTTGCCATCCTGGAGAACGGTGGCCGGCTGGAAGTCTCCATGGCCGGCAACGAAGGCATGGTGGGAATTTCCCTGGTGCTCGGAGGACGGGTGACCCCGCTTCAGGAAGTCGTGCAAGGGGCCGGGCCAGCGCTGTGCATGTCGTCAACCTGCTTCCAGGACCACCTGGAAAGGAGCCCTGCCCTGGAGAGTCTGATGAAGCGCTACCTGAATGTCTTGATGAGCCAGATATCCCAATCCGCAGCCTGTACTCATTACCATGGAGTGGAGGCACGCCTGGCGCGCTGGCTGTTGATGACCCACGACAGGACCTACGGAGACCAGTTGCGCATCACCCACGAATTTCTTTCCGGAATGCTGGGCGTCAGGCGGGCGGGCGTCACCAAGGCGGCCAAGGCACTGCAGGTACGTGGCCTGATCGATTATCAACGGGGCAGAATCAAGGTGAAGGATCGCCCAGGTCTCGAGACGGCATCCTGTCACTGCTACGCCGCCGATTGCGAAATCTACGGAAGGATGATCGAACGGGTAACGTGATCGTCGTGCTTATTGCTTGAATTCAGGCTCAAAAGGAGGGGGCCTCGTCCGGCCCGGATCATCCGAGGCGGACCACTGAACACGTCCAGCCTGGAGTTGCTCGGCTTGCGGTGTCAGGAAGCTTTCGGGTCAGCTCGAAAGGATCCCGGAATCAGCGCCACTGCATATAGCGCAACGCCCACGGAAGCAAGCACGACCCGCGCACCAGGCAAATCATGCACGGTGATCGCCAAGAGCAAGGCTATCGTACCAAGCGCAAGGGCAAAGATGGTTTTCATAATACTTCCTGATTGAACATATTGGTCAGTTATCACGTCGGCCCGGGGACACGAAAATCACAAGACGGGTCAAGGATTTACTCGCAATCCCATCCAGTTATAGCTCCCCCTTTCGTTGCGGCGTTTCTCCAAGAGCATGATAAAGAATGGCATCAACGCTTCACTGATGCCAGAAAACATTTTTTCTCGCACATCAGCGGCGATATTTGCCGGTAGGTTAATGGCCCTTTCAGGGAGCCTGAGCGAATCAGTTAATATAAGCAGCTATTGCGTCCATGGAAGAAAGTTGAACTTCCGCCCTCTCCCCCCAGAATTCCAGGACTTCAGCATCAAAGGAAGTTGATTCGAATTTATCTGACAAAGCATAGTTAAATTTTACGTTTTTCATGGACATCACTCTTTATAGGATTGCATCGTTAAGCCTTAAGTACGTAGCGCAACGTCCTTGTCTAGGCATTTCCCTTGCCACGCTCACCATGATAATGACACTTACCCCACAAACTCACTGTGCGTTAGCGAACACAATGTTGCGGAATAAGCTGAATCGCATGTTACTGAAGCATTGTGGCCTGATGACATGTCCTTCATCAGCAGGTTTCTGGTCATGTTTCCGCCGAGGCGCTCACCATATTGCGCAGCTGCCAGTAACGGCGCAGCACGACATCGTTGATGGCCCGCTCCAGCTCGAAGGCGCTGGGCGTGGGACAGAACAGCGTAACGCCGAGACGCTGTTTGCCGATATCCGTGGTGGCAAGCATCACGCGAGGGCGGGGTTCGGCGATATCGATACCGCTGCGCTTCCTGATCAGTGCGCTGTAGCGTTGGGCCAATTCGGCATGCGGGGCGTGAAGCGCCGCCACCTCATCCTCCAGTCCCGGCAGTTCGGATCGCATGTCCACGTCGGGTTCCAGGACGACGCAGACTTCCAGATACACCCACTTCTTGAAGAAATTCTGGTTCCTGACCGAGGTGGTCAGGAAGACGCTGTTGGGAACCACGATGGTCTTGCCTGAGTATTCGAAGCGTCCCACGGGCCCGCCGATTTCCTGCAGGGTCGTGGCCAGCATGGTCTCGTCGACCACCTCGCCACGTAAATTGCCAATCTCGACCCAGTCTCCGATCTCGAACGGCTGGTTGACGACGCGCAGGACGGTGCCCGACAGACATAGAATCAGCTCCTTGGTCGCGATCACCAACGCTACGGCGAAAGCGGTAAGGGACAAGGCGAAGGTGTGAAGGGAGGGCAGCCAGATCAGCACCAGGCCGGCCAGGGCGAGGACCACCGTGGCCGTCCGGATGCGGGCCAGCCACGCGCGGCGGGAATCGGACAGAATCTCGTTTCGGCCACGTATGACGCGCACCGCGAGGAAGCGCAGCGTCACGAGAACCACCACCAGCGCTACCGAACTCACCCCACGGTTGCCCAGCAGTTCCACCCAGAAGGAATTCTCAAGCATGGCGGTTTGGCGCTCCTCCTTGCCGTTCAGTGGCCAGACATGACCATGGCACAGCCAGGCTTCGGCGTCGATTGAGCCAGCCGGCATCGCCTTCAGCGTGTTCGGGGCCGTCGAAGATCGCGGAACGTCAGCAGCGCCAGCGTCAGCACCGTGATCGGCAATACGAAGTAGAGCATTACCATCCCGAACCCGGGCAGCGCGTCATGGCGTGCCGCCGCCAGGATCAGATAAAGGGTATAGGCCAGGTAGTAGCCGAAAAACACGCCGCCTTCCCAGCGGCTGATCTGGCCGCCGGTAAAGCAGATCGGCAGGCAAGCCAGGGCGACGGCGATCATTACCGGCAGATCGAAACCGATCATGGCCGTCGAAAGCACAATGCCCGTGGGTGCCAGCAGGCCGGTGAGACCAAGCACGCCGAGAATGTTGAACACATTGCTTCCCACCACGTTACCCACGGCGATGTCACGTTCACCGCGCAGGGCCGCGATGAGTGAGGTCACCACCTCGGGCAGCGATGTGCCCGCCGCGATAATAGTCAGTCCGATCACCTGATCGCTGACGCCCAGGTAGGCGGCGAAGACCACGGCCCCCTCAACGAACCAGCGCGAGCCCAGCACCAGCAGGCCCAGGCCACCCCCCACCAGCAGCAGGTCAATGGCCCAGGGCGGTGACGTCGTGGCGGTGGATTCAGGACTGACGACACGCTTGCCCTGACGCAGCAGGAAGGTGGTGTAGGCGGCGAGGCCGGTCACCAGCACCAGACCGTCGAAACGTCCGATAGCCCCATCCAGCGACATCAGCAGCACCAGTCCCGAGAGGACGATCATCAGTGGGATGTCGAAGCGAACCAGTTGCTGGGCGACCGCCAGCGGCACGATCAGCGCCGAGAGGCCAAGGATGAACAGCACGTTGAAGATGTTGCTTCCTACCACGTTGCCCATGGCAAGACCGGCCTGTCCGTCGATGGCGGCCTTGAGGCTGACCGCCAGCTCCGGCGAGCTGGTGCCGAAGGCCACAACCGTCAGGCCGACAATCAGCGAAGAGATGCCCAGGCGGGCAGCCAGCCGCGATGCTCCCCGGACCAGACCTTCGGCTCCCACGATCAACAGCACAAGCCCAACCACGAAGGCGGCGACGGTCATGCCCTTCTCTCATTTGATCTAGGCGTGAAGTGGTCTAAATAGAGCAGACATCCCGGTAAGCCTCATAATGGAGGCAGTGGAGATGGCACTGACCCAGCGCCTCCCTCGTGCCAGTGGAGTGGGCGTAATCGCCCAGCCGCTGCCTGTTGACTGTGTTCACTTCGACCGGTTCCAGCAGTGATCTTGGGCGAAAACAGTCTGAGGTCTGGCGATTAAGGAAGCGGAAGCGAACTCGGATCAGGTCACAACTAGAGGGAGCCCGAGCATCAGCGGTCCAGTGGGGCCTCGCAAGTACCCATGTAAGCAGTCGGCATGACCACGCCCAAGGGACCTCGATGCACTTGACACCATACTCGGGCATTTGGTGCGAAGAAAACGGGAATGCAAGTCATAATACAAACAGCCGCTCGTAAGCGACTGTTTTTAAAGTGGTACCGGCGGTCGGACTCGAACCGACAAGGGCTTGCACCCGGCGGATTTTGAATCCGCTGCGTCTACCAATTCCGCCACGCCGGCAACGCGTGGAGCATTATACGTGGGCACCGGTGCAGGTCAATCGGCCGGCTGACTTCCCTGCCTCGAGAGGGTATCCTGTCGGGCTTTTGCGCGGCTTGCCGCGTCGCCAGATACGCCCTGAGCCGGACCAAAACGCCCCATGCTACGCGCCGACTTCCACTATGAGCTCCCCGAGGAGCTGATTGCCCGCTATCCCTCCGAGCAGCGCAGCGACTGTCGCCTGCTGTGCGTCGATGGCGTGAACGGCGAACTGGCCCATCGCCGTTTCACCGACCTCGTCGAGTTGCTCGAGCCAGGTGACCTGCTGGTGTTCAACGACACTCGAGTGATCCCCGCCCGCCTGCACGGCCACAAGGCCAGCGGCGGCAAAGTGGAGATGCTGCTCGAGCGCCCCCTGGACGCCCATCGCGGCCTCGCTCACCTGCGCAGCAGCAAGTCGCCAAAACCGGGCACCGAGATCGAGTTCGAGGGCGGTATTCGTGCCGTGGTGGAGGGCCGTCGCGATGCACTGTTCGAGCTGCGATTCCTCGGCGACACCCCGCTGATCGCGCTGCTGGAACGGCACGGGCACATGCCGCTGCCGCCCTATATCACCCGCGAGGATGAGCTGGCCGACCGCGAGCGCTACCAGACCGTGTATGCCCGCCGGGACGGGGCCGTGGCGGCGCCGACCGCCGGGCTGCATTTCGACGAACCGCTGCTCGAGGCGCTGGCCGCCAGGGGAATCGAGAGCGCCTATGTCACCTTGCACGTGGGTGCCGGCACCTTCCAGCCGGTGCGTGCCGACGACATCCGCGAACACCAGATGCACAGCGAATGGATCGAGGTCTCCGCTGCCGCCTGCGAGCAGGTGCGCGCCGCCCGCGCCCGGGGCAACCGCATCGTCGCCGTGGGCACCACCAGCGTGCGCTGCCTGGAGTCGGCCTGCCTGAAGAGCGCCGATGGCGACATTGCCCCTTTCAGCGGTGAGACCGACATCTTCATCTACCCCGGCTACGAATGGCGCTGCGTCGATGCCCTGGTGACCAACTTCCACCTGCCGGAGTCGACCCTGCTGATGCTGGTGGGCTCCTTCGCTGGCTTCGAGACGACGATGGCGGCCTACCGCGAGGCGGTGGCCCAGCGCTACGCCTTCTTCAGTTATGGCGATGCCATGTTCCTGACACGCAAGCCCGGATACACAGGTGCCCTCGGGGCAGCCCCGAGGCGCGACGAGAGCCCCTATGCGTAAAGAGAGCTTCATGACATTCGAGCGCCTGGCCAGCGATGGCCGAGCGCGCCGCGGCCGCCTCACCTTCCCGCGTGGCACAGTGGAAACGCCAGCCTTCATGCCGGTGGGCACCTACGGCACCGTCAAGGGCATGACGCCGGTGTCGGTACAGGAGATCGGCGCCGAGATCATCCTTGGCAACACCTTCCACCTCTGGCTGCGCCCCGGCACCGAGGTCATCGAGGCCCATGGCGACCTGCAC
Source organism: Pseudomonadota bacterium (assembly GCA_051751285.1). GTDB lineage: Bacteria > Pseudomonadota > Gammaproteobacteria > Pseudomonadales > Halomonadaceae > Halomonas. The sequence goes on along the minus strand of JBNJKT010000003.1, from coordinate 154,022 downwards.
GACTTCGCCCAGTGGCAAAAGCCGATCCTCACCGACTCCGGCGGTTTCCAGGTCTTCTCGCTGGGCGCCATGCGCAAGATCACCGAACAGGGCGTGCACTTCCGTTCGCCGGTGGATGGCGCCAAGGTGTTCATGGGCCCCGAGGAGTCGATGGCAGTGCAGCGCTCGCTGGGCTCCGATGTGGTAATGATCTTCGACGAGTGCACTCCCTACCCCGCCACCCAGGCAGAAGCGGCCTTCTCCATGGAGCGCTCGCTGCGCTGGGCGCAGCGCTCCCGTGAAGCCCATGGCGACTCGCCCTCGGCGCTGTTTGGTATCATCCAGGGAGGAATGCACCCTCAGCTACGTGAGCGTTCGCTGAAGGGGCTGCTCGAGATCGGCTTCGACGGGCTGGCCATCGGCGGCCTTTCCGTTGGCGAACCCAAGGAGGAGATGATCCGGGTGCTCGACTACCTGCCCACCTGGATGCCCGATGACACGCCGCGCTACCTGATGGGTGTCGGCAAGCCCGAGGACCTGGTGGAGGGCGTGCGCCGCGGGATCGACATGTTCGACTGCGTGATGCCTACCCGCAACGGTCGCAACGGCCACCTCTTTACCGCCGAGGGCACGGTCAAGATCCGCAATGCCAAGCACCGCTTCGATACCCTCCCGCTGGAGGAAGGCTGCGACTGCTATACCTGCCAGCACTTCTCCCGGGCCTATCTGCATCATCTCGATCGCTGCGGAGAGATGCTCGGCTCGATGCTCAACACTATCCACAACCTGCGCCATTACCAGCGCCTGATGCGTGGTTTGCGCGGTGCCATCGAAGCGGGTACATTGGCGAACTTCGTGGAAGGCTTCTATGCGCAGCGCGATCTGCCGGTTCCTCCCGCACCGAATTGACCCACGGCCGGCCCGCAAGGCCGGTCGTTGAACATCCCGCTTTCATTACTCAGGAGATCGTCGTAAATGCTGGACTTCTTTATTTCCCCGGCCATGGCCCAGGATGCCGGTGCTGCCGGTGGCGGCATCGCCCAGATCGTCATGCTGGTCGGCTTCGTGGCCATCTTCTACTTCCTGCTTTGGCGCCCTCAGGCCAAGCGCGCCAAGCAGCACAAGCAGCTGATCAGCAACCTCTCCAAGGGTGACGAGATCGTTATCGGCGGCGGCATGCTGGGGCGCATCACCAAGGTAAGTGACGACAGCGAATTCCTGAGCATGGAGATCGCCGAAGGCACCGAGGTCAACGTGCAGAAGAATGCCGTGGCCGCTGTCCTGCCCAAGGGCACGCTCAAGTCCATCTGACGCGGGCGTTACACCGCCCCCGCTGTGACCTTTATCGGGTCGTGACGGGGCCGCCCTGCGGCCGGTGAGGCCGGAGCCGTGCGACCGGCTCCTGCGTTCACCGGCCGCTTCGTCAGCTTCCAACGTCCGCAACCTGAGGGCAGGGCCCCCATGCTCAACCGTTACCCCCTGTGGAAGTATCTGCTGATACTCGTCGTTCTTCTCGCCGGCCTGGTTTATTCCCTTCCCAACCTCTTCCCTGAGGACCCGGCAGTCCAGATCAGCAGTGAGCGGGGCGACGCCACCATCGATGGGCGCCAGCTGGAGCGCATTCGCGCCTCTCTCACTGAAACCGGCATCGACGTTCAGGCCGTGGAGGAGGAGCCCAGCAGCGTATTGATTCGCCTCGCTGATGCCGACGACCAGATGCGGGCCCGCGACCGCATCAGCGACATGCTGGGCGACGAGTACGTAGTGGCGCTGAACCTGGCCGAATCCACGCCAGCCTGGCTGCAATCGCTCTCCGCCTCGCCCATGACCCTTGGCCTCGATCTGCGCGGCGGCGTGCACTTCCTGCTGGAGGTCGACATGGACGCCGCCCTGGAGCAGCGCCTCGAGGTCAATGCCAGCGCCATGCGCGAGCAGTTGCGCGGCGAACGGATCCGCTACCGCGATACCCAGATCGAGGAGCGCACCATCTCCATGGCCTTCGCCAACGCCGAGGACCGCGACGAGGCGCGCCGCCTGATCGCTCGAGAGTTTCCCGACTTCGACTACGCCAGCGAGGGCGACGACCGCGGCGCCCGGCTGGTCATGACCATGACCGACCAGGCGGTGAACGAGCTCCAGGACTACGCCATCAACCAGAACCTCACCACCCTGCGCAACCGGGTCAACGAGCTGGGCGTGGCCGAACCACTGGTGCAGCGCCAGGGGCCGGATCGCATCGTGGTCGAACTGCCCGGGGTTCAGGATACGACCGAAGCCAAGCGCATCGTGGGCGCGACCGCCAACCTCGAGTTTCGTCTCGAGGCGCGCCCTGACACCCCCGAAAACGAAATCGAGACGCTACCGTTCCGTAATACACCCGACCGCACCGCCGAGCTGATGCGCGACGTGATCATCTCCGGCGACAGCGTCTCCAACGCCAATCACAGCTTTGACGAGAACGGCCGCCCCCAGGTCAACATCGACCTGGATGGTACCGGCGGCACCCTGATGAACCGGGCCACCCGCACCAACATCGGCCGCAACATGGCCGTGGTCTATATCGAGCACAAGACTCGCGATCGTACGGAAATGCAGGATGGCGAGGAGGTCGTCGTACGCGACCCGTATACAGAACGAGGCATCATCAGCCTGGCCACCATCCAGAGCGCGCTGGGCAACAGCTTCCGCATCACCGGGCTCGACTCGCCCACCGAGGCCGCGGAGCTCGCCTTGCTGCTGCGTTCCGGCTCGCTGGCCGCACCGATCTACTTCGTGCAGGAGCGCACCATCGGGCCGAGCCTGGGCGCCGAGAACATCGAACGCGGCGTGATGTCGGTGCAGATAGGCCTGCTGCTGGTGGTGCTCTTCATGCTGGTGCGCTACAAGGTGTTCGGCGTCTTCGCCAACATCGCCCTGGCCCTCAACTTGACACTGCTGATCGCGGCCATGTCGCTGCTCGGGGCCACCCTGACCCTGCCCGGCATCGCCGGCATCGTGCTGACACTGGGCATGGCAGTGGACGCCAACGTACTGATCTTCGAACGCATACGCGAGGAGCTGCGCACTGGGCTCTCGGTGCAGCAGGCCATCTCGGCCGGCTACGAGCGTGCCTTCACGTCGATCATCGATGCCAACATCACCACCTTGCTGGTGGCGGTGATCCTGTTCTCCATCGGCACCGGGCCGGTAAAGGGCTTCGCGGTGACCCTCTCGCTGGGGATCATCACTTCGCTGTTCACCGCCCTGCTGGTGACGCGGGCGATGGTCAACCTGACCTACGGCGGCAAGCCGGTCAAGAAGCTCTGGATATAAGAGGTGGCAATGAAATCCCTCGTCAATCGACAGCTCGACTTCATGGGCAAGCGCGGGATCGCCTTCGCGATCTCGGGCGTGCTGCTCCTGGTGTCGATCGCCTCGCTGCTGTTCCAGGGGCTCAACCTGGGGCTGGACTTCACCGGCGGCACCCTGGTGGAGGTGCGCTACGCCATGGCGCCGTCCCTGGATGCCATTCGCCAGACCCTGGAGAACACCGGGTTCCGTGACGTCTCGGTGCAGACCTTCGGTGCCTCTACGGAGGTGCTGATCCGCCTGCAGCAGGCCTTCGACCCCGATGTCGGCGAACAGGTGGTCAGCCTGCTGCGCAATACCGGCGACGAGGTGGAGCTGGTGCGAGCCGAGTTCGTCGGCGCCCAGGTGGGCGACCAGCTGCGCGACCAGAGCGGCATGGGCCTGCTGGTGGCATTGGGCATCGTGATGCTCTATGTGGCCGCCCGCTTCCAGTACAAGTTCGCCATCGGCGCGCTGCTGGCCCTGCTGCACGACGTGATCATCGTCGTCGGCATCTTCTCGCTCTTCCAGTTCGAGTTCGATCTCACCGTACTCGCCGCCCTGCTGGCGGTAATCGGCTACTCGCTCAACGACACCATCGTGGTCTACGACCGCATCCGCGAGACCATCCGCAAGTCACGTATCGATGACATGCCGACGATCTTCAACGAAGCGATCAACATGACCCTGTCGCGCACCCTGGCGACCTCCGGCACCACCCTGCTGGTGCTCTTCGCGCTCTTCTTCCTGGGCGGCGACATGATCCGCTTCTTCTCCATTGCCCTGATCGCCGGCGTGGTGGTGGGGACCTTCTCGTCCATCTACGTGGCGGCAGCCCTGCTGCTGGCGGTGAAGCTGGATCGCGAGGACCTCATCCCGGCGAAGAAGGAGGATCCCGAGGAAGAAGAGCTGCCCTGACAGCGCCAAGCTGCACGCCCACCTCTTCGCCGAGGTAGAAACAGAAAACCCCCGCCGGTGATATACCGACGGGGGTTTTCCTTTTAGCTTGGCGCTTGTAACTCGGCGCTCAGAAATGCGGCTTGAGCTGCTGCACCAGGGCCTTGTAGAGGCGAGGCCCGGCAGCCATCAGGCGCCCATCGATGTCGACATTCGGCTGGCCGTCGGGCGTACCCATCAGGGCGCCGCTCTCCTTGAGCAGCAGCGACCCGACGTGCAAGTCCTGTTCTTCCAGGCCCAGCACGAAAGCGGCGTCGGCACGCCCCGCCGCCAGCTCGGCAATGTCGAGCAGTCCGCTGCCCGAGGCACGCTGCAGCTCGATCTGAGGGCCGAGCTGCTGCACCAGCGTCAGGTAGGAGGGAAGAAGGCGCGAGCGCAGACCGACCTCGGGCAGGCTCATGGCAATGCGGGTACCGGCCACGGCGGTATTCTTCGACACGCGCAGGCGCTTGCCATTGAGCTGGGCGCCGCGCCCGCGGCTCGCCAGGTATTCGTCATCGCTGAAGGGGCAGATCACCACCGCATGCTCCGGACGGCCCTTGACGAGACAGACCACCGACAGCGCGAAGCCCGGAGAGGCCACGCTGAGGTTGGAGTAGCCATGGATGGGTTCGATCTTCCACAGCGTGTCGGCGCCCTCGTCCTCACCGGCACGGTGAGGCGTGAAGCGCCCCTGGATGCCATGCTGGGGGTAGCCGCGAGAGAGCTGCCGGACGATCAGCGTCTCGGCATTGTGGGCGGCATCCTCCAGCAGGCGATCGAGGTTGTGCTCCTGGTGAGAGTTCTCGATTCGCTCGCGGATGCGCAGGAACTGTTCGCCGGCGCTACGTGCAGCACGCAGCGCGAATTGGACCATCGGATGCATGATCGGGCCTTGGGGAGTCGGTGGTGTTAAAGAACGGGTCGGCGCGCATCCTAGCAGAAGCACGCGGAGCACGCCATGCGGCGCCCTCGGCCGGCATGATAGAATCCAGCACTTCCGCCTCTACCCAGGATCCACAGCCTCCACCATGCTCCAGCGCATTCGCATCGTCCTGATTGGCACCAGCCACCCCGGCAACATCGGCGGCACCGCCCGCGCCATGCACAACATGGGCCTGTCCGACCTCGCGCTGGTCGCGCCGCGCTGCGAGCCGCTCACCGCCGACACCGTGTCCCGCGCCTCGGGGGCCGATCATATCGTCCATGACGCGCGCACCGTGGAGACCCTGGAGCAGGCGGTGACCGACTGCACCCTGGTGGTCGGCGCGAGCGCTCGCTCACGCACCCTGCCCTGGCCGATGATCACCCCTCGCGCCCTGGCCGAACGGCTGCCGGCTGAGCTGGCCAGCTCCGAGGCGCGCGTGGCGCTGGTCTTCGGCCGCGAGGACAGTGGCCTGACCAACGCCGAGCTGCAGCGCTGCCATGCCCATGTGAATATCCCTACCAACCCCGACTTCAGCTCCCTGAACCTGGCTGCCGCGGTGCAGGTGCTGGCCTACGAATGCCGACTGGCCTGGCTGGACGCGCCGCACTCGCAGGTCCCGTGCGAGACACCCGCCGAACAGGCGTTGGCCAGCCACCACGAGCTCGAGCGCTACTTCGAGCACCTGGAGCGCACCCTGGTCACCATCGGCTTCCACGACCCGGCTACCCCGAAGCAGCTGATGGCCAGGCTACGCCGCTTCACCCTGCGAGCCCGCCCCGAGCGCACCGAGCTCAACATCCTGCGCGGCATCCTCACCGCCACCGAGCAGCAGGCCGAACGCCATGACTAGCGCATGCGCGGCTTGAAGCCGGCTCACCGCGCCCTCAATATAATGACCACCCCTCATCGCACTGCCACTCAAGGACCGCTGCATGCTTGAACGTCTGCGCGAAGACATCAACAGCGTATTCGCCCGCGACCCGGCGGCACGTAATTTCCTGGAAGTGCTGACCAACTACCCGGGCCTGCATGCCCTGCTGCTCCATCGCTGCGGCCACTGGCTGTGGCGGAAGAACCTCAAGTGGCTGGCGCGCACCCTTTCCAGTTTTTCACGCTGGCTCACCGGTATCGAGATCCACCCCGGGGCGACCATCGGCCGGCGGTTCTTCATCGACCACGGCATGGGCGTGGTAATCGGCGAAACGGCCGAGGTCGGCGACGACGTCACCCTCTATCAGGGCGTGACGCTGGGCGGAACCAGCTGGAACCAGGGCAAGCGCCACCCGACCCTGGAGGACGGCGTGATCATCGGTGCCGGCGCCAAGATCCTCGGCCCCTTCAGCGTGGGCGCCGGCGCCAAGATCGGCTCCAACGCCGTGGTCACCAAGGAAGTACCCGCTGGCGCCACCGTGGTCGGCATCCCCGGCAAGGTCGTGCAGCGCGTCGAACCGGACCATGCCGAGGAGCTGGAAGTGGATCCCGCGCGCCGCGAGGCGATGCGCCGCAAGTTCGGCTTCGATGCCTACGGCGTCAGCCAGGACATGCCCGACCCGGTAGCGCGCTCCATTCAGGCGATGCTCGATCACATGCACGCCGTGGACGAGCGGATCGAGCGCATGTGCACGACCCTGCGCAAGGTCGACGCCAGCTACCGTGACGGCCGCCTGCCGGAGCTGCGCGATGAGGATTTCGCCGACATTCTCGACGACGTGGACGGCGGCTGCCCACCCCGGGAAGAGCAGGATGAGCGAAGCGCGGGGGACGCAACAAGGAGCGACCAGGAATCTGCCACTGCCCCTCGACGGCGCAATGGTTGACCGCGACACTCGGTCTTTACCATAATGGCCGGTCACTTTCATTGACTGCCGACCCGAGTGTCGGTGCCGAGGTGAGTTCCTCATGCGCCTGACCACCAAGGGACGCTACGCCGTCACCGCCATGCTCGACCTGGCCATGAATGCCGACACCGGCCCCATCAGCCTCGCCGACATCTCGAAGCGTCAGGAGATCTCGCTCTCCTACCTTGAACAGCTGTTCGCCAGGCTGCGGCGTGCCCGGCTGGTAGACAGCGTGCGTGGCCCGGGCGGCGGCTACCTGCTGGCCCAGCCAGCGGAGAGCATTACCGTGGCCCAGGTCATCGAAGCGGTGAACGAGTCCGTGGACAGTACCCGCTGTGGCGGCCTCTCAGATTGCCAGCAGGGTGACACCTGCCTGACCCATCATCTGTGGTGCGAGCTCTCCGAGCACATCCATGACTTCCTTCGGGAGGTCACCCTGGCCAAGCTGGCCGGGCGCGGGGAGATCCAGGCCATTGCCAGCCGCCAGCGTGGTCGGTGGGATGATGGCATTCTGGCCTCCAGCACTTGAGTGGCCGTTACTGGCACCACTTTCCATAGCCTCGATTCCACAGCAGAACAGCGAGCCCATGAGCGCACCCGTCTACCTCGATTATGCCGCCACCACTCCGGTCGACCCCAGGGTCGCGGAGGTCATGAGCCAGTACCTGACCCTCGACGGCATCTTCGCCAACCCCGCCTCACGTAGCCACATGCTGGGCTGGCAGGCGGAGCAGGCAGTGGAGAGTGCCCGCCGCCAGGTCGCCGACCTGATCGCCGCCGACCCGCGCGAGATCGTCTGGACCAGCGGCGCCACCGAGGCCGACAACCTGGCACTGACCGGCTTCATGCGGGCCAATCGCGCCAGGGGACGGCACCTGGTGACCTCCCTCATCGAGCACAAGGCGGTGGTCGACACCGCCAAGGCATTGGAGGACGAGGGCTTCGAAGTGACCTGGCTGACGCCGGGCCGTGACGGACGAGTCACGCCGGAACAGCTGCGCGACGCCATGCGGGACGATACCGTGCTGGTCTCGCTGATGGCCGTGCACAACGAGCTGGGCGTCATCCACGACCTGGCGGCACTGGCCGAGGTGACCCACGCCTTCGGTGCCACTTTCCATGTGGATGCCGCCCAGGCCGTAGGTCGAATCCCGCTGGACGTCGGACGGCTGGGCATCGACCTGATGTCGCTCTCGGGGCACAAGGCCTACGGCCCGAAGGGTATCGGTGCCCTGTATGTGCGGCGCAGCCCGGAACTACGGCTGGAAGCACTGATCCACGGTGGTGGCCATGAGCGCGGCATGCGCTCGGGCACACTGCCCACCCACCAGATCGCCGGCATGGGCCAGGCCTTCGCCATCGCCGCAACCGAGGGTGAGACCGACCAGGCACGCATCTGCGCGTTGCGCGACCGCTTTCTCGATGGCCTCGACGAGCTTGACGGCATCCACTGCAACACCGCGGTCGAGGTGGCGATCCCCAATATCCTCAATCTGGCCTTTACAGGGGTAGAGGGCGAATCGCTGCTGATGGCGCTTCGCGACATCGCGCTGTCTACAGGCTCGGCCTGCAACTCGGCGAGCGTCGAGCCCTCCTATGTACTGAAGGGCATCGGCCTGCCGCGCCCGTTGGCGCTGGCCTCGCTGCGCTTCAGCTTCGGCCGTTTCACCACCGAGACCGACATCAACCACACACTGGATGTCCTGCGACATGCCCTGGACGGGCTGCGTCGCCGGGCGGTCTGACCCTACCACGATCAGGAGAGAGACCATGGCACACCTTTCGATCACCACTGCCGCTGCCGAGCAGATCCATCGGGTGCTCGACGAGCGAGGCCACGGCCTTGGCCTGCGGGTCTCGGTCAAGCCCAGCGGCTGCTCCGGTTATAGCTACGTGCTCGACTTCGCCGACGCGGCGGCCAACGATGATGTGACTTTCGAGGAACACGGCGTGACGGTGTTCGTGGCTCCCGAGGCTCTGGAAATGCTCGATGGAAGCGAAGTCGACTATGTCTCGGAGGGGCTCAACCGCTTCTTCCGCTTCAACAACCCCAACGTCAAGGATGAGTGCGGCTGCGGCGAGAGCTTCAGCGTCTGAACGATTGTTCAACGCCAGCCAGGAGCGTTATACTCCCCGCCCAGTCGTCGCACGCAGTCGCCGCGCCGGCAGCACCATTCGAGTCGCCGCGCCGTCCTCTCCCATGCGGAGTCAGGACGGCGCGGCGCTATCCATAGCCACTTCATCCCGCCAACTGGAGATATGCCCCCATGGCCAATCAGCGCACCCTGTCCATCATCAAGCCCGACGCCGTCGCCAAGAACGCCATCGGTGAGATCACCGCGCGCTTCGAGAAGGCCGGCCTTCAGGTCGTCGCCGCCAAGATGCTCAAGCTCGACGACGACAAGGCCGGCGGCTTCTATGCCGAGCACAAGGAGCGCCCCTTCTTCAAGGACCTGGTCGGGTTCATGACCTCAGGCCCTGTGGTCGTGCAGGTGCTCGAGGGCGAGGATGCCGTGGCCAAGAACCGTGACCTGATGGGCGCCACCAACCCCAAGGAAGCGGCGCCGGGTACCATCCGTGCCGATTTCGCCGAGACCATCGACGCCAACGCCGTGCATGGCTCCGACTCCCCGGAGTCCGCCGAGCGCGAGATTGCCTACTTCTTTGCGGCCGACGAGATCTGCCCGCGCGGCTGATCACGCCTCTCCTGCGGGGGTGACGCCATCCCCGCCTTGCCCCTCCGACTCGCTGACCGCCATGACCGCAACCACCGCACCCCGTCTCACCAACCTGCTCGGCATGTCCCGCGCGGAAATGGAAGCCTTCTTTCTCTCCATCGGCGAGAAGAAGTTCCGTGCCGCCCAGGTGATGAAGTGGATCCATATCGAGGGCTGCGATGACTTCGCGTCCATGACCAATCTCTCCAAGGCGCTGCGCGCGCGCCTGGCCGAGGTCGCCGAGATCCGTGGCCCGGGTGTGGTCTACGAGGGCAGCTCCAGCGACGGCACCCGCAAGTGGGTACTCGAGGTCGAGGACGGCAGCTATGTGGAAACGGTGCTGATCCCCGCCGACAATGGCAAGCGCCGCACGCTGTGCGTTTCCTCCCAGGTAGGCTGCTCGCTGGACTGCAGCTTCTGCTCCACCGGCAAGCAGGGGTTTCAGCGCAATCTCACTGCCGCCGAGATCATCGGCCAGGTATGGGTGGCCCAGCGCAGCGTGGGTCCGCGCCGCGACACCGCCAACCGGCCGGTCACCAACGTGGTGATGATGGGCATGGGCGAGCCACTGATGAACTACGACAACGTCGTGCCAGCCATGAAGCTGATGCTCGATGATGACGGCTACGGCCTCTCGAAGCGCCGCGTCACGCTCTCCACCTCCGGTGTGGTGCCGATGCTGGACAAGCTCGGCGACGAGCTCGACGTGAGCCTGGCCATCTCGCTGCATGCCGCCAACGACGAGCTGCGCAACACCCTGGTGCCGCTGAACCGCAAGTACAACATTCGCAGCCTGCTCGATGCCTGTCACCGCTACCTGGCCAAGTGCCACGACACGCGGATGGTGACCATCGAGTACACGGTGATCAAGGACGTCAACGATCAGCAGGAGCACGCCGAGGAACTCGCCACCCTGCTCGAGGAGCTGCCGTGCAAGATCAACCTGATTCCCTTCAACCCCTTCCCGCACTCGGGCTACGAGAAGCCGTCGCGCAACCAGCTGATGCGCTTCCAGCAATGGCTCTATGAGCTGGGCTACACGGCGCCAATCCGCACCACGCGCGGCGACGACATCGATGCCGCCTGCGGCCAGCTGGTGGGCCGCGTCAAGGATCGCACCAGGCGCCACGAGCGTTATATCCAATCCATCCAGATCGATGCCGACTGACCGGGAGTCGCCTTGACTTCGACCGGGCTCGGCGCTTTGATGGATGAGCCTTTTTTTACTGCCGGCCGCCTATCGAATGCCATTCGCGGCGACCGGTTCCGTGCCACCCGGAGAGGATGCCATGATTCGTCGCCCGCGCATGACCGGCCTGAGGCAGATACCCGCCGCCACCATGCTGCTGGGCGCGTTGTGGCTCACCGGCTGCGCCACCCAGACCAATCTGCCGGGAGGCAACGGCAACGATGCGGCCGAGGCCTATACACGCCTCGGCGTCGCCTATCTTGAGCGCAACAATCTGTCGCGCGCCATGAATGCCCTCGATCGTGCCCTGGAGATCGACTCTCAGGATGCCGAGGCCTTGCAGGCCATGGCCATGGTCCACCAGCGGCAGGGCGAGGCCGAGCTGGCCGACGAGACCTTCCGACGTGCCGTCGACGCCGACCCCTCATTCACCCGGGCACGCAACAATTACGCTGCGTTCCTGTATGATCGTGGCCGCCTGACAGAAGCTTGCGAGCAGCTTGAGCAGGCCTCCCGCGACACCCAGTACGACAACCGCGGGCAGCTGTTCGCCAACCTCGGCCAGTGCCGGCTCGAGATGGGCGACATCGAGGCCGCCCGCGAGAGCCTGGCCCGTGCTCAGGCCATCGCCCCGCGCCGCTCGCGCAGTTATCTGCTGTTGGCCGAACTCGAGTATGCCGAGGGCAACCTGGAGCGCGCCGAACAACAGCTCGAGGCCTACATGCGCCTCGCAGGTCCCCGCGCCGAGGCCCTGCGCCTGGCCCGCGACATTGCCCGGGATCGCGGCGATTCGGCCACTGCCAGCTTCTACGCCGACCAGCTGGAGTGACCCCGTGCCGCGCCCTGACCACCGTTTTCTGACGAAGGATGCTCAGCCATGAGCGACACTCACACCGATGATGCCGCCGAAACCGCGTCATACCAGGCCTCGCCGGGCGAGATGCTGCGTCGCGAGCGCGAGACCCAGGGCCTTGACCGCGAGGAAGTCGCCGCCGCCCTGAACCTTCGGCCGGCGGTGATCCGTAGCCTGGAAGAGGACAGCTACGAGGAAGTGCCCATCGCCACCTACCGGCGAGGCTACCTTCGCGCCTACGCCCATCTACTAGGTATCGATGACACACCGGTACTGGAGGCCTATCGCAGCCGCTTCGGAAGCGAGGATGCCGCCCAGCGCAAGGTCACCCCGATCCAGGTCACCCGGCCGCCCTCACATCTGGGTGCCTGGCTGTTCCGCCTGATGACCGTGCTGGTATTGGCCGGCCTGATCGGCCTGACGCTGATGTGGTGGCAGAGCCGAGGGGGCAATGAGCCACCCGACATCGGCCAGAGCGACCCGGTATCCGTCGATAGTCTCGACGGCTCCAGCATCATTACCGATGCCACCAGCCCATCCCCCGAGACCGAACCGGAAAGCCTGCCACCGCTACCCGAAGAGGACATCGAAGCCGTGCCCGATACGGATATCGAGGCCGTCCCGGGCACAGAGACCACCGTCGCCGAGGCGCCGCAGGAAGACACCAGCCCTGCCACCCCGGCTGATGAAGTCGATGCCGACCTCACCGAAACGGCCGTCGAGCAGGAGGCCGTCGAGCAGGAGGCCGTCGAGGAGGAGGCCACCGAGGAGGAGACGACTGCCCCGGAGCCGGACTCTCGCCTGATCGAGCTGACCTTCAACGAGCAATCCTGGACCGAGATTTTTGACGCCAACAACGAGCGCATCTTCGTCGGCCTGCAGGAACCTGGCACCACCGCCAGCGTCGAAGGCGAACCCCCGTTCCGCATGACCGTGGGCAACGCTACCGGCGTCGAGCTGGTCTGGCAGGGCGAGCCCGTGGACCTCGAGGCCCGCGCCGGGGCCAACAACGTTGCCCGCTTTACCCTGGGAGAATGATTCCGTCGCCATGCACTCACAATCCCCCATCGTCCGTCGAAAGTCTCGCCAGATCCACGTCGGCAAGGTGCCGGTCGGGGGCGATGCCCCCATCTCCGTCCAGAGCATGACCAACACCGACACCCTGGACGTGGCGGCTACCGTGGCCCAGATCCGCCAGCTCGAGACGGCAGGCGCCGACATCGTCCGCGTCTCGGTTCCCGACATGGACGCCGCCGAGGCCTTCGGCCGCATCAAGCGCGAGGTCGAGGTCCCGCTGGTCGCCGACATTCACTTCGACTACAAGATCGCCTTGCGTGTCGCCGAACTTGGCGTCGACTGCCTGCGCATCAATCCCGGCAACATCGGCAAGGAGGAGCGCGTGCGCGCGGTGGTCTCCGCCGCCCGTGACAACGGCATCCCGATCCGCATCGGCGTCAACGCCGGCTCGCTGGAGAAGGACCTGCAGAAGAAGTACGGCGAGCCCACTCCCGCGGCCCTGGTCGAGTCGGCCATGCGCCATATCGACCACCTCGACCGCCTCGATTTCCCCGACTTCAAGGTCAGCGTCAAGGCGTCCGACGTCTTCATGGCTGTGGCCGCCTACCGTGACCTGGCCACGCGCATCGAGCAGCCGCTGCATCTGGGCATCACCGAGGCCGGCGGCCTGCGCTCCGGCACCGTCAAGTCGTCGATCGGTCTCGGCATGCTGCTGATGGACGGCATCGGCGACACCATCCGTGTGTCGCTGGCCGCCGATCCGGTCGAGGAGATCAAGGTCGGTTACGATATGCTCAAGAGCCTGCGTCTGCGCAGCAAGGGCATCAACTTCGTGGCCTGCCCGAGCTGCTCGCGCCAGAACTTCGACGTCATCGGCACCATGAACGCCCTCGAGGAGCGTCTGGAGGACGTCATGACACCGTTGGATGTCTCGGTGATCGGCTGCGTGGTGAACGGCCCGGGAGAGGCCAAGGAGAGTGATATCGGCCTCACCGGCGGTAGCCCCGCCAACCTCGTCTACATCGATGGCAAGCCGGCGAGCAAGCTGCGCAACGACCATCTGGTGGACGATCTGGAGCGGCTGATCCGCGACAAGGTTCGCGAAAAGCAGCAGGCCGAACAGGATGTCATCGCCCGGGATGCCTGATCCCTGAACGGCGTCCGGCGAGCAGACAAGGAGCAAGCATTGAGCAAGTCCCGATCCAGTCAGAACGAAGCCAGCAAGAAGAAGATACAGGCCATCCGTGGCATGAACGATCTGCTGCCGGATCAGTCCCCCCAGTGGCAGTACGTCGAAGGCAAGGTCCGCGATCTCATGGGCCGTTACGGCTATGCCGAGATTCGTACCCCCATCGTCGAGCAGACCGCGCTGTTCAAGCGCTCCATCGGTGAAGTCACCGACATCGTCGAGAAGGAGATGTACACCTTCGAGGACCGCAACGGCGACAGCCTGACCCTGCGACCCGAGGGTACGGCAAGCTGCGTACGCGCCGCCATGGAGCACGGCCTGCTGCACAACCAGACCCAGCGCCTCTGGTACCAGGGCCCCATGTTCCGCCACGAGCGCCCCCAGAAGGGCCGCTATCGCCAGTTCCATCAGGTCGGCGTGGAGGCCTTCGGCCTCGAGGGTCCGGACATCGATGTCGAGACGATCCTGCTCTCGGCTCGCCTGTGGAAGGCCCTGGGCCTGTACGAGCATGTCACCCTGGAGCTCAATTCCCTGGGCTCCGCCGAGGCACGTTCCGCCTACCGCGATACCCTGGTGGCCTATTTCGAGCAGCACCATGACCTGCTCGACGAGGATTCCCGCCGGCGCCTGAGCAGCAACCCGATGCGCATCCTCGACTCCAAGAATCCCGACATGGCCGAGATGCTCGACGCCGCGCCGCAGTTGATGGACCACCTTGACGACGCCTCCCGCGAGCACTTCGAGCAGCTCTGCGCCATGCTCGATACCGCCGGTATCGACTATGTGATCAACCCGCGGCTGGTACGCGGCCTGGACTACTACGGTCGCACCGTATTCGAGTGGACCACCACGGCACTGGGTAGCCAGGGCACGGTGTGTGCCGGCGGCCGCTATGACGGTCTCGTGGAGCAGCTCGGCGGCAAGCCGACCCCGGCAGTGGGCTTTGCCATGGGCATCGAACGACTGGTGCTGCTGCTCGAGACCCTGGAACTCATGCCGGATGATGCCCGCGGTGAACTGGACGCCTACCTGCTGCCCATGGACGAGTCGGCGACCGCCGCTGCCCTGCTCCTCGGCGAGCGCCTCAGGGAGACCCTCCCCGAGCTGCGCGCACAGGTACACTGCGGGGGAGGAAGCTTCAAGAGCCGCATGAAGAAGGCCGACCGCAGCGGCGCTCGCCTGGCCCTGCTGCTTGGCGAGGACGAGCTGGCCGAGGGCAGCGTGACCCTGAAGTTCCTCCGTGACGAACGCGAGCAACAGCGTCTCTCCCAGGCAGAGCTCGCCGACACCCTGACATCCCTGCTGGAAGGCGAATCCTTCGCCTGACGGACATCTGTATCAGAGGAGACCGCCCGTGGCGGAGCTGAAAACCGAGGAAGAACAGCTTGAGGCCATCAAGCGCTGGTGGAAGGAGAACGGTACCTCGCTGATCGCTGGCGTGGTCATCGCCGGGGCTGGGGTATTCGGCTGGAACGCCTGGCAGGACTATCAGGCGGACAAGGCCGAGGCCGCGTCCATGCGCTATCAGCAGTTACTTGACCTCACCGGCCGAGACGAACTGGGTGAGCAGGCCCGACAGCGCGCCACCGAGCTGGTCAGCGAGATCACCGACGAGCATGGCAAGACCCTCTATGCCGACCTGGCCCGGCTGCTCGATGCCCGCCTGGCCGTCGATTCGGGGAATCGGGAGCAGGCTCAGGCCGCCCTGGAAGCAGTGATCGATGGCAGCGAGCGCGACTACATCACCGGCCTGGCTCGGCTACGCCTGGCCCGCCTGCAGCTTGCAGAGGGCAGCGCCGAGACGGCGCTGGCCACCCTGGAGGGCGTACCCGAGGCCCTGGCAGCACAGCGCGCCGAGGTGAGGGGCGACGCCCAACATGCCCTGGGCCGGCCTGACCGGGCTCGTGAGGCCTGGCGCAATGCCCTGACGCTAGCCGATGAACGTGACCAGCCGCTGTATGGCGTCCAGCTCAAGCTGGATGACCTCGGCGCAGAGGAAGCCACCCTATGAGATCGACTCCGAGACCGACACTGCTGATTGCTGCCACCGCCGCCCTGGCCCTGCTGGCCGGCTGTGCCGGCAAGGCCGAGCCCGAGTACCCCCCGCGTGAGCTGCAGTCTCTGGACGCCACCACCGAGGTAACGACCCTATGGCGAGAGCGCGTCGGCAAGGGGCTGGGAGAGGCCGGCTACCCGGTGGCGCCGGCCCAGGAGGGTGACACGGTCTTCGCCGCCGACGGCCGTGGCCTGGTCGAGGCCCTTGATGCGAACAGCGGCGAGACTCGCTGGACGGTGGAGCTCGATACCCCGGTTTCCAGTGCCCTTACGGCCGTGGCCGGCAGCCTCTTCATGGCCACGCGCAACGGCGAGGTGCTCTCTCTCGACCAGGCAGACGGCGAGATTCAGTGGCGCAGGCCGGTCACCAGTGAGGTGCTGGCAGCACCACAGGCCAACCAGCAGTTGCTGGTGGTCCAGGCGGTCGATGGCAGCGTCACCGCCATGGACCGCACCAGCGGCGACGAGCGCTGGGTCTACACTGGCCCGCGCCCCTCGCTGACCCTGCGCGGCACCGGAACGCCCACGGTGATCGACCCGGTCACCTTCGCCGGCTTCGCCAACGGCCGCCTGGTAACGCTGGACAACCGCAGCGGCCAGCCGCTCTGGGAACGTCGTATTGCCACCCCCCAGGGGCGCAGCGAGATCGAACGGCTGGTCGACCTGGCCGGCCAGCCGGTCCTCACCCAGGACGGCCGGCTCTTCGTCACCAGCTACAATGGCCGCCTGGCCGCCCTCGATGCTCGCTCCGGCGAGATGCAGTGGTCACGTGAACTTTCCAGCTACCATACTCCGATCCTGGTGGGCGACTTACTGTTCGTGGTCGACGAGGCTAGCCACGTCGTCGCCGTGGATGCCGAGTCCGGCAACGAAGTCTGGCGCAACGAGGCGCTCGAGGGGCGCTCGCTCACCGCGCCGGCCTTCGCCACCGACCACCTGGTGGTGGGCGACGTCGAGGGCTACCTGCACCTGATCGACCCCCGCGGGGGGGAGATCGTCGGGCGCGCCCACGTCGACGGCTCGGGGATCGGGGTGCGCCCGCTCACCGATCGCCGCCGGATCTATGCGCTGGCCAACGATGGTTCGCTGGAAGCCCTGGAGCTTCGTCCATGACCTCACCGGTGATCGCCCTGGTCGGCCGCCCCAACGTCGGCAAGTCGACGCTGTTCAACCGCCTGACCCGCTCGCGGGACGCCCTGGTGGCGGACTTCCCGGGGCTGACCCGCGATCGCAAGTACGGCAACGGCATGCTCGGCGACAAGGCCTACACCGTGATCGATACCGGCGGTATCAGCGGTGACGAGGAGGGCATCGACGCCGCCATGGCCGAGCAGTCGCTGGTGGCCATCGACGAGGCCGACATCGTGCTGTTCATGGTCGACGCCCGCGCCGGCCTCAACGTCGCCGACGAGGCCATCGCCAACCACCTGCGGGTCAACCAGAAGAAGACCTGGCTGGTGGTCAACAAGGTCGACGGCCTGGAAGAGCACAGTGCCATGGCCGACTTCTGGCAGTTGGGCCTGGGCGACCCACATCCCATCGCCGCCTCCCATGGCCGCAACGTCACCGCGCTGATCGAGGAGGTGCTCGAGCCCTTCCCCGCACGCGACGAGAGCATCCCCGCGGACACCGGCACCAAGGGCATCCGAATTGGAGTGATCGGCCGCCCCAACGTCGGCAAGTCGACCCTGGTCAACCGCCTGCTCGGCGAGGAGCGGGTAGTGGTCTTCGACGAGGCCGGCACCACCCGCGACGCCATCGAGATCCCCTTCGAGCGGCGCGGCAAGCCTTACGTTCTGGTGGACACCGCCGGCGTCAGGCGCCGCAAGAACGTCCGCGAGGTGACCGAGAAGTTCTCGATCATCAAGACCCTGGAGGCTATCAAGGCGTGCCACGTGGCCATCGTGGTGCTGGATGCCAGAAGTGGCCTGGTGGAACAGGACCTGCACCTGCTGGACTACGTGCTGACCAGCGGGCGCGCGCTGGTGCTGGCGGTCAACAAGTGGGACGGCCTGGAGCAAGAGGCCAAGGAGTCGATGCGCGCCGAGATCAAGCGCCGCCTGGGCTTCGCCGACTATGCCGACCTGCACTTTGTCTCGGCGCTGCATGGCACCGGGGTGGGCGATCTCTATCCGTCGCTGGAACGCGCCTTCGCTTCGGCCAACGCTCACTGGTCCACCAACCGCCTGACCAGCATCCTCCAGGATGCCGTGGAGGCTCACCAGCCGCCCCTGGTACACGGGCGACGCATCAAGCTGCGCATGGCTCACCAGGGCGGCAGCAATCCACCGATTGTCGTGGTCCACGGCAACCAGACCGGCTCGCTGCCCGAGGCCTACAAGCGCTACCTGACCAACACCTTCCGCAAGGTGCTCAAGGTCCGCGGCACGCCCATGCGCTTCGAGTTCCGCTCGGGAGAGAACCCCTACGATCAGCTGGCCGGCGCCAGCGATCGGGAGAAGGCCAAGAAGCGTGAGCTGGGCCGCACCAAGGAAGCGCGCAAGAGCCGCCGCTAGCCTCTCGTCACGCCTCAACGGCTCTGCGGCCGGTTAGGTGCCGTGCAGGCGACGCTTGCCCACCCATTGGGTGGCGAATTGCCAGGCCCCGCGCCCGCTGCGACCCCCGCGCAGGGTGGCGAAGCGGATCGCCTCGACGCGAGCCTCGGCATTCCAGTCTTCGCGATGCCCCAGCTGGGTGACCCAGTGACAGCAGGCCTCCAGGTAGACATCCTGGTTGAAGGGGTGGAACCCCAGCCACAGTCCGAAGCGGTCGGAGAGCGAGATCTTCTCCTCCACGGCATCGCCATGATGGAGTTCGTCGCCCACCAGCCGCGAGCCTTCGTTGTCGCTCATCGACTCCGGCAGCAGATGACGGCGGTTGGAGGTGGCGTAGAGCAGCACATTGGGCGGCGGGCCAGTCAGGGCCCCGTCCAGCACGCTCTTCAGCGCCTTGTAGGCATCGTCATGGCCCTCGAAGGAGAGATCATCACAGTAGACGACGAAGCGCTGGCGCTGGTGGCGTAGCTGCTCCACCAGCATCGGCAGCGCCGAGAGGTCATGGCGATCGACCTGCACCAGGCGCAGCCCTTCCTCGCTCAGGCTGTTGAGCAAGGCGCGGATCAATGACGACTTGCCGCTGCCTCGCGAGCCCCACAGCAGGGCGTGGTTGGCCGGATGGCCCTGCAGGAAGGCCCGAGTGTTGTCGACCAGCGCCAGCTTCTGGCGCTCGATACCCAGCAGGTCGTCGAGCGCCAGGGCATCCCGGGGCGGGACCGGCAGCAAGCGCCCGCCGAGGGCGTGACGCTGCCAGAGAGCGGCGACATCCCGCTCCCAATCCACTTCCACCGGCGGTGGCGGCAGCCAGTGTTCAACGTGATCCAGTAGCTTGAGCAAACGACGCGACAGCTCGGCATCCATGGCGTCCTCCTCCCGGGGTGTATTTTCCGCGGTTGACCTCACAGACTTTCGGGGTATCTTGTGGCGAACCTCGCCCTCCGTCCAGTGTCTCAATATTCTGGAAACAAAAGGAGTTATCCATGCGCTGGACCCATCTGCTCGCCGTTGGCGCCTTGAGCGCCAGCCTTGCCGCCTGCACGACCTCGCCCACCGGGCGCTCGCAGCTCACCCTGATGTCCGACGAGCAGCTCGACCAGATGGGGGCCCAGGCCTTCGCCCAGTACCAGCAGGAACTGCCGACGGTCGGCGGCGCACCGCTGCGCTATGTGCAGTGCGTCACCGGAGCCGTGGTCCGCGCCCTGCCCGAGCGGGAGCGCAACCAGAACTGGCAGGTCAAGGTCTTCCAGTCCGAGCAGGCCAATGCCTTCGCCCTGCCCGGCGGCTATGTGGGCATCAACACCGGCCTGCTCAATGTCGCCCAGAACCAGGATCAGCTCGCCGCAGTGATCGGCCACGAGATCGCCCACGTGCTGGCCCGCCATGCCAACGAACGCGCCTCCACCCAGAGCGCCACACAGCTGGGCCTGTCGGTGATCTCCTCCGCCTCGGGCATGCAGGGCGCCGGGGGTGAGACCATGATGGCGGCGCTGGGCATGGGCGCCCAGTACGGCATCATGCTGCCCTTCTCGCGACGCCACGAGAGCGAAGCGGACACCCTGGGCCTTTACCTGATGGCCGAGGCCGGCTTCGACCCGCGAGCCAGCATCGCGCTGTGGAACAACATGGAGGGCGGTGCCCGGCCCCCGGCCTGGGCCTCTACCCACCCGAGCCACGGCCAGCGCATTGGCGGCCTGGAAGCGTCCATGGGTGAGGCCATGTCCCGCTATGAGCGGGCCCGCAACGCCGGCCGTACTCCCAACTGCCCGCGCCCCTGAAGGAACGCTCGACTCGCATGCTGAAGATCGGATTACTGCTGCTGATTCTGCCCATCCTGTTGCTGATGGGCGTCTACTTCATGGAACTGAGTGACGTGCGGGAGTGCCTGCTCATCCAGGAGGGACACTGGGACTACCGCTCGGGCGTCTGCCGCGAAACCGCCCAACCTTTCGTGCCCTGGATCGACCGCCATCCTTGGCTGGTCAACGGCGGCATGCTGACCTCGGTGGCCGGCGTGGCACTCTGCATGGTGGGGCTCTACGTCAAGAGACGCTGAGCGGGCATGCCCGGTGCGCTGTCGCTTACCGGGCCTACGCCTGCCCCGGCCCCCTACAGTGCCTGCCTGAGACTCTCCAGCACCGGGGTGGTGTCAGGGCGCCTGCCGCGCCACTGGAAGAACGACTCCGCCGCCTGCTCGACCAGCATGCCAAGGCCATCCACGATGTGGGCGCCACGCTCGGCGGCCCAGCGCAGGAAGACCGTGGGCTCGGCGCCGTACATCATGTCGTAGGCGGAGGCATCCTCGGCGAAGAGGTCATCGGGCAGCGGCGGCAGGTCGCCCGCCAGGCTCGCGCTGGTGCCGTTGATCACCAGGTCATAGGCCCCTTCCACCACCTCGAAGCCGCCGCCGGCGATCTCGCCCAGGTCGCGGAAGTCGGCGGCGAGGGCCTCGGCCTTGGCCGCCGTGCGGTTGGCCACCCGCAGGCTCGCCGGCTCCTCGGCCAGCAGCGGCTCCAGCACGCCGCGCACCGCCCCCCCGGCGCCCAGCACCAGGATCCGTGCCCCGGCCAGTTCCACGCCATGACGCTTCAGGTCACGCACCAGGCCGACCCCGTCGGTGGTATCGCCGTATGTCAGACCGTTGCTCCCCTGGACCAGGGTGTTGACAGCCCCTGCCCGACGCGCGCGTTCACTGAGCGTATCGCAGAGGCGGAAGGCCGCCTCCTTGAAGGGCACGGTGACGTTGGCCCCTCGGCCGCCCTCGGCCACGAAGCGACGCCAGGCACCGGCAAAGTCATCCAGCGGTGCCTCGATCGCGACGTACTCGATGTCATCACCAGTCTGGTCGGCGAAGGCCGCATGGATGGCTGGCGACTTCGAGTGGCCGACCGGGTGGCCGAAGACGCAATAGCGATCGGTCATGGTATTTTTTCTCCTTCAGAGCCATCGCTGATAGCTGTATTTTGCGGTGCCCTTTTACTGTGCCTCAATGATGGCCCCCATCGTTTTCTCCCAGCCAGTCGCGGGGACGAAGATAGTCGTCATACAGCCGTGCCTCCGGGCTGCCCGGCTCGGGGTGCCAGTCATACTCCCAGCGCGCCAGGGGCGGCAGCGACATCAGTATCGATTCGGTGCGCCCGCCGCTCTGCAGCCCGAACAGGGTGCCGCGGTCCCACACCAGGTTGAACTCCACGTAGCGCCCGCGACGATAGAGCTGGAAGTCGCGTTCGCGCTCGCTCCATGACGTGTCGCGACGGCGACGCACGATGGGCAGGTAGGCCTCGAGGAAGGCGTCGCCCACCGCGCGCTGTAAGGCGAAGCATTGAGCGAAGCCGCCCTCGTTGAGGTCGTCGAAGAAGAGCCCCCCGATGCCGCGGGTCTCGTCGCGATGCTTCAGGTAGAAGTAGTCGTCGCACCAGGCCTTGTAGCGGGGGTAGACGTCATCGCCGAAGGGGGCGCAGGCCTCGCGCGCCACCCGGTGCCAGTGCACCACGTCCTCGTGCACCGGGTAGTAGGGGGTCAGGTCGAAGCCGCCGCCGAACCACCAGACGGGGGCTTCCCCCGCCTTCTCGGCGATGATGAAGCGCACGTTGCCATGGCTGGTGGGCACATGGGGGTTCTCGGGGTGCAGTACCCAGGAGACCCCCACCGCATGGAAGCTGCGCCCGACGAGCTCCGGCCGCGCCGCGGTGGCCGAAGGCGGCAGGCGCTCGCCGAACACGTGGGAGAAGTTCACGCCGCCCTTCTCGAAGAGCCGGCCGTGCTCGATCACCCGTGAGCGACCGCCGCCGCCCTCCGGCCGGTCCCAGGCATCCTCTCGGAAGCGGCCGCCATCCTCGGCGGCCAGGGCCGCACAGAGGCGCTCCTGGAGGTCGAGCAGGTAGGTCTTGACGTCATCGAGATTGGCGTGGGCCAAAGGGGCCTCCTGGGCTGTAAGAGGGTGATGCTTCAGGAACGCAGCACCCGGCCGGTAACCAGGTCGCGGATGGTGCTCGGGCGTTCAAGGCCGCCCAGTGGGCCGTCCAGAACGGCATCGAGCTCATCGCCGAAGGCGGCCCTTACCTGCTCGGCACTCATCGCCGGAGGCTCGCCTGCGCGGTTGGCCGAGGTCGAGACCACCGGCCCGCCGAAGGCCTCGCACAGTGCCACGACCAGCGGATGGTCACTGACCCGCAGCGCCACCCGGTCATGGTCGCCACGCACCAGGGGGCGGGCTCGGCCGTTGTCGGGCACCAGCCAAGTGTGGGGGCCCGGCCAGCTGGCCGCCAGGGAGGCCTGCTGGTCGGCGGGCAGCCCCTCCAGCCAGGGAGCGAACTGGCCGATGTTCGCCGCCACCAGGATCACACCCTTGGCCGGGTCGCGTGCCTTGAGGTGCAGCAGGCGGGTCAGGGCCGCGTCGTCGTCGGGGTCGCACCCCAGCCCCCAGACGGCCTCGGTGGGATAGGCGATCACGCCCCCCGCATGCAGTGCCGCTACGGCCTCATCAAGAGCACTGGCCTCGATCATGGGTCTCCTCGCCTTGCCTCGACATGCCGGATGACCGGCTTCAGGGAGCGTATGCTATCACGCTCCCGAGCGGGTCGGCAGGCGCACCCAGCCACCGGCAGCCTGTGCCACGGCGCCTTCCAGCTCCAGTTCGAGCAGGCCGCGCTGACAAGCGGCGACGTCGCGTCCGGTCAATGCCACCAGGGCATCCACCGGCGTGGGCGTGTCGCTCAGCCAGCGCAGCAGCGAGTCCTCTCCCGCCTCGGCCGGCTCGGCTCCCCGAGTCGTGGCGGGCGCGGCGGCCACGGCCCACTGGCTGAGCTCGGCGAGGATGTCATCCAGGTCGCGGACCAGCACGGCACCGTCGCGGATGAGCTGCAGACAGCCCCGCGCCATGGGGTTATGGATCGAGCCGGGAAGCGCGAAGACCTCGCGGTTCTGCTCGAGGGCCAGCCGGGCACTGACCAGCGAGCCGCTGCGCTCGGCGGCCTCCACCACCAGCACCCCCAGCGAGAGGCCGGTAACGATGCGGTTGCGTCGCGGAAAGAAGCCGGCCCGCACCGGAGTGCCGGGAGGATGCTCGGAGAGCAGCAGTCCGCCGGGCTCCTGCAGGCGCCGATAGAGGCGATGGTGTCGGGGTGGGTAGATGACATCCACCCCACAGCCGAGTACCGCCACGCTTGTCCCGCCGGCATCGAGTGCCGCCTGCTGGGCGGCGGCATCGATGCCCAGCGCCATGCCACTGACCACGCACCAGCCCCGCCCGGCCAGTTCACGGGCGAAGCCCGCGGCGTTGGTGAGCCCCTCGCGGGTCGGCCGCCGCGAGCCAACCATGGCCAGGCGCGGCGGGCCGAGGGCCCCGAGGTCACCCAGGGCCCAGAGCACCGGCGGGGGATCGGCAATCTGCCCGAGCACTCGCGGCCAGACCGGATGGTCGGGGTGGATCAAGTGCCTGCCTGGCTCGGCACCAAGCCAGGCCTCGTCGGCGGAGAGCTCGGTGGAGAGCGGGCTGCGGGCAGGATGGTCGAGCCACAAACGAAGGGCCATGCCCGCCTCGCGCGGCAGCACGGCCAGCCAGCCTTCCGGCCAGTCGGGGCGCGCCGCCACCAGTTCGGCCAGGCGCGCAGCCCCCATGCCGGGCAACCGGGCGAGAGCCAGCCATTCCCGCGCCTGCACCGTGGCGCCCCGCCCTAGCGCAGCGCCGTATCCAGCAGACGCTGCGGGCTGTGGATGCGATCGCCCACGGAGAGGGTGCGACTGGCCTGCATCACCAGGCCGTAGCTCATCTTCTCGTAGGGTCGAAAGACCATCACCAGGCCGGCGTCCTCGCCGGGCAGGCGCAGCACCTCGCCGGTCCGCGGGTCATCGACCAGCTCGCCCTGCTGCTCGACCATCAGCACGTGGCCCGCCTTAAGACCGTCGCGGCGACCGCGGTCGAGTGCCACCACCTGCAGGCGGCCGATGAAGCGCACGCCACCGGGCACCGCCAGGATGCGCCCCTCGACTTCCCGGTCGGGGGCTCGGGGCAGGAACTCGGTGACCAGCTGGCGATCCTCGAGCGGCAGCACGATATCGTCATTTCGCACTTCCTGGTTGGAGGAGGTCACCTCCAACACCGCGATCTCCTCCTCCTGCCGCAGGCGGCGCGCCTGGCCGACGCTCTCCAGCTCCAGGCCGAGCGACTCACCGCTGGCGCTGTCGACGTAGTGCTCACCCACGCGATAGATACCGAAGCGACCGCCACCCTCGACGCGGCCACGGGCATAGAAACGGTCGCCGCCACCGCTGACGAGGCGGCCATCATCGCCAGCGATCACATAGGCTAACTCGTCCAGCGCTTCGGCATCGTCGACGACGCGATGCTGTTGCAGGAAGTGACGCACGGCATCCAGGGGAATCGGCTCGATGGCCTCGCGGTGGGGGGTGGTGCGAACCTCAGGCGACAGCCGGACCATGCCCTGGCCACGCTCGAGACCGAGACAGGGGCGCCCGTTGCAATCATAGAGATAGACGACGTCGCCGGGATAGATCAGGTGCGGGTTCGCGATCTGCGGGTTGACCTGCCAGACCTCGGGCCACTGCCAGGGGTGCTGCAAAAAGCGGCCGGAGATATCCCAGAGCGTGTCCCCCTTTACTACCGTATAGCGATCCGGGGCACCTCCCTTCAAGCCGTCCTCCCAGGAAGGCCCCTGGGCCTGGGCAAAGGTAGCGGCGAGGCCCAGGGACCCGCCCACCAGCAGGGTACCGAGCCCCACTCTCAGCCGCTGGCGCCACCCCGCTGCGCATCCTGTCTGTCTCATCCCTGCTCTCCCCCGCGTTGCTGGCCTCACGCCTGGCGCCATGGAACGACGACGACGTGGTATAGTCAGATACTATCGATGTGATGCACACTCGGCGGTTTCGCCCCCGGGCGCGTACTTCTAGAATAGTGTCAACTTGTAAATGACAGCATAACGGTGATTCCAACGCCATGGCCAAATTACCCATCCTCGAATTTCCTGACGAGCGGCTACGCACTATCGCGAGGCCGGTCGAGGCGGTAGACGACGAGGTGCGCCAGCTGGTCGACGACATGCTCGAGACCATGTATGACGCTAGCGGCATCGGACTGGCCGCCACCCAGGTGGACGTCCACCGCCGGGTCATCGTCATGGATGTCAGCGACAACCAGTCGAGCCCTCTGGTGCTGATCAACCCGGAATTCACGCCCGTCGGTGACGAACGTGAGCCGATGCAGGAAGGCTGCCTGTCGATACCCGAGTACTATGCCGATGTCCCTCGAGCGCTGAAGGTTCACCTCAAGGCCCTGGATCGTGACGGTCAACCCTACGAGCTGGAAGCAGAGGGTCTGCTCGCCCACTGCATTCAGCACGAATACGATCACCTGCAAGGGGTACTGTTCGTCGACTATCTCTCCACCCTCAAGCGCGACAGGGTGATGAAGAAGATGCAGAAGCGTCATCGGCAGATGCAGCCCGCCTGAATCCCTTGCCCTGGTGAGCAATCTTTTCACATTGGTAAGCCGGTCTTAGTCGTTTCCGACCACCTCCGTTATCATGAAGGGCATCGCCCACTGGCAAGGCCCTGAACATGTCTCGACCCCTGCGCCTCATCTTCGCCGGCACCCCCGACTTCGCCGCCGAGAGCCTGGCGGCGCTGCTGGCGAGCCGCCACGATGTCGTCGCCGTCTATACCCAGCCTGACCGGCCCTCCGGCCGCGGCCGCAAGCTCACCCCGAGCCCCGTGAAGGCGCTTGCACAGGAACAGGGTCTGCCGGTCTGCCAGCCGATATCCCTGAAGGAGCCCGAGTGTCAGGCCGAACTGGCAAGCCATGAAGCCGACATCATGGTGGTGGTGGCCTACGGACTGATCCTGCCCCGTGCCGTGCTGCAGATACCCCCGCTGGGTTGC
Organism: Pseudomonadota bacterium; assembly: GCA_051751285.1. Classification (GTDB taxonomy): domain Bacteria; phylum Pseudomonadota; class Gammaproteobacteria; order Pseudomonadales; family Halomonadaceae; genus Halomonas. Next base: position 127,546 of record JBNJKT010000003.1, on the reverse strand, counting down.
CTCAACGTGCACGCTTCACTGCTGCCTCGCTGGCGCGGTGCCGCTCCCATCCAGCGGGCCATAGAGGCCGGCGACGAGGAGAGCGGCGTGACCATCATGCAGATGGATGCCGGTCTCGACACCGGCGACATGCTGCTGATCAGGCGCACCCCGATCTCCGCCACCACCACTGCCGGCGAACTCCACGACACACTGGCAAGCCTCGGCGGGGAAGCTATCGTCGAGGCCCTGGATGCCCTGGCTGGCCCGGGGCTCAATGCCACTCCCCAGCCCGAGGCGGGGGTCACCTACGCCGCCAAGCTCTCCAAGGCCGAGGCGGAGTTGGACTTCACCCGCCCGGCCGACGAGCTTGCGGCTCGAATCCGTGCCTTCAATCCCTGGCCAGTGGCCTGGTGCCCCTTGGGGAACGACCGACTGCGCCTGCTGATGGCGCGAGCCGCGTCTCCCGCACCGGGGGAGACCCCGATGCCACCCGGCACGCTGCTCGCCCATGGCCCCGATGCCCTGCGCATCGCCTGCGGTGAGGCCGGTGACCAGGTGCTGAAGGTGACTCACGCCCAGTTGCCCGGCGGCAAGCCCCTGGCGGTGAGCGAATTGCTAAAGGCCCGCGCCGAACGCCTGGCCCCGGGCATCCGATTGGGACTCAACGATGAGGAGGCCACAGCATGAGCCAGGAAACCGGCGCGCCCCGTTCCCGGGAAGGCAGCCGCGACAACGGTATGGCCGTGCGTGCTGCCGCGGCCCGCGCCCTGGCCCCGGTAATCACCGGCAAGGGCTCGCTCACCGGCCTCGACGATCATCAGGTGGTCGCCCGTGATCGAGCACTGTTCAAGGCGCTCTGCTACGGCACCTGCCGCACCCTGCCGCGACTCGAGGCGCTGGCCGGAAAGCTGCTGGATAAGCCGTTCAAGGCCCGCGATGCCGACATCCAGGCCTTGTTGCTGCTCGGCATCTATCAGCTCCTTTACCTGCGCATCCCGGCCCACGCCGCGGTGGGCGAAACCGCTGGCGCTGCCCGTCTGCTGGGCAAGGAGTGGGCCACCAGAGTGCTCAACGGCTGTCTGCGTCGCCTGCAGCGCGAGAGCGCGGAATTGCAGGCCGAGGTCGACCGCGACTCGGCCGTGGCACTGCTGCATCCACAATGGTGGCTCGAGACCCTGCGCCAGGCCTGGCCCAACGACTGGCGCGACATCTGCGAGGCCAACAACACATCGGGGCCCATGACGCTGCGTATCAACCGCCGCCATGGCGATCGCGAGGCCTACCTGAACCGGCTGATCGCCGCGGGCCTCGAGGGCCGGTTGTGTTCCCATGCCCCGGAGGGCATCACCCTCGAGGCCCCGGTCGATGTCCATGCCCTGCCTGGCTTCTTCGAGGGACATGCCAGCGTCCAGGACGAGTCGGCCCAGCTATCCGCCATGCTGCTTGGCCCGGCGCTTGCGCCACGCCCCGGCGCACGGGTACTGGACGCCTGCTGCGCACCCGGCGGCAAGACCGCCCACCTGCTGGAACTGTTCGACATCGACCTGCAGGCCATCGACAGCGATGCCGCACGTCTGGCTCGGGTCGAGGACACTCTGACGCGGCTGGGCCTTGCCGCTACCCTGGCCGAGGGTGACGCCACCACCCTCGACTGGTGGGACGGCACGCCCTTCGACGCCATCCTGCTCGATGCCCCCTGCTCAGGCAGCGGCGTGATCCGCCGTCATCCCGACATCAAGCGTCTGCGCCGGCCCTCGGATATCCCCAAGCTGACCGAGCTCCAGGCCCGGCTGCTCGACAACCTCTGGCCGCTGCTGCGTCCTGGGGGTACTCTGCTCTATGCCACCTGTTCGGTGCTGCCCGAGGAGAATGCCGAGCAGATCGAGCGCTTCATGACCCGCAAGCCGGATGCGGTGGCGAGCACCCTGGCCGGCATGGCCTGGGGCCGTCCCTCGGGTGCCGGGCGGCAATTACTTCCGCAACCCGACAGCCACGATGGCTTCTTCTATGCCAGACTGGAGAAGCGTCCCGCCTGATGGCGGGCTTTTCATTCCAAGACGCTGGAGGTCCCATGAATCACCACACCTACAAGCACATCGAACTGACAGGCTCCTCGGAGAAGAGCATCGAGGACGCCATCCAGAGCGCCCTGACCAAGGCCAACGATAGCCTGCACAACATGCGCTGGTTCGAGGTCACGGAGACACGCGGCCACATCGAGGACGGGCAGGTCTCCCACTGGCAGGTCACCATCAAGGTCGGATTCACCCTGGACTGACTCCCACGACCTGTTCTTCTCATGGCGGCTGGTTTAGGCTTGTATCGTCATGTTGCGGCGCACAAGGTGCGCCGCCCTCGACCCCCGCGGTCTGACCAGAGCGGACAGTATCGACCATGAAGATCATCATCCTCGGCGCCGGCCAGGTCGGCGGTACCCTGGCCGAGCACCTGGCCCGGGAGGAGAACGACATCACGGTGGTGGACACCGACGGCGAGCGCCTGCGCGAGCTGCATACCCGTCTGGACATCCGCACGGTAGCCGGGGCGGGTTCCTACCCCATGGTGCTTCGCCAGGCGGGCTGCGAGGATGCCGACATGTTGATCGCGGTGACCAACACCGACGAAGTCAACATGATCGCCTGTCAGGTGGCCCACACCCTGTTCCGCACGCCGACCAAGATCGCCCGGGTGCGTGCCACCGCCTACCTGACCCGCAAGGGGCTGTTCGCCCATGAGGCGGTGCCCATCGACGTGTTGATCAGCCCCGAGCAGGTGGTCACCGACCATATCCGCCGGCTGATCGAGCATCCCGGTGCCCTGCAGGTACTGGAGTTCGCCGGCGGCCTGGTGCAACTGGTGGCGGTGAAGGCCTTCTACGGCGGCCCGCTGGTCGGCCAGGAGCTGGGCTTCCTGCGTCGCCATATGCCCAGCGTGGACACCCGGGTAGCGGCCATCTACCGCCGCAACCGGCCGATCATCCCGCGCGGCGATACCGTGATCGAGGCCGACGACGAGGTCTTCTTCATCGCCGCTCGCCGCGACATCCGCGCGGTGATGAGCGAGCTGCGCCGCCTCGACCGCGACTTCCGCCGGATAATGATCGCCGGCGGGGGCAATATCGGCGAGCGCCTCGCCGAGCACCTCGAGCACAGCCACCAGGTCAAGATCATCGAGCACAGCCTCGAGCGCTGCACCCAGCTCTCCGAACGCCTCGACCGCACCGTGGTGCTGCACGGCAGCGCCACTGCCAAGCGGCTGCTGGAGGAGGAGAACATCGAGGACTGCGACATCTTCTGCGCGCTGACCAACGACGACGAGGTCAATATCATGTCCTCGATGCTGGCCAAGCGCATGGGCGCCAAGAAGGTGCTGACGCTGATCAACAACGCCGCCTATGTCGACCTGGTGCAGGGGGGCGAGATCGACATCGCCATCTCCCCCCAGCAGGCTACCATCGGCAGCCTGCTGACCCATGTGCGGCGCGGCGACATCGTCAACGTCCATTCGCTGCGCCGCGGCGCGGCCGAGGCCATCGAGGCCATCGCCCATGGCGATACCCAGTCGTCCAAGGTGGTGGGGCGCGCCATCGGCGACATCGACCTGCCCCAGGGCACCACCATCGGCGCCGTGGTGCGCGGCAAGGAGGTGCTGATCGCCCATGACAACGTCGTGGTGGAGTCCGGCGACCACGTCATCCTGTTCGTGATCGACAAGCGCCGGCTGCGCGACGTGGAGCGGCTCTTCCAGGTCGGGCTGACGTTCTTCTGATGCCCCGGCGCGTGACCACCGGCGACCCGAGGAGAGCCTCCCGATGAGCCTGCGCATGATCCTGCGCATCCTGGGCCTGTTGCTGATGATGTTCAGCATGACCATGGTGCCGCCGATCCTGATCTCGCTGCTGTTCGCCGACGGCATGTGGCAGGCCTTTGCGGTCGCCATCGGCATCACCGTGGCCACCGGGGCAGTGATGTACCTGCCCAACCGCCACGCCCGCAAGGAGCTGCGCACACGCGACGGCTTCCTGATTGCGGCGCTGTTCTGGAGCGTGCTGGGACTGTTCGGCTCGCTGCCACTGATGCTCACCGGCGCCACGGCCCTGAGTCCGACCGACGCCGTCTTCGAGTCCTTCTCGGGCCTGACCACCACAGGCGCCACCGTGATCACCGGTATCGACTTCCTGCCCAAGGCGGTCCTCTACTACCGCCAGCAGCTGCAATGGCTAGGCGGCATGGGGATCGTGGTACTGGCCGTCGCCATCCTGCCGACCCTGGGCGTCGGGGGCATGGCCCTCTACCGCACCGAGATTCCGGGCCCGCTGAAGGACTCCAAGCTGACCCCGCGCATCACCGAGACGGCCAAGGCACTGTGGTACATCTACGCCTCGCTGACCGTTGCCTGCATGCTGGCCTACATGGCGGCCGGCATGGACTGGTTCGATGCCCTGGGGCACAGCTTCTCGACAGTGGCCATCGGCGGCTTCTCCACCCACGACGCCAGCATCGGCTATTTCGACAGCGCCGCCATCGAGCTGATCTGTACCGGCTTCCTGGTGATCTCGGCCTTCAGCTTCAGCCTGCACTTCGTCGCCTGGCGCCAGCGCAGCCTGATGCACTACTTCCAGGATCCGGAAGCACGCTTCCTGATGCTCTTCCTGCTCGGCCTGACCGTGATCACGGTGCTCTCGCTCTGGCTGACCGACACCTACGGCACCGAGCTGGGGCTGCGTCACGGCCTGTTCGAGGTGGTCTCGGTGGCCACCACCGCCGGCTTCGCCGTGGCGGACTTCTCCACCTGGCCCGGCGCCCTGCCCTTCCTGCTGTTCGTTGCGGCCTTTGTCGGCGGCTGCTCGGGATCGACCGGCGGCGGCATGAAGGTGATCCGCATCATCCTGATCTTGAAACAGGGCATGCGTGAGGTGACGCGCCTGATCCACCCCAATGCCGTGATCACGGTGAAGATCGGCAAGGTCAGCGTGCCAGACGGCATCGCCCAGGCGGTGTGGGGCTTCTTCTCTGCCTACGTGATGCTGTTCTTCCTGATGCTGGTGGGCGTGATGGCCACCGGGGTCGACCAGGTTACCGCCTGGTCCACGGTGGGCTCGGCACTCAACAACCTGGGCCCGGCGCTGGGCGAAGCCTCCGCCCATTACGGCAACCTGCCGGACCTGGCCAAATGGATTCTGGTGATCGCCATGCTGCTGGGGCGCCTGGAGATATTCACCGTGCTGGTGCTGTTTACCCCGGCCTTCTGGCGCAAGTGACCAATCCCAGGAAAGCGTCGCAGCGGGTTTGGCTCGCCGGCGGGCTTCGTGGATAATCGCCCTTTCACTCCTACTGCCCGAGCGTCCATGACCGACTCCCAGGACTCCGTGATCACCGCCCGCCAGGACGACTCCACCAGCGGCCCACGCCGGGTCGTTCAGGCTGGCGAGACCTGCTACACCCTGCTGGGCACGGCCCATGTCTCCGCCGAGAGCGCCGCGGACGTGCGCGCCTTGATCCGTTCCGGCGAGTTCGACGCCGTGGCCATCGAGCTGTGCGACTCGCGTCATCACAGCCTCACCAACCCCGATGCCATGGGCGAACAGGACCTGTTCCAGATCTTCCGCCAGGGCAAGGCCGGCATGGTGGCCGCCAGCCTGGCGCTGGGGGCCTTCCAGCAGCGCGTGGCCGAGCAATCGGGCATCGAGCCCGGGGCCGAGATGCGCGCCGCCCTGGAGGAGAGCCGCGATGCCGGCCTGCCGCTACTGCTGATCGACCGTGACGTGGGCATCACCCTCAAGCGCATCTATCACAATGTGCCCTGGTGGCAGCGCTTCTCGCTGTTTTCGGGGCTACTCGGCAGCGTGCTGTCTCGCCAGCAGGTCTCCGCCGAGGAGATCGAGCGGCTCAAGGAGGGGGACGTCCTGGAGTCTACCTTCAGCGAATTCGCCGCCGAGTCGAAGTCGCTCTATACGCCGCTGATCAGTGAACGCGACCGCTACATGACGCTGCGTCTGGCCGAGGACGCCGGCCCGGGACGCTATCGTCACGTGCTGGTGGTGATCGGCGCCGGCCACATGAAGGGTATCGCCGAGCAACTGGAACAGCCGCTGCCCGCCGAACCCGTCGCGGAGCGCCAGGCCCTGGAAGCCACACCGCCGCCATCGCGGATCTGGCGGGCGTTGCCCTGGATCATCACGCTACTGGTGCTGACCGGTTTCGCCATCGGCTTTTCGCGCAACACCGAGTTGGGCTGGCAACTGGTAGCGGAGTGGTTCCTGATCAACGGCGTGCTCTCCGGCGCGGCTACCCTGGCAGCCCTCGCCCACCCGGTCACGGTAGTGGCGACCTTCTTCGCCGCTCCGCTCACGTCGCTGAACCCCACCATTGGCGCCGGCTTCGTTGCCGCCGGCGTGGAGCTGTGGATGCGCAAGCCCAAGGTGCGCGACTTCTCGACCCTGCGCCACGACGTCACCGAGCTCAAGGGCTGGTGGCGCAACCGGGTCTCGCGCACCCTGCTGGTCTTCCTGACCGCCACCCTCGGCTCAGCAGCCGGCACCTGGATCGCCGGCTTTCGCATCGCCGGGGCCCTGTTCGGCTGATCAGGCCTTCTTCTCACTCTCCCGGCGCGCCAGCAGGCGCCGCATCGCCACCGTCGGTGCCTCGATCTTCTCGTGGCGCCGGCTGGCGGCGTAACTGTCGTTGAAGGCATCGAAATAGTCATCGAGCACCTCGGCCGCCTCGCCGTCTCCGGCCTGGCGCAAAAGTTCGATGGCCACCTCGGCAGTGCACAGATGCTCGGCCGAGGCCGGCTTGCGCAGGCGATAGCGGGTGAGGCGATCGGTGCGTAGCGGCAGTACCGGTAGCCGGTCGAGATAGGGGCTCTTGCGGAAGATCCGCCTTGCCTGCCGCCAGGTTCCGTCAAGGATGATAAAGACCGGAACCCGGCCCGATTGCTGCTGCTCGATCACGCTATCCATGCCCACCACCCGATCGGCGTAGTCCGGCTGGTCGTCGGGGAAGATCACGAAGGGCGCATAGCGCTCGTCCACGAGCAGCGCCAGCAGCCGCTCGTCGGGCACGGTGCGATACCAGGTGAAGACCTCGGTGTCGGACAGGAGGTCAACGATGAGCCGCCCGGTGTTGGTCGGCTTGTAATGCTCGAGGGGGTGGGTGAGCAACCACACCTTTGCCTCGCTCTCGGCTGTGACCCGATAGGGGCATAGGCAGTTGAGCACCGGCAGGTTGCAGCCCTCGCAGCGGGAGACGAAACTGCCTCGGGCCTTGAACTCGCGGCGCGGCGGTCGCGGGTGGCCAGTGGCGGGGTCATGCGCCGAGGCAGCGGACTCGGGAGTGTCGACGGTGTCGCTGAAATCAGTCATGGATTGGGCATCGTCGCGATTGGGCCGGGCATGCTAACACGCCCGGCTGCCGTACGATGCCTGGCCAGTACAGGGCCCAGGTAGTTCAGGCTCTCGAATGGACCTCGCCAATTCCACGATCTGCCCCGAGCGTGTCGCAGTTTACTCGCCGTTCGACTCGCCGGGGGCATAGGTGTAATTCACGGGCAGCCATTCATAGCCTTCGCCTTCGGCATCGCTGCGCAGATGACCGATTCCCGGGAACGACAGGTGGGCGCCGGCGACCCAGTAGCCGTTTTCGGCCACCTCGGCAAAGAGGGCTTCCCGGCGTTCGCGTGCTTCATCGGGCGCACTGTCGAAGTCGATGGTTACCTCGGGCCGCGGGAACTGCACCGCAGCAGCGTGCATGATGTCCCCCCACAGCACCAGGGTCTCGCCGTCGCTCTCGACACGGTAGGTACTGTGACCCGGCGTATGGCCAGGGTCCTCCTGGGAGTGAATCCCCGGAACGAGCTCCCGGGCCCCATCGAAGACCTCGAACGCCCCGGCCTCGATATAGGGGTTGAGCGAAGCCATGGCCCCACGAAAGAATCCCTTCTGTCCCTCGGGAGCCGCTTCGAGGTTGGCGGAGTCGAGCCAGTAATCGATATCGTCCTGGTCGGCGCGCAGGATGGCATTGGGAAAACGGCGAGCGTCGCCATTCATCAACCCGCCCACATGGTCCGGGTGCAGGTGGGTCAGATAGATCTCGTCGATAGCGTCAGGGCTGACACCGGCAGCTTCAAGGCTTGCGCCCAGTTTCCCGAGACTCGGTCCGAACAGGCCCCCCGCCCCGGTATCGATCAGCACCAGATGCTCCCCGGTATCGACCAGGTAGGCATTGACGGAGGTCTCGACGGGCACTTCCAGATAATCGGCCTCGAACATCGCCCTGGCCTCGTCAACCGGCATATGCAGGAGCTCGTGCATCGGCAACTCGACGGTGCCATCAGAGAGTGCGGTGACCGCCACATCGCCGAGCATCATGCGGTAGTGGCCCGGATTGGGGCCGTCGCCGGTCTCGGCCCCGGCGACGACAGGCATACCGATGGCCAGCGGCAGGGCGGCGACACCGAGTGACCGGGCATGTCGGGAAAATACGTGTTTCATGACGAGACTCCTGGATTGGCTGGGTCGCAGACGACCCGGCAGGCAAGGAATGAACGCAACGTCATCATGGCACAGGATCCACCGATCTTTGCGTTGCCAGGCGTCAACCGAATACTCATGTCGATCTTTCCAGCAGCGACTCCGGCAGCCAGAGACGACCCTCACGCTTCCAGTGGCGCACCAGCGCCGGCACGCCCTTGCCCGCCGGCTGACCGAGGCGGGCAACGCCCGGCGGCGCCAGGACATCGGCCTCGGGGTCGACCAGCACGCAGGGGGCCTCCAGGGGCGCATGATCGAGCAGCGAGGCGGCCGGCATTACCGCCAGCGAAGTGCCGACCACCAGAAGCAGATCGGCCTGGGCAGCGAGCTCGCAGGCATCAAGGAAGTGCGGCACGCTCTCGCCGAACCACACCACGTCCGGGCGCAGCTGGCTACCCTTGTCGCAGGTGTCACCCAGGCGGATGCCGCCACGGGGCAGCGGATAGTGCATGCGTGGATCGACCGAGGATCGCGCCTTGAGGATTTCGCCATGCAGATGCAGCACCTGGCGCGACCCGGCGCGCTCGTGCAGGTCATCGATGTTCTGAGTGATGATGCTGACCCGGAAGCCCTGTTTTTCAAGCGCCGCAAGGGCCTTGTGGGCGGCGTTGGGACGGGCCCGGCGCACCTGCTCGCGGCGCATGTCATAGAAACGCAGTACGCGCTCGGGGTCACGTCGCCAGGCGTCGGGCGTGGCGACATCCTCGATGGCATGATCGACCCAGAGGCCATCGCTGGCCCGGAAGGTCTGGATACCGCTCTCGGCGCTGATACCCGCGCCAGTGAACACCACCAGATGCGGCCCACGCTGCTCCGCCATTCCCCCACCTCTCTACTCAGGCCTGCTGACCGTTGCCGTTCAACGACGCCATCTCAAGCCCCGTGATAGCCGTCTTCTTCGGGATCCTCGTGGTCGCCCTTGGGCAGTTCACCGACCCAGGCCATGGCAGCAGCGTGATCACTCTTGGCAAAGGTGCCGATCTCGATGACCTTGAACAGGCGATCTTCCAGGTGGGCGATCTGCTTGACCCATGTCTGATCGGTGACCACGGCGGCCCGGTGATAATGATCGAGATTGCCGAGCTGGGTCAGACCATAGCCGATATCCTTCATCAGCGCAGGTAGCGTCATCAAGCGCAGGTCGTCGAGTTCGGCCATTAGACTGACCTTGGGATGGGCCCGCTTGGCGGCCTCGATGGCATCGATGGCGCGCTGCAGCTCTTCAGCCGTCACCACACCACTCGCCTTCAATGCCACGACATGACCCGCCGGGTGGGAGATGAGATCCAACATGGGCGTTCTCCTTGAGATTGAGAGAGAAGCGAAGCCCCTCGGTCGCCTTCAGCATAGCGCGCCATGACAGCTCGGCGGTAACCACAGGACGCTCCGGCGCGCGCAGGGATAGATGCCCGGGGGCCTAATGAACCAGGCCGTTGTCTTCATTCCCGGCAAAGCGCTGCTTGTTGCGATAGGGATAGACGTCGATCACTCTTCCGTCGATGATCGCCTGCTGGAGCCCCTTCCAGTAGTCGGCATCGAACAACTCCGGATGAAGCTGGTAGAAGAGCTTGCGCAGTCTGACGTCGGCGAACAGGAAGGGACCGAACTCCTCGGGAAAGATGTCGTGGGGCCCCACCGAGTACCAGGGCTCGTCGGCCAGTTCCTGCTCCGGGTACATCGGCTCAGGAATGTGCCGGAAGTTGCACTCGGTGAGATAGCACACTTCGTCGTAGTCGTAGAAGACCACCCGACCGTGTCGTGTCACCCCGAAATTCTTGAGCAGCATGTCACCGGGAAAGATGTTGGCGGCGGCCATCTGCTTGATGGCGTTGCCGTAATCCTTGAGCACCGCCTGGGTCTCGCCTGGGTCGCACTGCTCGAGGTAGAGGTTGAGCGGAGTCATCATTCGCTCGGTGTAGCAGTGCTTGATGACCACCTTGTCGCCGCGCAGGTAGACGGTCGAGGGAGCCACTTCAAGCAGGTGTGCCAGGCACTCGGGATCGAAGTGGTCCTGGCGAGCGATGAAGTTGGAGAACTCCTGGGTATCGGCCATGCGCCCCACGCGGTCATGGCGCTTGACCAGACGATACTTCTCGCGGACGTTCTCGCGGCTCATGTCCTTGCTCGGATCGAAGCGGTCCTTGATGATCTTGAACACGGTGCGAAACGACGGCAGCACGAAGACCGCCATGACCATGCCGCGCACCCCGGGAGCGATGATGAACTTGTCCTCGCGCTTGGCGACCTGCCGGTTGAGGGCCCGGAAGAACTCGGTCTTGCCATGCTTGAAGAAGCCGATGGCCGCATACATTTCGCCCTGGGGCTTGTCGGGCATCAGCTCCTGCAGGTAGTGCACGAACTCGCTGGGGACCACCACCTTGACCTGAAAGTAGGCGCGGGTGAAGGAGAAGATGATCGAGACCTCATCCTGCTCGATCAGCACGGTATCCAGGTGCAGCCCCTCACCCTCCTCGTGAAGCACCGGCAGCACCAACGGCACCTGCTGGCCACCACCCAGCACTCGACCGACCAGGTAGGCACCCTTGTTGCGGTAGAAGACGCTCTTGATCAGTTCGATCTCGGCATCGGGGTCCTCGAGGAGGGCGCTGGGCAACAGTCGATGGAGCATCTCGCTGCCCAGGGCGGCGTCGTGCTCGAGATCGACAAAGGGCGTCTCGAAACGCGCCTCGCCCAGGGCCCAGCGCAGTCCCGCCGCCCAATCGCCGCCCACCCGACGATGGCGGCACAGCTCCAGGCCAGAGTGGTGAGCCGCTCGCTCACGGGAGCTGTAGACAAACATCCAGTCGTTATGGATGTGCCGATGATGGAAGAGCGAGCAGAATATCGAGTTGAAGAAGGTCTCGGCCAGTTCGTAGTCCAGTCGCTGATCGATCAGCTCGGCGTAATGCCCTCGGGCCTCTCGCCAGCAGTCGAACTCGGTCAGCAGGTCTGCGTCGAAGGTACGCCTCAACCTGGCCAGGGTCTCCTGGACCTTCTCGTCATAGAGGTCGATACGCTCCGCCGAGGCCTGCTGGGCCTCGCGCCAGGCGGCATCCCGGAAGCGGCGGCTGGCATCCGCGGTAATCTGCTTGAAACGCGAGCGGTACTCGTCGAAGCCATGCAGCACAGTGGCGGCGAGGTGGTAGGGGGGGGAATGCTTCATGTTCGGGCTCCAGGCAGCGATTCCCCAGCATGACGAATTGTGCAGCGCAAGGCGAGGCGACCATGGTGGCGCTCGAGCCAGCGGCTTCATCCGCCGTCACCATTGCCCTCGCTCAAGGCCAGCACATGCACCAGTGCCCGCCACAGGTCCCAGCCATCCCGCCATCCCGTCGACACCACCACGTGCTGCAGCGCCTCGGTCTCGAAGAGGCGGGCCTGACCCTGCGGCAGGGCATCACGCAGGCGCCGGCTGTGGCTGATCGGGATCACCGGGTCCTGCGGGCCATGGATAAGCACCAGCCTGGCCTGCAGCCTGTCGAGCGCTTGCCGGGAGGGGTCCAGCGCCTCGAGCTCTCTCGCCAGCGCTGCCGGAAGCCTGTCGATCAGGGCCTCGACGCGTCCCGGATCCTCGTTGGTGACCAGCTCAAGGAGCGCCCTCCCCGACGGCCCCAGCCGGTCCGCCTCATCAGCCACCGGCGCCTGGGGATCCGCCAGCCGGCGCCGAGCGATCGTTTCCAGTAGCGCCCGGTCCTGAGCATCCTCCAGCCAGTGCAACTGGCTCAGCAACACGGCCCAGCGCGCCTCCCGCTGCGGAGGAGGCGCCTGCTGACCAGAACCCCCGCGATCCTCACCGGTGGTGATATAGCGCAACAGGTCCGTCATGTCGTAGTAGCCGCCCACGGCCACCACGAAGCTCACGGCCGAGGCCACCTCCTCGTCCATGGCGGCAATCAACGCCGGCCCCACCGCGAAGCTGACCGCCGCCACCGCCGTGCGCGTCGGCGCCTCGGATCCCAGTCGGGTGGCATGGTGGATGGCATCGACGATCGCCGCCACCTCGCGGGTGCTGATGGAGTAGTCCCGCAGCCCGTCGAGTTCCGGCACCATCACCGTGAAGCCTACCCGGCCGAGGGTCCTCGCCAGCGCCACCAGGCGTGGATCACGACGGCCCTGCTCGGTGAAACCATGCACCAGGATCAGCGACCCCCGGCGTGGCTCCGGCGGATGGTAGACATCCGCCCGGTAGTCGCGACCCTGCCGGGCATACTCGATGCCTTCCCGGCGAGGCGGCTCGGTGCGACGCTTCAGCCGGCTATCCTCGCGACCTGCCGAGAGATCGCCCAGCACCAGCAGGGCTTCATGGTGGCGATTCAGGCTGGCACATCCCGAGAGTAGAGCGGGGAGCAGGCTCAGCGCCATCAGCAGGGTTCCCAGATGTAGACGGTATCTCATGTCGACCAGCCTAGCGGCCATGCCGGCATCACGCCGGACTTTCACTGCCGCTGAGCATGGACGGGATGACAGCACGACGCCTGCCAGCGACAATGACGCCCCTTGGATCCCGTGACAGTGCTTCGATGACGCTACCGCTGAGCCTTCTCCACCAGGACGACCATCTGGTCGCCGTGCACAAGCCGGCCGGCCTGCTGGTGCATCGCAGCCAGCTTGCCCGCGGCGAGCGCGAATTCCTGCTGCAAAGGCTGCGCGATCAGCTCGGCCAGCGGGTCTACCCCGTCCACCGTCTGGATCGTCCGACGTCCGGTGTGATCGTCTTCGCCCTCGACCCGGAGACCGCGGCAAGCCTCCAGGCGGCCTTCACGGCGCGCCGGGTGGAAAAACGCTATCTGGCAGTCGTGCGTGGCATCGGCCCACAGCAGGAGCGGCTGAGCTACCCGCTGCGTGAGGAGGATGGCCGCCGCCCCAAGGCCGAGATGCCGGCCATGGAGGCCGTGACCGAGATCCGCCGGCTCGACAGCGTCGAGCTGCCGATTCAGGTGGATCGATATCCACAGAGCCGCTACTCGCTGATCGAGGCTCGACCACAGACAGGGCGCCGCCACCAGATCCGCCGCCACCTCTCCCAGCGTGGCTACCCGATCATCGGCGATGCCAAGCATGGCAAGGGCAACCACAATCGCTTCTTCGCAGAGCATCTGGAATGCCCTCGCCTGTTGCTGGCGGCAGTGAGCCTGGCCTTCGACCATCCGGCGAGCGGGCGTCGCCTCGATCTCTGCTGCCCCCTGGATGCCTGTATGACGACCCTCTTCGAGCGCTTCGGCTGGTCGGGTCACCTGCCCGCACCGCCCCGACATCATGACTGCAGGAGCGCGATGCTATGACCGATTCCGCCACCTTCACCGCGTCTGCCGCTATCCAGGATGACTACGACGCCCGTTTCGGCGGCATCCGCCGGCTCTACGGCCAGCGTGCCGTCGAGCACTTCCGACGCGCTCATGTGGTAGTAGTGGGCGTGGGCGGCGTGGGCAGCTGGACGGTGGAAGCCCTGGCGCGCTCCGGTATCGGCAAGCTGACGCTGATCGACCTCGACGACGTCTGCGTCTCCAACGTCAACCGCCAGCTCCACGCCCTGGAGGACACCATCGGCCGCCCCAAGGTGGAGGTGCTGGCCGAGCGCTGCCGGGCGATCCAGCCGGGCATCGAGGTGGTGGCCGACACCGCCTTCGTCACGCCTGCGAATCTGGCCAAGCGCATCCCGACCGATGCCGATCATCTGGTCGATGCCATCGACAGCGTGGTCGCCAAGGCGGCACTGATCGCCTGGTGCAAGCGACGCAAGCTGCCGATCACCGTAACCGGTGCCGCGGGAGGCCAGACCGACCCGACCCGCATCCGCGTGGCCGACCTGTCCCGCACCGAGCATGATCCGCTGCTCGCCAAGGTACGCGCCCGCTTGCGGCGCGACTTCGGCTTCTCGCGCAACCCCAAGCGCCGCTTCTCGGTGGAGTGCGTCTACTCCGACGAGCAGCTGGTCTACCCGGGCAGCGACGGGGAAGTGTGTTTCCAGAAGCCCTCAGAGGGGGAATCCACCCGCCTCGACTGCGCTTCGGGCTTCGGGGCAGCGACCTTCGTCACCGGAAGCTTCGGCTTCACCGCCGCCGCACGGGTGATGGCCCGGCTGACAAGACACGCTCACACCACGCCCTGACATCGCTCGTCAGACCATGCCGTCAAGAACAGCAGAGGAGCGCTCCCATGGAACACAAGGCCCCCCGGCCTGGCATCTACCGCCACTACAAGGGCCCACTCTATGAGGTACTCGGCGTTGCCCGGCACAGCGAGACCGAGGAGCCGCTGGTGGCCTACCGCGCTCTCTACGGCGACTACGGCCTCTGGGTCCGCCCTCTGGACATGTTCCTGGAGACCGTCGAGGTCCAGGGCGAGCCGGTACCCCGCTTCGCCCTGGAGAAGGCGTTCTAGCTTCCTAACGCTGGCCGCGGTGCGCCCATCCTGTCATCCGCTTCTCGATCAGCGCAAAGAGCTCGTACATCACCATGGCCATGGCGCTGATCACGATAAGTCCGGCGAACACCAGCGCCATGCGCATCTGCGAGCCGGCGCTCATCATCAGGTAACCGATGCCCTGGTTGGAGGCCACGGTTTCCGAGACCACGGTTCCCACGAACGCCAGGGTAATGGCCACCTTCAGCGAGGCGAAGAAGTAGGGCAGCGAACGCGGCAGCCCCACCTTGAGCAGGACGTCCATACGACGGGCACCGAGCACCCTCAGCACATCCTCCAGTTCCGGCTCCAGGGTGGCCAGGCCGGTGGCCACGTTGACCACGATGGGGAAGAAGCAGATCAGGAAGGCGGTGAGAATCGCCGGCACCGAACCGATACCGAACCACACCACCAGGATGGGCACGAAGGCCACCTTGGGGATGGCGTTGAAACCCACCAGCAACGGATAGCAGGCGTGGTAGAGGAAGCGCGAGGAGCCGATGATGAAGCCCAGCGCCAGCCCTACCGCCACGCCGATTCCGAAGCCGGCCATGGTGGTCCAGAAGGTCTGCCAGGAGTGCATGCCGATGGGGCCGGCATAGGTCACCAGTGCCTGGGCAGTCGCCCAGGCACCGGGAAACAGGAACTCCGGCACATCCAGAAGACGGACGACCGCCTCCCAGATCACCACCAGGACCACCACCGCCACCCAGGGAGCGAGGCGTTCGAGGATTCTCTCGTTGATGCGCATACAGGCTCCTCACTCAGGTGCTGCGTATCTCGCCGATCTGCGCCCGCAGCTCCTGAACCAGGGTAATGAAGGGCGTCTCGTAGGTGATCGCCAGTTCCCGTGGTCGCGGCAGGCCGATATGGCGGCGCTCGACGATACGTCCCGGCCGGCGGCTCATGACGTAGACGGTATCCGCTAGAAAAGCGGCCTCGCGAAGATCATGGGTGACCAGCACCACGGTGAAATGGTGGGCCTCCCAGAGGTCACGCAACACACACCAGAGTTCCTCGCGGGTGAAGGCATCCAGGGCCGCAAAGGGCTCGTCGAGCATCAGCAGGCGCGGGCGATGGATCAACGCCCGACAGATGGAGGCACGCTGCTGCATGCCACCGGAGAGCTGCCAGGGAAACTGATCCTCGTAGCCGTCGAGACCCACGGTACGCAGCAGGTCAAGGGCCCAGGCCTTGAACTCCTCTCGGCGCCTGCGGAACTGCGAACGATAGGGCTTGACGATCTCCAGCGGCAGCAGGACGTTGTCCAGGGTCGTTCGCCAGGGCAGCAGGTTGGCGTTCTGGAAGGCCATGCCGGAGATCTTCAGAGGCCCTGCCACCGGCTCGCCATCGACCTTCACACTGCCCATGGTTGGCCCGTGGAGCCCGGTGCAGAGCTTCATGAAGGTCGACTTGCCGCAGCCGCTAGGTCCCACGAAGGCCACGAACTCACCCTCCCCGATGGAGAGGGTGATGTCCTCGATGGCGTTACCGCTGTCGTCGTAGGCCAGGCTCACCCGGTCGAAATCGACGAACGCCATCGTCACGGCGCCTCGGGGAAGATCATGCGATCCGCCTGCGGCGGCAGGTAGGACGAATCGAAGACCTGATCGGTGGTGGGCACCGACGGCAGGTCATAGGCATCGGCCACCAGCTGTATCGACTCGCGCAGGCGCGCCTCGTCCACGGCGCCGGCACCGTTGGCACGTGCATCGGGGGTGTCGATGGCGCCCTCGATGGCCAGCTTGAGGCGCCGCGTCTCCAGATCCCTGTCGATCAGGCCGTCGCGGGCGTGCACGTAGGCAATGGCGCCATCCGGGTCGGCCAGGGTCTGTTCGAGGGCACGGTTGAAGGCCCGCAGGAAGCCCTCGACGGCCTCGGGGTTCTCCTCGGCGAAGGCTTCGCTGGCGATGATGGCATTGCCGTAGAGCGGCACCCCATATTCCGGGAACGGCATGATGGTGAGCTCGTCCCTGCCCATGCCCCGCCCTTCCAGATTGAGCAGGCTGGTGAAATAGAAGCCGGTGATGGCGTCCACGTCCCCGCGAACCAGCAGGGTCTCGCGAAGCGTAGGATCGACGTTCTGCCATTCGACGGCATCGGCGTCGAGACCATTGGCGGCGGCGAAGATCCCCCAGGCCCGATAGCCGGTATCGAAGGTGGGAGCACCGAGGGTCTTGCCGGCAAGATCCTGCGGTGAGGCGATGCCGCGGTCCTTGCGGGCGAAGACCGTGGCGGGGGAACCGTCGTAGACCACATAGACGCCCTGGATGCCGGGTGCATCGGGATTCTCGGCGAGAAACTCGATCAGGGCGTTGAGGTCGCCGAAGCCCATCTCATAGGCGCCCGACGCCACCCGATTGATGGCGCCGGCGGAACCGCTCCCCGAGTCCACCTGGACATCGAGGCCCTCCTCGGCGAAATAGCCGCGCTCGACGGCCATCAGGAAGGGGGCCGAAGGCCCCTCGAAGCGCCAGTCGAGCTGAAAGCGAATGGGGGTATCGTCGGCCAGGGAAGCGCCGGTGAGAGAAAAGCCCAGCATGGCAGTCAGCAAGCCGGTGGTTCGGGAAAGGTGTCGACGCATGAAGAGGGTCCTCGCTCAGATTGTTGGTGATTGTTGTCATGCAGGAAACCTGCCAGGTCGAGCACCTGACCTCTCGGTCAGGGATAGTGCGCCATGACGCAGCAACCACCCCGGCGGAGGCGCACCGACACGGGTTGCAGCCCAGCGTTACACGATGACTATGCACCAGAGTAGAACATTCGGAAAATCTTGGGGCGGGTCCGCCGGGTGAGGCGTCAATCAGGGGACAAGCAAGCTGGAAGCCATACCGGCGCCACTAGGGCGCCGGTATGGGAAGTCGGGCGGGGCTCAGGCGGCGATCACTCCTCGCCTGCTTCCTGCATCTGACGCTGCAGGTAGTTCTCGAGACCCACCTTGTCGATCAGCCCGAGCTCGGTCTCGATATGATCAATATGGCCTTCCTCATCGGCGAGGATATCCCGGAAGAGGTCGCGACTGACGTAGTCCTTGACCTGCTCACAGTAGGTGATGGCCTCGATGTAATCGTTGCGGCCCTCATGTTCGATCTTCAGGTCGCACTCGAGCATCTCACGCACGTTTTCGCCGATGTTCAGCTTGCCGAGGTCCTGGAGATTGGGTACGCCCTCAAGGAAGAGGATACGCTCGATCAGCTTGTCGGCGTGCTGCATCTCTTCGATGGACTCGTCGTATTCCCACTTGGCGAGCGCTTTCAGACCCCAGTCCTTGTACATCTTGGCGTGCAGAAAATACTGGTTGATGGCTACCAGTTCATTGCCGAGTGCGGTGTTCAGGTGTTCGATAACCTTGCTGTCGCCTTTCATCTCATTACCTCGATCATGATTGTCAGGATGCTGACTGCCAGCTTGGCACGGCCATCAAGGACTGGCCAGCCTGTACTCCCACAGTCTAGGCAATATCAATCAAAACTCAATCAAATCATAGGCTTGTTAAGATAAAGGCAAACGATAGCGATTGTCGTTAGACGGCGTAGGCGAGCCCCTCTGCCGAAGCCCTGAGCTCGTCCCTGATCGCTTCGCGGGTGATGTCCTTGCCGGTGCAGGCACACTTGCCGCATTGAGTCCCGCATCCCGTTACCTGCTGGACCTCGCGCCAGCTGCGCGCTCCGTCCTCCACGGCACCACGAATCCGGTGATCGGTCACGTTCTTGCAGAGACAGACATACATGGCATCACCTCACGCTGATCATGAACTAAATGTAAATGATTCGCATGGATGATCGCAAGCAAATTCCCGCAAAAAACCTGACAGAGATCAGTCCCGGTGCTCCTCATGCCCATCAACGACGCTTGGGAAGGACCACCACCCGAGAGCCGGAGGCGATGTCCGGCCAGCTGCGTTTCTCGGCATCGACGAGGATCCAGAGATACCCCAGGCCCAAAGCGGCCAGCGAGATACCGGCTACCAGGAAACGCTGCAGTGCCTGCAAGCCGGTAATCGAGCAGCCATCGCGTGTCTGCACCCGCAACCGCCATGCCTGCATGCCCAGCGTCATGCCACCGCGAGTCCAGAAGAAGGCGAAGAAAGCAAAGGCGCTGATGGCCATCAGCAGACGCAAGGTGATTACCTGGCCGAGTCCCGCGCCCACTTCTTCGGCCGGCACCTCCAGCAACAACCGCACCACGGCCAGGTGCACCGAGGACATGACGATCCAGATCGCCAGCACCAGCAGTCCATCATACAGCATGGCGCCCAGTCGCCGTCCGAGGCCGGCCGGCCAGGTGTTGTCGAGTAGGTCGAAGCGTCGTTGCATGAATCCCTCGGCTCAGCCTGTACGGCGCAATAGATAGAATCCCACCCCAGCACACAGCAGGGTCGGCGCCAGCACTGCCCAGGCCGGCGAGAAGCCGAAGACCATGGAGGCCGGACCAAGCAGATCCTGCAGGTACTTGAAGACCAGACCGGTGATTACCCCGTAGAAGACCCGGGTACCGGCAGCCACGGTGCGCAGGGGGCCAAACACGAAGGAAGCGGCCACCAGCACCAGCGACGCCATGGTCAGCGGCATCAGCATCTTCTGCCAGAAGTAGAGCAGCGGCTGTGTCGCCTGCTGACCCTGGTCACGCAGATAGCGGGCATAGGCCCACAGCTCGCTGGGTGCCTGACTCTCCACGTCACGCAACAAACGATTGAGCTGGGCCGGCGTCATGGCGGTCTCCCAGGCCAGGGTGTCATGGCGTTCGACCTCCGTGCGCGCCTGCCCGAAGCGTGTAAGTGCCACATCCTCCAGCTCCCAGCGGTTATCACGCCATACCGCCCGTCGGGCACTCGTCGCCTCACGCAGGACGTTTCCTTCGAATCGGTAGCGGGTCAGATCGAGCACGGTGTCATCGGCTCGGATGGCGCCGAAGCGATAGAAGTTGTCGCCCTCGCGCTGCCAGCCACCGCGCTCGGTGAGCACCGCACCCTCGCCCTGCATCTGCTCGAGGCGCCATGCGCTGGCGAACTGCTCGGTGCGAGGGCTGACGAACTCGGCGATGGCGAGCACGATCAGGATCACCAGGATGATGGGTTTCATCACGCCCCAGAGGATACGGACCAGCGAGCGCCCGGCGGCACGCATCACCGTCAGCTCATTGCTCGAGGCCATGCTGCCAAGGCCGACCAGCGCCCCGATCAATACCCCTACCGGAGCGTACTGGTAGAAGCGCCAGGGCAGACGCATAAGCAGGTAAAGCAGTACCTGGAAAGCGCCGTAATCACCTTCTATGTCACCGAGGTCGTTGATGTAGGTGATCACCAGGTCCAGGCCCAGCAATACCACCTGCACCACGATGATGGCACCCAGCACGTTGCGGGCAATGTAGCGATCAAGCCGGTCGATGATCATCCACTCATTCCCTTTTGCTGGGCCCGAACCATCATGACCAGGCCGATGGCCAGAAAGCCGCCATGGATCGGCCACATTCCCATTGCCACCGGCCAGCTGCCACGGCCAATGGCGTCCAACGCCGCCAGCAGCAGGCTGAGATAGGCCACGTAGAGGAAGATGGCTGGCAGCAGCTTGGCGAAACGCCCCTGTCGGGGATTCACCCGGGAGAGTGGCATGGCGAGCAGAGTCAGGATGAAGACCATCAGCGGCAGACCCAGCCGCCACTGCAGCTGGGCCCGCGCCGGCAGGCCATCATCGGTGAACAGCGCAAGGGTCGTTGCGTACTCGGGCGAATCGAGTTCGGGGCTCTCGGCTGCCCTCGATAGGCGCACCGCATAGGTCCCGAACGCCAGCCGCTCGGCCTCGGCCCGTCCGGGATCGACGCTATAGCGCTCGCCATCGGCAAGCACCAGGAAGCGGCTGCCGGTCGCCTCATCGACGGTCTGATAGCCGCTTCCGGCCCGAGTCACCACGCTCTCCGGTGTACCGTCGCCTCGCGACTGCCGTTCGCTGATAAAGACCTGGCGCATCTCCTGCTTATCGTTACTGAGGCTTTCGGTATAGGCCGTGCGCCCGCCGCCGAAATCCTGGAAGCGTCCCGGCACCAGGGCAGAAAAGTCGAGCTGGCTGCGCTGCTCCTCGATCAGTATCTCGTTGTGCAGAGCCCCGGCGGGGGTCAGCCAGAGGCTGCACATTCCCACCAGGATCGCCACCACCGTCGCTGGCACCAGGCTGACCTGCAGCAGGCGGTTGGGGCTGGTGCCGCAGGCCACCAGCACGGTGATCTCGCTGTTGAGGTAGAGCTGGCCATAGGCCAGCAGGATGCCCAGAAAGAAGGCCAGCGGCAGGATCAGCTCGAGAAACCCCGGCAGATGAAAGAGCATCAGGGTGCCGAGAATACTGGCCGGAAGCTCGCCCTCGGCGGCATTGGCGAAATAGCGGATGAATCGGCTGCCCATGATAACCAGCAACAGCACGCCCGCCACGGCAGACATGGTCAGCAGGATCTCGCGGGTCAGATAACGGAATATGATCAACGCTGTCTCCCGGCCCGGCACCCCACGGGGCCCGGCCATCTTCCATGCAATGACGCCTTGCCTTGGGTACACTGGCATGACTCGGCAACGTGCCGGCATTATCCAGAATCCCCCATCGCTTGTCTTGTGGAGTCACAATGGAATTCCCTGTCCAGACGGCCAATCCCGCCAAGACCGAGACGGCCTGTCTCGTGGTACCGGTGTTCAAGGACGGCGACCTGCTGCCCGCTGCCGCCAAGCTCGACGATGTCAGCGAGCGGCTGATCGGCCAGCTGATCGAGCGCGGTGATTTCGATGCCAGGCTTGGCAATGTGCTGCTGGTTCCCTTCGCGCCGGGACTCAACGCCGACCGTCTGATGCTGGTGGGCCTCGGGGAACGCAACAGCTGCCGGGAAGGCGCCTTTAGCAAGGCACTCGATGCCGCCTTCATCGACCTGGCGGCGCTGCCTATCGATGACGTCGCCGTGGCCTTCACCGACGTGCCGGTATCAGAGCGATCCTGCGACTGGAAGGCCCGCATGGTGGCCGAGGCCGCCCATCGCGCCGTTTACCGCTTCGACCAGTTCAAGTCCGAGCCCTCCCCCGCGCCACAGCTTTCCCGCATCACCCTGCTGGTCAGCGAACACGGCGATGCCGAAGCGGCCCGCCAGGGTGGGCGCATCGGGGACGCCATCGGTCGAGGCGTGGCCACCACGCGCACCCTGGGCAACCTGCCCGGCAACATCTGCACACCGAGCTACCTGGCCGAGCAGGCCGAGGCACTGGGCCAGGGTTCTGGCGGAGCGCTCTCGGTGGAGATCCTCGACGAGGAGGCCCTGGAACGCCTGGGCGCCCACAGCCTGCTCTCGGTGGGCCGCGGCAGCGAGCAGCCCTCGCGCCTGATCATCATGAAGTACCAGGGGGCCGAGAGCCCCGACGAGGCGCCCCACGTGCTGGTCGGCAAGGGGATCACCTTCGACACCGGCGGCATCTCGCTCAAGCCTGGCGAGGCCATGGACGAGATGAAATTCGACATGTGCGGGGCGGCCAGCGTATTCGGCACCGTCACCTCGGTACTGGCGATCAAGCCGAAGATCAACCTGGTGGCCATCGTCGCCGCAGCCGAGAACATGCCTGACGGCCGCGCCACCAAGCCCGGCGACATCATCAGGACCCTCAAGGGTCTGACGGTGGAGGTGCTAAACACCGACGCCGAGGGCCGCCTGGTACTGTGCGACGCCCTGACCTATGCCGAGCGCTTCGAGCCGGCCAGCGTGGTGGACATCGCCACCCTCACCGGAGCCGCCATCATCGCCCTGGGCCACCATGCCACCGGCCTGCTTGCCAACGACGACGACCTGGCACTGGACCTGCTCGATGCCGGCGAGACTGCCTGGGACCGCGCCTGGCACCTGCCACTGTGGGACGAGTATCAGCAGCAGCTCGACTCCAACTTCGCCGACCTGGCCAACATCGGCGGCCGTCCGGCGGGCACCATCACCGCCGCCTGTTTCCTCTCGCGTTTCGCCGACAAGTTCCCCTGGGCGCATCTGGATATCGCCGGCACGGCCTGGTCCTCCGGCAAGGAGAAGGGCGCCAGCGGCCGCCCGGTGGGTCTGCTGACCCAGTACCTGCTGGATCGCGAGGAGGAGACACGCAGCGTGGAGAACGGTAACGAGCTGTAGGATGACCCAGGTCGACTTCTACATACTCCCTGACACCACCCTTGAGGCGCGTCTCGACTTTGCCTGCCGGCTGGCCGAAACGATCTACCGCAAGGGCTATCGGCTGCACCTGCATGCCGAGGACGAGGCCATGGCCCGGGAACTGGATGACCGGCTCTGGACCTTTCGGGCCGACGCCTACGTGCCCCACGCCGTGCTCGGCAGCGACCTGGCCGATGACGTTCCGGTGACCATCGGCTGGAAGGACCTGCCGATGGAGGGCGAGCCGCCCCAGGCGCTGCTCAACCTGAACCCCGGGATACCGGAATGGTTCTCGCGCTTCGAGCGGGTCGCCGAGATCATCAACCAGCACCAGGACGTGCTCACCGCCAAGCGCGAGTGCTGGCAGACCTACAAGCAGCGCGGCTATCCGGTGAAGGCCCATCAGTTGCGTGGGCAGGGCTAATGCAGATGGTTTCCGGCGCTCGGGGCTGATTCGTCGACAGGCTTTCGAGCGAGGCCGGCCCTCAGGTGTCGCTATAACCCCTTTCCAGGGCGCCATCGATGTCATCCATGGACAGGACCTCCTCTACAGCCTTTCCCCGGCACCCCTCGCCGTATGACGTATCGTGTTCTAAAGGGCTATAATCAGCCCCATTTTTTCATCACCATCTCCTGCCTGCATGGCCGGCGGTAATCATTTCTGGACCCGGAACGCCCATGGACAAGACCTACCAACCCGAGCAGATCGAATCCCGCTGGTACGAGCGCTGGGAAAGCGACGGCCATTTCGCCCCGTCCGGCGAGGGTACGCCCTACTCCATCATGATTCCGCCGCCCAACGTGACCGGCAGCCTGCACATGGGCCATGCCTTCCAGGACACCATCATGGACACCCTGATCCGCTGGCGGCGGATGCAGGGTCGCAACACCCTCTGGCAGGTGGGCACCGACCACGCCGGCATCGCGACGCAAATGCTGGTGGAGCGCAAGATCGCCGCCGAGGAGGGCAAGACCCGCTTCGACCTGGGCCGGGAGGCCTTCATCGACAGGGTATGGGAGTGGAAGCAGGAGTCCGGCGGCCATATCACCCGCCAGCTGCGCCGGATGGGTGCCAGCGTCGACTGGTCGCGCGAGCGATTCACCATGGACGATGGCTTCTACAGGGCGGTGCAGGAAGTCTTCGTCCGCCTCCATGAGGAGGAACTGATCTACCGCGGCAAGCGGCTGGTCAACTGGGACCCCACCCTGCACACCGCCATCTCGGATCTCGAGGTCGAGAACCGCGACCAGCAGGGCAGCTTCTGGCACTTTCGCTATCCGCTGGCCGATGGCGCGACCACCGACGCCGGCCTCGACCATCTGGTCGTCGCCACCACCCGCCCCGAGACCCTGCTCGGCGACACCGGAGTGGCGGTCAACCCCGAGGATCCCCGCTACGCCTCGCTGGTGGGCAAGTTGGTCGAGTTGCCACTGGTGGGTCGGCGTATACCGATCGTGGCGGATGAGCATGCCGACATGGAGAAGGGCTCGGGCTGCGTCAAGATCACCCCGGCCCACGATTTCAATGACTATGAGGTAGGCCGCCGTCAGGGCCTGCCGCTGATCAACGTCTTCACCCAGGACGCTGCCATCCTGGCCCGCGCCGAGGCCTTCGACATCCAGGGCCGGCCGCTGCCCGATGTCGACCCGACCCTGCCCGAGGCCTATGCCGGCCTGGACCGCTTCGACGCACGGGCGCGCATCGTCGCCGACATGGAAGCGGCCGGCCTGCTCGAGCAGGTGGAGACCGTCAGCAACACCCTGCCCTATGGCGACCGCTCCGGCGACGTCATCGAACCGCTGCTCACGGACCAGTGGTTCGTGGCCGTCGAAGAGCTGGCCATGCCTGCCATCGAGGCCGTGGAGAAGGGCGACATCCAGTTCGTGCCGAAGAACTACGAGAACATGTACTTCGCCTGGATGCGCGACCTCCAGGACTGGTGCATCTCCCGCCAGCTGTGGTGGGGCCACCGCATCCCCGCCTGGTACGACCTGGAGGGCAACGTCTTCGTGGCGAGAAGCGAGCAGGAGGCCCGAGAAAAACATGACCTACCCGCCGAGCTCGAACTGAGTCAGGACGAGGACGTGCTGGATACCTGGTTCAGCTCCGGACTCTGGACCTTCGGCACCCTGGGCTGGCCGGAAGAGACACCGGAGCTGGCGACCTTCCATCCCTCCAGCGTGCTGGTCACCGGTTTCGACATCATCTTCTTCTGGGTCGCGCGAATGATCATGCTGACCGGCAAGTTCATGGGCGAGGTGCCCTTCCGACAGGTCTACGTGCACGGCCTGGTGCGCGACGGCCAGGGCCAGAAGATGTCCAAGTCCAAGGGCAACGTGCTCGACCCCATCGATCTGATCGACGGCATCGATCTTGAGACGCTGGTCGAGAAGCGCACCGGCAGCCTCATGCAACCGCAGAAGGCCAAGGCGATCGCCAAGGCCACCCGCGCCGAGTTCCCCGAGGGTATCGAGCCCCATGGTACCGACGCACTGCGCTTCACCTTTCTCTCCCAGGCCACCACCGGGCGCGACATCAAGTTCGACATGGGCCGCCTGGAGGGCTACCGCAACTTCTGCAACAAGCTGTGGAACGCCTCGCGCTACGTACTGATGAACGCCGAGGGCGAGGACACCGGCCTGGGAGATGATCCCGTCGAGCTATCGCTGGCCGACCGCTGGATCGTCTCGCGCCTGCAGCAGACCGAGACCCAGGTGACCAGGGCCCTGGAGGAGTTCCGCTTCGACCATGCCTCCCAGGCGCTCTATGACTTCGTCTGGAACGAGTACTGCGACTGGTACCTTGAGCTCTCCAAGCCGGTGCTGTGGGACGAGGCTGCCTCCGCGGAGGCCAAGCGCGGCACACGCCGCACCCTGGTCCGCGTGCTGGAAGCGATCCTGCGCCTGGCCCACCCGATGATGCCCTTTATCTCCGAGGAGATCTGGCAGCGCGTCGCACCGCTGGCCGGCACCTGCCAGGCCGAGGGGGACTCCCTGATGGTCCAGCCTTGGCCGCAGGCCGATGACAGCAAGGTCGACGAGGCAGCGACCCGCGACATCGAATGGCTCAAGGGCGTGATCGTCGCGGTGCGCAACATCCGCGCCGAGATGAACATCGCCCCGGGAAAGCCACTGGACGTGCTGCTTACCAAGGGCGGTCCGGACGACCCGGCGCGCCTGGCGGCCAACCGTCGCGTACTGCCCAAGCTCGCCAAGCTGGCAAGCATCGAGTGGCTCTACGATCAAGAACAGGCACCCCTATCAGCCACCCAGCTGGTCGGCGAGATGGAAGTGCTGGTGCCCATGGCCGGCCTTATCGACAAGGAGGCCGAGCTCGCTCGCCTGGCCAAGGAGATCGACAAGCAGGACAAGCTCATCGGCGGCATCGAGAAGAAGCTCGACAACGAGAGCTTCGTCGCCAAGGCCCCCGAGGCGGTGGTCGAGAAGGAGCGCGGCAAGCTCGCCGACTTGCAGGCGGCACGCCGCCTGCTGTTCGAGCAGCTCGACAAGATCGAAGCGCTGTGAGGCACGCTCTCCGGTAATGCCACGACGGGCGGTCAGTTTTTTCACCGTCCAGGCGTTACTCAATCCACCCTTCGCCAGCCGCCCAGCACGCGCTGATCGGGGCCGAAGAACACCAGCCGGTCGTGATCGATCAGGTAACGGTAGGCGTTCTCCAGCATGCCGGTCACCCGGGCGGCATCTTCGGCCTTGGGGCAGGCCTGCCGAGTGGTGGCCAGGTCCGAGAAGGCGATGCGGTTGTTCTCGCCCAACACGGCCCGGCCGGTGAGTCGATTGCAGCCGTCGCTGCCGCTCACCCGACCATCGCTTTCGATCACGAAATGGGCGCGCTCCGGCATATCGAGGCGCTCGTTGGTGCCCACCAGCAGCAGGTTCCAGCGCTGATCGACCACCGGCCCTTCGAGCCCGGCCGTGGGCTCGTCGAGCTGGGGAGCCGGGCGGCTGCTGCAGGCGGCCAGCAGCAGGGCGCCGGCCGCCAGCAGCAGGGTGTCGCGTAACGGTTTGATCATCATGGTATCTTCCTTGAGGAACGAGGCGATTGCCCAGGCAACAAGCTTGCCCCAGCCGGGGCATCGAGACAATTCCCCGCTCCATCTCTCCCTTTTCCCCCCATGAGGCCCCTGCATGCTTCGCGCGCTCCACAACGATGCCCTCGGCAAGCTGATCCTGCGACTCACCGTGGCCGGCCTGTTGCTGCCCCACGGGCTGACCAAGCTGCTCAACCCGGGCAGCCTGACCTGGATCGGCAACACCCTGGCCGGCCAGGGGCTACCGACCGTGCTCGCCTACGGCGTGCTGGTCGGCGAGGTGGCGGCGCCACTGATGGCACTGATCGGCTGGCGAAGCCGCGTGGCGGGGCTGCTGATGACCGCCAACATGGTAGTGGCCATCTTCCTGGTGCACATGGGGGAGATCACCGCCTTCAAGGACAACGGCGGCTGGGCCCTGGAGCTGCAGGGCTTCTTCCTGTTCGGCGCCCTGGCGCTGGTCTTCCTGGGCAGCGGACGGATGGCCTGGCGGCCGGATTGAGCCTGCCACCCGGTCACCAAGCCCTGGCGATTACCAGGTACCCGTGTTTTCCATGGAAGCCCAAGGCTCTTTCGGTTCCTGGGGATCCCCCTTCTGCAGCAACTCGACGGAGATATTGTCGGGGCTTCTGACGAAGGCCATGTGGCCGTCCCGGGGCGGACGGTTGATGGTCACGCCGTTCGCCTGCAGGTGCTCGCAGAGGGCATAGATGTCGTCCACCCGATAGGCCAGGTGGCCGAAGTTGCGCCCGCCGGTGTACTCCTCGGGATCCCAGTTCCAGGTCAGCTCCAGCTCCGGCGCCTTGAGCTCGGCGGAGCGCGCCTCGTCTTCCGGAGCCGCCAGGAAGACCAGGGTGAAGCGACCCTTCTCGTTCTCCTTGCGACGCACCTCGGTCAGGCCGAGCAGGTCACAGTAGAAGTGCAACGAGGCGTCGAGGTCGCTGACCCTGACCATGGTGTGCAGATACTGCATGAAAGACTCCTGTCGTTTCAGTCTTGGGTGTACTCGTTGAAGATCGCCGGCGTGAGATCGTCATGCCTCCAGCCCAGCACCGCGTAGTCGTCGTGACGTCCGGTTTCCATGCCGGGAGAGCCATGGGGCATGCCCGGCACCGCGAGACCCGCCACGTCCGGACGCTCCTCCAGCAGGCGACGGATGTCGGCCGCCGGGACATGACCCTCGATCACGTAGCCATCCACCACCGCGGTATGGCAGGAAGCGAGCCCGGGCGAGACACCATGCTCGATCTTCACCGCCCGCATGTCGCGGATCTCGTGCTGTCTTACCTCGAAGCCCTCGGCCTCCAGGTGCTCGGCCCAGGCCGTACAGCAGCCGCAGTTCGGGTCCTTGTTCATCTCCACCACGGGCGTTTCGGCCCAGGCAGGGGTGGCGATCACGGCCAGCAGGGCGCTGGCAAGGGTCAGACGTAGCGGTGATGTCATGAAGGGCGCTCCCCGGTATAAGGTGTCGGCACGATTGTCGGACATCTCTCGACCCCACTGCTACCCCCTGGAGCAACAGCGTGAGTCACTACTGCGACCTGGCCCCCGGGCATCCGTTCCATGGGCCCTATCACGACCATGAATACGGCTTCCCGGTCAACGACGACCGCACCCTCTTCGAGCGCCTGGTGCTGGAGATCAACCAGGCGGGGCTCTCCTGGCTTACCGTGCTGAAGAAGCGCGAGGCCTTCCGGGCCGCCTTCGAGGGCTTCGACATCGACCGCGTCGCCGGCTATGGCGAGGCCGAGCGGGAGAGGCTGCTGGCGGATGCCGGCATCATCCGCAACCGCCTCAAGGTCGATGCCGTGATTCACAACGCCGGCGTGGTGCAGGCGCTGCAGGCCGAGCACGGCAGCCTGCGCGCCTGGCTCGACCACCACCATCCGCTCCCCCACGCCGACTGGATCAAGCGCTTCAAACGGACTTTTCGCTTCACCGGGCCCGAGATCACCGGTGAATTCCTGATGAGTACCGGTTACCTCCCCGGTGCCCACCGCGAAGACTGCCCGGTGCAGGCGCGAATTCTCGACGCCAGGCCGCCTTGGGTTCAGACCTGAGAATAGAGCTATCGCATGTAGCAAGGTCGCTCGGGGCTGTTCCGTCGATAATCCCCGACGTGTCGGACCATCGGGGAGGCGCTGTGAATACCTCCCTGTACGCTACCGACGCCCTGCTGCGCTCTCGCGTCCCGCTCCGCTTGCAGGTCCGGTGCTGGCCATCCATGGCCAGCCCGTTCGGAGCAGTGCTCCTCACCCCTGGCGTAGGACCTCCCCTACGGATTATCCCCGGTGCCCCTCGCTATGAGTCGGGATAGATCCTGTCTATGGGGAGCGTAGGAGAACCCAGATCCCGACCGTGGCATCATAGCCAGTCGATCTCGCTGCGAGGAACGCCTCTCGATGGACTCGATTACCCAGGCCGCCCTGGGCGCGGCAATCGGCGGTACCGTGCTCGGCCGGCGGCTGGGCCGCAAGGCGGTCCTCCTCGGCGCGGCCCTCGGCACCCTGCCCGACCTGGACGTGGTCATCGACTACGGCGATGCCGTGGCCAACGTCACCGAGCACCGCGGCTTCTCCCACTCTCTGTTCGTGCTGGCGGGACTGGCCACCGTCCTGGCCCTGCTCGCAGCGAGGTTCGCCCCGGCCCGGGACATCCCCCTGCGCCGCTGGGGGCTCTTCTTCGGGCTCATCCTGCTGACCCACCCGCTGCTCGACGCCCTGACCACCTACGGTACTCAGCTGTGGTGGCCACTGGAGTTGCGTCCCGCGGCCTGGCCCGTGGTCTTCATCATCGACCCGCTCTATAGCCTGCCGCTGCTGGCAGGTATCGGCGTGGCGCTGGTGACCGGCAAGGCGCAGCGGGCACCGCGCTGGGGGCTGGCCCTCTCCTGTGCCTACCTGGTGTTCGCCGTCGGGGCCAAGCAGCTGGTCGAGGCGCGCATCGCCCCGGTGCTGGCCGAGCAGGGGCTGCAGCAGGCACCGCGGCTCGTCCAGCCGACGCCCTTCAATACGTTGCTGTGGCGGGTCACGGTGGCCGACGGCAAGTATCACCACGAGGCCCTGGTGGGCGTATTTGACGGTGACCACTCTCCGGCGCTGGAGACCTACACCCGAGGGGCCGACCTGGAGGAGACGGCGCTCGACACGGCACGCGGCCGGCGGCTCGACTGGTTCGCCGGTCCCTTCCTGCGCTACGAGACCCACCACCTCGACGGTCGCGAGACCCTGGTGGCCACCGACCTGCGGCTCGGCTTTCCGGGCTTTCACCCCTTCGCCTTCACCCTGGCCACGCACGAGAGCGGCCGCTGGCAACCGGTCGAGACCTCCGAGCAGCTGCCCGCCGCTTCCGGCAATACGCGCGAGGCCCTTGCTCGCCTGAGCCGGCGCATCCTTGGCCTCGAGCCGGTACTGTGCACCAGCGACTTCGTGCCCCGCCAGTGGCTGATCCGTACCTCCTACCCATGCTGATCCGCCAGCATCCCGTCAGGGCGCGATGCCCTGACCGCAGCCTCGGTACTGCTCGCCGTCGATGCTCAGGGTGACCCGCGCCGGAAAGGGTTGACCGCTCATGCTGTCGAAGCAGGCTCGCGCCTCGAGGCGCAGTTCGAATGGCGTATCGGCCCGACCACTGTTCAGGATCATCCGCCCTTCACCATTATCCAGGGTGGTCACCCGGTAGGGCAGGGTCATCTCGCGTTCACCGTAGTCCAGCAGCAGGGTCGCTTCAGGCCGGTCATTGGCCAGGTTGACGATCCAGCCCGGCTCGTTGCCTCGAGCGTGGAACATGGTATCCGGCCGCTGGCGACGGGTGAGCACCTCCTGAGTCAGGTCGCGGGTGCAGTCGAGTCGCCCCGTGGAGCTCTCCACCACCGCTTCATCGCCCTTGTTCCAGAAGCTGAGCTCGCCCTGCTGGTAGCGGGCACCGCTGGCCACCACCGCCGGCGGCAGCCGGTAGGCCCCATGGGCGGACCAGAGCCTCAGCTCCTCCTCGGTCGCCGCGGTGACCAGGTCCTGGGCCGGCGTGCAGCGCCAGGCGGTCAGCGACGTGGCCTCGCCGGGGAAGAAGAGCGAGGGCATCAGCGGCGCGGTGGGCGATGCCTCGCGGGACGCCCCGCGATCGCTGACCTCGGGGCGTGTCGCCGCGTCGTCGGGGGTGGCGGCGCAGCCGGCAAGCCACAGGGCCACCCCCAGCAGGACGAGCGGACGGGCGGCGGAAACGGTGTGACGAGACATGAGGGCTCCTTGCATATCGGCGATGTTCCCTGAGGCCGCAGCATACCAGCCACTTCGCCCTCGTGCGCCGGCTTCGGGCTCAACGCCGGGCATCAGCCATGGTGACGCCTCAGCTCACGCGCGGCCTCGACCATGTTGGCCAGGGCCGGCTCCACCTCGGCCCAGTCGCGAGTCTTGAGGCCGCAGTCCGGATTCACCCAGAGCCGCTCGACCGGGATACGCTCGGCGGCCTTCTCCATCAGCGCCACCATCCAGGCCACCTCGGGGATGTTGGGCGAGTGGATGTCGTAGACCCCCGGACCGATGGCGTTGGGGTAGGCGAAATCCTGAAAGGCATCGAGCAGTTCCATGGCCGAGCGCGAGGTCTCGATGGTGATCACATCGGCATCCAGGGCGGCAATCGACTCGATGATGTCGTTGAACTCCGAGTAGCACATGTGGGTGTGGATCTGGGTCTCGTCGCGCACCCCCGCCGAGGCCAGCCGGAAGCAGGCCACGGCCCAGTCGAGGTAGCCCTGCCACTCGGCGCGGCGTAGCGGCAGCCCCTCGCGCAGCGCCGGCTCGTCGATCTGGATGGCGCGGATGCCCGCCGCCTCGAGGTCGAGCACCTCGTCACGCAGCGCCAGGGCGAGCTGCCGGCAGGTGGTCTCGCGGGGCTGGTCGTCGCGCACGAAGGACCACTGCAGCACGGTGACGGGGCCGGTGAGCATGCCCTTCATGGGCCTGGAAGTCAGCGACTGGGCGTATTCACTCCAGCGCACCGTCATCGCTGCCGGGCGCACCACGTCGCCGAACAGGATCGGCGGCTTGACGCAGCGCGTGCCGTAGCTCTGCACCCAGCCGAAGCGGGTGAAGGCAAAACCGTCGAGCTGCTCGCCGAAGTATTCCACCATGTCGTTACGCTCGGGCTCGCCGTGCACCGGCATGTCGAGGCCCAGCGCCTCCTGGCGTGCCACCACCCGGGAGATCTCCTCGCGCATCCGTGCCTCATAGGCCTCGCGCGAAAGCTCGCCGGCCTTGAAGGCACGCCGGTCGGCGCGGATCTCCGCCGTCTGGGGGAAAGAGCCGATCGTGGTGGTGGGGAACAGCGGCAGCGCGAGATGGCGCTGCTGGGCCACGGCACGCTCGGCGAAGGGAGATCGGCCCCGGGTATCGGCCGCCGAGACCCCCACCAGCCGCTCGGCCACCTCGGGGCGCTGCAGGCGAGGCGCCTCGCGGCGCGACTGCAGCGCCCGGCTGGCGGCCTCCACGCGATTCCGGTCAGCGGCGCAGGCACGGCCATCCAGCAGGCGCGCCAGGTTGGCCGTCTCATCGAGCTTCTGTCGGGCGAAGGCCAGCCAGCTCCTGAGCTCGGCATCCAGCGTGGTTTCGGCGGCCAGATCCACCGGCACGTGCAGCAGCGAGCAGCTGGTCGCGATCCACAGCCGCTCACCCAGGCGCATGCGCGCCGTGGCCAGGCGCTCTCGCCACAGGGCCAGGTCGGCCCGCCAGATGTTGCGGCCGTCGATAGCCCCCACCGAGAGCACCTTGTGGGGCAGCAGGCGATCCAGCACAGCCTCCAGCTGCGCCGGAGCACGCACCACGTCGATGTGCAGGCCATCCACCGGCAGGCCCACCGCCAGGGAGAGGTTGTCGCTCAGGCCGCCGAAAGGGGTTGCCAGCAGCAGCTTGACCGGCGCGGCCTGCAGCCGGTGGTAGGCGCGCTCGAAGGCCTGCCGCCAGGCCAGGGGCAGGTCCTGCACCAGGGCCGGCTCATCGAGCTGGACCCATTCGACGCCCTGCCCGGCCAAGCGCTCCAGCACCTCGGCATAGACATCGAGTACGCCGTCGAGCAGCGCCAGCCGGTCGAAGGCCGCACTCTCGTCACCGCGCTCCTTGCCCAGCCACAGCCAGGTCAGCGGACCGGTCAGGGCCACCTTGACCGGATGGCCGGCAGCCCGCGCCTCCTCCACCTGATCGAAGAGGCGGCTGCTGGCCAGGCGAAAGGCCTGACTGGCGTGCAGCTCCGGGACCAGGTAGTGATAGTTGGTATCGAAGTACTTGGTCATCTCGCAAGCCGCTGCCGGCTCGCCGCTGGGGGCCCGTCCACGGGCCATGCGGAAGGCGGTGTCTAGCGACACCTCACCGCGTGCCACCTCCTCCTCGGCCCTGAATCGGGCCGGCACCGCCCCCAGCAGCACCGAGACGTCGAGTACCTGATCATAGAAGGCGAAGTCCCCCACCGTGACCAGGTCGAGTCTTGCCTCGCTCTGGGCCGCCCAGTTGGCCAGGCGCAGGTCGCGCCCGATGGCTTCCAGGGCCTGCCGGTCGAGCTCTCCCTGCCAGTAGGCCTCGGTGGCGCGCTTCAGTTCGCGGTCCGCGCCGATGCGCGGATAGCCGATGACATGAGCCAGCGTCATGATGACGTCCTTTCTTCATGAATGATGCTGGAAAGTCTCGCTGGCCAGCCGATGTGAATCAAACTAAACTTGTTAATCTTGAAAATGAATCAGGCTCACTCGAATGCTCGAACTCCGTCACCTGCGCACCCTGGTCGCCCTGCGCGATGCCGGCTCCCTGGTGGAGGCCGCCGAACGCGTGCACCTGACCCAGTCGGCCCTCTCCCACCAGATCAAGGATCTGGAGGAGCGCCTGGGCAGCCCGCTGTTCCTGCGCAAGTCAAAACCGGTAGAGTTCACGCGGGCCGGGACGCGCCTGCTGACCCTGGCGGAGCAGGTCCTGCCGCTGGTGCGCATGGCCGAGCGCGACCTGGCCAGGCTGGCCGGCAACGAGCAGGGGCGGCTGCACATGGCCATCGAGTGCCACAGCTGCTTCCAGTGGCTGATGCCCACCATCGACCATTTCCGTGACCACTGGCCGGAGGTGGAGATCGACATTCCCGGCGGCCACCACTTCGACCCCCTGCCGGCGCTGGCACGCGAACAGCTCGACCTGGTGATCACCGCCGACCCCCAGCCGCTGCCCGGGATCCACTACGAGCCGCTGTTCCGCTACGAGGGCCTGCTGGCGGTGGCCCGCCAGCACCCGCTGGCGGGTCGCCCCTTCGTCACCCCCGAAGAACTGGCCGAGGAGACCCTGATCACCTATCCGGTGGAACACTCCCGGCTGGACGTCTTCACGCAGTTCCTCGACCCTGCCGGGGTGCGGCCGCAGGAAGTGCGTACCGCCGAGCTGACGATCATGATGATGCAACTGGTGGCCAGCGGACGCGGCGTCTGCGCCCTGCCCAACTGGGCGCTGACCGAGTATCTGGAGCGCGACTACGTCAAGGCCGTGGCCCTGGGCGAGAAGGGGGTATGGAGCACGCTGTTCGCGGCCATCCGCGAGGAGACCCGCGGCGCGCCCTGGATGGAAGACTTCCTGCGCACTGCTCGGGAGACCTCCTTCGCGGTGCTGGAGGGGATCAGGCCAGTGTAGCGTTGCGCCGCGGCAGCAGCAGGGTAAAGCGCGCCCCACCCAGCGTGGTGCTGGCATCCACCATCACGCTGCCGCCGTGCCAGGCCATGACCTTCTGAACGATGGAGAGCCCCAGCCCGTAGCCGCCGGAGCGACGAGTGCGGCTGTCGTCCAGGCGGGCGAAGGGCTTGAAGACCTCACTGCGCGCCGCCGCGGGAATGCCAGGACCATCGTCCTCCACGTCCAGGCGCACCAGCCGGGGTTCGCTCTGCAGGCGGATCACCACCCGGGAATGGGCGTGACGGCAGGCATTGGCCACCAGGTTCTGCAGCGCCCGCTGCAGATAGCGGGGCTCCGCCTGGACCTCCACTTCCGCCCCCTCCTCGAGCTCGATGTGGATGTTGCGATGCAGTGGCCGCAGCGCCTCGATGACCCGCTCGGCCATGGCACGACAGTCGACCAGCGAGGTCTCGAGCTCGGCGCCATTGGCCGTCTCGCTGCCCAGTCGGGCATAGGTAAGTATCTCGTCTATCAGCTCGTCAAGCTCGGTGATATCGCCATCGACCCCCTCCAGCTGCCGCCGTATCGCCGGGTCATCGGTCATGTCCTCGACCATCTGCACCGCGAAGCGGATGCGCGCCACCGGGGTGCGCAGCTCGTGGGAGACGGCGCGGATCATGTCCTGCTGCGCCCGCAGCAGCGACTGCACCTGGGCGGCCATGCCGTTGAAGGCCATCCCCAGGCGTCCCAGGAAATCGCCGCTCTCGACCTTGACGCGTGTATCCAGCCGCCCGCTGGCGATGCGGGTCGCCGCCAGTTCCAGCCGCGCCATGCGGGCCTCCACGCCACGCACGATCAGGTAGATGATCGCTGCCAGCACACCGAGCAGCAGAACCAGCAACAGCAATTGCAGCGAGACTGGCAGCGGCTCGAAGGCCTTCACCGGACCGATGGCCAGCCATCGCGTCTGCGGGTCGCTGCCGGGCAACAGGCGGTACATTGCCATGGACCAGCGCCCGGGCAGCAGCCGGATCACCACCTCCCCCTCGGTCAGGCGAGTCAGCTGACGGGTATCCAGCCCCTCGGGCGGGCTATCGCTCAGTCTCAGGGGAATGACGTCACCGGCGACGCGCTCCAGCTGGGCCTGGCGCGCATCGCCCGGCACCTGGGCGAGCCATTCGGCAAGCAGCTCGGTGAGCCCGCGCAGCTGCTGCTCGCTTAGGCTCGCCACGTCGACCTCCAGCAGCTGCTCGCCCCCGGCCAGCAGGCGTCGCAGGCGCCAGCCATGCTCGCCCCGGGGCACGACCAGCACGCGACCACGGGCAAGGCGCGATCGAGCAAAGTAGTTCAGGGAGAGGGCATCGACCGACACCAGCCGCAGGGTCATGTCGAGCTGCTCGGCGCGGCTCGCCAGCCACACTTCCCGCCTGGGCTCGGGCAGTGAATCGACCCAGGCGGCCAGCACCCGCATGGGGGTCTCGACCAGCTGCTCGCGATAGTGCTCGCGGCGCACCTGATCGACCATGGCCAGCCCCAGCAGCGCCAGGCCAAGCGTCAACAACAGTGCCAGCGCCAGCAGGACATAGACGCGCAGGAAGGTGCTGTCGGCCAGGGTCCGACGCATGGCTCAGCCATCCCTGACGAAGAGATAGCCCTTGCTGCGTACCGTCTTGATGCGGTGCGGCTGGTTGGGGTCGTCGCCGATCTTGGGGCGAATGCGCGAGACACGCACGTCAATGGAGCGATCCTGACCGTCGTACTTGATGCCACGCAGGCGGTCGAAGATCTCCTCTCGGGTCAGCACCCGGCCGGCATTGCTGGCCAGCAGCCAGAGCAGGTCGAACTCGGCACTGGTGAGATCGATGCGTTTGCCGTCCAGCCAGGCCTCCCGGGTAGCGTTGTCGATCACCAGGTCGGCGAAGGTCAGACGCGTCTCCCCGCCGACCTCGGCCGGTTCGGCACGCCGCAGCAGGGCGCGCATGCGCGCCAGCAGCACCCGCGGCTGCACCGGCTTGGGCACGTAGTCGTCGGCGCCCATTTCCAGGCCCAGCACCTGGTCCATGTCATCGGTGCGAGCGGTGAGCATCATGATCGGGCCGGGATAATCGCTGCGCACCCGGCGGCAGATCGACAGGCCATCCTCGCCAGGCAACATCAGGTCGAGGATCACCAGGTCCGGCTGCAGGGAGAGTATCCGCTCGACGCCGCGAGCGCCGTCGGCTTCCACCGTGACCCGGAAGCCGTTGGCCTCCAGGTAGTCGCGGGTCAGGCCGGCCAGCCGCTCGTCATCCTCGATGATCAGCACATGATCCTGTTCCTGGGCTTGCAAGCTGTCGTCCATCCTCTGTTCCATCCTGGCGGGCAGGTGAGCGGTCGCGGGGCTCCCGCTGTCGGGAGCCCACGCCAATGGCTAAAGGATACCCGAAATCCGGCATTCCGCCTTCCCGTCTCGACATGGCGACAGGCGGTGTCTCCGGGGCCCAACGACGGGGCCTGGCGACAGGGTCGATTCTGCCCCACGGATGGCCACAGCCGATCCACAGGTTATCCACTTGATGGGGGCCGGAAAGCACACTATCTTGTATCTCGATCCGACAGGAACACTACATCATGTGCCTTAGCAACCGGCACCATGCCTGTCAACCGTCGCCTGCGAGGCGGCCTTCGACCATTCGACTCACCAGTCAGGGACCCCCGGCGCCATGGATACCATTGCCACACCGGACGAGCCGTCCGTTTCCGTCACCGCACCCAAGGCACTGCGCGTCATCAAGCGCAACGGCGATGTCGTGGCCTTCGATGCCGACAAGATCGCCGTCGCCATGAGCAAGGCCTTCATCGGCGTGGAGGGTGACAACGCAGCCACCTCCTCGCGGGTACGCGACTTCGTCCGCCAGTCCACCGAGAGCATCGAGCAGGCCTTCCTGCGCCGCATGCCCGACGGCGGCACCCTGCACATCGAGGACATCCAGGACCAGGTCGAGCTGGCGCTGATGCGCGCCGGCGAGCAGCGGGTCGCCCGCGCCTACGTGCTCTACCGCGAGGCGCACGCCCGGGCGCGGGCCGCGGCCGGTGGTGAGATCGTCAAGCCACACCCCAGCCTCAACGTGACCCTCGCCGACGGCACCGCTCGTCCGCTGGACCTGGGCCGCATCGAGACCCTGGTGGCGGATGCCTGCGAGGGGCTGGCCAACGTCGAGGCCCAGAAGATCGTCGACGACTCGCTGAAGAACCTCTACGACGGGGTGACCGTGGACGGCGTCTCCCAGGCGCTGATGATGACCGCCCGTACCCTGGTGGAGAAGGATCCCGACTACACCTATGTCACCGCGCGGCTGCTGCAGGACAACCTGCGCCGCGAGGCACTCTCCTTCCTGGGCATTGCCGACGAGGCCACCTACGGGGAGATGGCCGAGCTCTACGCGCCGGCCTTCAAGGCCTATATCGCCAAGGGCATCGAGTTCGAGCAGCTCGACCCCGCACTGGCCGAGTTCGACCTCGAGCGCCTGGGCGGGGCGCTGGACCACCATCGCGACAACGCCTTCACCTACCTGGGCCTGCAGACCCTCTACGACCGCTACTTCATCCACCGCGACGAGGTGCGCTACGAGTTGCCCCAGGTGATGTTCATGCGCGTCGCCATGGGCCTGGCACTGAGCGAGGACGACCGCGAGGCGCGGGCCATCGAGTTCTACGAACTGCTCTCGAGCTTCGACTACATGGCCTCCACCCCAACCCTGTTCAACGCCGGCACCGTACGCAGCCAGCTCTCCTCATGCTATCTCACGACCGTGCCCGACGAGCTCGACGGCATCTACAGCGCCATCCGCGACAACGCCCTGCTCTCCAAGTGGGCCGGGGGCCTGGGCAACGACTGGACGCCGGTGCGTGCGCTAGGTTCCTGGATAAAGGGCACCAACGGCAAGTCCCAGGGTGTTGTCCCCTTCCTCAAGGTGGTCAACGATACCGCTGTCGCGGTCAACCAGGGCGGCAAGCGCAAGGGGGCGGTCTGCGCCTACCTCGAGACCTGGCACCTGGACATCGAGGAGTTCCTGGAGCTGCGCAAGAACACCGGCGACGACCGCCGCCGCACCCACGACATGAACACCGCCAACTGGGTGCCCGACCTGTTCATGAAGCGGGTCTTCGATGACGGCGAGTGGACGCTCTTCTCCCCCGCCACCTGCCCGGACCTCCACGATCTCTACGGCGCGGCCTTCGAGGCGCGCTATGAGGAGTACGAGGCGATGACCCGCACGGGGGAGCTCAAGCTCTACAAGCGCGTCCGCGCCAAGGACCTGTGGCGCAGGATGCTCTCGATGCTGTTCGAGACCGGCCATCCCTGGATCACCTTCAAGGACCCGTGCAACCTGCGCAGTCCCCAGCAGCATGCCGGCGTGGTTCACAGCTCCAATCTCTGTACCGAGATCACCCTCAACACCTCGGCCGACGAGATCGCGGTTTGCAACCTGGGCTCGGTCAACCTGGCCCAGCACCTGGTCGACGGCCGGCTCGACGGCGAAAAGCTGAAGAAGACCGTGCGCACCGCCGTGCGCATGCTCGACAACGTCATCGATATCAACTACTACGCGGTGCCCCAGGCGAGTAACTCGAACGCCAGGCACCGCCCGGTGGGGCTCGGCATCATGGGCTTCCAGGACGCGCTCTACGCCCAGGACATCGCCTACGCCAGTGACGCGGCCGTGGAGTTCGCCGACCGCTCCATGGAACTGGTCAGCTACCACGCCATCGAGGCCTCCTCCGACCTGGCCGCCGAACGTGGCCCCTACCGGAGCTTCGAGGGCTCGCTGTGGAGCCAGGGCATCCTGCCCATCGACTCCATCCAGAAGCTCAAGACCGAGCGCGGCGAGAAGTACATCGAGCTCGACGAGAGCGCCACCCAGGACTGGGAGCGTCTGCGCGACAAGATCGCCGGCCAGGGCATGCGCAACTCCAACGTGATGGCCATCGCCCCGACTGCCACCATCTCCAACATCTGTGGTGTCACCCAATCCATCGAGCCGACCTACCAGAACCTCTACGTGAAATCGAACCTCTCGGGAGAGTTCACGGTGGTCAACGCGCCCATGGTCAACGACCTCAAGGCACGCGGGCTATGGGACGAGGTGATGATCAATGACCTCAAGTACTACGACGGCTCGGCCCAGCCCATCGACCGCATACCTGACGACCTCAAGGCCAAGTACGCCACCGCCTTCGAGGTGGAGCCAAAGTGGCTGGTGGAGGCCGCCGCACGGCGCCAGAAATGGATCGATCAGGCCCAGTCACTGAACCTCTACATCAAGGGGGTCTCCGGCAAGAAGCTCGACGTGACCTATCGCATGGCCTGGTTCCGTGGCCTCAAGACCACCTACTACCTGCGCGCCCTGGGCGCTACCTCGGTGGAGAAATCCACCGTCGACCGCGGCACACTCAATGCCGTGAGCAATGGCTCTCCAACTGCCTCAACAAGCCCTGGACCGGCTGCTGAGCCACCCCGTCGGGAGCCGCGCGGCGTCGAGGATTTCCTGCAGGGCAAGGGCGGCCAGCGTGCACCGAGTGCCGGCGAGATCGACGAACTGGGCTGCGAGGCCTGCCAGTAAGCCCAACCAGACACGCATTGCCACCGGTTAAGCGAGAGGCGCCGGGGGCAAGCCGAAGGGGAGGTCCTACGCCAGGGATGGCGTCGGTAGCGCCCAGGGATGGGTTCACAGCGCCTCCTCGCAGGCTTGCCGCCGGATGAGCCTCGAGCGATGAATCCATCTACGGCCCCCCCCAATTAACTCGAGGTAAGTGACATGCTGAACTGGGACGAATTCCACGAGGACGAGACAACCGTCGCCGAGCAACCCAAGCCGGCGCCCGC
Organism: Pseudomonadota bacterium; assembly: GCA_051751285.1. GTDB lineage: Bacteria > Pseudomonadota > Gammaproteobacteria > Pseudomonadales > Halomonadaceae > Halomonas. Next base: position 86,929 of record JBNJKT010000003.1, on the reverse strand, counting down.
TCCGCAGCCCGCTGCCGAGCCCCAGGTCGACAGCACGGCCGTTGCCGAGAGCCGCGGCAGCTATCAGGCCATCGAGGAGGATCGCCTGGCGCGCGCCAGAGCATCACTGGAGGAGCTCGATGTGGCCGCCGGTCTCGAGGAGCTGGAGATGGGGGCGGCGCGCATCGAGGTCGACGACAAGCAGATGATCAACGCCCGCGCCGACCTCAACCAGCTGGTGCCCTTCAAGTACGAGTGGGCCTGGCAGAAGTACCTGGACGGCAGCGCCAACCACTGGATGCCCCAGGAAGTGAACATGAACGCCGACATCGCCCTGTGGAAGAGCGCCGAAGGCCTCACCGCGGACGAGCGGCGCATCGTCGAGCGCAGCCTGGGCTACTTCTCCACCGCGGACTCGCTGGTCGCCAACAATCTAGTGCTGGCCCTCTACCGGCTGATCACCAACCCCGAATGCCGCCAGTACCTGCTGCGCCAGGCCTTCGAGGAGGCGATCCACACCCACGCCTACCAGTACTGCGTGGAGTCGCTGGGCATGGACGAAGGCGAGGTCTTCAACATGTACCGCGAGGTCCCCTCGGTGGCCGCCAAGTCCGCCTGGAGCCTCAAGCATACCCAGTCGCTGGCGCGTCCGGACTTCAATACCGGCACCCCGGAGACCGACCAGGAGCTGCTGCGCAACCTGATCGCCTTCTACTGCGTCACCGAGGGCATCTTCTTCTACTGCGGCTTCAGCCAGATCCTCTCCATGGGCCGGCGCAACAAGATGACCGGCGTCGCCGAGCAGTTCCAGTACATCCTGCGCGACGAGTCCATGCATCTGAACTTCGGCGTGGACATGATCAACCAGATCAAGATCGAGAACCCGCACCTCTGGACGGCCGAGTTCCAGGACGAGGTCACCCAGATGATCCTCGAGGGCACCGAGCTCGAGATCGCCTATGCCCGGGACACCATGCCCCGCGGCGTGCTGGGCATGAACGCGGCGATCATGGAGGAGTACCTGCACTTCATCTGCAACCGCCGCCTGGCGCAGATCGGCCTGAAGGAGCAGTTCCCCGGGGCGCAGAACCCCTTCCCGTGGATGAGCGAGATCATCGACCTGCGCAAGGAGAAGAACTTCTTCGAGACCCGCGTCACCGAGTACCAGGTGGGCGGCGCACTGAGCTGGGATTGAACCAGTATCCTGATGACGCTCTGCCCGACCATGCCAGGCGGGGCGTTCTCATGGCCCGTCAAAAGGAACAAGAAACGGAGGGCAATCCGATGCAAGCAACCCAAGCCGAAGCACGTCGCGAATCCCGGGCGTGGCAGTCCGCCCTGGACCGGGCGCTCAACGCCCATGACCGCGAAGACGCCCTGGCCCGCTACCCCCATGTGGCCTTCGCCTTCCCGTCAACGGCTCCCAACCCCTACTCCCGGGACTATCCGCTGCTCGATTATCGGGAGCTCAAGGAGTGGGCCAGCTCACGCGGCTGGCGGGTCCAACCGGCCCCCGAGCGCGCTCCCGCCGGCGAGAAATACAGCCCTCCGGTGCGCTTTACCCGGCTGCCCGGGGGCAGCGCACGTCCCGCTCTCGGGCCGAGGCGCCACTGAGCCATCTCCGGGGCCGCTGGCCCCGGGGAATGCAAGGCGAGAGCGACATGCTGGACGGGGCACCGGGCCGGAATTGATTCCCGGTAGCCGCGAACGCTACGGTGGGGTTGACGTCCAGGGATGAAACGGAGGACTTCCCCATGAAAGAGCGCAAGTCCAGAAGTGTGATCACGCGGGTCTTCGTGCCCGCTCATGTCCGCGATCTGCCCAACGGCGAGCGGGTAACGGTACCCGGCCACTACAAGGCCCCGCCGCGGCGATAGTCTCCCATGCAGCAGCCCATCATCGGCTATCACCGCGACGAGGAGGACCACTGGGTCGCGGAACTCGCCTGCGGCCATAACCAGCACGTCCGCCATCAGCCGCCCTGGGCCGAGCGTCCCTGGGTGACCAGCGAGGCCGGGCGGCGTTCGCGACTCGGCCTCGCCCTCGAGTGCGTGAAGTGCGACCGCGGGGAGCCCCGCGATAACCCGTGAGGCCGGCATCGCCATTACCCGGGCTCGGCTATACTGAGTAGCAGCAGCCCGACTGGCGAAAGTCGTCATGCATCAATATGCCAACCGTTTCTGGATCTCCCTCATCGTCGCCATCGGCCTTGCCGCGGCAGCGGGAGCCGAGGCTCAGCCGCCACCCCTCAACGGCGAGGCAGCGCCGCCGTCCCAAGCTGTCGAGCGTATTTCCTTCGACTGGGACCGAAGCGTGGATGACCTGAAGGTCCAGGACCTCGAGGGACGGGATATCGCGGACGAGGTGGCGCCCCGACAGGAGTCGGGCAGGATCAGCCTTGCCGTCCCGACGCAACAAGCTCCCTTCGTGATCAAGAGCGAAGAGGTCGAGACCCGTCGCCTCAGCACGGAGGCACGGCAGGTGCTGCCGGGCGGGCTCTTTCTACCCTCTCACCGTGAGTCCGCCGAAGTCATCGTGCCCCGGGAGCTCGGTATAAGACCGCTACCGCCACTGCCTCCAAGGCCTGCCACCTGGCTACGTCTCACCGCGGAAGCGAGCCCGATACCCGCCGCCTGGAACCCCCTGAGCGACACCTACCACACTGAACTCAGCTTCGGCGTTCACCCGTCGGATGAGCATTTCGTCCCTGGCCAGGAGCTCGAACGCCCCATCGAGATCAGGGTTCGGCTCCGCGGCCTCACCACGTCGGAGACACTGCCCCCGCTGTTGATAGAGGCGCCCGGCCTGGCCAACGAGAAGTCCCTGGTGCTCGACTTCATACCCTTGACGCCGACCCCCACCCTGGAGGTCAGGTCCACTCTCTCGGACGTCAATCTGGAACTCGAGGCACTTCCGCGTCTGGAGGTCCGTCCGGAATCGACCAGCATGGTGGGGTTCGGACTGGCCAGAATGACCATCAATGTCGAGCAGGTAGCGCCCCATGGTGAGCCGCTCGTCGTCACTCGCCCTACCCGGGTCGCCCTGACCATCGATGGACCCGCGACACCCGACGCCGGCGAACTGCGGATCGAACCGAATCACTCCATGGCATCGTTCGACCTGCGCTCTTCCGGCCTGGCACCCCTCACCGTCAACGCCGTCGCCGGCAGCCTGAGCGGTGAGGCGACCATCGAGCAGCGCTTTCCCTGGGGACCGATCACTGCCGCCCTGATCGGCGGTGCCCTGGGCGGTTTCAGCCGCCGCTTCGTCAAGGGAGCGCGCAAGTCGCTGGTCCCGCTGCGCCTGCTCGAGGGTGTCATCGTGGCCCTGATTGCCTATGTCGCCGGCGTGCTCGGCGTCGGCTATCTCGCGCTGCCGATGGCCGTGGTCGCCACCGAGGCCGGCGCCTTCCTGACCGGCGCGCTGAGCGGATTCATCGGCGTGAATATACTCGAGCGACTTCCGGGGAAGGCATCCCAGCCAGCAGGCTAGACATCCGGCGTAACCAACGTGAACGGGCCGCTCGAAGGCGGCCCGTTAACGCAGAGAGTTTTCCCCGATGGCCGCTACCCCTTCGGCCCGAACAGTAACCAGATGATCAACCCGATCAGCGGGAAGAACAGCAGGACCAGGATCCAGATCAGCTTGGCCAGTCCGCCAGCCGAGCTCTTTGCCACCTTGACGATGGCCCAGATGACAATGATCAGCCAGATCAGGCCCAACAGGCCACCTACTTCGATACCCATGTGACGTCTCCTTGTCCGTTTCCATTCAGCGAAGTGCCGCCTTTAGAGGTAGCACAGCAGACACGAAACACACAATCTCGGGCGCTCGCGATCACGTCAATCATTCAGGCAGCAGGTGCCCGACCTTGACGTAGATCAGCGCGCCATCCTCCTGGGTGAAGGGCGTGTGCTGGCTGCGGTGAGGGCTGCGCAGCCAGCTGCCAGCGGGATAGGCACCATGCTCGTCGTGGAAGGTGCCCTCGAGGACCAGAATCTCCTCACCGCCCCAGTGGGCATGGGTCTGGAAGCGGGTGTTCGGCGCCCAGCGAACCAGCGCCACATGCTCGCCCTCGAAGTCGTGAAGCGGCAGCACCTCGAGCCCCTCAACGAGGCCAGGCCGCCAAGGCTCGGCGCGGGTGTCGATGACCTTCTGTTCGGTGTCTTCCGGCGAGAACTGATGCAGTTTTACAAAGATCAGCGCCCCCTGCTCGCCCACTCGCGGGGCATGGGCGGTGCCGATGGGGTTGCGCAGGTAGTGGCCAGCGGGGTAGCGGCCATACTCGTCGGCGAACTCTCCCTCCAGCACGAAAATCTCCTCGCCCCCACCGTGCTCATGGGTGGGGAAGGTACTCTCGGGTGCATAGCGCACCAGAGAAGTGGCTCGAGCTACCTCGTCGCCCACCCGGTCCAGCATCATCCGCTCCACCCCCGGCGTCGGGGATTCCACCCAGCGGTACTGGTCGGGGGTGACTACCGCACGGCGACTGAAATCGGCATTGAGCCGCATGATGCTCTCCTTCTGACATGGCCTTTGGGACAGGGCCTCTCGATGCCGAACCTGCTGACCTGGCCCGACGCTTGCATGGTCACGATACGGCCTCCATCGGGTAGAATGGGGCCCCTCACCGCCATTCGCAAGGAGACCCCTTGGCCATCGACCTGCTGCTCAATGCGCTGATCTTCCTCGCGGCGGCGGTACTGATCGTGCCGATCTTCAAGCGCCTGGGACTGGGTGAGGTGCTGGGCTATCTGGCCGCGGGCGTGGTCATCGGCCCCTCGACCCTGGCCCTGGTGGCCGACGCCGAGGCGGTCCTTCAGTTCTCCCAGGTCGGCATCGTCTTCCTGCTGTTCGTGATCGGCCTCGAACTCAAGCCCTCGCGCCTGCGGGTGATGCGCAAGGCGGTGTTCGGCTTCGGCAGCCTGCAGGTCGCGGTCACCACGGCCCTGCTCTCGCTGGCCGCCTGGTGGCTGGGCCTCTCCCCCGCCGCCGCGCTGGTCGTGGGCTTCAGCCTCGGGCTCTGCTCCACGCCGCTGGTACTGCAGCTACTCGGCGAGCGCAAGGAACTGCAGACCCGCCACGGCCGCAATGCCTTCGCCCTGCTGCTGTTCCAGGACCTGGCAGCGATTCCGGTGCTCGCCATCATTCCCATGCTGGCCGCCGACGCCCTGCTGGCCGACGGCGTCATGCCCCTGCTCGAGGGGGTGCTGATTGCCGTCGGCGCCTTTCTCGGCCTGATTATCGGCGGCCGCTACCTGCTACGGCCGCTATTTCACTATGCCGCAGCCACCCGCAGCCGCGAGGTATTCGCCGGCACCGTGCTGCTGGTGGTGATCGGCGCCGCGCTGCTGATGGAGCTGGCCGGGCTCTCCATGGCCCTGGGGGCCTTCATTGCCGGCGTGCTGCTGGCCGACTCCAAGTACCGCCACAATATCGAAGCCGATATCGAGCCGTTCCGCGGGCTGCTGCTGGGGTTGTTCTTCATGGCCGTGGGCATGACGGCCGATATCCGCCTGATCGCCGAGATGCCGCTGGTCGTGCTCGGCCTGACCCTTGGGCTGGTACTGCTCAAGGCGCTGGCCATGCTGGTCACCGCCAGGGTCCACGGTACAGGCTGGAAGGACGGGCTCAACCTGGGGGTGCTGCTCTCCCAGGGCGGCGAGTTCGGCTTCGTGCTGCTTTCTGCGGCGGCCACCGCTGCCCTGCTGGACCAATCACTGGTCAGCCTGCTGATTCTGGTGATCTCGCTCTCCATGGCGACCACGCCGATGCTCTTCCAACTGCATGTCCACGGTATTCGCCGGCTTTTCGCCCGCCGCCGGACGAAGCGCGCCTACGACACCCTGCCCGACGATGCCCCACAGATCATCATCGCCGGGTTCGGACGTTTCGGGCAGATCATGGGGCGTGCCCTGCAGGGGCTGAAGATCCCCTACACGGTGCTCGACATCAACGCCGACCAGGTCGAGGTAGTGCGCCGCTATGGCAACAAGGTCTACTACGGAGATGCCTCGCGCATCGACCTGCTCAAGGCTGCCGGTGCCGACCGGGCCCGGGTGCTGGTGGTCGCGGTGGGTGATCCCGAGGCCTCGATGCGCATCGTTGGCCAGGTGCGGCGCCAGTTCCCCCATCTTCAGCTCTATGCCCGCGCGCGCAATCGTCACCACGCCCACCTGCTTATGCGCGCCGGGATCACCCATATCGTGCGTGAACTGCTGCCCGCCAGCCTCGAACTGACCCGGGACGCCCTCATCGGCCTGGGCATCCCCCGGGAGCAGGCACAGCACACCATCGATACCTTCCGCCCCCATGACGAGCAGGCGCTACTGCGCCAGCTCGAGGTGTTCGGCAACGAGAAGCAGCAGATCCAGACCATCCATGAAGCCGCCCGGGAGCTCGAGGCGCTCTACGAGGCGGACGAGGACATCGCCACGCGGGTCGAGGAGATTCCGCGCTGGCAGCGCTGAGGTAGCTTTACTCGAGTGCCCACCACCCCGGCAGCCGGGCCCGCACCTCACGGCGCGCGAAGCGGTCGTCCATCAGCACCACGGTTCCCTCGTCGTGGGGGCCGCGGATCACCCGGCCCGCCGCCTGCACCACCTTGATCAGTCCGGGAATCTGGTAGGCGTAGTCGTCGCCACGGCCGAAGCGGGCCGCCAGCCGCATCCTGAGCGCCTCGTTGAAGTCGTCGAAGGGTGGCAGCCCCAGGGTGGCGATGAAGGCACCGATCAGCCGCTCGCCGGGCAGGTCGATGCCCTCGGCGAAGGCTCCGCCCAGCACCGCAAAGCCGATTCCCTGCCCGCCCGGCGCGAAGCCGGCCAGGAAGGCATCGCGGGCTTCCTCGCGCATGCCTCGGGTCTGGGCGCGCACGGGAATCTGCGGATAGGCCTCCTGCAGCCGTGCTCGAGCCGCCTCCAGATAGGCGAAACTGCTGAAGAAGGCCAGATAGTGGCCCGGACGACGGCGATACTGCTCGGCCAGTTCGGCGACGATGGGCGCAAGCGACGCCTCCCGGTCGCGTAGCCGGGTGGAGATGTCGGCGCGGATTCGCACTTCGAGCTGCTCGGCGGCGAACGGCGAGGTGACTTCTCGCCACACCGTGGTGGCCGGCAGGCCCAGCAGGTCCCGATGGTAGTGGGCGGGACTCAGGGTCGCCGAGAAGAGCACGGCCGCGTGGGCCGCCTCGAAGCGGGGGGCGAGGAAGTCCGCCGGCACCAGGTTGCGAAGCCCCAGCACGGCCCGGCCACGGCCGTGCCGGGCCAGGTCGCACAGCGAATGCTCGCCGAAGGACTCCGCCAGGCGGGTGAAGGCCAGCGCCTCGAAGAGCAGTTCCTGGAGCGTGAGGGAGGCCTGGTCGGGATGTTCACCCAGGTACTCGGTGATGGCACTGGCGACTCCCTGAAGAGCCGCCACCATGCCGTCGGGCAGGCCGTCGAGCACCCGGTAGGCCGGCCGGGCCGACTCGCCGGCCTCGCTCATCCCCGCCTCCTTGACCAGCGCCTGCCACTGTCGTGCCAGACGCCCCAGGGGACGCGTCAGGGCTCCGGGCACCTGGCGATGCAAGCGGGCGAGGCGACGCTGGTCCAGCTCTGCGCTGTACATGCCCCGGGCCCGCTCCACCAGGTTGTGGGCCTCGTCCACCAGCAGGCCCAGACGCCAGCCGTTGGCCTGGGCGAGGCCATGCAGCAGGGCGTTGGCATCGAACCAGTGGTTGACGTCGCCGACGACCACGTCACACCAGCGCGCCAGTTCCTGCCCCAGGTAGTAGGGGCAGACGCCATGCTCGAGGGCCACCTCGCGCAGCGCCTCGCGGTCCAGCCAGCCCCTCGCCACGGTGGCCTGTCGCGCCGCCGGCAGCCGGTCGTAGAAGCCCGCCGCCAGCGGGCAGGCATCGCCGTGGCAGGCCCGGTCGGGATACTCGCAGGCCTTGTCCCGGGCGGTGAGCTCCAGCACCCGCAGCGGCGCGGGGGCGACGTCCGGGCTACCGCGGGCCCCGGACCCGAGAACGGCCAGGGCATCCAGCGCCAGCCGGCGCCCCGGCGTCTTCATGGTCAGGAAGGCCACGCGGTCGAGCCCCTTGCGGGGCATGGCCTTGAGCAACGGGAAGAGAGTAGCGAGGGTCTTGCCGATCCCGGTGGGGGCCTGGACCAGCAGGCAGCGGCCAGTGCTCGCCGCCTTGTAGACGCTCTCCGCCAGGTCGCGCTGGCCGGGACGGAAGCGGTCATGGGGAAAGGCAAGCTCTCCGAGTGCGCCATCACGACGCTCGCGATGCCGGGCCTCCTGCGCCGCCCATGCCAGGAAGCGACGGCAGTGGGTCGCGAAGAAGGCCTGCAGCTCGGTGGCGCTCGCCTCGCGGGTCAGCACCGTCTCCCGGCCAGTGGTGATGTCCAGGTAGACCAGCGCCAGGGTCAACGAGTCGAGGTGTCGCTCGGCACACAGCAGCGCGCCGTAGACGCTGACCTGAGCCCAGTGCAGGGCCCGCTGGTTGTCGGCCATGCGCTCCAGATGGCCGCGATGGGTCTTGATCTCTTCCAGCCGGTTGGTGGCCGGGTCGAAGCCGTCGGCACGGCCACTCACCCTGAGTCCCTGGAAGCAGGCAGAGAGCGGCAGTTCGGCCTCGTAACCGTCGCCCCGGCGCTTCGCCACCCGGGCATGGCCCTCGATGCCTTCACGGGCACTGGGGGCGGGGGTGAAACGATGGTCCAGGTCTCCTTCCCGGGCAGTGAAGTCGCACAGCGTGCGCACCGCCACCCGATAGCACGCCATCTCGCTCATTCGCCGCCCATCCCCCAACGCACATGGCAGACCGCGACGGGCATGTCATGGGCATGGAAGAAGGCCAGCCAACGCCGCTGGTTGTCCTGCAGCCGGTCGCCCGGTCCCTTCACCTCGATCAGCCGGTAGCGTGGCTTGCCTTCCGGGGCCTCGGGAAGGAACTGGATCAGGTCCGGCAGGCCGGCCCGGTTGTCCTTGAGGTCGCCGAGCAGCCGCTCGAAGCAGGCATGCAGGTGGTCGGCCGGCAGGCAGGCCAGCGCCTGCTCGAGCAGCCCCTCGTCAAGAGCCCCCCAGTGCACGAAGGGCGAGGCAAGCCCCTGCTTCGCCCGCCAGGTGGCGCGGATCGCCTCACGATGGTCGCCGGTCTCGAGCCGGGCCAGACAGGCATCGAAGTGGTCTCGGCGGCGGGCCACGAAGTCCTCGCGGTAGAGGTCCGCCGGGCCGTGGTGAAAGGGGTGGAAGAAGGCGCCGGGCAGCGGCGCGAAGAGTGCCTCCCAGCAGAGCAGGCCGAAGAGTCCGGTGAGCAGGCTGTTCTCGACGTAGTAGACCGGCGCCGCATCGTCTTGCAGGTGGTCGCGCACCGCGGCCTCCACCGGGCCGGGCGGTAGAGTCAGAGTCCATTGTTGAGGGGCCGGCTCATCGGACAAAGCGGGCGGGGCAAGCCCCAGGCGGCGGCGCAGCCTTGGCACCAGCCGTCCCAGCGCCTGGGCCTCCTCCTCGCTGGCCGGGGCCGCCACCAGGGGCTCGGCCAGGGCCAGGGCCGCTGCATGCTCCCCGCGGCGCTCCAGCAGGCGCAGGCGGCGGATGCGCGCCTCGACGCTGCCGGTATGACCCGCCTCCGGCCAGCCGGCCTGAGCATAGAGGGCAAGGGCCGGCTCGCCCTGCCCCTCGCGCTCCGCCTGTCGTCCCAGCGCCACACAGAGCCGCCAATGGCGTGCCGCCAGCCAGGCGTTGTCGGCCAGCGGCGCTGGCAGTTCGGCCTGCAATACCGACACCGCCTCTCCGGAGTCGAGCCGTTCGCGCAGGTGGTGCAGAGCCAGGTAGGCATCCACCTCCGTGCGGTGCCGGAAGGCCCGGGAATCCGGGGTGATCGCCACCCGCTCGAAGCGCTGCAGCCCGAGCTCGGTGAGCACGAACTCGGCCCAATCCTGGCGCAGGTTGCCGAAGAACATCAGCCGCAGCCGGTCGCAGGTCGCCATCACGGCGAGGCGCACGACCCGGTCCGGCGCTGCAGGCCACCAGTCGACGAGCGTGCGGGGCTCGGTAAGCCGAGGCGCCAGAGCCTCGAACAGCACGGCCTTGCTGGTGGCGGCGGGCAGCCCCGCAACGTCGATCTCGTCGGCCAGGGCGCGGCGAAGCTCGGCAAGGCGCAGCTGACGGAAGAGCTCTTCGAGGTCGAGTACCGGGGCAGGCTCGACCAGACCCGCCTCGACCAGTGGCACCAATGCGGTTTCGGCGTCGCCGATCTCGGGATAGCGCAGGCGCGAAGCGCGAAAGTGCTCGCCCTTGCGCGTCACCATGCGCACCAGCAGCGCCTGGGATTCCTCGGGCAGGGCGGCGAAATCCGCCAGGAAGGCGTGCTCGGCCGCATCCAGCAGGTCACCGTGGCGCTCGGCGACCCACGCCAGCACGAAGCGGAAGTTCGCCAGATAATAGCGTGGGTCATCCAGGGAGGCGGTGACCGGGGCGGCGGCAGAAATACTGTTCATGCATCCATGGTATCAGGGCCGACGAGGCGCCGTCAGCGCGGCAGGCCAAGGGCCAGCTCGCGCACCACCTCACCGGCGGAGACCTCGCGGCAGTGGCTGGCGTTCTGCCCCGCCCACAGTGGCGAGAAATCGCCACGCCCTTGCGCCTCGGCGGCGGCCCGCAGCGGGGCGATGGCCGCGGTAGCCAGCGGGAAGACCGGCGCCACCTCGCTGATCGGCCCCAGCTCGCGCATCAGGCGGGTGACGATGCCTCGGGCGGGACGGCCGCTGTAGAGGTTGGTGAGTGCCGTATGACGGGCAGCCTCGCTCGTCAGCGCCCGGCGATGGATGATCGAGGCACGGGATTCCGGACAGCAGAGAAAGGCGGTGCCTACCTGAACGGCCTCGGCCCCCAGGGCCAGCGCCGCCGTCACGCCCCGGGCATCGGCGATGCCGCCGGCGGCAATCACCGGTACGTCCACCGCCTGGCTAACCTGGGGCAGCAGCGCCAGGGTTCCCAGCTGAGTGGTCAGATCCTCGGTCAGGAAGAGGCCCCGATGGCCGCCGGCCTCGAGCCCCTGGGCGATCACCGCGTCGGCGCCGTGGGCCTCGAGCCAGCGGGCCTCCTCCACCGTGGTGGCCGTGGAGAGCACCGTCGCGCCCCAGGCCTTGACACGCGCCAGCAGCTCCGGCGCGGGCAGGCCGAAATGGAAGCTCACCACCTCCGGACGGAAGGGCTCGAGGACATCGCAGGCCGCATGGTCGAAGGGATGCCGCCCGGGACCGGCCGGGACCGCCTCGATATCGAGGCCGAGCTCGGCATAGAAGGGCGCCAGGGCCGCATGCCAAGGCGCCAACCGATCGGGGTCGGACGCGGGCGGCGTGTGGCAGAAGACGTTGACGTTGATCGGCCCCGAGGTCGCAGTGCGGATGACCTCGAGTTCGTCCGCCATGCCCGTGGGCGAGAGCATCGCACAGGGCAGCGCGCCGAGACCTCCGGCCCGGGAGACGGCAATGGCCAGCTCACTGCCCTGGGCGCCCGCCATGGGGGCCTGAAGGATGGGCAGGGCGATGCCCAGCCGATCGCTCAACGTCATCGGGTTTCTCCTTGATCGGTGTCGTCTTCATAGGCGGCGCTACGTTTACGGCCGAGACGTCGCCACGACCACTTGCTGCCCAGGGTGTCGGCCGCGAAGGCGTCGCGCTCCCCCGGTGGGCGAGAGACACCGACGGTGGTATCGCGATAGGTCTGACGCTCCATTTCCGCATTCAGCTCTGCGCCCAGCAACACGATGAAGGCCGAGAGCCAGAACCATAGCATCAGCACCACCACCGCCCCTAGGGAGCCATAGATGTCACTCGGATTGATCACGCTGCCGAAGTAGAACGACAGCCCGGCGGAACCTATCAGCCATAGTAGCGTTGCGACGACGGATCCGGCGCTGATCCACTTCCAGCGCGGCGGTCGCCTATCGGGCCCGAAGCGATAGAAGACGGCGATGACCAGCATCATCACCAGCAGCAACACCGGCCAGCGCAGCCACACGATGATCGTGACCAGCAGGGTATCGAGACCCAGCATGCCGATGGCCAGCGGAAAGAAGGCAACGAAGGCAATGGCAAGCAGCAGGACCAGGATCAACCCCAGCGTCAGCGACGCAACGATACCGCCACGACGCAGTGATCCCCGCCTGTCCTCCTCGCCGTACACCACATTCAGGCCTGTCACCATCCATAGCACACCCTTGGAGGCGATGAACATGGCCACCACCACGCTACCCAGCGCCGTCAAACTGAGGCCGGTGCTGGTACTCTCGCCTATCTTGCGTGCCTGGTCGTTGATCAAGCTGGAGGTATCGGGCGGCAGATAGCGGCTGAGCTCCACGATCCGGCTCGCCAGGTCCTGGGGATCCATCACCAGCGCCCAGATCGAAATGATCGCGGCGATCGTCGGAAAGAGCGCCAGCATGGCATTGAAGGCGATACCGGCGGCCATCATGGCGACGAGGTCTTCAGTAATCTGCTGCTTGACGCGCCAGGCGATATCCAGCCACCCGGTTACGGGAATCTGCTTGGGCTCGTCGGCGCCTCGACCCCGTTTCGGCTTCGCCATCAGTACCTCAGTTGCGTTGCGGAGGGTGCAGGATCATACGCGAATCACGAATCTCGATATCAAAGCGGCCGAGAAAGCTCATGCCCAGCAAGGCCGTTTCACCGCCGAGGCCCGGGCTGATGGAACCGCGAACCTCCTGGGCAGAGAAGCCGCCCAGGCTCACCTCATCGAGTCGCGTCAGCTCGCCGCGCACCCGGCCGTTGGCAGTGTTGAACCAGGCGCTGCCGGTGCTCTCGAGCCCCAGCCGCTGGGCCATCTCGGCCGGGACCGCGACATAGGTGGCGCCGGTATCGACCAGGAACTCCACCGACTGGTCATTGATGCGCCCGGTGGCCACGAAGTGACCGGCGCGATTGCGCTCCAGCACTACCGGCTCGCCCTCACCCACCGTGACATTGGCGAGGTGCGCATTGGGGTTGCGCTGCGCTGCCAGGTAACCGTTGAACCACCAGGCCCCGCCTGCCAGGAAGAACACCCAGAACAGCAGCATCATGGCCAGCCCGGCCCGGCGTGTGGCTCGCTCCTCACTCATGACCTTCCCTCTCGACGATCCCCTTTGAGACCATGATGCCACAAGGGGATTCCGCGCCGGGTCACCGACATCCTAGCGTCCGTTGCGCGCTTCCCAGTCACGCGCCGCCTGCTGGCCGCGTGCCTGGTTCACGAACAGGCAGACCAGGATAGCGATGACGAAGAGCACAGCGCAGAGCAGAATCGAGGCCTTGAGCCCCACCAGCGACTGCAGCAACCCCAGGCCGATGATGCCGATCACTCCGGCGAGCTTGTTGGCCAGCCCCCAGAAGCCGAAGAACTCTGCGGCCTTGCGGCTCGGGGAGAAGAGCCCCACCAGGGCGCGGCTGGCAGACTGGCTGGAGCCCAGGGAGAGACCGGCCAGGCATCCCACCACCAGAAAGAGGTGCTGGGTCTGCCAGTCGAGCCCGAAACGGGCATGCAGGAAGGCGGTGACCTCCGGCGTGGCCCAGATGGCGAGTATCGCTGCCACCCAGAGGGTCAGGGTCATCAGGTAGGTGACCTTGGTGCCGATGCGATCCTGGATGTAACCGAAGGCCAGGGCCCCCACCGCCGCGGTGATCTGCACGATGATGAACATGATGTTGCGCACCGATTCGTCCCAGCCGATCACCTGGGCGCCATAGATGAAGGCGAAGGCGATGATGATGTAGACGCCGGCCATGGAAAACAGCAGCGAGACCAGGAAGATGCCCAGGTCACGGAAGCGGCGCAACTCGTGCAGGGTCGTCGAGACGCGCTCCAGGGCAATATCGCGGTAGGGCTTGCCGGGCGGCTGAGGCGTGCCGCGCTCTTTCACCCACAGGAAGGTGGGGATGGCGGTGACCAGGAAGAACCCGGCCGCGAAGGGTCCTACCCAGCGGATTCGCTCGAAGTTCTCCGCCGTGGCCTCGCCCAGCACCACCAGGGTGAAGCCCGCGGCGAAGAGCCCACCCACATAGCCCAGCGCCCAGCCGAAGCCGGAGATCTTGCCCATGTCTTCGGGTGGACCCAGGTCAGGCAGGAAGGCAGCAATGAAGGACTCGCCCATGGAGTAGGCGTAGTTGGAGACCGTGATCAGCAGGAGACCCAACACCACATAGCCCGGCGCCACAAAATAGAGCATGGCAGTGGCCGCCACGGTGGCCAGGTAGCTGACGAACAGGAAACGTTTCTTGGACGCCTGGTAATCCATGACCGCCCCGCACAGCGGGCCCGTGATCACCACCAGCAGATAGCTCACCGCCAGCGCCAGGCTCCACAGGAAGTTGGCCAGCCGGTAGCTGTCGCCACGCTCGCCGACGATTACCGTGGTGAAGAGCTCACCGAACACCACGGTGATGATCAGCAGGGTGTAGGCCTGGTTGGCGAAGTCGAACATCGCCCAGCCGACGATCTCCTTGCGCGAAGCGCGGGGTGTCGTCGGCACGGCAGCGGGAATCAGACTCATGCGGGACATCCCTGTGAAAACAAGGACATCACCATAGCAGCCCCTCCCTTTCCAGACGACCTAGACGAGGTCGCGCGGGATGGTCTCATCCCAGGTCTGCGCGTAGATCCGGGTTTCCCCCTCCCAGGCGTCCAGGGTGGCGCGGACACGGAAATTGTCCGGGTCGCTGGTCAGCTGGGTGCGGGTCAGGGTACTGACCTCCCAGTCGCCGCGCTTGAAGCTGCGCTGCCACTCCGTCCAGCCGCTGACGCTATCGTAGCTGCCGTAGGAATATTGGTAACGCTCGGTGACCCGGGCGGCGATCTCGAGGTCGATATCGTCGATCCGGTAGCGCCCCTCGTCATTGATCACTTCCAGGGTGGTGCGATCCTGAGCCAGATCGCGAATCACCTGCCAGGTCTCCTGGGTCGGCTGAAGCAGCGTCTTGGCCAGCGGAGGCGCTCCCTCCGGCTCGCCAAAGGCCGGCAGTGCGACTTCCTCGGCGGGTCGCGGCGCCCGCATCGGCAGGATGAGCCGACAGCGACTCGGATGGATGGTGAGTCTGGCTGGCCGCGGGGCCGGCCAGGCCAGTGGCCAGTAGCTGGTGGAAAGCGCCAGCCGGATGGCATGCCCCTCGGCGAACTGCTGGGCGATATGCTTGAGGGGAATGCGTACCCGGTAGCGCTGACCCGGTACCAGTGGCTCGGGGTGCTCGTCGCTGTCACGATGGGTGAGGTTGAGAAGACCGTAGGAGACGCGAGTGGCCTTGTCGTCCTCGCCGATGTCGGACAGACGCAACGCCACCATGGCCACCGGCTGGTCGGCGGCGAGTTCGAGCTCGACCAGGGGCGAGCCACAGATCTCCACCGGCGCATCGAGGCGGGGCGTCTGGAAGATCAGCGAGCCGCCATCCTCGTCGCGCTGGTCGTGGGGAAGATCCGGGGGGGCATTGTAGGAGCACCACTTGCCGGCATAGAGCCCCACCGAGAGCGGGGAGCGAATGTCGAGGGTGCTGTCGTTATCCTCTCCATCGGCTTCGGGCAACAGGCCATGGCCCTCGGTGAGCCGGAACGAGCTTGGCAGGATATTCGGCGACGGCCACGCCGGCTCGGCGATCCAGCGCCCGGGGCGCTCATCGTAACGCGCCGAGGGAGGCACAGACTCCTGCATCCAGACCCGCAGCATGGGCTCGTCCATGATCCCGGTCTCGATGCCCTTGAGCCACTGGTCCCACCAGCGCAGCGACTCCTGCAGGAAGCCGATAGCCGGCCCCGGCACGCCCAGGTGTGGATACTTGTGGGCCCAGGGGCCGACCAGCCCCTTGCGCGGCACCGAAAGTCCCTCCAGCACCCGGAAGACGGCATTGCAGTAACCATCGGCCCAGCCGCTGACGGCATACACCGGACACTGGATCCGCGAATAATCCTCGCACACCGAACCATGCTTCCAGTAGGCATCGCGGCGCTGATGTTCGAGCCACTGGCCGAGCCACATGCCGCTGCCCTCCAGGCGCTCGAGCCACATCTCTCGCCAGCGCTCCCCTACCAGTTCGGGGTCGGGCGGGCAGGCGTTGCCGTCGAACATGGTCGAGGCCCAGGAGAGGTTGTCGGCCAGCAGGCAGCCGCCCATGTGGTGGATGTCGTCGGCGTAGCGGTCATCGGTGAAGCATAGCGTGATCACCGCCTTGAGCTGCGGTGGGCGCAGGGCGGCGATCTGCAGGCCGTTGAAGCCGCCCCAGGAGATGCCGATCATGCCGACATCGCCGGTGCACCAGGGCTGGGCCTCCAGCCAGGCGAGGACCGCCAACCCATCCTCGAGCTCGCTGGGCAGGTACTCGTCGGTGAGCACACCGTCCGACTCGCCGGTGCCGCGTATGTCGACCCGCACCCCGGCATAGCCATGGCCTGCCCAATACGGATGCATCTGGACGTCACGCTCGGCGGTGAGGTCGCGCTTGCGGTAGGGCAGGTACTCGAGGATCGCCGGTACGGGATGAATCTCGGCATCCACCGGCCGCCAGATACGCGCCGCCAGCCGACTGCCGTCGGGTAGCGGGATCCAGGTCTCCTCCTCCATGACGCGGCGAGGAAAATCGGTAACGATACGCATGGGCCTGTGTGTCTCCTTCCTTGTGGTCTTGCCGTGCCGCCCCGGAAACGTCAGCCCTGGATGTCGTCGAACTCGAACGCCAGTCGCGCCACCAGCCGGTCGTAGTCGGCGAGCAGTTGCTCGGCCGATGACGCGCCAAGATAGATATGAGCCAGCGCAAAACTGTAGGCGTCCTGCTCGGGCAAGGAAGAGAGCCGCTGCCCTTCCTCCACCTGTACAGCGATCTGGCAACCGGGGAAGTCGACCTCGAGAGTGGCGATCTCCTCCGGCGTGGGGACTCGTGTCACCAACGCATCGGTAAAGAATACCCTGTGGAAGAACTTGGCCGCCATGGGAAACTCGCCCTCGCGATGGGGCATGTCGGGACGCTGACCCAGCCCCAGGTCGATGGTGACCTGCTGGTTGCTGACCCCATCGACCTTCTCGAAGAGGTCGCAATGCGACTGGGAGATGCGAGTATTGATCTCCAGCAGCCAGATACGTCCCTGCACCTCGTCCCAGAAATACTCGACGTTGAAGGCGGCGTTGTCGTAACCGATGTGGGTCATGATGCGGTCGGTGAGCTCGACCATGGTGGTCTGGATATCCTCGGGCAGCCCGGAAGGATACCGGTAGTGAAAGAAGCTCAGCACATGCGGATAGCGCAGCGAATCGACGATGCCGTAGCTGACCACCTTCCCCTCGGAGACATAGCCCTCCACGGTGCACTGCCAGCCGCCGATGATCTCCTCGGCCATGCAGAAATGGCCGTCCACGGCGGCGATTTCCGGGGGCAGCTGTGCCTGCTCCAGCACTGTATTGAAGGGGTCGGCGATGGTGCCAATCGATTCGCGAAGCTGCTCGATAGCGTGATAGAAGTCCTCGGGCGTCTCGATGCGAAAGCCCAGCCGCGAACCGGACGACTTGATCGGCTTGACGAAGAAGGGGAAGTAGAGGCCTGCCTCGCCGATGCGCGTCATCGCCTCGTCATCGAAGGGATCGAAGGCGGTGAAGCCCGGAATATGGTCGGGAATCACCTCGCGCTGGACCCGGCGGCTCCAGTACTTGTGCTCGCACTTCAGCAGGCTCGAAAGCGAGGTGCTGCGGACACCGAAGCGTTCGCAGAGGATCGGCAGCATGGTCGAGACAGGAAAGTCCATGTAGCCGACAATGGCATCGATGGGCTCGTCGAAGGCCTCGAGCTGTGCCGTGGCCTCCGCCAGCATGGCGTCGATGTCGAACTCCTCGGTATCGTAGACTGCCTCCGGGGCGATCACCCCGTGGAACCGCCACTGCCCGGCCCCGTGCAGCGTCTCGAGGCGCTGGCGGTTGAAGTCGTTGAGCCCCACCACGAAGATATTCTTGACCTCGTCCATCGTCCTGCCCCTTGTGGCGCGCCTAAACCGGCGCATTCAAGCAGCATAGCCCAGTCGCGCGTTGAAGGATCGGCCATGTCAGCCGCGTTCGGCGGTGTCCTGCCCTTCACGGCCGCGCTGCAGGCGGTCGATGGCCTGGCTGCCCTGGCCCGCCAGGGCCGCCAGCCGGTCGATCTGGTCGTCCAGCCTGGGCAATGCCTCGCGGCGATAGCGGGACAGGTCATCAATGGCCCCCATCACGTCGCCGAAGGCCTCCTCGAGGGCCTGCATGTCGAGCATTGCCGACGAGGCCCGCTGCTGGATGTCCACCCCCTGCTGGCGGAGCGCTCGTGCGGTTCCCCCGATCATCTCCGAGGTCGTGGTGTTGAGCGCCTCGACGCGATCCAGCACCAGCCGCTGGTTGGCGATGGCCAGGGCGACCGTGACCGCCACCGTGAGCGCCGAGACGGTCACGTTGATGGCGCGATCGACGCCACGCATCAGCTCGCGGTTGTTGCGAATGATCACCTCCAGCGCCAGCACGCCCTGCTGGCTCACCGCCAGCTGCTGCTGCAGGTCGACGATGCGCTGGCGCAACGGGAACAGCAGTTCCTCCTCGAGGAAGCGCCGCTGGGGGTCTTCCTGGCTGCAGCGGGCGATGGCGGCCTGCAGCCGTTCGTCGACCAGCCGGCCCAGAGCGACCTGGCGATCCAACTGGACGAGGCTTTCGCGCAGGGACTGCTGATCATCACTCAGGGTGAGGTTGTCGCGATGCAGCATGTCACGCCCCGATTCCAGGTCGGCAATGATCGCATCCAGCGCCTGCTGGGCCGTCTCGAACTTCTGGAAGTAGCGCTGCAGGCGACTGCCGGCACCCGGGAGACGCGCCAGCAGGCGATCCAGCGGACCCGGTGACAGCCGATGTCGAGACGGGTCCAGCTCCTGCATACGGCCGCGCAGGTCGACCAGGGCCTTGGCCACCGGGCCGCCCTCATCCCCCTGGTGGGCCAGCTGGCGCAGCGGGGTCTGCAGCATGGCGCTCTGGTGGGCGGCCTGCTGCTGCAGCTCCAGTCCGAGCTCGTCGATGGCGCGTCGCTGGCGCGCCAGGGCGTCTGCATCGCCGCCGGCAACCAGCTCGTCGACGAAGATATCGGCCTGAGCCGCCAGCGGCGCGTCGTCCAAGTCGCCATCCGACACCTCTCCGCCCAGTTGGCGGGAGATCTCCTCCACCGGGGGCAGCGACAGCTGAGAATCATGTTCGGATTGCTGGGTCATGGGCACCTCGCGAAGGATCGTATACGACGTGTAAAGGGCCGGGCTCAGGACTTTCCGCGTCCGTAGCGATCGGCACGGGAGACGAAGCGGCGCAGTTCCTCCAGCGCCTGCTCGGTGGTGACCGAGGCCTGAGGGCGCCCGGTCTCGATGCGTGCCATGGAGACGGCCGTGTCGTCGAGGACGGTCAGCGCCGACTCGTTGCGCGCCGCCAGCTCACGCAGCCCCTTCTCGGTCTCCTCGAGCAGCTCCAGCCGCCGCACCAGCGCGACACGCTCCTCCGTGCCCAGCTCCCGGCCCTCGCGACTCAGCCGACGCCGCACGAAGTCACCGTCCACGTTGGCCACCCCTCGGGCCTGGGAGGCCATGGCGTCAAGAGTATCCACCACGCCGCGACAGACCTCGACCACCAGCCCACGGGCGCGGGCGAAGGCCAGCTCGCCGCTGTCGAAGCGGCTGCCCAGTACGCCCAGCACGTGCCGATAGCGACTGTAGACGCGGTCGGCCTGGACCGCCAGATCGGGGCGCTGGGCGTCGATCAATCCCTGCTTGACCCGGCACAGGGCCAGCACAAGATCGTCGGCATCCGCCGGAGGCCTTGCCGGGTCCAGCTCCGTCAGATCGGCTTCGTGGGCGTCGCGCTGCTGCTGCGTGCGGCGTCGCGCGGCCTCAGCCGCCAGCGCCGCCTGCCGGCGCTTCTCACGCCGCCGAGCGAGCCAGCCACGCAGCCGACGCTCCAGCGGCAGCGTCGCCGGAATCGCCACCAGCCCCGCGAGCCAGCCCATCAGGGTGGGCCCGAAGCCGCCCCACAGCGAGGTCAGCCACAGCAGCATGCTGATGAAAGGCACCACCAGGGCGTAGCGCAGGATGACCTGCAGGCGACCGGGTGGCTCGACCGGCACCGCCAGGCGCGGCTTGGCGAGACCCACCAGCAGCCACGGCAGGCAGGTCATGAAGAGACCATAGGAAAATCCCTGCAGGAATCCCAGCATGGGGCTGACCATCCTTTATCCGTCAAAAAAGCACTGCTAGAAAAGCAGGGTGAGGACCAGCGCCACGATGCCTACCAGCACGGCGATGGTCACCGCCACAACCACCACACGGTCGAGCCAGCGATCGAAGCGGGCCCAGTCGAGACGGCGCCGCCGTCGACGGGTGGCACCGCGACGAGATGCGCCACGGTCGGCGCGGATGAGGGTCATGGTCGAAGTCCGTTTTCACCATTGTTCCCTGAGCTTACGGCTTGCCGCGGCGGCTGGCCACCGCCATCGGCGCGATCGCCACCGATGGCCGGTTCAGCCGTTGCCGCGCCGCTTGATCTCGCCGGGCGCACGGCGCAGGCGCTCCTCTTCGCCCAGGGACTCGGCCTCGAAGGCATCCGCCCCCACCGGCATCTCGCCATGACGGCGATAGAGCTGGGTCAGCAGGGAACGATAATCGCGCTGAAGCGTGCGGATCAGCGCGGCCGCCATGCCGTAAAGCACCAGGGAGAAGGGCAGCGCCGCTAGTACCGACGCCGACTGCAGCCCGGTCAGGCCGCCGGCGGCGATCAGCGTCAGGCAGATGGCGGCGATCAGCGCACCCCATGCCACCCGCTTGAAGAGCGGCGGGTTGATGGAGCCGGCATCGGTCATTTGCGCCACGATGTAGGAGGCGGAGTCCGCGGAGGTGACCAGGAAGATGAAGATCAGCAGCATCGCCACCACCGACAACGCCCCGGTGAAGGGCATCAGCTCGAACATCTCGAACAGCGCCACGGTGATGTTGTCCTGGGTGGCGGCGGCCAGACCCACGTCGGCACCGAGTTCCATGTTGATGGCGGCGCCGCCGAACACACCGATCCACAGGCAGGCCAGCAGTGGCGGCACCAGCAGCACGCCCACCACGTACTCCTTGATGGTGCGCCCGCGCGAGACCCGCGCCACGAAGGTACCGACGAAAGGCGACCAGGCAATGGCCCAGGCCCAGTAGAACAGGGTCCACTCCTGGGCCCAGGCATCGTTGCTGTAGGGGGTGGTGCGCAGGCTCATGCCGATAAAGTTCTGCAGATAGTCGCCGAACCCGAGAACGATGGTTTCAAGGATCGCCACGGTGGGACCGGTGACCAGCACGTAGAGCATCAGGCCGATGCAGAGAATCATGTTGAGATTGGAGAGACGCCGAATCCCCCTGTCCAGACCGACCCAGGTCGAGGCCATGTAGGCCAGAAACAGCACGAACAGAATAATGAACTGCCACAGGGTGTTCTCGGGCAGGCCGAATACGGCGTTGAGCCCACCGTTCATCTGCAGCACGCCCAGCCCCAGGGAAGTGGCCACCCCCATCACCGTGGCCACCACCGCGAAGACATCCAGCCAGCCGATAAAGGGGCGAAGCCGCGACGCCTGGGGTGTAACCGATGAGAGCACTGACGACACCAGGCCGGCCTGTCCCTTGCGGAACTGGAAGTAGGCAATGATCAGGCCCACCAATGAGAAGGCCGCCCACTGGTGGATGCCCCAGTTGAAGTAGCTGTACTGGATCGCATGGCGTGCCGCCGCGACACTTTCGGCGGGCACGTCACCGTAAGGCGGATCGATGTAGTGGGTCATGGGCTCGGCCATGCCGTAGAACACCAGCCCCACGCCAAACCCCGCGGCCAGGAGCATGCTGATCCACGAAAAGAAGCCGTAGTCCGGCCGACTGTCCTGAGGGCCCAGGCGAATCTTGCCGTAGCGACTCAGGGCCAACCAGCCCAGCAAGACCACACCGCTGAACAAGGAGAAGAGGTAGAACCAGCCAAAGAGACGGGTGGTTCCATCAAGGGCTAACTCCGCAAAACCGCCAATCGCTTCCGGCAAGGCGGCCCCAGCGATAACGACGGCCAGCGTGATCCCCAGAGAGACGAGAAAGACCCGCTTTCCACCATGACTGGCCATCGATGACTCCTTGCTCCGAGTAGTTGATCGGCGAGGATGATAACAGAGCCGTGAAAACGGCCGCGAAGGCAGGCCATTGACGCCCCCACGAAGCAGGCGTAGAAACTCAGCAGGCTAATTGTTTTCCGGAGCTCCCCACGATATGTCCCGACTCGCCGACACGCCCCTGTCCGTGCTCGACCTGGCCCCGATCCGCGAAGGCGGTACCATCGCCGACACCTTTGGCGAGAGCGTGGCACTGGCCCGGCTCACCGAGCGGCTCGGCTTCACGCGCTACTGGCTGGCGGAGCACCACAGCATCGAGGGCATCGCCAGCGCCGCCACCGCAGTGTTGATCGGACATATCGCCGGCGCCACCGAGCGGATCCGGGTGGGCAGCGGCGGCATCATGCTGCCCAACCACGCGCCGCTGGTGGTGGCCGAGCAGTTCGGCACCCTGGAGACGCTCTATCCCGGACGCATCGACCTTGGCCTGGGTCGCGCGCCGGGTTCCGACGGCCCCACCATGGCGGCCATGCGTCGTGACCCCCATGCCGGCGTCGATGACTTTCCCCAGCGACTGGCCGAGCTCCAGGGTTATCTCGACGACGCGCGGCCGGGTCAACGGGTGCGGGCGGTGCCCGGCCAGGGCACGAAGGTGCCGCTCTGGCTGCTCGGCTCCAGCGACTTCAGCGCCCGCCTGGCGGCCCGGGAGGGGCTGCCCTTCGCCTTCGCCGCCCAGTTCGCCCCGGCCCAGCTGTTCGAGGCGCTCAAGCTCTATCGCGACAACTTCCGGCCCTCGGCGGTCCTCGCGGCACCCCATGCCATGGTCGGTCTGCCGGTAATCGCCGCCGAGAACGACCTCCAGGCGGACTACCTCGCCTCCACGGCCCGCCGCAAGTTCCTGGGCATGATCCGCGGCCAGCGCACCAAGGCCCTGCCACCGGTGGAAGCGCTGGATTGGTCACCACGGGAACAGGCCCAGGTGGAGCAGTTCCTGGGGGCCGCGGTGATCGGCGGCCCCGAGACCGTGCGAGAGGGCCTGGAGCGCTTTCTGGCGCTGACCGGCGCCGACGAGCTGATGCTCAACACCGACGTCTATGCCCCCGAGGACCGGCTGAGAAGCTACGAGATCGTTAACGAGATATGGCGCTCATGACCGGCGATCGTGATTCAGGACCGACTCTTGGCCATCTTGCCGAGGGTTTCCGACGCATGGCGCCGCTGTCGCTGTTCGTGATCGTCTTCGGACTGGCCTTCGGCGTGGCAGCCCTGCAGCAGGGGCTCTCTGCCGCCCAGACCCTGCTGATGAGCGGCCTGGTGTTCGCGGGAGCCGCCCAGTTCGCGACCCTGGAACTGTGGGGCGACACCATCCCGCTGCTGCCACTGGTGGCCATTACCCTGGCGATAAACGCCCGTCACCTGCTGATGGGCGCCGCCTTCTATCCGCACCTGAAAGACCTGCCCGGCGGGCGCCGCTATGCCAGCCTGCTGCTGCTCAGCGATGCCAACTGGGCCATGGCCATGACCGGAGGAACCACGGCATCCCGTCTGGGCATCCTGGTCGGCGGCGGCCTGGCGCTGTGGACCACCTGGATGATCGGCACCGGCCTCGGCGTGGCCTTCGGCAGCGGCATCAGCGAGCCCGAACGCTTTGGGCTGGATGCCATCATGGGCTGCTTCCTGCTGGCCATGCTGGTGGGTGACAAGCGCGACCTCGGTGTGCTGCTGCCCTGGGGCGCCGCGGCCCTGGCGGCCCTGGCGGCGATGGCCTGGCTGCCACCCCATGCCCATGTCATCGTGGGTGCTCTGGCGGGCGGCGTGGTGGGCCTGCTGCTACCTCCGAAGCCACGCCAGGAGGGCCATTCATGACGCTGGAAGCCACCCAGGGCGGAGTGCTGCTGGCCATCGTGATCATGGCGCTGGTCACCTACCTGACCCGCGCTGGCGGGGTCTTCGTGATGGCCCGGGTGCCCATCGGCCCGCGGGTCGAGCGCTTCATCAACGCCATGGCCGGCTCGGTACTGGTGGCGGTCATCACCCCCATGGCCATGCATGGCGACGGTGGGGCCCGGATGGCCCTGGTCGCGACGGCGGGGGTGATGCTGGCACTGCGCAAGCCGCTGCCGGCCATTACCGCCGGAATCCTGACCGCCGCACTGTGGCGCCTGATCGCCTCCTGACCCCTCCTCGGAACGAAGCGCTTCTCGTGCTTTCCAAAGGGCAGTCATTCACGGGGCCGGCCGAGCCGTTGCCCCTTCCAAGACACTGGAGTCCTTCATGCCCGACCCCCATGATCCGCGCCGCGACGCGCACCAGAACGCTGCCTGGCGAGCCGCCCAGGAGTGGCAGGCGCGTGCCCGCCAGACCCGCCCCAGCGGCCCCTTGAGTGGCCTGAAGCTGCTGCTCACCTGGCTGCTTTTCGGCGTCATGATGATTGTCGCCATGGTGCTGGGACTGTTCTTCCTGCTCATCGGCTGGGCGATGATGCCCTTTCTGCGCCATCGCATGAAAAAGCGCATGGAGCAGATGCGCGCCGACCAGGCCGCAGACGTGGACGGCTCTGTCCACTACCGCGAGACCCGCTATCATGCGGGGCGCAAAACCGGCGACCATGAGCAGCAGGTGCTGGAAGGCGACTATGAAGTGAAGGACGAGGCGCGAAGGGACTCCGACCGTTCCTGACCGAAAAGGCTCCCGGCACTTGTGAGTTTCCACGACAAGCCCCGAGCCATCTTGCCCGGGGCTCGTGGTGTTGCTGACGAGCCGGAGTGCCCTGCAGCCTCTCCATGAGCCCCTGCTGCTCGAGGCCAAACGCCAGCTGACCTACACCATCATGGCCATCGGAGAAGTGGCCAATAGTCCGGGCTTGACGGAGCCGGCCTACTTCACCCGCTTCGTCCAAGCGGCTGACCGGCTTCTCTCCCCGGGATTTCCTCCTATGCCTGTCCTAGGCGTGACGCAACGTTTGGGTAACGTGCGGCAAGATGGCACGCCGATTGAAAAACATCGAGGGAGTAATGCTGGACTAATTCTCGTTCGGCAGACTGGGCAACTATACGATGAACGGAGCCCTCCTCGATGCGAACGCATACCGCCATCAGCCGTTACCCACGGCGACTCAGTGGCGCGGCGCCTGCCCTCTCATGGACGGCACTGGCCATCCTCCTGCTACTGGCCTGGGCCGCGCCTGCCAACGCCCAGGGGCTCTTCTCCTCGGACGAGGATTTTCTGCCGGCCGACCAGGCCTTCCAGCTTTCCGCCACCGAACACGACGGCCAGGTGCAACTGCGCTGGGAGATCGCCCCCGGCTACTACCTTTACCGCAAACGCCTGAGCGTCGAGAGCCCCGAGGGTGAGGTCCCCCTGGACCTTCCCGAAGGCGATACCATTACCGATGAGTACTTCGGCGAATCCGAGGTCTATTACAACGAACTCGACGTCGCCGCCATGCCGGGCGAGGCCGAGTCTCTCGCGCTGACCTGGCAGGGCTGTGCCGAGAACGGGCTGTGCTACGCTCCGCAGCTCGCCGATCTTCGGCTGGCCGACATGGCGGTGCTCCCCCCTGGCAGCACCGATGCCAATGGCGGTGCCGGAACCGGGGCCCGGAGCGAACCTGATACCGACGCCGACTCGACTGGTACCCGAGAGTCCGACGTTCAGGCCTCCGCCCTGGGCGAGGATCAGGCCCTGGCCGCCCGCCTCGGCCAAGCCGCCAACGGCTGGACGCTGGCCGCCTTCTTCGGTATGGGGTTGCTGCTGGTCTTCACCCCCTGCGTGCTACCCATGGTACCGATACTCTCGAGCCTGGTGGTGGGCAGCAACGTCGGGGCGCGCCGCGGGCTGCTGCTGTCGCTGGTCTTCGTGGTGCCCATGGCACTGACCTATGCTCTGCTCGGCGTGGCGGCGGCGCTGGCCGGCGCCAACCTGCAAGCCATGCTGCAGACCCCCTGGGTTCTCGGCACCTTCGCCACGCTGTTCGTGGTATTCGCCCTGGCCATGTTCGGCCTGTTCGAGCTGCAGCTACCCAGTGGCCTGCGCCAACGCCTGGACAACCTGCAGCAGAAGCAGCGCGGTGGCACCCTGGGCGGCGCCGCCGTCATGGGGGTGCTCTCGGCACTGCTGGTCGGCCCCTGCATGACCGCACCGCTGGCGGGCGCCCTGCTCTATATCGGCGAGAGCGGTGATGCGCTGCTGGGCGGCGCCGCCCTGCTGGCGCTGGGCCTTGGCATGGGCACGCCGCTGCTGCTTGTCGGTGCACTCGGCGCCAGACTGCTGCCGCGTCCCGGGCCATGGATGAATCGCGTCAAGGCCGTGTTCGGTTTCGTTCTGCTGGGCATGGCGATCTATTTCCTGGACCGCATCCTCGACGATACCCTCACCCTCGGCCTGTGGGGTGCCTGGCTGCTCGGTGCAGCACTGGCGCTGCATCAGCTCTTTCGGGCGGAGTCACCCAGCCCGGGGCAGCTGATTGCGCGCAGTGGCGGACTGATCCTGGGCCTTTGGGGGGTACTGCTGATCATTGGCAGTGCCGGCGGCGCGGCCGACCCGCTGCGTCCGCTGAGCTTCCTGCAGGCCGCCGACACCGAGTCGGCACCGTCGGAAGAGTTCATGGCACGCTTCTCGCAGCCCGACGACCTGGCCGAGCTGGAGCGGCGGGTCGCGAGCGCCGGCAGGGCCGGACGTTGGACGCTGGTCGATGTCTATGCCGATTGGTGCGTGTCGTGCAAGGTCATCGAAGACGAGGTCTTCGGCGCTGACCGCGTGCAGGACGCCCTGGCCGAATTCCAGCTGCTGCGCCCGGATGTGACCGACAACGACGCTGCCGACCAGGCACTGATGGGAGAGTTCGGCATCATCGGTCCGCCCACCCTGCTGTTGATCGGCCCCGATGGCGAGGAGCGCCGCGCCCAGCGCATCGTCGGAGAGATCGGTGCCGACGCTTTCCTCGAGCGGCTGCAGCGAGCCCAGCGCCCGGGAGGCAGCACATGAGCCTGCTGGATCAGAGCCTGGCCATCGGTCCCATCGGTTTGAGCGTAGGGCGCTGGCTGATTGTCCTCGCTGCCCTGGCCGCCCTGCTGGTGGGCGCGCTGACCGGCGCACGCCGGCGCGTGGCGGTGGGCGACAGCTTGATCACGGCCTTGTTGATGGGCCTTGTCGGCGCGCGACTGCTGTTCCTGGCCCGTTACCACGACAGCTACTCGGGCCTCCTGGCGATGCTGGACATCCGCGATGGCGGCTTCGCTCCCCTGGGCGGTGTGATGGCCGCCGCACTGTATCTGCTCTGGCGCCAATGGCGGGAACCCGCCAGGCGCATTCCACTGGCCAGTGCCGTGCTGGCCGGAGGGCTCGTATGGGGCGGGTTGACCGGCAGCCTGATGATGATGGACTCCACCAGCCGCCCGCTCCCCGAGGTGCAGTTGACCACGTTAGCGGGCGAACCCGACTCGCTGCCCACGCTGCTGGAGACCCACAAGCAGCCCCTGGTGGTCAATCTGTGGGCCAGTTGGTGTCCACCGTGTCGGCGCGAGATGCCGGTGCTGCAGCAAGCCCAGCAACAGCATGACGATATCAGCCTGGTCTTCGTCAACCAGGGCGAGAGCCAGCCGCAAGTAAGACGCTTCCTGGAGGAGGAAGACCTGCACGATCTGCGCAACGTCTGGCTGGATGACACTCTGTCACTCGGAGAGGCCACCGGCGCCCAGGCAATGCCTACCACCCTGTTCTACGACGCCCAGGGACAACTGGTAGACACCCACTTCGGCGAGCTTTCCCGTGCCTCCTTGCAGCCTTACCTGGAGCGGCTGACCGCGACAACACCCTGAGCGGTGATGCGTCAGCGGCGGTCAACGAGGTGTGCTTGAAGGCCCGGGCGTTGAAACGGTGGGCTGCCGATTGGAGATTTTGACGCGCCCGCCAGACGCTGGGGTTAATCCCCAGCGCAACTCGCGGACGCACATGGGCCATGCGGACCGCCCGTCAGTGGCCCCCGGAATGGACTCGATGGCAAGTCGTCAGACAGCCTCGAGCCCCAGGAACTGGCGAGCCTGTTGCCAGGTAGCCACCGGGCGCTCGTACTTCTCGCAAAGCGACGCCACACGCTCGACCAAGGCGGCATTCGAGGGGGCCAGGCGCTCCTTGTCCCAGCGGACGTTGTCCTCGAGGCCGGTACGGGTGTGGCCACCTGCGGCGATGGACCATTCGTTGAGCAGGTACTGGTTGGCACCGACCCCGGCCCCGCACCACTGGGAACCCGGCGCCAGGCGTTCGAGGGTCTCGATGTAGAAGTCGAAGGTCGGCTTGTCGGCCGGCATGGCGTTCTTCACGCCCATCACGAACTGGACGTACAGCGGCGCCTTTATCTTGCCCTGCTTCATCAGGTTCACCGCCTGGTGGATATGCGACAGGTCGAAGGCCTCGATCTCGGGCTTGATGTCATGGTTCAGCATCTCGGCGGCGGGCCAGTCCATCCTGGAAGTACGTCACCAAGGCTACGCCATCGCCGATCAGAAACTGGACTCCGGGTTCCGCTCGGTGGTCGTGCCGGCCTACGATGCCAACGGCCGGCTGCTGGGCGCGATCAATATCAGCACCAATGCCGCTCGGGTTGACTTCGACACGCTGATGCGCCAGTACCTGCCGATGCTGCAGGGGAAGGCCCGACAGATCCGTGCCGACCTCAGCTGACCCCAGCTGCCTTCCAAGGACGGCAAAGTGCCTGGGATAACGGCGATCATGCTGCCGATATTCCTGCTGCTCGGTGCTGGCGTCACCGCGCCTCGCACCGGACTGCCGTGTCGCGTCAACCGCAGTTCGGCGGGTTGTCAGGAGGCTGACCCCTCGCCGTCCGCCATTACCGTCTCCAGGGCGCTGACATAGCCGCGACTCCCCAGACCCGCTATCACCCCGTCGGCCCGCAACGAGACATAGGAGTGGTGACGGAAGCGCTCCCGCTTGTGCACGTTGGAAAGATGCACCTCGATCACCCTGCCATCGAAGGCGTTCAAGGCATCCAGAATAGCAACAGAGGTGTGAGTGTAGGCAGCAGGGTTGATGATGATCGCCGCGGTGCCATCTAGTCGAGCCGCCTGGATGAGCTCGATAAGTTCGCCCTCATGGTTGCTCTGTCGGCAGGTGATCGCCCAGCCCCCCAGCGCCGCCTGCTCATAGAGGGCGTTGTTGATGTCCTCCAGTGTCTCATGGCCATAGAGCTCGGGCTGCCGGGTGCCCAGCAGATTGAGGTTGGGTCCGTGGAGTACCAGCACCTTGCGCTGACTCATCTGTCAGTCTCCTGCATTGTCTATCCGGAGGGTTCGACAGCACACTGACGCCCCGCTGGCATCGCCAGGCGGGGCGTCGATCGTGATGGCCCCGGCATTGCTGGAACCCAGGGGCTGCCCACAGACGTCAGGCCACCGGAGTCAACCAGCTGGCATCGATGGCCTGCTTGCCGCGCACCACATCGAAATAGAGCGACTGGATCTTCTCGGTGATCGGGCCACGGCGGCCCTCACCGATAGTGCGGCCGTCAAGCTCGCGGATCGGCAGGACCTCGGCGGCGGTGCCGGTGAAGAAGGCCTCGTCGGCGATGTAGATCTCGTCGCGGGTGATCAACTTCTCACGCAGCTCGAAGCCCAGATGTTCGGCCATGTGCAGCACGGTGTTGCGGGTGATGCCGTTGAGGCAGGAGGTCAGCATCGGCGTGTAGATGATACCGTTCTTGACCATGAAGAGGTTTTCGCCGGAGCCCTCGGCAGCATAGCCCTGGGGATCGAGCAGCAGCGCCTCGTCATAGCCGCCTCGTTGGGCCTCGGCCAGGGCCATCATCGAATTGATGTACTGACCGTTGGCCTTGGCACGGGTCATGGCGATATTGACATGGTGCCGAGTGAAGGAGGAGGTCTGCACCTTGATGCCGAGCTCGCGGGCTTCGGGCGACATGTAGGAGGGCCATTCCCAGGCGGCCACGATCGCGTGAGTCTTGAGGTTGTCGGCGCGCAGGCCCATTCCTTCGCTGCCGAAGAACACCATGGGTCGCAGGTAGGCCTCGTCGAGGCCGTTCTCGCGCACTGCAGCGCGGCAAGCCTCGTTGACCTGCTCCCTGGTGAAGGGCATGTGCATGCCGAGGATCTTGGCCGAATCGAACAGACGGTCGGTATGCTCCTTGAGCCGGAAGATGGCCGCGCCCTGATCGGTCGCGTAGGCGCGCACACCCTCGAAGCAACCCATGCCGTAGTGCAGGGTATGAGTCAATACATGCACCTTGGCATCGCGCCAGGGAACCAGTTCGCCGTCGAACCAGATGAGACCGTCTCGGTCAGCCATCGACATAATCTACGTCCTTTCATCTTCTCAATAGTGAAAACGGGAAAACCGCGGGATCCAGCCCACGCTCAGTGATCTTCCGGTTCGAGCAGGCGTTGCCAGAGCTCGATGACGGCCTCGCGATGCGCCCGGAAGTCGTCGTTGTGACCGCGCCCGGCTTCGCCGGTCAACGCCGCCCGATGGGCGGCAGTGCGACAGGCGAGATAGGCCTCGCGCAGGCGCTGGCAATCCCGGCTTGGCAGGCGCTCGGTCGCTTCGAGTGTCTCCAGAATACGAATATTGTCACTGTACGCCAATAGCTCGGGAGTCTCGTGTCCCATGGAAAGCACCGCGAACTGACAGAGGAACTCGATGTCGACCATTCCGCCTGGGTCATGCTTGAGGTCGAAGTCATCGCTTTCGCCCTTGCTCCCCAGGTGATCGCGCATCTTGTGGCGCATCTTGACCACTTCCTTGCGCAGCGCCTCGAGGTCCCGCTGGCGACCGAGGATCTCGCCACGAATCGCGTCGAAGCGCTCGGCGAGGCGTGGATGGCCGGCTACCACCCTGGCCCTCACCAGAGCCTGGTGTTCCCAGGTCCAGGCCTGATCGCGCTGGTACTCGGCGAAGGCGGGGAGCGTCGAGACCAGTAGCCCCGAGTTGCCCGAGGGTCGCAGACGCATGTCTACCTCGTAGAGGCTGCCGGCCGGCGTCACCGCGGTGAGCAGGTGGATGATGCGCTGGCCCAGCCGGGTGAAGAAGACCGCGTTGTCGATGGGGCGCTTGCCGTCGGTGGTCCCCTGGCTGGCGCCGTCGTGGAGGAACACCAGGTCCAGGTCGGAGCTGTAGCCCAGTTCGATGCCGCCCAGCTTGCCGTAGCCGACCACCAGGAATTCGGCTTCGCTGCCACAGCGCCCCTCATCGCGACGCTCCGGAAAGCCATGCTTGCGGGTCAGGTGCTTCCAGGCCATGACCAGCACTTCTTCAAGGACCACCTCAGCGATGTAGGTGAGATAGTCGCTGACCTTCATCAGGTGGCGGGTGCCGACGATGTCGGAGGCCGCCACATGCAGAACCTGAGCATGCTTGAAGACCCGCAGGGCCTCGAGCTGAGCCTCCTCGTCATCCTCGGGGAGCCGTCCCAGGGCTTGGCGCAGCTCGTCGGCCAGGCGCCCCTTGTCGGCCGGGGTATAGAGGGTATCCGGGTTCAGCAATTCGTCGAGCAGGATGGGATGACGAGCAAGCTGGGAGGCGATCCAGGGGCTGGCACTGCACAGCTTCATCAGATGCCCCAGAGCATCCGGGTTCTCGCGCAGCAGTGCCAGGTAGGCGGTGCGCCGCAACACCGCCTCGACCAGCGGCAACACGCGCTCCAGGGCGGTATCCGGTGTCTCGCTGGCGACCACGGCATCGAGCAGCAGCGGCATCAGGGCCTCGAGTCGATCGAAGCCGATGCGCTGCATGGCCTGCACCTGGCGGGACTGCCGCAACGTCCGCAGCCGGCGCAGGGCGGCATCCGGCTCGTCAAGGCCGGCCTCCTCCATGAGCTCCCGGGCCTCGTCGTCCTCCAGCTCGCCGTGCCAAAGCGCGCGCCACTCCTCCAGGCCGACGGACCCGGAGGCCTGGTCGGCGTCGATGGCTTCGTCCACCTCCTCCTCGGGCTCGGCGATCACCGCGTCGAAATGCCGACGCACCCGCTCGCGTACCTCGTCGAGCCGTGCGATCACCGCCGGCCAGTCCTCCATCTCGAGTGCCAGAGCCACACGCTCGCGGTCGGAGTCATCTTCGGGCAGGGTCTGGGTCTGGCGATCCTCCAGTGCCTGCAGCACATGCTCCAGATCGCGCAGGAAGACGTAGTCGGGCATCAGCTCGTCGACCACCTCCTGGGGCAGCAGGCCAAGCTCCGGCAGGCGCTCCAGCGCGGTCTTCAGCGAGGTGACCTGCAGTTCGGTGTCACGGCCACCGCGGATCAGCTGGAAGGCCTGAACCACGAACTCCACTTCGCGAATGCCGCCGGGGCCCAGCTTGATGTTGCCCTGCATGCCCTTGCGACGGACCTCGCGGTTGATCATCGACTTGAGCTCACGCAGCGACTCGATGGCACCAAAATCCAGGTATTTGCGATAGACGAAGGGACGCAGGCTCGACAACAGCTCGGCACCCGCGTCCCGGTCGCCGGCGATGGGTCTGGCCTTGAGCATGGCGTAGCGCTCCCACTCGCGCCCCTGATCCTGGTAGTAGCTGGCCAGCGAGGAAAAGTTGGCCACCAGGGGGCCACCATCGCCCAGCGGACGCAGGCGCATGTCGACGCGGAAGGCAAAGCCGTCGGCGGTCACCGCGTCCAGGGCGGTGATCAACTTCTGGCCGATCTTGGTGAAATACTCCTGGTGCTCCAGGGACTTGCGCCCGCCCTCGGTCTCCCCCTTCTCGGGAAACCCGAAGATCAGGTCGATATCGGAGGATAGGTTCAGTTCGCCGGCACCGAGCTTGCCCATGCCCAGCACGACCAGCCGCTGGTCGCTGCCGTCACGACGCGGGGCGGGGCGACCCCAGCGCGGGGCAAAATGGGCCTCCAACCAGGCGAGAGCCCCCTCCAGACAGGTCTCGGCGAGTTTCGACACGGCGCCACTGGTCTGCCACATGTCGATGCCCGGGGGACGGGTCAAGTCACGCCAGACGATGCCCAGCATCCGCGCGCGACGAAAGCGGCGGATGGCGCCATGCAGGGTCTCTTCATCCTCGGCGGCCTCCAGCCGCTCATCGAGCCAGTCGCGCAGGGTCTCTGCTGGGGGCGTCGCATCCAGTTCGCCACTGGCATCCAGATGCAACAGCCACTCCGGATAGCGCATCAGGGTCTCGGCGGCGAAGGTCGAGACGGCCAGCACCTTGGCCAGCTGACCGCGCCGCTCCTCCGACAGCGCCAGCCAGTCCTCCAGGGGGGAGTCGTTGCCGTTCATGTCGGCCAGGTTATCGGCCTGCTCCAGCGAGCTCGCCAGCCGATCATGGGCGTGTGCCAGGGGAGCCCTCAGGGGCTCGGGAATGTCATCCAGCGGCAGGAAGTCATCGGGCAGGGCCATGGGCATCTCGCATCCGGTTCTCGAATGCCTCCAGCATAGCGAAGCCTGCCCCGCCCCATAACCCGGGCTAGGACAGGAATTTCTGCCAGACCAATAACCCCCAGGTCAGGCCGGCGAAGAACAGCGAGAGCATCACGGCCGCCGATCCGATGTCCTTGGCGCGTCCCGAGAGCTCGTGACGTTCGGTGCCGATGCGGTCCACCACATTCTCGATGGCACTGTTGAGCAGTTCCACGATCAACACCAGCAGGCAGCTGCCTGCCAGCAGGATCCACTCCACCGGCCCCTGGCCAACCCACCAGGCCAGTGGCAGCAGGACCACACAGACCCCGAGCTCCTGGCGGAAGGCCGCTTCGTTGCGAAAGGCCGCCCTGAGCCCCTTCAGAGAGTAGCGAGTGGAGTGCACCAGGTGCTGCCAGCCGGTGTGTCCTGGCTTCATGTCGCAAGGTCCATGGTATCAGTGGGCATCGATCATCGCCTCGAGGTCGGCGGCCAGCGGGTCGAGCACCTGCTGCCAGTTTAGCCAGGGAGTGTTAGAGGTACCGTTGACGAGCGCCGCGAACACGCCCCACTGCCCGCTGCGGGTACGAAAATAGCCGCCCACGGAGCGCACCGCCACAGGCTGATTGAGGGTGCCGGTCTTGAGCATGACATGTTGCTGGAAGGTCGCCGAGCCACGCCGCAGGAAACGCATCACGCCGTTGGCCGGCGACTGCAGGGACGCGACGAAGCTGGGAAAGAGCGCCGGACGGCGATACATGCTCTCCAGCAGGGCGGTGATGCCCGCCGCCGAGGTGCGATTCTCCGGGGTCAGGCCGCTGCCGCTGCGCAGTGTCACGGGGCCGTGTTCCGGAATGCCGGCCACGAAGGCCTCCAGCGCCCCCCCGGCCTGCACAAGGCCGGCTTGAGGAAGCTCCACCAGATTCAGCGCCAGCTGGTCGGCCATGAAGTTGTTGGAGTGATTGAGGGTCCGCAGCAGCAGCTCCTGCAGCGGTTCGCTCTCCACGTAGGCCAGGGTGCGGGCCTCGGCCGGCGGCTGGGAGGCAGCCACGCCGACACCGTCACGCACGCCGATACCGGCCTGCTCCAGCATCGCCAGCAGGGTGGCGGCACTCTGGCGCGCCGGATCGGAACTGGCCCGGTAGATGGAGCGCGGTCGGGCATTGGTGGAGATCTGCCCGCTGACCACCATGACGTCGCCGCTGTCGCGCAGCACGCGCTCGGCATTGAGCCGAGTGCCGCTGTCGTCGGGCTTGGTCTCGACGCGGTTGTCGATCCCGACGATCGGCGACTGACTGTCGCAGTTGGTGATGCGGGCAGGCTCGCCGGGCACGGCGGCGGGCGCCACGCTGACGCACCAGCTGCCGTGGTTCACCCCGGCCGAGGAGAGCAGTGCACTGTAGGCATTGGCCACCCGGGAGTGGGCCTGACAGCGATCGGTGGTGATGCACTCCACCGGGCCATAGCGCCACTGG
The DNA here is from genome assembly GCA_051751285.1 of Pseudomonadota bacterium. Lineage (GTDB taxonomy): Bacteria > Pseudomonadota > Gammaproteobacteria > Pseudomonadales > Halomonadaceae > Halomonas. The sequence goes on along the minus strand of JBNJKT010000003.1, from coordinate 51,964 downwards.
CTGACCACCAGGCGCCCTTCGATCCGGCGCACGCCGGCCTGGTGCAGTCGCTGGGTGAGGCGCCACAGGTCCTCGCTGGTCAGCATCGGGTCGCCTCCGCCATCGAGCACCAGGTCGCCGTGCAGCGTCCCGTCGACATCGGGCTCGGCCAGACTCACCAAGCGGGTGGTGAACCTGTACTGAGGTCCCCAACGTTCCAGCGCCGCCGCCGCCACATAGATCTTGGAGACCGAGGCCGGTGACAGCTGCCGCTCGGGCTCAATGGCGCCCAGTGTCTCGCCGCTACTCAGCAGACGCGCCTCGGCCCCCAGCAGGAAGCCCTTATCGGCCATCTCGGCCAGGCGTGTGAAGCCGCTCGCCTGGGCAAACAGGGGCAGCAGCAGCATCAGGAGAAAGAGCAGCGGACGGCGGTGCATGACACCTCCAGGAAACATGAAAGGCCCTCAGCTTAATGGGACGAAACGGAAGAGAACACCTGGATCACCACCACGCCGCCAACGATCATGGCCAGGCCCAGCAGTGCCGGGAAATCCGGCTTCTCGCCATAAACCAGGATGCCGACCAGGGTCACCAGCACGATGCCGAGCCCCGCCCAGAAGGCGTAGGCGATGCCCACCGGCATGCTGCGCAGCACCAGGGCGAGCAAGTAGAAGGCCAGACCATAGCCGACCACCACCGTGACGCTGGGCCACAGCCGGGTGAAACCCATCGAAGCCTTCAGGGCACTGGTGGCGATCACCTCGGCAACGATGGCCAGGGCTAGGAACAGGTACACCATTACGTCTCCTCCCCTACGTCAGACAGTCCGTCGCCAGGGACCAATCCGGGATCGTGGGGGAGTTCCACCACCAGCCGCCAGAGCGCCTGACCGCTGGCATGATACTTCTGCTCGAAGGGCGTCAGGCAGTCCTCATCCGGCACGAAGGGTTCCGCCGCGGCCGCCACGCCAGTGGCCTGGGTCACGGCCAGAGCGAACTCTTCCACATAGAGCCGCCAGTTGGAACGCAGCTCCAGCCGGCCGCCAAGCGCCAGGATCACCGGCAGCACGGGATGACCCTGCCAGCGCATCTTGAGGTGGGCGGCCTTGGGGTAGGGGTTGGGATAGAGCAGGTAGTGGCGCGTCGGGCGCCAGCCCTCGGCCAGGGCCAGGCGCCAGAAGTCCACCAGGTCGGCACGCACCAGCAGGGCATTGTCCGGCAGCGGGCCATGGTCACGCGAGAGGCGGTCTGCGCTGCGATCGACGCCGATCACCGCGGCCGACGGGGCATGTTCGGCCAGGCGTCGCGTCGAGAGCCCCACGCCACATCCCGCATCCAGGATCAGCGGTGCCCCGCTACGGTGCTCGAGCCAGTCCCGCGCCCGGGCAAAGGCCTCGAGGGTGTGCCCGGCGACTGGCTTGCGCAGGGGGTGCGCCAGAGCCCGCACCACGCGTCGGGCGAGGTCATCGTGGGGGCCAGTCTGGCGGCTGACGATGGAACGCGAACGGGCAGTCATGACAGCGGGCTCGGCAGAAAAGGAAAGGGCGCGCATTCTACCAGCCTCACGCTCCCTGCGCAGGGGCCCCGCATGACGTCGCCACGGGCCGGGTGCTATGATCGATGGCCAGACAACCACTAAGTAATGCAGCCCCGATATCAACCGCACAACGAGGAACCCGGCTTGCCACACTTACCGGTGATCGTCGGCATGGGCGGCGTGAATCCCGCCGGCCGAACCTCGGGCCACCAGGCGTTTCGCCGTACCGTGCTCGACGCCCTGCCCGATGACGACCAGACCCGCACTCTGCTGGGCCTGGCGTCAATGATGCGCCTGGCCGACTGCCAGGAAGAGGGTGACTGGCGTGACGCCGAAGGCCGGCCGCTGGACGCCGCCGCCATCGTCGAGCAGACTCGTCAGCGGGTGCTCGACCACACCCTGATCCGGCGCATCGAGGATCCCCGCTTCAATGAGGAGGGTCTGCCGGCCAACCGCAAGGCGAGCCTCGCACTGGACAAGCCGCTGACCTTCCGCATCCGTCGCCGCCAGTTGCCCGACGACCTGCCCCCTACCTGGCAGGTTCGGGAGCTGGACCGCCAGAGCCTCGAGGTCACTGTTCCCGCCGGCACCATGGAGGTAATGCTTCCCGAGACACGCCCCGCCCAGGTGCGGGCCGCCGGTCAGCTGCCCACGGGGTTCGAGCCCAGCCGGTTCTATCGCAGCGTGCACCATCCCCGTGGGCTCTCCATGACCGTCTTCGCCGCAAGCGATTGCCTGGGCGACAGCGGACTCGAATGGGACGGACTGCGCGATCGCCTGGACCCCGACGAGGTCGCCGTCTATGCCGGCAACTCCATCGGCCAGCTCGACGACGAGGGCTGGGGTGGCCTGCTCAAGAGCTTCGTCGCCGGCAAGCGCGCCACCTCAAAGCAGATGCCGCTGGGCTACGGTCAGATGCCCGCCGACTTCATCAATGCCTACGTACTGGGCAGCGTGGGCGGTACCGGGGCGGCCCTGGGCGCCTGTGCCAGTTTTCTCTACAACCTGCGCCTGGGCGTGGACGACATCCGTGCAGGCCGCCGCAGGGTCGTGCTGGTGGGCACCGCCGATGCCCCGATCACGCCCGAGGTCATCGAGGGCTTTCGTACCATGGGGGCGCTGGCCGATGACGACGGCCTCAAGGCCCTGGATGCCCTGGAGCTACTGACCGACGCCGACTACCAGCGTGCCTGCCGCCCCTTCGCCCGCAACTGTGGCTTCACCATGGGCGAATCCAGCCAATTCATCATGCTGATGGACGACGCCCTGGCGCTGGAGACCGGTGCCGAGATCCTTGGCAGCGTGCCGGGCGTCTTCGTCAATGCCGATGGCTGGAAGCGTTCGATCTCCGCACCCGGGATCGGCAATTACATCTCCCTGGCCAAGGCGGTGGCGCTGGTTCGCGACATGCTCGGCGAGAAGGCACTGCGCGAGCGCACCTTCCTCCACGCCCATGGCACCAGCACGCCCAAGAACCGCATCACCGAGTCCCATGTCTTCGACCAGGTGGCCCGCGCCCACGGCATCACGGCATGGCCCGTGGTGGCGGTGAAGGCCTTCGTCGGCCACTCCCAGGGCAGTGCCGCCGGCGACCAGTTGACCAGCGCCCTGGGCAGCTTCGCCCACGGGCTGCTGCCGGGCATCTTCACCCTCGATGCGGTGGCCGACGACGTCCATGCTGAACGCTTGAGGCTGTTCCGCGATCCCCTCCCCTTCACGGCGGATGCCGCCTTCATCAACGCCAAGGGCTTCGGTGGCAACAACGCCACCGGCGTGGTGCTCTCCCCTGCGGTCACCGAGCGACTGTTGGTGCAGCGCCATGGCGAAACCGCCGTGGCCTCCTGGCAGACACGCCGGGAGACTACCCGGGAGGCCGCAGCGGCCTACCATCGAGCCGCCGATCGTGGCCACTTCGAAGCTCGCTACCGCTTCGGCGAAGGTGTGCTGGAAGGCCCTGAACTCGATGTCGGCCGAGACGCCATCCGCATTCCCGGCTATGCGAGGGACGTATCGCTGGCCGTGGACAACCCCTTCGGACGTCTCGACGAAGGAGAAACACGATGAACATCGCCGTCTATCCCGGCACCTTCGACCCCGTCACCAACGGCCACCTCGACCTGATCGAGCGCGCCTCCCGGCTTTTCGACAAGGTGGTGGTGGCCATTGCCACGAGCCCAGGCAAGGGGCCTGCCCTGGACATCGATACCCGCATCGGCCTGACTCGCGAGGTAGTCGCAGGCCTCGACAATGTCGAAGTGGTTGGTTTCTCGGGGCTGATGACCGAGTTCATGATCCAGCAGAAGGCACGCGTCCTGCTGCGCGGACTGAGGGCGGTATCCGACTTCGAGTACGAGCTGCAGCTGGCCAACATGAACCGTGCGCAGATGCCTGAGCTGGAAACGGTCTTCCTGACCCCCGAGGTCGAGAACTCCTACATTTCCTCGACCCTCGTGCGCGAGATCGCCAAGCTCGGCGGCGATGTCTCCAAGCACGTGCATCCCAGGGTCGCCGAGACGCTCAAGAGCCATTACAATACCTGACCAGGAAACTCGGGGATTAGTCTGCTCCCGGGACCACTTTCCGGCCAGCGACACCCGTGAGGTACCCCATGGCCCTGATGATCACCGACGAGTGCATCAACTGCGATGTCTGCGAACCAGAATGCCCCAACGGCGCCATCTCGCCGGGGGAAGAGATCTATGTCATCGACCCCGGCCTGTGCACCGAGTGCGTCGGCCACTACAACGAACCCCAGTGCCAGCAGGTATGTCCGGTGGATTGCATTCCGCTGGACCCGGAGCGCAAGGAGAGCCGTGAAAAGCTGATGGAAAAATACCAGCTCATCACCGCCGCCTGACCGGTTCGACCAACGGCGCCCCGCTCAATGAGCGGGGCGCCGTTGTCTGATACCACGCCTGAACAGCGCGGACGTCTGATCGAGGGAATGGCCGTCGCCAATAGCCGGCTTGCCCTACATCTCGTCAGCGCGACGGCTCACCGTGCACCCAAGGCAGCGGCGGAAAGCCGCTTCGGCAGGAGTCTTGATCAGGGTCTCCGCCGCCCCGTCCACGTTGCCCCCCAGGGCAGTGAACGGCAGCGATACCAGGAAGATCGCCGTGCCACCCACCGTAGCTGCCGCCAGTAGCGGGCGAGCGATCACGGCATCAGCGATCATCGCACCGCCGCTGGGTTTGGCTTTCATGCGTTCTCCCTGAGCCACCCCCGGAGAGGCCCCCAGCAGCGCCACCAGCACCAGTGCGAAGAAGAATAAGCTGCGCTTGTCCATCGGTTTCACTCCCCTTGCTCCCTGCCATTTGTAATGCGGTTAGCGTAACTCGGGGCTCATCTTCGGCGAATCGAGTATGGCGCTAATCATCATGAAGTTCTAGAATCTTGAGATTACATCCTTTCACAGGATCTTACATCAGGGTAGCCGGCATTCGCCGCATGCCCAACTGCAGGCACCGCCTGTCCCAGCATGCAAAGGAGCGCATGATGAAACGCCTGATCGCCACCGCCGCCCTGGCCACTCTTGTCGCCTCACCCGCCTTCGCCCAGAGCTACCAGTACAACCCCGCTGAGGGGCCCTATCTGGGTGCCGGAATCGGTTATGCAGAACACCAGGCTGATCTCGAAAACTATGCTAGCCCGGCGGTCACCAACGTTGATGTAGATGACAGCGATACCGGTTACAAGCTATTTGCCGGCTACCAGTTCAACCCCAACTTTGCTGTAGAGGCCAGCTACTTGTCCTGATCCCCGGATAGCGGCCATCACATAGCAAGGCCTTGAACGAAAAAGGCGCAGCCTGTTGGGATGTGTGTGAAAACGACCAAATCCTCACAACACTCACCCAGCAGGTGCGCCGATGCCCAAGGTAACGCCTCAACCCGTTTCCGTCGACATCGACTTCACTGATGCTCAGCTCACCGGCCAAGGTGGCCTGGCCTTGCTCGCCCAGCTGGCTCGGGAGACCGGCCTGCTGGAGCAGATCGCCCAGCGGATTCGTCTCAAGCAGCGCCGGCGTGGCGCCAGTGACGCCGAGATGCTGTGGAGCCTGGTCGCGTCGCTTGCCTCCGGCAATGGGGCGCTCTCGGATCTGGACGCCCTGCGCCAGGACCCGGCCACGGCGCAGCTCCTGGGCCTCGGCACGGTACCGTCGGGACGCCGCCTCGGCGAATACCTGACGCGCCTGGGGGAGGCCCAGCTCGAGGCCCTACAGACCATCGCTCACCACCTGGCGCGACAGGTGGCACCCACGATCCTGGACCATCAGGTCGAGACGCTGGGCTATGTGCCGGTGTTCGTGGATGGCACCGCTATCGAGGTGGACGGCCAGCTGTTCGAAGGTGCCGGCAAAGGCTATGACGGGTCGCTGCAATACTGGCTGCATGGTGTCTTCGTCGGTGGTCTATGGGCCAGTGGTCGCCTGCATCCCGGCGGCGTCGATGTCGCCGCCGGCTGGCGTGAGCAACTGGAGCACGACATCGCGCCGCTGTTGGGCGACCGGCATCCAGTCTGGCTGCATGCCGACAACGCCTACTACCGGGGTGACGTGATCCGCCTCTGCCGTGAGCGGGGCTGGGACTACTCCATCAGCGTGACGAATGACGGGTATCGGCGGCCGATTCTCGAATCGCTCGAAGGCCTCCCTGAATCCGCCTGGACGGACATTGGCGGTGGTGAAACGGCGACGCTGACCTACCACCGCCCGGGGCGCTGGCCGGCGGAGCAGGCGTATGTCGTCGTTCGCCGCTGGAAGGAGGGGCGCCAGAAGGCGCTGTTTCCCGTCGACACCATCATCCTGGTGTCTCGGGATGATCTGCCGCTGGCCGAGCTCGTGGCCCGGCATCGCGGCAAGCAGGGCCAGGAAAACGCCTTCAAGGGCCCGCTGATCGATATGGACCTGCATCATCCGCCGTGCCGGCGTTTCCGGGCCAACCAGGCCTTCTACCTGTGCGGGCAACTCGCGCAGATGCTACTGCGTGGCATGCAGTATCGCGTACTGCCGCACGATGCCCGTCGGCATGGCCTTCGCCCACTGATCCGCTACGCCATCCGTGCCGTGGCGCGGCTGGTGCATACCGGGCGACGCTGGCGTCTCGACTTTGCCAAGTCAGCGTTTCGACTGGATTGGTTACTGCACGCCAGCCTCCAGCTGGAGTAGTCCACAACTGGTCTTGAGCAGCGGGATCGCGATCCTGGCGTCCAGGGTCGCCGGGGGGCCCATGCGCGACTGGCAGCAGTACGTCAGGTCAGAGGAGCTTGCCGCGCCAGAATGGTCTCACAAACCCCACAACCAAGCCTGATGGTGGAGTCATGCGGGTGGAAAGCCATCCGGTGAACGAGAACGGGCCAATGTGTTGCGCTCTATCCGGGGATCGGGAAGCTACTTGGACTTTGGGAATGCGGAAGCCAGTTACCGCTACAATAGCCAACCTGGAAACGCAGAACTGAGTGCTGAGGGGTTTGGCTTTGCTCTTGTCGGTAAGCTACCGATCCAGAATGGTTTCAGTGTCCACGGCAAGCTGGGGATGATCGCTTGGGATGCGGATTTGAAGGATAATTATTTTGATGGCACTGCCCGCACCAGTGACGCATACGGCGAAGACGGCACCGATCCCTTCTACGGCATTGGCGCCGAGTATGAGATCAATCAGCTCATGATGCGCGCCGAGTATGAACGCTACGATATCAGCGAGAGCGGCGAGGACTTCGAGATCGACCTCGTCTCCGCCAGCCTGGGCTACCGCTTCTAGCGTCCTCCGCATGCTCCCCCACGGCCCCGCCAACCGGCGGGGCCGTTGCGTTTCGGGGCGGAAGACGCCACCCTGCCCCGTTTCACCGCCAAGAGGCCCCTCGTGACGTCGCCCACGAGCACCGCCGGCACGCGACAGCGCATCCTGGCGCTTGCCTGGCCGATCATCCTCTCCAATATCACCGTGCCGCTGCTCGGGCTGGTGGATACCGCCGTGGTGGGCCACCTGCCCGACTCGCGCTATCTTGCCGGGGTGACCCTGGGCGCGACGCTGTTCAGCTTCCTCTACTGGGGCTTCGGCTTCCTGCGCATGGGCACCACCGGCCTTACCTCCCAGGCAGTGGGTAGAGAGGCGGACGAAGAAGTACGCAACCTCCTGGGCCAGTCGCTGCTGCTCGCCCTGGTGATCGGCCTGGGCTTGATCCTGGCCGGTAGCCCGCTGGTGACGCTGGGGCTGTGGCTGCTGGACGGCAGCGAGGCGGCGACGGCACTGGCCGCGGAGTACGCCCGCATCCGCCTGCTCTCGGCGCCGGCGGTGCTGGCCAACTACGCCATCCTTGGCTGGTTCCTCGGCCAGCAGAACTCACGGGTGACGCTGGCCATCCTGGTGCTGACCAACGGCGTCAACATCGTCCTCGACCTGCTGTTCGTGGTGGTGCTGGGGATGACCAGCGACGGCGTGGCCTGGGCCACGGTGCTCGCCGACTACACGGCACTGGTTTTCGGCCTCTGGCTGGTGTCGCGCCAGCTCAGGCAGCTTTCGGGACGCTTCCTGCGCGAACGGCTGCTGCGCCTGGCCGCCTATGGCGAACTTTTCCGGGTCAACGCCAACCTCTTCGTGCGCACTCTGGGCCTCTTGTTCGCCATGGCCTTCTTCACCTCCCGCGGCGCCGCCCAGGGCGATATCGTACTGGCGGCCAATGCCGTACTGCTGCAGTTCATCATGCTGACCAGCTATGCTCTGGACGGCTTCGCCCATGCCGCCGAGGCGCTGGCCGGTCGCGCCGTGGGCCGCCGGCGCTTCGACGAGTTCGGCCAGGTCGTCGCGAGCGCCGCCCGCTTCTCGCTGGTCACGGCGGGGCTTGCCGCGCTGGCCTTCGCCGTGGGAGGCGAGTGGATGATCGCACTGCTCACCGGGCTGCCGGCGGTGCGGGCCACCGCCGGGGACTACCTGCCATGGATGGTCGTCATGCCACTAGTGGCGGTATGGAGCTACCTGTTCGACGGTGTCTTCATCGGCGCCACGGCGATCCGCGAGATGCGCAACAGTATCTATGCGGGGCTTGCCGTCTACCTGCCGCTCTGGTGGTTGACCACGCCCCTGGGCAACCATGGCCTGTGGCTGGCCTTCCTGGCCTTTGCCGTAGTGCGCTCGGGCGTGCTGGTGGCCTACTATCGGCACCATCGCCGCACCCGTTGGCGCCACCCCGCCTCAGCCGACGACATTGACCACGTCTCCGGTGCCGGGTAGCGCAACCCTCTGAGGTTGCGCTATTTTCTGTCAGACACGTGACAATTCGACAACAGAAGAAGGGAACCCTCATGCTCAAGGCCCTATCGAGACCGGCCGTCAAGCTGGTTGAACGCTATCTGCCCGACCCCTACATCTTTGTCCTGCTGCTGACGATCATCGCCGCCGCCGCGGCCATCGCCGTGGAACGCCAGACCCCGCTGGCGGTGATGCGTTTCTGGGGCGACGGCTTCTGGGGCCTGCTGACCTTCTCGATGCAGATGCTGCTGGTGCTGGTCACCGGCTACATGCTGGCCAGCTCCCCACCGGTAAAGAGACTGCTGCAAAAGCTCGCCGGCCTGGCAAAGAACGCCGGCAGCGCCATCATCCTGGTCACCCTGGTATCGCTGGTCGCCAGCTGGATCAACTGGGGCTTCGGCCTGGTGGTCGGTGCCCTGTTCGCCAAGGAGCTGGCCCGCCTGGTTCGCGTGGACTACCGCCTGCTGGTGGCCAGCGCCTACTCCGGCTTCATCGTCTGGCACGGCGGCCTTGCCGGCTCGATCCCGCTGACCATCGCCACCGACGGCCACTTCACCGCCGAGCAGATCGGCGTGATCGGCACCGCCAACACCATCTTCTCGCTGTTCAACCTGGCGATCGTGGCCTGCCTGTTCATCGCCGTGCCGCTGGTCAACCGCCTGATGCTCCCCGACGAGAACGAGAGCGTCTACATCGACCCCAAGCTGCTGGGTGAGGATGAGGAAAGGCGCGTGCGCATTACCCGCCCCGCCGAACGCCTGGAGAACAGCACGACACTGGCCTGGCTGGTGGGCATCCCCGGGGTGCTCTTCCTGGTCGACCACTTCATCTTCCGCGGCGGCGGCCTGAACCTCAACGTGGTCAACTTCCTGTTCCTGTCGCTGGCCATCGTGCTGCACCGTACGCCTCGCAGCCTGCTCGAGAGCCTGCATGAGGCAATAAAAGGGGGTGCCGGTATCGTCATCCAGTTCCCCTTCTATGCCGGCATCATGGCCATCATGGTGCAGTCAGGCCTGGCCGAGAGCATGTCGGAGACGCTCATCTCCTTTGCCACCGAGACCACCCTGCCTTTCTGGTCCTTCATCAGCGCCGGCATCGTCAACATCTTCGTGCCCTCCGGTGGTGGCCAGTGGGCCGTGCAGGCCCCGGTAATGCTGCCCGCCGCCGAGGCCCTGGGTGTGGATATTCCCCGGGTGGCCATGGCCGTGGCCTGGGGTGACGCCTGGACCAACCTGTTGCAGCCCTTCTGGGCCCTGCCCGTGCTGGGTATCGCCGGCCTCAAGGCCAAGGACATCATGGGCTTCTGCCTGATCCAGCTGTTCATCACCGGCATCATCATTGCGGTGGGCCTGACCTGGTTCTGATCTCACCGCCCCACATCGCGTTATCGAACGCCTTGCCTCCCTTCGCGGGGGCAAGGCGTTATGCTGTAGGAAACCTCAAGGGAGCATGACGATGGATGACCAACCGCTGAGCGGCCAGCACGAACTATCGATGACCGTGCTGATGACCCCGGACATGGCCAACTTCAGTGGCAAGGTGCATGGCGGCGCCATCCTCAAGAAGCTCGACGAGGTGGCCTATGCCTGTGCCAGCCGCTATGCCGGCCATTACGTGGTGACGCTGTCAGTCGACCAGGTGCTGTTCAAGCAGCCGATCCACGTCGGCGAGTTGGTCACCTTTCTGGCCTGCGTCAATCATGTGGGCAGCTCTTCCATGGAGATCGGTGTCAAGGTCGTGGCCGAGGACATCCGTCAGAAGATGATACGCCACACGAACAGCTGCTACCTGACCATGGTGGCCGTGGACGGCAGCGGCAAGCCGGCGCGGGTGCCGCCGCTGAAACTGGAGACACGGATCCAGAAACTGCGTTTCGAGAAGGCGGCCCTGCGCAAGAAGCTGCGCAAGCAGGCCGAGGAAGAAGAGCGTCGCACCCAGGCCGAACACGGCGATCCCTGAAAGAAGGGCGTCAACCGCAATCCAGGGCGGTGATCCGGCCCCGTTCATCCAGACGCACATTGAGGCGCTCGGCCCGGTAATCGAGGGTATGGGCCTCGCCGGGACGCATCACGCGCAGTGCCTCTGCACCGCTCTGTTCACGCAGGCTGGCCCTTAGCGCTTCATCAAAGGCGCGCCCTACCCGGTCCTGGACACGCCCTGCTCCGCAGGCGTCATCACCTTCGTTGACGCGAGGAGGCTCAGGCGCCGGATCACGTGGAACCGTGGACTCGTTCGTGGCACTACAGGCAGTCATCAGCATCAGACCGACGGCCGTCAACCAAGGCTTGCAGACGCGCAACATAGGAATCTTTCCAGGCTATTGGGGGGATATTTCATCGAACAGGTGCCAAAACGGGCATGCCGAAAGGCATGCCCGCAAGTGAAGTCAACCCATCAACAGAACCGTCAGCTGGCGGCGTCCTGCACGGCTTCACCGCCGCGCTCGACGTCCTCGCCGGCACCGCGAATGGTATTGCAGCCGCTAAGCAGGGAGAAAGTGAAAAGTGAGACGAGTATCAGCGATAGTGTGCGTTTCTTCATAGTGGCGTCCTCGTTGCCGTTCCCGATGTGAAACACAAGGGGTGTCCCCTTCAATCTAGCAGATTCCAGGAGGCAAGGTTCGGCGAAATTGCCCGGTGAGCTTACCCCAGCAGCAGCCGCAGGATGATCGCCAGTATCACCGCAACGGTCAGCCACTTGACGATGAAGGCCCCGCGCGGGCTCATGTTGACTTTCACCGCCAGCCAGGCCCCCAGCATGCTGCCGGCCGCCAGCATCAGGCCATAGCCCCAGCGTACCTGGTCGTTGGCCAGGAAGATGGCAAGAGCAGGCAGGGTATAGATCAGCACGATCAGCACCTTGAAGACGTTCACCTGGGCCAGGTCGATCTTCAGCATACGATAGAGCACGACAATGAAGAGGATGCCCACGCCGACCTGAATGAAACCGCCGTAGAGGCCGATGGCGAACATCGCCATATAGACTGCCGGCGTGAGGCGCTCCGGGGTCAGCGGGCGGGTATCCAGGCGCGGCTGGGGCAGCAGCATCAGCACCGCCGAGCACGCCATCACCGTGATCAGTATCGCCTCGAAGAGCGCATCCCCGGTCTGCAGGGCCAGCCAGGCGCCGAGCAGAGAACCCACCACAGCCGGCACCGAAAGCCGCAACGAGAGACCCACGTAGCGAGCACCGGCACGGAAGAAGCTGGTCACCGCAGAGATGCTCTGCAGGGCAATCGATACCCGGTTGGTGCCATTGGCCGCCTGTGGCGGTAACCCCAGAAACATCAGCAGAGGCAGGGTCAGCATCGAGCCCCCCGCGGAGAGCACGTTGATGAAGCCGGCCAGGGTCCCGATGGTCAGCAGGGCAAGCGCCTCGAGCAGCGTCATGACAGCGTCCGTTGTTGGCAGGTCAGAGGTTAGCCGCCCCAGCATACCGGGGCAGACCTGCGGGGGGAATCTGCCCCGATAGCGGAGCGGTGTGCCATGATTGCGGACACAGGGACAGCCCAGCGAAAGGAGACCCGCGATGCAGGATTTCGTACCCGATACCCGCCTGGTGGATGACAGCTACCCGGTTACCGAACTGCCATTGTGCCAGCTGCGACTGATGGACGACGCACGCTTCCCCTGGCTGGTGCTGATACCTCGCCGTCTCGAGGTCAGCGAGGTGTTCGAGCTTGACGCTTCGGCCCAGCAGCAGCTGTGGCGAGAAGCCACGGCGGTCGGCAGGGCCATGCTGCAAGCCCTGGACGGCGACAAGCTCAATATCGCCAGCCTCGGCAATGTCGTGGCCCAGCTGCATGTGCACGTCATCGTTCGGCGCCGTGAGGACGCCGCCTGGCCAGCGCCGGTGTGGGGCCATGGCAAGGCCGAGGCCTACAACCTGGATCGCCTGGCCGAGATGCGCGCTCGCATCCTGGCCGAGATCGAAGGGATGGACCTGACGCCGCCCGAGGGCTAACCGCCGAAGGGAGACACCGAAGTCGGCGGTGCCGTCGCGCTGCGCGAGGGCGGCTCGCCCAGCAGCGGCGCACTGGCCGGCTGGCCGACGCCGGTCACGGTCAGCGACGCCCCCAGGACCATGATGGCCAGCCCGCCCGCCAGGGCGGTCCAGCCCAGCAGTCTGCCGATGCGGTGGTCCGTGACCCGGGCCGCCAGACGCTGCTCTGCCCAGCCTCGCGCGAACACGCTGGCCAGCGCCAGGGCCGAGACAGTGAGCGCCGTACCCAGCGCCATCACCAGCACCGCCGCCACCCCGACCATGAAGTTGTCCAGCAGGGTGGCCGCTCCCAGCAGCAGCACGCCTCCGCTGCAGGGGCGGATGCCGATGGCCACCACCGTGATCAGGGCCGTGCGCCACTCCCCCGCTTGCTGGGGATCCACATGGTGGAGCCCCCCGCAGCAGGCGGGGTCGGCCTCATGGAGATGGGGACGATGATGCCCTTCTGCCGGCGCGACCTCCGGTACGGCCGCACCACCTCGCAGCTGGCGAATGGCCCGCCAGCAGAGCCAGGCCCCCAGCAGGGTCACCATGATGAAGCTCGCCTGCTCCACCCAGGCCACGCTCCCCATGGCCTGGCGCGTCAGCCAGCCCAGGCCATGCACCAGCCCCACCACCAGGCCGATGGCGACCAGCCCCTGAAGCAGGGAGGCGGCGAAGGAGAGGGCCAGGGCCCGACGACGGGCACCGCCATGTGAGAGCAGGTAGGTGGTCAGTACCGCCTTGCCATGCCCGGGACCGGCAGCATGGAAGACGCCGTAGCCGAAGCTGATACCGAGCAGCGTTGCCCAGGTGGCCGGCGAGGGAGTCCCGGAGAGCCCCGTGATGGCCAGGGTCAGCGCCCGGTGGAAGTCGCGCTGCCAGGCCACCAGCTGCAGACTGAGCTCCTGAAGGGCTCCTTGAAGCATCCATTGCCAGGCCAGCAGGGCGAGCAGCAGCCCACCGGCCAGCCACACCAGTCGCTTGAAGGCTAACGGCACGTCACCTCCCCTGTCTCGGCGAAGTAGCGCCCCAGGCCAGGCTCGGCCTCGTCATCGACGTCGAGCATCGCTGCCGCCATGACCCGCTCGGGATCGGGCTCGGCCGCCCGGATACGCGTCTGGCAATCAAGCTCGCCACCCACCACCAGGGCATTCGCAAGCGGCGTATCACCCTCGGCTTCATGGACCACCTCGATATAATAGGTGGGGTCGAACACCTGGTAGCGCAGCGTCTCTCCCGCCATTTCCAGCGGCTCGGCCAGCGGCAGCAGGAAGACGAACTCGATCCGTCCGTCCCGCTCGAGCACGGTGTAGTCGTCGACCTCGCCGAGCTCGAGCCTGTCACCCTCGAGGCTCAGCTCGGTGAAGTAGCCCTGCGGCGACAGGGTCTCCCGCATATCGCTGCCCAGCTGGTCGAGGGCGGCATCGAGACCGCCGCCTCCCGCGTCCCGGCCGAGTTCCTCGAGCAGGACCAGACTGTAGAAGGGATCCAGGCGCCAGGACTGCTGAAGGGCTTGCAGCCGTCCCTCGCCATCGAGCACCAGGCGCATGCGCAGGTCGATCCAGCCATGAGGGTGCGCCACGGCCGCCAGCGGCAACAGCAGGCCAGCGGCGAGGCAGAGCAGACCGATCAGGCGAGGGGACACTAGGTAAGGAATCATCGGCGGCCTTGACGTCTTGTGGGGCCCATCAGGGCAACAGCCCCAGCCGCGACTGCAGGTCGGTCAGCAGGGGATCAAGGACGGTGGGTGGCAGGGGCCGCCCACCCCGGGTGGCGATGAAGCTGACCCGGGTACCATCTCGATGGCCGACCACGCGCAGCGCCACGTCGTAACCCGGCATCCGTCCGAGTACCGCCTCCAGGCGCCCCAGGTCATCGTCGGCATGGCGGATCACGTAGCCGCGTTCCATCAGCAGCTCCATGGCCTCGCGCAGGGTAGTCTCGGGAGTCGCTGCCAGATGAATCTCGCGTGGCTCCGGCGGGGCCGGGGTGGCACAGCCGGTCAGCCAGGCGGCCAGCAGAATGGCGAGGGGGGTTAGCCTCATGGGGCCTCCTGCAACGTTACGGCCTCGATGGCATCGCGCAGGTCGCGGCAGAAGGCGGCATCGCTGGCACTGCGGGACTCGCGCAGTTCGCCTCGCCAATCGAAGATGCGTATATCCCGGGATACCTGCACCTGCTGCGCCCCGACCACCACCGAGAGACGCTCGATGCGGGTCGCCTCGTGGGTTGCTGGTCCAATACCGCCGCCGATGCCGATCATCACGCCGGAGGCCACATGGCCGCCGCTGCCGCCCAGCACGAAGCCGCCGAAGCGGGGCAGATGATCGACGCCATGGTCGTGATAGACGGTGTTCCGGGCGCGTTCGGCACCGACCAGCCCCAGCGACACATCAGTGTGGCGCACCAGGAAACCCTCATGCTCCAGAGCCGTCACGACCCTGGCCAGGCTGTCACCGGGTCCGGCGGGCCAGCGGCACTCGGCGGCCGGAGCCGGTTCGGCCTGGGGCAACGTCTCGGGGATGGTCTGGCAGCCGGTTAGCGCCAGCCCTATTCCCACAAGGGGTAATAACCAGGGACGCATGAGCAATCTCTCGTGAACGGATGGAAGCAGTCTACGCATCGCCCTGGCTCGAGGAAATGCCGGGCTACAGCAGGCCGAGCGGAAACGTCAGTTGACAACGAGATCCCGCAACACCAGCCCCCATGGAGATCCTGATCTGCCTGGATAGTTTCAGTGTTGTCATGACCGTCGGCCTTGAAGAGCGCGGCCGACACCCGCATGTCATGGTTATCGACTATGGTGGCCATGGCGAGAATTGACTTATCTGCCGCCGCCGGCCTCTTTACCCTACCTCTATCGTGACCTAGGAGACACTTCATGAACGACACCAATACCATCGGCCTGCACGAGGCCAGCGCGAGCCAGCTGGCCGAGAAGCTCAACGAGCTGCTGGCCAACTACCAGATCTTCTACATGAACGTGCGCGGCTATCACTGGAACGTGAAGGGCCGCCAGTTCTTCCAGCTTCACGAGAAGTTCGAGGAGTTCTACACCGACCTGCTGACCAAGGTCGACGAGGTCGCCGAGCGGATCCTCACCCTGGGTCACCAGCCGGTGCACGCCTACAGCGACTACGTGAAGCTCGCCAGGATCCAGGAGGACAAGAACGTCCATGACGGCGAGGCCTGCGTGCGGGGCGTGCTAGAGGGCTACCAGACCCTGATCGAGCTGCAGCGCGAGCTGCTCTCCCTGGCCTCGGATGCCGACGACGAGGGCACCGCCGCCCAGGCCGGCGACTACATCCGCGAGCAGGAGAAGACCGTGTGGATGCTGGGCGCCTACCTCGACTGATCACCGGCTCCGCAGTAACACCGCACACGACGCCGCCTTTCGGGGCGGCGTCGCCGTTGCGGCGCCGACCGTTCGGACCGGGAGTCAGGAGGGCTCTGTCCCCTCGTCGTCCGGCTCACCCCCTCCCCCGGAGGCCCGCACCAGCTCCGTCGACAACGGCTTCTTCATGCGCACCCCCAGGCGCTGCAGCTCGGTGGCCTGGGCCACCAGGCTGCCCTGCCCGCTGGAGAGCCGCCCCATGGCCCGGCGATGGCTGTCGCCCGCCCGCTCCAGGTGACGGCCGACCTCCTCGAGGCTCTCGACGAAACCGGAGAACTTGGCCAGCAGCTTCTCGGCCCGGTCGCCGATCAGGCGCGCGTTCTCGTTCTGGCGCTCCAGGCTCCACAGGCCGGCCACGGTGCGCAGGCTGGCCAGCAGGGTGGTCGGGGTGACCACCACCACCTGGCGGTCGAAGGCCTCCTGGAAGAGCGTGGGGTCGCGCTCGAAGGCGGCGGCGAAGGCCGGCTCCACCGGAACGAAGAGGAACACGAAGTCCGGCGAGTTGAGCCCCGGCAGCGAGGAATAGTCCTTGCCCGAGAGCCTGGCGACATGGCCGCGCAGCGACTGCAGGTGGGCCTTCATGGCCGCCTCGCGCTCGGCCTCGTCCTCGGCGTTTACCACGCGGGTCCAGGCCACCAGCGACACCTTGGCGTCGACGATCAGATGGCGGTTGTCGGGCAGGTAGATCACCGCATCGGGCCGCTGGCGACCCTGATCGCCCTGCAGCGAGACCTCGCGGCGGTACTCGATGTCGCGGCGCAGGCCACTGCGCTCCAGTACGGTCTCGAGCATCAGCTCGCCCCAGTGGCCCTGGGCCTTCTGGTCGCCCTTGAGGGCCCGGGCAAGGCCCGCGGCCTCGTCGCCGAGGCGGGCATTGAGCCCGGCGAGCTGTTCGAGCTGCGCCTTGAGGGAGCCGCTGTCGCGGCTCTGCTGGCCATGCAGCTCCTCGACCCGGCGGCGGAACTGGTCGACCTGCTCGCGGAAGGGCCGCAGCGTCGCCTCGAGGCCGTCGCGACTCTGCGCCGAGAAGGCCTGCTGGCGCTCCTCGAAGATGCGCCCGGCGAGCTGGCGGAACTCCTCCTTGAGTCGCTCCCGGGCCTCCTCCAGCAGGGCCAGCTGCTCGCGGTGCCGCAGCGCCATCTGCTCGCGCTCGACCTCCAGCCGGGCGGCATGCTCGCGCCGCTCGGCCAGCCGGTCGCGCGTCGCGGCCAGCTCGGTCTCCAGGGCGGCCAGGCGCTCGCGGCTGCCATCCAGCTGCGCATCGCTCTGGGCCAGCTCCTGCTCCAGTCGCCGCACGTTGGCCTCGCCCTCGGCAAGTGCCTGCTCCCGGACGAGGAGACGTGCCTCGGCGGCGACCAGTCGCCTGCGCCAGGACAGTCCCGCCCAGGCCATCACCACCAGCAGCCCCGCCAGTCCCAAGGCCAGCCAGGCAGGCGCCGCCCCCTGCAGCAGTTCGTTCATCACGACCTCGAGTGTGAAGCGATCAAGGCGTCTCGCCCCTGGCCAGGTCCTCGACCAGGGCACGCAGCAATTCCCAGAACTCCGTCACGGAGGCCAGTTCCACCCGCTCGTCGGGGGAGTGGGCGCCGCGGATCAGCGGGCCGAAGGAGATCATGTCCAGCTGCGGATACTTGCCGCCGAGGATGCCGCATTCGAGCCCGGCGTGGATCACCTTGACCTCCGGGTCACTGCCCAGCCGCTCACGGTGCAGGCGACAGAAGCGCGCCAGCAGGGGGCTTTCGGGGTTCGGTGTCCAGCCCGGATAGGCATTCTCGACCCGGGTGCGTGCCCCGATCAGCTCGAACAGCGCCCGGAAGCGGTCGGCGAGGTCCCGCGTGGCACTGTCACGCAGCGAGCGCACCAGGGCGCAGAGGTGGAAGCGCCCGCCCTCCAGGCTGACCACGCCCAGGTTGTTGGAGGTCTCCACCACCCCCGGCAGCGCGACGCTCATGCGCTCGACGCCGCAAGGGGCCACGTGCAGGGCGCGGACCAGCAGCTGGCTGGCCTGCTCCGTCAGCGCCTCGGCCGGCCGGACATCCGGGGGCGACAGCGCCAGCGAGAGACCCTCGTCGACCCCGGCCAGCTCGGCACGCAGCTCCTCCTGCAGGACAGCCACTCGTTCTCTGGCGGATGATTGCTCGTCCTCGGGCAGCACCAGGGTGGCGAAGGCCTCGCGCGGCAGGGCATTGCGCAGGGTGCCGCCATGGTAGTCGACCAGCCGCGCCCCGAAGGGCTCGAGGGCACGCAGCACCCGCACCAGCAGCCGGTTGGCATTGCCGCGCCCCGTGTGGATATCGATGCCGGAGTGCCCCCCCGAGAGCCCGGTCAACGACAGCCGCAGCGCCACCTCGTCGTTGCCCAGCGGCGCGCGGGGCAGCTGTGCCTCGACGATGACGTCGGCGCCGCCGGCGCAGCCGATGTAGACCTGGCCACGGTCCTCGGAGTCCAGGTTGAGCAACAGCCGTCCCTCGAGCCATCCTTCGGCCAGGTTGAGGGCCCCGCCCATGGAGGACTCCTCCTCCAGGGTGAAAAGCGCCTCCAGCGGGCCATGCACCAGGGTCTCGTCCTCGAGGATCGCCAGCGCCGCTGCCACTCCCAGGCCGTTGTCCGCTCCCAGGGTAGTGTGACGGGCGTGCAGCCAGCCATCGTCGCCCATCCGGGTCTCGATGGCATCCCGGGTGAAATCGTGGGGATGGTCGGCATTGGCCTGGGCCACCATGTCCAGATGGCCCTGCAGGATGACTCCCGGCGCCGACTCGAAGCCGGCGGTGGCGGGCTTGCGGATGCGCAGGTTGCCGAAGGCATCGCGGTCATGGGCCAGCCCCAGGTCGTCGGCCCAGCGCTCGAGGGTCGCCACCAGGGCGGCCTCGTGGCCGGAAGGGCGCGGCGTGTTGCACAGGGTGCGGAAGTGACGCCAAAGGGGCCGGGGGGAGAGCTGTTCGAGATGTGCGTTCATGGCGGTCCTGCTTCACGATTGACCCGGGAACTCTACCGGCCGGCCTCGCCGGGGGAAAGCTCGCGCTCGCCGCCGTGGAGCCGTGCCACGACCTCACGCAGCCAGGCCTGGACGCCACGCTTGCCTGCCACCCCCAGCTGCACTGCCAGCCAGGGCGTCGCGCGGCCCTGAAACGCCCAGGCAGCGAGCAGCGGCAGCGCCTCGTCCTGGCAGCCCGCCAGGCGCGCAGCATGGTACCTCACCAGGGCCTGGATCGCCGGGCGGGCCAGAGCGGGCTCGCGATGACCGAAGGCCACGTCATCGAGGTCGCGACGATCCGAGTCACTCAGGGGCGCGGCCGGCCACTCGGCAAGCAACGCCACCACCACCGCCGGCTCCAGCTCGGCCAGCTCGAAGGCCAGCAGCCCCGGCAGCTGGCGGTGGAAGCGGGCCTGGAGGCGCTCGGCGATTCGCTCCCCTCGCGGACTGGTGGGCCTTGCCACCATCAGGGCGTGCTCGCCGGTGGCCGCCTCCCGTGTCAGTCCCAGACGAACCGCCCGAAAGCCCGCTGCCTGCCAGAAGGCCAGCAGCCCCGCCTCGGCGCCGAAGCTCGCCCCCAGCAGGTCGATGCCGTCGCGACGGGCTCGAGCGACCTCGGCCACGATCAGTTGCCGCCCCGTCCCGTGACGGCGCTGCTCGACCGGCACGGCGATGCGCAGCACCCGCCGCAGATGGGCGGTCAGCGCCTCACGCTCTCCGGCATGGGCGGCCAGTGACTGGGCCAGCAGGTGGCCCCGCGGACGCCGCTCGCCGCGCGCCACCTGTTCGGCGAGTGCGGCCGGAAAGCCCCCCTCGTTACCGCTTACCACCACACCCCGCAGGGCCGGTCCGGCTTCCAGGGTGGAAAGCGCAACGCCCGGACCATCCAGCAGGTGACGCAGGTCAGAAGGCGTGGTGCGGTAGTGGGCCTGTATCAGAAGGCCGAACAGGGCGTGCAGGCACGGTTCATCATAAGCCAGCAGATCGCGATCCAGACACTGCAGCTTCGGCTCCTCCTTGACCGTCGGAAAGGCCGCAGGTTCGGCATCCAGCAGCAGAAGGCGCGCGGTCAACGCCTCCAGTGGGTCGCCCACCGCCCAGCGAATCGGCTCGGCCAGGTGGAGCGCCCGCCAGTCGGGGGTCTGGCGTTCGAGTCGTTCGCGGAAACGAAGTGCGAAGCCGCGTCCCGATCCCTCGTAACCATGGATCGTCGTGGCAAAGGCGATGCGCGGGAATAGCGAGAGCCAGCGGCCCAGCAGTGGCGCGGGAATCGCCGCCGCTTCGTCGACCAGCAGCAGCCGGCCGGGGCCACCGACCTCGCCCTGATCGGCCAGGTGAGCCAGCGCATCGGGAGGCAGGAAGGCGACCCGCCCGCGACCCGCCTCGAAGGCATTGCCGCGCCGCTGCCCCTCGGGGCAGAGAGCTGCCAGCCGCTCGAAGAGCCCGGCGACGGCCGAGGGGCGCGGTGCCGTGACCAGGATCTCCGTCTCCCCTGCCGCCAGCAGTCGCGCACAGGCGATGCCCAGGGCCGCCGTCTTGCCGCGGCCACGATCGGCGGTCAGCACCAGCGGCCGACGGCGACGCAGCCGTGTCAGCCGGGAGACCGCCTCTGCCTGGTCGCGGGTTCGGCAGTCCCCGTCCACGTCAGGCGAAGACGAGTCTGCCGGCGGTGTCTCGGGAAGACACGGTCGCGACGGGGCCTCTCCCGCCGTCCAGGGGATCACTCTCTCGTCGGCACGCAGCAGCCGGGCAAGCCGGGCCAGGTAACGGGCACTGAGCTGCTCGGCCCGCCAGGGGTACTCGGCCAGGCGGCGATAGTCGGCATCGGGACGCGCTCCCCAGTCGGGCGGCGTCATCAGCACCAGCAGGCCACCGGCTCGCAAAGTGCCGGAAAGCGCGCCGAAGGCCTCGGGATCGAAGCCACTCTCGGCCGAGACAGCGTCCATCACCACCAGATCCTGCTCGCCCCCCAGTCGCTTGCGGGCCTGGGCCGCCGGCAGCCAGCACGGCGCCTCGATGCCGTCCACCGGCTCGCTACCGACCCACAGCGGCGAGTTCCAGGCGCCCTGCTGCCACAGGGCCAGGGCTTCCCGAAAGCAGGCATCGGCGGCGCCGGTGAGCCAGACCAGGCCGCGCCAGCGCTGCCGGTGCAGCCGACATCGGGTCTCCTGCAGGGGGGCGAAGCGGTCGCGGGTCATCCGATGCTCCTTCAGAGGCTCTACTTTGGTCTAAGGGGGCGCGCCCATTCAACGTTGCCGAGCATCCAGGCACTGCAACGCGATTGTCATACGAACGTTTTAACTTATTGATTAAAAAAGCATTATACAACATCATGCGAAAGTCCTGCGGGACCTGCCCGAGGTCCCCCAGGCGCCATGCTCGCGGTCGAACATGTCCATCGTCCCATGCTAGCTTGATTCCTGTTGCCGAGTTGCCTGGACGGTCAGGCCCGCCCACCCCGCAGGTGGCCGCTTCCCGGCACCGCCGGCCGTTCCATCGACTTCTCGACAAGCAGAACAACCCACAAGGGAGCACCTCAATGAAGAAGATGACCAAGTTCGCCCTCACCGGGCTGGCAGCGGGCGTCGCCCTCGCCGCCATGAGTTCCACCGCCCAGGCCCAGGAGCAGTGGACCATGACCACCACCTGGCCGGACAACCTGGACCTGATCCAGATCGACCGCCACTGGGCGGAGCTGGTCAACAAGCTGGCCGGTGACGAGGTGCAGATCGAGTTTCGTGCCGGCGGCACGCTGATGCCCGGAACCGAGGTCTTCGATGCCACCCAGACCGGCAGCATCGAGGCCGCCGGCGACTGGCCCGGTTACTGGGCGGGCTACAGCTCGGCCTTCTCGCCGCTGGCCACCACCACCAGCCTGTTCAACGGCGTCGACTACCTGAACTGGATCAATCAGTGGGGCGGCTTCGAGCTCTATCAGGAGGTCTACGGCGACTACAACATGGTCTATCTGCCGTACGGCATCACCAACAACGAGTCCGGCTTCCGCGGCAACACGCCCATCGAGAGCATTGCTGACCTTGAGGGCAAGCGTCTGCGCCTTTCCGGCCGTGACCAGGGCCGTGTGCTGGAGCAGCTCGGCGGCTCCCAGGTTACCCTGGCCGGCGGCGAGATCTATCAGGCCATCGAACGTGGCGTGGTCGACGGGGCCGAGTTCTCGACTCCGGGCGTGGACTACAAGGCCGGCTTCTCCGAGGTGGCCGACTACTGGTCCGTGCCGGGCTGGCACCAGTCCGCCAGCGTGTTCGGCGTGATGATCAACCAGGATGCCTGGGATGCCCTCTCCGAAGAAACTCAGGAAAAACTGAAGATCGCGGCACAAGCCACCATGGCGTGGTCGCTGGCCTGGTCCGAGCGCGAGTCCACCGAGGGCACGGTAAAATTCCTCGAGGATGGCACCGAGATCAACCAACTCTCCGAGGAAGACCTGGCCGAAATTCAGGAAATCACCAACCAGGTGATCGTGCAGGGGGCCTGTGAGGACCCGATGCACGCCAAGGTCTACCACTCAATGGTCAGCTACCTGGAGCATTACGCCAACTGGCGCGACATTTCCGTCCCCTACAACATGAGCCGCGTCACCGACAACCTGCCTTCACTGGAGGAGATCGAAGCCTGCATGTAAGGCTTCGCCAGGGCCCTCCCACGGGAGGGCCTGACGGCCAGCCGGCGGCTGATCGTTGCCGGCTGGCCGTGTGTCGTTCTCCCACTGATTCACGAGATCCCCGCTCATGAACGCCATTGCCAAGGCCATCGATGCCCTCAACGAGGCTTTCGGTCGCCTGATCGCTCCGCTGATCGCCGTGATCACGCTGATCGTGATCTACGACATCGCCATGCGCTTCTTCATCGGACGCCCGAGTGACTGGGCCTTCGATGTCACCAAGATGCTGTTCGGCGTCCACTTCATGCTGATGGCCGCCTACGGGCTGCGCCACCATGCCCACGTGGAGGTCGATGTCCTCAAGCGGCTGCTCTCGCGCCGCAAGCAGGCCGCCCTAGAGATCCTGGGCTACCTGGTCTTCTTCGTACCCTTCATCTGGATGCTGCTGACCCTGGGCTGGGACTTTTTCGAGCGCTCCTTCAGCCGCGGCGAGACCACCTACGGCATGGTCTCCATCCCCGTCTACCCGGTGAAGGCGGTCATCGTCATCGCCGCCTTCCTGATCCTGCTGCAGGCCGTTGCCATCGTCATTCGGGCCATCCAGCAACTGCGCGAGGAGGAGACCGCATGAGTGCCGAAATGCTTACCCTGTTCATGTTCGGCGGCCTGCTGGTCGGCCTGTTCATGGGCCATCCGCTGGCCTTCGTGCTGGGCGGCATCGCCGTGCTCGGCGCCTGGCTCGGCCCCGGCGCCAAGATCCTCGGCACCCTGATCAACAATATCTACGGCAACGCCATGGACAACTATGTCCTGGTGGCCATTCCGCTGTTCATCCTGATGGCCCGCTTCCTCAACGACTCGGGGGTCACCGAGAAGATGTTCGAGGCGATGCGCCTGCTGCTGGCCAACCTGCGCGGCGGCCTGGCACTGACCGTGGTCATCGTCTCGGTGCTGCTCGCCGCCACCACCGGCATCGTCGGCGCCTCGATCGCGGTAATGGGCATGATCGCCCTGGTGCCGATGCTCAAGTACGGCTACAACAAGGAGCTCAGCACCGGGGTGATCATGGCCAGCGGTTGCCTGGGCATACTGATTCCCCCGAGTATCATGCTGATCCTGATGGCCAGCTACTCGCCGGTCTCGGTGGGCGCGCTGTTCGCCGGTGCCCTGGTACCCGGTGTGATGCTGGGCGCCATGTATGCTCTCTATGTGCTGATCATCTGCTTCATCAAGCCTGCCTACGGCCCCCGCGTGCCTGCTGAAGAGCGTGCCGAGACCAGCACCCGCGAGCTGCTGGTCATGCTGGCCAAGTACGTACTCCCCCCCATGTCGCTGATCCTCGGTGTGCTGGGTGCCCTGTTCACCGGCATCGCTACCGCCACCGAGGCCTCGGCGATCGGCGTGACCATCGCCTTCCTGCTGTTCCTGATCTTCGGTGACCGCAAGATCACGACCTGCTACCGAACGCTGATCGATGCCAGCAAGACCACCACCATGGTGATGCTGGTACTGGTCGGCGCCACTGCCTTCACCGGGGTCTTCTCCCGCGGCGGCGGCATGCAGGTGATCCACGACCTGGTGATGGCGATGCCGGGCGGCACGACGGGAGCGCTGATCCTGATGCTTTTCCTGGTGTTCATTCTGGGTATGTTCCTGGACTGGACCGGCATCGTGCTGTTGAGCTTCCCGATCATGCTGCCGATCGTCGAGAACATGGGTGTCGACGTGCTGTGGTTCGTGGTGATGGTCGCCGTGGTACTGCAGACCTCTTTCCTCACCCCACCCTTCGGCTATGCGCTCTTCTACCTCAAGGGGGTAGCACCACCTGGCGTTGAAATCGTCGATCTCTACAAGGCAGTGATTCCCTTCGTCGCCATTATCGTGCTGGCCTGCCTGCTGATGGCCTTCTTCCCCTCCCTGATCCTTGGCCTGCCGTCGGTTCTGCTGGGGTAATCAGCGCAAAGCACCTGCCGTGGCAATACCTGGCGCCCGCCGCTCACCGAGCGGCGGGCGTTTATGTTGATGCGGATCAGTCGCAGTAGCTGCAGCCACGAGGGGCAGCTGATACAATTCTCACGCGTAAATGCCTCGCATCCACAGCCTCCAGACTTCGCTGGAAGGAGACCTCGTTGACCAGACCGGCCAGTCCCTACGCCCGCGCTCCCGCCTCCTCCCGCTTATCGTTACCCTTCAATGTCTGGAATGCCCTGACCATCGGCATCGCCCTGATCGTGGCACTGCCGGTCATCGTGGTGCTGGCGCACCTCTTCATGCCCGCCGAGGGCATCTGGCAGCACCTGGCCAGTACCGTGCTGCCCCGGTATCTCGGCAACACCCTCTTCCTGGTGGTGGCGGTGGGCCTGGGCACCTTCGTGATCGGCACCGGCTCCGCCTGGCTGGTGGTCATGTGCCGTTTCCCGGGGCGCCGGCTGTTCGAGTGGGGGCTGCTGCTACCGCTGGCGGTCCCGACCTATGTGATCGCCTATGCCTACACGGATTTCCTGCAGTTCGCCGGTCCTGTGCAAACCTGGCTGCGGGAGAGCTTCGGCTGGTCGGCCGGCGACTATTTCTTTCCCAACATCCGCTCCCTGGGGGGGGCGGCCACCCTGATCACTCTGGTGCTCTATCCCTATGTCTACATGCTGGCCAGGGCAGCCTTCCTGGAGCAATCGGTCTGCGTACTGGACGTAGGACGTACCCTGGGACGGGGCCCCTGGCGGCTGTTCAGCGGCGTGGCCCTGCCGCTGGCGCGGCCGGCCATCGTCGGCGGCGTGTCGCTGGCGCTGATGGAGACCCTCAACGAATTCGGGGCGGTCCAGTACTTCGGGGTCGACACCTTCACCACCGGGATCTATCGCACCTGGTTCGGGATGGGCGAGCAGGTGGCCGCGGCCCAACTTGCCGCCTGCCTGCTGGCGTTTGTCATCGCCCTGGTGCTGCTCGAGCGCGCCTCGCGCGGCAAGCGACGCTACTTCCATACCACCGGACGCTACCAGCACCTGCCGGAATTCACGCTTTACGGCTGGCGAGCCTGGGCCGCCACCCTGGCCTGCCTGGCGCCGGTGCTGCTCGGCTTCCTGATCCCCAGCGGCCTGCTGGGCTACCTCTCGATCCAGGGGGGAGATGCACTGTTCGGCTCGGCCTTCCTCGGCTTTGCCGGCAACAGCCTGATACTGGCAACGCTCGCCTCGGTGGTCGCCGTAAGCCTGGCACTGCTGCTCAGCTACGGTGCTCGCCTGAACCCCGGCAAGGTGACGCGGGTAGCGACCCGCGTGGCCGCCATGGGCTATGCGGTACCAGGCTCGGTGGTAGCGGTGGGTATCCTGATCCCCTTCGTGTGGATGGACCACCAGATCAACGACTTCATGAAGGGGCAATTCGGGGTCGTGGTGGGGCTGCTGCTCAGCGGATCGGCTTTCATCCTGGTGTATGCCTACCTGGTGCGCTTCCTCGCCGTCTCCTTCAATGCCATCGAGGCGAGCCTCGGCAAGGTGACACCGAGCATGGATGCGGCCTCCCGGACACTGGGTCAGACGGCAGGCGGCACCCTGCGCAAGGTGCACACCCCCATCATGCGCGGCAGTCTGATCGCTGCCGGCATCCTGGTATTCGTGGATGTGATGAAGGAGCTGCCGGCCACGGTGATCCTGCGCCCCTTCAACTTCGATACCCTGGCGATCCGAGCCCACAACCTCGCCGCGGACGAGCGTCTGGCCGAGGCATCGACCTCGTCACTGGCCATCGTGGCAGTAGGCATCCTGCCGGTGATACTGCTCAGCATCGCCATGCGCCGCTCCCGCCCCGGCAGTCGTTGAAGGCTCGAGGGGGAAGACAAAGACCTGGGAGGCATCCAGGCCGATCATGATCGGCTGGCCCTCACGAGGCAGGAAGACACCCGGGGACCGGGCATGCAGGTGTGACTCCCGCCCATCGGGGGTGTGGGCGCAGATATGCAGCAGGCTGGTGCGGCCCAGCAGCTTGGCCATGATGATATGGCTGTGGTGGTGCTCCGGGGGCTCGTCCAGTGGTACGACCCGCAGGGCCTCGGGACGGATCATCACGCGCACCCGGCTGCCATCGGGCTGCCCGCTAGCGGAGACATCACCCACCGGTGTCGCCACCTTACCGTCCACCACGCACCCCTCGAGTTCGTTCACCTCGCCGAAGAAGGTGACCACGAAAGGGTCGGTTGGGGCACAGTAGAGGTCAAGGGGGGTTCCCGCCTGCACGACCCGCCCTTCTCGCATCAGTACGATGCGATCGGCCATGAACATGGCCTCCTCCGGGTCGTGGGTCACCAGCAGCACCCCTGCGCCCAACTTCTTCAGCACGTGCAGGGTATCGTCACGGATCTGGTCACGCAGGCGAGCATCGAGGCTGGAGAAGGGCTCGTCGAGTAGCATCAGCTGCGGCGCCGGCGCCAGCGCACGGGCCAGGGCGATGCGCTGCTGCTGTCCTCCCGAGAGCATGTGCGGGAAGACGCGGGCATAGCGCTCCATGCCCAGCAGTTCGAGCAGCTCGTAGGCACGGCGGCGACGCTGCTGGGCAGGCTGCGACTCTAGCCCGAAGGCCACGTTGTCGAGCACCGACAGGTGAGGAAACAGCGCCGAGTCCTGAAAGGCCAGGCCGACATTGCGCTTCTCCGGTGGCACATGGGAGCGCCCAACGCGGCCCATCGACTCACCGCCCAGTTCCACACGCCCCTGTTGCACCCCCTCGAGCCCCGCAGCAATACGCAGCAGAGTGGACTTGCCGCAGCCGGAGGGACCCAGCAGGCAGACGATCTCCCCGGGCTTGACCTCCAGGGAGACGTCCTCCACGGCCAGGGCTTGCTGATAGGAATGGCGGACCTGGTGCATGGAGAGCACGGGCGCCGCATCGGTATTCTCGTTGATCGAGAGCATAGGTTGGCTAGTCATGGGATCTGAGCGGCCATTGGAGAAAGGTGTGTCCTGCATGGTAACGCGAAAGCCTCCTGAATGCGTTGTACTATCGCTCGCATTTCGCGCCGCCGGCGTCAAGGCAAGGCGTTCCCTGACCTGGATCAGATTGTCCGGCGGCGGGTCTTGACGCCGGCGCTGGAAGGCGCTTCAATAGCGAAATGTAATGCAAAGCATTATCATTCAAAACCACAACGCTGCACAAAGAGGTGTCTTCATGCTGCTGAATCGCCGTCTCGCCATGCCCCTCGCCGCCCTGGTAGCCGGCTCCGCCATGGCCTCCCAGGCCGCTGCCGCCGAGGAGCTCAATATCTATTCGGCTCGCCATTACGACTCCGACGAGGCGCTTTATGCTGCCTTCACCGAACAGACCGGCATCGAGGTCAATGTTCTCGAGGGTGACTCCGACCAGCTGATCCAGCGCCTCAAGCTGGAGGGCGAGGCCAGCCCCGCCGACGTGATGGTCACCGTGGACGCTGGCCGACTGTGGCGCGGCGAGCAGGAAGAGATCTTCGCCAGCGTGGAATCGGAAGTGCTCAACGAGCGGCTGCCCGACTATATGCGCCATCCGGAAGGCAAGTGGTTCGGCTTCAGCCAGCGCGTCCGGGCGATCTTCATCGACCCCACCGAGGTCGATGCCGACGAGATCACGAGCTATGAGGATCTAGCCGACCCGCGATTCGAGGGGCAGGTGTGCATCCGCTCATCGAACAACATCTACAACCAGTCCCTGCTGGCCTCGCTGGTCGCTCACCACGGTGAGGAAGAAGCCGAGGCCTGGGCAGAGGGCGTGGTCGACAACTTCGCACGTGATCCCGAAGGCGGCGACACCGACCAGATTCGCGGCGTCGCCAGCGGCGAGTGCAACATCGCCCTGGCCAACCACTACTACTTCGTGCGCCTGGTCAACTCCGACAACGAAGCCGACCGCGAGGCGGCCGAGAAGGTCGAGATCATCTTCCCCAACCAGGACGGCCGCGGCGCACACGTCAACGTGGGCGGTGCCGGCATGGTGAAGGGCGCGCCCAACGAGGAGAACGCTGTGCGCTTCCTCGAGTTCCTCGCCTCCGACGAGGCCCAGGCTCTCTTCGCCACCGGCAACTATGAGTTTCCCGCCGTGGAGTCCGTGGAGACCGATGGCGTCATCGCCTCCTGGGGCGACTTCAAGAAGGACGACCTGAACGTCAGCGAACTGGGCAAGAACAACCCCGAAGCAGTGCGCATCTTCGATCGCGCCGGCTGGCGGTAAGCCTTAGGGCCAGCCCGGATAGGAACGCCACCGCAACCGCGGTGGCGTTTTTGATGGTCAGTGGGCCTCGTCCCAGTTGGCCCCACTCTCGGCCTCGACGGTCAGCGCCACATCGAGCTTCGCGGCACCTTCCATGCGCCCCTTCACCTCCTTGATAAAGACCTCGACCTGGTCCTCGGCCACCTCGAAGACCAGCTCGTCGTGGACCTGCATCACCATCACCGCATCGAAGTCCTCGCCCGAGAGCCAGGCATCGACGTCGATCATGGCGCGCTTGATGATGTCCGCCGCGGTGCCCTGCATCGGGGCATTGATGGCGGTACGCTCGGCCCCCTGGCGGCGGGAGCGGTTCTGGGAGTGGATCTCCGGCAGGTGTAGGCGCCGGCCGAAGACCGTCTCCACAAAGCCGTCCTCGGCCGCCTGGGCACGAATGCGCTCCATGTAGCGAGCCACGCCGGGATAGCGGTCGAAGTAGCGGTCGATATAGGTCTGCGCCTGGCCGCGCTCGATGTGCAGCTGGCGGCCCAGGCCCCAGGCGCTCATGCCGTAGATCAGCCCGAAGTTGATTGCCTTGGCGCTGCGACGCTGGTCTCCCGAGACCTTGTCGAGCGCTACCCCGAACACCTCGGCGGCGGTGGCGGCGTGGATGTCGCGGCCCTCGGCGAAGGCCTCGAGCAGGCCCTTGTCGCCGGAAAGGTGGGCCATGATGCGCAGTTCGATCTGCGAGTAATCGGCGGCGACGATCCGGTAGCCGGGCCGGGCGATAAAGGCCTGGCGGATCTTGCGCCCCTCCTCGGTGCGAATGGGGATGTTCTGCAGGTTGGGATCCGATGACGACAGCCGGCCGGTAGCGGTGACCGCCTGGTGGTAGCTGGTATGCAGCCGCGCGGTAGCCTTGTTGACCAGCCGCGGCAGCTTGTCGGTATAGGTGGACTTGAGCTTGGCCAGTCCCCGATGCTCCATGATCACCTTGGGCAGCGGGTAGTCCAGCGCCAGCTCCTCGAGCACTGCCTCTGCGGTGGAGGGCGCCCCCTTGGGGGTCTTCTTGATCACCGGGATCTTCTGCTCCTCGAACAGGATCTGCCCGAGCTGCTTGGGGGAGCCAAGGTTGAACTCGCGCCCGGCGAGCTCATGGGCCCGAGCCTCCAGTTCGCGGATACGCGTCTCGAGCTCCTGGCTCTGAGCGTGCAGGCGCTCCGGGTCCAGCGCCACCCCGGTGCGCTCCATACGCGAAAGCACCGGAATCAGCGGCAGCTCGATCTCCTCGAGCACCTCGGCCAGCCTCCCTTCCGCCTCGACGCGAGGACGCAGCTCCTGGTGAAGGCGCAGGGTGATGTCGACGTCCTCGCAGGCGTAGGGCGCGGCCTGCTCCAGGGCCACCTGGTTGAAGGTGAGCTGCTTGGCGCCCTTGCCGGCGATCTCCTCGAAGGAGATGGTCTTCTCGCCCAGGTACTTGAGGGCCAGGGAATCCATGTCGTGGCGGGTCGCCGTGGAGTCGAGCACATAGGACTCCAGCATGGTGTCCTCCAGGGGCCCGACCACCTCGATGCCGTAATTGGCCAGCACCGAGATGTCGTACTTGAGGTTCTGGCCGACCTTGGTTCGATCACCTCCCTCCCAGAGCGGGCGCAAGGCCTCGAGCACCGCCTCGCGGTCGAGCTGCTCGGGCGCGTCGAGATAATCATGGGCCAGAGGAATATAGCCGGCCTTGCCCGCTTCCAGCGAAAGCCCCACGCCCACCACCTGTGCCTCCATGTAGTTCAGACTGGTGGTCTCCAGGTCGAAGCAGAAATTGTCGCTCGCCTTGAGCCGTTCGAGCCAGTCGTCGAGATCGGCCTGCGCGAGAATGACATGATCTTCACGATCGGCGGGGCTGCCCGAGCTTGACGCCTCGCCGCCTTCGGCCTGCACCGGCGTACCGCCTGTCGCGTCATCGACCCCTTCGTCCTTGCCCTCGAGCAGTTCGGAGAGCCAGGCCCGGAATTCCAGTCGGCGATAGAGTTCGAGCAGCGCCTCGCGGTCGGGATGGGCGATGTCCAGGTCGTCGAGCCCTACCGGCAGCTCACAGTCGGTCTTGATGGTGGCCAACTGGTACGAGAGGAAGGCCTGGTCGCGGTGTTCCTCGAGCTTCCTGGGCAGCGTCTTGGCACCGCGGAAGCCCAGCTCCTTGACCTTTTCCAGATCGGCATAGAGGGTCTCGAGTCCCCCATCCATGCCCTGCAGCAGGCCCAGCGCTGTCTTCTCGCCTACTCCCGGCACGCCGGGGATGTTGTCGACCTTGTCGCCCATCAGGGCCAGGAAGTCGATGATCCGCGCCGGGGGGAGCCCGAATTTCTCCTTCACGCCGTCGACGTCCAGCGTCTCGTCCTTCATGGTATTGACCAGCGTGATGTGCTCGTTGACCAGTTGAGCCATGTCCTTGTCGCCGGTGGAGATCACCGCATCACGGCCGGCCTCGGTAGCCTGATGGGCCAGGGTACCGATGACGTCGTCGGCCTCCACCCCCTCGATGCACAGTAGCGGCAGACCCAACGCCTCCACGCAGTCGTGCAGCGGCTGCACCTGGGAGCGCAGGTCCTCGGGCATCGGTGGCCGGTGGGCCTTGTACTGCTCGAACAGCTCGTCGCGGAAGGTCTTGCCCGGAGCATCGAAGACCACTGCCATGGGGCTGTCTGGATAGTCCTTGATCAGCCGCTTGAGCATGTTGAGAACACCCTTGATCGCGCCGGTGGGCTGGCCGTCGGAGGTGGTCAGCGGCGGCAGTGCGTGAAAGGCCCGGTACAGATAGGAGGAACCGTCGACGAGAACGATGGGCGTATCGGCCATATAAGGTATCCATTGAAGCGTGGCGTGAGGTGATCCTGAACGCCCATGATACCCATTGCCGCCATCTTTTGCCGTGGGCGGTAGGCCGGGCGACCGCAAGCCCCTACACTGTAGGTAATCCCGCTTCCCGCCACGTTCGGCCCTGGAGGTCATCATGAAGAAGATCGCGAGATGTTCGACCAACGCCCTGCTGCTGGCCCTTGCTCTGGCCGTCGGTGGCAGTGCCCTGGCGCAGTCCTCCGCCGACCTCGAGCCGGACATCACCGTCCGCCAGGAGGAAGAGCGCACCATCCGCGAGTACCGCGTCAACGGCGAGCTCTATGCCATCGAGATCCGCCCCTCCTCCGGCCCCTCCTACTATCTCGTCGACCATGACGGTGACGGCGACTTCGAGCGTCAGGAGGGCGACCGCATCGCCGTTCCCCAGTGGGTATTGAAGACCTTCTAAACCTGCTTCCATCTCCTTACGACCCCCGGCTTCGGCAGGGCCTCTGCCGCGGCAGAGGCACGTGCATCGGTGTGCCAAATCGCTACAATAGGCGGCTTGGCATTTCCCGGGCGAGAGACACATGGCCGTATTCACACCGCTAACCGAACCTCAGGTCGTCGAGTTCCTCAGCCGCTTCGATGCCGGCGCACTGCTCTCCCTTGAGGGAGTGCCCGCCGGCACCGAGAACACCACCTTCTTTGTCACCACCGACCGACGCGAACTGGTGCTGACCCTGTTCGAGCAGGGCGAGCACGAGGAACTGCCGTTCTTCGTCGAGCTGCTCGACTACCTGGACGAGCACCGATTGCCGGTACCGGGGCCCCTGCATGACCGTGACGGCATTGCCCTGCATACCCTGGCCGGCAAGCCGGCACTGCTGTTCCCGAAGCTGCCGGGCAAGTCCCCTCTCGACCCGAACCTGGCGCAGTGCCGCGAGCTCGGCGACACCCTCGGGCGCATGCACGTGGTTTCCCGCCACTTTCCCGGCCATCGCCCCAACCCGCGGGATCTCCACTGGCTGCTGCCCATGCACCACAAGGTGCTGGTCTATCTCTCGCCACAGGATCAGGCGTTGATGAAGGACGAGGTGGAAATCTACCAGGAGTTATTCGGCAACGCCCCCGATCTGCCCCAGGGCGCGCTTCACGGTGACCTGTTCCGCGACAACACCCTCTTCGATGGCGACCGTCTGGGTGGGCTGATCGACTTCTACAACGGCTGCACCGGTGATCTGCTTTTTGACCTGGCCATTGTCATCAACGACTGGGCCAGCGGGCCCGATGGCCGCCTGGATGCCGCACGCCACGATGCCATCCTCGCGGCCTATCAGGCGCGCCGGCCGCTGACCGCCGCCGAGCGCAACGCCTGGCCGATGATGCTGCGCCTGACCGCGTTGCGCTACTGGCTATCACGTCTGCTGGTGATCTACGTGGACCCGCCGGCCCACGACCTCACACCCCATGACCCCGAGCAGTTCCGTACCATTCTCAAGGCGCGCCTGGAACACGGCGCCCTGCCACTGCCCGAGGTGAGCGAATGAACCAGCCCAAGAGCACTGCCGCCGGCCCGGCACAGCGTGCACGACGCACCTGGAACATCGATCAGTGGGGCAGCGGCTACTTCGACGTCGACAATGATGGCCATGCCCTGGTGCGCCCGTTGGGCAGCGAGGCCGAGGGCCCGGCCCTGCCACTGAACGACCTGGTGACGGAACTCCGCCAGGCCGGGCTGCGGCTACCGGTGCTGGTTCGCTTCACCGACATCCTTCACGATCGCGTCGAGCAGCTCTGCGCCGCCTTCGATACCGCCATGCAGGAGGAGGAGTTCGGTGGCGGCTACACCGCGGTCTATCCGATCAAGGTCAACCAGCAGCGCCGGGTGGTGGAAGAGATCCTGGGCACCCAGGAGCGCGGCCATGGCCGGGTGGGACTCGAGGCCGGCAGCAAGCCGGAGCTACTCGCCGTGCTGGCACTCTCCGGCGACGGCCCTTCGCTGATCGTCTGCAACGGCTACAAGGACCGCGAGTACGTGCGCCTGGCCCTGATGGGCGAGAAGCTCGGCCACCGGGTCTACCTGGTGGTAGAGAAGGTCTCGGAGCTGCCGCTGATTCTCGAGGAAGCCGAGCGCATCGGCGTGACGCCACGCATCGGCCTGCGCGCCCGCCTGGCCACCGTGGGACGCGGCCGCTGGCAGAACACCGGTGGCGAGAAGTCCAAGTTTGGCCTCACGGCCAGCCAGGTACTGGCAGTGGTGGAGCAGCTGAGAGAGGCCAATGCCCTGGCCAGCCTCCAACTGGTGCACTTCCATCTGGGCTCGCAGATCGCCAACATTCGCGACATCCAGCGTGGACTGCGCGAGTGTGCGCGCTTCTATCAGAGCCTGGTGGAGCTTGGCGCCCCAGTGGACACCGTCGATGTGGGCGGCGGCCTGGGCGTCGACTACGAGGGCACCCGCTCGCGAAGCTTCTGCTCGGCCAACTACTCCATGCTGGAGTACGCGCGTAACGTGGTGTACGCCTTCCGCCTGGCCTGTCAGGAGCTCGACCTGCCCCAGCCCCACCTGATCAGCGAGTCGGGCCGGGCGCTCACCGCTCACCATGCGGTACTGATCACCAACGTGATCGGCGAGGAGCGCATCGGCGAGGAGGCGCCCCCGCGCCGAGTCGTGGGCGACCCGCAGGTGGATGAACTGTGGCGCGTCCATGACCTGCTGCACGAACAGGCCGAGCCGCGCGGCCTGGTGGAGGGCTGGCACGATCTGGTGCAGGCCATGGGCGAACTCCATGAGCGCTTCGTGATGGGCCTCACCGACATCACCGCCCGTGCCGAGGGCGAGGGCGTCTACTTCGCCGCCTGTGCCCGGTTACGCGCTCGGCTCGATACCCGCAACCGTGCCCACCGCGAGATCAACGACGAGCTGGCAGAGAAGCTCGCCGACAAGCTGTTCGTCAACTTCTCGCTGTTCCAGTCGGTGCCCGACGTCTGGGGGATCCAGCAGATCTTCCCGGTACTGCCGCTGACCGGCCTGGACCGTGAGCCGGTACGCCGCGGCGTCATCCAGGACATCACCTGCGACTCGGACGGTCGCATCGACGGCTATGTGGATGGCCAGGGCGTGGAGACCACTCTGCCGCTGCCGGAATGGCAGGAGGGCGACGAGAAGCTCATCGGCTTCTTCATGGTGGGCGCCTATCAGGAGATTCTCGGTGATCTGCACAACCTGTTCGGCGACACCGACTCGGCGGATGCCGCCCTGGACGGCAACGGCTGCTGGTCGATCAGCCAGATCCAGCAGGGGGACCGGGTTTCCGACGTGCTCGGCTACGTCAACTTCGACGTCGACGCCTTGCGCGAGCGGCTGGCCGAGCAGCTTGCGCGCAGCGGCCTGGAGCAGGCTGAACAGCAGGCCTTCCTCGACGACCTCTCGGATGGCCTGGACGGCTACACCTATCTGGAGTAAATGCACGTCACCTGCATCACGAAGACGCCCCGCAGTTCACTCACGCTGCGAGGCGTCTTCTTTTCAGGGTGGCGATGTAGCGTTAGTCCACCACCCGGGTGGTGATCTCCAGGCCGCCGGTAAGGGTGAAACGCAGCGTCGTGCCACGCTCCAGCGGGCCCACCCCTGCCGGGGTGCCGGTGAGTACCACGTCCCCCGGCTGCAGCGTGAAGTGGCGGCTCATCTCCGCCACCAGGGTCGCCACCGGGAACAGCATATCCGCCCCTTCTCCATGCTGACGAGACTCGCCATCCACATCCAGGGAAAAGGAGATACCGCTCCAGTTGGGCACCTGCGAAAGCGGCAGGAAAGAGGAAATCGGGCAGGCCCCATCGAAGGCCTTGGCGATCTCCCAGGGATGCCCCTTCTCCTTGAGGCGCGACTGGACGTCACGCAGGGTCAGGTCCAGGGCCAACCCGATACCGACGATGCCGCGCTCGGCCTCGTCGGCCGTGACGTGGGTGAGCTCCTCGCCGATCAGCAGCGCCAGCTCCGTCTCGTAGTGCACCTCGCCCCGCGCGAAGGGGGCGTCGACCGGCTGCTCCAGCGGGACGGCGGCCGTCGCCGGCTTGATGAACAGCAGGGGCTCGCTGGGCACCGGGTTGTCCAGCTCGCGGGCATGATCGGCATAGTTGCGGCCGACGCAGACGATCTTGCCCAGTGGCTCGCGGAATGGCTGGCCATCGGTGAAACGTGGCACGAAGCGCATGGCGGTTGTTCTCCTTCTGGTGGTCGCCGCCGCGGCAGGCGACAGGGGTCCAGTCTACTCCAGCGACAACGTGGGTCCAGTGTACCGACGGCACCGACCAATCACGCTGACGCCGTGATCGAGAGGCCGAACGATGCCATAAGATAATGCTGCAGAAATATAGAGGACCAAAAAAAGCCACCTCGACGGGTGGCCTCTTTGTGCTGCAACTCATTGTATTCTAGGCGTCTCGCCGAGAACTTCCCGATGCTTGATTGGTGCCGGCAGCAGGAGTCGAACCCGCGACCTACTGATTACAAGTCAGTTGCTCTACCAACTGAGCTATGCCGGCTCGGGAACCGACTCGAGTCACAGAATCGGAAACAGGGTTGGCGTGGCTGGGGTACCAGGATTCGAACCTGGGAATGCCGATACCAAAAACCGGTGCCTTACCACTTGGCTATACCCCAGCAGATTGGTGGCCAGAGACGGAATCGAACCGCCGACACGGGGATTTTCAATCCCCTGCTCTACCGACTGAGCTATCTGGCCGCTGCCAACGGTGCGTATTAAACCCTAGCGAACCGTTTCCGTCAACCCCTTCCGTTTCAGAAAGATGGCCGGCGAACGGCGATATCACGGGGCTACTGGCTCGGGGGCACATAACCCTCGGCCTGGTCGGTTTCGCGGTTGTCGAGGAAGCGCTCCATCTGCTCCATCAGATACTCACGCGAGGCGGCGTCGAGCATGTTGAGGTGCTTCTCGTTGATCAGGCGAGTCTGCAGCGCCTGCCACTCTTCCCAGGCCTGCCGGGAGACGTTGGCCTGGATCTCCTGCCCCTTCTTTCCGGGCAACGGCGGGAACGGCAGGGCGTCCATTTCCTTCTGGTACTTGCGGCAGAAGACGGTCTGGCTCATCGGGGTCTCTCCTCGTGCGTGGGTCAGGGCCCGGCGGTAGTGGTCAGTGCGAAAGGCGCCAGCGAGGCCAGCAGTGCCTTGACCGGTGCCGCCAGGCCGATGCTGGGGGGCTCTGTGAGATCGTACCAGCAGCGCGCCTCCCCCACCGAGTCCAGCCGGTCGATGCGTACCGGCTGAGGGGTGATCTCGAGGCGGAAGTGGCTGAAGACATGGGTGAAGGGCGTCCAGGCGGGCTGGAGTTCACTGCCCGGCGCCCGGGCGTCGAGCCAGGCCTGCAGCGCCTGAACATCGTCAAACTGGGGCAGGCTCCAGAGCCCTCCCCATAGCCCGCTGGAGGGTCGCTGTTCGAGCAGCACACGTCCCTCTCGGTCCTGCAGCAGCAACATGACGGTCGTGCGCGTGGACAGGGCCTTCTTCGGCTTGGACTCGGGGAAGCGCTTTTCCTCACCGCGGGCGTGGGCCAGGCAAACCTCCTCAAAGGGGCAGCGGGCGCAATCTGGCGTGCCACGCCGACACAGGGTCGCGCCCAGATCCATCATTGCCTGGGTGAAGTCGACCAGCCGCTCCTCGGGCGTGTAATGCCCGGCCAGAGCCCAGAGCCGGCGCTCCACTGCCGGCCGTCCCGGCCAGCCTTCCAGGGCATGCAGTCGCGTGAGGACCCGCTTGACGTTGCCGTCGAGAATCACCGCGCGCCGTCCGGTGCTCTGGGCAATGATCGCGCCGGCCGTGGAGCGGCCGATGCCGGGCAGGGCCGCCATCTCATCGAGACAGTGGACGGGAAGCTCCCCACCATGTTCATCGACCACCGCCCGGGCAGCCTTGTGCAGGTTGCGACCCCGGGCGTAGTAGCCAAGGCCGGTCCACAGGTGCAGCACCTCATCCAGGTCGGCTGCCGCCAACGATACCAGATCGGGAAAGCGTGCCATGAAGCGCTCGAAGTAAGGGATCACCGTGGCTACCTGGGTCTGCTGCAGCATGATCTCCGAGACCCATACCCGGTAGGGGGTGCGCTCATGCTGCCAGGGCAGGTCGTGGCGGCCGTGGGAGTCGAACCAGGCGAGCAGGCGCTGCTGGAAGCGCTTCGGCGGCAGAATGGCTGGCGGCATGTCCGTCATGGGGCTCTCGCTGCGAACAAAAAAGCGCCGACTGGGGAAGTCGGCGCAGGGACTGGTCGTACGTGTTGCTCAATCGAATAGACCCTTCAGGGTATCGCGAAGTTCCTTGCCGGCCTCTTCACCGAGGCGTTCGTCGATCTTTCCGGCGGCACCCTCGAGGCCTTTCTCGACCTCCTCGCCGGCACGCTGCGAGAGTTCGTTGCGCAGCAGTTCGGCCAGGGTGGCCTGGAAGGCCTGGCGGTCCAGGCGGCACCATTCGGCACTGTTGCCGCCCAGTTGACCCTCGCAGCGCACCGGCAGCGGCACCTGCTCGAGGCGAGGGTTCACCTCGCAGGGGGCATTCTCGACATCGACCAGGCTCAACGCGGCACGCAGATCGAACTGCTCGCTGACCAGGTCCAGTTCGCCCTTGCCGCTCACCTCCATGCCGGGCAGAGTGACCCGCAGATCGTCACTCCTGGCGGCACCTTCGTTCAGCCGCAGGGTGGCACGTATGTGCTCGAAACGAGTCTCGTCGCGCCATTCGCGGTTGAGCTCCTCGCCCTCCAGGGCCGCGGCCGTGGTGCACAGCTCCCGGGAAATGTTGAAGCCGGGAATCGCGCCCTCTTCGATGCGGGTGGAAAGCTCACCGCCCAGGTAGCGCCTGAGCTCCATCAGGGTGTTGCCACGGGTGGCAAGCTCACCCTCACCGCTGAAGCGGCCATTCAGGGGTGCTGGCTCGTTGCCGAAAGACTCCAGCAGCGACTCCAGACGCACCCGCTCGACCGTCGGCGACAGCTGCCAGCGAGCCGGTGTCTCGCGCAGATCGAGAGCACCCTGGGCGGCCAGCCGGCCATCGTGGAAGCGAGACTCGAAGTCGACCAGGCGAAGGCGACCTTCGCGCCCTTCGAGCGTCAGGTCGACGTCAAAGAAATCCATCCCTGCCAGGCGCAGCTCGCCCAGGGCCAGGTGGGCATCGAGCGTGAGTGCGGACAGCCACTGCATCGGCACCAGCGCATTTGACTCGGCGGCATGGGCCCGGCGGATGCCCGGCAATCGCCACAGCGAGGCACCGTCGTCCTCCACCCCCGGCGGTGGCAGGTAGCCGTCCAGGTCGAGCCGGTCGCCCTGCAGGTCGGTGGCGAGCAGTCCGCCGTCATACCGCCCCGCCAGCCGGCCGGTGAAGGTGCTGCCATCCAGCACCAGGGTAAGGCCGGCAAACTCGAAGCGCTCAAGATCGCCACTGACCGGACTGGTCAGCGCCACGTCGGAGAGTGCCTCTCCATCGGCCATGTTCGGCATCATGTCGAGCCGCGCCAGCCAGGGCCGCAGTGACAGCGGCGCCATGCGTAGCTGGCCGGTGTAGGCCGGTGCCTCGGCGAGGTGGCTGAGGTTGAGATTCCCGCTGAGCGTCAGGCCATCAGGGCCAGTGAGCGCCATTTCACGCAAGCTGGCGCTCTGCTCGTCGAGGTCGGCATCCAGGGTGAAGGTGAGCGACAGAGGCAGCACCTTTTCGCCCAGCCGCGGGTGCTTCAGACTGGCGTCGAGCTTACCCTCCTTCAACTGAAGGCTGCCTTCACCTAGGTTCACCACCAGTTCAGCACCAGCGAGATTGATCTGCTGTTCACCATCGAGACCATGGAGGCGGTTGACCGTCGCCAGGCTCAACCCCTCCAGTACGTGCCGACCCTCTGCAAGGCCCAGAGCCACCCGACCCTCCAGGGAGATGTCACTGCCCAGACGCGGCTCACGCTCCTGCTCCTGCCAGTCAAGGCCCTCGTAGGCCTTCAGCCGGAAGGAGGATGCGATCGGAAAGGCCCTCCCGGGATTGACGTTGCTGCCGCTGACCTGGAGGTTCTCGAAGAGCAGCTCGCGGTCGCTCAGGGCATCTCGGAAGCGCACCTCACCATCCTGGACCTGCACGCTGGCGACGTTGAGCGCCACCGAGAGGCCGGTATCGATGTTCGGGTCGGGCCCCGCGCTTGCCGGGGCCAGGGCGGCCTCGGCCTCTTGACTGCTCTCTCTCAGCCTCTCGAGCAGCACCTCCCAGTTGCCCTCACCCTGGGCGTCGCGCTGCAGGTCGAGATAGAGGCCCTCGAGGGTCAGGCCGTCGATGGCGATCTCGCCGCGCAGCAGCGGCGTGAAGGCGAGGCTTACCTCCGCGTGGGAGAAAGCGGCGAAGGGCGTCGAGTCCTCTGACTGATCCGGCAGGCGTGCCTCGGCCTTCTCCACGCCCACCCCAAGACGGGGATAGAAGGACCAGGAGAGGGGGCCATCAAGGCTCAGTTCCAGCCCGCTGTGTTCACGCACTACCTCGACCAGACGTGGTTTGAGGTCATTGGGGTCGAAGAAGGTGGTGACATAGACCACGGCGCCGACCATCACCAGGCCGAGTACGCCGATGGCAGCAAGCAGGGTTCGCAACAGCCGCCTCATTGCTGACCTCCACGAGGAGGCAGGTCGAGCTCGAAGTAGTCACCATCCTTCGTGAGCCGATAGCCGAGCCGGGTGAGCAGCATCTGGTCGGCTACCGGCAGCTGGGACGAAGCGGCATAGAGGCGACGTCCCTCTTCATAGGCAACCTCGCTGACCAACGCCAGCAGTCGTGACCCGACGCCACGTCGTCTGGTCGTCTTGCGCACGCAGAGATTCGACAGCCACCAGGTATGCTGATCGGGGATAACCGCCACGGCACCCAGCAACCGATCGTTGAAACGGGCGCAGCTGAAGAGGTGGCCACTCGCGAGATGGTCGCGAATGAAGTCGTCCACGGGCAGGGGCAGACGCTCGGCAGGAGCATCGGCATAGATGCGCGAGAGGTCGAGACGTACCTGGGCATCCGCTTCCCAGGCGGCCTGGTCGACCTGTTGAAGGGTCACCGGCATGCGAGATTCTCCTTGAGCCGGGGCGGCGAGGTCGCCACCACTGTAATGACCCGCATTGTAGCGGATGGGGCGGGCGATTCACTATAATGGCAGGCTCGCGGCGTCAGGCACATCATCCGTCGCCCTTAAGCCTTGCCGGCTGGTGACCACCACCGGCCCCTCTCACATGCGCTCCGGCGCTGGAGATCCGACATGTCCGAGCGTATCGCCACGGTCACCCGCAACACCCGGGAAACCCAGATCACGGTGACCATCAATCTCGACGGTGAGGGACGCCTGACTTGCGAGACCGGCGTGCCCTTCCTCGACCACATGCTCGACCAGGTGGCCCGCCACGGCCTGATAGACATCGACATCGAGGCGCGGGGCGACCTGCACATCGATGACCATCATACCGTCGAGGACCTCGGCATCACCCTGGGTCAGGCTTTTCACCAGGCCATCGGCGACAAGCGCGGCATCTACCGCTACGGCCATGCCTATGTGCCCCTTGATGAGGCCCTGTCGCGGGTGGTAGTGGATTTCTCGGGCCGTCCTGGCCTGTTCATAGACGTCGAGTTCACCCGCGCCAGTATCGGCCGCCTGGATACCCAGCTGTTCGGGGAGTTCTTCCAGGGCTTCGTCAATCATGCCCGGGTGACCCTGCACATCGACAATCTCAAGGGCTTCAACGCCCACCACCAGGCGGAAACCATCTTCAAGGCCTTCGGCCGCGCGCTGCGCATGGCCGTGGCACCGGACCCGCGCATGGCCGGCCAGATGCCTTCCACCAAGGGCAGCCTCTGAAGCCGTCGAACGATCACAAGAGGAGCGCTCCATGACCATTGCCGTCATCGACTACGGGATGGGTAACCTTCATTCCGTCGCCAAGGCACTGGAACACGTCACTCACGAGAATGTGATCGTGACACGGGATGCCCGTTGCATCCGCGGCGCCACCCGCCTGGTGCTGCCCGGCCAGGGCGCCATCCGCGACTGCATGGGCGAGCTGGAGAAGACCGAGCTGCGCGGCCTGGTCGAGGAACTGCTCGCCAGCCAGTCCAAGCCGCTGCTAGGCATCTGCGTCGGTCAGCAGATGCTTCTCGATCACAGCGATGAGAACGGCGGCATCGGTTGTCTGGGCTTCCTGCGAGGTGAGGTGAGGAAGTTCCCCACCGACATGCGCGATGACAGGGATAACCGGCTCAAGGTCCCCCACATGGGCTGGAACCTGGTGCACCAGCACCATGACCACCCCCTGTGGGCGGGCATCGACCAGGACGAGCACTTCTACTTCGTGCACAGCTACTATGTCGATGCCACCGACGACGCCACGGTGTTCGGCACCACCGAATACGGCTGCTTGACTGCCCATGTGGCCATTGGCCGGG
Organism: Pseudomonadota bacterium; assembly: GCA_051751285.1. Classification (GTDB taxonomy): domain Bacteria; phylum Pseudomonadota; class Gammaproteobacteria; order Pseudomonadales; family Halomonadaceae; genus Halomonas. The sequence goes on along the minus strand of JBNJKT010000003.1, from coordinate 9,772 downwards.
ATGCCACCTTCGCCGTGCAGTTCCATCCGGAGAAGAGCTCCCGGGCCGGCCTCAAGCTGCTGGAAAACTTCGTTCAATGGACACCCTGAGGGGCGCCACTCTCCTACAGGCGCCCGACGCCGCGCCAACCAAGGACACTGACATGCTGGTAATTCCCGCCATCGATCTCAAGGACGGCAAATGCGTGCGTCTCAAGCAGGGACGCATGGACGATGCCACCACCTACGGCGACGACCCAGTGGCCATGGCTGCCCGCTGGGTGGAGGCCGGCGCCCGGCGCCTGCACCTGGTCGACCTCAACGGTGCCTTCGAGGGGACGCCGGTCAACGGCGAGGCGGTCACCGCCATCGCCCGCGCCTGGCCCGACCTGCCGATCCAGATCGGCGGCGGCATCCGCAGCGCCAAGACCATCGAGCACTACCTCGAAGCCGGGGTCTCCTACGTGATCATCGGTACCAAGGCGGTCAAGGAACCGGACTTCGTCGGCGAGATGTGCCGAGCCTTTCCCGGACACGTGATCGTCGGCCTGGACGCCCGTGATGGCTTCGTGGCCACCGATGGCTGGGCCGAAGTCTCGACGCTCAAGGCCACAGACCTGGCGAAGCGCTTCGCCGACGATGGCGTCTCCAGCATCGTCTACACCGACATCGCCCGCGACGGCATGATGTCCGGCGTCAATGTCGAAGCCACCGCGGCCCTGGCCCGCGAAGGCGGCCTGCCGGTGATTGCTTCCGGCGGGGTGACCAACCTGGGCGATCTGCGTGATCTGATCGCCGCCGGTGAACCCGGAATCCTGGGCGCCATCACCGGGAGGGCCATCTACGAGGGCAGCCTCGACGTGACAGAGGGCCAGCGGCTCTGTGACGAACTCGGCCAAAAGGGGAGCTGATTCATGGGACTCGCCAAACGCATCATTCCTTGCCTGGACGTGGACGCCGGCCGTGTGGTCAAGGGCGTCAACTTCATCGGTATCCGTGACGCCGGTGACCCGGTAGAGATCGCTCAGCGTTACAACCAGCAGGGCGCCGACGAGATCACCTTCCTCGACATCACCGCTAGCCACGAGGACCGCGACACCACGGTGGAGATGGTCGAGCGCATCGCCGGCGAGGTATTCATTCCACTCACCGTGGGCGGCGGCATCCGCAGCTGCGACGATATCCGCACCATGCTGAACGCGGGAGCCGACAAGGTCTCCATCAACACCGCAGCGGTGACCAACCCCGACTTCGTATACGAGGCCTCTGAACGCTTCGGCAGCCAGTGCATCGTGGTGGCCATCGACGCCAAGAAGGTCTCCAAGGAAGGCGAGCCGGACCGCTGGGAGATCTTCACGCATGGCGGACGCCGCCCCACCGGACTGGATGCGGTGGAATGGGCGAAGAAGATGGTGGCCTACGGCGCAGGTGAACTGCTGTTGACGAGCATGGACCGCGACGGTACCAAGGTCGGCTTCGACATCGGTGTGACCCACGCCATCAGCGAGGCGGTGAGTGTACCGGTGATCGCCTCCGGTGGGGTCGGTAACCTCGATCACCTGGTCGAGGGTGTCATCAAGGGAGGCGCCGATGCGGTGCTGGCGGCCAGCATCTTCCATTTCGGCGAATACACCATCCCCGAAGCCAAGCGCTACATGGCCGAGCGGGGCATCGAGATGCGGCTCTAGTCCCGAGCCTGAACCACCGCTTCAGTCGGCGGAAAGTCCCAGGTTGCTGACACCGTCGTTGCGACCCAGCCGTCGCAACGACCTGAGGGCCTCGCGATCCAGGGGGCCCGCCTCAACGACCTCGAGCACGGCGTCCTGGAAATCGTTCTCGTCCGCCATCAGCGGATGACGTCGAACCAACTCGTCCAGCCGCGTGGCGTCATCCTCACCCTCGCTGATCTCGATGAAGGCGCGCACCCCACTGCGCGAGGCACGGCTGACCTCCAGCACCGCCTCCGAGGCCTCGCCTCGCAGGGTATCGAGGATCGCCGAGAGCGCCACCACCGCCTCCAGCGCCCGCCGCGCCCCGAAACTGTCGTCCTCGCCGGGGGGCTCCAGCTCGGCGAGCTTCTCGGCCTGGCGATCGAAGTCAATGCGCGCCTCCCTCACCGCCAGCTGCTCCCAGACCAGGTCCAGGATCACCCTGATGCCATGCGGGTCGCCACGGCCGGTGGTCTCGGCATAGAGGCGGTAATTGGGCAGCAGCCGCTCGCAGAGCGCCGCCATGAAGGCCTGCTGGCGACGCGGGTCGAGCTGCTGGAGGCGTTGGAAGAAGCCGCTCATGGAGTCTCCTTGGGGTTGTGTTGTCTCAGGGCCAGAGGCGTTCGGCCGCCACCCGCCCACGGGGATCGAAGAGCACGCCCTCGGCGACCAGTCGCCGGCGTTGCTCCGCGGCGCCACCGTGATCGGCCAGCTTGCGGGAGGCGGTAATGACCCGGAACCAGGGCAGGTCGTGGCCGGCGGGCAGCTCGCGCAGCGCCCGGGCCACCAGGCGCGGCGTTGCCCCCTCGGTCATCGCGGCGATGCGACCGTAGGTGGTCACCCGGCCGGGCGGGATCTCGGCCAGGATGGTCAGTATCTGTTCCCGCAGCTCCGGCTTCATGTACCCTTGCGCTCCGTCCCGTCCGTCACTCGGCATACCATCAAGGCGAGGCCCGCATGCACGTTCACCTTCTACAGCACAGCCCCCACCAGGGACCGGCCCGCATCGCCGACTGGCTTGCCAGCATGGGCCACAGTCACACCGTCTTCCACCTCGACGCGGGAGAGCTGCCGCCGCCGCTGGCCGATGGCGATGCGCTGATCGTGCTCGACGGCCCCGAGGGCAGCCTCGATGCCGCACGGTGTCCCTGGCTCAGGGGCGAGCGCAAGCTGATCCAGCAGGCGCTGAACGCCAACAAGCCCTTGCTGGGAATCGGCTTCGGCGCCAGGCTGATCGCCGAGGCACTGGGAGCGGTGGTGGCCCGCGGCACCGTGGCCGAGACCGGCTGGCACCGGGTGGACCTCGCCCCAATGAGTCCGGTCGACCTGCCCGATACCTTCGAGGCCTTCATGTGGCACCGCGAGGTCTTCGCCCTGCCCGACTATGCCCTGGCGCTGGGCCGAAGCGAGGCCAGCCCGCTGCAGGGCTTCACCTGGGATGGAGGCCGGGTGATCGGCCTGCTCTGCCATCTGGAAACGACCGCCGACAGTGTGCGGGCGCTGCTCGACCATCAGGCGCCGCCCCTCGGCAGCGAAACCAGCCCCCATACCCAGGACCGGGCGGCGATGCTCGACGACCCGAGGCGCTTCGACCGGCTGGCCCCGCTCCTAGACCGCCTGCTCAGCCAATGGTTGCACAGCACAGCAGAGGCATGACAGCTCAGGCCGACTGAGACTGCGGCCGGCCGTCCTTGCTCGCCGCCTCGGCGGACCACTCCCTGGCGACCCGCAGGCAGCTCTCCCAGTCGCCCACATGGAGAAAGTGGCGTTCGGGGTGCTTCTCCAGCTGGTGGCGATAGAGGGGATCGTAGTATTCGGTCAGCAGCGGGGCCAGCCAGGCCTCATGGGCCTGGCGATTGCCCCGTTCATGCTCGCGGAAGGCGAGCGCCTGCAGGCGCTGCAAACGGGCCAGGCGTTCACTGCCCAGGCGCTTCCTCAGCCTGCCCAGGGCCGAGGAGAGCTGCTTGCGCATCAGCGCCCAGCCCAGCCAGTCGCCGAACTGTCGGCGATGGACCTCCCACAGGTCATCGATGTAGTCCTTGCGGATCTGCGTCAGTCGCCAGTCCAGCGGCATCTCGATGCGGATCCGCGGTGCCGGCACCATGGCCTCCCAGAAGCGCAGGGGAATGTTGGCCGCCCCGATGCGCCGGGACTCGTCCTCCAGCACCAGCGGCCCGGGCAGGTCCAGCAGACGCCGCCCCATGGCATGCTCGAAGTCAATCTGGCTGGGCGCCGGCAGCGGGTGGCGCCCGAAGGCCGAGCCCTTGTGGCGGGCACAGCCCTCCAGGTCGAGGCCATTGTCCAGTGCCAGGATCAGCGGCGTCTTGGCACAGCCGGTGAGGCCGCCCACCACCAGCAGCGGCTGCTCGGCCGCGGCATCCACACGCGCGCAGAGCGCCTGGCGCATCGCCTTCCAGCCGCCGCGAATTCGTGGACGCCGGATGCCGGCATCCGCCAGCCACTGCTGGGCAACCTGGGAGCGCAACCCGCCGCGGAAGCAATAGATGATGGCGTCGGGATGTGCCGCGAGGATCCGCTGCCAGGCGGCGACTCGCGCTGCCTTGAGGCCTCCACTGACCAGCCGCTCGCCCAGGGCGATGGCCGCGTCCTGGCCATGCGCCTTGTAGGTGACCCCCACGCGATGGCGCTCCTCGTCATCCATCAACGGCAGGTTGACCGCCCCGGGGAGGGCACCCTGGGCAAATTCCATGGGCGCGCGGACATCGATCAGCACGCGGCCTTCCCGCAGCAGTGAAAGGTCAGGCTCGACCAGCGGGAAATTCATCCACGCACCTCGATCAGCCCCGGTCCGCTGGCCTTGACGACCTCGCCAAAGGGCGCGAGCTCGATGCCGTGCTGGCGACCGATGCGTTCCACATCGTCTTCCCAGGAGGGGTGCACCGAGAGCAGCAGGCCACCGGAGGTCTGCGGGTCACAGAGCCACTGCCAGTGGGCCTCGTCCATCTGCGGCAGGCTTTCGCCCAGCGCCTCACGGTTGCGCTGGGTGCCGCCGGGTACCGCGCCCTGGCGGCGGTAGGCCTCGGCCTCGGCGAGCCGCGGCAAACGGCGGAAGTTGACCCGGGCGGCCACCTCACTGGCCGCGCAGATCTCGGCGAGATGGCCGGCCAGGCCGAAGCCGGTGACGTCGGTCATGGCATGCACGCCCTTGACCTTGGCCAACTCCATGCCGATGGCATTGGACTTGAGCATGGTCTCCCGCGCCAGGCCCTGATGGCCGGGCTCGATCAACCCCTGCTTCTCGGCCGTGGTCAGCAGGCCCACCCCCAATGGCTTGGTGAGGAACAGCAGGTCACCGGGCTTGGCGCCCTTGTTGAGCTTGAGGTGCTCGAGATCGACGAGACCATTAACCGCCAGCCCGAAGATCGGCTCAGGGGCATCGATGGAGTGGCCGCCGGCCAGCGCTACGCCCAGCTCACGGCACACCGCCTGGGCACCGGCTACCACGTCGCCAGCGACGTCAGCACCGAGCTTGTCCAGCGGCCAACCGAGGATGCCCAGGGCCAGAACTGGCTTGCCACCCATGGCAAAGACATCACTGATGGCATTGATCGCAGCAATGCGGCCGAAGTCGAAAGGGTCGTCGACGATGGGCATGAAGAAGTCGGTGGTAGCGATCATGCCGCGACCGTCTCCGAGGTCGTAAACGGCAGCATCCTCGCGCCCCTGGTTGCCGACGATCAACTGCGAGTGGCGAGCCCCGGGGCTGGCCTTGGCGAGGATGCTGTCGAGCACATCGGGAGCGATCTTGCAGCCGCAGCCGGCGCCGTGGCTATACTGGGTCAGGCGGATGGCACTCATCTCGTTCTCCTTGGCAATCACTACCCGTATTCTACATCAGAGCGAAGGGCCTAGAGGGCGTCGAGGGCCTCGGCGAGCTTGTCCACGGCAATCACCTCCATGCCTTCGGGTGAGCGCTTGGGCGCATTGCCGCGGGGCACGATGGCCCGCTTGAAGCCATGCTTGGCCGCCTCGACGATGCGCTCCTGGCCACTGGGCACCGGGCGAATCTCGCCGGAAAGCCCCACCTCGCCGAACACCACCAGCTCGCGAGGGAGCGGCCGGTTCTGCAAGCTGGAGACCACCGCCAGCAGTACCGCGAGGTCGGCGCTGGTCTCCAGCACCTTGACCCCGCCGACCACATTAAGAAAAACGTCCTGGTCTCCGGTGAACAGCCCGCCATGGCGGTGCAGCACCGCCAGCAGCATGGCCAGGCGGTTCTGATCGAGACCCACGGCGACGCGACGCGGGTTGCCCAACGCCGACTCATCGAGCAGCGCCTGGACCTCCACGAGGATCGGCCGGGTGCCCTCCCAGACCACCATCACCAGGCTGCCGGCGCTCTGCTCCTCGTTGCGCGAGAGGAAGATGGCGCTGGGGTTCTTCACCTCCTTGAGACCGTGCTCGAGCATGGCGAACACGCCGAGTTCATTGACCGCCCCGAAACGGTTCTTCTGACCCCGCAGGGTGCGAAAGCGGGAATCCGCCCCGCCCTCGAGCAGCAGCGAGGCATCGATCATGTGCTCCAGTACCTTGGGGCCGGCCAGGGTGCCATCCTTGGTGACATGACCCACCAGCAGCAATACGGTATTGCTCTGCTTGGCGAAACGAGTCAGGGCCGCAGCGGACTCGCGCACCTGAGCGACGCCACCGGGTGCCGACGCGATATCCTCCAGATGCATGGTCTGAATGGAATCGATGATCAGGATATCGGGCCGCTCGCGCTCGGCTACGGCAAGGATGGTCTCGATACTGGTCTCGGCCAGCATCTTCAGGCCCTGCACCGGCAGTTGCAGACGGTGGGCGCGCATCGCCACCTGGGAGAGTGACTCCTCGCCGGTGACGTAGACCACCTGGCGAGACTGGGCCAGCTTGCAGGCGGTCTGCAGCAGCAGCGTCGACTTGCCGGCCCCGGGGTTCCCGCCCAGCAGCACGGCCGACCCCGGCACCAGTCCACCACCCAGCACACGGTCGAACTCGGCGAAGGTGGAAGAGAGCCTGGGTACCTCGCTGAGGTCGACACTGGCCAGGTCGACCACCTCCCGGGAGAGGTCACCGGCGTAACCCCCGCGAGCGGTTTTCGAGGCGACGCCTGTGGCGGCCCCGGGTCGCGCCGCCGAGAGACGCACCTCACTCAGGGTGTTCCACTCCTGACAGCTGCTGCACTGCCCCTGCCACTTGCGATACTCCGCACCGCACTCGGTGCAGACGAAGGCGCTCTTCGCTTTGGCCATTCGGTACTCCCACGATCGAGGCCATCGTTGCGCTCGCCACCTGCCTGTGCCGATGGCATGCCCGCAACGATAAGGGGCGGCCCCCATGAGGGCCGCCCCGGTACTCTGCATCCAGAGGCTTACAGACGGTTGAGCTGCAACATCTCGCTGTTCTGGAAGCGACGCAGGTTGGGGTCGATCAGCTCAAGGGTCTGCTCATCGACGCGCAGGAAGTAGTAGGTCTGCCCTTCGCCATCGGGAGTCAATTCGTACACGACGGCGGAGGAGTCCTGCTCGGTTCCCTGGAGTACCTCCCAGTTGCCCGTATAGTTCTCGTCCGGGGGACTCTGGGGGTGCCCCCTGTAGGACGCCTCGAGATCGAAGGTACGCTCCTCGACGGCCCCCTGCTCCTCGCCGTTGAGGGTCACGTTCAGGTCGATGCCGTCGCAGTTGCGACACGGCAGGGTTCCCTGGTAAGTCGCCGTGGTCGCTTCCATCTCGGGGGGGGCGGCCTGGTCGGTGGGTCCGGCGGCGCAGCCGGCCAACAGGGCGGCCAGTGCAGTGCCGGCCAGCAATGTCCTGATTTGCATTTGCGTCCTCCTAACCAATGAACATGACGCCGTGATACACGGCAGCCTGAATACAGCATAACCTCTCGCGTCCTCAGCGGACAGCCTCACCCACCATGCGTCAGGCCAGCGGATAGACATGGGTGAAGATCAATGCCAGCACCAGCGGCATGACCACCAGGCTTCCCAGGTTGCCGATCAATACCAGCGAAGCCACCTTATGCGGCTCCTGGCGGTACTGCTCGGCCACAAGATAGTTCAACACGGCTGGTGGCAGTGCGGCAAAGACCCAGAGGGCCGCTGCCTGCAAGCCAGACAGCTCAAGCCACCAGATCAGCGGCAATGCGAGCACCAGCCCCGACAGAGGGCAGAGCAGCGCGCCGAGCAGGCCGGTCTTCCAGTCACCGAAGTCGATATCCAGCATTCGCACGCCCAGGGCGAAGAGCATCAGAGGAATGCAGACACCGCCCAGCATGTGCAGCGCCTCCAGGAACCAGCCAGGCAGGGGGACGCCGCCCAGGTTGACGGCGAGGCCCGCCAGGCTCGCCAGCACGATGGGCATGCGCAACAGCCGCCACAGCGGCGTATGGGGGCTGAGCATGTAGAGTCCCACCGAGAAGTGCAGAAGCATCTCGACAATGAACAGCACCACCGCCGCCGGCAGGGCTTTCTCGCCAAAGGCCAGCACCAGCAAGGGAATGCCCATGTTGCCGGAGTTGTTGAACATCATCGGCGGCAGGAAGGTCTTGGTCTCGAGCTTCAGCCACTTCGCCACCGGCCACAGCACGAGCCCCGACCCCAGCACCACCACGGCCCCCGCCAGGGCCAGACTCGCGTAATCCGCCAGTGGCGCCTGGCGGTCAGACAGCACGGCGAACACCAGCATGGGCACGAAGAGCTCCATATTGAGGGTATTCAGACCGCGGATATCCGGCGTACGGAAACGACCGTATAGAGTTCCGCAACCGGCGATCAGGAAAACGGGCAGAAGAGTGGCGAGAATTTGGCCGGTCATGGCAAGAGGTCCATAGGCAACGAATGATCGATAACGATGCCGAGACTAGCATGGACGTGGCTTGCGCGGTCACGCGGCTCGGGTCACCATGGCCAAATTCCAATTCCCCGAGCGAGTGACCATGAGCAAGTTCTGGAGCCCCGCCGTTCGCGAGCTGACCCCCTATGTTCCGGGGGAGCAGCCCCGCGAGCGTCTGATCAAGCTGAATACCAACGAAAACCCCTACCCGCCAGCTCCCGGCGTAGAGGCCGCCCTGCGCGACTTCCCCGCCGATCACCTGCGGCGCTACCCGGACCCTGAGTCCCGAGCCTTGCGCGAGGCCCTGGCGGCGGAGCTCGGGGTGGCGACAGAACAGGTGTTCGTCGGCAACGGTTCCGACGAGGTCCTGGCTTTTGCCTTTCAGGCCTTCTTTTGTCAGGGACGGCCGCTGGAGATGCCGACCATCTCCTATAGCTTCTATCCGGTCTATTGCCGGCTTTATGGGATAGAGCGCCGCACCCAACCTCTCGACGCCCAGTGGCGCGTCGATCTCGACGCCTTCGGCCAGGATGCCGGCGGCGTGATCTTTGCCAATCCCAATGCCCCCACCGGGCATGGCCATGGACGCGAGGCGATCGCCGGGCTGCTCGAGCGGATCTCCGAGGCGGTGGTCCTGGTCGACGAGGCCTACGTGGACTTCGGCGGGGAGAGTGCCGTACCACTGGTCGAGCGCTTCCCCAACCTGCTGGTCACCGGCACCTTCTCCAAGTCACGCAGCCTGGCCGGCCTGAGGCTCGGCTATGCGGTGGGCTCCCGCGAACTGATCGAAGGGCTCGAGCGGATCAAGGATTCCTTCAACTCCTATCCCGTCGACAGCCTGGCCAGCGCCCTGGGCATCGCCTCCCTGGCGGACCGCGAGCACTTCGATGCCAGTCGCGAGGCGGTCATCACGACACGCGAGCGTACGCGGGATAGACTCGAGACTCTGGGCTTCAAGGTGCTGCCCTCGCAGACCAACTTCGTGCTGGTCAGCCACCCGGACTTCGATGCCGCCCAGCTCTTCGTGGGCCTACGCGAACGCGGCGTCCTGGTGCGCCACTTCAATACCGAGGTGCTGCGCGACCACTTGCGAATCTCCATCGGCACCGACGACGAGATGGACAGCCTTATCGAGGCCCTCGAGAGCCTGTGTCGCTAACCAGGGCCGTAGCGGTCTCCGACGCAAAAAACCCCGTGCTCTGTTGAACACGGGGTTTTTCGGGATAGGTGCCTGACGATGATCGCGCCGGGC
>JBNJKT010000002.1:0-379300 GCA_051751285.1 Pseudomonadota bacterium | reverse complement strand
CGAAACTCGCTCATCCCGACCGTTCTCTGGCCCCTCTACACGCCTGTCTCCATGGCCCGGATTGACAGACATGGCCAACCAAGCCTATTGTCGATAATTATTCTCATCAAAAGAGTGTTGCCGGGTTGGCCAACATGAACGCCAAACATTCCAGCACGTACTATACCGTCGTCTTCCTGCAGGTCTCCTTCCAGGCCATCAAGCATTCCATGGCCGGCAAGGCGAGTGACGAGCTGCCCTGCTGGCTGGACGGCAGGATGTTGAAGATGCTCTGTCGCGATCTGAAGACATGTCGCGACCAGGCCATCGCCGATGAGGAGGCCCGTCGAGGCCTGGAAGCCGCCTGTGACCAGTGCGATGCGTTGCTGGCCCACTGCCCGGGAGGACTGAACAGCAGCCTCTGCCACCATCACCTGGATGCCATCCTCGTCGGCTTGCAGCACGCCCTTCTCTCGCTGGACGCCCCGCCACCCTCCGAGCACCCCGGTCTCTGGCACAATGCCGCCCGTCACCTGCGTCAGGGCTGGCGGCGCCTTTCGTGATAAGGGCCAGCTCAGTCTCCAGTGCCTGACCGAACCCGATAGCCAAGTTCCTCGAGCGAGCGTTGCCGCGATGACGTCATTGCCGGAGCATGATCGCGTGCATCTCCCTCTTGACCCGTCAGCACCGCCACGCCAGCTCCCTCGTGGGCGCACAGCAAGCGCTCGCGGCATCGCCGGCATGCCCAGTAATTCCCTCCGCCGGCTTGCGAGGAGACATAGAGTTCGTCGGCACCCTGGCCAATCTGGATGGCATCCAGCGGCCAGAAGGTAACGGGCTCGTCAACGGCATCCAGGCCGAGGCCAAAGGGAGCACCGCATACCAGCAGCGATACCGCGCCACAATCACACGCGATTTGCCCATAGGGTCCGTTGCTCATGAAGCGCTCCCTGTCGAAAGAGGGTCAATCTCAGAACCAAGTAACCCGCATCCTACCCCTGCAAGGACCCCAGCCTAGCTCAGTCGTCTTCGGCATTCCAAGGGCAGGCCTCAACAGCCTGGGCAGTGAAATTTTTCAACCGCGCCCCTATGCTGGGAATCAATGCGAACCTCATGGAGCAAGGACGATGATCACCGCAACAGACAGACAACATCTGGAGCGCTGCGTGGAGCTGGCCGAAGAGGCCCTGGAGGCCGGTGACGAGCCTTTTGGCTCGGTGCTGGTGAGTGGCGATGGTGAGGTGCTGGTGGAAGACCACAACCACGTGGCCGGCGGGGATGCCACTCAGCATCCGGAGTTCTTCCTGGCGCGCTGGGCTGCGGAGAACATGCCCCCCGAAGAGCGCTTAAGGGCCACCGTCTACACCTCCGGGGAGCACTGCCCCATGTGCGCAGCGGCTCATGGCTGGGTAGGCCTTGGGCGGATCGTCTATGCCAGCTCGTCCGAGCAGCTGGAGACGTGGCTCGAGGCGCTGGGCGCGGCTCCACCCAGGGTTCGCCCGTTGCCGATTCAGGCCATAGTGCCGGATGCCCAGGTCGAAGGCCCGGAACCGGAACTCGCCGAGCGCGTGCACAGCCTACACCGTCGGCTGCATGGCGCCTGAACCCGCGAATCAGCCTCCGGCCAGCACCTGCTCGACATAGGCCTCACAGCGCTGGTGGGCTGGGCGCATCCGCAGCCCTTCCCAGTAAACCTCGAATTCGGGCCGGCGAGGAAGGGTGCCAAAGTGCATGCCCCAGCCGAGGTGCGAACCAACGTAGACGTCGGCGGCACTGAACGACTTGCCGGCGATATAGCGACGGCCCTTGACGGCAGACGCCAGGGTGTCGACCAGAGCCCAGTAGTCACCGCAGCCCAGCTGGCCCTGCTGCTCGACCGTGGGCTGCACGCCAAGGTTGTTGAGCGAGATGGCGGTCTCGAGCGGACCGGCGGCGAAGAACAGCCAGCGGTAATAGTCGCCCCGAACGGCGGGCGGCGGCGCAAGGCCGGCCTCAGGGAAGGCATCGGCGAGATAGGCGCAGATGGCAGCCGCCTCGGTGACCACCGCGTCTCCATGTCGAATGGCCGGCACCTTGCCCATGGGATTGAGGGCCAGGTAATGCGGCGACTTCATGCTGGTGCCATACTCGAGGATCACCGTGCGATAGGGCACGCCGAGTTCCTCGAGCATCCAGTGGACGATCCCGCCTCGGGAGAGCGGGTGGGTATAGAAGGTGATCTCGGCCGGCTCCCGCACAGCGGGCTCGGCCAGTGCCACGGGAGGCAGTGTCACCTCGGGAGGCAGCACATATCCCTGGCCGGGCGTGTTGACCACCTCGATCCCCACCGCCCGAAGCGCGGCGATATCCTGGTAGAGAGCCCTCAGGCCGATCCCCAGCCTCTCGGCGAGTTCTGGCCCGCCGATCGGGCCGGTGTGGTGGCGCAACACCCGGATCAGGTCTTGCAGGCGGGTCGTTCGGGACATGGGAGCAGTTCCTCGGGCACGTGACAGTCTCTCGTCGCCTCAGGGAGCGTCGAGGCGGTCATCATGCCTCTGACTCGGGATCGATACCAGTCAACCCGCCAAGAAATGCTAGACACCATCCCCGCCGCCGGGCCTTCTCCGAGGCCAGGCAACAGCCCCCTGGCAGCCCAATCCAGAACCCGAAACCGACTCAAAGCCCTTGAGCGCCTCGACGGAGCCAGTCGTGCATGAAGACCAGCTTGCGGCGGACCTTTTCGGAAAGCACGAAGGGATAGAGGTCCGGCAGCCCCATGGCGCGATTGATGTGGTTGACCGCCATGACCTGGTGAGTCGCGATGTGAATCAGGTTCTCGGCGTCCGCCTCCATGTAGGGATCCCAATCGAGATGCGGCAGGTCCGACGAGGACAGGCCGGCAGCAACGAAGCTATCGGCGATATCCGTGAGGTGCAGCAGGTGAGACGCGGTTTCGGCCCAATCCTCGTGGGGATGTGCCGAGGCATAGGTGCTGACGAAGTGCGAGCGCCAGTCGGGGGGTGGTCCATTGTGGTAATGGCGTGTGAGTGCGGCGGGATAGTCCTCCCGCTCGTCGCCGAACATGGCGCGGAAGGCGTCGAGGAAATCGTCCCGCAGGCTGAGGCGCCACCAGAGCATATGACCGATCTCGTGACGCATGTGACCAATCATGGTGCGGTAGGGCTCTTCCAGGGCCTCGCGCCGCGTGGTGCGCAGGACCGGATCGGCCTCCGCTACACTGATCGTCACCACGCCGCCCACATGCCCCATGGGCACCGGGGTGTGGCCCTCGGCCAGCATGTGAAAGACGGGCCGGGCGCCGGGATCCTCGGGCCGAAACCAGTTCCAGCGCCCCAGGTTATCGAGCACCCAGCGCTTGGCGGCCTCGGTCTGGGCCCAATGGGGTACGGCATTGGGAATGGACGTATCCGGGGCCAGTTCCGTCATGGCGCAGGCACGACAGAACTCGCCCTGCTTGGGGGCGATCCAGTTGCAGCCGATCACGTCACGATTGGCGCAATATGGCGGCATGGTGATGAAAGCCCTGGCCTGAGGATCGTAGGCAACGGGCGTGCCGGTGGCGGTCGCGGTGTTGTCGAACCAGAGGGAGCCGGCACCGACCGGATTGGCGAATACACGCATAAGGAAGTCACTCCAGGAAGAGGGGCAGAGCCGAAGATCGCTCGACGCATTACCTTGCATCCTGATCTTCTCACGCCCGACAATCAAACCGTCAGTGCCCTACCGTACAAAGAGGAAGAAGGCTGTAAAGGCCATCTTCCTCCGCCAAAGCGACCCTTGCCGATCGGGAGGGAGCAAGATTCGTATCAGATCTCGAAGCCCAGGCCCAAGTCCTCGGCGCTGATCGCCATCAGCGGCTCGGCGCCCGCCTCGATGGCCGCCTTGTGGGCGCGGGTGCGCGGCAGCAGGCGCTGGAAGAAGAAGCGAGCGGTATCGAGCTTGGCACGATAGAAGGCCGCCTCTTCGGTGCCCTCGGCCAGGGCGACGCGGGCCTGTTTCGCCGCACGGGCGAAAAGGTAGGCGAGGGTCACGTAGCCGGCATACATCAGGTAGTCGACGCTGGCTGCCCCCACCTCCTCACGATCGTTCATGCCCCTCATGCCGATGGCCACGGTCACATCGCCCCACTCCTGATTGAGCTTGGCCAGCGGACGCACGAATTCGGCCAGGTCGCTGTTGCTCTCCTCGTCCCGGCAAAACCTGTGGATCTCCTTGGTAAAGACCTTCAATGTCTCGCCCTGGCTCATCAACACCTTGCGGCCGAGAAGGTCGAGGGCCTGGATGCCGGTGGTGCCCTCGTAGAGGCGAGTGATGCGCGCATCGCGCACCAGTTGCTCCATGCCCCACTCCTGAATGTAGCCGTGGCCGCCGAACACCTGCACGCCCTCGTTGGTGGCCTCGAAGCCCACCTCGGTGAGGAACGCCTTGACGATGGGCGTCAGCAGGCTGAGCAGGGTCTCGGCACGCGCCTTCTCGGCGGCGTCCTGGCCGTGCTCGACGGTATCGATCATCTGCGCGGTGAAGAGCACCAGCATCCGGCCTCCCTCGGCGAAGGCCTTCTGGGTCAGCAGCATGCGGCGCACATCCGGATGGACGATGATCGGATCGGCGGCCTTCTCGGGCGACTTGGCGCCGGAAAGCGCGCGCATCTGCAGGCGGTCACGAGCGTAGGCCAGAGCGTTCTGGAAGCTTGCCTCGACAAGACCCAGGCCCTGGATGCCGACGCCAATACGGGCGGCATTCATCATGGTGAACATGCAGGCCAGGCCCTTGTTCGGCGCACCCACCAGGTAGCCCATGGCCGAATCGAAGTTCATCACGCAGGTAGCATTGCCGTGGATGCCCATCTTGTGCTCCAGGGACCCGCACACCACACCGTTGCGCTCGCCCGGGTTGCCGTCGGCATCGGGAAGGAACTTCGGCACCACGAACAGCGAGATACCCCTGGAGCCCTCGGGGGCGTCGGGCAGCTTGGCCAGCACCAGGTGGACGATGTTCTCGGCCAGGTCGTGCTCGCCGGCGGAGATAAAGATCTTCGTTCCGGTAACCGCATAGCTGCCGTCGTCATCGGGCACGGCGCGGGTCTTGATCAGGCCCAGGTCCGTGCCACAGTGCGGCTCGGTGAGGCACATGGTGCCGGTCCAGGTGCCCTCCACCAGCTTGCTCAGGTAGGTGGCCTTCTGCTCGTCGGTGCCGTGGTGGCGCAGCGCATCGGCGGCACCGTGAGAGAGCCCCGGGTACATGCCCCAGGCCAGGTTGGTGGCACAGACCATCTCGTTGAGCACCATGGCAAGCGACGGCGGCAGCCCCTGACCGCCGTGCTCGGGGTCGGCGGCGAGGCTCGGCCAGCCGCCCTCCACGTACTGGGCGTAGGCCGCCTTGAAGCCCTTCGGCGCCTTCACGTCGCCGCCCTCCAACCGGCAGCCCTCGCGATCACCGCTCTGGTTCAGCGGCAGCAGCACCTCGCGAGCGAAGCGCGCGCCCTCCTCCAGGATGGCGGCGACCACGTCGGGGCTGGCCTCTTCACCGCAGGGCAGGCGGGCGTAGTGGGCCGGATAGTCCAGCATCTCGTCCATCACGAAGCGAAGATCGCGCAGGGGGGCCTGGTAGTCGGGCATCTCGAACTCTCCACATATAGGGGCGCCTGAAAGGGCGCCTGCAATCGCGCGCAGAAAGACGGCAGCCGCCGCTTTCAAACATGTGTTTGAAATTAGCCGCCGACAGAAAGAGAGTCAAGCGTTCGTTTCAAATCAGCGCCGAGCGCACAGTATGGTGTTTCTGCCACGCCTGATAACACGACAAAGCCCCCACTGGACATTTGATCCAGCAGGGGCTTCTACGACCTCAGCCGCTAACGCCCGTCATGAATCAGCTTGGCGGCTCGGTGCTTTAAGCTGGGCGCTGCCCGAAGGGCGTTACTGCATCCGTATTCCGCCGTCCAGGCGAATCACCTCGCCGTTGAGCATGGCGTTGTTGATGATCTGCTCGGCCAGGCGGGCAAACTCGTCGGGCTTGCCGAGCCGCTTGGGGAACGGCACGGAGGCGGCCAGGGCCTGGGCAGCCTCGTCGGGGATCTCGCTCATCATCGGCGTCTCGAAGACGCCCGGCGCAATGGCCATCACCCGAACCCCGTGGCGCGAGAGCTCCCGGGCGGCCGGCAGGCTCATGCTCACCACGCCGGCCTTGGAGGCGCTGTAGGCGCACTGCCCCACCTGGCCGTCGAAGGCGGCAATGGAAGCGGTGTTGATGATGACGCCGCGTTCACCGTCCTCGCCCACGGGGTTCTTTGTCATAGCCGCGGCGGCCAGGCGCATCACGTTGAAGGTACCCACCAGATTGATCTGGATGGTGCGGTTGTAGGCGTCGAGATCGGCGGGGTTGCCCTCGCGGTCGACCAGCTTGGCCACGCTGACCACACCGGCGCAATGCACCACCCCGGCGAGACCACGGCCATCGCTGAGTTCGACGGCGGCGTCCACCGCAGCCTGGATCTCGTCGCCGGAGGTCACGTCACCGCGTATCGCCCGAGCGGCCTCGCCCAGCCGTTCGGCATGGGCCTCCACGGCGTCACTCAGGTCGCAGAGCACCACGCGTCCACCGGCGGCAACCAGGCGTTCGGCAGTGGCCGCCCCCAGCCCGGAGGCGGCACCGGTGATCAGAAAGGTATTGTCCTTGACGTGCATATCGGGTTCCTGGAGTTGAAAGGATGCGGCAGAAAGCGCTCGAGGCTGTTCCGTCGCCGGGGCTGCGAGGGGGCGCTTTGAACCCCTCCCTGGGCGCTACCGATGCCATCCCTGGCATAGGACCCCCTCTTCGCCCTGGCCCCGGCGCCTCTCGCTTCAGAGACTTGCGGTTGTCATTGCGAAGCGCCCGGCTCGGTTTTGTCCACGGCATCGGCGCGCAGCTTGAAGCGCTGGATCTTGCCGCTCGGCGTCTTGGGCAGCTCCTCGACGAACTCGATCACCCGCGGGAAGGCGTGAGTCGAGAGACGCTCGCGCACCAGTTGGCGAATCTCGTTGGCCAGTTCCTCGCTGGCCTCAAAGCCCTCGCGAAGCACGATATAGGACTTGATGATCTCGCCGCGAATCTCGTCGGGCTGACCGACGGCGGCGGACTCTGCCACCGCCGCGTGGGTCATCACGCTGTTTTCCACATCAGTGGGCCCGACACGGTAACCCGCGGTGGTAATGATGTCGTCGTCACGGCCGGCGAACTGGAAGGTGCCGTCCTCGTTCTTGATCACCACGTCGCCGGTCAGGTAGTACCCCTCGGCGAAGGGATGCTTCTCCTGCCAGGTATAGCCCTGAAAGAAGTGGGCCGGCGAGTTCTCGATGTCCACCGCCAGCACGCCGGGTTCGCCCGAGGGCAACTCATTGTACTCGGCATCAAGGATCGCCAGGCGGTAGCCGGGCATCGGCACGCCCATGGCCCCGACATGCTTGGGATGATCCAGCGCATGATGGTTGTTGCAGGTCATGCCGGTCTCGGTCTGGCCATAATGGTCCATGACCGGGCAGCCCAGCGAGCGCTCGACCCAAGTGACCACCTCGGTGTTGAGCGGCTCGCCGGCAGAGCTGGCGGCGCGCAGCTCGAGGGTCTGATGGGCGTCGTCAAACAGGCCGGAGGCCTTCATCAGCCGGTAGGCGGTGGGCGCGGCGGCGAAGTTGGTGATGCGATGGCGCTTCATGAAGGCCATCGCCCCCTCGGCGCTGAAGCCCGCCTCGCAGAAGTGGGTCGTCACGCCCAGCAGCAGCGGCCCGGCAATGGCGTAGTAGAGGCCATAGGCCCAGCCCGGGTCGGCCATGTTCCAGAAGCGATCTGTCTCACGCAGGTCGACGGCGAGTTCCATATAGAGGGCAAAGGCCGGCATGCCGGCCAGTGGCACCGCCACACCCTTGGGCTTGCCCACGGTGCCGGACGTGAACATCTGCAGGAAGGGCTCGTCGCGTGAGAGACGGGGCGGAGCTGCCTGGATAGGCGCGTGGTCCAGCGCATCCTTCCAGTCCAGGTCGGCGGCGTGTTCGGCAGTGGGGCCACCCACGGCGAGCACTGGCGGGCACTGGGTCAGGCCGTCGAACTTGAAGCGGTTGGCGTGATCCGTGATCAGCAACCTGGTGTCGGCGCGTCCCAGGCGGTAGTCCACGGCGTCCGGACCGAAGGCGGTGAACAGCGGCTGGTAGACGGCGCCGATGCGCCACGTCGCCAGCACCGCCACCAGCAGCTCGGGCGAGCGTGGCAGCATGCAGGCGATGCGATCCCCGATGCCCAGGCCACGCTCGGCAAACCAGCCGGCAAGCTTGGCGCTCTCGGCGTCGAGTTCGGCGTAGGTCAGGGTGTTGACCTGGCCCTGGATGTCCTCGTGCACCAGGGCCAGGACATCGCCCCGGCCGGCGCGCAGGTGGCGCCCGCAGCAGGATTCGAAGGCGTTGGCCTTGCCGTCGCGATGGTCATCGAGGCGCGCAATGACGTCATCCACGGAGAAGTTCTCGAGGTAGCTCTGGTAGTCGGGAAGGGTGCTCATGTACTGCCCTCTCGCGGGTTGTGCTTGTAGTGGCGACAAACGTTGGCGAAAAATGCTGGCAAAGAAGGAAACGGCAGCGCCGACGCTGGCGCGCACGCCTACCTTCTGATTAGATGCAGTTGACGTAAGCGTCAACCTAGCAAGCGCTTGGTACAAGCTAGAGGCTCCCGAGGAACGGGGCAAGCCCTGAACGGCAGGTGAGGACTAGACGATGGTCGAGTGACCGACGACGTCGTGCTAAAACGCTTTTTCGGGAGCCGAGGGGTCAGACGGGCCGATGGGTGATCATGGCAACCAGTTCATGGGCCAGGTCATCCGGTGAACGTGAACCAGCGGGATCGTACCAGCGTACCGTCCAGTTCAGCGCGCCCATCACGAAGCGGGCCACCAGGAAACGGTCACCATGGATCAGGCCAGCGGCCAGGGCCTCGTCGATCACCGTTTCCCAGAGGGCCTCGTAGGCATCGCGCAGGTGGCTCAAGTGATCGCGGGCCTCGGGGTCCAGGCGGCGCCATTCATAGAGGGCGACGACATGGGCGTTACGGTCGGTGAGCAGGGTTTCCAGGTGAGCGCGCGCCATGGCCTGCAACCGTGCTTCGGCAGAGTTGTCGCATTGTTCGAGGGCTGCCTTGGCGATGATCAGCGCGTTCTGGGTGCCCTCCTCGATCACCGCCGTCAGGATCTCTTGCTTGTCGCGGAAATGATGGAAGAGGCTACCGGACTTGATGCCCATCTCCTGGGCGAGCATACGCACCGTCGTGCGATCGAAGCCCGCCTGAACGAACAGCTGGGCGGCCTGGCGCGTCAGTTCCTTGCGGCGCGGTGAGTCATTCATTACATTCATCGGAATTTACACTAGCGCTTGCTTGGTTGACCCTGAGAAAACCACAGCCCCGATGCCGGGTCAACGCGGCACGTGATTGCCCATCCCTCGCACGAGATGCGACGGGGTTGGGTCGAAGAGGGAACAGCCTCGAGCATCGCCACCAAAGGCGTTAGTCTGGGGGCCATTACACCATCACCATGCGTACACCGTGACTATGCGGCTTAACCGGGAACCGCATGCTACACCGGGAGAACCCACCATGAGCCACTCCAACGATATCGTATTCCTCTCTGCCGCACGCACGCCCATGGGCGGCATGCTCGGCAGTCTCGCCAGCCTCACGGCGCCGCAACTGGGTGCCACGGCGATCAGCGCCGCCATCGAACGCGCCGACATCAGCCCCGACAGCATCGACGAAGGCATCATGGGCTGCGTGCTGCCTGCCGGCGTCAAGCAGGGACCGGCACGCCAGGCCATGCGCCAGGCCGGCATTCCCGACACAATCGGTGCCACCACCATCAACAAGCTGTGCGGCTCGGGCATGAAGGCCACCATGCTGGCTCACGACCTGATCCGTGCCGGCAGCGGCGAGGTGATGCTGGCCGGCGGCATGGAGTCCATGTCCAATGCGCCCCACGTGCTGACCAAGGCCCGTGCCGGCTATCGCCTGGGTCACGGTGAGCTGAAGGACCACATGTTCCTCGATGGCCTGGAAGACGCCGAGACCGGCAAGCTGATGGGCGGCTTCGCCCAGGACGTCGCCAGCGACCGCGACTATGGCCGCGAGCGCCTGGACGACTTCGCCATCGCCTCGCTGGAACGCGCCATGGAAGCCACCAACGCCGGCCACCTCAACGCCGAGATGGCGCCGGTCACCGTCACCAGCCGCAAGGGCGAGAGCGTGGTTGACCACGACGAGCAGCCGTTCCAGGCCAGGCTCGACAAGATCCGCGAGCTGCGCCCCGCCTTCGCCAAGGACGGTACCATTACCGCCGCCAACTCGAGCTCGATCTCAGATGGTGCCTCGGCGCTGATCCTGGCCAGCCAGGCGGCGGCAGACCGCCTGGGCGCCAAGCCCATCGCACGCATGGTCGGCCACAGCACCAATTCACGTCACCCGAGCGAATTCACCATCGCCCCGGTGGGCGCCATCGAGAAGCTGATGAAGAAGCTCGACTGGAGCGTGAACGACGTCGACCTCTTCGAGATCAACGAGGCCTTCGCCGTGGTGACCCTGATGGCCATGGACGACCTGGGCCTGCCCCACGACAAGGTCAACGTCTTCGGTGGCGCCTGCGCCCAGGGCCATCCCATTGGCTCCACCGGCTCGCGGATCATCGCCACGCTGATCCACGCCCTGCGTACCAAGGGCGGCAAGCGCGGCATCGCCAGCCTGTGCATCGGCGGTGGTGAAGCCACGGCCGTCGCCGTGGAACTGGTCGAGTGAATGGCGCAGGAGTTCTGGGTCGACACCCCTCAGGGGCGGATCTTTGCCACCCGCTGGCAACCACAGGGACGCCCTGGAAGGGGCACCCCTGTCGTGCTGCTGAATGAGTCCCTGGGCTGCGTCGCCCTGTGGCCAGACGTGCCCGGGAGAGCGCCTGCACAGAGTGTGATGCGCTGGTGGGTTACTGCCCCGGGGGCCTAGACAGCTCTCTCTGCCACCGCCACCTGGATGCTATCCTGGTGGCACTGCACGAGGCGATCGATAAACTCGACACACCACCGACAGCGACGCCTTCGCGCTTGTGGCAGAGTGCCGCCCAGCAACTACGACAGGGCTGGCGACGCATCTCGTGAGGCGCCTTTCCTCCACACTCCAGAAACCCCTCGTCGAGGGGGCCGGTGCCCGCCTTCGCCGAGCGACTTAGCGAGCTGCATCACCGGCTTCACGATGCATGACTGGCCTCCAGAAAAGTCACCTAACCGCCGAACGGCGCCTTTTTATCCGGTACATATCTCCATCCGCATGGCTCAGCAGGGTATCGACATTCTCTCCATCCGCAGGATAACAGGCCACGCCGATACTGCAGGACGGCGTGATCCCCGCTAACTCAGCACCCAGCGGTTCGGCGATGACCGAGAGAATCTGATTCACCTTCGCGGACACGTCATCCACCGACCTGATGTCCGTGAGCAGAACGATGAATTCATCACCGCCCATCCGGGCCACCGTGTCGGTCTCGCGGATACAGCCTTCCAGCCGTCGTGCCACCGCACAGAGCACGCGATCCCCCATGGCATGACCATGGACATCATTGATCACCTTGAAGTCATTCAAATCCAGAAACAGCAAGGCAAGATAGCTCTGGTGGCGGTGGGCCGCATGAAGGGCTGAGTCCAGGCGATCATAGAACAGCGAGCGGTTGGTCAGCCCTGTCAAGGGATCATGATGGGCGAGGAAGCGCAATTCGTCTTCGGCCTGCCTGAGTGCGGTCACGTTGCGAGCCACGCCGATGCGGACGCCCTCTTCCTCGACCCAACGAGCCGACCACAGGATATGCACGACACCGCCATCCTTGCGGATATAACGGTTGCGGAAATCGGTATGGGGCTGACCGGTCATCACCCGCTGGGCTGACGCCAGGCTGGCCTCCAGATCCTCGGGATGCATGTAGTTGGTGATCAATGTGCCGGTCAGTTCGTCGGCACGGTAACCGAGCAGCGACTCACAGGCATCGCTGACGAAGACGATCTGGTAGTCATCATCGACCACGAAGACCGTATCCACCATCAGGTTGATCAGTTTGGGATAGAGCGCTTGAAGGTCGACAGGCATGGGTCAAGAGCGTCCGGTTTACGTGCCAGGATTGTAGCCCGATCGTGAACGAGGCGGTGAGGAATACTGCCGACGTCCAGGGCAACACTGCAGCAAGGCGCGTCGAATTTCCACAACCGTCACTCCCCTCATGATCTAGGTGTCGAGAGGCGGTCGAGGCGCAGTCGCTGGCGGCCGTCGCTTCTGGCGGGCCATGACCTCGCGCCCGGCGATCAGCAGGCTGCGGCTCATCCCCAAGCGCATGGCAGCCGTGCAGCCAGCCAGCGCCACCACCATCAGCGCCGCCATGGCCCGACAGGCAGTGAACCTCGCCGGGAGCGACGACAAGGCTCACCTCGGCAAGCTCGCCGATGGCAAGCTGCTCCAGGCGCAGGGCATCGGTGGTGGGCAAGGCAACCTCCAGGCAGAAAGGTATGGCGCGATGGTAGTAGCTTGCGCTTGCCGGGGAGTGCGACATGACGTCGTCAACACCGCGTCATCTTACCGCCATCGCGGCGACTCACCATTGTCACAACTGGCTTCCAGGATATCCCTGCGTTCCATTTCCCATGACGAAGGTGGTATCCCATGCAGATCCTGACTCGCTCCCTGATCGCCGGCGGCGTGGCCGTCGCCGCTCTCTCTGTCGGCATGTCCCAGGCCCAGGCCCAGTTCACCCTGAGCGATCGCTACACCGATGCCGACGGTGACCTGGTGGCCGATATCCCCGAGGACGAGAGCCAGTGGCTAGATCCGGACACCCTGGTATTTGCCTATACCCCGGTGGAAGATCCCGCCGTCTACGCCGAGGTATGGGACGGCTTCCTCGAGCACATGGAGGAGGTCACCGGCAAGAAGGTGCAGTTTTTCCCGGTGCAGTCCAACTCCGCCCAGATCGAGGCGATGCGCGCAGGACGCCTGCATATCGCCGGTTTCAATACCGGTTCCAACCCCCTGGCCGTGGCCTGTGCGGGCTATCGTCCCTTTACCATGATGGCCGCCGAGGACGGCAGCTTCGGTTACGAGATGGAAATCATCACCCACCCGGGTTCCGGCATCGAGGAGGTCGAGGATATCCGCGGCCGCACCCTGACTCACACCTCCGAGACCTCCAACTCCGGCTTCAAGGCGCCCACCGCCCTGATGGCGTCCGAGTTCGGCATGGCGTCCGGCGAGGACTACGAGGTCGACTTCTCCGGCAAGCATGACAACTCCGTGCTGGGCGTGGCCAACCAGGACTATGCGGTCGCCACCGTGGCCAACTCGGTGAAGAACCGCATGATCGACCGCGGCGTGGTCGAGGCCGACCAGCTCGAGGTGATCTACCAGTCGGACACCTTCCCCACCACCAGCTATGGCACCGTCCATAACCTGACACCCGAGCTTCAGGAGGCGATCCAGGAGGCCTTCTTCAGCTTCGAGTGGGAAGGCAGCGCGCTGGCCGAGGAGTTCGGTCGTAACGGTGAGGAACAATTCATCCCTATCACCTTCAAGCAGCACTGGGCGGTCATTCGTCAGATCGATGAGGCCAACGGCGTCGAATACGACTGCAACTGAGCCTCATGCGAGGGGGGACGCGGGCGGCGAGCCGCCCGCGTCTTCGTGTACGTGAGACAGAGGGGAGAACCCGCCAAGTGCTTACCATCGACCAGTTGACCAAGACCTACAGCGCCGGGGATACCGCCCTGCGCGAGGTGACCTTCCGGGTGCCGCAAGGTCAGGTCGTGGGCCTGATCGGCCCGTCAGGGGCCGGCAAATCGACCCTGATCCGCTGCATCAACCGCCTGGTGGAACCCACCAGCGGCACGATTCGTCTGGGCGAGACCGACCTGGTCAGACTGGGCAGTCGTGAACTGCGCCAGGCCCGACGGCGCATCGGCATGATCTTCCAGGAGTACGCCCTGGTGGAGCGCCTGACGGTGATGGAAAACGTGCTTTCCGGGCGCCTGGGCTACGTGCCCTTCTGGCGCAGCTTCACGCGGCGCTTCCCGGGCCGGGACATCGAGAACGCCTATCGCCTGCTCGATCGCGTGGGCCTGCTCGAACACGCCAACAAGCGCGCCGATGCCCTCTCGGGTGGACAGCGCCAGCGGGTGGGCATCGCCCGCGCCCTGGCCCAGGAACCGGAACTCCTGCTGGTGGACGAACCCACGGCTAGCCTCGATCCCAAGACCAGTCGACAGATCATGCGGCTGATTACCGAGATCTGCGCCGAGCGTCAGCTGCCGGCCATCGTCAACATCCACGATGTGCCGCTGGCTCAGCAATTCGTCGACCGTCTGGTAGGACTGCGTGCCGGCCAGGTGGTATTCGACAACGCCCCCGACCGTCTCGACGAGGAGACACTTACCGAGATCTACGGCGCCGAAGACTGGACCGCCACGGATAAGGACGAAGACGAGCCTGACAGTGCCAGCGAGACAAGGAATGCATTGCGGCTGGCAGGGACGGCGACATGACAGCAAACGCGTCCTACCCCCGCCGCTGGCGGCGACCGCCTCAGCTGGTCAAGACCCGGCGCTGGCGACTGCTGCTTCCGTTGTTGCTGTTGGGCTACCTGATACTGGCGCTGGGCTCGCTGGAGATCGACGCCGGCCGCGTTGTCGAGGGGCTGTCACGGGGCGCGCGCTTCGTCCAGGGTTTCCTGCAGCCTGACTTCACCAGCCGCTGGCAGGATATCCGCCAGGGTCTGATCGAGAGCTTGACCATGACGCTGACCGCCACCGTGGTGGGCGTGCTGGTCTCGGTGCCCATCGGTATCGGGGCAGCGCGCAACCTGTCGCCACGCCCCGTCTACCTGGCATGTCGCTCGATCGTCGCCGTCAGCCGTTCGCTGCAGGAGATCATCATCGCCATCTTCCTGGTGGCCATGTTCGGCTTCGGCCCCTTTGCCGGCTTCCTTACCCTGGCCTTCGCTTCCATCGGCTTCGTGGCCAAGCTGCTTGCCGATGACATCGAGGAAGCCAGCGCCAGCCAGATCGAGGCGATCCGCGCCAACGGGGCCAACGGGTGGCAGCTGATCCACTATGCCGTTCAGCCTCAGGTCATGCCGCGTCTGATCGGGCTGTCGCTCTATCGGCTGGACATCAACTTCCGGGAAAGCGCGGTGATCGGCATCGTCGGCGCCGGCGGCATCGGGGCCACCCTCAATACCGCCATCGACCGCTACGAGTACGACAGTGCCGGCGCAATCCTGCTGCTCGTCATCGCCATCGTCATGCTCTCGGAATATGGTTCCAGCCACCTCAGGAAATATCTGCAATGAGTGCCCTCGATACACGTCCCGGCGAGCCCTCCCACTATTCGCAGGTCTGGACTTTTCGCACCCCACGCGCCCGGCTGGCGCTCTGGGTCGGCTGGGTGGCTCTGGTGGCGCTGTTCCTCTGGTGCTGGCAGGTAATGAACGAGAACACGCTGTGGATCTTCGTTACCGACGCACCGAGCCAGGCCGCCGACATCGGCAGCCGCATGTTCCCGCCCCGGCTGGCCTATCTGCCTGAACTGCTGATGCCGCTGTGGGATACCCTCAACATCGCCACCCTGGGCACGATGGGGGGCGTCATCCTGGCAGTCCCGATCGCCTTCCTGGCGGCGCGCAATACCACACCCTCGGCCCTGCTGGTTCGCCCCGTGGCGCTGTTCATCATCGTGACGTCGCGTTCGATCAACTCGCTGATCTGGGCGCTGCTGCTGGTGGCGATCATCGGCCCCGGCCTGCTGGCCGGCATCGTCGCCATTGCGCTGCGCTCCATCGGCTTCGTCGGCAAGCTGCTGTACGAGGCCATCGAGGAGACCGATGCCCGCCAGATCGAGGCGGTGACCGCTACCGGGGCCGCCAGATCCCAGGTGATCCACTACGGCATCGTGCCCCAGGTGCTGCCCGCCTTCTGGGGGATCTCGATGTTTCGCTGGGACATCAACATCCGCGAGAGCACCATCCTGGGGCTGGTCGGCGCCGGCGGCATCGGCATGAAGCTGCAGTCCTCCATCGACACCCTGGCCTGGTCCCAGGTGGCGACCATCCTGATCGTGATCCTGGGCACGGTGGTGGTCAGCGAGACCGTCTCGGCGCGAGTGCGACAAGCGCTGATCTGACCTGCGACCTCTCCATGGCATGAGTGCCGCCGGGTTCGCGCTCTTCAAGAGTCTGCTAACGTGGTGGCTTCGTCCCTTCCTGCTCGAGGAGCCCACCCCATGCCCCATTATCTGGTCTTCCTGGGTACCGTACGCGACAGCACCCCACCCGCCCCTGCCCGTCTTGGCCTGAGAGTGGCCCGTGCCTGCATGCAACTGCTCGAGGCCGAGGGCGCGACGGTGGAACTGATCGACCCGCTGGACCTCGAGCTGGACGGGGTATTCAAGCCACACTTCGCTTACCCGAAATCCCGGGTGCCCGAGGCACTGGAGGCCCTCGCCGAAAGGATCGGCGCTGCTGACGGCTATGTGATGGTCAGCCCGGAGTACAACCACGCAATGAGTCCGGCACTTGCCCACTTGCTGAACCATTTCGGCAGCTCGCTCTATGCCTTCAAGCCCAGCGCCATCGTCACCTACTCGGCCGGCCAGTGGGGCGGCGCCCGGGCCGCGGTCAACATGCGCACCTTCCTCGCCGAGCTCGGCTGCCTGCCGGTCTCGGCGATGATCCACGTGCCCAGGGCCCAGGAGGTATTGGAAGACGACGGCACCTTCCGTGAGGACGCTGATCACTGGGCCGACTACTTCGGCCGTACTCTCGGCCAACTTGGCTGGTGGGCAGAAGCCGCCGCACGCCATCGCGACGTTCAGGATCCGGCTCGGGTATCGCCGGCCTTCCAGCGGACTCCCTCTCAGCGCAATGCGCCAGCGACAGGATAAGATGCGCCAATCGTGTGCCCCTGGACCGCTATCGGCTTTAGGATATACGATAATTCATATATCCACTTTCGCCGACCAAAGGTATGCGGTTGATGACTACACACCAGGAATCCCAGTCACCCAGCACGGCGGAGGGCATGGGGCTCTTCGGGCGTTTCCTCTCGCTGTGGGTAGCGCTGGCCATCGTCATCGGGGTACTGCTCGGCCAGCTTGCACCAGCGGTGCCGGAAGCGCTGTCGCGTTTCGAGTACGCTCAGGTATCGATCCCGGTGGCCATCCTGATCTGGGCGATGATCTTTCCCGTGATGGCGCAGATCGACTTCACTGCCGTGCTCGGCGTGCGCCGCCAGCCCAGGGGGCTGATCATCACCACCACGGTGAACTGGCTGATCAAGCCCTTCACCATGTTTGCCATCGCCTGGTTCTTCCTGACGGTGGTGTTCCAGCCGCTGATCCCCGCGGATCTCGCCAGCCAGTACCTGGCCGGCGCCATCCTGCTGGGCGCCGCGCCCTGCACTGCCATGGTCTTCGTGTGGAGCTACCTGACGCGGGGCGATGCCGCCTACACCCTGGTCCAGGTATCCCTCAATGATCTGATCATGTTGTTCGCCTTCGCCCCCATCGTGGTCCTCCTGCTCGACGTCTCCAATATCCAGGTGCCCTGGGACACGGTGGCACTGTCGGTGGTCCTCTACATCGTGATTCCGCTCGCCGCCGGCTATCTCACCAGGCGCACGCTGATCGCTCGCCACGGCAGCGAGTGGTA
Source organism: Pseudomonadota bacterium (assembly GCA_051751285.1). GTDB lineage: Bacteria > Pseudomonadota > Gammaproteobacteria > Pseudomonadales > Halomonadaceae > Halomonas. The sequence continues at coordinate 361,596 of JBNJKT010000002.1, read as the reverse complement.
CGACAACGTCTTCATGAAACGGATCGGCCCGATAACCCCGGCCGGGCTCATCCTGACGCTGGTGCTGTTGTTCGCCTTCCAGGGTGAGGTGATTCTGGAGGCGCCGCTACATATTGTGCTGATCGCTGTTCCGCTGATCATTCAGACCTTCTTTATCTTCTTCATCGCCTACGGCTGGGCCAAGGCGTGGAAGGTGCCGCACAACGTCGCCGCACCCGGGGCGATGATCGGTGCCAGCAACTTCTTCGAGCTGGCCGTCGCCGCTGCCATCTCGCTGTTCGGCCTGCAGTCCGGCGCGGCCCTGGCCACGGTGGTCGGCGTACTGGTGGAAGTGCCATTGATGCTTGCCCTGGTGCGTATCGCCAACAAGACGCGTCACCACTTTCCCGACGCCAGCACGGAACCTGGCTAGGCCATGACGATCGAGGTCACCCTTCGAGCTCGTGAATGGCTCCGCAAGAAGGGTAGCGTCGCCACGGTGCGGCTATCGCCCCGCCGCGGCTGCTGCGGCGGAGGAGCCTATATAGCGGTGGCCGAGGCCAGGCCGCCAGAGTTCCCCGAACGCTATGCGTGCCTCGAGCTCGAGGATCTGACGCTCCATATCGATCCGACGCTGCTCGACCAGGGGCTGACCATCGATGCCGAGGGCTTCCTCGGCCTCAAGCACCTCTTCGTGGAGGGTGCTCTCATGAAGCAGTAGGCATTTGATCTACTTCTTGCCTTGGGGCCGCTTGCCGGCGAGGATCCATGAATGACTCCGACCCTAGTGCACCGTCACCCGCTGGCCGTCATTGTTCTCGCCCAGCTCTGCGGCACCTCTCTGTGGTTCTCCGTCAACGGCGTGGGGCTTTCGCTGTCGCGTGATCTGGGTCTCTCCGAAGCGGACCTGGGCCGGCTGACGCTCACGGTTCAGGCGGGCTTCATCGCCGGCACCCTCTTCATCGCCACCACTGGCCTGGCCGACCGCTTCCGCGCCAGCCATATCTTCGCCGCTGCCTGCCTGGCCGGCGCCCTGGTCAATGCCGGCTTCGTGCTGGTGGCCGACCAGATGCCCCTGGCACTCACGCTGCGTTTCTTGACCGGGCTGTGCCTGGCCGGCATCTATCCGCTGGGCATGAAGCTGGTCATCGGCTGGACACCCCGATACACCGGCGCGGCCCTCGCCTGGCTGGTGGGCATGCTCACCCTGGGTACCGCCCTGCCTCATCTTCTTCGCGGCTCTACCCTGGGCTTCCCCTGGGAGTTGTCGCTGCTGGGCGCTTCCATCCTGGCTCTACTCGGCGGGATGGGCATCTTCATCCTGGGGGATGGCCCACATCTGCCACCGTCAAGCGGCAAGGCACGCCTGCTCGACGGGCTGGCCGCGTTGCGGGAGCCCCGTTTCCGCGCCGTGGCCGGCGGCTACTTCGGCCACTGCTGGGAACTCTATGCCTTCTGGACGCTCACCCCCTTCCTGGTTGCCCGGGAAGTGGCGCGGCTAGGCGCACCCGAGGCGTGGATTCCCTGGCTGTCATTTACCGTCATTGCGCTGGGGATGGCCGGCTGCGTAGGTGGCGGGCAGTTAAGCCGCCGGCTCGGCAGCCTCTGGGTGGCGCGCCGGGCCCTGGCCGCTTCCGGGCTGATCTGCCTGGTCTATCCACTGGTCGGCTGGCTGCCGCCGGGGCTGCTGCTTGGCCTGCTCGTCCTTTGGGGGCTGACCGTGATTGCCGACTCGCCACAGTTCTCGGCGCTGGCCGCGGCCAGCGCCCCGCGCGAGAGAGTGGGCTCGACCCTGGCGGTGATGAACGCCGTGGGCTTCGCCCTGACCGTGCCGGCCATTTATCTCACCACCGCCCTGTGGGAGCTGCAGGGCGCCTGGGTACTGTGGTGGCTGCTGCCGGGGCCGATTATCGGCCTCTGGGTATTGCGTCCTCTTTCGACATGCAAAACCGCACCAGAAGGCGACCTACCCTGAACCGTCATCGGACCCTGAGCTTGACGCGTATCACGGTGACGATGCTAGTGATGTGCTATACCAAGAATCACACCTTCGAGATCATTTCCCTATCATAACGAGAATTTCACCATGCCATCTCGCGACATCGTCATCTGCCAGCCCGTACGCACCGCCATCGGCACCTACGCCGGCAGCCTCAAGGACACCCTCGCCACGGACCTGGGGGCGCGGGTCATTCAGGAAACCCTGTCTCGATCCGGCCTGGCCCCCGACAAGGTCCAGTCGCTGATCATGGGGCACGTCATCCAGGCTGGCTGCCGCATGAACTCCGGCCGTCAGGCCGGCATTGCCGGGGGTCTACCGGTGGAGGTCCCGGCGCTCACCGTCAACCGGGTATGCGGTTCCGGGGCCCAGGCCGTGGCCAATGCCGCCATGGAGATCTGGAGCGGCATGGCCGACTGCGCCATCGCCGGCGGCATGGAGAACATGGACCGCGCCCCCTATGTGCTTCCCCAGGGCCGCTGGGGGGCGCGCATGGGTGACGTGACCATGTTCGACAGCATGCTGCTCGACGGTCTCAACGACGCCTTCAGCAACAAGCACGCCGGCTGGCATACCGAAGACCTGGTCAGCCGCTACAACATTTCTCGTGATGACCAGGATGCCTGGGCGTTACGCTCCCAGCTCAATTTCTCGAAGGCCCAGGAAGCCGGCCACTTTGACGCCGAGATCGCGCCCGTGGAGCTGACCAGTCGCAAGGGCACCACCATGTTCGCTCGCGACGAGCACAACCGTGGCGACACCACCGCCGAATCCCTCGCGAAGCTCAAGCCCGCCTTCCGCAAGGACGGCACCATCACCGCGGGTAATGCGCCGGGACTGAACAGCGGTGCCTCGGCGATGATCGTGGCCGAGCGCGACTGGGCGGACAAGCAGGGCCTCACTCCCATGGCCCGGCTGGTGGCCTTCGGCATCGGCGCCGTGGATCCTGACTACTTTGGCATAGGCCCGGTGCCGGCGGTCAAGCAGGCCCTCGAGCGCGCCGGCTGGTCGGTGGGCGATCTGGATCGGGTGGAGATCAACGAGGCCTTCGCTGCCATCGCCCTGGCCTGCCAGCGCGAACTCGGCCTGCCGGAAGAGATCGTCAACGTCGAGGGCGGTGCCATCGCCCACGGCCATCCCATCGGCGCCAGTGGCGCGGTGCTTACCACCCGCCTGCTGCATGCCATGCAGCGCAACGGAGAGCGCCGCGGCATCGTCACCCTGTGTATCGGTGGCGGGCAGGGCATCGCCCTGGCGCTGGAAACCCTCTGAGAACCGGCCGCTGGCACGACACGCCGTGCCAGCGGCTCACAGGAGCCCTCTGACACTGACCACACCCCCACAAAGAGACACCATGACGGCCAAGCCACGCCCTTACCCCTGTATCGAGTCCGCCTGGCAAGCCCACCGAGACGAACTGCGCGGTTTCCTGCTCAAGCACAGCGGCGATCATGATGCTGCCGACGACCTGCTCCAGGGGATCTATGCCAAGGCGCTGACTCACCGCACACGCTTCTGCCAGCTGGATTCCCCAAGGGCCTGGCTTTTCCGCGTTGCTCGACATCAATGGATCGATGAATGGCGCCGCAAGGGACGATGGATTGACGGGGACCCACCCGAACTCCCTGCAGAGACCGAGACACACGCTCCCCTGGATAGCCTGGTTGACTGTATCGAACGCGCCCTTCCGCACCTGTCGCAGGATGACCGCGACATCCTGAGTCGTTGCGATCTGGGAGGCCTTCGCCAGGCTGAATATGCCAAACTCAATGGCTTGGGTCTGCCGGCCACCAAGGCGCGAATACGCCGGGCAAGGCAGCGGCTGCATGAACGGCTGATCGAGCAGTGTGACATCGTCTTCGACGCCGAGGGCCGCGTCTGCTGCCACAAGGCCGAAGAGCTGGGGGATCTCTCTTAGCTCATCGGCCAGTTCGAAAAAATGCTTGGGTGAGTATCCTTTGACCGACTCCTGCGTCTACTGAGTAGAAATACTCAATAGACAGGAGTCAACAACATGCTGGAGGTCTTTACTTGGCTGGCCGACTGGCTGGTTTACGGGCTGGCCGACCTGAATCCCGACAGCAAGCTCGGCACCTCGCTGCACTTCTTCGTCGAAGACACCACCAAGATCTTCGCGTTGCTGGTGGTGATGATCTATATCATCGCCCTGATGCGCGCCTCCCTGAATCTGGAGCGCGTTCGCCATTATATCCAGCAGAAACCTCGCCTGGCGGGCTATGGCCTGGGCGCCGGCTTCGGCGCCATCACGCCCTTCTGCTCCTGCTCGAGCATCCCGCTGTTTCTGGGCTTCACCAGCGCCGGAATTCCGCTAGGCATCACCATGGCCTTCCTGTTCACCTCGCCGATCATCAACGAGGTGGCGGTGATCATGCTGTGGAGCCTGCTGGGCTGGGAGTTCACCCTGGTCTATGTCGTTATCGGCATGGCGGTGGGCATCGGCGGCGGCATGGTGCTCGATGCCCTCAAGGGCGAGCGCTGGCTAAAGGATTTCGCCGCCAAGGCCTACCAGCAGGCCGCCGAGACGCCCCAAGGTGACGAGACCGCCCCCGAAGCTCCCTCCCTCACCCTGAAGGACCGCCACGACTTTGCCCGGGACGAGCTCAAGGAGATCGTCGGGCGGATCTGGAAATGGGTGATCATCGGCGTCGGCTTGGGCGCTGCGCTTCACGGCTTCGTGCCGGATGGCTGGTTCGCCGACAACCTCGGCAGCGGCCAGTGGTGGAACGTCCCGGCAGCCGTATTTGCCGGTCTCCCCCTGTATTCCAACGCCACCGGCGTCATCCCGGTGATGGAGAGCCTGATCCTCAAGGGCCTGCCGGTAGGTACGACCCTGGCCTTCTGCATGAGCACCGTGGCGGCCAGCTTCCCCGAGTTCATCATGCTCAAGCAGGTCATGCAGTGGCGTCTGCTGGCTACCATCTTTGTCATCCTGCTGGCCAACTTCATGATCGTTGGCTGGCTGATCAACTTGCTGAGCCCCTGGTTGTTCAGCGGTTTTCACTAAACGGAAAGGAGCAAGACCATGAAGAAGATCGAGGTTCTGGGCACCGGCTGCAAGAAGTGCGTCAACACCGCCGAGGAATTCCAGACGGTAGCCAATGAACTGGGCATCGAGGTTGAGGTGGAAAAGGTGACCGATCCGGCCGCCATCATGGGCTACAAGGTCATGTCGACGCCTGGCGTAGCCATCGACGGCACGCTCGTTCATAGCGGCAGCGTGCCGAACCGCGGCAAGATCGAGACCATGCTGAAGGCGTGAGCGCAGCATGTTGGCCGAGAAGCAGAGCAACAGACCCCACTTGGCTAGATCGCTGTCATGTGCGCAGTAAAACAGTTCTTCGTCGTTGGGTTATGACCTCCACGACGAGGGAAGCATGGTTTTTGATGGCGCGGCATGCGCATCAGCAACCTCCGTATTCGAGCGCTTCGGAAACGGGGGTCTGGAATGATGGGCCTGCCTTCATTAGCCTTAAATGACCGACCGCTCCAGCGGCCAGCATCGCCGCTGACCGCTGAATTTACGGGGCTTTCTCAGGTTAGCCGTCAGTCCTGATGAGCCTGCTGGTAGGCTTCCAAGGCCTGAGCCAGGATCTTACGAGCCTCGCTGGCATCGCCGAAACCGTTAAGTTCGATGTCGCCACCGTCCGGCAGGTCCTTGTAGACGCGGAAGAACGCGTTCAGGCGCTCGACTTCCATGCTCGGCAGATCGTCCATGCCATCGATATCGGCGTAGGTAGGATCGACGTCATCGGCGGGAACCGCGATGATCTTGTCGTCGGCCTCGCCGTCATCGATCATGCGCAGCACGCCGATCGGCTTCACCTTGATCACCGCGCCGGGGTAGATGGCGTCACGCGTGATCACCAGGGCATCCAGCGGGTCGCCATCGCCGCCGGCCGAGCTGGTGATCGAACCATAGTTCGCCGGATAGCGCACTGGCATCGACACATAGCGGTCGACGATCAGCTGACCCTGGTCGGCATTGATCTCGTACTTGGTAAAGCCGCCGGCGGGTATTTCATTGACCACATGGAAGGTCGCCGGCGCGTCCTCGGTCTGCGGGTAGTCGAATACGTTCTGGGCCTGGGCGGCTGTGGTGCTCAGCAGGCTGGCTGCTATCAGCGGCAGGACGGCAGGTTTGATCATGAGATTACCTCCGGGGCTGAAAGGGTTCTTTGATACGCTTCCAACCTAGCCAGCTTCCATGAAGCCTCGATGACAGTGCCACGACATCGTGATGTCCACGTCAGACGGATGCAGCCCTATGCGCGATCGGATGGAAGGTCGACAGTCCTGGACCTATCTGACCTGCATCCTGGCAGGCCTGGCATCACAGGTAACGACGGTGGCTGGCCTCAGCGGAGTGTTGATGCAGGTATTGATGATCTTCATCGCCTACCTGGTCTTCGCCGCCTTACTGGGCAAGACGCTCGGGGGGGCTTTTCCAGCTACCGACACGTTCAGCCAGGACCCTGACCTTCAGCTTCGGTACGCGCAATTCCTTCGTGGTACTACCCATCGCCTTGACCCTGCCGGAGGCCTGGCACGCTGCCGTGGTGGTCATCGTCTTCCAGTCGCTGGTCGAGCTGTTCGGCATGGTGGCCTACCTGAACTGGGTGCCGAGCAAATTGATTCCGGATAGCCTCCCCCCAGCGACACGGCTATGTGATACCGCTGGGCCGTATTCACCCACACGAGCAACATTATGGAAGATATGTCACCCGTCATGCTCGGGTTCCTGGGTAGCCTCGTCGCCGGCTCGATGACGGCCATCGGGGCACTTCCCGTCCTGATCAGCAAGACGCCCAATCGCGGTATCCGCGATCTGGCGCTCGGTTTCGCCGCGGGTGTCATGCTGGCCGCGTCCTTCTTTTCCCTGATCATCCCCTCCCTGGATGCCTCAGAGCTGCGCTATGGCGGTACCGTCGTGCCTGCCGCTATTGCCTGCGCGGCCATACTGATGGGAATGGGGCTGATCGCCCTGCTGAACGAGCGACTTCCCCACGAGCATTTCGAGCAGGGGCGTGAGGGGCCGGAGGCGGCATCACTGCGGCGCGTCTGGCTGTTCATCATTGCCATCACGATCCACAACCTGCCAGAGGGCCTGGCCGTCGGCGTGGCTTTCGGTGCAGGAGGCAGCGAGGGAGGATTACCGCTTGCCCTCGGCATCGGCCTCCAGAACATGCCGGAAGGCCTGGCAGTGGCGGTAGCGCTACTCGGGGAAGGCTATTCACGCTGGCGATCGTGGATCATTGCCTCGCTTACCGGACTGGTCGAACCGCTGGGCGGTCTGCTGGGTGCCGGCGTCGTCAGCATGTCACAGGCTCTGCTTCCCTGGGGGCTGGCCTTCGCCGCCGGCGCGATGCTCTATGTCATCAGCCACGAGATCATTCCCGAGACCCACCGCAGCGGTCACCAGAACAAGGCAACCCTGGGCCTCTCGGTAGGCCTGGTGCTGATGCTGTTCCTGGATGTTTCGCTGGGCTAGTAAGTGGGCACTCATAAGACGCCATCCCGTCCGGTGAGAGCCCCCAGGGCGTTCTCGCCGTCCCAAGGGAGCGTGATGCCACCATGGCCTTGGCGCTCATGGAGCGCTTCCACGACTGGCTGGCCTCCATGACCTTGACAACGGGTAATGAGCTGCCTGATAGAGACTCAATCGTCAACCAGCCCAGCGGCCCGCAACCGCGCCTTCAGGCGCTGGTTCTCCTCGATCAGATCGGTCGCCAGAGCGGCAAGCTCGGGCGCTGCCTCGAAGTCACGCTCCAGTTGACACATGCGTCGAGCACGGGTCAGGTCATGACTGGTAAAGCGCCAGCTCGCCACATAGGGTGAACCGTCGGCCAGCAGGCCGCTCTCTATGCGCTCGATGACCCAGTCGGTGTCTACCGCGCAGGCCCACGCCAGATCCTCGAGAGTGAGGGTCGCCTCGTCGATGAGTTCACCGCTGACGGTACGCTGCTGAGCCATGGACTAGCCTCCTCTCCGTTGGCGCGGGTCGAAAGCGAGCTCATGCGCCATGGTTTCATAGAGCTGCCTTGCCTTGTCGGTATCGGCCGGGGGCAGCACCACCTCGAGTTCCACGTAGAGATCCCCCGGTTCCGGTCCGGGGATACCACGCCCCTTCAGACGCAATCGACGACCGGTCTGCGACCCGGCCGGCACCTTGAGCTTTATCACGCCCGACGGGGTCGGGGTCTCGATACTGGCACCCAGAGCGGCTTCCCAGGGTGCCACCGGCACCGTTTGATAGACATCGCGCCCCTCGACCCGATAACGCGCGTCCGGCGTGAAGTGAATCTCCAGATACAGATCCCCCGCCGGGCCACCTCCCATGCCAGGACTGCCCTGGCCGGAGAGTCGAATATGCTGGCCCTCCTTCACCCCACGGGGAATGCGCACGTTGAGGCTGTGATCCCGGGAGACCACGCGCCCCTGCGCGTCGACCTCGGGCACTTGCAAGGTGATCGTCCGGCTCGCGCCCTGGAAGGCGTCAGACAGGTCAATGAAGACCTTGGCGTGACGATCCTCACCGCGCATCTGATAGGCTCGCCTTCCCGGGCCTGTTCGGCCACCCTGGCCAAACAGGTTGGCGAAGAAGTCACTGAACTCTCCGAGATCGGCCTCCTCGAAACCGCGACCGCTGTATTCGAAGCCTGCATCCCAGTCCGGCGGCGGCTGGAAGTCCTGGCCCGAGCGGTACTGCTCGGCCAACTGGTCATAGGCGAGACGCTTCTCCGGATCGGTCAGCACCGCCTTGGCCTCGTTGATTTCCTGCATCCGCTGTTCGGCTTCGGGCTCCTTGCTGACATCGGGATGATACTTGCGGGCCAGCTTGCGATAGGCCTTCTTGATGTCCTCGGTGGTCGCAGTCTTCGTCACACCGAGTACCTGGTAGTAACCCTTGAATTCCACGTGTGAACACTCCGGCAAACGCCATGATCCTCCAGAAGCGCAATGACGCAGCTTCCGCTCGTGACAGGATCCAGCAGGTTGCTTCAAGGCTAGTCGAAATGGCAGCAGGCGGGTGGAGAGCGAGTCGGCCGATGAAAAGACAGGAAACGCCGAGGGCGTCTCAGCACATCGCCAGACGACGCTCGGGCCGGTTGCCCATGTTGTCGAGGCGAACCTGAAGGCTCGAGAGGCGCTCATTCTGACCCTTCTCGGCGGCCATTAGAACCTCGCTGATCCACTCCGGCAGCGCATCTGAGAGGCGATAGTAGACCCACTGTCCCTCGCGACGATCGCTGAGCAGGCCGCAGTTGCGAAGCTGGGCCAGGTGGCGTGACACCTTTGGCTGGGATTCCTGCAGGGCGTGGGTCATCTCACAGACGCAAAGCTCCTCCTCGCGGCGGATAAGCAGCGTCAGCATCAGGCGTGTCTCGTCGCCCAGGCACTTGAACAGTCTTGCGGGGTCGAGCAGGGTCAAGAGCTATCCCCTCGCGGAAAAAATGACAATCTCATGCTACGCCAAAGCCTCAAGGACCGACAGCGGCGGCGACTCCATACCACCGTCATTACGCCTCACGTCCCATGGCCTCCCGCGGCAGCGCCAGGGCCATCAGCGCGCTGGCCGCCACCAGGGCCGAGGAGATCCACAGGCAGGCGGCCAGCCCGTGGACCTGATAGACCCAGCCGGAGAGCAAGGTACCCAGCAGGCGCCCCATGGCATTGGCCATATAGTAGAAGCCGACGTCCATGGAGACGCCATCGGCCCGTGCGTAGTGGACGATCAGGTAGCTGTGCCAGCTGGAGTTGATGGCAAACAGCACGCCGAAGGCCAGCAACCCCGCCACCAGCCAGCCCACCTCGGCCAGGGGCAACAACGCCAGCAGTGCCGGCAGGCCGGCCAGCGCCAGCGCCCAGAACGCCGTGACGGCCCGGGGGCCGCTCTTGATCAGACCCGTCAGGCGCGGCGCCTGGGTCTGCACGCCTCCGTAGCCGATCACCCACACGGCCAGCAGGCCACCCACCGTCCAGTGGCTCCAGCCGTGCTGGTCATAGAGGAACACCGGCAGGGCGACCACGAACCAGACGTCCCGAGAGGCGAACAGGCACAGGCGCGCCGCGGAAAGCACGTTGATGGCCCGCGACTTGGAGAATACCTCAGTGAACTTTGGCTTGCGCTTCTGTCGGCCCAGATCCGCCCGTAGCCGCCAGAGCGACAGACCCAGCACCACAACGAGCATCACGGCCATGATCACCATGGCGCCACGGAAACCGATCAGCGTCAGCAGCACACCGCCGAGGAAGAAGCCCGCTCCCTTGAGTGCATTCTTGGAGCCGGTAAGGATCGCCACCCAGCGGTAGAGCGCGCTCTGGGCGCTGACACTGTCCTTGGGCACCAGCACCTTGACCGCGCTCTTGGCACTCATCTTGTTGAGGTCCTTGGCAATGCCCGAGAGCGCCTGGGCCGCCATCACCCAGGGGACGGTCAAGGCCGCGGAAGGCACCATCAGCATCGTCAGGGCCAGGACCTGCAGTGCCAGGCCGGCATTCATGGTGCGGTTGAGACCCAGGCGCGCCCCCAGCCAGCCTCCCACCAGGTTGGTGACCACGCCGAAGGCCTCGTAGAAGAGGAACAGCATGGCCACTTCCAGTGGCGAGTAGCCCAGCTGATGGAAATGCAGCACCACCAGCATGCGCAGGGCGCCGTCGGTCAGCGTAAAGGCCCAGTAGTTGCCGGTAATCAGCAGGTACTGACGTACCTCGAAGGGCAGCGCCTTCAGGCGTGCGACACGCGATTCAGCCACGTCCCACCTTCTCTCTCCCCACCTTGAGCGCCAATTCGGCGGTGCGGTTGGCGTAGCCCCACTCGTTGTCGTACCAGGCGTATAGCTTGAGCTGGGTACCGTTGACCACCATGGTCGAGAGCGCATCGATGATCGCGCTGCGCGGGTCGGTGCGGTAGTCGATGGAGACCAACGGGCGTTCCTCATAGCCCAGGATGCCGGCGAGCTCACCCTCAGCGGCGGTCTTGAGGGCCGCATTGACCTCCTCCACCGTCACCTCGCGCTCCAGCTCGAACACCATGTCGGTCAGCGAGGCGTTGGCCAGCGGCACGCGCACTGCATGGCCGTTAAGCTTGCCGGAGAGCTCCGGAAAGATTTCGGTGATCGCCTTGGCCGAACCGGTGGTGGTGGGAATCAGGCTCATGCCGCAGGCCCGGGCACGACGAAGGTCCTTGTGGGGCGCATCCAGGATCGTCTGGGTATTGGTGATGTCGTGCACTGTGGTCATGGAACCGTGTCGGATGCCATAGGTTTCGTGGATGACCTTGATGACGGGCGCCAGGCAGTTGGTGGTGCAACTCGCCGCGGTGACGATGCGGTGGATCTCGGGGTCATAGCGGTCGTCGTTGACGCCGACCACCACATTGAGCACGGACTCCTCCTTGATCGGGGCGCTGACCACCACCCGTTCCACGCCCTGGTCGAGATAGGCCTGGAGTGCATCGCTGCCCTTCATCCTGCCGGAGCACTCGATGGCCACCTGACAGCCGGACCAGTCGCTCTCTGCCAGTGCCTTGTTTGCGCTGAAGGCGAGGCAATGGCCATCGATCACCAGGGCGCCTTCCTCGACCTGAATGCCCTCGCCCGGCGACCAGTGCCCGTGAACCGAATCGAATTCGAGCAGGTGGGCGAACGTCGCCGCATCGCCCCCGGGATCATTGATGCGCACCAGTTCGACCTCGCCGGCCTCCACGCGGGGCCAGAGGCTGCGCAGCACCAGACGACCGATGCGGCCAAAGCCGTTGATACCGATTCGTAACGTCATGATATCCCCTCGATAAGACGTGGAACAGTCGGTGTGATGGGCAAGAACGCGCTCCCGACCGCGTCAGCGCTGGATGTCGTCCCGCATCTTGATCTGCAGCCACAGCGAAAGACGCCGACGAATCTCCTGCAGAGCCTGTTCGTAGGCATCCGCTCGGCCGATCAGGCGCGGGTCGCGGATATCCCAGTAGAGGTGCTCGTCGCTTTCGCCCTGCCAGTCGCGGCATGCCTGCTGAGCCTTGTCGCAGAGCACGATGACGGCATGGAAATGTTCGCCGGCGAAATCGTCCAGCGACTTGCTCGCCAGCCCCTCGGTGGAAATTCCCTGCTTCTCCAATGCCTCAAGGGCCAGCACAGCGGGCTCATCAGGCTCGCTGCCCGCGCTGAGGGCCTCGAACTTGTCGCCGGCCAGGTGGCGCAGCATCGCCTCGCCCATCAACGAGCGGGCGGAATTGGCATTGCAAAGAAAGAGCACGCGCTGTTTTTGCATGGAGTGGGCTCCTTGATATATATGGTTTTTCATATATAACAATGCTCGATGTCAATCTCGTGACAGCGATCAGGGCGCGAACACCATGCCCGACACGGCCAGCAGCCCCACCACGGCCCAGGCGGGCAGTTGCCAGCGCACCAGCAGCAGGAAACCGGCCAGCGCCAGCATGAACTGTTCGGGCCCGAGGATGGCGCCGGTCCAGACCGGATGATAGAGCGCCGCTCCCAGGATCCCCACCACAGCGGCGTTGGCACCGCGCATTGCCGACTGGGCAGTGGCCTGGTGGCGAAGGGTGTTCCAGAACGGCATGACGGCCACCAGCAACATGAGCCCCGGAACGAAGATGGCCACCAGCGCCAGGGCGGCTCCCGTCAGTCCGCCGGGACCAATATCCAGCACGCTGCCCAGGTAGGCGGCAAAGGTGAACAGCGGACCGGGCACCGCCTGGGCGGCACCGTAACCTGCCAGGAAGATATCCGGCGAGACCCAGCCTGTCTGGACCACCTCCGCTTCCAGCAGCGGCAACACCACATGCCCACCGCCGAACACCAGGGCCCCGGACCGATAAAAGGCATCCAGCAGCTCAATGGACGATGAGTCGGTGGCCAGCACCAACAGCGGCAGGCCCGCCAGCAGCAACAGGAAGGCCGCCAAGGCGATACTGCCGCCTCGATGAGAAACCGGCAGCACCCAGGAGGCGCGAGGGGGCTCGTTGCCGACGCTGCGACAGAGCACCAGACCGGCCAGCACGCCTACCAGAATCGCCGTCACCTGGCCGAGCGGTCCAGCCACCATCACGACAATGAAGACCGCCGCCAGCGCGATGCCGGTACGTCGGCGATCCGGACAGAGGTTCCTGGCCATGCCCCAAACGGCCTGAGCGACGATGGCCACCGCCGCCACCTTGAGGCCGTGAACCAGACCCGCACCGATGGTGCCTTCGAGACGGCTCGCGCCCAGCGCAAAGGCCACCAGCAGCAGCGCCGACGGGAGCGTGAAGGCTACCCAGGCCAGCGCGGCGCCCCAGGGACCGGCGCGCAGAAGACCGAGAGCGAACCCCACCTGGCTGCTGGCCGGCCCCGGCAGGAACTGGCACAAGGCCACCAGGTCCGCATAGTCCTGCTCGCCGAGCCAGTTTCGACGGGCGACAAACTCATGGCGGAAGTAGCCCAGATGCGCGACGGGGCCGCCGAACGAGGTCAGGCCGAGCAGCAAGAAGGCCTTGAACACCTCAAGGGGCCGGCCCCTGTGGGATGGCGAGCAGCTCATGAGCAAGCTCCTTACCGGGGTCGGGCCGTAGGGTCGTCCGCGCTTAGCCGTAGCGGCCGGTGATGTAGTCTTCCGCCTTCTTGGTCGCCGGGTTGGCGAACATCGTCTTGGTGTCGTTGTACTCGATGATCTCACCCAGATGGAAGAAAGCCGTGTAATCCGCCACCCGCGCCGCCTGCTGCATATTGTGCGTTACGGTGATGATGGTGAACTTCTCCTTGAGTCGATCCATCAGGTCTTCAATGGTGGCCGTGGAGATCGGGTCCAGCGCCGAAGTCGGCTCATCCATCAGGATGACGTCGGGTTGTACGGCGATGGCCCGGGCGATGCACAGGCGCTGCTGCTGACCACCGGAGAGCGAGGTGCCCGGCTGATGCAGCTTGTCCTTGACCTCCTCCCAGAGACCGGCATCGCGCAGCGCCTTCTCCACCAGTTCATCCTGCTCCGGCTTGCGGCTCACCAGGTCATGCATGCGCGGCGCATAGACAACATTGTCGTAGATCGACTTCGGGAAGGGATTGGGCTTCTGGAACACCATGCCCACCCGGCGGCGCAGCGCCACCTCGTCCATCTTGTTGGCATTGACGTCGCGGCCGTCCATCTCCACCAGCCCCTCGAGTCGCACGCTGGGAATCAGGTCGTTCATGCGGTTCAGGCAGCGCAGGAAGGTCGACTTGCCACAGCCGGAGGGGCCGATCAACGCCGTGATATTCCTCTGGAAGATATCGATGTTGAGGCTCTTGAGCGCCTGTGTTTCGCCATACCAGAGGCTGAGATCGCGGACGCGAATACTCAGGTCATGGTTGGCATGGTTATTACGGCTGACGGGCTGCCCAACATTTGGCGCGGGCTGCGGCGTGTGCTGGCTAGCGGCTTGAATATTCATGTCTGATTCCTCATTGGCGTGCCGGGCTTACCAGCGACGCTCGAATTTCTTGCGCAGGACGACGGCGGTGGCATTCAGGAAGATCAGGATCGCCAGCAGCACGAGGATCCCGCCGGCGGTCTTCTCGACGAAAGCCTGCTCCGGCTCACCCGCCCAGGTGAAGATCTGGGCCGGCAGCACCGTGGCCGCCTCGGTGAAAGAGCCACCCGCATCGGGAATGAAGGCCACCATGCCGACGATGATAAGCGGTGCCGTCTCACCCATGGCCTGGGCCAGGCCGATGATGGACCCGGTCATGATGCCCGGCATGGCCAGCGGCAATACGTGATCGCGCACCACCTGCCAGCGCGAGCAGCCCACCCCGAAGGCAGCATGGCGAATCGAGTCCGGTACGCTGCGCAATGCGGTACGCGTGGCGATGATGATCACCGGCAGGGTCATCAGCGCCAGCGTCATGCCGCCGACCAGCGGCGATGATCGTGGCACGCCGAAGAAGTTGATGAAGATCGCCAGGCCCAACAAGCCGAACAGGATCGACGGGATCGCCGCCAGGTTGTTGATGTTGATCTCGATGATCTGGGTCAGGCGGTTGTCGGGGGCGAACTCCTCCAGGTAGACCGCCGTCATCACGCCGATGGGGAAGGCGATCGCCAGCGTCACCAGCAGGGTCATCACCGTGCCCACGGCAGCGGAAAGAATGCCCGCACGCTCTGCCATCTTGGAATCGCCACTGGTAAAGAAGGTGGTATTGAACTTCAGCGCCACCTGGCCATTGTCGACACGCTCGTCTATGGCGGCCTGTTCTTCATCATTCAGCTTGTTACGGTGGCCCTTGAGATACTGATCTGCTTCGCTGTTGGCCAGCACCCAGCGAGTCTCGGTGGTACCCAGCAGGTCGGGGTTATCGCGGATCATGCCCGGTATCAGTCGCTCGAAGCTACGGCTGACGAGAGGGGCGATATCGGGGTCCAGCGCCGCTCGACCCATTTGCCGGGCGTCTTCGTTGTAATCGACCTCGACCTGGACATAGGCCTGCTGAAACGCCGGCAGCCCCCTGTTGAGCATGTCGGCAAAGAACAGCGCCAGGAAAAGGCCGGCCAGGCCCAGCGCCCCCATGGAAATCCACTTCAGCCGCGACGAACGGCGATGGCGCTTTTGCAGCTGGGCGCTGATGTCGTCGAAGGAGTGTCTCATCTCGTCGATTCCTCGGCGTTACAGGTTGTTGACGCGATACTTCTCGCGGAAACGGCGGATCATGAGTACCGACACCAGGTTCAGGCTCAACGTGACGGCAAACAGCACCAGACCCAGGGCGAAGGCAGAGAGCGTCTCGGAGCTCTCGAACTCCAGGTCGCCGGTCAGCGCGGCGACGATGCGCACCGTGACCGTGGTCATGTCTTCCAGCGGGTTGGCGGTGAGGTTGGGCCGCATGCCCGCCGCCATCACCACGATCATGGTCTCGCCCAGCGCACGCGATACCGCCAGCAGCGAGGCGGAGATGATGCCCGGCAGTGCCGCCGGAATGACCACATCGCGGATGGTCTCGCCCTTGGTCATGCCCAGTGCCAGCGAGCCTTGTCGCATGCTGTCGGGTACTGCGCTGATCACGTCGTCGGAAAGCGAAGAAATGAAGGGGATGATCATGATGCCCATCACCACCCCCGGTGCCACGGCGTTGTTGAAGGAGGCATCCAGGCCGAAGAAGCCGGCCACGTCAACGATGATCGGTGCCACCGTGATGGCGGCAAAGAAGCCGTAAACCACGGTGGGAATCCCGGCCAGCACCTCGAGGGTCGGTTTGGCCAGGGTGCGCACACGACTGGGAGCAAATTCCGCCATGTAGATGGCCGACAATAGACCCACCGGAATCGCCACCAGCATGGCGATGGCCGTGATCATGAAGGTACCGGCGAACAGCGGTACCGAACCGAACTGGGCAGTGCTTCCCCCCTCATCGCCACGCCCCGCGGCGGCCAGGAAACTATCGCCCGGGCTCCAGACGGTACCGGTGATGAACTCCCAGAAGCTGTGCATCTGGAAGAAGCGCAACGCCTCGAAGACGATGGAGAAGAGAATCCCGAAGGTGGTGAAGATCGAGATCATGGCCGCGGCGACCAGCACCCAGCGAATGACCCGCTCGATGGCCTGGCGGGCATGGAAGTCGGGCTTCACCTGACTCATCCCCACCAGCAGGCCGATGGCCGCGATCACCAGACTGCCGGCCAGCAGGTAGAGGGTAGGGATATCGGCGCCCAGCAGCAGCATCACGAAGGCCCCGACGGCCCCTACGGTGATCGCCGGGCCGGCGGTGGCGACCACGGCGAACCAGGCGTATTGATCGGGCTGGGCATACATGGCCGTGCCACTGGCGCGCACCCGCGCGGCCTTGGCACGGCCCAGGAAGAAGGCTAACAGACCCAGAAGCAGCAGAACGCCGCTGAAGATGGCGAGGAGTTGGTTGGTCTGCATAGGTCTCTCTCGGTGAATAACGGCGGCAGCGTGACTGCCGGAACGTGCGACGGCCGGCAGCCGTAGGCTGCCGGCCGGTTCAGGCGTCCCTGCCCAACGGGGGGTTACTTGAGGTCGTCGACCTCGAGCTGCGCCCGGTTCTCGACCTTCTCGCGAGTCTGCTCGCGCTCGGCTTCCGGCAGCACGATCAGGCCAATGTCTCTCAGATAGCCACCGCTGCCGATCATGGTCTCGGAGACGAACATGTCGACGTAGTCATACAGCGGCGGCACGTCGTCAGCGTGCTGGTTCTTGACATAGAACCACAGCGAGCGGGCAATCGGGTAGTCACCGGCGCTGATCGCCTCGGGTTCCGGGGCCACGCCACCAATGGCCGTGCCGACCAGAGTATCGGTATTCTCTTCCAGGAAAGAGTAGCCGAAGATGCCGAAGGCATCGGTGTCTTCGGTCAGGCGCTGGACGATCAGGTTGTCGTTCTCGCCGGCATCGATGTAGGCGCCGTCGGAGCGAATATCGGTATAGGCCTCGCCGCCGTAGGCTTCCATTTCCTCTGACGGGACTTCCATGGCGAGCTCTTCGAAGGCATCGCGGGTGCCGGACGTGGTGGGCGGGCCGTAGATGGAAATCTCGCGATCCGGAAGCGCGGAATCGATGTCGCTCCAGTTGGTATAGGGGTTATCGACCAGTTCACCATCGACCGGCACCTTCGCCGCCACGGCCAGGAACAGCTGCTCGAGGGTCAGCTCGATAGCGTCGTTCTCGCTGGACTGAGCGAACACGATACCGTCGGAACCGATCTTGACCTCGGTGATATCGGTCACGCCGTTCTCGATGCAGCGCTCGAGCTCGGAGAGCTTGATGCGGCGAGACGCATTGGTAATGTCGGGAGTGCCCTCGCCCACGCCGTTACAGAACAGGCGCAGACCACCACCGGAACCGGTAGACTCGATGACCGGGGTCGGATACTCGGTCACGGCACCGAACTCCTCGGTCACGTAGCTCGCGAACGGGTAGACGGTGCTGGAACCAACGATGCGGATCTGATCACGGGCATGAGCCACGGTAGCCACACCGATGACGGCAGCGGCGATGGCAGTGGTCTTGAAAGCACGGTTCTTGAGGATGCGATTCATGGAGCGATCTCCTGATGGGGATAATGTGCAACCTTCGCAAGACACACCTTGCCGCAGTCAGATGACAGCTTCGTGACAAACTGCCATAAATTCTAGCCACCTTCTCGCCTCTTGCCAGCGCAGGGATCAGGCCCTTTCGGGACGGCCTGCCAGCAGGCGGATACCGAGGTTGGCCAGCAACGAAGCGCCGAGCATGGTGGCCACCATCGGCCAGGCGCTGTCCACCTCGAAGGCACCCACCAGCACCCCGGCCAGGGCGCCGCTGGAGAACTGCAGGCTGCCCTGAAGGGCGGCTGCGGTGGCACTCATGTGATGGAAGCGGTCAAGCAGCGAGGTGATGGCATTGGGGGCAATCAACCCGATGGTGCCGGCGAAAAGCACGATCAGCGGCACCATGGTAGCAAGAGACTCCAGGCCGCTGGCCACCATGAACACCAGGCCGAGGCCGGCGGCCAGCTGGATGCCCAGCCCCAGTCGCAGGTTCTGCAGGGGCGTGCGCCACCTCAGCAGGCGGATGTTGAGGCGGTTGGCGGCCACCATGGCCACCACGTTGACGCCGAACACCAGCGGATAGAGCGATGGCGTAAGATCGAAATGTTCGAGATAGAGAAACGGCGAGGCGGTGATGAAGGCGAATAGCCCGGCAAAGGACATCGAGGCAGCGGCGATGAAGCCCATGGCCCGACGATCGCGCAGCACGCTGGCGTAATTCGCCAGCACCTTGGCCGGCGTGGAGGCGGATTGACCGGGCGGTCGCGTCTCCGGCAGGCGGGTACCCAGCAGCCACATCAGGAAACCGGCGTAGACGGCAAGGAAGACGAATATCAGCCACCAATCGGCGAGATAGAGCAGTCCGCTACCCACCATCGGCGCCACCAGCGGTGCCATCAGCATGATGATCGCCATGGTCGACATCACCTTGGCGGCTTCACGCCCCTTGAAGCAGTCGCGCACGATGGCCGCCGAGTTGACGACGGTGGCGCCGCCGCCCAAGGCCTGGATGAAGCGCCAGGTCAGCAATTCACCCAGCGAGCCCACCGTGGTGATCATCAGGCTGGCCAACAGGAAGACCACCAGCCCTCCGAGCAGCACCGGTTTCCTCCCCACCCGATCGGACACGGGGCCGAACACCAGCTGCCCGAGGGCAAAACCTGCCAGAAAGGTCGAGAGAGACAGCTCGGTATGATGGATGCTGGCCCCGATGTGTCCGGCGATCGCCGCCATGGCCGGCAGGTAGGCATCGATGGCAAAGGGCGCCAGGGCCGTATTGGCGGCCACCAGCAGCGCCACACGTCGAGGATTCAGGGTCAAGGCGCCTCCCGGGCAGCACGGGGTTAAAGGTAGAAAGCTAATGATACCCCAAACCCCGCTCGCTGCCTCAGCCATCTGTATTCGGCCACCTTGCCTTGCTAGAGTGGCCCGAGAACAACCGGAGGGATCCCGACATGGCAGATGACCTGCTTTCACAACTCAAGACCATGACCACCGTGGTCGCCGATACCGGTGACCTGGAGACGATTCGCCGCTTCCAGCCTACCGATGCCACCACCAACCCCTCGCTGATCCTCCAGGCGGCCCAGCATGAATCACGGCGAGCGCGGTTAGCCGAGATCGCCCGTCATGCCACCGACATAGACGATGCCCTGGACGCGGTAGCCGTGGAGATCGGTAGTGAAGTCAGTGCCCTGATACCGGGCCATGTCTCCACCGAGGTCAGTGCCCGCCTCTCCTTCGATACCGACGCCACCCTGGCCAGGGCCCGTTCGCTGATCGAGCGCTACGCGCGCCATGGCGTTGGACCGGAGCGGATCCTGATCAAGGTGGCCTCTACCTGGGAAGGCATCCGCGCCGCCCGGACCCTCGAGCGCGAAGGCATCCACACCAACCTCACCCTGCTGTTCAGCTTCGCCCAGGCACGCGCCTGTGCGGATGCGGGCGTCACGCTGGTGTCGCCTTTCGTCGGTCGGATTCTCGACTGGTACAAGGCACAGGAGCCCGATGCCGATTTCAGCGGCGACCGCGATCCCGGCGTGCAGTCCGTGAGGCGGATCTACGAGCACTTCAAGGGGCATGGCTACGATACCATCGTGATGGGCGCTAGTTTCCGCAATGCCGGCGAGATCATCGCCCTGGCCGGCTGCGACCGTCTGACCATCTCGCCCAAACTGCTGGAAGAACTGGCCGACACCAACGGCAACCTGGAGCGTCGGCTCACGCCGCTAGATGCCGAGACCCGTGCCCCGGAGCCCCAGGATGAGGCCGAGTTCCGGTGGGAAATGAACGAGGATGCCATGGCCACCGAGAAGCTGGCGGAGGGCATCCGCAAGTTCATGGCCGATCAGCGCAAGCTGGAAAGCCTGCTGGGAGAGCTGAGGAGGGAGTGAGCGACGAAGGCCGGTCAGTGATTGTGGGAAGCGGCCTCCTGGGCCTCGAGCATCTCGACGAGCGGCTGGAACTCCTGGCGATTGTGCTCATTGAGACGCATCAAGATACGGTGCGCCTCGAGAACCCGCTGACGGGTTTCCTCGACGTCGGTGGGAATCTCGGGAAGATCGCAGAGCTCGCAGGTCTCGGTGATCGGCGTCTCCACCAGGGTGAAGATGCGCGAGAACCCCATGACGTCGAGCATCCGTTGAACATCGGGATTGTCGGCGATGATGGTCGGGCGCTCGGTGACGCGGCCCTGCACCGCCATGGCCACCTTGGCAAGGAAACCCAGGGCGGTGGAATCCACGTTGGTGGTGTCGCGCAGATCGATGATCAACGTCTCGAGCCCCGGTGTCTCCGCCAGCTGCCGGGCCTGTCGGTCCAGGGTGGCGCACAGCGTCAGCCGTACGTCCCCACACAGCTTGAGGACAAAGACCCCGGAATCGAACGCCGCCTTGATACGGCCTTCATGGTTTATCATTGCCAAATCCGCTCAACATCATGATCGTCAGGTCGTCTGGCAGTTCCTCATGCCCCGGGGCGCTCTCGGCGACGCTTTCATCATCGTCCGACAAGGCACCCAGTGCAAGGCTGCCACGTAGGTCCTCCAGCGTCTCGCTGATCAGGACCCGCCGCTCGAGTTCCCTGAGCCGCATATCAAGCGTGTCACCCGGCAGACACTCCAGTATTCCATCCGAACATAGCCACAACCGGAAATGCTCTGGCAGCTCGCAGCCCAGCCACGGATAGTCGACCCCCGGGAAGAGACCGACCGGCATGCCTTCGCCGGGTAACGGTGTCACCTGACCGTCGGTCACCAGCAGCGGCATGGGGAGCTGAGCGCCCAGCGAATAGTGGAGATAACGCCGCTGATGGTCAATGACTCCGACGAACAGGGTCGCATGCTTACCGATACCGGCATCCAGCAGTTCGCGATTGAGCGCGGCCAGCCAGCGTGGTGCCAGGGCTTCTGGATGCTCCCCATCCCACTCGTGCTGCCAGTGATTGGAGAGATATTTCAGCAGCACCGTAACGAAGGCCGAGGAGGCACCGTGCCCCGAGACATCGGCAAAATAGAACAGGCTATAGCGCTCGTCGAAGGCCTGGAAATCGAGAAAGTCTCCGGACAGGTAGAGCGATGGTGCCAGCCAGTAGTCGTAGGTGACATCATTCAGGGTCTGTGGCCGCTGAGGTAGCAGCTTGCGCTGAATCTGCCCGCCGGCCTGCTGGTCGAGGCGCAACATCGCAAGGTGGGTCTCGAGACTCTCATTGAGTTCCTCCAGGTCTTCGTTGAGCTGAGCCAGGCGGGCACGGTCATGCTCACGCTCCGCGGCCAGGTGATGCACCTCGATGGCCTTGCCGATCATGCGCCGCAGCAGGGACCCATGACGCAGCGGGTCGATGATATAGTCCACCAGGCCGGCATCGACCGCGCGCAGCAGGTCAGCATCCTGGCGCTCATCGCTGACCACCAGGGTCGGCAGGCGTCCGGCGAGCCGTTTCCAGTCGGCACTGGGCACCGCCCTAGAGTGAGCCACGATGAAGGCGGTTTCCGGAGGAAGTCCTTCGATGCTGTCGGCGGCATACACCGCCAGGCCGTCTCGGGCGATGGTCTCGGCCAGGGCATCGCGCTCAGGCCCCGGCACATCGATCACCCCGATCAATTGCTTGGCTGGTGGCATGCTGTCATGGCCTCATTCAGCGAAGGCGTCATCGAAATCCGCGTCATCGAATTCAAACTCGTCGCTGGCGAAGGGGTCCTCGCCCATGTCGCCATCGCTGACCTCGAAGCGACGCTGCTGCAGGTAAGTGTCACGGATGAAACTGTAGCGGTCTCCGCGAATCATTTTTTCCTGATCGAGCAGTCCGGCCCGGGTATCGATCACCCTCAGGGCGGTGAGCCCCATGCGCACCTCGTCATCCTCGACGTAGGTGGTCGGATACGAGTACATGTCCACCGGCAGGCCGCCGGTATCGCGCACCGTACTCGGCCCCAGCAGCGGCAGCACCAGGTAGCGGGACTCTTCCCATCCCCAGGTGCCCAGGGTCTGGCCGAAGTCCTCCTCGCGCCCGGTGATCTCCAACTGCGTGGCAACGTCGAACAGGCCACCGAGGCCGATGGTGGTGTTGATCAGGAAGCGCCCCGTCGCGATGCTGGCGTTGCTGCCCTTGCCCTGCAGCAGGCTGTTGAGTGCCGTACGCGGCTCCCCCAGGTTGGAGAAGAAGTTGCCGACTCCGGCCTCGACCGGATCCGGAGTGATGAAGCGATAGCCCTTGGCCACCGGCTTGAGCGCATAGCGGTCGATCACATCATTGAAGGCGAATACCTTGCGGTTGAAGCCCTCCCAGGGGTCGTCGGGATTTCGCTCCTGCATCTCGCCGCTGGCGGCACAACCTGCCGTGGCCACCAGCGACACCGCCAGTGCTCCACGCCCGATCCATCTTGTCAGAACCTGTTTCATCGGTTTCTCGCCTCCCAGCGATTCCCTGTCGTACCACTCATTGACGACGCACCACCACGCTGCCGGCACTGTATCCCGCGCCGAAGGAACAGACTACCCCGAGCGCGCCGCTCGGCAGGTCGTTCCGATGCAGGTGGAAGGCGATGATCGAACCTGCCGAGCTGGTATTGGCATAGCGATCGAGGATGATCGGCGCCTGTTGAGGATTCGGGTCATGGCCCAGTACACGCCGGGCGATGAGGTCGTTCATGTGACGGTTGGCCTGATGTAGCCAGAGCCGCGACAGGTCGTCACCGGACAGTTCGAGGCTCGCCAGGTGATCGGTGATCAGCGCCGCCACCAGAGGGCAGACCTCCTTGAAGACACGCCGGCCCTCCTGGACAAAAAGCTTGTCGACGGCCTGCGGATCGCTGTCGGAAACCCGGTTGAGGAAGCCGGCGTTGTTGCGTATGGCGTTGGAAAAGCGTGTCACCAGGCGCGTACCGAGGATCTCGAAGCGAGCCTCGGCCGTTGCCACGGCCTCACATTCCAGCACGATGGCGGTACAGGCATCACCGAAGATGAAGTGGCTGTCGCGATCCCGGAAGTTGAGGTGTGCCGAGCAGATTTCCGGGTCAATCACCAGGGCACGCTTGATGCTGCCGGCGCGGATGGCGTTGGCGGCCACCTCGATGGCAAAGGTCGCCGAGCTGCAGGCGACATTCATGTCGAAGGCGTAGCCGCCCGCGCCGAGCGCCTCCTGCAGTTCCACCGCGACAGCCGGATAGGGCCGCTCCAGGTTGGAGCAGGCGACGATGACCAGCTCGATATCCTCTGCTCCGACTCCTGCCTGGCCCAGGGCCTCGCGCGCTGCGACCAGGCCCATCTCGCACTGGAGGGAGGGCTCGTCATTGCCGCGCTCCGGCAGGCGGGGCCGCATGCGCTCAGGATCGAGTATGCCCTCGGCGTCGAGCACATAGCGGCTATGAATGCCCGAGGCCTTGAGGATGAACTCGGTACTGGAGTGCGGCAGCGGCTCACGCTCGCCGGCGGCGATGGCCTCGGCATGGCGAGCGTTCTCGGCGTCGACCCAGGCGTTGAACGAGGCCACCAGGGCCGCGTTGTCGATGGCATGCTCCGGGGTGAAGAGGCCCGTTCCGGTGATCACCACTTGGCTCATGCTGTTCTCCCTGTGAGTTCTGTCCAACGCTTCTCGAGACGCTTGGTGGAAACCGGAAACTTGGTACCCAGCTGCTGGGCGAAGAGTGAGACCCGCAGTTCCTCGATCCACCAGCCGAACTCCACCAGCGCCGGATCCTCTACATCGCCGCGTCGCTCGCTCTCGCGACGCGCGGCAAGTCGTGCCTCGAGGTCCTGAACCTCCTGCATGTGCATCTGGTCGCGCATGCGTTCCCGCGGCGCTTTTTCCAGGCGAATCAGCGCCGCTTCCATGTACCGAGGGTACTCCTCGAGCCACTCTCCGGCCTCGCTGACGAAACCAGGATGCACCAGTCGCTGCATCTGAGCCTTGAGGTCACTGTAGACCAGTGCCAGGGCCAGGTTCAGCTGCCCCTTCAGCGCCTTGGTCACGGCCAGGTGCCCCTTGAGGGCCTGCTCCAGGGTAGCCACCAGGGCCTCCGCTCGGGGCAGCAACGCATCGCGCTGCGACTCGAGACGCTGTTCCAGCTCGTCTCGCGACCGTGGCAGCGGGTCGGTGGCCACCACCTGGCGGAACACCGCTGCCACCACATCCTCGATGAGCTGACGCTTGCTGCCCACCTTGGCGAACAGTAATGCACAGGTCTCCAGCTTCTTCAGGTCCTCGATACCCCTCACCTGGTCAGGCAGACGTTCCATGGCCGCTCGAACCACACCGCGGCGATGGGCCTCGCGGGCCTTGTCGGGATGGTCGAAAAGTTCGACCCGGAAGGCATCCTTGACGGGCACCAGGGCCGGGTAGGCCTCCACCCGGATGCCGGCCTGGGTGGTGACTCGGGACTCGGGCAAGGGCGACTCGGGCAGGGCCTCGAGCTCACCCTCGCTGCTGGCCTGTGCGGCCAGGGCCCTGGCGCCTTCCCCCGCGGCAGCCTCGAAGCGACGCTCCAGTTCACGAGCGTCGCGGCCCTGTCCCAGGGTCCGGCCCTGGTGGTCGACCACCCGCAAGTTCATCAGCAGGTGGGGCTCCAGCTGATCGAACCGCCAGTCATCGGGATGCACGCGCAACCCGGTGCGGCGACGCAGGAACTCGCCCAGTGCCTCGGTGAGCGGCTTGTCGTCCGGGGTCAGGGTCTCGAGGGCGGCGTCGACCCAGTCAGGAATCGGCACCACCTGGCGGCGCACCGACTTGGGCAGCGACTTCATCAGCGCGATGCACTTCTCGCGCAACAGGCCCGGGACCAGCCACTCGAGCCTCGCCAGGGGCAGCTGGGGAAGCATGGCCGCCGGCACGGTCAGGGTCACGCCGTCATCCACGGCACCGGGCTCGAAGTGATAGCTGAGCGGGTAGCGCACGCCGCCCAGCACCAGCTCGTCGGGATAGTCGGCCTCGGTGATCTCCCCGGCCTCCCGCGCCAGCAGGGCCGCGCGGTCGAACTTCAGGATGTCGGGATTCTCGCGCTCGGCCTTGCGACGCCAGGCCTCGAAACCCTTGCCGTTGACGATGTCCTCGGGGATACGCTCGTCGTAGAAGGCGAACAGGGTCTCCTCGTCGACCAGGATATCGCGTTTGCGGGCGCGATCCTCGAGATCCTCGACCTCCTCCACCAGCGACCGGTTATGGGTGAAGAATTCCCCTTTGGTCCGAAACTCGCCCTCCACCAGCGCCCGACGGATGAAGATCTCCCGGGCCTCCTGCGGGGCGATGGGGCCATAGTGGACCTTGCGTCCGGCGACGATAGGCAGGCCGAAGAGCGTGACCTGTTCGCTGGCGACCACCTGGGCACGCTTCATCTCCCAGTGCGGCTCGGCATAGGAGCGCTTCACCAGGTGGCCGGCCAGCGGCTCGATCCATTGAGGTTCGATCCTCGCCACGGTACGTGCGAAGAGCTTGCTGGTCTCGACCAGCTCGAAGGCCATCAGCCACTTCGGGGACTTCTTGGCCAGCCCCGAGCCCGGATGGATCAGGAACTTGCGGTTGCGGGCTCCCAGGTACTCGCGATTCTCGGTGAGCAGCCCCAGGTGGGAGAGCAGCCCGGGAAGCAGAGCCTTGTGCAGAGCCACGGCACTGTCTCGGCGGGCTTCGCGGCGGGCCTTGTCGTCCGTGTCCGCGGCCTCGTTGACGGGCCGCGCCGCCGGCGGAGGCACTTCGATCTCCATGTCGCGCAACAGCTGGCGCAGCTGGCGGAAGGTATCGTGCCACTCGCGCAGGCGCAGGTAATTGAGATAATGATCCTTGCACCAGCGCCGTAGCCGATTGCCGGAGAGCTCCTCCCGGGCGGCCTCGAAGCCGTTCCAGAGGTTGAGCAGGGCCACGAAATCGGAGTCCGGATCCTGCCAGCGCCGGTGCGCCTGGTCGGCGGCCTGGCGCTTGTCGGCCGGCCGGTCGCGAGGGTCCTGCACCGCCAGACCGGCGACCACGATCAGTACCTCGCGCAGCCCACCCTGCTCGGCACCGGCAAGCACCATGCGTGCCAGGCGCGGGTCGATGGGTAGCCGCGCCAGCTTGCGCCCCAGTGGGGTCAGGCGGTTGTCCGCGTCTACCGCACCCAGTTCGAAGAGCAGCCGGAAGCCATCGGTGACGAAGCGCGAATCCGGTGGGTCGACGAAGGGAAAGGCCTCGATGTCACCGAGCTTCAGCGACAGCATCGAGAGGATCACCGAGGCCAGGTTAGTGCGGCGGATCTCGGGGTCGGTGAACTCGGGCCGGGCGAGAAAGTCCTCCTCGTCGTAGAGGCGGATACAGACCCCTTCGGCCACGCGGCCGCAGCGCCCCTTGCGCTGGTTGGCACTGGCCTGGCTGACCGGCTCCACCGGCAATCGCTGGATCTTGGCCCTGTAGCTGTAGCGGCTAAGCCGCACCAGGCCCGGATCGATGACGTAGCGGATGCCCGGCACGGTGAGCGAGGTCTCCGCCACATTGGTGGAGAGCACGATGCGCCGTCCGGCATGGGGTGCAAAGACCCGATTCTGCTCGGCATTGGAGAGCCGCGCGTAGAGCGGCAGGATCTCGGTGCCCTTGAGTTCGGCGCGGCGCAGGGTGTCGGCGGTCTCGCGGATCTCGCGCTCCCCTGGCAGGAATATCAGGATGTCGCGCGGACCATGGAACCAGCGCTTGTCCCGCTCGACCTGCTCGATCTCCTCCACGGCGTGGAGAATCCCCTCCTGAAGGGTGCGATCTTCCTCGTCGTCCTCATCGCGGACCAGCGGGCGATAGCGTACCTCCACCGGATAGGTTCGCCCGGTGACCTCCACCACAGGCGCAGGCCGGAACCGTCCCTGGGCGTCCGAGCGCCCGAAGTGCTCGGCAAAGCGCGCCACGTCAATGGTTGCCGAGGTAATGATCACCTTGAGGTCGGGGCGCCGCGCGGTGAGGCGCTTGAGGTAGCCGAGCAGGAAATCGATGTTGAGGCTGCGCTCATGGGCCTCGTCGATGATGATCGCCTCGTAGCGCATCAGATCCGGATCGTGACGGGTCTCGGCAAGCAGGATACCGTCGGTCATCAGCTTGACCAGAGTGTCATCGCTGCTCTGGTCGGTGAAGCGCACCTGGTAGCCCACCTGCTCGCCCACCGGCACCTGGAGCTCCTCGGCAAGACGGCTGGCCACCGACCGCGCCGCGAGGCGCCGTGGCTGGGTGTGGCCGATCAGCCCGCGGCGCCCCAAACCCAGCTCCAGGCAGATCTTGGGCAGCTGAGTGGTCTTGCCCGAGCCGGTCTCGCCGGCCACGACAACCACCTGATGCTCGCGCAGGGCCTCGAGGATATCCTCGCGACGCTCAGCGACCGGCAGGGATGGCGGATAATCGAGTGCCACCGGCTTCGCGCGGCGACGCTCCACCTGCTGCCGTGAACGCTCGAGCGCGCGACGCACCTCGGCGAGTCCGCGATCCACGGGCTTGCCTTCCCTCAGGCGACGGCGTAACCCGCGCAGTCGCTTGTCCAGCGTCGGGACATCGCGCCGCAGGGCATCGGCAAGGTCGCGGCTCAGGGCCTCGAGTTCGGCGGCATCCTCGGCAGTCGTGGCGGGGGCCTGGCGGGTCTCGGTGGTCACGGTCTCTACGGTCTTCTCCGGGTCTCGATCATCATAAAAAACCGCCCGCCCGGTACTCCCGGAGCGGGCAGTGCATTGTAACGCCGAGGTCACGATGGCGCCTAATCGGGACCATCAAGAGTGGCTATCAGGCCGCAAGGTGGCAACTATCGAACATCGCACTTCCCCCTGCCAGGGTCATTCGCCGGTATTCTCGCGCTCCTCGTCACGAAGCTGGCGTCGCAACACCTTCCCCACATTCGTCTTGGGCAATTCATCGCGGAACTCCACGTACCGGGGCACCTTGTAACCGGAGAGATCCTTCTTGCACCAGGCTCGCAGAGACTCGGCATCGAGACTCTCGTCCCGGGCAACAACGAACAGCTTGATCGCCTCGCCGCTGGTCTCGTCGAACACGCCAACGGCGGCGGACTCGATCACGCCGGGGTGGCCGGCCACCACATCCTCGATCTCGTTGGGGTACACGTTGAAGCCGGAGACCAGGATCATGTCCTTCTTGCGGTCGACGATGCGGATATAGCCGTCAGGCTGGAGCACGGCAATGTCGCCGGTACGGAACCAGCCCGCGTCGTCGATCGACCGTGCGGTCTCCTCGTCCCGGTTCCAGTACCCCTTCATCACCTGAGGGCCTCTGACGCACAACTCTCCGGCGGCACCGAGGGGGGCATCCTGGCCATCGGCATCCAGCACCTTGACCTCGGTGCCGGCCACCGGCTTGCCGATGGTGCCAAGCTGGATGGCATCCACGGGATTGAAGCTGACGATGGGCGAGGTCTCGGTCAGACCATAGCCCTCGGCCACCGGACAGCCGGTGACCTCCTCCCAGCGTTGCGCGGCGGCCCGTGTCAGGGCCATGCCGCCGGAGATGGTCAGATGCAGCCGGGAGAAATCGAGACGGCGGAAGTCCTCGCGGTTGCACAGGGCGTTGAAGAGGGTGTTGAGCCCGATGAAACCGGTAAAGGAGACCCCCTTGAGGGTCTTGACGAAGCCATCCAGGTCGCGAGGATTGGTGATCAGCACCGAGTGGTTGCCGGTCTCCATCATGAACAGGCAATTCACCGTGAACGTATAAATATGGTAGACAGGCAGCGGGGCGATGATGGTCTCGGCGCCGTCGGTCAGGGCCGGGCCGATGGCCTGGCGGGCCTGGAGCATGTTGGCCACCAGATTGCGGTGGGTCAGCATGGCACCCTTGGCAAGCCCCGTGGTGCCGCCGGTGTACTGCAACGCGGCGATATCGTCCGGACCGCGTGCGACATCCTCATGGCGACGCCCGGCACCGGCGCGCAGGGCTCCTCTCATCGGTGTGGCACCGGGCAACGAATAGGTCGGCACCATCTTCTTGACGTGCTTGACGACGGCATTGATCAACTGGCGCTTCGGGAAGCCGTGCAGGTCCCCCAACTCGGTGACCACCACATGCTGGATATCGGTACGCTCGAGAATTCGTTCGAGCTTGTCGGCCATGTTGGCCAGGATGACGATGGCCCGAGCGCCGGAATCCTTGAACTGGTGGACCATCTCTCGCTCGGTATAGAGCGGGTTGGTATTGACCACCACCAGCCCGGCTCGCAGGGCACCGAAGACTGCCACCGGGAACTGCAGCACGTTGGGCAGTTGAATGGCGATGTGGTCGCCGGGCTGCAGGCTGGTCTCATGCTGCAGCCAGGCGGCAAAGTCGGCGGAGAGGCGATCGAGTTCGGTATAGGTCAGCACCCGCCCCATGCAGCTGAACGCCGGCTTGTCGGGAAAACGGGCCACGGATGAGTGGAAGACATCCATTACCGAGGCATAGTCGTCGAGCCCCTCCAGGGGCTGACCGGACAGGATAGCGGGCTTGGCGTTCTCGCTCATGGGCAGTCTCCACGCTGCGGCTGATGTCATCAGCAGACTTGTTGTTGTGTACCTCTACCTTATACCAGCGGTTTTGCGACTGTAAAACATACGATTGAAACTTACGTTTTAAATCGTGCTTGTATCACCCCGCCCTGCCAGACCAGCAGTTCGCCAGGCACCATTCGCACCCACGACTCGTTGTCAGTGAGCGGCTCGGTAGCGATCACCGAGACCACATCGTCGGGGGTGGTGTGCTCGGCGAAATTGACCGCCAGTTCAGCGTCGGAGAGGCTTGCCCGGCCGAAGGGTGCCCGCCGTGTAATATGGGCCAGCTTGGTGGAACAGAACGTGTAGAGGTATTCGCCATCGGCCAGCAGCAGATTGAAGACCCCCAGACCGCGAAGTCGTTCGCAGAGACCGTGAAGGGTCCGCCAGAGGGCATGGCGCTGGATGTCATCCTCAGGCGGGTCGGGAAAGGCACTGCGCAGCTCGCCGAGGAGCCAGCAGAAGGCATGCTCGCTGTCAGTGGTTCCCACCGGACGGTAGAAGGAGTGCGGCAGCGACTGCCAATCGGTGAGCTGGCCATTGTGGGCATAGCACCAGGGACGCCCCCACATCTCGCGGACAAAGGGATGGGTATTGGCCAGGCGAACCTGGCCGACATTGGCCTGACGAATATGGCTGATCACAATCTTCGACTTGATCGGATAATCGCAGATCAGCCGCGCGATGGGTGAGTGTACCGAGGGGTGCGGGTCGCGGAAGTCCCGATAGCCGCCCTCCTCGTAGAAGGCGATGCCCCAGCCATCGCGGTGAGGCCCGGTGCCACCACCACGGTGCAGGAAGCCGGTAAAGCTGAAGCAGATATCGGTGGGCACATTGGCGCTCATGCCCAGCAGCTCACACATGGGGTTCCTCCCGGTGTACCGGGCGTCGCACACGGCGACGCCGAATCAGGCTGACCACCAGCCAAAACACCACCATCATTGCCAGGGCCACGACGGCAACCCAGAGGCGCGGATCACGGCCATGTACCTCCCATAACCGCTGCAAGCCGGGCACACTCGCCTGCCAGAGAGCATGCGCCTTCTCGGCCAGGTGATTGACCCAGGCGACGAAACGGTCGGCCGATGTCTCGGAAGGCGACAACGAGGTATCCTCCCGGCCTCCGTCATCGAGGCGCTCGGTACCGAGGCTCGGACCGCCCACATCCGCCAGGTCGATGCCGACGCGGCCCCCGGGGTTGAGCATCAGACGCGGCAGGGAGAGTTCGCGGGTCTCGCCATCCAGCTCGATGGTGGCATTGAGCAACACTGGCCGACTCACTGCCTCATCGCGCTCAGGCAGGTCGAGATGCCAGCGCGAAGCCCCGACTGCTCGGGCCTCGAGACGCTCCCCCTGCAGTTCGCCATGGATCTCGGTGTTTTCACGATTCAGCCGGGGGTGTTCTGCAGTCAGGACCACTCGTTTATCTCCGGGCCGATACGCCGCGCCGATGGCCGGCAGCACGTTCACCGCCTGCACCCGCTGACGCTGGAACGCCTCTCCCTCGGCACGGATCACCAGGTGCGCATTGCCGGTCAGGGCCGGGGCCGGCAGACGGCCACGGAAACGCCCCTCCTCCGCCTGCAGCGCGACCCGGGACTGCACCGTACCCTCGGTGTCCTGCAGTGAGACCGAAAGGGTAATCTCCTCGTCTCCCTGGCCCAGGGGGTCATCATCGCGCTCCACCCACGCCTCCAGCGGGACCTCGAAGCCCAGATAGAGGGTGGCCGGCAGTTCGGCGGTGCGCAGGTGGAGCGGGGAGGCGACGTTGATACGACTGCCCTCGCCCACCGGCCCCACCAGATGCCACTCGCCAACCTGAGGGTCAGGCACCCGGATCAGGTCGAAGCGCGGCTCCACTCGCCAGCGAATGGCATCCGGCGCCTCATCGGCCCGGTAGCGCGTACCGTCCGGCGCGACCAGAGTCAGAGGACCATCCCCGGGCTCATGGAAGACCAGCGCCGAGAAGGTCTCCACCTCGTCGTCGATGACGAAGCGACCCGCCTCCAGCGGCACCTGGTCGGCCGGGAAGATACGCTCGATGATATCGAGAAAGGCGCCCAGCAGGCTCTCGGGATTCTCTGCCAACGCCGCCAGCCCCCCGGTAGACTGTGCCAGTCGCTCCACCAGCGCCAGGTCGGCCTGGTCGGAAAAGGCGACGGCATGAATGGCCACGCCCTGGTCGGCCAGCTCAGCGGCCAGTTCATCCACCAGGCGTACCCGCGATGCATCGTCGATCTCGGGCTTGCCCCCCCGGGCTGGAGGGAGGTCAATCATGCCATCGGTGAGCAGTACCAGGTGTCTCCAGCCATTGGCCTCGGCCCTTGCCGCTTCGCGCAGGGCCACCTCGATATCGGTGTACTGCTGGTAATCCTGAAGGGCCGGCGGCAGGTCCAGAGCACGCTCTCGCCAGGCCGCATCCACCTCGCCCAGCGGCAGAGGGTTGTCAACCGTCGCACCGAAGGTCCAGACCCCCGCCGTAGCGCCATTCGGTAGCAGCGCCACGAGCATGTCCAGGGCACTGAGTGCCAGACGTTCGGGATCGTTCTCCTTCATGCTGCCGGAGACATCGACCACGACACGGACGTCGGGATGCTCTTCCTCGCCGAGCTGTGCCAGCGTTGAGCTCGCCCACAACCAGAGGACACAGACGATGGCCAGCGTCCAGCACAGCCGGCTACAGGGCCTTTCCATGCCAAGCCCGCGCATTGGGGCTCCTTGTTTACCGAGTATTAGCGGAAGATTCAGCCGATGACTGGCTCCTGGCGCTCATCGCGGCCACCCTGACGGGGGCCGGTGGGCGCATTGTCAGGCATGTCCAGGTAGTCATCATCATCAAAGGTGCGGCGATGACGACCGCGCCACCACAGCAGCAAGCCCACCAGAAATCCCAGTCCTGCGCCCACCGCGACCAGCAAGGCAGAAGGCATGAGGCTCGCACGACTGCCCTCGAAGAGGGCCACGGCCGCCACCACCACCGCCGGGGCGAAGCCGGAGTAGAACTCGCCCTCCTCCAGCAGCGGCAGGCGAAAGTGGGATGGCATCCACATCACGCCCGCCACCAGCCAGGTGATTACCAGCCGCGGCAGCCGCGGCAGGAAGGCCAGCCCCAGGTAGCCAGTCAGCAGCACGACCAGCGACAATACGCCATAGACCAGCCATAGTAGGGATATCGAATCCGAAATCAGCATCACGACCTCGCGACCTTGGCGTCCAGGACGCACGTTCTTGAAAATACACTGAGTATGGTACATCTCGCGCAATGAAAGCACAGCCACCAAGTGACCAGGCCACCGAGACCACCCACGTCGATCCCGTCCACCGCTTCCGCCATGCCGACGACCCGGCATGGCACTGGCTGGAGAACCGCGATGATCCGGAAGTCAGCGACTTTCTGGAAGCCGCCAATCAAGAGTCGCGCCACTGGTTCGCTCCCCTCGACGATCTGGTCGAGCGCCTCTACCATGGCCACCTGGCCCGCCGCGAACTCGCCGTCCACGGACTGAGAACCCCGCTGGATCATTACACGGTATGGAGCGAGACGGCGGTGGACGCCGACTATCCGGTCTGGTGGCGTCATCCCAATGACGAACCGGATGCCGCAGAGTGCTTCCTCGACCTGCAGGCCCGGGCCCGGGAGCACGACTTCCTCGAGGTGGGCGACATGGCCCTTTCCCCGGACGAGGCCTGGCTGGCCTGGACCGAGGATACCCGCGGCGACGAGACCTACCGGCTCTACCTCAAGCACCTGCCAGACGGTGAGCCCAGGGTGCTGCTCGAGGAGATCGGCCCCGAGATTGGCTGGGCCGAGGATAATGTCACCCTGCTTTTCACCCGCTATGACGCCACCCAGCGTCCGGAGAGCATCTGGCGCCTGGTCATGGAAGAAGGCAGCGCCGGGGAGCCGGCGCTGGTGCTGCGCGAGGAGGACCCCGAGTTCTGGCTGGGGCTCGGCAAGACCCGCTCCCGGGAATGGCTGATCCTGGAGAGCGCTTCCAAGGACACCAGCGAGTGCTACCTGATTCCGGCGCGGGCACCGGCGACCGCACCGCGCTGCTTCCGGCCCCGGCAAAACGGCGTGGAGTACGCCCTGGACCACCGCCCGGGCCACTTCTATGTCCTGCACAATCGCGAGGCCACTCACTTTCAGCTGGACGTGGTGGCGGAGGCGCGGCTGGACGAGTCGGATCCCGCGAAGGAGTGGCAGCCGCTGATCGCCCATCGCGACGACGATACCCTGGAGGGCGTCGACGCCTTCGACTGGGGGCTGGTCATCACCGAGCGCGACCATCACGAGGCCCAGGTGCATCTGCGCGTCCTTGAGCTGAATGGCGACAACGCCATCACTCGCGATGAACGACTGCCATTGCCGGAGCTGCCCTGCAGCCTGGCACTGGGCGACACGCCCCACTTCGACACGCGACGCCTGCGCCTGCGCGAGGAGTCCTTCATCCTGCCGGTGACCTGGCTCGAGCATGACCTCGACACTGGCCAGCGGCGTCGGCTCAAGCAGCAGCCCATCCACGGGGACCTGAAGCCCGAGCAGCTGGTCTGCGAGAGGCTCTGGGCGACCTCCCATGACGGTGAACGCGTCCCCGTCTCGGTGGTGATGCGAGCCGATCTGGCCGGTCACCCGTTGCCCACCCTGCTCTACGGCTACGGCGCCTATGGCGAGGTGCTCGACCCCTGGTTCTCGGTCGCCCGGCTGGAACTGCTGGCACGCGGCGCAGCCTTTGCCGTGGCCCACGTGCGCGGCGGTGGCGATCGTGGCGAGCCCTGGTACCTGGCCGGCAAGCTCGAGCACAAGGCGAATAGCTTCCATGACTTCCTCGCCGCCCGCGATGCCCTGGTCGACAAGGGCTTCAGTGACGGCGAGCGCATTGCGGCCTACGGTGCCAGTGCCGGGGGGCTGCTGGTCAGTGCCAGCCTCAACCTGGCCCCTGAATCCTTCTGTGCTGCCGTTCTCGACGTACCCTTCGTCGACGTGCTGCGCACCATGGAGAACCCCGACCTGCCACTCACCACGGCGGAGTACACCGAATGGGGTGACCCCCGTGAACCCGAGGCGCGACGGCGCATCCGCGACTACTCACCGCTGGACAACCTCTCGGCGCAGCCCTGGCCGGCGGTCTTCCTGCAGGGCAGCTGGCACGACACCCGGGTGCCCTACTGGGAACCCGCCAAGCTCTATGCGCGCCTCAAGGAGCTGAGCCGCGACCAGGGTGGGGAGGGCCCTACATCGACAAACCGCCCCGCGGAGCGCCGCCAGACGGAGGGCCGCCCCATCCTGATGCGGACCGATATGGCCGCCGGGCATGGCGGGGCCTCGGGGCGCTTCAAGGCCTGGCATGACAACGCCCGCCAGGATGCCTTCCTCCTCTGGGCGCTGGGGCTTGAGCAGCGCGATAGCTGAGCCCTCAGCCATCGATGGGCAGAATGGCGATGATATGCTCCTCGAGTTCCTCCTCGGGGACATCGCGCTGCGAGACGGCGAAGCTGCGCACGCTGATGCCCTTGCGGTGCATCCGCTCGGGTCCGCCGGCGATCAGTGGATGCCAGGCGGCCAGCTTGCGCCCTTCCGCCAAACGCCGATAGGCGCATGACTTCGGCAGCCAGCGGAAATCATCGATGCGCTCGGGGGTGAGTTGCGTGCAGTCCGGTACCTTCTCGAACCGATGCGCATAGTCGCTGCAGCGACAGCTGTGGATATCCAGCAGCTCACAGGCAACGTTGAGCACCGCCAGTTCGCCAGACGTATCGTCCTGGAACTTGAGCAGGCAGCACTGGCCGCAGCCGTCGCAGAGTGCCTCCCACTCCTCGCTGGTGAGCTCTTCGAGGTCGAAGCGCTCCCAGAAGCGCTCTCTCATAACATCTCCTGAATGTTCTGCTGACTTGCTGAAGCGGGAAAAAGCCGAGAGCAGGTCGAAGAGGAGGTCCTATGCCAGGGATGGCATCGGTAGCGCCCATGGAAGGGTTCACAGCGCCTCCTCGCAGGCCTGCCCTCGGCGCAACTCCGCCTCGCCAGGCTAGTACCTCGCCTCGGTGGGGGTGCGATAAAGGTCCAGCAGATAATCCTCCTTGGCCGGCGGCATCTGCAGGTAGTAGCCCTTGTCGCGGATAGCGGCCATGACGTCTGCAGCCCTGGCTCGTCCCAGCGACTTCTCGGGGGTGAGAATCAGCGTCATGGCCGACAGCGGCTTGCCGAACGGTTCGAGCAGGGCTTCGGGCACCGCCTCGAGGCCCTGGCGTTTGTCCACGTAGAGATACATCTGCTCCTTGCGCGAGCTCTTGAAGACCTCGCACAACAGCTTGTCGCCACGCATGCGATCATCGCTCATCGTGATACCCCCTCGAGGGCCGCCGTCAGGCCCGCATTCAGTCGATCGCCACGCCAACCCTCGGGCAGCGATAGGGGCTGCCCCATGAGATCGGCACCTACCAGGGCCTCCAGATCGCGGCGCTTGAGCAGCACCTCCGGCGCCACACCGAGCGCCTGTGCCTCGGCATTGACCACTTTCTTCAGCGCCTTGAGGCGTTGCTTGAACGCGGGGGCCATCGGCGAGAGCGGAGCCGTCGGTAGCTCGCTTTCGTCGACGACCAACGCCTCACTGACCAGCCTGAGGAGCTCGTCACCCTCACGCTTGACCAGCGGCGGCTTGATGTCCTCGATCCGAGCCAGCTCGAAGCGGTTCTCCGGCAGTTGCTCGGCGATGGCGTAGAGCAGCCGGTCAGGCACCAGCCAGCCGCGCGGTACATCACGGCGCCGCGCTTCTCCCTCGCGCCAGCGGGTCAAGCGCCGATAGGCTTCTATCTGACGCGGCGAGAACCGCCATAGCTGGCGATGGCGCAGGTACCACTGGCCATCGGCGGTGGCACTGCGTGCCGACAGGGCGACCAGATCCGCACAGTCCGCCTCGACCCAGGAGAGCCGGCCGTGGCGCTCCAGGGCGTCGCGCTGGTGTTGCCACACCTCCAGCAGGTAGACCACGTCGAGGGCGGCATAGAGCCGCTGAGTCTCACTGAGCGGGCGCTTGAGCCAGTCGGAACGGGTTTCGTCCTTGGGCAGCGTCTCGCCAACCCAGAATTCCACCAGCTTCTGGTAGCCCATGGAAGGCACCTCGCCGAGCAGCGACTGGGCGATCTGGGTATCCACCAGTGGCGCGACCGGCACCCCGGCCCAGTGGGCGAAGACCTCGAGATCCTCACTGGACGCATGCAGCAGCTTGAGCGGCCCCGACGATAGCAGCCGCCGGAAGGCCTCGGTACAAGCCACCTCCAGGGGGTCCACCAGGTAGGCAGGGCCGCCGGCGGCGAACTGGATCAGCGCCGGTACCGGGTGGAAGGTGCTCTCGCGGAAGAATTCGGTGTCCAGAGCGATGACCTCCGCCGACGCCACCTCGGCACAGGCGGCATCCAGGGCGTCAGGGGTATCGATCCAGCGAATTTCGGGGGTCAGTGGCATGCAGGGTTCCAGCGGGGAAAGGGGCGTCACTCGCCCCGGAAGGGCAGGCGACCATTGAAGGCGCGGCTCAGGGTACCACCGTCGACGTATTCGAGCTCACCGCCCATGGGGACACCATAGGCCAGCCGCGAGAGCCTCACGCCCAGGGAAGAAAGCTGCGCGGCGATGTAGTGGGCGGTCGCCTCGCCCTCCACGGTGGGGTTGGTGGCGAGCACCACCTCTTCCACGGCTCCCTCGGCGACACGCGCCTCGAGCTGGTCGAGGCCGATATCCTCGGGGCCGATTCCGTCGAGGGGCGAAAGGTGGCCATGCAGCACGAAGTAGCGGCCACGGTAACCTCCGGCCTCCTCGATGGCGAACTGGTCGGCGGGAGACTCCACCACGCAGAGCAGATCATCGTCACGCCGCGCACTCGTGCAGAGGCTGCAGACGTCCTCCTCGGTGAGCGTGCGACAACGCCGGCAATAGCCGACCCGCTCCAGTGCCACGCCCAGCGTCTCCACCAGGCGACGGCCGCCTTCGCGATCACGCTCGAGCAGGTGCATGGCCATGCGCTGGGCCGTCTTGGGCCCGACCCCCGGCAGCACGCGCAGCGACTCCATCAGTCTCTGGACCAGCGGGGAAAAGCTCATCGGCGATTCACGCTCAGAAGGGCATCTTGAAACCCGGTGGCAAGTCGAGACCGGCCGTGGCCTCCTCCATCTTGGCCTTGGAGCTGGCCTCTACCTTGCGCACGGCATCGTTCACCGCCGCGCCGAGCAGGTCCTCGAGCAGTTCCTTGTCCTCTTCCATGACGCTGGGATCGATATCGACCTTGCTCACGTCGTGGCGCCCGTTCATGGTCACCTTGACCATGCCGGCACCTGCCTCACCCTGGACCTCGGCCTTGGCGACCTCCTCCTGGGCGCGCTGCATCTTTTCCTGCATTTCCTGGGCCTGCTTCATCAGGTTACCCATTCCACCCTTCATCATGGCGGATTCCTCTCTCGTGGTTAGTGATCGACGGGGCGGCACGGCTCAACCGCGCACCTGGGCAACGGTGGGCTTGACCGTGGATTCGATCAGGCGTGCACCGAAGACCTGCTGCAGTCTCTGTACATGGGGGTCACGGTTCAAGGCTTCAATCGCCTCGGTATGCTGTTGGGCGGCAAGGCGGTCGGCCTGCTGCTTGGGGGACTCGACCTCGGAGGGCAGCGGCCCCGGCGACAGTATCAGATGACGCTCGATGCCGATGGCCGCCAGTGCCTCGCGAATGCGCGTCACATGGACTTCGGCCTGCATCGCCTCCTGGGAAGGGTCAAGCCGCAGTGTGAGCCGCTCGCCATCATCGGCCTCGACCACGCAGTGGGCAGCCAGGTTGCGGGTCAATCCCCCGAGTCCCAGCGAGTCGAAGCAAGCCAGCCAGTCGGCATGACCGAAGTGCCCCTCCGCGACGGGCCCGGTGGCCTCTGCCCCCTCCTCTTCCCGCTCGATCCAAGGGGGTGGCTCATCGTCCGGCGCCGGGGTCGAGACGGCCTCGACGGCCGGCCGCGAGGGAGGAGTATCGGGCAAGGGACGGGGCGTCGGGGTCTCGTCGGCGGCCGGGGGCGACGCCTGAGCGGGACGGGGAGACGGGCTCTCCTCGGGGACCGACCCGCCTTGTGCCGGCGTTTCGCCAGCAGGCGCCGCACCCCCTGAAGCACCCTCACCGCGGAGGGGCAGCGGCGTCTGCGGGGGACGCGGCACGCCCTGGGGGCGGAAGGCCAGCATGCGCAGCAGGGTCATCTCCAGGGCGGTGCGCAGGTCCGGGGCATGCTCCATGTCGCCACGCCCCTGGATGCCGATCTGGTAGTAGAGCTGGATATCCTCGGCGGTAAAGCGCGCGGCAAGCTGGAGCAGCGCCTCCCGGTCACCGTGGCCGTTATCCACGGCATCGGGCACCATCTGGGCGATCGCCAGGCGATGCAGCACGCCGGTGATGTCGTCGAGTACCGCGGCAAAGTCCGGCCCCTGCTCGGCCAGGGTGGCCACCTCGGCCAGCAGCCGGGGGGCATCGACCGCGGCCAGGGCCTCGACCAGCCCCAGGACATGGCGATGGTCGAGAGTACCGAGCATCGCCGCCACGTCGGCATGGTGCACCTCGCCCTGGCCAAAGGCGATCGCCTGGTCGGCAAGGCTCATGGCGTCGCGCATGGAGCCCTCGGCGGCCTTGCCCAGCAGCCAGAGGGCACTCTCCTCGAAGGTCACCTCCTCGGCTTCGAGTACCTTGGCCAGGTGGCCGACGATGCGCTCGGGCGGCATATGCTTGAGGGTGAACTGCAGGCAGCGCGACAGCACCGTGGGCGGCAGCTTCTGCGGATCGGTGGTCGCCAGCAGAAACTTCACGTGCGGGGGCGGCTCCTCCAGGGTCTTCAACAGGGCATTGAAGCTGCTGGTGGAGAGCATGTGCACCTCATCGATGAGGTACACCTTGTAGCGCCCCTGGGTGGGGGCATACTGGACGTTGTCGAGCAGCTCGCGGGTATCTTCCACCTTGGTGCGCGATGCCGCGTCGACCTCGATCAGGTCCACGAAGCGACCCTCATCGATGGAGCGACAGCTGTCGCACTCGCCGCAGGGCGTCGAGGTCACGCCCGCGTCTCCCTGGCCATTAGCCGTGCAGTTCAGGCACTTGGCCAGGATCCGCGCCAGGGTGGTCTTGCCCACCCCGCGGGTGCCGGTGAACAGGTAGGCGTGGTGCAGTCGCCCCTGATCCAGAGCATTGACCAACGCGCGCTGGACATGCTCCTGGCCGACCAGTTCATGAAAGGTACGCGGTCGCCACTTGCGGGCCAGAACCTGATAGCTCATGCAGCGCGGGATCCTTGCGATAAAACGAAAAGCAGCGGTGGGATGACGGATGCCGGGGCCTGCACTGACCGGGTCCGATGCCCGACTTCAAACACTCATTCTAGCGACCGGGGCGCCCCGCGGGAAGCAACGCCGCTCGAGACGCTCGACAAACCGCTGGGCATGCCCCCTCAGCGGGTATTCGGGAGACCCTCAACCGGGATACTCCTTCAACAGCTCCCGGCCACAGGCCCGGATGAACTCCAGGGCCCGAGCATGCTTCCAGTCCTCGCGATAGACCAGACCAAAGCTGAAGTCGATCTCGGGGGTAAACGGCAACACCACTACGCCGTCTCGCTGAGAAAGCTGGTCGGTGGCAGTGATCGGATTCATCACACTGACACCGACGCCATTGGCCACCAGGGCGGTGATGGCCCCGATATTGGCCTCGGTCTTGCCGCCGATATGGATACCGTGGGTGGTAGCAAGATTAAGCAGCGGGTCGGCGCCGACATTGGGCTGGTTACTGATTACCAGATACTGATCTTCAAGATCATCGATATTCACCGCTGTCCGGGTTGCCAGGGGATGTCCCCTGGGAACCAGACAGCGGGCATGAGTGGTCAGCCACTCCTCTACCCGCAGCTGGCGCGAGGTGACCGGTAGCGTGACGAAGCCGATGTCGGCATGACCAGACTCCACCTCCCGAAGCACATCGTGGCTCGACATCATGTCGAAACTGATGCTGAACCCGCGGTTATCCTCGAGCAAGGCGGCAACCAGGCGCGGCACGAAACCGAAGGCCAGGCCGGGGATCGCGGCGATGCGCAGCCGCGAGGTGCCAAACTCCTTGAGGGCCAGGACGCTGTGACGAAGCTCATCGATATTGCCCATCAACCGCAGGATCTCCTCATAGAGCTCCCGCGCTTCCGGGGTCGCCACCAGACGGTTCTTC
This sequence comes from Pseudomonadota bacterium, assembly GCA_051751285.1. Classification (GTDB taxonomy): domain Bacteria; phylum Pseudomonadota; class Gammaproteobacteria; order Pseudomonadales; family Halomonadaceae; genus Halomonas. The sequence goes on along the minus strand of JBNJKT010000002.1, from coordinate 320,389 downwards.
TCGCGCAGGAACAGCTCAAGCCCCAGGTTCTGTTCAAGCTGGGAGAGGGAACGGCTGACCCCCGACTGGGTGATGCCCAGCGTCCTGGCTGCCTGCGAGGCGCTCCCTGCCTCGAACAGGGTCTTGAAGATCGCCAGCGCCTTCAGCGAATGAATGTTGACATCAGGCATGACGCAAACTCATCGAATACAGTAAAAACATCATATATTGAAATAATTTGCCGCCACTACCTAGACTGTTGCTATCCGCCCCGCACAACAATAATGGATCGACAAGATGAAGGGTTCTCCTTTGTTCTACCAGGCCGGCCCCGCGCTGCCGGAAATCAGCCACGGGAATGGCGTCTTCCTGTGGGATGAACACGGCAAGGAATACCTCGACGGCTGCTCCGGCGCCATCTCCTGCAACCTCGGCCACGGCCGGCAGGATATTCGCAATGCCATGCTGGCCCAGCTCGACCGCGTCGCCTTCACCTACCGCACCCAGTTCGAGAATGCCCCGGCCGTCTCTCTGGCCCATGCGCTGGTCGACATGACGGAGGGCCTGCTGGAGAAGGTGTTCCTCGTCTCCAGTGGCTCTGAAGCCGTGGAATCGGCCCTCAAGCTGGCCCGACAGTATTTCGTCGCCACCGGCGAGCCACAGCGGTACCGCTTCGTCTCCCTGCGGCCCTCCTACCACGGCAGCACCCTGGGGGCGCTGGGCGTCACGGGCTATCACCCCCTGGAGGCGCCTTTCACCGACCTCACCCACGCCTCCCTGAAGTTGCCGGGGCCTGACTTCTACCGCCACCAGGACGCCGACGACGACACCCACGTCGACCGGTTGCTGACCGAAGCTCGTGCGGCCATCGAGGCCGCCGGCTCCGATTCGATCATCGCCTTCGTACTGGAGCCCATCGGCGGCGCCAGCACCGGCGCCCGGCTCCTGGGTGAGCGCTACCTGAAGGGCATCCGTTCGCTGTGCGACGAATTCGGCTGTCTGCTGATCCTCGACGAGGTCCTCACCGGCGTGGGTCGCACCGGCACCTGGTTCGCCTGGCAACACTACGGCGTCGTCCCCGACCTGCTGGTCACCGCCAAGGGGCTGGGCGCCGGCTACTACCCGGTGGGGGCGCTGCTGACACGTGACGACATCGTCACCGAGGTGATGGCCAGCGGCGGCTTTCAGCACGGCCACACCTACGCCGGCAACCCGCTGGCCTGTGCCACCGGCCTCGCGGTGATCGAAGCGATCCGCCGCGAGCGGCTGCTGGAGAACACCCGGGCGCGCGGTGAACAGCTTGAGACCGGCCTGCGGGCGCTGGCCGAGCGCTACCCCTGGGTCGGCCATGTCCGCGGCCTCGGCCTGCTGTGGGGCGTGGAGCTGGTCGCCGACCCCACTACCCGACGCCCCTTCCCCGCCGAGCAGAACCGTTTCGCCCAGATCACCGCCCTGGCCAAGGAGGAGGGCCTGTTGATCTATCCCCGCCGCACCCTGGACGGCATGGCCGGCGACCACTTCCTCGTCACCCCGCCGCTGACCATCACCGCCGAGGAAGTGGAGACGCTGCTCGAGCGGCTGGATCGCGCCCTGGCGCGCTTCGATCGGTCGCTGTCCGATGAGACCGGTGCCGCTGCTGCCGCTGCCCGACCGTCGGAGGTCCGCGCATCATGACGCTGCTCACCGAGAAAGTCCGCGACCTCAAGACGGCGGTGGCCGCCATCCCCGAGGGGGCGACGATCATGGTCGGCGGCTTCGGCTCGCCGGGCACCCCCTTCGCGCTGCTCGATGCCCTGCTGGCAGGTGGCCAGGGCGGGCTCACCCTGATCAAGAACGACGCCAACGAGCCCGGCATCGGCATCGGCAGGCTGATCGAGGCCGGACGCGTCCGACGGCTGATCACCTCGCACCTGGGGCTTAACCGCACCGCCATCGAGGCAATGAATGCCGGGCGACTCGAGGTGCGCTTTCATCCCCAGGGCCTGCTGGCTGAGAAGATACGCTGCGCCGGGGCCGGCCATGGCGGTTTTCTCACCGACATCGGCCAGGGCACCGAGATCGCCGAGGGCCGCCAGGAGATCGAGATCGACGGCCGCACCTGGGGCATCGAGCCGGCTCTGCAAGCCGACTTCGCTCTGGTGCATGCCGAGCGGGCCGATCGCTACGGCAACCTGATCTATCGCGCCACCGCCAGCAACTTCAACCCGCTGATGGCCATGGCCGCCGAGCAGGTGATCGCCCAGGCCTACCGCCTCGACGCGCCCGGCGAGTTGCCCATCGACGCCATCCATACCCCCTGCGCCTTCGTCAGCCAGGTGGTACAGGTCGAGCGAGCCACCAGTGAACAGGGAGTGCGCCCCCATGGCCTCTGAGTCACATCGTATCCTGGCCCGGGCCGCCCGGGAGGTGATCCCCGGTCAGATCGTCAACCTCGGCATCGGCCTGCCGACGCGCCTCTTCCACTACCTGCCCAACGAGATGGAAGTGCTGGTGCACTCGGAGAACGGCGTGCTGGGCTGCCGCCCGCGGCGCGAGGGCGAGGCACCGGACCACGACATGATCGACTCCGGTGGGGCATACATCACCACCCGCCCCGGCGCCAGCGTCTTCGACAGCGCCACCTCCTTCGCCATGATCCGGCGCAGCCGGGTCGACCTCACCTTCATGGGTGCCTTCGAGGTCGACCGGCTTGGCAATCTGGCCAACTGGAAGATCCCCGGCAAGTTCTCGCCGGGCATCGGCGGCGCCATGGAACTGGCCCAGAAGGTCAAGCGGCTGGTGGTGCTATGCTCCCACAACGACAAGCACGGCAATCCCAAGATTCTCGAACGCTGCCGCCTGCCGCTCACCGCCAGCCGCTGCGTATCACGCATCATCACCGACAAGGCGGTGATGGACGTGACTCCGGCGGGGCTTGCCGTGGTGGAGATCGCCGAAGGTCTCGACCCCGAGAGCCTGCGCGATGCCACCGAGGCGACGCTGATCATCGACGAGTCACGGCTGGGGAGGTTCTGATGCTGGATGCCACGGAGAAGCGCATTGTCGCCGCCTGCGACGCGCTCATGGACGACACCCTGGCACTGACCCGCGACCTGGTGCGAGGCTACAGCGTGCTGGGCCAGGAGCACGGAGCGCTGGAGACCATGGAGACCCGCCTCGACCAGCTAGGGCTGCCGGCGACCCGGGTGCCACTGGACGCCCCGGGGTTTGCCGAGCACCCCCACCGAGTACCCACCGAGTGGGAAAGCGCCGGGCGCTACAACCTGGTCTCGCGGCTCAACCCCGATGCCAGTGGCCCGCACCTGGTGTTCAACGGCCACCTGGACGTGGTGCCCGCCGAGCCCATCGACATGTGGACCCGCCCGCCCTGGGAACCCTGGGAGCAGGACGGCTGGCTCTTCGGCCGCGGCGCCGGCGACATGAAGGCCGGCATCGCCGCCATGGTCATGGCGGTGCAGGCGGTACGCCAGGCTGGCGTGACCATCGACTTCCCGCTGACCCTGCAGACGGTGATCGAGGAAGAGTGCACCGGCAATGGCGCCCTGGCTTGCCTGCATCAAGGCTACAGCGGCGATTTCGTGCTGATCCCCGAGCCCTTCGGCGCGCGGATCTATAGCGGCCAGGTGGGGGTGCTGTGGTTCCGCATGCGCCTGAACGGGGTGCCCGCCCATGTGCTGGACACCGCCTCAGGCAAGAACGCCATCGAGGCCCTGCAACAATACCTGCCGGCACTCAAGGCGCTGGAAGAGGAAATCAACGCCCTGCCGCGCCCGGCGCCCTATGAAGGCCACCCCCATCCCTTCAACCTGAGCATTGGTCGGGTGGAGGGCGGCAACTGGGCCTCCAGCGTGCCGGCCCACGCCATCCTCGAGGGACGCGTCGGCTTTCCGCCAGGCATGACCCCCGACGACGCCATGGAGCGGGTGCGCGAGACCATCGCCGCCCGCCATGCCGAACTCGACGATGCCACGCCGGCCCCCCGGGTCAGCTTCCACGGCTTCCGCTCGGAGGGGCACCTGGTCGACCTCGATACTCCGGGCATCCGGCTGCTCTCGGCGTGCCACGAGGCGCTACTCGGCGAGCCGCCGCCTCACTACCTTTCCACCTGCACCACCGACCTGCGCGCCTTTCACGTCTCGGGCGAGATCAACGGCACCTGCTATGGCCCGGTGGCCCAGCGCATCCACGGCGTGGACGAGTGCGTGGAGATCGACTCCATCCGCCACGTGCTGACCACCTACGCGCTCTTCATCCACCGCTGGGCGCGCCTGACCGACCCCGAGGAGCCGACCCCATGAGAGACGTCTATCTCGCCGACTATGCCCGCAGCGCCTTCACCCGCGCCCATCCCCGCAAGCCGGAAGTGGACGCCTGGGCCGATACTCGCGGCGACGCCCTGCTGGCCGGCGTGATCGACGCCCTCCTAGCGCGGGGCGACCTCGATGGTGCCGCCGTGGAGGACCTGAGCGTGGGCTGCGCGCTGCCGGTCAAGGAGCAGTGGAGCTTCGGCGGCCGCTACCCGCTGTGGCTCGCCGCTCGCCTGGGCGAGCGGGGCCGCGGCTGCGCCAGCCGCCAGATCGATCAGCAGTGCGGCTCTGGGCTGGCCGCCCTGCGCAGCACCGCCCGCGAGATCCAGGCGGGTGCCATCGAGTTCGGTATCGCCGGCGGCGTCGAGAACATGACCCGGGTGCCAATGGGCCCGGCGCTGTTCAAGGAGGGGGTGCTGACCAGCCCGGCTGTGCTGCGCAAGGCCCCATGGCTGGAGCTCGGCGTGGCCCTGAACATGGGCCTGACCGCCGAGCGCCTGGCCGATCACGCAGACATCGCTCGCGAGGCCATGGATGCCTTCGCCCTGGCCTCGCATCAGCGGGCCACCGCGGCCGACGCCGAGGGCCACTTCGATGGCGAGCTTCTGGCGCTGGCCAATGTCGCTGGCGAATGCATTGCCCGGGACGCCAATATCCGCGCCGACACCACTGCCGAGCGGCTGGCTGGACTTGAGCCGGTGTTCCTGGAAGGCGGCCGAGTGACCGCCGGCAACAGCTCTCCTCTGACCTCCGGGGCCGCCGCCGCCCTGCTGATGTCCGAGGAGGCCCTGACGCGCCATGGCGCCACGCCCCTGGCCCGGGTGGTGGCCGTCGCCGACTGCGGCGTCGCGCCGGAACAGATGGGCGCCGGAGCCGCGGCCGCCATCCGCCGTCTTCTGGAGCAGAGCGGCCTGGACGTCAGCGATATCGATGCCTGGGAGATCAACGAGGCCTTCGCCGCGGTCCCGCTGCACGCCATGGGCGAGCTGGATCTGGACCCCGAGCGCGTCAACGCCTGGGGCGGCGCCCTGGCGCTGGGCCATCCCCTGGGCGCCACCGGGGTCCGCCTTGCCGGAACCCTGGCACGAATTCTGCAAGACAAAGGCAAGCGCTACGGCTGCGCGGCCGCCTGCATCGGCGGCGGCCAGGGCATCGCCCTGCTGCTCGAACGCGCATGAACCCCGCAGCCAGAACGACCTGCACCCCTTCCTATGAGCCACCATCAGGAGGTAACCGCCAGAACCGCGAACGTCACCCACCAACCTTCGACCATACAACCTCACAACAAGCAGGCACTGACATGACACATCACAACACGCTTTTCCGTCGTCCCTTCATCGGCGCCCTGGCGCTGATCGGCGCCATTTCCCTGGCCAGCTTGCCGGCCCAGGCGCGGGATCTACCCGAGATTCGTGACGACGTCTTCCGGGTCGCCAATTCCGGCGCCTACCCCCCCTTCAGCTACGTGGATACGTCCGGCAACCTGATCGGCTTCGATGTGGATATCGCCGAGGCTGTGGCGGACAAGATGGGGGTCGAGGTGGACATCCAGACGTCGCCATGGAACGGCATCGTCGCCGCCCTGGCCGGCGGCCGTTTCGACGCCTGTATCTGCAGCATGAGCGCCACCGAGGAGCGCGAGAAGGCCGTCGACTTTACCGACCCCTACTACCACTCGGGTCTCTCCATCTGGGTGCGGGAAGAGACCGATGACGTCAGCAGCATTGCTGACTTCGAGGGCAAGCGAGTCGGCTCCACTCTCGGGGAGACCGGCAATCAGTGGGCCACCGAGCAAGCCGAGGGGAGATGGCGCAACCAGACCTTCCAGGGGCTGCCGGACATGCTCAATGCGCTCACCACCGGGCGCATTGACGTCATGGTCGCCGATGATATTCCCGTCTATGTCGCGCTCAACGAGGACGATATTGCCATCAAGCAGGTCGATGTGGGCGAACTGCCCCGCTTCCCGGCCGCCATTGCCGTCCAGAAAGGATCCCCGCAGCTCAAGGAGGCGCTCAACACGGCGCTGACCGAGATCCGAGAAGACGGCACCTACCAGCAGATCGTCGACAGGTGGATCGGCCCAGGGGTCGAATTCAACTAACGGGATCGACACAGCAGGGCGCAAGCCCTGCTGCCCCGGCACCTTCCTGACAATACGACAACAAGATAGAAGGGATCATGGACATCAATCTGATGATCGACATCACGCCGTTGCTGGTGGAGGCGGCCTGGGTGACCGTGGATATCTCCGCGCGTGCCCTGTTCTTCGGTTTCTTCATTGCCTCGGCACTGGTGGCATTGCGCACCTCGCGCATCCCACCCGTCCGCTGGTTGGCCCGCGCCTATATCAGCGTGGTGCGCGGGACGCCCTATTTCGTTCAGTTGCTACTGATATTCTATGGCGGGCCCGCCATCGGCCTGCGCCTGGACCCCTTCACCTGCGGTGTGGTGGTCGGCGCCTTCAATATCGGCGCCTACATGAGTGAAGCCATGCGCGGCGCCATCGAGTCGGTGGACAGCGGACAGAACGAGGCATCTCGCTCCCTGGGCTTCGGCCGGCTGGCGACCCTGCAGCACATCATCATGCCCCAGGCGGCTCCCCTGATGATCCGCTCGATCGGCGTGTTGGCCATCATTCTAGTCAAGAACTCCTCGCTGGTATCGATCATCTCGGTGGTCGAGCTGACCTACCAGGCCCAACGGCTGATCGGCTCCACCTACAAGCCCCTGGAAGTCTTCATGCTCAGCGCGCTGATGTACATCGTCATCATCTATGCGGTCATGGGCATCGTGGAGTTCCTCTATCGACGGGCCACGCGCTACACCTTCCTGTAACACTTGCCGGGCGCCTTGCCGGGCCACAACAACCAGGATAGCCCCATGGAATTCGATTTCAGCCCCGTCATCGACTACTGGCCCACCCTGCTTCAGGGCGTCGGTGTCACCCTGATGATCGGCGTCGCAGTCGCCGTGTTTTCTGTGATCGGCGGCCAGATCGTGGCGGTCATCACGCTATATACCCGCAAGGTGGTGAACTGGCCGCTGCGCTTCTTCATCTGGCTTTTCATGACCACACCACTGCTGCTGCAGCTGTATTTCCTCTATTTCGGCATTGGCGAGTGGATACTCATACCGGCGATCGTGGTCGGGGTCCTGGGCCTGGGCTTTCACTACATGGCCTATAACGCCGATATCTTCATTGCCACCATCAAGTCGGTCTCGAGCGGCCAGTACGAGGCATCTCGCTCGCTGGGTTTCGGCCACTTCAGGACGCTCCTCTATATCATTGTTCCACAGGCTTTCTATCGCGCCCTGCCCCAGCTGAGCAACAACATGATCATCATGGTCAAGGATATCTCGGTGCTGTCGGCCATCGGTATCGGCGAAATGGTCTATGTCTCGCAGTACGCCATCAGCGTGACCTTCCGCCCCTTCGAGTTCTACATCACCATCGCCGCCATCTACTACCTGATCAATCTGATGATGGAGGCCGGCCAGACGTGGATCGAGCGTCGTGCCGCCTATCGCAGCTAACGAGGACCTCACATGACACAGACAACAGAGACCCCGATGGTCGAGCTCAAGGGGGTCAAGAAACGCTTCGGTGACCTGGAGGTGCTCAAGGGCATCGATCTCAGCGTAGATCGCGGCAAGATCATCTCCATCATCGGTCCGTCAGGCTCGGGAAAGAGCACTCTGCTGCGCTCGGTGAATAACCTGGAAGTGATCGACGAGGGCACTATCCTGCTGGACGGCGTTCAGGTCAATCGGCCCGACTTGAAGGGCCTGGCCTACGAGAAGCACATCAACCATATCCGCCAGAACATGGGCATGGTGTTCCAGCACTTCAACCTGTTTCCCCATCTTTCGACACTCGAGAACGTGACGCTGGCGCCCAGAAAGCTCAAGGGAATGAATGCCAGTGACGCTCGTGCGCTGGGCATGGAGCTGCTTGAGCGCGTGGGCCTGGCGGACAAGGCCCAGGTCTACCCGAGCGCACTCTCAGGGGGCCAGAAGCAGCGGGTGGCCATCGCCCGGGCGCTGGCCATGCGGCCCAAGGTCATGCTGTTCGACGAGGCCACCTCGGCGCTCGATCCCGAACTGGTCGAGGAGGTCAACCTGGTCATGAAGGGGCTGGCCGAGGAGCATATGACCATGCTGATCGTCACCCATGAGATGACCTTTGCTCGGGACGTCTCCGACTGGGCGATGTTCATGGACGGTGGCGTAGTGGTCGAGGCAAACACCCCGGACCACCTGTTCAGCCACCCCGAACAGGAGCGCACCCAACACTTCCTGCGCAAGCATCTGGGGGCACAGGCCTGAGCGGGACGATGCTGACCATCAAGCGCCTGAAGCATGCCCTCGCCGGCCATCCGGGCTGGGCGGCTGGGGCAGCTTCTGCGCCCTCGCTGTGAGGCGGGCCTGCCTCATGCCCCCAGAGCCTGGCGTTCGATCTCCAGCCTCATGCCCTCATCCAGCCCCAGCGCACCGCCGAGCTGGTCGAGCCAGGCCCGCTCCATGGGATTCTGGTCGTCGATCACCGCCACGCTGATCAGGTACATCTCGCGGGCGGCCTGGGGAGAGTCCGCCTGCCGTGCCAGCGCCTCGGCATCCAGCGGCGCCTCGAGCTGGGACTGCACCCAATCGTGCAGTTCGGCATCCGCGCCCAGATCGTCGATCTGCTCGCTGATCAGGGCTCGCTCACGATCATCGATATGGCCATCGGCTCGCGCTGCCATGATCACCGCCTGCAGCAGCTCCAGACTGCGCTGCTCGCGCGCCTTGCCTTCCAGCTCCTCCATGGCATGACCCTCCCGGGCGGTCCCGGCCGGGTCACCGCCGCGCGAGTTCTGCCAGGCCTTCCAGGCCAGCGCGCCGACACCGGCAATGGCGCCGTACTTGAGGGCCTTGCCACCCAGCTTGCCGCCTCGCTTCGAACCGACCAGCAGCCCCAGTGCACCGCCACCCAGCAGGCTCTTCATATCGACACCACTACCCTTCCCCGTCTCCCCGGCGCTGCCGCCGAGCTGCGAGGAGAGGCTATCGATCATCCCCTGGACATCCAGGCCGCCGCCCGACTGGCCGCCACCCTGCCGACCACTGCCGGCCTGCTTCATGATCTGGTCCAGAATACGGCTCGCATTCATGGTGGTTCGCTCCCGGTCACATGCTGGAAAGAAACTGAAGAAGCGCCCGATGGCGTCCAGTCAGACGAGATTAGCACTCCTCGTCGCGAGGGAGGAACAAGGCCGGATGCGAGGGTAGATGTAGTGATGGGAAGAGCCCCTGGCTGACGGGGCACCAGGGCTTGAAACCACCCACGGGCGGTAAACCGGCGAGGAGAGTCGGGACCGCTGATGCAGCAATGGAATAGCCCCTGACGGGACCGAATGATACAGGGAGGGAGATGACCGGGTACCAAAAAAGGAGGCGGCCCCGACAGCCACATCCCGGCACACGCGTCCACCACTACCGTTGCTCCCTTCCGGGCCTGGCGGGGTTTGCGGTCTAGCGTTGCGGGAGGACCGACGGGGCCACCACAGTAAGATGCCTAAGGCATCGTTCGCCCGACGCTGATAAAGCTGGCATCGAGCGGGGCGCACTATATCAATGCCTGCTCCCGGTCACAAGAGGCGTGGCACTCGATCCGGCTGGCCGGCAGCAAAACCTCGGTCCGACTCGAGAACATCGGAGAGCTTGATTTCTACAGCGGGTACAGGCGTCATGGACACTGACAGCCTGACGACAAGGAGTCGGCGTGACCACGCCTGGACAAATGCAAGACGCCCTTACGACGCCGCTGGCCAGCGGCGAGCTCGCTGGCTTGCTAGAGAAGCTCGACGAGGCCATCACCCTGCTGGCCGAGGCACCCGTGCTCTCCAAGCCGGACATTCTGCCCAGGGTCTTCGATACCGCCCAGCGGGTCATGTTGCAGGAGGGCGGTTGTGAAGCCGTCGAACAGCGAGCCAGGAGCCTCGAGCAGGCGGGGGTCTTCCTGGGCTCCGATTGGGCGACCCCCCAATATCTGGTGCCTTCGCTTACCACCCACGCGCTGAAGAGTGCCGATCCCAATGTGGTGGTGATCGAGGCGATCAGTGAGCTGCGTATCCTCGCCGTTGCCAAGGGGGAGTATCTCCATCCCCTGCTTTCCGAGGAGCAGGCCCACCATTACCTGACCCAGGTGATGGCGCTCAACCTTTGGCTACTGTTCGGCGCCCCTACCGAGGCCGAGCGAGAAACCCAAGGGCCCCTGGCACAGGTTCCCCGCCACCTGTTCCACCATCTGGCCGAACGCATCGGCTATGAGCATGTCATCGATCGCCTCATCGACGAGATCTGGCGAATCCTGCAGCAGCGACCGATCCAGGTGGATACGATCAAGCAGATGATCACCCAGATCGCTGTCTGCCAGGCCAATCCGGAGATCGACCTGGGAACCAGCGGCCATGGAGCCGATCGCCTGGTCAGCTCTCTGTATGGGCCCACCCATGCATGTCGCGAAGATCCCGGCATCGACACCTACCGCGAGCGCCTGTCGAGCATGGACAGTGGCGCCTTGCAGTACGAGGCAACCGGCTTCGCCAGGGCCATGCACGACACCAGCCTGGTCTCGCCCTATCACGCTGTCCTGTTGCGCTATCTCCTCGACCACGGTGATCATCTGTTGGCCGAAGCCCTGGGGCTATCGTCCACCGGGCGGGACTGCCTGCTGTGTTATCGCGAACTGGTCCACGCCCTGATCCGCGGTGCGGTGTACCCCACCACGCCCCAGGCGGTCTACGGGCTGGCCCTGATGCTCGAGCGTGGCATCCTCTATCAGCCACCGGTGGCTCCGGCCATGTGGCGCCAACTGGGACTGAGGCTCTCGGACTGGTCGGAAACGAGGCTCAACCTCGCCTACGGTGACAGCACCTCTCCACGGGCTCGGCTGCTGGAGGGGGTACTGTGCATGCTGGGGCTACCGCTGGGTGTGGGACAGGGCAACAACCCGACCTGCCAGTCCGCCCGCGCGCTCTCCATGTGGGCCTACAACGATCCGGACTACCTGCTGCAGATGGTGACCTGGGCGGCCCGCGACGACGAGATCATCATGCATTTCGAAGGCCAGCCGATCTCTTCGATGGAGAGCAGCGGTGGCGTGGCCCAGTACCTGCCCATGGACCTCGACCCGGTTTCACTGGTGGTGGTCCCGCACCTGGACCGCATCTACGCCGAGATGGGGCGGCGCTGCATCGAACGTGAGGGTGACCCTCATCGCTGGGTCAATCCGGAATTCCACGGCTGGTGGTCGGGTCGTGGCTTTCGCATCAACGTCGACGTCGCCACCGGCCAGCTTCACGAACTGGATGACTTCCTGCGTCACTTCTATGCCAGCTACCACCCCTTCTACAATGGCAACCAGCCGCTGATTCACCCCCAGCCGGCCGGCATCGCCGTGACCGACAGTGTGGCCCGCTTCATCGGCTGGCATGCCATCACGATGCTGCGCGTCACACTCGACCCCAGCGATACCATGCGTATCTACTTCTACAATCCCAATAACGACAGCGGCCAGGACTGGGGCGACGGTATCGAGGTGAGCACCGCCGGCCATGGCGAGCGTTTCGGCGAATCCTCGCTGCCCTTCGAGCAGTTCGCCTCGAGGCTCTATATCTTCCACTACGACCCGCTGGAGCGAGGTGAGCTCGCCAGGATCACCCAGGAAGAGCTCGATCGGGTGACCGGTTATATCCACCGCAGCTGGGGGGCCGACCGCCTCCCGTCCAAGGGCCTGCAAGCCGATAAAGGGCCGTAGAAGGTAATGCCGCGACTCGACCAACTGCTCGTCACCCAGGGCCTGGCCCGCTCGCGCACCCGCGCCCAGCGGCTGATCCGCCACGGCCGCGTACGTCTGGCCGATAGCGGCACGTCATTGATGAAGCCTGGCGAGAAGCTCCCCGAGACGACGCGTCTCGAGGTGGATGACGATCCCGAGGAGCGCTACGTGTCACGGGCGGGACTCAAGCTGGCAGCGCTGATCGAAACGCTCGGCCTGGATCTTACCGGCAAGCTGGTACTCGATGTCGGCCAGTCCACCGGCGGCTTCACCGACTGCGCCCTGCGCGCTGGTGCCCACCATGTGATCGGCGTAGACGTCGGCCATGCCCAGCTCGACCCGGCGCTGCGCGACGATCCCCGCGTGACTTGCCTGGAAGGGCTCAACGCACGCGCCATGGCGGGCGACCCACGGCTGCAGAGGGCTTTCGATGCCCTGGCGAGCGGCGGCCCAGACCTGGTCGTGATGGATGTCTCCTTTATCTCCCAGACCCTGATCCTGCCCGACCTCGCTGCCTTGATGCCGACAGGCGCCGAGCTACTGAGCCTGGTCAAGCCGCAGTTCGAGCTGGGCCCGGACGGCGTCAACGCCCGTGGCCTGGTGACCGACCCCGGTCGCTACAGCGAGGTGGAAGCGCGCCTTCGCGACTGCTGCAACGGGCTCGGTTTCGAGGTCCTGCACTGGCAGCCGAGTCCCTTGCTTGGCGGTGACGGCAACCGCGAATACCTGATCTACGCCATAAGACGCTGATATCACCAGCCACCTTCGCGCAACTCCTTCATTCCCGAGGCTTCCCGCTTAACGTCCTGCGTCACCACCGCCAGCGTCACCACCATCGAAGTCGCCCGGGTCACCACCGGCGCCGGGCGCGGGATGCTCGGGGGGAATCACCGGGCCGGGAGTAGCGCGCTGAACGCGTTTCGTCTCACCGCCGGCACGGTGAAGCCAGACATCGAGCTGGTTGAAGGCGATATCGAGGCCGTGCTCACCGAACAGCTCGCCCACCCGGCAGTTGATCTCATCGGTGGCAAAGAGTCGGTCGCCGAGGCTGTTGACGAAGACGCGCAGCTCGAAGTCCAGGGTGCTATCACCGTAGTTCATGAAGAACACCTCAGGTCCGGGGTCCGCCAGCACCCGCGGGTTCTCGTCGGCGGCCTGACGCAGCAGGCGATGCACCAGGCGATGATCCGAGCCGTAGGCAACCCCGTAGTTGAGCACCACCCGCGTGACCGTATCGGAGAGCGACCAGTTGATCAGCTGGTCGGTGATGAAGGTCTTGTTGGGGATGATGATCTCCTTGCGGTCGAAATCGGTCACCGTGGTGGCACGAATGCGGATCTTGCTCACCGTGCCGGTGAGGTTCCCCAGCGTGATGGTGTCGCCGATGCGCACCGGCCGCTCGAAGAGGATGATCAGACCCGAGACGAAATTGGCAAAGATCTCCTGCAGGCCGAAGCCCAGCCCCACGCCCAAAGCTGCGACCAGCCACTGCAGCTTGCCCCAGGAGACCCCCATGGTCCCAAGGGCAGCCACCACCCCGCCGCCGACGATGGTGTAGGCGAGCAGCGAACTGATGGCATAGGCACTGCCCTGCTTGAGCTCCAGGCGTGAGAGCACCATGACCTCGAGCAGGCCCGGCAGGTTACGCGCCATCATCACGGTCAGCACCACCAGCAGCAGCGCCGTGATGATGTCGGCCACCGAGAGCATGCTGGCGACTGTCTGGCCCTCGCCAGGCTCGAGCAGCGTGACCCTTTCCAGATAGCTGAAGACGGAAAGCAGGTCAGACCACACCAGATACAGCACCAGGAGGAAGCCGATCAGCAGGATCAACTTGGAGAGGCGCAGCGACTGATGGTTGACCTGCTCCATGTCCAGGGGGGGCTCCTCGATCACCTCCAGGCTAGTGTCGGCGCCCTCCTGGGCATTGGCCTTTCGACGCGCCAGGGCCCGGCGAAAGGCCAGTCGGCGGGCTGCCACGGCCAGGCCACGGATCACCGTGGCTTCCACCAGGACCCACAGGCCCAGCAGGTAGAGGGTGATCACGAAGCGCCCCAGCAGGCTGAGGGCCGTATATTCGTAGCCGTAGACGATCAGCCCGGCCAGCACCAGCGGGATCATCGCGATGGCCAGGCCCAGTACCAGCCGGAACAGCTTGACCCCGAAGAAGGGCACATGGGCCAGTATCAGCCTGGCCAGCGCCAGGCTCATGGCCAGCAGACCGCCCAGCAGCAGGCCCAGGGCCAGCGGCCGCTGATTCAGCTCGATCGACGCATCCCTGGCCAGAGGGCCGATCAGCAGCACCGGCACCAGGGCTACCCCCAGCCACAGCAGCCACCAGCGCAGGGTCGCGGCATAGCCTTGCGGCCAGGAAAAGTGGCGCGTGGCCACCCCGCCCGGATAAAAAAGGTTACGTGCCCAGGCGATCACGGCCCAGGCCAGGGCCAGATGCATCAACGCATACCCGAACCCTCGTGCTACTCCTTGGTAGCCCATCAGCAGCGCCAGGCCGCCGGCCAGCAGGCAAATCGGACCGAACAGCGCCAGCAAGGCATTGAGGGCCACCGCCTGGGGGGTGTGACCCTGAGAGTCACTCTTGAGATGGCCGACCTCCTGGTGCAGGCGCGCCAGACGCGTACGAATCTTCCGCCGAAAGGCGAGCAGCCCCAGGGCCACCAGCAGCACCGGCAGGCTGAACAGCGCCCCGGCATCGGGTAGCCGCCAGTTAACAGGCAATGCGGCGCGCCACTCGCCCTCGCGCCACTCCTTGGCGAGGTTTTCCGGCAAGTTGCCCAGCCAGGCCAGCCCCAGTGGCGGGTTGTTGGCGATCCAGAAAAGCTGTTCATCGATGGTGGCACGCAGCGCCTGGCTGGTGGCCAGCAGTTGCTGCTGGTTGAGCTGCAGGTCGATGGCGGCACTGAGCATCTCCCCGTAGGCCTGCTCCAGCTTGTTCACCAGCTCGCGACGGGCCTGGTAGAGGTTGAGCAGCGAATCGATCAGGGCGGGCGAAGCCTCGGCGTCGGCCTCCTCGATCCGTCGACGTGCCAGCTTTTCACCCTCGCGTAGCTGGTCAAGCTGGCGCCCCAGATCGAACTGCTTGAGCCGCAGATCAGCGATCTCATCCTTCAGGCCGCGCTGCACATCTACCCGCGGCAGCGTCTGGCGCTGTTCTCGCAGGATGCGAGCCAACAGGATGCTGCCGCGAATGGCATCGATCTGTTCGTTGAGGCTGCTCTGCAGCTGACGTACCCGGTCGAACTGGCGGCGTACCTCGAGGCCTTCCCGAGCCAGACTGTTGGCCCGCTCGGTGGCACGCAGCAGCTCCAGACTCAAGGTGTGATTGATCTCCCTTGCCTGGCGTACCACCGGGTGGCCGACAACGCCTTCCCCCTCGTCGCTGACCGCCTCGGCGATGGCCTGCTCGGACTCCTCGCGTCGTCGGCTGTCGATCATGCCCTGGAGGATGGTCAGCCGAGTCTCCTGGCTGGCCACCTTGCGTTCAAGGAGGTCGCGATATTCCTGATCCAGCTCTCGCAGGCGGGTATTGGTGGCCAGTTCACGCTGATGAAGCAGCAGGGTCTGCTCGGCCAGTTCGCGCTCGATGCGAAGTTGCCAGCGCCGTGGGTCATCCTCGGCCACCTGGCCGTCGGCCAGCTCCTCCAGCCGACGTCGACTCTCCTCGGCTTTCTGCATGGCCTCGCCGATGGCCTGCTGGGCCCGTTCCGGAAGCGTCTGGGCACTCAGCAACCGCGCCGAAACTTCGGCCATGCGATTCTGGGAGTTCGACAACGCCTCCTGGGCCTCCTGACGGCGCTCCTCCAGTGCCTCGAGGGAGAGGGCCTCCAGTTCGTCGAGGTTCTCCTTCGGGTCCGTCCGCTCCATCCGGCGCAGCTCCCGCTGCACGCGGTCGAGCTCCTCGGGCGCCTCCTCGACGCGCGCCTCGAGGCGGGACAACGCCTCCCTGACCGACGCCAGTCGCTGAAGCGCCTCGAGGGCCGCACTCAATGCCTCGATATCGCGCTCTACCGCTTCACTGGCCGTCGCACCCTCGGACGGCTGGCGCTCCTCCAGCCGCAACTCGATCTCTTCGCGTGAGGGCAGAACCTGGGGGGGCTCCTGCTGAGGTACGACGTCCTGAGCCAGCGCCGGCATGGCGATCACCAGCCATCCCAGCCAGCACAGGAGGGTGAGTTTCAAGGCGGGCCGGAAGGCAGGACAGCGGTGACAGTAAGGTAAATGGGCATTCAATGGGCGGCCTCGGTTACAATGAACGTATGCTTGATTCTCGACCTGCCGGGGCAGCAAGGCAATGGTGCCCTGTCGGCACGGCAATACCCTTGACGTGTCATACTGGCGTGATAGAGACGCTGTTTCGAATTCTCCACCAGGTATCTGACCATGATGTCTGCCCGACTGCCCCTTCTCGCTACCGCCATGACCATGGCGTTCCTGAATGCAACTGCCATGGCCGCCGAGCCGATAAGTGAAGCCGAACGCGCGGCCATCGAGGCCCGCCTTTCGGCCCTGCAGGAAGAGATGGGGGAATTGCGTCGACAACTGGCCGATGGCAGAGGCGCTCAAGGGGCCACCCGCGTCGAGCGACGTGCCGACCAGGCACTCAATGAGGGAGTGAACGATCGACGTCAGTTCGAACGCGAGTCGGCACAGAACCCCTTCGCCATCACCACCCATCGACGTAACTACTGGTTCCCGGTGAGCTACAACACCAGCCCGAACGACGAGGCCTTTCGGGCCATCACTGATCGCAACAAGCCTGATCGGGCGGAGATGAAGTTCCAGTTCAGCGCCAAATTCAACCTGGTCGATGACCTGTTCGGCGACTACGGCGGCGACCTTTACTTCGCCTACACTCAGCGCAGCTGGTGGCAGGCCTTCAACACGGATGCCTCCTCGCCCTTTCGCGAGACCAACTACGAACCGGAAGTCTTCATCGACTTCGAGAACGACATGTCGCTGCTCGGCTGGACCAATATCAATAACCGCCTGGGATTCAGCCACCAGTCCAATGGTCGCTCCGACCCGCTTTCACGCAGCTGGAACAGGCTGATCCTCGAGTCCACCATCGTCAACGACGATTGGGCCCTGACTCTGGCCCCGCATTGGCGCATCCCGGAGTCCGAGGATGAGGACGACAATCCCGACATCCACAGGTACCTGGGCTATGGCGACATCACCCTGGCGCATCGGCTCAATGGCGACAACGAACTCAGCCTGATGCTGCGGGGCAAACCCAGCGACAACCACATGGGCACACAGGTGGACTACTCCTGGCCCTTGTTCAACAGCATCCGCGGCCATGTGCAGTACTATTATGGCTACGGCGAAAGCCTGATCGACTACGACCAGCGCAGTCATCGCCTGAGCCTGGGTTTCAGCATCAATCCGCTGTTTTCCGCCGGTGCCCTGGAGCGCTGATCCTGACCTGGGTCAGGGTCGAATACGTTGAACTCGCGTCGCCGACTGTTATGCTGAAACTCTCACGTACCGTCACAGGAAGACTCCCATGGCTAGACATGCCCCCCGCACCAGCGAATCTACTCAGCAGCTCAGGGAAGACCTTAACCAGCTAACCCAGACCATCGAGGAACTGGTCAACGCCACCGCCGATGATTCCCGCAGCAACATCAAGGAACTGCGCGAGCGCGCCGAGAAACGCCTGAAGGATACCCGGGAGCGACTCGAGACTCGCGGAGAGCGCATCTATGACGAGGCTCGCGACAGTGTCACCCAGCAGGCCGATGCCTGCGACCGCTATGTCCACGACAATCCATGGACGAGCATCGGCATCGGCGCCGGTGTAGGGGTTGTCATCGGCATGCTCATCGGGCGGCGCTGATGTCCGCGAGCCAGGGACCGGCTCAGCGCCTGCTCATTGCCGGCAAGCGGCTGCTCGGCAGCCTGCTCGCCATCGGCGAGACGCGCCTGCGCCTCGCCGTGCTCGAGCTCGAAGAGGAACGCTCCCGGCTGGTGGGCATGTTGCTGCTGGCCGGGTTAAGCCTTATTTTGCTGCTGTTGGGCCTCGGCGTTCTCACTACCCTGGTGATCGTCGCCTTCTGGGAGACCCATCGTCTGGCCGCCATCGGGGTGAGCGCCCTGGTACTGCTGGGCAGCGGTGGACTGCTCGCCCTGAGGGTCATGCAGCTGGCACGCCGCCGCACCCTGCTGGCCGGCACCCTGCGCCACCTGGCAAGCGACCGTGAGCTGGTGGAGACATCCCGTGAATCGCGCTGACCGTCGGGCCCGCAAGGCCGAGCTGGAACACGCCATTGAGCAGCAGCGCGTGGACCTGCTGGTGGCTACCAGTCGCTGGCAGTCGGCGGGCCGGTCCCTCGACCATGGATGGAACCTGCTGGTGCGTTTCAAGGTACCGCTGCTGATCGCTGGCGGCATGCTGCTTTACCACGGAGCGCGGCGCCCCGGCGGCGTCGCACGCCTGGCGGGCCGTCTGACCACCGGCGCACTGATCGTCAAGCGGGCACGCCGACTACTGCGCTGACCGCCCGAAGGAACCCTGCCATGTCCCTTGCCATCACCCTGCATGTTCTGGCCGCCGTGATCTGGGTAGGCGGCATGTTCTTCGCCTGGATGATACTGCGGCCAGTGGCCGGAGAACTGCTGGAGCCCCCCCAGCGTCTGACTCTCTGGTACCACGTATTCCAGCGCTTCTTCCCCTGGGTCTGGGCCGCGGTGATTGTGCTGCTGATGACAGGGCTGTGGATGCTCTTCGGCGTCTTCGGGGGCATGGCAGGTACCAGCTTTCATGTCCACCTGATGCTGGTATCGGGGTTGGCGATGATGGCAATCTTCCTGCACATCTGGTTCGCCCCCTACCCTCGCCTGGGCCGGGCCGTCGCGAGTGAGAACTGGGCCGCGGGCGGTCAGCAGCTGGGGAAGATCCGCCGGCTGATCGGCATCAACCTGATCCTGGGCCTGGCCACTGTGGCCATCGCCTCCGGTGGGCGCTTTTTCTGATCGTCAGAGTCCATGGGGTCATCGAGCCCTGTATCGCAGAGGACGAGGGCCGCTAGAGCGCATTGCCGCAGGCTACGCCGGAGGCCCAGGCCCACTGGAAGTTGTGGCCTCCAAGCTCGCCGGTGACATCCAGCACCTCGCCGATAAAGCGAAGCTGCGGTAGCTCCTGTACCGAGAAGTCCTTCGAGGAGACGGCCCGGGTATCCACGCCCCCCATCGTCACTTCGGCAGTCCGCCAGCCTTCCGTGCCGGCGGGTTTGAGCCGCCAGGCCTGAAGAGCCTCGGCCCAGGCCTGCAGGCGGGCATTCGCGTACTCGGCGAGCACTCCGTCGTCGTCATGCCACTCGACCAGCGCCTGGGCCAGGCGCTTGGGCAGACGTTCTCCCAGCCAGCTGGAAAGCCGCCTCCTGGGCGTCTCGCGCCGGGCATGGCAGAGTGCCTCGAAGGCATCCAGACCCGGCAGCAGGTCGATGGAAAGGGTGTCGCCGGACTGCCAGACACTGGAGATCTGCAACATGGCAGGCCCCGAAAGCCCGCGATGAGTGAAGAGCATCGGCTCACGGTAGCTCCTCCCGCGACACGTCACCGCCACCTCGCAGCTGACGCCGGCCAGTGCCTCGGCCCGTGCCTTCCAGTGCGACGTGAGGGTAAAGGGCACCAGGCCGGCCCGGGTCTCGGTGACCGCCAGCCCGAACTGGCGGGCGAGCTCGTAGCCGAAGGCGCTGGCGCCCATCGTGGGGATCGACAGCCCACCCGTCGCCACTACCAGGGCCCCGCAGTCGATGGGCCCCATCGAGGTCGCCAGACGCATGCCCTCCCCCCGCCGCTCGACGCTTTCGACAGTGGTCTTGAGGCGTATATCGACACCCGCCCAGTCACACTCGGTCAGCAGCACCCGGAGGATCTCTTTCGAGGAGTCGGCACAGAAAAGCTGCCCCGGCGTCTTTTCCACGTATTCCACGCCGTGGCGCTCCACCAGTTCCACGAAATGCTCGGGGCGGTAGCGCTTGAGCGCCGAGATGCAGAACGAGGGGTTATGCGAGGTGAAATTCGCCGGTCCCGAGGCCAGATGGGTGAAGTTGCAGCGCCCGCCGCCGGACATCAGGATCTTCTTGCCCGCCTTGTTGGCATGGTCGACCACCAGCACCCGGCGTCCCGCGTAGCCGGCGGTCAACGCGCACATCAGCCCGGCAGCACCCGCGCCGATAATTACCACATCGTATGTCACCCTGCTGCCCTCCCGGTCATTCGTCGTCGCCAGCGGCGAGGCGAGCATTCTAGCAGCCGGGCATCGATGCGCCGAGAGTAGCCAATCATGTACAGCTCTTGTACATTGTAATGGTAAGGCGACCCTTTCTTGATAGTTGTGAATTGTTGTCACACTCCCAGGATACGGCTCGGTTAGGCTACAAATGGCGCCCGCAGGATCGCGAGCGCCCCTATCGCACCGTTAACGCTCATCGAAAAGATCCGCGCTCATGCCTATACGCCTCGCCTCACTGCCCCTGTTGCTCGGCCTGTTACTGGCCTTGGCCACGCCGCTGCACGCCCAGCAGCCCACCGCGGTGATCGCCGCCGAGGCGCGCCTCGAGCCCTGGTCAGACCCGATAGAAGCCTTGGGTACCCTGCGCGCCGATGAGAGCGTGACGCTCTCGGCCACGGTAACGGAGATCGTGGCCGAGCTGGCCTTCGGCGATGGTGAGGTGGTGGAAGCCGGCCAGCTTCTGGTGCGTCTTGCCGATGACGAAGAGCAGGCCGACCTGCGCGTCGCCCAGGCGTTACGCGAGGAGCGGCGCAATGCGGTCAACCGGCTTGCCCAGCTGCAGGAACGCAACCTGGCGCCACGGGGCGACCTTGAAGACGCCCGGGCACGACTGCGCCAGGTGGAGGCGGAGATCCAGGGGCTGGAAGCACGCCTTGCAAATTACCGGTTGCGCGCTCCGTTCGACGGAATGACGGGGTTTCGCAATATCAGCGTGGGCAGCCTGGTCACTCCCGGCACCGAGCTGGTGACCCTCGACAAGCTCGACGTGATGAAACTCGATTTCAGTGTACCCGAGGTCTTCCTCTCCCTGCTCGAGCCCGGCCTGACGCTGACCGCCCACAGCGCAGCCTACCCCGACGACGACTTTACGGGGACGATCGCCAGCGTGGGAGCACGTGTCGACCCGGTGAGCCGCAGCGTGCCGGTACGCGCCGAGCTGGACAACCCCGATCTGAAGCTCAGGCCGGGCATGCTGATCGAAGTGGTGGTGCAGCGCCAGCCACGCGAAACGATGGTCATCCCCGAGGCGGCACTGATTCCCGAAGGCAACCGTCAGTACGTGCTGGTGCTGCACGAGAACGGCGACTACCAGGTCGAACGGCGCCAGATCACCATCGGAGCCCGCCGCGAGGGCGAGGTGGAAGTGCTGGAGGGACTGAGCGAAGGCCAGCTGGTGGTGGCCCACGGCACCGAGCGGGTGCGCGACGGCCAGCCGGCCCGCCTGCTGGGCATTCTCGATGACGACACCAGCGTACCGGAGATCCTGCGGCGCGAGCGCGATGCTTCGGAGGCGGAAAGCTGATGCGCCTGTCCGATGTTTCCGTGCAGCGGCCGGTACTCGCCACGGTACTGGCCGCGCTGATCGTGGCCTTCGGCCTGCTGGGCCTTCAGCGTCTGCCGCTGCAGGAATACCCCTCCATCGACCCGCCGGTGGTGAGCATCGATACGCGCTATCCGGGCGCCTCGGCCAGCGTGGTGGAGACCCGCATCACCCAGGTGCTGGAGGATCGTGTCGCCGGCGTGGCGGGCATCGATGTGATCTCGTCATCCAGCCAGGACGGTCGCTCCAGCATCAACGTGCAATTCAACCTGGCCATGGACATCGATGCGGCGGCCAACGACATCCGCGATCGCATTTCCGGCTCGCTCGACAACCTGCCTGAGGAAGCCGAGCCGCCCGAAGTCCAGAAGGCCGACTCCAGCGACGATGTGGTCATATGGCTGAGCCTTTCCGGTGAGGGCTACACCATGGCGGAGTTGACCGACTACGCCAATCGCTACCTGGTGGACCGCTTCTCGGTGCAGACCGGCGTGTCACGGGTGATCGTTGGCGGCGGGCGCGACTACGCCATGCGCATCTGGCTCGACGCCAACGCACTGGCGGCACGCAACCTGGCCGTCAGCGACGTGGAAAGCGCCCTGCGTGCCGAAAACGTCGAATTGCCCGGCGGGGCCATCGAGTCCCGTGATCGTCAGTTCATCGTGCGCCTGCCGCGCAGCTTTGCCACGCCGGGAGATTTCCGAGGGCTGGTACTCGACGAGGGCGAAGATGACTACCTGGTACGGCTCGGCGACGTGGCCCGGGTGGAAATCGGCGCGGTGGAAGAGCGCACCATCTTTCGCGGCAACGGTGTGCCCATGGTGGGTCTGGGCATGCGCAAGCAGTCCACCGCCAACGTGCTGGAGATCTCCGACGGCGTACTGGCGGAAATGGAACGCCTGCAGGGCACCCTGCCCGACGGCATGAATCTGGGCCTGAATTTCGACGCCTCGGTGTTTGTCTCCGGCGCCATCAAGCAGGTAGTGCAGACGCTGTTCATCGCCATGGGCCTGGTGGTCGTGGCGATCTTCGTGTTCCTCGGCAACCTGCGCACCACCATCATTCCTGCCATCACCGTGCCCATCGCCCTGATCGGCGCCTTCGCAGCGCTGGCAGTGATGGGCTTCACCATCAATCTGCTGACCCTGCTGGCCCTGGTGCTGGCCATCGGACTGATCGTCGACGACGCCATCGTGGTGCTGGAAAACATCCACCGACGAATGCATGAACACGGTGAGACGCCACTGGTCGCCGCCTATCGAGGCACCCGCCAGATCGCCTTCGCGGTCATCGCCACCACCCTGGTGCTGATCGCCGTTTTCGTGCCGCTGAGTTTCCTGCAGGGCGACATCGGCCGGCTATTTTCGGAGTTTGCCCTGACGCTCGCCGCGGCAGTGGCGATCTCCAGCCTGCTGGCACTGACCCTGACACCCATGATGGCCTCCAAGATCCTCAAGAGCGACATGCAAGAGGGGCGGCTGGCCCGTGCGGTGCAGTGGGCACTGGAACACTCGCGCTGTATCTATCGCCGCCTGCTCGAGCGCATGCTCAAGCTGAGACTGCTGGTGCTGGCGGTGTTTCTGGGACTGGTCGGCGGCATGCTGTGGCTCAACGGCGAGCTGCCCAACGAATACACGCCTCAGGAGGATCGCGGCAATTTCTGGGTGCTGGTCAACGGCCCGCCGGGCGCCACCTACGACTACATGCTCGACTACATGGACGAGATCGAAGCCCGCCTGCTGCCCATGGTCGAAACCGGCGAAATCGATCGCGCGGTGGTACGTGCGCCGCGCGGCTGGGGCAATATCGAGAATTTCAACAGCGGTTTCGTCATCGTCGGACTGGCCGACTGGGGCGAGCGGCGCAGCGCCTGGGCGATCATGGACGAAGTACGCCAGAAACTCGCTGACCTGCCCGGCGTTCGCGCCTTCCCGGTGATGCGACAGGGCTTCGGCCAGCGGGTCGAGAAGCCGGTGCAGTTCGTGCTCGGTGGCGGTACCTACGAGGAACTGGCCGAGTGGCGTGACACCCTGATCGAGCACATTCGCGAGGACAACCCACGCCTGACCGGTCTGGAGAGCGACTACGAGGAAAACCAGCCGCAGCTGCGCGTGGAAATCGACTACAGCCGCGCCGCCGACCTGGGCGTCACCGTCACCGAGATCGGACGCACTCTGGAGACCCTGCTCGGCGGACGCACGGTGACCCGCTACGTGGATGACGGCGAGGAGTACGATGTGATTCTCGAGGGCGAGCCCGGCGCACGGCCGAGCCCCTCCTCCCTGGAGAACATACGAGTGCGCTCGCAGCGAAGTGGTGAGCTGATCCCACTGGCCAGCCTGGTGACGATCACCGATTTCGCCGGTCCCAGTACGCTGAACCGCTTCAATCGGATCCGCGCCATCACCCTGCAGGCCGATCTCGCCGACGGCTATCCGCTGGGCGAGGCACTGGAGTACCTCGAAGCCACCGTGGATGAACTTCTTCCTCCGGAGGCCCAGACCGACGTCAAGGGCGCTTCCCGCGACTATCTCGAAGCGAGTGGCGCCACCGGCTTCCTGCTGGGGCTGGGTATACTGATCGTCTTCCTGGTCCTGGCCGGCCAGTTCGAAAGCTTCGTGCACCCCTTCGTGATCATGCTCACCGTGCCGCTGGCCATCTGCGGCGCTCTGCTCGGGCTCTACCTCACCGGGCAGTCGCTGAATATCTATAGCCAGGTAGGGCTGGTGATGCTCGTGGGGCTCGCCGCCAAGAACGGCATCCTGATCGTGGAGTTCGCCAACCAGCTGCGCGACCAGGGAGTGGCCTTCCACGAGGCACTGGTCGATGCCGCCGTGACGCGGCTGCGCCCCATCGTGATGACCGCGGTGACCACCATGGCCGGTGCCGTGCCGCTGATCCTCTCCAGCGGCGCCGGTGCCGAGACTCGGCTGGTGATCGGCACCGTGATCCTCTGCGGCCTGGCCGCCGCCACCCTGTTCACGCTGTTCGTGGTGCCGGTGGCCTATGACCTGCTCGCGCGCCGAACCGGTTCTCCGGGCGACGTCGCACGCCGCCTGGAGCGGGAGATGGGCGAGACGCCCGCCGGCTACTGACCCCCCACGAGAACGGCCACTCCATGGAGTGGCCGTCATGATCGATGCCGGAAAACGCTTCAGCAGTCGCCGAGTCGCCGCCCCTTCATGGTCGTGATCATGTTCAGCTCGCCCATCTGCGGCGACTGGACGGTGACCTCCACACGGCCCTCAGTGGTATCGCCCAGGAACTCCATCTGGCCGACGATATCGGCCTCGCCGCCCTCGGCCTGGCAGACCATGCGGTAATCCATGCCGTCGACGGTGACGTTGTGCTCGAGGAGTTCGCAGCCCTCCTCCTCGATGAAGCTGAACTCCTCATCGTCGATATCGCTCTGGGCGATGCATTCCTGGTGGGTCTCGGTCTGGTCGGGGATCGGCACGTCACCCTGCACGGAGGTGATGCTGGTGAATTCCCACTGCCCCGGCTCGATATTGGGGGATTCGGCAACGGCCGACAGCGGCAGCGCCAGCAGTAGACCGGCAAGAAGGGGTCGGAACGGCATGAAGAAATTCTCCCTGATAATGGGTGGTATGCCATGCACTCTGCATGAGGGCCAGCATAGCCCAATCGTCCCCCAACCCCAATCCAGCGCAGCGACCACCGATCATATCACCTCGGCGGTCAAGGCCGTCATCGGCATCGACATCGTCACGCATCTGTCTTTCCTCTTCCTACTCTTTGCTGTGGGTCGCTCCCGAGAGGATCTCCGCCATGTCGCAGTCCAGGAAGGCGAGAAGGCTCTCTTCACGCAATGGCCGGGAGAGGTAGAAGCCCTGGACGTTGTTGCAGTTCATGGCGACAAGGGCCTGCAGGGTCTCTTCGTCCTCTACGCCCTCGGCGGTCACCGTCAGCCCCAGTTCGTGAGCAAGAGCGATGGTGGAGCGCACGATGAGGTAATGGCGGTCATTGGCCAGCATGTCGCCCACGAAGCTCCTGTCCAGCTTGACCTCGTCAACAGGGAACTCGCTCATATAGGAGAGCGAGGCGTAGCCGGTGCCGAAGTCATCCACCGAGATGCGGGCGCCGGCAAGGTGAAGATCGGAAAGCACATCGCGGATGCGCGATGGATCGTGGATGAAGCCGGTCTCGGTGATTTCCAGCCAGAGACTGCGTGACGGCATCGTCGCCGCCAGGCTCTGGGCAATGAAGTCGACCAGTTCCGGCTCCATGAGATCCTGCGGCGCGAGATTGATGCTGACACGAAAGCCCGAGGCGACGAGAGCCGTCCGCCGCAGCATCTCGCAGGCCTCTTCGATGACCCAGCGCGTGATCCAGTGTGTCAGCCCGGCCTGTTCCAGCATGGGAATGAAGCGCCCGGGCGATATCAGCCCCAGGGTGGGATGCTGCCAGCGGATCAGCGCCTCGGCTGCCTTCACTCTCCCGGTCTCGATATCCAGCTGAGGCTGATACTCGAGGAACATGTCGCGGGTGCCGTGGCGGTGGAAGTCCTGCAGCAGGAGCAGGTCGTCGATATCCGGCTCGAGATCGGTGCTGTAGATCACCCAGCGGCGATGGGCATCTCGGGCCATCGCTACGGCCAGGATGCCACGGCGAATCAGCTCGTCGGCGCCATCGTCCTCTTCGAGGCTTGCCTCGTTGACGATGCCGACGACGTAGACGGGGTCGAGATCGAGCGAACCCAGGTTCAGCGGTTCGGTCAAGCGCCCGACAACGTCGTTGCCTTCCAATGGCTTACTCGTGGCAATGGCAAAGAGCCCGGAACCGAAATGCCCTACCAGGTAGAAATCCTGAGCTTCCAACAGCCTGCCGAAGGCTCTCTGTAATTCCAGAGCCACCTGGTAGCTGAATGCCGTGATCAACTGCTCGAGATTGACCAGCTGAATCAGGGCGATACTCGGCGACCAGTCGGGATCGGCCTCGATGAGGCTGTCTAGCTTGCTGATGAAGGCGGTGCGATTGAGTAGCCCGGTGAGCATGTGGTGCTTGAGTCGATACTCGAGCTCGCCCTGCAACGACCGACGAGATTCCAGCTCCCTGGAGAGCAGACGGGTCTTGCGAGTCACCTGCCGACGCAGGGACCAGGACCAGAGGTAGCCGCCGCCCCCCAGCACCAGCAGAGGCAGCGCTATCCAGGCCAGGGCACGCAGGTTGTCCCGCCAGCTGGGCGGCTGCCACTCAAGTTCGGAGAGCCAGTCCGCGTGTATCTCGAAATAGGTGCCCTTGGCCTGCAGCAGTCCCACCTGCTCCTCCAGCCACGCATGCAGGTCGTCTCGCCCCTGCCTGACGGCAAAGGCGTAGGCCTTGGGCCAGAAGGGGCGGCTGACCTGATGAATATCAAGACTCGACTGGCCGATAACATGACGCGCCGTGTGAGCGGCGACGAGGGCAAGATCCGCCCGGCCTTCTGCCACGGCCAGCAGGGCACTTCTGATATCTTCCTGGGGCCTGAGCTCCCCTCCGGACGGGTTCTCTCTCAGGCGATTCTGCGCATAGCTACCCTCCACGACGGCCACCCGCATGCCAGAGAGGTCGTTGGGGTCCTTCTGGATCGAATCGGGAGAGCGCGCAAAGATACCGTGCGCCACGTGATAGATCGGCGAGGTGAAGTCGAATCGCTGACCTCGCTCCTCGGAAACGAACAGCGCCACCACATCCGCTTCCCCAGTCTCGACGGCCTCGACGGCCTGATCCCAGGCCATCAGGCGGTGTTCGGCCTTCAAGCCCTGCTGATGGGCGATGGCGTCCTGGAGGTCGATCACGAAGCCCTTCGGCATACCGCTGTCGTCGTGCCACTGAAAGGGCGGATAGTCGTCGGAACCCGCGAATACCAGGGGCTCGGGCACGCTTTCCAGAGGTGGAGGAGCCTGGGCGACGAGCGGAACCGATGAGGGCACCATCAAGCAGGCGACCAGCAGAAAGAGCCTGCTCGATCTTTGACGCCTGACGCCTTGCGTGAACCCCATGTAGGCCTCGCGTTGCCATATCGCTTTTCTTCCTGAAAAGCGTGTCGAACTCAAGCATATACCAGCTTGACACAGTTCACAGGAAGCCGCGTGCCAGCTGGAACGACAAGGGCACCGGCAAATCGCAGGTTGACCACCTGTCAGGTACCCGGTGGTCGGATATCCCGAGCCTTGACACTACCCGGAACAATCGGCCGGATTAGCATTACGATGGCTCGCCACGGCTTCCTCCATGGCCTGCTGCAACGCCTCGATGCGCGAGCCGTGCGCCGGATGGGTAGAGAGAAACTCGGGGGGTTGGCCACTGCCAGCGGCTGCCATGTTGCGCCACAGCGCCACGCTCTGCTGCGGGTCGAACCCCGCTCGCGCCATGATTGCCAGGCCCATCAGGTCGGCCTCCTCCTCATGGGCACGGCTGAAAGGCAGGCTGATGCCGAGCCGGGCGCCAAGGCCCAGGGCCTGCATCAGCTGCTGCCCTCCCAGCTCTCCCTCGCCCAGCAGCCCGACCAGCAACAGCACGGCCTTGATGCCGAGCTGCTGGGTGAGACGCTCGTTGCCGTGATCGGCCAGCACATGGCCGACCTCGTGTCCGATCACCGCCGCCAGCTGGGCCGGATTCTCGGCCACGCGCAGCAGGCCGGTATGCACGCCGATGCGCCCTCCCGGCAGGGCGAAGGCGTTGGGGGAGGAATCCTCGAAGACAGCGACCTCCCAGGTCTCGGGTAGGTCGGCGTCAGGGTAGAGCGCCTCGGCAGCGGCCACCACTTCCCTGGCCACGCACTGCACCCGGCGGTTGATGGCCGCATCGCGTGATACCGGCTGACGCTGACGCAACCGGTCGAAGGTATCTTCGCCCAGCTGTGCCATCAGAGCGTCCGGCACCAGAACCAACTGGGAGCGTCCAGTGGGGGTCTCCCCGCAGCCGGTCAGCATTATCAGGGGCAGGATGAACAATAGACGCAAAATGAACCGAAGGCGCATCGCCTCATCCCTTAAACGTGCCGAAAGCTGCAAATATAGCCTGGCGACTCACGCATCAACGATACGCGTGAAAAGGGCCCCGTAATGGTAGGGAGGCAGCTCCACTCTCTTCTCCAGCTTGAAGCCAGCGGGCTCGACCACGGTGCGGGTTTGTTCCGGCGACAGGCGCATGCTGGTTTTAGGGCCTCGCGGCTGTCCAAGGACGGTCGTCTGCTCCCGCTGCAGGGGATGCCAATTGACGATGGCCAAGCGGCCATCGGGCTTCAGAGCCGCAGCAACTTCGCGAGCCAGTGCCGTCTTGTCCGGTACGCCGTGAAAGGTGTTGGCGATCAGTACATAGTCTGCCGGCGCGGCCAGCAAACGGCTCAGCGTCATGGCATCCCCGAGCAGCCAGCTGCAATTCGACATCCCCTCGCACGCCGCTTGTGCCTGTTCAAGCATGACAGGATCAATATCGAAACCGACGACATGCCCCTTACCCACTTGCCGAGCGATGGCAGCAGTGAAATACCCATCTCCACAGCCGAGATCGACGACCTTCATCCCCGGCTCGATGCACAAGGCCCTGACGACCCTGTCAGGATCCGGCCAGAGCGTATGCCACCAGTCACTGTCCGGCATGGCTGAGGCGGGAAACAACCGGTCTTGCGTCATGATGGGAGATCCCTTTTCATCCTCGCTGGTTCGCCACTCGGCCGATTTCGGCGTTGACGGGCGCAGCGTTGCGGCTTCTTACGACCAGGTTCAGATCCCACCCGGCTTCCATCGCTCATGGCTCGACTTGCACCACTCTCACCGTCTTGCCGGCACCGAACTCATATCCGCTGCCCAGCTTGTAGCGGCTGAGGTGTGGCGGATCGGTCCACTTACCGCGATAGATACGCTCGTCACGCAGCCGTTCCTTCCTGCCATCGGGATGCTTGCTCTTCATCCTGTCGGTCTACCCCGCTCGATAGTACCTCTAGGTAGGCGGAGAGGTACATGCCGAGCGACAATACATGGCACACCACCTCGCGCAGGATCATGCCCCTCTCGCCCGCAGGCGATGTCTACCGGTCGCCGTTATACGCCCTGGCCTCACGGTTTCGGGGCAGATAGGGCGGCGGTCCTCTGCATGGTTGCCTCATGACTTGCCAGTAAAGTTTCCTCCTGACGGGAATGCTGCTCAAACAGACGACCTCGAGTCTGAGCAGGGGGTGAAGCTGGACGAGCTGCTGGCGGTCAATGCACCACTGACTGCAGTGTACTTGCTCAGGGACCAGCGCAGGACGCTGTGGTATGCCGACGGCGAGGGCATTGCTCGCGTTGCCTGGCAGGTGTGCGCTGGCATGGCCCTGGCCAGTGGCATTGCCGAGCCGTTGCGCTTCACCAGGAACTGGCCTTTCCAGGCTCGCCGGGTAGCGCAAGGGCATTGCATGACACGCCTGGATCGGGACAATGGCGAGCACTCTTCCCACAACCCGCCCTCACGCAATAGCAAGGTCATGCCTCATGCAACCTGATCAGCGCACGTTTCTCGCCTCCGCCATCGTGCTTGCGACCGGCGTCCTCTGGGGAGTCTACTGGCTGCCGGTTCGCGCCCTGGGGGAGATGGGCCTGGCGGGGGCCTGGGGGACAGCCGCCATCACCGCCGCCACGGTGGCGATCCTCCTGCCCGCCGCGATTCGAGATCGCCGTCAACTGGTCCGCACCCCGCCCATTGTCCTGGTCTCTATCGCCCTGGGCGGTGCGGCCTTCGCGCTCTATTCGATCGGCTTTCTCTACGGACGGGTCGCGATCATCATTCTGCTGTGGTTTCTCAGCCCGGTGTGGAGCACGCTGATCGGCCGCTATCTGATGGGGTGGCCGACGCCAGGCCTGCGCATCGTGGCCATCGTGCTTGGCCTTGCGGGGCTGGCCATCATGCTGGGCGCTGACGGCACGTTCCCGCTGCCCCGTGGAGCAGGAGAGTGGATGTCGTTGATAGGCGGCATCCTCTGGTCATTCTCCACCACCGGCATCCGCGCCAGATCCACACTCACGGCCCTGCCCTCCACCTTCGTCTTCGCCCTCGGCGCGGCCGTGACGGCACTCGTTCTGGCGCCGACACTTGAGCCGCTGCCGAGCCTCACCTCGCCTCAGGTCGTCACGATGACGGGGCTGGCACTGCTGACGGGGGGGCTATGGTGGGGCCTGACCCTGGTGGGGCTGATGTGGGCGGCGGTCCGGCTGGAGCCCGCTCGCGTCAGCATCCTGCTGATGACGGAGGTGCTGGTGGGGGCGGTCTCCGCGGCGCTCTTCGCCGATGAGACCCTGACCGGGGTCGAGATGGCGGGCGGTGCCATCGTGCTCGTCGCTGGAGTACTCGAGGTCTGGCCCGCGCGCAGCCCCAGAGCGGCATGAGGTATCCAGAACTTGCAATCGACGATTCCTGCTCTTGGTCGAACGATGTCCCCCAAGGGTTGCGTCATTGCACTGAAACCCCATCAATCTCCCGGCTGCACCTTTACCCGAACCGGGCCTTGATGATGTGAGGGGCACGTCCTCGTCACAGGCATCAAGCGGAAGATCAAGCGCGTGACCTTGGCAAAACCTCAAAAAAGAAAAAAGCCGCTGATTGCTCAGCGGCTTTCTCGATATTCGTGGCGGAGGGGGAGGGATTCGAACCCTCGAAGCCTTTCGGCTTACGCACTTTCCAGGCGCGCTCCTTCGACCACTCGGACACCCCTCCACGTTGTGATTCTCGATTCGAAAGCATATCCAGGCCGTTTGGGCGCGGTAGGCTTTTTCCTCCAGAACGGCGCGTATACTAACGGCTTAAGTAAGCGACTGCAAGCCGGTTTTCCTCATCGCCGGCTCAACCGGCAGGCAGAACGGCATAGTCGCCGCGAGCTTCAAGACAAAGGATATCGGCGCACCAGAGTCGCTGCACCAGGGGGATCCGCCCCTTGTCACGAAGTTCGAGACGCTCCGCCAGCCTCGCGGTGGCATCCTCGGTAGCAGGCACGCAGACCAGACGATAGTCACCGGTCACCGGGGCCAGGAAACGCTGGGTGGCCTCGGCCACCACCACGTCGCGGGTCAGCCCGTGACGGCGCAGCCATAGGGTGGTCCAGCACCAGCCCAGCAGTGTGGTCTGGGCCGCGAGCGCCCCGCCGAAGCCGGTGCCCTTGTCGTTCAGGCTGGGCGTAAGCGACAGCGTCCAGGTTAGGGAGTCGCCATCGCGACTCATCTCGCGGATGCCCAACGCAGGGACCATGGGGATCGCTTCACCTAGCCAGGAAAGGAACTGGTGCGGATCGTCCTCCTGGCCGGGAGCGGGCAGTGGCAATCGCGGATGGGAAATACCGATCTCTCGCATGATTCGGCTCCAGGCATGGTGGGCTCGGTGCTATTGGGCACGCAGGCGGCCGTAGCGCCCGTGATACCGCTCGAGCTGCAGCAGTTCCTGCTGGCGGAAACGATAGTCGCGATAGAGGCTTCTCAGTTCGTGGTAGAGCGCCTGGCGTTTGTCGTTGGCGATTTCCTCGTCGTCCAGTCGATGTTCGACGCGCTGGATCCGGCGCTCGAGGTCCTCCAATGCGCTCTCCGCCTCGTGGATGACCAGGCCCTGGCGGTAGCTCTCCAGGAAGTTGCCCTCGAGCAGTGCCGGGCAGACACCCTGGTAGGTTGCCCCGCGACGTCCCTGCCGATAGGCATTGGCCGGGGTACAGTAGTCGAACAACCCCCACTCCCTGCCCCGGTAGTAAGCCTCGGCATCAGGCCGGATGCCATAGTCGGCACAGGCCTTGGCGTGCTCGAAGAGCCGGGCGCGCGGCTGGCCCTGCGAGCCATCGATTCGGCCAAGCTCCTGCCAGTTGGCGGTGCGGCATTCGCCCTCCGACAGGCTGGCGCAACCCGAGAGGATCAGGGCAAGCAGGATGAGGAAGGGGATCAGGAGGTAGCGATGGATCATGGCAAGCGTCCAGGCAGGCGTGCTCCACATGGAAGAGTGGCACCCAGTATGGCGGGCGATTGAAGAGGGATCACCAATCGCTCAGTCCCAGCGCTCCACGTAGTCGTCCATATCATGGTTCGGTAGCGGCTTATGGCGCCCACCCGGCGTTCCGAGATAAATAAAGGCCACCACCTCGTCCTCCTCGCCAAGCCCCAGGCCCTTGTGCACCGTGGGATCGAAGGCGTACTTGCCGCTGCGCCACATGGCACCGAGCCCTTGGGCATGGGCGGCGAGCAGGACGCCATGGGCCGCGCAGCCGGCGGAGATCACCTGCTCGATCTTGGGCACCTTGGGGATGTCGGGCGTGACCTTGGCGATCACCGCAATGATCATCGGCGCACGCCGCGGCTTCTTGCGCGCGGCATCGAGGGCCGCGTCGCCCACGTGGGGATCCTCCCGGAACTCTGCCTCGGCGAACAGTTCGCCGAGGCGCGAGAGCCCCTCGCCGGAGAACTCGATGAAGCGCCAGGGGCGCAGCTCCTTGTGATCCGGCGCCCGCAGGGCCGCCCGGTAGATCACCTCCAACTGCTCGGGGCTCGGCGGCGGCCCCATCAGCTTGCCCATGGAGCTGCGTTCATGCAGCAGCGTCAGCGCGTCCATTGAGTCCCTCCCTTGGCGATGGTCAGACGAGAATTCTTCTCGAGACTTTACCAGCTGACCACCCGACTGTCGTGCCGGCCCCTACTGCCTGGCCAGGCGAAGGGGTTTCGGCGGGTGCTCGCCGGGGGTGGCGCGCCAGGGACTGATGTCCAGCCCGCCACGGCGCACGTAGCGCGCCAGCACCAGCAGGCGTTCCGGGCGGGCCCGCGCCATCAGGTCCATGAAGATGTGCTCCACGCAATGCTCGTGGAAGTCCTGGTGCTGACGATAGCCGATCAGGTAGCGCAACAGCCCTTCCCGATCGAGCCGCGGACCTCGATAGCGGATCAGCACGCTGCCCCAGTCGGGCTGACCGGTGACCGGGCAGTTGGACTTGAGCAGGTGGGAGTGCAGCGTCTCCTCGAGGACCTCCTCCCCCACCATCAAGTGATCCGCGCTGGGCGTGTAATCGGTCACCTTGATGTCCAGGTCGTCCAGGCACTCGCCGGGCAGGCGACGTGGCGAGAGCGCCTCGTCGTCGACGTCGAACAGCACGACGGAGACCGGCGCACCGGCGGCCGCCACCAGGTCGCGTTCCAGGGTGTCGATGACCGCCTGGCGACTCTCGAAACGGGTCTGGTTAAAGCCGTTGAGGTAGAGCTTCCAGGACTTCGACTCGATCAGGTTCGGCGAGTCCGCCGGCAGGCGAAAGCGCGCCACGGCAACGATGGGCTTGCCCCGGGCGTTGAGCCAGGAGACCTCGAAGGCGTGCCACTCGTCTTCGCCGACGAAGGGCAAGGCGCCCTCCTCGATACCCAGCGGCGCCCGGTTGGCCGCGCGGGGGATGAAAAAGAGCAGCCCGGCATCGTAGTGCTCCGGATAGGCGGCCTCGCGCCCCAGCGGGGCGTGCTCGAGGGTATCGGGTCGGTAATGCGCCATGTCAGCTCCTGATGCCCTTGCCGCGCTCCAGCATCCACAGGGCCACCCCGAAGAGCACGGTGATGAAGGCCAGGATGGCGGCCAGCGCCCAGCCCACGGGGATGTCGGAAACGCCCAGGAAACCGTAGCGGAAGACATTGACCATGTAGAGGATCGGATTGAGCATCGACACCCCCTGCCAGAAGGCCGGCAGCAGCGAGATGGAGTAGAAGACCCCACCGAGATAGGTCAGCGGCGTGAGCACGAAGGTCGGCACGATGGAGATGTCATCGAACTTCTTGCCCAGCAGAGCGTTGATGAAGCCGCCGATGGCGAACAGCGCCGCGGTGAGCACCACCACGAATACCGTCAGCAGCGGGTGCGCCACCTCGATGCGAGTGAAGAACAGCGACACCCCGGTGACGATCAGTCCCACACCGAGGCCTCGGGCCATGCCACCCAACACGAAGCCGGTGAGGATCACCCAGTTGGGCATCGGCGAAACCATCATCTCCTCGATGGAACGCTGGAACTTGTTCGAGAAGAAGCTCGAGGCCACGTTGGAGTAGCTGTTGGTGATCACCGCCATCATGATCAGCCCGGGGACGATGAAGTCCATGTAGCTGTAGCCGTCCATCTCGCCGATCCGCGAGCCGATCAGGTTGCCGAAGATGATGAAGTACATCGTCATGGTGATCGACGGCGGCAGCAGGGTCTGCGGCCAGATCCGCGTGAAGCGCTTGACCTCCTTGTGCACCAGGGTCCAGAGGGCGATGGCGATCTGGGTCGGGTTCATGCGCGTGCCTCCGCTGCCTCGGCCGCCGCCTTGTCGCTGTTGCCCTGCTCCACCATGGAGACGAACATCTCCTCGAGCCGGTTAGCGCGGTTGCGCATCGACATGACCTCCAGCCCCTGGGCGCTGAGCGCCTCGAAGACATCGTTGAGGCGCTGGCCGCGGTGCACCACTACCGCCAGCTGGGCGGCATCGACCCGGCTCACCTCGAAGCCCGCCACCTCGGGGGCAGCCTCGATGGGGTGCGCCAGGTCGAGCAGGAAGGTCTCGGTATCCAGCTCGGCGAGCAGGTCACGCACGCTGGTGTTCCGGATGATCTCGCCGTGGTTGATGATCCCGACGTTGCGACACAGGCTCTCGGCCTCCTCCAGGTAGTGGGTAGTGAGGATGATGGTGGTGCCCTCGTCGCGATTGATGCGGCGCATGTATTCCCACATGCTACGGCGCAGCTCGATATCCACGCCGGCGGTGGGCTCGTCGAGGATCAGCAGCCGGGGCCGGTGCATCAAGGCTCGGGCGATCATCAGGCGTCGCTTCATGCCACCCGAGAGCATCCGCGCGCTGCCGTTGCGCTTGTCCCACAGGCCCAGGTCGCGCAGCAGCTCCTCGGCCCGAGGCAGTGCCTCGCGCCGCGACATCCCGTAGTAGCCGGCCTGGGCCAGCACGATGTCGATCACCTTCTCGAACTGGTTGAAGTTGAATTCCTGGGGCACCACGCCGAGATGGTACTTGGCACGGGCGAAGTCCCGGTCGATGTCGATCCCGAAGATCGAGATCCGACCCGCGGTCTTCTGCACCAGCGAGCAGACCACGCCCAGGGTGGTCGACTTGCCGGCGCCGTTGGGCCCCAGGAGGGCGTAGAAGTCGCCCTCGGCGACGTCGAGGTCAATGCCCTTCAGGGCGTGGAAACCATTGCCGTAGACCTTGGTCAGGCCACGGATAGAGAGTGCCGGTTCGGCCATGAGCGATCCAGTGGAAAGGAGGAGTCTCTATGAAGAGCAAGAATGATGGCGATGCCAAGGAGTAACTTCAAGTCGCCGCCACGGGAGGGAGGGCCCCGAGGGAACAGCAGAGGGGTGCGAAGGTGATGCGAAAGGGTGGCGTCCCATAGGGGGTTCGAACCCCTGTTACCGCCGTGAAAGGGCGGTGTCCTAGGCCACTAGACGAATGGGACACAAAGGAGGGTCGATATGGAGCGGGAAACGAGATTCGACGGGGCTGGCCTTCCAGCTCGCGACCCTCGATTTTCCTGCTCGTGACCAACTTCTCGTGAGAAGTTGGAGCGGGAAACGAGATTCGAACTCGCGACCCTCGCCTTGGCAAGGCGATGCTCTACCACTGAGCTATTCCCGCAGGTCTCGCACTGACAATACCGGAAGTGGCGTCCCATAGGGGGTTCGAACCCCTGTTACCGCCGTGAAAGGGCGGTGTCCTGGACCACTAGACGAATGGGACGCATAAGCTGTCGTAGCCTGGAGCGGGAAACGAGATTCGACGGGGCTGGCCTTCCAGCTCGTGACCCTCGCTTGCCTGACCTCCGTACCCAGCTTCCCGTAGGAAGATGGAGCGGGAAACGAGATTCGAACTCGCGACCCTCGCCTTGGCAAGGCGATGCTCTACCACTGAGCTATTCCCGCACTCCGGTACCTGATGAGTCGAGTGGCGTCCCATAGGGGGTTCGAACCCCTGTTACCGCCGTGAAAGGGCGGTGTCCTGGACCACTAGACGAATGGGACGCAATGGCTCGTCTCGTCGAGGTGCGGCGAATATTACCCAGCGTCCGGGAAGCTGTCAAGCCTCTCTCCCCCGGCGTTGATATCGCGTGACCGATGCTGCTCCGTGACTGGAAACACCCACCCGAGTTGATGTCAGAATAGGGGCTACACGCGCCGGGCCCGCACCCGGCTCCAGGACGAGGAGAGAGGCCATGCGCAGCAAGATCCAGAAAAGCGATGCTGAATGGCAGCAGCAGCTGACGCCCGAGCAGTACCGTGTCACTCGCCAGAAAGGCACCGAACCGCCCTTCAGCGGCCACTACCACGTGAGCGATGAGCATGGCATCTACCACTGCGTGTGCTGCAACGCCCCGCTGTTCGAGAACGAGCACAAGTTCGAGGCCGGCTGCGGCTGGCCCAGCTTCGATCGTCCCTTCACCCCGGGCTGCGTCACGGAGCAGACCGACGCGAGCCACGGCATGCAGCGCACCGAAGTCACCTGCGCGCGCTGCGATGCCCACCTGGGCCATGTATTCCCGGATGGCCCCCAGGAGACCACCGGGCTGCGCTACTGCATCAATTCGGTGGCGATCCAGTTCCACGCCGGGGAGTAGTCCCGGCCCGTGACCGCCCTCCCCTGAGACGGCCGCCCATCTGCTATGATGGGCGGCCATTTTCATTCAAGCGCATGCAGGAGAGGCTCGATGCTCGGCTGGTACCCGGGACACATGAACAAGGCGCGCCGGCAGATCCTCGAGGCGCTGCCGGAGATCGACGTGGTGATCGAGGTACTCGACGCCCGCCTGCCCTACTCCAGCGCCAACCCCATGCTGGCCGAGCTGACCCGCCACAAGCCGGTGTTGAAGATCCTCTCGCGGGCCGACCTCGCCGACCCCGAGCGAACCCGCGAGTGGGTCGGCTTCTTCGACGCCCAGGACGACATGCGCGCCCTGGCGGTAACCACCACCAACGCCCGGGAACTCAAGCGCATTCCCAGGCTGTGCCACGAGCTGGCCGGCCAGGTTCGCGCCGACCGCGACGTTCGGGTGATGGTCATGGGCATTCCCAACGTGGGCAAGTCGACCTTGATCAACGGCCTGGCCGGACGCACTATCGCCAAGACCGGCAATGAACCGGCGGTGACCAAGCGCCAGCAGAGGGTGCGCATCGGTGGTCGCGTGGCATTGACCGACACCCCCGGCGTGCTGTGGCCCAAGATCGAGGACCAGGCCAGCGCCCACCGCCTGGCCACAAGCGGAGCCATTCGCGATACCGCCATCGACTACGTGGAGGTCGCCGTGGTTGCCGCCGCCGAACTGGCCAGGCGCTACCCAGAGGCCCTCAAGGCGCGCTACAAGCTCAAGACCTTGCCCGAGTACGCTCCCCACCCCGAGGCCGAGAGGGTCGAGGCCGACGGTCCGACACGGATCGACCTGCTCGCCCTGACCGGTTTCGACGGCCATGCGATACTCGCCGAGATCGCCGGCAAGCGCGGTGGCTTGCGTCCCGGGGGCGAGGTCGACCTGCACCGCGGTGCCGAGGTGCTGCTCCACGAGCTGCGTGACGGCAAGCTGGGCCGCTTGACCCTGGAGACCCCGGCGGACATCCCGGCCGAGCCTGAACCGGACGCCGTCGACGAGGTTGGTGGCAACGGTGCCGAGCCCGCATAATCTTCGGCAATACCCCCGAGACGACGCCCGCCCCGGCAGAGGCGGCACACCGACATCACTGGATCTCAGCGCCCATGGACACTCCCCCGATCAGGAAATCGCACAAGCTCGAGAACGTCTGCTATGACATCCGCGGCCCGGTGCTCGAACATGCCAAGCGACTCGAAGAGGAAGGCCAGCGCATCCTCAAGCTGAACATCGGCAACCCCGCCCCCTTCGGCTTCGAGGCGCCGGAAGAGATCCTTCAGGACGTGATGCGCAACCTGCCCACCGCTCAGGGCTACTGCGACTCCAAGGGGCTCTACTCGGCAC
The DNA here is from genome assembly GCA_051751285.1 of Pseudomonadota bacterium. Taxonomy (GTDB): domain Bacteria; phylum Pseudomonadota; class Gammaproteobacteria; order Pseudomonadales; family Halomonadaceae; genus Halomonas. The sequence continues at coordinate 281,757 of JBNJKT010000002.1, read as the reverse complement.
GCAAGGCGATCATGCAGGAGTGCCAGCGCAAGGAGATACCCGGCGTCGGCATCGAGGACATCTATATCGGCAACGGCGTCTCCGAGCTGATCGTGATGGCCATGCAGGCGCTGCTCAACGACGGCGACGAAGTGCTGATCCCGGCCCCCGACTACCCGCTGTGGACCGCGGCGGCCAACCTCTCGGGCGGACACGCCGTGCATTACCTGTGCGACGAACAGGCCGACTGGGCACCTGACATGGCCGACATCCGTGCCAAGGTTACCTCTCACACCCGAGCCATCGTGATCATCAATCCCAACAATCCGACCGGCGCCGTGTACCCGCCGGCGGTGGTGCGCGAGCTGCTGGAGGTCGCCCGGGAACACAACCTGGTGGTGTTCTCCGACGAGATCTACGACAAGATCCTCTACGACGGTGTCGAGCATGTCTCCACCGGGGCACTGGCCGGCGAGGACCAGCTGGTGGTGACCCTGAACGGGCTCTCCAAGAGCTACCGCTGCGCCGGCTTCCGCTCCGGCTGGATGATCTTCTCGGGCCACCTCGCCAAGCAGCGTGCGGCCGATTTCATCCAGGGGGTGACCATGCTCGCCTCGATGCGCCTGTGCGCCAATGTGCCGGCCCAGCACGCCATCCAGACCGCACTGGGCGGATACCAGTCGATCAACGACCTGATCCTGCCCGGCGGGCGATTGCTCGCCCAGCGCGACATCACCGTCGAGAAGCTCAATGCCATCCCGGGGGTCAGCTGCACCCGGCCCAAGGGCGCCCTCTACGCCTTTCCGCGGCTCGACCCCAAGGTGTTCAACATCCAGGACGACCAGCAGCTGGTACTCGACCTGCTGCTGCAGGAGAAGATCCTGCTGGTGCAAGGCACGGCCTTCAACTGGCCCGACCCCGACCATGTGCGCATTGTCACCCTGCCTTGGGCCGACCAGCTGGAGGACGCCCTGGACCGATTCGCCCGTTTCCTGTCGCGTTACCGCCAGTAGAGCGACGCACGTCCTTTCTGCCCGCCGCTTGAAACCCGGCGGGCAAGACCGTATCTAAGCAACAGCTTCTGCACGCCGCTGATCGCGGCACCCCCTTCCCGACGACCGGAGTTTTCCGACAATGATGCGAATCCTGCTCTTCCTGGGCACCAACCTGGCGGTAATCGTGGTGGCCAGCATCACCCTGCGCCTGCTGGGACTGGAGTCCTATCTACAGTCCCACGGCATGAACATGACAGGACTGCTGATCTTCTGCTTCATCTTCGGCATGGCCGGGTCGATGATCTCGCTGTTCATCTCCAAGTGGATGGCCAAGCGCAGTACCGGCACGGTGATCATCGAGACGCCGTCCAATGCCACCGAGAAGTGGCTGGTCGACACCGTGGCGGAGCTGGCCCGCGACGCCGGCATCAAGACTCCGGAGGTGGGCATCTTCCCGGCGCAGCAGTCCAACGCCTTCGCCACCGGCTGGAACAAGGACGACGCCCTGGTCGCGGTCTCAGCCGGCCTGCTCAACCGGATGCGCCCCGAGGAGGTGCGCGCGGTGCTGGCCCACGAGATCGGCCACGTCGCCAACGGCGACATGGTCACCCTGGCGCTGATCCAGGGGGTACTCAACACCTTCGTGATGTTCTTTGCCCGCGTGGTCGCGCAGCTGGTCGACAGCTTTTTGCGGCGCGACGGCGAAGGCGGCCTGGGCTTTCTGGGCTATTTCGCGGTCGTGATCGTCGCCGAGATCGTCTTCGGGTTGATCGCCTCGGCGATCGTCGCCTGGTTCTCGCGCTTCCGGGAGTATCGCGCCGACAGCGCCGGCGCCCAGCTCGCCGGCAGCGGCGCCATGATCAACGCCCTGGCCCGCCTCAAGGCCGAGACCGAGATGCCGGACCAGATGCCGGATACCCTGCGTGCCATGGCGATTACCAAGGGCCAGACGCGCTCGCTGATGGAGCGGTTCTTTGCCAGCCACCCGCCCCTCGACGATCGCATCCGTGCCCTCAAGGAAGCGGCATACCGGGAGTAAGCGGCCAAGCGGCCAAGCGGCCAAGCGGCCAAGCGGCCAAGCGGCCAAGCGGCCAAAAAGCTAAGTCCTGACTCAGCAAGAGCAAACCCCGAAGGTTGCAGCCTTCGGGGTTGCTTGCTGCTCCGCGCTTATAGCTCGCCTTTCACTCCATCCCTCACCCGGAAGCCGGCGGCTTTCATGAGCGGCGCGAGTTCCCGGGCCCCTTCGCGAAGCACGATCTCGAGGGCCGCGAACTCCCGACGCAGCGGATAGGCCGCTCTGCAGGCATCGAAGCCATTCTCCATGCCCTGGCGACGGGCCTCGCGGTGCAGGCTGTCATGGTCGCGCCGTACGTCGTATACCGTACGCAGGCAGAGGCGCAGCGCCTCCTCGGGGCCGAGGCCGGCGTCCAGGACCAGACGCCTGACCGGGGGCGGGGGGGCGAGGTCGGCAAGCGTCAGGCGCGCCGGCAAGCCGACATGCTGGGCCAGGGCACGATAGATCCAGTGGCTGCCGCGCAGCTTGCCGTCCAGGCTGTAGCCGGCGACATGCGGCGTGGCGATGGCGGCGAGATCCGCCAGGCCGCTGTCAATGGCAGGCTCCTGCTCCCATACGTCGAGCACCGCCGTGATGTCACCCTGCCCCGCCAGCCGCTGACGCAGCGCCTGGCCATCCACACAGTCGCCGCGCCCGGCGTTAAGCAGCACGCTGCCCGGGGCCAGGGCGGCGATGCGCTGGGCATCCAACAGGTGCCAGGTCGGGTGGGCCCCCTCGGTCACCAGCGGGGTATGCAGGCAGAGCACGTCGCACTCGTCGAGCAGGGTGTCCATGTCCACGAAGCCGGCCAGCCCCTCCGCGCCTTCCGCCGCCACGCGGGGCGGATCACAGGCCAGGCAGTCGACGCCCATGGCCGAGAGGCGCGCCAGCAGGCGCCCGCCCACGTTGCCCACGCCGACGATGCCCACGCGACGCTCGGTCAACTGCCAGCCCTGTCGCTCGGCCAGGGTCGCCAGGCTGCTCAGCACATAGTCCACCACCGCCTCGGCGTTGCAGCCCGGGGCGCTGGCGAAGGCGATATCCCGCTCGGCCAGGGCCCGCTCGTCCACGTGGTCAGTGCCGATGGTGCAGGTCCCGACAAAGCGCAGCCGTGAGGCATGGGCCAGCAGGGCTTCGTCCACACGGGTGATAGAGCGAACCACCAGGGCGTCGGCCTCACGCAGCGCGGCGGCATCGATCTCGCGCCCCGGCAGGCGGACCACCTCGCCCAGCTCTCCGAAGCAGGCCTGGGCAGCGGGCACGTTGGCATCGACGATAATTCTCATGACGGACTCCCGGCTGACTGGCGATTCAACTTGTCCAGTGTGCCCAAGCCCTTACAATACCGCCAACTACCACTTGAGCGTCGCAGGACTGTGGCGCCTTCTACCTCGGGAGCTGCCGTGATTATCCGCTGGGAAACCGACCATGACTATGTGCTGGTGCACGTCCATCAGGACATGTTCGGTGACTGGATATTCAGCCGCGCCTGGGGGCAGATCGGCACCCAGTTCGGCGGCCTGAAGCATCGCCTGGCCGATGACCACAACCAGGCCATGATGTGGCTGGCCGACGAGACCACCATCCTGAGCTCCCGGGGCTTTCGCAAGGTGCTGGAGGTGGAGGACGAGAGCCAACAAGGCCGGGAAGCCGTCATTCAGCTATCGCTGCTCGAGCCGTAAGCTGCAAGCTGCAAGCTGCAAGCTGCAAGCTGCAAGCTGCAAGCTGCAAGCTGCAAGCTGCAAGCTGCAAGGCAGTATGCGATTAGTTTAGCCCTGCTACAGGCAAGGGTTTTCCTTGTCGCTTGCGCCTTGCCGCCTCCCGGCGAAGCCGGGTCAACCCAGATAACGCCGGCCGCCACGTATCACGGCGCCCTTCGCCTCGCGTGGCTCGGCTTCGCCGGCTAGCCGACGTCGCAGCGTCTCCCACGCCGTCTCGTCCAGCCAGCCGCGTGACGCCAGCCAGCCGGCCAGGCGGTCGGGTTCCATACCCCGATCCAGTTCTCCCCCTGATTCGTCTACCAAGACCGGGATTCGCACTCCGTAGCGTGCAACCAGGCCATCGTCGTCGCTGATCTCGATCCTTTCCAGCCGGTACCGCTCATCGCACAAGGTCGCCAGCAGCGCTTCCAGCTGCTCGCAGAGATGGCAGCCCAGGGTGGTGTAGAGTCTCAGCTCGATCATGCGTCTTTCCTTTGACGTTTCATACGTCCTCCCGATGGCGAATCAGGAAGCAATGATGCAGGCCCGGGCGGCGCTGGAAATCGGGGTCAAAGGTCCTCGACGAGATATCCTCCACCTGGAACTGCTCGGTGAGATCCTCATCCAGTGTGAAGCGCCGCTGGTTGTTGGAGAAGACCAGGGTTCCCCCCGGCGCCAGGCGCGCCATGGCCAGGCGCACCAGCCGACCTTGATCGCGCTGGACATCCAGGGTATCGGCCATCTTCTTGGAGTTGGAGAAGGTCGGCGGGTCCAGGAAGATCAGGTCGAACTCGCCGCCGGCGGTCTCCAGCCAGCGCAGGCAGTCGTCGCGCACCAGCCGATGGCGCCCGGGGTCCAGCCGGTTCAGAGCGAAGTTGTCCCGCGCCCAGTCCAGGTAGGTGTTGGAGAGATCGACGCTGACGCTCTCGCTGGCTCCGCCCTGCTCTCCGGCTCCCAGGGCCGCCTGGACCGTGGCAACCCCGGTATAGCAGAAGAGGTTGAGAAAACGCTTGCCGGCAGCCATCTCGCCGAGCAGGCGCCGCACGGGCCGGTGGTCGAGGAACAGGCCGGTATCCAGGTAGTCGCGCAGGTTGATCCATAGCCGTGCCGGCCCCTCGCGCACCTCAAAGCGCTCACCGCTGGCTCCCTGCTTGCGGTACTGTGCCTTGCCGCTCTGCCGCTCGCGGCGCTTGACCACGACCCTGCCGGGGTCGACGCCCAGCACGTCGGGAATCACCCCGAGTGCCTCGAACAGTCGCTTCTGGGCCTGAGCGGCATCGACGAATTTCGGGGCGGCATACTCCTGCACGTGCACGCGGTCGCCATAGAGGTCGATGGCCAGGGCATACTCGGGCATGTCGGCGTCATAGAGCCGGTAGCAGCTCTCGCCGCTGCTCTTCAGCCACTTCTTCAGCCGCCGGCGGTTCTTCTCCAGTCGGTTGGCGAACATCTGCGCCCCCTCGGAGCGCGAGGGGGCATCTTCCACGGACCGAGACTCGTCGACCTCGGGAATGACCATCAGCAGCAGCTTGGCCTCAAGGGGGCCGTTGCGCAGCGAGTACTGCTTGTGCGCCCGCAACCCGATGCGATGCCCGAGGTCCGGGTTGGCAGTAAAGACCGCCAGCAGCCAGCCGGGAAAGGCCACCTTGACCCGCTCGCCGAGCTGGCCGTAGAGGCGCACCAGTTCGGGAAGCTCGCCGAGGCGCTCGCCGTAGGGCGGATTGGTCACCACCAGCCCGTGAGGGGTGTCGGCCAGCCCTGTGGGGCGTTCAAGCCCGGCCAGTGAGGCGCCTTCGAGCTCGATCAGCGCCGGCACGCCGGCACGCATGGCGTTGGCCTTGGCCGCTGCCAGCGCCGGCGGGCTTTCGTCGAAGCCGTAAAGCCGCGAGCGACAGCGCTTGCGTCCGATGCTGGCCCGCGCCTCGGCCTCGCGGTGCAGTTCCCGCCAGCTGTGCTCGTCATGGCCCGCCCAGCCGTGGAAGCCGAAACGCTCCCTGGCCAGGCCAGGGGCAATATCGGCCGCCATCATGGCGGCCTCGATCAAAAGCGTGCCGGCACCGCACAGCGGATCGACCAGCGGCGCGCCCTCGCGAGCCAGCGCCGGCCAGCCGGCGCGTACCAGCAGGGCGGCGGCCAGGTTCTCCTTGAGCGGCGCATGCCCGACATCGCGACGGTAGCCACGGCGATGAAGGCTGTCACCCGAGAGGTCCACGCCCAGGATTAGACGACCACGGTGAAGATGAGCATAGAGGCGCAGGTCCGGCTGCCGGGTATCGACGTCGGGGCGCGTCCGTCCCTCGGCGTGGAGACGGTCCACCACCCCGTCCTTGACGGTCTGGGCACCGAAACGAGTATGGCGTATCGCCTCGGCGCGGCCATGGAAATCTACCGCCAGGGTCGCCCCCGGGGCGAGATGGCGTTGCCAGTCAATGGCCGCGGCGGCAGCACGCAGTGCCTCGGGGGTCTCGACGCCTTCATCTTGCGTGAGACAGAGCACCAGCCGGTTGGCCAATCGTGACCACAGGCAGATGCGGTAAGCGCTCTCGAGGCTCGCGCGCAGGTGAACCCCGGCCACCGTGGTCTTTCCGGGCACGGCACCCAGGGCGGCAAGCTCGTCGGCCAGCAGCAACTCGATGCCTCGCGGGCAGGTGGCCAGGAAATCCAGTGAATCAGGGCAGTGCAGTTCAGTCATGAAAGTTCCATCTGCGTGGTACCTGGCCGGGAGTGAGGGCGTGACGGACAGGTGAATGCCTTGTTACAAATCATCGGTCGACAAATGGCGTTATCCTGGGCTATCAATGAGGGAGTAGCTACTGAATGACGCATGCGTTTTTGTCAGTGGGCCTTGAGTCGTCGTGCAGCGCGCTGTTGCTGCACAGACCCATGTCGCCTGGGTAATATGAATCCGGTCTCACGACTGGTTATTCATCGGTACCTTCATCAAGAGGTAGTCCAATGAAACGACAGAAACGTGATCGCTTCCAGCGTGCCTATGTTCATGGGTACAAGGCGGGTCTATCAGGTCGTTCCCGCGATGACTGTCCCAGTCAGGATATCAATCTACGCGAATACTGGATGAGCGGTTGGCGTGAAGGTCGTGGGGATCAATGGTCCGGAATGACGGGAGTCTCCGGCATACACAAGAACCCCATGGTGATGTGACTCCCTAATAGTCCGGGTCAGAGACCCATCGTCAGAGGTGATGACGAACATATCAAGCCCATGGTCACGCCATGGGCTTTTTAGTGGTTGCCTGCAGCGCCCGGGCGCACTCCCCAACCAACGCCGGCCCGCGATAGATGAAGCCCGAATAGAGCTGCACCAGATCGGCGCCGGCCGCCACCTTGGTAACCGCCGCCTCGCCGCTGTCGATGCCCCCCACGCCGATGATCGGCATGTCGGGGAGCCGGCGACGCAGTTCGCGGATCACCGTGTTCGACGGCTCAAATACAGGACGACCTGAGAGCCCTCCCTGCTCGTCGGCATGCTCGAGCCCCGCCACCGCCTCGCGGGAGACGGTAGTATTGGTGGCGATCACCGCGTCGATGGCATTGGCCTCGAGGCTGCGTGCGACCAGGCCGATCTCCTCCGGACTCATGTCCGGGGCAATCTTGACCGCCAGGGGCACGCGCCGATCGGCCTCACGATCGAGCCGGCTGCCCTCTTCGCGCAAGGCACCGAGCAGCGCATCCAGGTGCTCGCCGAACTGCAGATTTCGCAGCCCCGGCGTATTGGGGGAGGAGATGTTCACCGTGATGTAGTGCGCCTGGCCATGCACCTTTCGCAGGCAGGTCAGATAGTCGTCCACTGCCTGCTCCACCGGCGTGGTGAGGTTCTTGCCGATGTTGATGCCAATCACCCCGTCGTAGTGGCTCGCCCGCACCCGGGCGACCAGGTGATCCACCCCGGCGTTGTTGAAGCCCATGCGGTTGATGATGGCGCCGGCTTCGGGCAGGCGGAACAACCGCGGCCGAGGATTGCCCTCCTGGGGTCGCGGCGTCACGGTACCCACCTCGACGAAGCCGAAACCCAGCGCCCCCAGGGCATCGAGATGGTCGGCATTCTTGTCGAGTCCGGCGGCCAGGCCGACCCGGTTGGGAAAGCGCAGCCCCATCAGCTCCACCGGATCCTCGACTCGGCCGCCGCCGACTCTCCCCGCCAGGCCAAGGCGATCGGCCATGTCGAGCCCCTTCAGGGCGACCCCGTGAGCAGTCTCGGCGTCCAGGCGAAACAGCAGCGAACGAGCGAGCGAATACATGACGGCTCCGGACAGGATATCGGACGGGCGCAGGAGTATAGCAGTGCCGAGGACGGGAAACGATGCCGTCGTATCCCTGGCAGGGTGATGAAAGGCCCCGTGACGGCAGCCTGAGGCCGTTCTGTGGTCTACTGTGGGCAATATCATTAGGATCACGGCCTATTGGACCGTGCAGCCGCAGCCAGGGAGCCCCATATGGCCGATACCACTGAAACCCTCGAGGACCGCCTCTCGCGCATTCACCGGGCGCTGGGTGACGAGCAGTTCGATGCCGTCGACGACGTACTGGCCGACCTGGAGCCGGCGGAAGTCGCCCTGCTGCTGGAATCACTGCCCCCAGCGGCACGCATCCAGCTGTGGGAGCGGGTGCCGGGCGAGGTCGACGGCGAGGTCCTGTTGCACGTGCACGACGAGGTGCGCAGCACCCTGCTCGACGACATGGATCATGCCGAGATCGTTGCTGCCACGTCCAGCCTCGACACGACGGACCTCGCCGAGATCTTCGAGGACCTGCCCCAGCAGGTGGCCGAGGACATGCTGCGCTCCATGGACGAGTTGCAGCGCAGCCGACTGCAGGAAACCCTCTCGTTCGAGGAAGACAGCGCCGGTCGCCTGATGCGCACCGATACCATCGCCGTGCGCGCCGACGTCAGCCTGGAGACGGTCAGGCGCTTCCTGCGCTGGAAGGAGACAGTCCCCGACAATACCCATTCGCTGATGGTGGTCGACCGTAACGGCTTCTTCGTGGGGGTGCTGCCGCTGGCCCGCCTGGTATCGAACGACCCCGACATGGCCGTCGCCGACCTCATGGACCGCGACGTGGACAGCATCCAGGTGACCATGCATACCCGAGAGGTGGCCACCCTCTTCCAGACTCACGACCTGGTCTCCGCACCGGTGGTGGACGAGGAGGGCCTGCTGCTCGGACGCATCGTCATCGACGACATCGTCGACGTGATCCGCGAGAATTCCGAACAGGCGTTGATGAACATGGCCGGCCTGGACGAGGAGGAGGACCTCTTCGCGCCGGTGATGCCCAGCGCGAAGCGACGCGCCGTTTGGCTTGGCATCAACCTGATCACCGCCTTCCTCGCCGCCTGGGTGATCGGCCGCTTCGAGGATGCCCTGGACAAGATCGTGGCCCTCGCCGTGCTTATGCCCATCGTGGCCAGCATGGGCGGCATTGCCGGCAGCCAGACCCTCACCCTGGCGATCCGCGGCCTGGCGCTGGGCCAGATCAGCCGCACCAACAGCAGTTGGTTGCTGCGCAAGGAAATCGGTATCGCGGCCCTCAACGGCGTGCTCTGGTCGCTGGTGGTAGCCGTGCTGGCGGTGCTCTGGTTCGGCAGCATCGCCATCGGCGTCATCATTGCCGCCGCCCTGGTGATCAACATGCTGGCCGCCGGCGTCGCCGGTATCGTCATCCCGTTGATGCTGAAGCGCTCTGGCATCGACCCCGCCCTTTCGGGATCGGTGATCCTGACCACGGTGACCGACGTGGTGGGGTTCATGGCCTTCCTGGGTTTGGCCACGCTCTTCCTGCTGTGACTGCTGCCTTGAAAGATGCCGGATAACCGCCCCTGAAACACGACCCCCCGCCGCTGGCGGGGGGTCGTGTGTACGGCCATGGGCACGGCAGAGCGATCAGGTCTCGCGATTGCTCTCGGCCAGATCGACAAGCTCGCGCACGGCCACCGCGAAGAGCGGGAAGCCGCCATGGGTACCACTGCTCACTTCCTCGAGCAGGCGGCACCAGCGCTGGTGCATGCCATGGTGGAGCGAGAGCCACTGCTCCACCCGCTCCGAAGAGTCGCTCGGCCCGTCCTCCATGCCCAGCACACTGGTGGTCAGCGCCAGCTGCTGGCGATCGATGTCGTCGCGGAAGGTCTCGCGTGCCTGAGCCTGCCAGCTATCGCGCACCTTGAGCGCGGTAATCTGCTGGACCATCCATGGCAGCTCCAGGCGATCGCCGATCTCGTAGTACACCTCGGCCACCCGCTGGGGATCCTCGTTGGTCTGGCGTGCCGTCTGGATGATGCCGAGTGCTGCATAGAGACTCCCGGCGGCCGCCACGGTCGCGGCCAGAGCCTCCGGCAGTCCGGCCTCGGTGAGCTCGTTGCGGCGAACTTCCCAGGCACTGTACTCCTCGCCACGCAAGCGCTCGCCGATATTCTCCTGCAGCTGTGCCAGGCGAGGGGCGAAGAAGTCGATGGCATCCCGGGTGCTCATGCCGGTACGGTTGCGCAGGAACCAGCGAGTTGCCCGGCGCAGCATGCGCATCAGGTCAAGCATCACGCTGTACTGCACCGCGCTCGGCACCAGATTATCCAGCGCCTCGACCTGCTCCCAGAGGAGTGGCAGCTGAAAGCTGTCGCGCGCCACCACGTAGGAGCGGGCGATGGTGGCACGATCGGCGCCGGTGGAATCGATCAGCCGGCGCACGAAGACGATGCCCATATGGTCGACCAGGTCATTGGCCACCTGGGTGGCAACGATCTCGCGCTTCAGGCGGTGATCGTACATCTCCTCCTTGTAGCGCTCGACCAGCACCGCGGGGAAGATTCGCTCGACGAACTTGACGATGGTCGGGTCGTCGGGAACGTCCGAGGCGATCAGGTCGCCCTTGAGCACACTCTTGGCGTAGGAGATCAACACCGAGAGTTCGGGCAGCAGCATTCCCTGCTCGTTAGCGGCACGCTCCTTGAGCACCTCGTCGTCGGGCAGGAACTCCAGCTCGCGATCGATCTGACCCACGGCTTCCAGTTCGCTGATGAAACGCCGGAAGGGGCCGATGCCCTGACGGGAGAGAAGCTCAGCGAGATCCAGGGCCTGGGTCTGGCGATAGTTGTCCAGCAGCACCAGGTCGGAGACTTCGCCGGTCATGTCGGCAAGCAGCTGATTGCGCTGCTTTTCGGTCATGTCACCGCGCTTGACCACTTCGTCGATGAGAATCTTGATGTTGACCTCATGGTCGGAGCAGTTGACCCCGCCGGCGTTATCGATGAAGTCGGTGGTGACGCGGACGCCCCGGGCAGCCGCCTCCATGCGACCGCGCTGGGTGAAGCCGAGGTTGCCACCCTCGCCGATGACGCGACACTGCAGTTCACGGCCATCGATACGCAGGCTGTCGTTGGCCTTGTCCCCCACCTGAGCATCGGTCTCCTCGCTGCCCTTGACGTAGGTGCCGATACCGCCATTCCACAGCAGGTCGACCCGCGACTTGAGCATGGCGCGGATCAGGTCGTTGGGGGCGAGCTTGTCCTCCTTGATACCGAACAGCGTCTTCATCTGCTTGGAAATGGCAATGGTCTTGGCCGAGCGCTTGAAGATTCCACCGCCCTCCGAGATCAGGCGGGTATCGTAGTCTTCCCAGCTTGAGCGCGGCAGGTCGAACAGACGCCGGCGCTCGGCGAAGCTCGACGCCGCGTCCGGGGTCGGGTCGACGAAGATGTGCAGGTGGTTGAAGGCTCCCACCAGGCGGATCCTGTCGGAGAGCAGCATACCGTTGCCGAAGACGTCACCCGCCATGTCGCCGATGCCGAGCACCGTGAACTCGTCCTGCTGGGTGTTCAGCCCCAGGCCGCGGAAGTGGCGCTTGACCGACTCCCAGGCCCCCTTGGCGGTGATGCCCATCTTCTTGTGATCGTAGCCGTTGGCCCCGCCCGAGGCGAAAGCATCGCCCAGCCAGTGGCCGTACTCGAGGGAGATCTCGTTGGCGATGTCGGAAAAGGTTGCGGTGCCCTTGTCGGCGGCCACCACCAGGTAGGCATCATCATCGTCGTGGCGCACCACATCCTTCGGCGGCACGATCTCGCCACCCACGCGATTGTCGGTGACGTCGAGCAGGGCACGGATGAAGGTCTTGTAGCAGGCGATGCCCTCCTTCTGGATGGCATCGCGATCCCCGCCCTCGGGAAGGCGCTTGCACACGAAGCCACCCTTGGCACCCACCGGCACGATCACCGCATTCTTGACCTGCTGTGCCTTGACCAGGCCCAGCACTTCGGTACGGAAGTCCTCGAAGCGATCGGACCAGCGCAAACCGCCTCGCGCGACCTTGCCGCCACGCAGGTGCACCCCCTCCACTCGCGGAGAGCAGACGAAGATCTCGTAGGCCGGCCGCGGCTTGGGCATGCCGGTGACCCGGGAGGGCTCCATCTTGAAGGAAATATAATCCTTGTGCTGGCCATCAGGCCCCGGCTGGTAGTAGTTGGTGCGCTGGGTCGCCTGAATCAGTTCCGTGTAGCGGCGCAGCAACTGGTCATCATTGAGGCTGGCGACATCGTCGAGCAGCCGGATGATGCGCGTCGTGCACGCCTCGATCTCGCCTTCCGCCGGGCGTTCGGCCGGATCGAAGCGCAGTTCGAAGAGCGTCACCAGCTCACGGGTGATCTCCGGGTGGTTGACCAGAGTGGTGGCCATGTAGTTCTGGGAGACACCGAAGCGTATCTGCTTGAGGTAGCGGGCATAGCCTCGCAGCATCGCCACCTCGCGCCAGTCCAGGTTGGCGCCGATGATCAGTCGGTTGAAGGGATCGTTGTCCGCGTCCCGGTTCCAGATGCGCTGGAAGGCCTCGATGAAGGGCCCCCGCATTTCCTGGAGGTTGACCTCGGTGCTGGTGTGGTGCTCGAGATCGAAATCGTGAATCCAGTAGCTGCCATCGCGCGCCTGCAACTCGTAGGGGCGTTCGCCGATCACCCGTAACCCGAGATTCTCCATCATCGGCAGCACATCGGAGAGCGGGATGGGCTGGTCGCGGTGGAAAAGCTTGAGGTTGACCCCGCTGCCTTCCTCCTCCACCAGCCGATAGAGGGAGAGCGCCAATGGGCTGCCCTCATCTAGTTCGCTGATGTGCTGCAGATCGTAGACCGCGGTACGCGCAGAGAAGTCGTCGCGATAGCTGGCGGGGAAGGCATCGCGAAAGCGGTCCATCAGCAGATTGGCCTGTTCCTCGCCAAATCCCTCGATAGCCGCGCCCTGGAGATCGTCGCGCCAGTTGCGTGCGAGCTGCGCCAGTTTGGTTTCCAGGCGTCGCAGGTCGTAGTCCGCCGGCTGATCCCCCTTGAAGCGCAGGATGAACTGGATGCGGGCCAGAACCGATTCCGACAGGTAGGTGTTGAAGTCACCGAAGTGGGCATCGAGCTCTTCGCATAGCAGGTCCTGGATGCGCAGGCGCAGCTCGGTGGAGAACACGTCACGCGGCACGAAGGCCAGGCAGGAGTAGAACCTGCCGGAGCGGTCCTCCCGGATGAACAGCCGCACCCGTCGCCGCTCGCGCATGTCGAGGATCCCCAGGGCGGTCTGGGTCAGCTCGTCGGTATCGATCTGGAAGAGGTCGTCACGGGGATAGACCTCGAGAATGTGCAGCAGGTGCTTGCCGTTGTGGCCTTTGGGATTGAAGCCGGAGTTATCCATCACCGTCTTGAGCTTGCGGCGCAGGATCGGCACGTTACGCGGCGATTCGTTGTAGACGGTAGCGGTAAACAGGCCGAGGAAGCGCCGTTCACCGATCACCCGGCCCTGGTCATCATAGCGATCGATCGAGATGTAATCCGGATAGGTCGGGCGATGGATCCGCGCATGATGGGCGCTCTTGGCGAACGACAGCAGTTGAGGCACCAGCACGTAGTGGTCACCCTCGATCCCCTGGTCGGTGCGGATACGCTCGCGATAGCGCGGCTGATCAAGACGGAACACGCCCAGCACACTCTCCTCGTCGCGGTCCAGGCGCTGTCGCCCCTCGGCCTCGTGGACGACATACTCGTCATAGCCGAGAAAGGTGAAATTATCGTGCAGCAACCACTCGACGAAAGCGATGGCCTCCGCGTGGTCCTCGGCCTCGACCTGCTCCGGGCGCGAGCTCTCGAGTTCCGCTAGCGCGGCACGAGCCTGCTCACGCATCGGCTCGAAGTCGGCCACCGCAATGCGCACATCGCCCAGTACGTCCTGCAGGCTCGTCTCGATCTCCTCGAGCAGCGCCGAATCCGAGTGGCGATCGATCTCGATGGCGATCAGCGACTCTCGGCCCTGCGGAGCATCGTTCTGATGAGTCGAAGTGACCCGCTCGAGCCGATGCTGACTGTCGCGTTCCGTCGCCAGGACAGCATTGTGAATGGCATGAACCGTCATGCCACGCCGATTGAGCTCGATACGGACCGAATCAACCAGGAAGGGCATGTCCTCATGGAGAACGGCAATGAAGGTATGCGTGGACTGCCAGCCATGCTGCTCGAAATCGGGGTTGAACACCCGGACCTTGGGATCGTCCGGGTCGAACTGCTGCAGGAAGTGCCACACGGAGAGGGTGGCACCATAGATGTCGTCGAGCCGGCGGTCGGCCAGGTCATCGAGCGGTACCGTGGCATAGAAGTGGCGGGCGAAAGCACTGACCTGGGCGGCCTTGGCCTCGTCCAGACGGCCTTGAAGCCGCTCCTCGAGTTGCTTGAGCAGATCCTGACGGGTCTCCTCGTGTGCGACGTGTTGCATCCATCACCTCGGCTACCTGCGGCCGCCCGAGGCGGCCGGGAGAACTTGACGTGGCGGCCTCCTGGCCGCATCGCCTTCCAGCTTACGTCACTTACCGAGTTCACCCCAGCCACATGGCCCTTCGCTCATGGAGCATGTGGGTTGCGCATCGCCGCTTGACATCGAGCCGGTCATGTCAGCCCGTGACGGGTGCCTCACGCCGCTCGAGCAGGACCCCACATTCACAGTGATGCGTCCAGGGAAACTGGTCGAAAAGCGCGAAACGCCGGATATCGTGAGTCCGGCACAGCGTCTCGAGATTGTCGGCCAGGGTCTCGGGATTACATGAAATATAGACGATACGCGCATAGTCGCTGAGTTGATGGCAGCTCTCTTCATCGAGACCCGCCCGAGGCGGATCGACCAGCACCGTGGAGAAGGCATAGTCATCGAGGGCCATCTCGGCCACTCGGCGCCCCCCCTTCTCACCCTTCAGGGCCTGGGAGAACGCCTCGGCCGACATGCGGCCAACCTCGGCGTTGCCGATACCGTTGGCCTCCAGGTTGATCCGGGCACTGGCCACCGAAGTACGTGAGATCTCGGTGGCAAGGACTCGCCGGAAGTTGCCGGCCAGCGCTACGGTGAAGTTACCGTTGCCGCAGTAGAGCTCCACCAGATCGCCGTCCTGGCTTTCGCGGGTGACATCCCGAGCCCAGGCCAGCATGGCGCGACAGATTTCGGCGTTGGGCTGAGTGAAGCTGTTCTCCACCTGCTGGTAGACCAGCGACTCGCCGTCTACCTCGAGGTGCTCCCAGACATGGTCACGCTCCAGTACCAGGCGCTGCTTGCGGGCACGGCCAATGATCATGACACCCAGTGTCTGCTGAAGGGCTCGAGCCTCGATCTCCCAGGCTTCGTCGAGCCGACGGTGGTAGATCAAGGTAACCAGTGCCTCGCCGGAGAGGGTGGTGAGAAACTCCACCTGGAAGAGCCGGCGGCGCAACAGATCGTTGTCGCGGATGGCATCGAGCAGGCGCGGCATGAGTTCGTTGATCTGCCGGCTGGCCACCGGGTATTGGTCCAGGCGGACCACCGTCTTGCGTGTCGGGTCCTCGGGATCGACCTCGAACATCGCATAGAAGAGATCATCCCCCTCGTGCCAAAGGCGAAATTCGCAGCGCTGCCGAAAGTGACTCGGTGGCGAGGGAAATACCTCGAGCGTCGGCGGTGCGAAGCGCGCAAAAGCACGGCTGATGCGCTCGCGCTTGGCCTCGAGCTGCTGGTCATAGCGGGCGGGATCGACAACGGGGATGGCCACGGCGGCTCCTGAGTAAAAAAAGACGGGATCGAGATGATAGTGGCGGTAACGACAGGCTGGGTTGACTCAGACCAGCTGCAACAGCCTTGGGGCGGCAAAGCCGAAGGTCACCAGCCCCCTGCCCAGGCGTACATCGCGCGCGGTGACCAAACTCGGTTCTTCACCCCGGCGAGGCGCGAGCGCCGGCACTACCTGAGCTACCCGGCGGGCGATGGCGTCCCCGGAATCGACCCAGGCCACCTGACGCGGTGCCGCATCAACCAGCCACGGACCCAGCAGCGGAAAGTGGGTACAGCCCAGGACCACGGTATCCAGTTCCGGATCGTCCCACAGTGGAGAAAGCGCCTGACGCAGGGTCGCTTGATCAGGAGACTCACCGACCACCAGGCGCTCGGCCTCGGTGACAAGGACATCCGCAGCGACCCGGGTCACCCGGCAGTCGGCAGCAAAATCCTCGATGAGCCGAAGGGTATAGGGGCGCGACACGGTGGCACTGGTCGCCAGCAGCCCGATATGGCGGGTGAGGCTCATGCGGGCCGCCGGCTTGATGGCCGGCACAGTACCGACCACGGGAATCGCGAGGCATTCGCGCAGGACATCCAGCGCCAGGGTGCTGGCGGTATTGCACGCCACCACCAGGGCGCTGCAGCCGCTGGACGCCACGGCGGCCTCGCAGACAGCTCGGATCCGCTGCACCAGCCAGGCATCCTCGCGCTGGCCATAGGGCAACATGGCGTTATCACAGGCATACACCAGGGCGGCCTCGGGCAGGCGTCGACGCAGCGCCTGCACCACCGACAGCCCACCGACGCCGGAATCGAAGACCAGGATCGGACCCGCCATCAGCCTAGAACCCGACACCGCAGGGCCAGGTGGCTCGGGCGGGTCGGGAAGATCACTGCGCTGGGAATTCGGGATGAAAGGCACATGGTGAAGAATTGGCCGCTTCTCGGAATGGCGGCCATTCTACCCCAGACCCGGGACGGAGCCGAAATGCCATCCCGGTATCGAAGGCACTGCGGTCAGGTCATCGGCTCGGGGGCATCCCTCAGTTCGGCATAGAGCTCGGGGTAAGCCTCCTGCAGCCGCTCCAGCTGGGCCTGGGCGCCCTCCGGCAGCGCCGCCGCGAGGGCCTCGAGGTCCTGGTCGTTGAAGTTCTCACGGATCAGCGGGAACAGCAGCTCACGCTCATCTCGCAGATAGGCCCGGTGGGCTTCGAGATAGGCCTTGAGGTCCTCGGCAAAGCGGTCCATCGGCACCACGGCGTCCATCAGGATCATGTCGAGGTCGTTGGACAGTTGCTTGAGCCGCGACTGCAACGCGCGATAATCCTTGGACAGACGTTCCGTGACCTCGACACTCGAGGGATCCAGCTCCTTGAGGCGTTCGGTGCAGACCTTCTCGAGAGGCTGCGTGAAGCCTTCCTGGTAGTCGAGGATATAATCGACGACTTCCCGGACCAGCTGGAAGTTGGGACGCTCGCCGGCAGCCAAGGACTTCTGCTTGAGTTGCAGGACGTGCAACATGCGCGCCATGTTGGCATGATCCTGGCGCAACTGCTTCAGCATGGGCATGACGGAAGTCTCCTCTTCTGTTGCGATTGTTCCGCAGAAGGCTTTCTCATTAGATTCATCGCGGCAAGTGCAGTTCAGCGAGGCATGACGCCTCGGGCAAGGAAGATCTGACTCAGGCTAGCCCCTCGGAAGGAATTCCGCCTGTCACCCAAGGTCCTATTGCCTGCGACAAATCCACTCTACCAGGCCCGAGCCAAGGAGTCAGAAATGGATCTCTTCCAGCGCAACACGCCCGATGAGACCGCCCCGCTCGCCTTTCGCATGCGCCCGCGCCAGCTTGCGGACTATGTAGGGCAACAGGCGCTGGTCGGCCCTGGCAAGCCGCTGGCGCGCATGGCCGAGAGCGGCGTGGTGCGCTCGATGATCCTCTGGGGACCCCCCGGGACCGGCAAGACAACCCTGGCCGAGATCCTCGCCGAGGTGTCAGGCGCGCACCTGGAGCACCTTTCGGCGGTGATGGCGGGTGTCAAGGAGATCCGTGCCGCCGTCGATCGTGCCCGTGACAGGCAGGCCCGCGAGCGCCCCACCCTGCTGTTCCTCGACGAGATCCACCGTCTCAACAAGAGCCAGCAGGACGCCCTGTTGCCCCATGTGGAATCGGGACTGCTGACACTGATCGGCGCAACGACGGAGAATCCCTCTTTCGAGGTCAACTCGGCGCTGCTTTCCCGGGCACGAGTGCATGTGCTGAAGTCGCTCACCGAGGAGGAACTCGTGGAGGTAATGCTACGGGCTCTGAGCGACGAGACGCGCGGCCTGGGCGGCCGGCACATCCACGTGGATGACGGGGTGCTGGCGCTGCTGGCTCGAGCCGCCGCCGGCGATGCTCGCCGCGCCCTGGGCCTGCTGGAGACTGCCTGTGACTTCACCGTGGCCGAGGGTGACGGTGAGCGTCTGCCTCGCCAGGCACTGGAAGATGTCCTCGGCCACCAGGCCAGCGCCTTCGACAAGCAGGGCGACCACTTCTACGACCTGCTCTCGGCGATCCACAAGTCCGTACGCTCCTCGCGAACGGACGCCGCCCTCCTCTACATCGCCCGCTTCCTGCAAGGCGGCGGTGACCCGCTCGACGTGATCCGTCGCCTGGCGGCCATTGCGTCGGAAGATGTGGGCAACGCCGACCCGCGCGCCCTCCCTCTGGTGATGGCCGCCTGGGATGCCTATCTGCGCCTGGGAGACCACGAAGGTCAGCGTGCCATCGCCCACGCCGCCATCCATCTCGCCGTGGCGCCCAAGAGCAATGCCATCGACCGGGCCTGGAAGCAGGCCAAGGCCTTCGTGGCGGAGCAGCCGCAGCTGGAGGTGCCCACCTACCTGCGCAACGCGCCCACCAAGCTGATGGAATCCCTGGGACATGGCCTGGGATACCGCTATGCACATGACGAGCCTCATGGCTATCCCGCCGGCAGCGCCCATGACTGCTGGCCGACCGCCGTCCCCCACCAGCACTTCTACACGCCCACGGAATATGGCCAGGAGAAGCGCTACGGCCAGCTCATGGCCTGGCGGGAGCAGCTGGATGTCGAGGCGGACGAGGGCGCATAGCGGCCAAGCGGCCAAGCGGCCAAGCGGCCAAGCGGCCAAGCGGCCAAGCGGCCAAGCGGCCAAGCGGCCAAGCGGCCAAGCGGCCAAGCGGCCAAGCGGCCAAGCGGCCAAGCGGCCAAGCGGCCAAGCAGGATAATCTAGCCCAAAAGAAACCCCCGCCGGACCAGACATCCGACAGGGGCACTCATTCATTGCCTCAACGCCTGCCACTCGCCACCGGACAGCTTGGCGGCTCGGTGCTTTAAGCTCGGCGCTTTACTGCGTGTCGCGAATCACGTCTGTGTCGTCGGGGATCTCGAAGACAAAATGACGGTCGTCCAGCGGCTCGTTCATGCGCACGTTGTCGAACTCGATGGCGGTGCGCTGCCCGGTGCTGTCGGTCATCCGCAGCAGGCTCAGCGCCTCACCACGGAAGGTCATCTGCAGTTCCTCGAACAGCGTTTCGGCATCCTTGGGTACCAGGGTGAAGGTTTCGCTGCTGCCCTGCTGGCGACGAGTCACGTCGTAGCTGCCGGTCAGCTCGTCGGCACTGCCGGACAGCAGCAGGGCGGGAGTATGGGTCACTCGCTGGTCCAGGGCCTGCACCGTGGCCTGCTCCAGGTCCGGATCGTAGAGGGTGACCTCCTCGCCCGCCGAGACCACCAGTTGCTCGTAGGGAGCATCCACTTCCCAACGGAACTGGCCGGGACGCGACAGCCACATCCGGCCGCGGGCCTCCTGCAGGCGCTGGCCGCTGCCATCGAGGATCTGCTGCTCGAAGTCCGCCACATAGGTCTCGAGCGGCTCGAGAATATCTGCCAGGCGCTCGGCCCCCTCGCTGGCCAGGGCCGAGATCGGCATGGCGAGGGTCATGGTCAGCGTGGCGAGAATCTTCTTCACTGTCATCGTCTCTGTCTCCCTGGACGGATCCATCATGGCTTGATGTCACTCGGACCCGGTGCATCCCGGCGGGTTGCATCCCCGCCGTGGCTTCCATCATTGCTGCAAGGTTGCCGCGCGTCAGTCGCCCACCGGCGGCGGGGCCAGAACCTCACGCGCACCGTTGGTGCCCATGGTGGAGACCACTCCTGCCACCTCCATGGACTCGACCAATCGCGCGGCCCGGTTATAGCCGATCTTGAAACGGCGCTGCACCGCCGAGATGGACGCCCGGCGGCTTTCGGTGACGAAGGCTACCGCCTCGTCGTAGAGGGCATCCTGCTCGGCGCCGTCATCAGCGCCGCCGTCGGATTCCAGGCCGACCAGCGCCTCGGCGGAAACGCCGCCCGAGAGTATCTCGTCGATGTACTCCGGTTCCCCGCGCCGCTTCCAGTCCTCCACCACCCGGTGGACCTCGTCGTCATCGACGAAAGCGCCGTGGACGCGGGTGGGCATGCCGGAACCCGCGGGCAGGTAGAGCATGTCGCCATGACCCAGCAGGTTCTCGGCGCCCCCCTGGTCAAGGATGGTACGCGAATCGACCCGAGAGGAGACCTGGAAGGCCATGCGGGTAGGGATGTTGGCCTTGATCAGGCCGGTAACCACGTCCACGGAGGGACGCTGAGTGGCGAGTATCAGGTGGATACCGGCGGCACGAGCCTTCTGAGCCAGCCGCGCGATCAGCTCCTCGACCTTCTTGCCGACGATCATGAACATGTCGGCAAACTCGTCGATCACCACCACGATGTAGGGCAGCTTCTCGAGCACAGGGGGTGACTGGTGCATCTCCCAGGGCTGGGGCTCCCAGAGCGGGTCGGCCACCTGGGCACCGGCCCGCTCGGCCTCGTCGAGCTTGCCGTTGAAGCCGGCGATGTTACGCACGCCCATGGCCGCCATCAGCTTGTAGCGACGCTCCATCTCGGCCACACACCAGCGCAGCGCGTTGGCAGCCTCCTTCATGTCGGTGACTACCGGCGCCAGCAGGTGAGGAATGCCATCATAGACGGACAACTCCAGCATCTTGGGGTCGACCATGATCATGCGTAGCTCGCTGGGTGTCGCCTTGAGCAACATGGAGATCAGCATGCCATTGACGCCCACCGACTTCCCGGAGCCAGTAGTGCCGGCCACCAGCAGGTGGGGCATCTTGCCGAGATTGGCCACCACCGGGCCGCCGCCGATGTCCTGACCCAAGGCCAGGGTCAGCGCCGAGGCCTCCTGCTGGTAGCGATCGGAGTCGATCACCTCGCGCAGGCGGATCATCGCCCGGTGCGGATTGGGAATCTCGATACCCACGGTCGGTCGGCCGGGGATCACTTCGACCACCCGCACGCTCTTGACCATCAGCGAACGCGCCAGGTCCTTGGCCAGGTTGCTGATCTTGGAGACCTTTACGCCAGCCGCCGGCTTGATCTCGAAGCGGGTGATCACCGGACCCGGCCAGGTCTCGACCACTTCGGCCTTGACCCCGTACTCGCGCAGACGCGTCTCCAGCAGTTCGGCCATCTCGGCCAACTGCTGCTCGGAGTAGTTGCGCTGCTGGGGCTGGGGCGGGGTCAGCAGACGCAGGCTGGGCAGTTCGCCATCGGGCTCCGGCAATCCGTCGAGCACCGGTCGCTGACTCTGCAGGTGCTCAACGGTCCACAGCGCGGGGCCCTCGGGGGCATCGGCGGCCTCGCGCCCCTGCTCAGCGGTTGCCACCTGCGGCGCTGTTTCCGATGAGGGCGCCGGGGGGGCAACCCCAGAATCCCGCTGGCCGGTCGTGTCCACCGCATCGTCCACGACGCCTTCACTTGCTGCCGGCGAGCCCCCCGATGAGGCGCGGACCGGTGGCGCATCGGCCTGATCGCCTTCTTCACTGGCCTGGTCGCTGTCCCGGGTCGTCTCGGCAGGCCCATCGAGGCTCGTCTCGTCACGATATGCCCTCAGGGTGGGGCTCTGCCAGGCGGAAAACTCCTCGTCATCATCGGGCAGCACCGGTTCGGGCACCGTTTCCGGTACTCGGTGAGCCCTTCCCTCGTCGGTGTCTTCTCGGCGAAGTCCGGGTGACTTGCCAGTCATGGAGGGAGCATCGGGAGTGTTGCCCGCATCCGGCGTCACTTCGCCTGGGCCCTGAGGCATCGTGGTGTCAGCCGGCGGCGAGGAGGCGGGCCTCCGCTGCTCCCCCTGCGGGGTGATCATTACCCGCGGCTCCACGACCTGGCGCGACACCTGGGCGGTATAGGCTGCCTCGGGCTTCTTGGCCGAGGGCGTACGCTCGGGGACTTCCCAGGGAATGTCGGTCTCGCCATCGTTGCCGAAGCCGGGTTCGCGGCGCGAAACACCGTCGGCGGCCAGCACCGACTCACCCTCTCGACGACGGCCTCCTCGAAGGCGCTGCCACCAACGCGGGCGAGGATTGGTGTCGGGCGAGACGTCATCTGCTTCCCGGTCATTGGCCTCGGCGACCGATGACTCGTTATCTTCCCGGGCCTGGTCACGCCGATCGGCACGTCGTTCGCGCACCAGGCCGAAACGGTCGGCCATCCAGCGCCACACCAGCAGGCTGCGGTGGCCCAGCTCATCCATCACTGTCAGCCAGGAGAGCCCGGTGAACAAGGGAAAGCCACAGAGCATGGCGGCTACCGCCAGCAGGCCGGTACCGCCCGTGCCCACCAGTGGTAGCAAGGCCCCGACCAGCCCCTCACCGAGGATGCCGCCGGTGGAATAGGGCAAGGGGCCATCAGGACGATAGAAGTGCAGCGCTCCGAGGCAAGTGGACCCCAGCAGCAGCAACACCAGACCTCCGCAGCGCACTGCCAGGGCCGTGGCATCCCACTCGAAGCGCACCTGACGCGAGCGAATCAGCCACCAGGCGGCAACCCCCAGCATGCCGGGCCACCACAGGGCACTGACGCCGAACAGCGAGTAGAGCACATCGGCAAGCCAGGCACCTATCGGCCCCATCCAGTTGGCGACTTCGGTTTCAGGGCCGCTGCGCGACCAGCCGGGGTCCTGCGCATGGAAGCTGTAGAGCGCCAACAGCAGGAAAACACAGGCGGCGAGCAACAAGATCACTACCCCTTCCCGGGCTGAGCCCTGCAGCCGCAGCCCGAAGCGTTTCGCCGTTTCCCTGGCATTCGCCGCCGTCACCCGACGCGACGTGGTCCTCTTCTTGACACTCAAGCGGCCATCCCCCTTGCGCCAACATGGCGTCTTCCGGATTTCATTACGTTCAATCATACCGAGCAAGTGCCCGCCATCACAGGGCCCGCATGCCTTGAGCCCCAGCCTGGTGCGCGGCAGACTGGGTGGATCGTCAACGAGGAAGACGCTATTCATGCTCCCCTGGCTATCCGACCGGTCCGTGGGCTTTCCGCCCGTTGGGTCTGCCCTGCGTGATCCCGACGGCCTGCTGGCCGCTGGCGGAGCCCTCACGCCAGAATGGCTGCTGGCCGCCTATCGCCGCGGCATCTTTCCGTGGTTCAGCGATGACCAGCCTATCCTGTGGTGGAGCCCCGACCCGCGCATGGTTCTGTTTCCTGAGGAGATACGGGTCAGGCGCAGCCTCGCCAAGCGGCTGCGCAACGCTGGCTTCCGAGTTACCGTCGACACCGCCTTCGAACGGGTGGTGACGGAATGCGCGGCGCCACGCGATGGCCAACCCGGCACCTGGATCACCGACGAGATGCGTGAAGCCTATGGACACCTGCACCATCTCGGCGCGGCCCACTCGCTGGAGGTGTGGCAAGCCGGTGAGCTGGTGGGCGGCCTGTATGGCGTGGCCATGGGCCCGGTGTTCTTCGGCGAGTCGATGTTCTCGCGGCAGGCGGATGCCTCGAAAATCGCCCTGGTGCAGCTCGCCAGAGCGATGGCCGCCGGCGGAGGCCGGCTGATCGACTGCCAGATGCACACCGGCCACCTGGCCAGCCTGGGAGCCAGGGACATCGCCCGGACCGAGTTCATCGGCTATCTTGAACAGTGGCTGGGTCATGCCGGCAGTGACCGCCGGAAGGCGGACAACGGCGCGCTGGCACCGACCTGGTCCCTTGACGCAATCGACACCATTGCATGACCGGGTCACCGATTCAGAGGAGATGGCAGCCTTGAGCAGCAATGCCCCCCGGCAGCCGGTCAGGGACCTGCGCTTCTTCCTGACCGTGCCCCATGCCTGCAGCTACCTGGAAGGTCGCGAGGCAACCACCCTGTTTCTCGATCCCCAGGAGTCACCTGGCCCAGGGGTCTATGATGCCCTGGCCCTGCTCGGCTTCCGTCGCAGCGGCCGTCACCTCTATCGTCCCCACTGCGATGCCTGCAACGCCTGCATCTCGGTACGAATCCCGGTGGCAGAATTCTCGCCAAGCCGTACCCAGCGCAAGCTGATCCACCGCAATGCCGATCTGACGCTGCACGTGCGGCCTGCTCTCTTCGATGCCGAGCACTATGCACTCTATGCCCACTACGTCCGTACCCGTCACGCCGATGGTGACATGTACCCGCCGAGCCACGAGCAGTACCGCACCTTCCTGACCCTCGATCAGGCTTATGCCCGGCTGCTGGAATTCCGGCTCGACGGCCGGCTGGTGGCCGTCTCGGCCTTCGACCAACTCGAGCACGGCCTCTCGGCCATCTACACCTTCTTCGACCCGGCGCCGGGAATGGACCGTCGCTCACTGGGCACCTTCGCCGTACTTTCGCTGATCCAGCGGGCTCTGGACGAGGGGCTGCCTCATGTCTATCTGGGCTACTGGATTCGCGAGTGCCGCAAGATGAACTACAAGCAGTCCTTCCGGCCCCTGGAAATGCTCGACGGCCGCCATTGGCGACGCATGATTACTCTATAAAAGGGGGCCGCAAGCGACTTCCTTTGCCTTGAAGAGCGGCATGCGGCACAATATCGCGCTATCTTGTGGGCACGGGCGGCGAAGCCGAGAGACTGTGCCGCCCTGTTTCGTCATCATCAGCGAGGAACCGCCTATATGGCACGTGAAGACCATATCGAAATGGAAGGCGTCGTCGTCGATACCCTTCCCAACACCATGTTCCGCGTCGAGCTGGAGAACGGCCACGTGGTCACCGCCCATATCTCGGGCAAGATGCGCAAGCACTATATCCGTATCCTCACCGGCGACAAGGTCAAGGTCGAACTGACACCTTACGACCTGTCCAAGGGCCGCATCGTCTACCGCGCTCGCTGAGTGCCGGTTTGGCACGCCGCAGCGCCCGATACTCGACTCGAGCGCCGGCTTCGGCCACCCGTTATCAGGTTAAATGAACAACGCCCCGTCCGCAGACAGGGCGCTGTGTAATGGTGGCCACCTGACACCCCTCAGGGCGCGTCGGCCAGCTCCGACTCCGTGGAGAGCTGGAGCTCACCCTCTTCCACGCTGACGTGCACCACCCCGCCGTTCTCGGCCAGTTCGCCGAACAGGATTAGTTCGGCCAGCGGCTTCTTGAGCTTCTCCTGGATGAGGCGAGCCATCGGCCGCGCGCCCATGTCGGGGTCATAGCCCATCTCCGCCAGCCAGTCCCGAGCCGCCTCGTCAACGTCGAGCTGAACTCGCTTCTCGTCGAGCTGCGCCTGCAGTTCGACCAGGAACTTGTCCACCACGTTGCGCACCACCGAGGTAGGCAGGGCATGGAACTGGATAATGCCGTCCAGGCGGTTGCGAAACTCCGGCGAGAAGGTCTTGCGTATCACCTCCATGGCGTCCGTGGAGTGATCCTGGGTCTGGAAACCGATGGAACGCCGAGTGGCCTGCTCGACCCCGGCATTGGAGGTCATGATCAGGATCACATGGCGGAAATCCGCCTCGCGGCCGTTGTTGTCGGTCAGGCGGCCATGATCCATGACCTGCAACAGCAGATTGAAGACCTCGGGATGCGCCTTCTCGATCTCGTCGAGCAGCAGCACGCAGTGCGGCTGCTTGGTGATCGCCTCGGTCAACAGGCCGCCCTGGTCATAACCGACATAGCCGGGGGGCGCACCGATCAGCCGCGACACGGTGTGGCGCTCCATGTACTCCGACATGTCGAAGCGCACCAGCTCGATACCCATGATATGCGACAGTTGCCTGGCCACCTCGGTCTTGCCCACCCCGGTCGGGCCGGCAAACAGGAAACTACCCACCGGCTTGTCCGGCGACTTGAGCCCCGCTCGCGACAGCTTGATCGCCGCAGCAAGGCTGTCGATGGCCTCATCCTGACCGAACACCAGCATCTTGAGGTCGCGATCGATGTTGGCCAGCAGCTTGCGGTCCGAGCTGGATACGCTCTTCGGCGGAATCCGCGCGATAGACGCCACTACCGCCTCGACCTGATCGACGTCGATGGTGTCGACGCGCACCTCCGGCGGCAGCAGCCGCTGGTGGGCGCCCGCCTCGTCGATCACGTCAATGGCCTTGTCGGGCAGATGGCGATCGTTGATGTAGCGATCCGACAGCCGGGCCGCACTTTCCAGCGCCGCATCGGTGTACTTGAGTTGATGGTGCTCCTCGAACCGCGAGCGCAACCCCTTAAGGATGCGCGTCGTGTCCTCCACCGAGGGAGCCATGATGTCGACCTTCTGGAAGCGGCGTGCCAGGGCACGATCCTTCTCGAAGATGCCCCGGTACTCCTGGAAGGTGGTGGAGCCGATGCAGCGCAGCTCGCCCGAAGAGAGCAGCGGCTTGAGCAGGTTGGAGGCATCCATCACCCCGCCGGAAGCGGCGCCGGCACCGATCACCGTGTGAATCTCGTCGATGAACAGGATGGCGTTGGGCTGCTTGCGCAGCTCGGCCAGCAGGTTCTTTAGGCGCTTCTCGAAGTCACCCCGGTACTTGGTACCGGCCAGCAGGGCGCCCATGTCCAGGGAGTACACCACGGCATCATTGATGACCTCGGGCACGTCCTCCTCGACGACACGCTTGGCCAGCCCTTCGGCGATAGCGGTCTTGCCTACACCGGCCTCACCAACCAGCAACGGGTTGTTCTTGCGCCGGCGGGCCAGTATCTGCACCACGCGCTCGAGCTCGTGGTCACGGCCGATCAGCGGATCGATCTTGCCCAGCCGCGCCTGCTCGTTGAGATTGGTGGCATAGCTGGTGAGCGGATTGGAACCGGACTCGGCAGCCCCCTCCTCGGCCTCCTCGGCCTCCGGCGAGGGAGACGACTGGCTCTGCCCATGGCCGGCCACCTTGGAGATGCCATGAGCGATGTAGTTGACGGCATCAACCCGAGCCACGTTCTGCTGCTTGAGGAAGTAGACCGCCTGACTCTCCTGCTCCGAGAAGATCGCCACCAGGACATTGGCGCCGGTGACTTCGCTCTTGCCCGAGGACTGGACATGGAAGACGGCACGCTGGAGCACTCGCTGGAAACCCAGAGTCGGCTGTGTTTCACGATCCGACTGATCCTCGGGAATCAGCGGCGTCGTGGAATTGATGAAATCCTGCAGGTCGGACCGCAGCTTGTCGAGATTGGCCCCGCAGGCACGTAGCACATCTGCCGCAGAAGCATTGTCGAGCAGCGCCAGCAGCAGGTGCTCCACGGTCATGAACTCGTGGCGCTTGGAGCGGGCCACGGTGAAGGCCGTGTTCAGGGTCAGTTCAAGTTCTTTACTCAGCATGGCAGTCCCCTTCTCGCCGCCCAGGGCTTTGCGTCGGATCATTCATGGTCCGGCATCATCAACATCGGGTACAAACGGCGCTGTTGCAAGTCTCCCTTCAACGCAGGACCGTCGCTATCCCTCGTGGACCATGCCATTCAGTCCGCCGCTTCGATATCGCACAGCAGCGGATGCTGACATTCTCTTGCATATTGATTGACTTGATGGCTTTTGGTTTCCGCAATATCGCGGGAAAAGACACCGCAGGTAGCCTTGCCCCGGGTGTGCACGGTCAGCATCACTTGTACCGCGGTCTCGCTGTCCATCTGAAAGAAGGTCTGCAGCACCTCGACCACGAACTCCATGGGAGTGAAGTCATCGTTGTGCAGCACCACCTTGTACATGGGAGGACGCGCCACCTCCGGGTCGGCATGCTGCACCGCCAGGTTGTCGTCATCTTCCTCGGGGCCCGGCGGCCGAGTCATGCCCCCCAGTGGAGACACCATGGCCGCTCGCCACACCAACTCATCGTCTCTATTGAACATAAGGGCCACTATCCATCTCGACAAGCCGGATGCCGCCGATCACCTCAACCGTGATTGGACGCCAGCACGCCGGCAGGGTTCACCGTCTCTGTTCGAAACCCGGACGCCGCAACGCAAAGAGCCCCCGTCCGCCGAGTGGCGGACGGGGGCTCCGGGTCCAGCACCGCGACTTACATGTTGTCGGCGACGGCCTGACCGAACTCGGAGCACTTGAGAAGCTTGGCATCGTCCATCAGGCGATGGAAGTCATAAGTGACCTCGCCCTTGGCGATGGCCTTCTCCATGCCCTTGAGCACCAGATCGGCGGCCTCGACCCAGCCCATGTGGCGCAGCATCATCTCCGCGGAGAGAATCAGCGAGCCCGGGTTGACCTTGTCCTGGCCGGCGTACTTCGGCGCCGTGCCATGGGTGGCTTCGAACATGCCTACGGCATCGGAGAGGTTGGCGCCCGGGGCGATACCGATGCCGCCGACCTCGGCCGCCAGAGCGTCGGAGAGGTAATCACCATTGAGGTTCAGGGTAGCGATGACGTCGTACTCCGCCGGACGCAGCAGGATCTGCTGCAGCATGGCGTCGGCGATGACGTCCTTGATGACGATGTCCTTGCCGGTCTTCGGGTTCTTCATGGTCATCCAGGGACCGCCGTCGAGCAGCTCGGCACCGAACTCCTCCTTGGCGAGTTCATAGCCCCAGTCCTTGAAGGCGCCCTCGGTGAACTTCATGATATTGCCCTTGTGCACCAGGGTCAGCGACTCACGGTCGTTGTCGATGGTGTACTGCAGGGCCTGGCGCACCAGACGCTTGGTGCCCTCGACGGAGACCGGCTTGACGCCGATGCCGCAGTTCTCGGGGAAGCGGATGTTCTGGACACCCATCTCCTCGCGCAGGAACTTGATGACCTTGTCGGCCTCCGGGGTGCCGGCCTTCCACTCGATGCCGGCGTAGATGTCCTCGGAGTTCTCGCGGAAGATGACCATGTCCACATCGGCCGGCTTCTTGACCGGGCTCGGCACGCCCTCGAACCAGCGAACCGGACGCAGGCAGACATAGAGATCGAGTTTCTGACGCAGGGCGACGTTCAGGGAGCGAATACCACCGCCCACTGGCGTGGTCAGCGGCCCCTTGATAGAGACGACGTAATCCTTGACCGCCTCCAGGGTCTCTTCCGGCAGCCAGGTGTCGGCATCATAGATCTGGGTGGCCTTCTCGCCAGCGTAGACTTCCATCCAGTGGATCTTGCGCTCGCCGTTATAGGCCTTCTGCACCGCAGAATCGATGGCGATCTTCATGGCCGGTGTCACGTCGATACCGATGCCGTCACCCTCGATGAACGGGATGACCGGCTCATTCGGGACGTTCAGGCTGTTATCGGCATTGACGGTGATCTTCTGGCCGCCCTCGGGCAGGACGATTTTCTGGAACCCCATTGAGAACTCCCCTGTATGGTCTGTTCAGTGGAGCGCGGAGTATAGCATTCACCCGCCGGAACGGAGTAGGCTTGAGGTCAGATTTGTCGACAATCCATGGTAGCAAGACCTTGGTCGAATGAGCGCCCTTTACCTGTTGCACAAGCCCTATCGCATGCTCTCCCAGTTCACCGACCGGAAGACCCCGGAGCGGGAGCGACGTGCGACCCTGGCCGACATCATCGACGTGCCCGGCATCTACCCGGCGGGTCGACTCGACCATGACTCCGAGGGGCTGCTGCTGCTCAGTGACGACGGTGAGCTGATCCACCGCATCAGTGATCCCCGCCACAAGCAGCCCAAGACCTACCGCGTGCAGGTAGAGGGCCAGCCCGACGATGCTGCCCTGCAAGCGTTACGCGACGGTGTCGCGCTCAAGGACGGCAAGACACGCCCCGCGAAGGTGCGGCGCCTGGCCGAGAGCGGGCTGCCCGAACGCGACCCGCCCCTGGACACAAGACGCCATCCGCTTACCACCTGGCTGGAGCTGACCATCATCGAGGGACGCAATCGCCAGGTCCGCCGCATGACCGCCCACGTCGGCCACCCCACCCTGAGGCTGGTCCGGGTGGCCATCGGCCCCTGGCGCCTGGATGGCCTGCTCTCCGGACAGTGGCGACGTGAGACCCTTAATGCTCCGCGCAGGGCGCCGGCAAGCGCGCGACGGGGCCGAACAACCAGAGGAGGCCGCCGATGAGTCGCTGGCAGCCCTACGTCAGCGTAGCCACGGTGATAGAACGCGCCGGGCGCTTTCTGATGGTAGAGGAGGACCGTGGCGGCGCCGAGACCCTCTTCAACCAGCCAGCCGGTCACCTTGAACCGGGCGAGCGCATCAAGGAGGCCGCTCTGCGTGAACTCCGTGAAGAGACCGCATGGCAGGCAGGCATCACCGACTACCTGGGCATGTACGTCTACCACACTCCGGACGGCCTGACCTTCCACAGCCACGGCTTCTTCGGCATGGCGCTGGCGCATCTGGGCAATGAGCTGGATCCGGCCATTCTCGCCGTGCACTGGCTGACCCTGGAGGAGCTCGAGGCACTGGACCGGGAAGACCGCCTGCGCAGCCCGCTGGTGCTGCGCCGCGTCCGTGATGCCCTGGCGAGCCGTTTCTACCCCATGGACGTGATCCACGAGCGCTGAGCGGCCAAGCGGCCAAGCCGAAGCTCAAGTAGACAGTAAAAAGTAACGAGCCCCCTTGCTCCTTGACCCTTGGAACTTGGCGGCTCGGCGCTCGGCGCTCGGCGCTCGGCGCTGATATCGTGTATAATTTCCGCCCATTTACGCCATACCCGATTCGAGAGCGCCCATGACCGCCACCCCAGGCAAGGTGATCGTCGGCATGTCCGGCGGCGTCGACTCCTCAGTGTCCGCCCTGCTGCTGCTGGAGCAGGGGTTCGACGTCGAAGGCCTGTTCATGAAGAACTGGGACGAGGACGACGGCACCGAGTACTGCACCGCCAAGGCCGACCTGGCTGACGCCGAGGCCGTCTGCGAAAAGCTCGGCATCCGGCTGCACACCGCCAACTTCGCCGCCGAGTACTGGGACAACGTCTTCGAGCACTTTCTCGCCGAATACCAGGCGGGGCGCACGCCGAACCCGGACATCCTCTGCAACCGCGAGATCAAGTTCAAGGTGTTCCTGGAGTACGCCGAGATGCTGGGGGCCGAGAAGATCGCCACCGGCCACTATGTTCGCGGCGGGATACGCGATGGACGCCCCCGACTGCTCAAGGGGCTGGATAGCAACAAGGACCAGAGCTACTTCCTGCATGCCGTTCCCGAGGCGGCCATCGCCCGCACCCTCTTCCCGGTGGGCGAGCTGGAGAAGCCCGAAGTGCGCGCCATCGCCGAGCGGCATGACCTGGTCACCGCGCGCAAGAAGGACTCCACGGGCATCTGCTTCATCGGCGAGCGCCGTTTCCGCGACTTCCTCAAGCAGTACCTGCCTGCCCAGCCCGGCGTCATCGAGACCCCCGAGGGGGATGTGATCGGCGAGCACATGGGGCTGATGTACTACACCCTCGGCCAGCGTCAGGGACTCGGTATCGGCGGCCTCGCCGACCATCCGGACGCGCCCTGGTACGTCGCCGACAAGGACCTCGAGCGCAACGTGCTCGTCGCCGTGCAGGGCAAGCATCACCCCCTGCTCTATACCGATTCGCTGGCCACCGAGGCCATGGACTGGGTGGCCGGCACGCCGCCGGCCGCCGCGGGCCGCTACACCGCCAAGACACGCTATCGCCAGGCCGACGTAACCTGCGAGATGCGCGCCATTGCCGACGGCGGCGTGGCGGTCCGCTTCGATGATCCTCAGCGCGCCGTCACCCCCGGTCAGTCGCTGGTCCTCTACGACGGCGAGATATGCCTCGGCGGCGGGGTGATCCGCGAGACATGGAACGCCACGGAGTCTGCTTCATGACCGCCTCGACCCCGATCCATCGTGCCCCGGATACTCCGACGGCCCGCCAGACCCTGGCTCTCGCCGGCGTCTTCCAGGCCGCCAGCCTGGTCGATGAACTCGCCCGCACCGGCCAGGTCGAGTCGCGCGCCTGGGAGACCCTGATCCGCGCCACCCTGGATACCAACCCCGAGAGCTTCGAGGCGATCTACGGAGGCCACCCCAACAACCTGCGCCGCGGCCTCGATGTGCTCGAGGGCGTGGTCGGCCGACAGCAGGCCAACCCCGTGGTGCTGCGCTACGGCTTCTCGCTGCTGATGCTGATGAACAAGCTGCGCGGCAACGACGCCATGCTGGATGAGCTCGGCACACGCCTGACGCGTATCCAGGGCCAGGCCGAGCACTTCGGCGAGACCCACGAGAACGTCATTGCCAGTCTCGGCGAGGCCTATCAGGAAACCCTCTCGACCCTCAAGACCCGCATCGTCGTCCAGGGCGACCCGTCACTGCTGCAGAGTCGGATGATGCCCGAGAGGGTGCGCGCGATCCTGCTCGCCGGCATCCGTTTCGCGCTGCTCTGGCACCAGCAGGGGGGGCGGCGCTGGAAGCTGGTCTTCCAGCGCGGTGACCTGAAGAAGACCCTGGACCAGCTGGGCTGAGCCCACTCCAACTCCCTCTCCCTAGACCGGAACCCGACCATGCAAGCCGCTTCCCTGCCCTTCTCCGCCCTGACCGCCCTCTCCCCGGTTGATGGCCGCTATGCCGGCAAGGCCGAGCCCCTGCGCGAGCACTTCAGCGAGTTCGGCCTGATCCGCGCCAGGGTCATTGTCGAGATTCGCTGGCTCCAGCGTCTCGCCGAGCACCCGCAGATCACCGAGGTTCCAAGGCTCTCCGCCGAGGCCACCGCCTTCCTCGAGGCCCTGATACGGGGCTTCTCCGTGGAAGACGCCGAGCGCATCAAGACCATCGAACGTACCACCAACCACGACGTCAAGGCGGTGGAGTACTTCATCAAGGAGAAGATCGTCGACCAGCCGGAGTTGCACGCGGTGACCGAGTTCGTGCACTTCGCCTGCACCAGCGAGGACATCAACAACCTCTCCCACGGCGTAATGCTGACCGACGGCCTGCGTGCGCTGCTACCGGTGATGCACCGGGTGGCCGACGAGGTCGCCCGACTGGCCCGCGAGCACGCCTCGCAGCCGATGCTCTCCCGTACCCACGGCCAGACGGCGAGCCCCACTACCCTGGGCAA
This sequence comes from Pseudomonadota bacterium, assembly GCA_051751285.1. Taxonomy (GTDB): domain Bacteria; phylum Pseudomonadota; class Gammaproteobacteria; order Pseudomonadales; family Halomonadaceae; genus Halomonas. The sequence goes on along the minus strand of JBNJKT010000002.1, from coordinate 248,720 downwards.
GGAGATGGCCAACGTCGCCTATCGCTTGCGCCGTCAGCTCAAGCTGATCGAGAGCGTCGAGATCCTTGGCAAGATCAACGGCGCGGTGGGGAACTACAATGCGCACCTCGCCACCTACCCGGAGGTGGACTGGGAGGACAACGCCCGCAGCTTCGTCGAGGGACTGGGGCTGACCTTCAACCCCTACACCACCCAGATCGAGCCCCACGACTACATCGCCGAGCTGTTCGACGCGGTATGCCGCTTCAATACCATCCTCATCGACTTCGATCGCGACATCTGGGGCTATATCTCGCTGGGCTACTTCAAGCAGAGGACTGTCGAGGGCGAGATCGGCTCCTCGACCATGCCTCACAAGGTCAACCCCATCGACTTCGAGAACTCCGAAGGCAATCTGGGGCTTGCCAACGCCATCCTCGGCCACCTGGCCCAGAAGCTGCCGATCTCCCGCTGGCAGCGCGACCTCACCGACTCCACGGTGCTGCGCAACCTGGGTGTCGGCCTGGCCTACGGCCTGATCGCCTATGAGGCCTCGCTCAAGGGCATCGGCAAGCTCGAAGCCAACCCGGCGCGTATTGCCGAGGACCTCAACGCCAGCTGGGAGGTGCTCGCCGAGCCGATTCAGACGGTGATGCGCCGCTACGGCATCGAGAAGCCTTACGAGAAGCTCAAGGAGCTGACACGCGGCAAGCGCATCGACCAGACCGGCTTCGCCGCCTTTATCGACACCCTCGAGCTGCCTGCCGAGGTGAAGGGCGAGCTCAAGGCCCTTAGCCCGGCGACCTATATCGGCAACGCAGAAGAGCAGGCGAGGAAGCTATGAACTCCGATGTGCCGCTGCCCATGCTCGGCGGCCTCTCCGCCGCGGAGTTCCTGCGCGACGTCTGGCAGCAGAAGCCGCTGCTGATCCGCGGCGCCTTCCCCCACTTTCAGTGCCCGCTGGACCCGGACGAGCTGGCGGGGCTCGCCTGTGAGGAGGGCGTCGAGGCCCGCCTGGTGGAGGAGCATGGTGCCGAAGGCCCCTGGCAGGTCCGCCACGGCCCCTTCGATGAGGCTACCTTCGCCCGGCTTCCCGAGCGGGACTGGACCCTGCTGATACAGGCCGTCGACCACTATGTCCCGGAGGTGGCCGAGCTGCTCGAGGCCTTCGACTTCCTGCCACGCTGGCGCCTCGACGACATCATGGTCAGCTACGCCCCCCCGGGGGGCAGCGTCGGTCCCCACGTCGATCAGTATGACGTCTTCCTGCTGCAAGGTAGTGGCCAGCGTCGCTGGCAGCTGGGCGGCAAGGTTGCCGATGACGCTCCAATCCTCGACGGCATCGACCTGCGCATCCTCCAGCGCTTCGAAGTACAAGCGGGCGACGACTGGATTCTCGAGCCGGGCGATATGCTCTATCTGCCACCCTCCTGGGCACATCATGGCATCAGCCAGTCCGACGACTGCCTGACGCTCTCAGTGGGATTTCGCGCCCCCTCCGCTGACGAGGCGATCACCTCCTTTGCCGATTACCTCGGTGAGCAGCTGCCGGCATCGAAGCGCTATGCCGATGCTGGCATGGCACCCCCCGAAGACCCCGCCGAGCTCGATGACGCCGCCGTGGCGCGCATGCGCCACCTGATTCTCGACACCCTGGACGACTCAGCCCAGATGGCCCAGTGGTTCGGCCGCGTGATGACCCAGCCCAAGTACGTCGATCAGCTGGTCCCCACCGAGTCCCCGACCGATGCCGAGGAGCTTGTCGCCGCCCTGCAGGAGGGAGAGGAGCTGATACGCAGCCCCGGTTCGCGTTTCGCCTGGCGGGCCCTGGACGATGACCGAGCGACCCTCTTCGCCGATGGCGACGGCCTGAACTGCGCTCTTCCGCTGGCCCGCGCCCTGGCCACGGATACCCCGCTGGACGAGAACCTGCTCGCGCTGCCCGGGGCCGACGCGCTGCTCGCCCGCCTGCTCGATATCGGCAGCCTCGGCTGGGCCGACGACTTCACGGAGGAGTGACACCATGGACGTCACCATCGAGATTCGCGAAGGCGACTGGGCGGCACTCGGCGAGGCCGCCGGTGAGATACGCCGGCGAGTCTTTATCGAGGAGCAGCAAGTCCCGCGCGAGGAAGAATGGGACGGCCGCGACGTCGATTGTCGTCATTTTCTGGCCCTGCACGACGGCATCCCCCTGGGCACCGCCCGACTGCTGCCCGATGCACACATCGGCCGGGTGGCCGTGCTGGTCGAGGCCCGGGGCCTGGGAATCGGCGTGGCGCTGATGAGGGCTGCCATCGAAGCTGCCCGTCGTGACGGACATGCCCGGGTGGAGCTCGCCGCCCAGACCCACGCCCTGGCCTTCTACGAGCCTCTGGGATTCCTGGCCTATGGAGACGAGTTCCTCGACGCCGGAATTCCGCACCGCAATATGCATCTCGACCTGGACAGCTGAGACAGGTTTAACAACATTTCCGCGGAAACTCGACTACAGGAAAAGCCTCGCCCGGCGCCTCTCTGTAGTCGAGTTACAACGCCCTCTCCCCCCAAGGGTCAATTGCTAACGCCCAGCATGCCGGGCCATAGTGGTATCCAGGCTCAGAGTAAAACAGGTGTTTGCCAGCAGAATGAAGTTTCAATGATACCCGCTGGCACGACCTCCGTCAGAGTTCGACTAAGGGCTTAGAGACAACCCGGGAGATCTGGCCGACCCTGACGATATTTCGCAGATGCAACATAAGGCATTGCCGAGAGGTTCAGCAGGCGATTCCAGCAGCCGCGATACCGATTTTTCGACATCGTGTTCACACGATTCCACTCCTGACCCGAAGGATGGCCCCATGACGACATTCAAAGACGAACTCAAGGCGCTGGCTCAACTGCGCGAAGCCCAGCAGGGCAAGTGGGACAACATCAACCCCGAGCACGCCGCACGCATGCGGGTGCAGAATCGCTTCCAGACGGGCCTGGATATTGCTCGCTATACCGCAAAGATCATGCGCGAGGACATGGCCGCCTATGATGCGGACACGTCACAGTACACCCAGTCGCTGGGCTGCTGGCACGGCTTCATCGGTCAGCAGAAGATGCTCTCCATCAAGAAGCACTTCGGCACCACCAAGCGCTCCTACCTCTATCTCTCCGGCTGGATGGTCGCCGCCCTGCGCTCCGAGTTCGGCCCCCTGCCCGACCAGTCCATGCACGAGAAGACCACCGTGCCGAGCCTGATCGAGGAACTCTACACCTTCCTGCGTCAGGCCGATGCCTGGGAACTCAACCACCTGTTCCGTGACCTGGAAGAAGCCAAGAAGGCCGGCGACCAGGCGAAGGCCGACGAGGCCGTGGCCAAGATCGACGGTTTCGAGACGCATATCGTGCCGATCATCGCCGACATCGACGCCGGGTTCGGCAATGCCGAGGCCACCTACCTGCTGGCCAAGAAGATGATCGAGGCCGGCGCCTGCTGCATCCAGATCGAGAACCAGGTCTCCGACGAGAAACAGTGTGGCCACCAGGCCGGCAAGGTCACGGTGCCTCACGAGGATTTCATCGCCAAGATCAACGCCGTGCGCTACGCCTTCCTTGAACTGGGGGTGGAAGACGGCGTGATCGTTGCCCGCACCGACTCCCTGGGCGCCGGACTGACCCAGAAGATCGCCGTGACCAACGAGCCGGGCGACCTCGGCGACCAGTACAACAGCTACCTGGATGGCGACGAGATCGCCTCGGCCTCCGACATCAACAACGGCGACGTGGTGATCAAGCAGGAGGGCAAGCTGGTCAAGGTCAAGCGCCTGGCCTCCGGCCTCTACGAGTTCAAGCCGGGCACCGGTGAGGACCGGGTGGTGCTGGACTGCATCACCAGCCTGCAGAACGGTGCCGACCTGCTGTGGATCGAGACCGAGAAGCCCCATGTCGGCCAGATCGCCGGCATGGTCAACCGCATCCGCGAGGTCTGCCCGGATGCCAAGCTGGTCTACAACAACTCGCCCTCCTTCAACTGGACCCTGAACTTCCGCCAGCAGGTGTTCGATGCCTGGGAGCAGGAGGGCAAGGACGTTTCGGCCTACGATCGTGCCGACCTCATGAACGCCAAGTACGACGAGACCGAACTCGGCCGTCTGGCCGACGAGTGGACCCGCAACTTCCAGCGCGACGCCGCCCGCGAGGCCGGCATCTTCCACCACCTGATCACCCTGCCGACCTACCACACCGCGGCCCTCTCCACCGACAACCTGGCCAAGGGCTACTTCGGGAACGAGGGCATGCTGGCCTACGTGGCCGGGGTGCAGCGCAAGGAGATCCGTGAGGGCATCGCCACCGTCAAGCACCAGGACATGGCCGGCTCCAACATCGGCGACGACCATAAAGAGTTCTTCCACGGCGAAGCGGCTCTCAAGGCCGGCGGGAAGGACAACACCATGAACCAGTTCGGCTAAGGTCGCTGGCGGTAACGACTGGACCCCTGGGGGAGGCCGATTGGCCTCCCTTTTTTCATATTGTTACTCGCCTGAAGACGCTACACTCTTTAACAAGCAGTCCAGCGTGCTGGCCAAGTCGTCGCGCAATGGATAAACTCATTAACGAACACTGTCCGTTAACCTGTTTTCCCCGGGACCACGCATTCGTCATGGACCCCAAGGAGATTCTGCATGAAACGCCTTCTTCCCGTTCTGGCCATCAGCATCCTGACCCTGGCCGGCTGTGCCAACACCGCTCCCTATTCGGGCAACGTCTACAGCGGTAACCAGGCCAAGTCGGCCCAGACCGTGACCTTCGGTACCATCACCGCGCTGCGCCAGGTGCAGATCCAGGCCGATAGCCGCGCCGGGGGACTGCTTGGCTCAGGCGGCGGTGCCGTGATCGGCGGCATCCTCGGTAACCAGGTAGGTGGCGGCAGCGGACGCCAGCTGGCCACCGTAGCCGGCGCCATCGGCGGTGCCGTGGCCGGTACCAAGGTCGAGGAGGCGACCAACCGCATCACCGCCTGGGAAATGGAGATCCGCCAGGACAACGGCCAGAACGTGGTCGTGGTGCAGAAGGCGGACCAGAACTTCCAGGTGGGTCAGCGCGTTCGCCTGATCGGCAGCGGCAGCAACGTCAGCGTAGCGCCGTACTGAAGACGGCAATGCTCTTCGCCGCAGGTTGAGCGATGCGCCATAAAACAAGGCCCGCGGTGAATGCCGCGGGCCTTGTCGTTTTACCTTCATGACACCGGGCATACCCCGGAAGTGGCTCAGTGCTGAACCTTGCTCACGATCCAACCGGTCAGCTTGGTGCCGATCAGCGCCACCAGGCCAATCACGATCAGGGTGAACAGCATATCCACGGGGCGCACGATAAAGGTGGCACCGAGCACCGCCAGGGCCGGGCACCATACCCAGCGATCATCCTCGCTACGCAGCACAGCGGGCAGCAACGCATCGAGAATGCTGCTGACAGAGGCCTCCCAGCGCTTGAGGAACAGGTACAGGAAGACGGCGAAGGCGATCAGCCAGATCAGAGTCAGGGTCATGGCACACTCCATGGAGGGGGGGGGGCGAATTAACGCGAATAGATGATATCACGCAAGGGTATCCCTGGCCGTCAGGCCACGCAACCGTACGAAAGTCCCCGATCGCAGGCCCGGAAAGGTGTGAATGTGACTCAGGCTCGGTCCTCACATCCTGAATTTCCTCCATGCCACTGACAGCCGCTTGACTGCCGCGTTAACATGGCGCGCTACATGCACACACCGAAAGGTTCATCAATGCAGATTGGGCAAAACTCCGTAGTCGCGTTCCATTACACCCTGACCAACGACGAAGGTGAGGTGCTGGACAGCTCGGAAGGCCGCGAGCCGCTGACCTACCTCCACGGCGCCGGCAACATCATTCCGGGCCTCGAGAAGCAGCTTGAAGGTCGCGGCACCGGCGACAAGATCCAGGCCAAGGTTTCCCCGGAAGAGGGCTATGGTGAAGTTCAGGCTCAGCTCGTCCAGGAAGTGCCGCGCGACGCCTTCCAGGGCGTCGAGAACGTCGAGCCGGGCATGCAGTTCCAGGCCCAGACCGAAGGCGGTCCGCTGATGGTCACCGTGACCCAGGTGGAGGGCGACACCGTCACCGTCGACGGCAACCATCCGCTTGCCGGTCAGCCGCTGAACTTCGACGTGGAGATCGCCGAGGTCCGCGAGGCCAGCGAGGAAGAAGTCGAGCACGGCCACGTGCACGGCGAAGGTGGCCACGAGCACTGAACGCGCGTGTCGACCGAACCGGACGCCAATCACTGAGTCCGGGATCACGAAGGGGCAGCCAAGGGCTGCCCCTTCGTCGTTCAGAGCGCACACTCCAAGATAACGAGCGAGTTACCTGCGTGTCTTGCCGCTCTCCTCTTCACCTCGCCGCCAGGCAAAGTAGCGCTCCAGCCAGCTCAGCAGGCGCTCCGGCTTGTGGGCATTCTTCCAGACACCGGCCGTGGCCTTGACCGCCTCGCTGTGGGTCGGATAGGGATGGATAGTCCCCAGCAGCTTGTTGAGTCCGATACCGCGCGTCATCGCCAGGGTGAACTCGGCGAGCATCTCTCCCGCCCCCTGGCCGACGATGGTGGCGCCGAGGATTCGGTCACGCCCGGGCACGGTAAGGACCTTCACGAAGCCACGGGTCGTGCCTTCGGCGATGGCACGATCCAGCTCGCTCAAGGCATAGCGCGTGACCTCGACCTCGGTGCCCGCCTCGAGGGCTTCCCGCTCGTTAAGCCCGACTCGCGCCACCTCGGGGTCGGTAAAGGTGACCGCAGGCAGGGCTCGATAGCTCACCCGGAACCGCTTGAGCTCACCGAACAGCGAATTCACCGTGGCATGCCAGGCCTGGTGTGCACCGGCATGCGTCAACTGGTAAGGGCCCGCCACGTCGCCACAGGCCCAGACATTGGGCAGGACGCTCTGCAGGAATTCGTCCACGTCCAGGGTACCATCGGGGCGAGTCTCGACACCGAGGGCCTCGAGACCCAGTCCCTCGACATTGGCCTGGCGACCCACTGCGACCAACAGCTGAGTGAAGGGAAGCCGCTCAACCAGGAGCTCGTTGTTGGCGTCACGCCTCTCGACCTCCAGGGCATGGCCACCCGTCTCATCGGCCACCACGCGCAGCGCCTTGGTCGCTAGATGGACCGCCAGGCCTTCCTCGCCCAGCCGGGACTCGACCTCGCTGGCAACGTCCCGGTCTTCGCGCGGCAGCAGCTGGTCCCCCATCTCCACCAGGTCCACCCGGCTGCCCAGCCGGGCGAAGCTCTGGCCCAGCTCGCAGCCAATCGGGCCGCCGCCCAGCACTACCAGTCGCTCGGGGAGGGTCTCGAGCCGCCAGAGGTTGTCGGAGGTCAGCACCTCAATACGCTCCAGGCCGGGCAACGGCGGCACGCGTGGCCGTGCTCCGCTGGCAATGATCACGTGGCGCGTGGTCAGCACCCGCTCGCCTGAGGCCTCACGGATGCGCACCCGCCAGGGATCCTCGAGAATCGCATCTCCGCCGACCACCTCCACGCCCAGCCCCTCGTAGCGCTCGCGACTGTCGTGGGGTTCCACCTCGCGGATGGCACGCTGGACGTGACCCATCACAGCAGTGAAGTCCACCTCGGGCTCACCGGCGCTGACCCCGTAACGCGGGGCCCCGCGGATCTCGCTGGCGACACGCGCCGCCCGGATTAGTGCCTTGGAGGGAACGCAGCCGGTATTGAGGCAGTCTCCCCCCAGGCGATGGCGCTCCACCAGGGCTACTCGGGCCTTTACCGCCGAGGCGATGTAGCTGGCGACGAGCCCGGCCGATCCGCCTCCGATCACCACGATGTCCTGGTCGAAATGTCGCGGCCGTTCGAAGCGGCGGGCCAGCTGACGCCGCCTGCCGATGGCTACAAGGGCGCGGGCCAGCCAGGGAAAGAGCCCGATCAGCACGAAGGAGCCGATCAGGCCCGGGGAGAGAATCCCGGAAAGTGACTCCAGCTCACCCAGTTCCCGCCCTGCATTCACGTACACCGCCGTTCCCGGCAACATGCCGAGTTGACTGACCCAATAGAAGGTCCACAGCCGCATGCGGGTCAGGCCCAGCACCAGATTGATGACGAAGAAGGGAAAGAGCGGAATCAACCGCAGTGTGAGGAGATAGAAGGCGCCTTCGCGCGCGATACCGGCATTGATGCGGGCCAGTTGCGCGGCAAAGCGCCGCTCCAGGGGGGCGCGCGCCAGGGTCCGAGCGATCAGCGCGGCCAGCGTGGCACCAAGGGTACTGGCGAAGGAGATCAGCAACAGCCCCCAGCCGAAACCGAACAGTGCCCCACCCAGCAGGGTCATCAGAGTGGCGCCAGGCAGCGAGACGGCTGTGATGGCCACGTAGCCCAAAAAGAACCCGCCAGCGACGGTCAGTGGTTCGGCGGCTAACCAGGCCTGGAAGCGCTCCTGCTCGGACTGCAGGTTCTCGAGGGTCAGGAACTCATCGGCACCGCTGAAGAAGTAGGCCGCGACCAGCAGAGCGATCACGGCCGCGAGAATCAGGCGTTTTCGTGTCAAGGTAGGGCTCCCGTAGGCAAAGTGATGAAGGACCCGCATTCGCGGGTGGTCGAGTTGCCCCTATGTCGTCATGGAGGGGAGAAACTTACCGGTAGCGAGTGCAATGTATTGAAAGGAAACGCAGCGAGATGGAACCCAATGTCGACACTCCTATCCAAACTACCACCCCCTATCCATGGAGCCATACAATGAGCCTGCTGCCCTACCCTGCCTTGTTTCGCCTCGGCCTGCTTGCCCTTCCCACCGCATTCGCCATCACCGGCACCGCTCAGGCCGATGAGGAGACGGCTAGTGCCGTCTTCGCCGGCGGCTGCTTCTGGTGCATGGAGGAAGCCTACGACAAGGTAGAGGGGGTGAAAGCCGCCACCTCCGGCTACAGCGGAGGCAATACCGATGATCCCACCTACGAGCAGGTCACGGGGGGTGATACTGGCCATGCCGAAGTCGTCAAGGTCGACTACGATCCCGACCAGGTGGACTACGAGACCTTGTTGCATGTGTTCTGGCGCAACATCGATCCCTTCGCCGTGGACCGCCAGTTCTGTGACAAGGGGAGCTCGTACCGCAGTGCCATCTTCCCCATGAACGAGGACCAACGCGCGCTGGCCGAGTCCAGCAAGGAAGCTGTTGCCGAGCGCTTCGACCAGCCTATCGCCACCGAGATCAACGATTTCAAGGCCTTCTATCCGGCCGAGGAGTATCACCAGAACTATTATAACGAGAACCCGGTGCGCTACCGCTTCTACAAGTCGGGCTGCGGCCGGGTCGAGCGGCTCGAGGAAGTCTGGGGAGACGAGGCAAGCGCCACTGCCGGCAGCAGCGGCTGAGGGGGATGATAAAGGAAGGCTTCAACCCTCGCCGGAGTCGCCCAGCCGCTGGGCCAGTTGAGTAGGCTCCAGGGCCCGCCTCGCCTGCCAGAAGTGGCGTTGCCAGTAACGATTATCGAGGCTGGAGATCATCACGCCCCGTGAGGTGGAGGCGTGCAGAAAGCGACCCTCGCCGACATAGATGCCCACATGGCGGTACACCCCGGGAGGACGGAAGAATACTAGGTCGCCGGGACGCAGGGCATCCGGATCGACCTGTTGACCGGCGTGCACCTGCTCCTCGGTAGTGCGCGGCAGATCGAAGCGGAAGGTGTCGCTGAACACGTTCTGCACCAGAGCCGAGCAGTCTACCCCACGAAAGGAACTGCCCCCCAGCCGGTAAGGCGTACCGGACCAGCGCTCATGCTGGGCCAGCAGGGCCCGGCGGATCAGTGTCGGCGGCGGGTTGTGCAGGCCGCGGGCCTCCAGGATGGGGTTGTCCACGGGCGACATCTTTGGATCGGCGGAAATCCCCGGCAGGTCCCGAGCAAAATATTCGCCGATGGCATCTTCCTCGATGCCGCTCGATGCGGCGCAACCCGCCAGCAGGGTCAGGCTCACCCCCACGACGGCGATGCGACACACGCATTTGTCCAGCATCCTGCGAAGCCCTCGTTCCCTGAGCCGCTCCCATCCCGTAGACGCCCTGCATCTCTAGGTTCCCGGGTTTTGTCGCTGTGGCAGTGCTGCCGGAAAGGCCGGTGTCACTGCCAGAGCGGCCTGCCAACGGCTCGCTGCTAATGGAGGCTCCCGACAGGAAGAGCCATATCCATAATTGAACCGACTATAGACCATCGTTAGTTATCAAGGCGAGACCTTAGTGAAGGGTACGGCTGTCGCCTGGCAGCGTGTCGATGTGCAGTGGCGCCCAGTGGCTCGGCCGTGCCCCGGGAAAGTCGATGCTGGCCCAGACTCCCGCCAGAGGCGGCGCCCCTGAAAGCCAGGCGGCCAGCGCCTGGCGGAATCCGGCCAGAAAGCTCTCGCGTTCCGGGGTCTCACCCATGAAGAACGAGAAGCCGGCATAGAGGCCTCGGGCATACTCTTCCCAGCCCGCGTAGTGCTCACCGGCCAGCCCATGGGCACGCTCCAGCAGTTCCAGAAATGCCTTCTCTCCGAGCCATCCCAACTGGCGACCGGCAATGGCCAGATCCACGGCCTGGGCAATGTCCCAGGCCGCCATGTCGACCTCGTTGCAGCCGTCTTCGTTATCCCTGACTCGCTGCAGGCGCAGCAGATGAGCCCCCTCCTCCTCGCTGCACTCCCCGCTCTGAAGGGTAGCGATCTCGGAGGCCAGCCGTCCGTGGTTGAGCGTGTAGGGCGCGTAGTTGATCTGGTACTCCTGACGATCGCCGATCTCTAACAGGTACTCGAGGAACTCACCCATCTCCGCCTGCCCGTGAAGGGCATAATGTCCATCGACCCAGTCGTGGATCGACGCGCATTCTCGCTCGCTCTCGGGCTGCGGCAGGCTCCAGGCCGGACCGTTGAGCGGACCTACCAGCGACATGGCGGTGAAGTGGGCAAGCGTCGGCCGCGGTCCCGGCTCGTGCCATGCCCCGCTGCGCCAGTCGAGCCAATGGAAGAGGCTGCCGGGGTCGTCCAGGTGCCAGCGGATCTCGGCCACCATCGGCGGCTGCTCGGGTTCAGGCAACAGGCTTTCCCAATGGGCCCAGGCCTGCAGCAGGCGACGGGCATCGGGATAGAAGCGGCACAGCGAGCCCTGCAGCGCTGCGGCCAGCTTCTCCAGTCGGCCAGCGTCGAAATCTCCGCTGTCCATGGCCATCTGCAGGTGGAAAGCGAACTTCTCGGCCATGTGAATGGTGGCGGCATGACGGCTCGCACGACTGAGGGCATCGCGGATCGCCAACTCGTCGGCGACAGGGCGGCCGAAGGGCGTCTCGGCCGGTGGCAGGGCACCATGGGCGGCATCCGCTGCCAGTTGATTGAGGTGGTGGGCCTGAGCCGGCAGCCAGTAGCGGGAGAGCGCCTCGACGCCCTCGTCGGCATGCAGGTCGAGGGTCTCGACCAGATAGCCACGTGCCTCCTCGCGACGTGTGGCCGGCAACTCAGTAAGGGGGCCCTGGCGGGCGGCGAACTCCGGCTCGCGAACGGCGGCCAATGCCAGGACCCAGTGGCGGGGATCGCCACGCCAGGCCCGCATGGCGATGCGCGAGGCTTCAAGGAGCTCCTCCGGGATCAGCCCCTGCAGGGCCGGGCGCCAGGGGCTCACCGGCGAGTGCAACAGCAGCACCCAGTCCGCCTCCAGGGAAGGAAGCAGGTTGCGTCCCTCGAAGAGACTGCGGCCCCGCTGGTAAGCCCGCGCCAAGGCCTTCCAGTCACTGTAGCGGCGCAGCGCCAGATCGGCCCCGTGGCCGGCGAAGTCCCGGGCCTCTCCCGCCTCGAGCCAGCCCAGGCAGGCACCCGCCCAGGCCAGGTCGATCAGCCGCAGCCAGTCCCAGGCGGCCCACTCCAATGGTTCACCCTGATCGAGGAACCTCTGTAGCACCCTTCCATAGTCGCGCTCGCCCCCGGGCAGCGCCTCCCACCATTGGCGGCGCACCGCAGGATCCGCTTCGAGCAGCCGTCCGGCATCCAGGTCCCAGGCCTGACGGTCGCCCTGGGAGGCCAGCCACAGCAGGCTGTGCACCAGGTCCTCGCGGTTGCGGATCTGCCAGGCCTCCTGAAGCCAGGACTCGAGTCCTTGCCAATCATCCTGGCCGGCAGGCAGTTCGATGACCGGCGAGAAGGCGGCGCGCAGACGCCAGACCTGAGCCTCGGGCGCCGCGGGCCAGAGCTCGAGCGGCATGGCATGAGTGGCAAGCCACTCCTGCAACATGTCCCAGGTGATGCCATCCCCGTCGTGCTCCAGGGTCGAAAGGGCCTCGCAGGCATCAAAGAAGCCGTCGTCGCCGCGTACCCAGCCCTCGGCGCTGCGCGCATGCAACAACGCCTGCAACCACGCATCAAGGCTAGCATGGTGGGCGCTGATCTCCTCTGCCAGCCGCTGGGCCCAGGCCCGTGCGCGGGCCTCCCCGACCCAGCCCGCGGCACCGCCCAGGGCGAGGACTTCCAGGCCGGCCAGCAGCCTGGCCGGATCGACGCTGGAACCGCCGGTTCCCAGGGCCTCCAGCAGGCACCAGCCCAGTTCACCGCGATCGGCCACGCCGAGGGCCGCCAGCCGTTCGACGGCCACCTCGGCCGGCACCGTCAGGGGATCGGGGGTGAAGGCCCAGTCACACAGCACCAGTTGCTGGGCCCACCAGGCGTTCAGGGGATCGACCAAGGGTCACCTCGCGATAAAAAACGAAACGGAACATGCCGTGCGATGTACCACCGCAAGTCGGCGACATAGTGTAGCGGAAAGCATTGCCGGCGCCGATGGCCGTGTGGCAAGCGGGCGCGAAAAACGGGCACAACCGGGGCTTGGCGCCTTGTTTTAAATAATGCACACTCGTCCAACAAGATGATCAACCCTGACGAGGAACCCCCATGCCCGCGGACGCCCAGCTGCTGACCGACAAGGCCTATGTGGCCGGCCAATGGCGCGATGGCACGCGCCGCTTCACCGTGACCAATCCCGCTACCGGCGAGACCCTGGCGGAGGTACCCGACCTCGGCGCCGAGGATGCCCGCGAGGCCATTTCCGCCGCGGCAGAGGCCTGGCCGGCCTGGCGTCGCCGCACCGCCAAGGAACGCGCCATCCTGCTGCGCGCCTGGTTCGATGCCATCATGGCCAACCAGGAAGCCCTGGCGCGACTGATGACCCTGGAACAGGGCAAACCGCTGGCCGAGTCCCGCGGAGAGGTTGCCTACGGCGCCTCCTTCGTGGAGTACTACGCCGAGGAGGCCAAGCGCGTCGCCGGGGAGACCCTGCCCAGCCACGGCGTTGACAAGCGCATCATGGTGTTCCGTGAGCCGATCGGCGTGGTGGCCGCCATCACTCCCTGGAACTTTCCCCTGGCGATGATCACCCGCAAGTGTGCCCCGGCCCTGGCTGCCGGCTGCCCGGTGGTTATCAAGCCCGCCGAGGCCACCCCGCTCACTGCCCTGGCACTGGTGAAGCTCGCCGAGGAGGTCGGGTTCCCCAGCGGGGTGATCAACGTCGTGACCGCTTCACGTCCGGCCGAGATCGGCGAGGTGCTGACCACCGACCCGCGAGTACGCAAGATCTCCTTTACCGGGTCCACCCCGGTGGGCAAGAAGCTACTGACCCAATGCGCCGGCACCGTCAAGAAGGCCTCCATGGAGCTGGGTGGCAACGCGCCCTTTATCGTCTTCGACGACGCCGACCTGGATGCCGCCGTCGAGGGGGCGGTGGCCTCCAAATACCGCAATTCCGGCCAGACCTGCGTGTGCACCAACCGCCTGCTGGTTCAGGCCGGTGTCTACGAAGCCTTCCTCGAGAAGCTGGCCTCGCGCGTTGCTCAGCTAGAGGTCGGCAACGGCCTCGACGCGGGCGTGGCCCAGGGCCCCCTGATCAACCAGGCCGCCGTGGAGAAGGTTGAGTCGCATATCGCCGATGCCCTGGAAAAGGGCGGCCGGCTGGTCTGCGGCGGGGAGCCCCATGCGCTGGGTGGCACCTTCTTCCAGCCAACGATCATTGCCGATGTCACCCCCGGGATGAAGGTGGCCACCGAGGAGACCTTCGGTCCCCTGGCGCCGGTGTTCCGCTTCGAGACCGAGGAAGAGGCCATCGCCATGGCCAACGCCACCGAATTCGGCCTCGCCGCCTACTTCTACGCTCGGGACTATCGTCGTATCTGGCATGTCATGGAGGGGCTGGAATATGGCATGGTGGCCGTGAACGAAGGCATTCTCTCCACCGAGCTGGCGCCCTTCGGTGGGGTCAAGGAGTCAGGGCTGGGACGCGAAGGGTCGCGCCACGGCCTGGATGAGTACACTGAACTAAAATACGTCTGTGTTGGCGGCCTCTGATCGCCCGCAACGTCTCAACAAGGAGGCAAGATCCATGAACAACGCACAGCTCAATGAACTCAAGCAGCGCTACGTGGCCAGCGGCGCCGCGAGCCCGGCCACTCAGTTTGCCGATCGCGCCGAGAACGCCCTGGTGTGGGATGCCGACGGCAATCGCATGATCGATTTTGCCGGCGGTATCGGCGTGCTCAACATCGGTCACCGCCACCCCAAGGTGGTCCAGGCGGTCAAGGACCAGCTCGACAAGGTGATGCACACCTGCCAGACCGTGATGCCCTATGAGGGCTACGTGAAGGTGGCCGAGAAGCTCAGCCAGGTCACCCCGGTGCGCGGCCACGCCAAGGTAATGCTGGCCAACTCCGGGGCCGAGGCGCTGGAGAACGCCGTCAAGGTCGCTCGTGCCGCCACCGGCAAGAACAACGTGATCTGTTTCGACGGCGGCTACCACGGCCGCACCTTCATGACCATGGCCATGAACGGCAAGGTCGCACCCTACGCCACCGACTTCGGCTCCATGCCGGGCAACGTCTTCCGTGCCCCCTACCCCGTGCCCTACCACGGGGTCAGCGAGGACGAAGCCCTGCGCGGCCTGAAGATGGCGCTCAAGACCGATGCCAACCCCAAGGATACCGCCGCGATCGTGCTCGAGCCGATTCTCGGCGAAGGCGGCTTCTATCCAGCACCGCCCAGCTTCCTCAAGGCGATCCGCGAGATCTGTGACGAGCACGGCATGCTGATGATCATCGACGAGGTGCAGTCTGGCTTCGGGCGTACCGGCAAGCTGTTCGCCATCGAGCACAGCGGCGTCGAACCGGACATCATCACCATGGCCAAGAGCATGGCCGACGGCATGCCGATCTCTGCCGTCGTGGGTACCGACAAGCACATGGACGCCTCCGGCGCCAACTCCCTGGGCGGCACCTACACCGGCAGCCCGGTCTCCTGCGCTGCCACCCTGGCGGTGCTGGAGGTCTTCGAGCAGGAGAACATCCTCGAGAAGAGCCAGGCGCTCGGCGACAAGCTGGCCAAGCGCTTCGAGCAGTGGCAGCAGACGTTCGACTGCGTCGACAATGGTCGCAACATGGGCGCCATGGCGGCCGTGGACCTGGTCTCCGACAGGGCCAACCACACCCCGGACGCCGACCTGGCCGGCGCACTGTGCAAGAAGGCCCGCGAGAAGGGGCTGATCCTGCTCTCCTGCGGCCTGTACGGCAACACCATCCGCTTCCTGATGCCGGTCACCATCGAGGACGAGATTCTCGAGGAAGGGCTCGCCATCATCGAGGAGTCCCTCAAGGAACTGGTGGGCAGCAAGAGCGCCGCCACCGCCTGACAGGGCTTGACCGGAAGACGATGCACGACCCCCGCCCGGCTGGAGACAGCCGGGCGGTTCGCGTTGGCGACCCGGGGCCGTTGACGCCACGCGGCCGATTCCCTGCTATGGTCCTCGCCTGGCAGCCCGACTCCTCGCTCGGCAGCTCGGTCTCTCGCTCTCCCGTTCGCCTATCGGAATGGCACCATGATCCTTCGCACCCTCTCCCTGCTGCGCTCCCTGCAGGGCGCTCATCACACGGTCAACGATGCCCAGGCCCGGATTCAGCAGGCCTGTGATTACCGCTGGCTCCGACGCCAGATGGGCCATGGGGTGCTCGACAGCCGACAGGCCTCGATGGCCGACGGGACCCCCGCCGTCTCGGTGGTGGTGCCCTTCGTGGCCACCCCGGCGCGACGTCGCGGAGGCCGCTGGCCGGAGGACCCCGACGAGCGGGAGCGCTGCTTCGTGGAGGGAGCCCACGCCTGTCGGGCCGCCGGCGCTCCGGGCTATCGCAAGCTGGAGAGCCTCTCACAGGGGCTCGCGCAAGGCGGTATGGCGGTGCTCAAGGACGCGGCACGCTTCCAGTACCTGCTCGACCAGCAGGCCCTGCGGCTGGCCTGGCGGCGTCCGGACACTCTGCCGCCCGACCTCGCTCGGCAGCTCGGCCGCTGCCTCCCCGACGGCGACGCCGAACGTCACGGCCTCTTCCTGCTGACCGTCAAGGTGCCGGCTTCACCTCCCAGGGGCACGCCGGACGGTGCCTGGCTGGACGGTTGTCTGGATCGCTACCGGCGCCTCCTGCCCACTCCTTAGGTCTGAGGCCATACGTGAAACCGCCCAGCTGTGGTCAGCCGGGCGGGCATCTTGCGAGATGGCCGGAACGCCTGCCTCAGGCCTGCTTGACCTTGGCAATCACCCAGAGCAATACCACGGCGCCAACGATAGCGGTCACCAGCGAGCCGATAAAGCCACCTGACTGCAATCCCAGCAGGCTGAACAGGAAGCCGCCGATGACAGCCCCCACGACGCCAACACCAATATTGCCGAGAATGCCAAAGCCGCCGCCGCGCATGATATGGCCGGCGATCCAGCCCGCCAGGCCACCGATGATCAACCAGGCAATGATACCCATGCTAAACGCTCCTTTTCATTGGTGAAGAAGTGCAACTATCGAGATGACCTCTCGATGGTGCCTTGCCAGACGCCGAGAGACCAGGCGCAAAGAGAAAAGCCTCAGAAGGAGGAACCAGGCTGCGCGAGAAAGGCCCGCTCCTCGCGCGTGGAGTCCCGCCCGAGTGCGGCATTGCGGTGAGGGTAGCGGCCGAAGCGCTCGATCACCTCACGATGACGCTGCTCGTGGCGCAGGTTCTCCTCCAGTCCCGGCTGGGCGAACAGGCGCATCGCCTCGTCATGGATTGCCAGCGACTCGCTGTGCATGTAGGGCATGAACAGGAAGGCCCGCCACGGCACATCCAGCAGCCGATCCGCGCGCTGGGCGACCGCTTCCTGAGCCAGCACCAGGGCCAACGGGTCCCAGGCAAAGGCATCAGATGTGCCCCGATGGATGTTGCGTGAAAACTGGTCGAGCACGATTACCTCGGCCAGACGGCCGCGGGCGCACACTCGCCACTGCCAGAGCTCGCCCCGCCCCGCAGCCTCATGCCAGTCACCGAAACGTCGCGCGATCTCGGCATCCAGTTCCGGATCCTTGCAAAACCACTGGGCGGGAGTGAGTTCCTTGAACCAGAAGTCGATCACCGCCTGCGGGTGCCGCTCCTCCATGATGGCCTCCTCATCGTCCCGGGCTGGAGCTGATACCATCACAGGTTAGCCGCCCCATGCCCTCTGTCCACCACCGAAGGAAGCACCATGATACCTTATGCCCTGCTGCAGATGTCGGGTTACGTCTTCAACATCCTCGGCCTGCTGGTCTGCATTGGCGGCCTGACCCTGGCCCGCCGCCCCGAGCGTCGCCTGCTAGGCGGCAGCCTGGCGGTGCTGGGGTTCGTGATCGCCGCGTCCCCGGTGCTGGTGCAACTCCTCGGACTGGTCGAACCCGTGCCGGTGGGTGCCTTACCACGCTAGGAGCAGCATTGTTTCGTGACCCTGCGCCTTGTCAGTCGCATGCTTGACCCGCACATTGGCTCAGCCTACGTCCCCGCAAGGATGCCCCATGCGCCCCCTGTCCCGTGAACTCCAAGACCTGCTCGAGCGCGGCCGCGACCGCCAGCTGCGCCTGGCGGTGACGGGCCTGTCGCGCTCGGGCAAGACGGCCTTCATCACCTCGCTGGTCAACCAGCTGCGCCATGCCGGGCTCGAGGCACGACTCGACCTGCTGCCGGCCGCTCGCGAGGGGCGGCTGCTCGGTGCCCGACGGGTCCAGCAGCAGGACCTGGGCGTGCCGCGCTTCCCCTACGACAAGGCGATGCTGGCGCTGGACGACCAGCCACCCCGCTGGCCCGAGCCGACCCGTGGCATCAGCGAACTGCGCCTGGCGATCCGCTACCGACCGGCCCGACCCGGCCTCCTGGGTGGCGAGACACGTCAGTTGACCCTGGACCTGTTCGACTACCCCGGGGAATGGCTGCTCGACCTGCCGCTGCTGGACCATGACTACCTGAGCTGGAGCCAGACCCAGCGGCATGACGCAGACGGCGAGCGAGCCGCCCTGTTCGCCGACTGGCATCAGGCGGTGGCCGAGCTCGATCCGGCCGCTGAAGTCGACGAGGGGCGTCTGGCCGAGATCGCCGAGCAGTATGCCAGGGGATTGCGGGCCGCCCGGGAGGCCGGTTTCGCCGACTTGCAGCCGGGACGCTTCCTGCTGCCGGGAGAGCTCGAGGGGGCCCCGGTACTGCAGTTCTTTCCCTTGCCGGGGATCACCGAGGTAGACCGAGCCGAGCTTGCCGCCCTGCCGGCCGAGAGCCTATACGCCACCCTGACCCGGCGCTTTCGCCACTATCAGCAGCACATCGTCAAGCCCTTCTATCGCGAGCACTTTCGTCGTTTCGACCGTCAGATCGTGCTGGTCGACGTACTCGGGGCTCTCAACGCCGGCCCGGAGCGTTTCGAGGACCTTTCCCGCGCTCTGTCAAATCTGATGCAGAGCTTCGACTACGGCAAGCGCAGCCTGCTCACGCGGCTCTTCGCGCCACGCATCGACCGCCTGGCCATCGCCGCCACCAAGGCCGATCATGTCACTCCCGAGCAACACGGCCGCCTGGTCGCCCTGCTCGAGGCCCTGCTGGCCGATCCGCTCAAGGACCTTCGCTTCGCTGACGTACCCGTCCGAGCCCTGTCCCTGGCGGCGATCCGCGCCACGCAGAGCCGCGAGGTGAACCAGCAGGGGCGCCGCTCCCCCGCCCTGCACGGCACCACCCTGGCCGGCGAGTCACTATTGCTGTTTCCTGGCGAAGTCCCCGACCGGCTGCCGGCGGCGGACTTCTGGTCTCGCCAGGGCTTCGATTTCACGGCCTTTCGCCCCCTGCCCCGTGACAAGGGAGCGCCGCTGCCCCACATTCGCATGGACGCCGCTCTGGAGTGGTTGATCGGAGACAAGCTGTCATGACCTCTTCCCGCCAACAGGAACCGCGCCCGGGCGAGCGCTTTGTCCTTGATGACACCTCCCCTGGAGACGCCGGGGCCAGAGATCCCCGCCCCGGACGGCACTATGATGCCGGGCAGTCGAGCCAGCCCCTGGCCGACCCACAGGCCGATACGTCCCCCGGCGAACTGGCACTTGAGCGTGGCCTGATGCGTCCGCGCAGGCGGCGCTGGGGGCTGCTCGGCCTGCTAGGCGGCAGCCTGTGCCTGGGGACGGTGGAGGCCGTGCGGACCCTGCAGGCCGCCAGCCTCGGCGGCGACTGGCTGGCCGGCGGCTGGAGTCTGCTGCTGCTGCTGGCCCTGGGGCTTGGCGGCTCGGCCCTGCTGCGCGAACTCTGGCGCCTGCGCCGCCTGACCCGCCATGCCCGACTGCGCGAACGCCTCGCTGCCCTGCCCGAGGCCACCCCGAGCCAGGCAATATCGCTTGCCCGCCAGCTGCGCCGCGACCTCGACCTGGACGACGACCATCCCCACTGGCAGAGCTTTCTGGCCGCCCATGAGCCGCACCACGACGGTCGTGACACCCGAGCGCTGCTCACCCACCACCTGCTCGCCCCTCGCGATCGGGAGGCTCGCCGGCTGATCTCACGGATGTCCGGCGAGAC
Organism: Pseudomonadota bacterium; assembly: GCA_051751285.1. Lineage (GTDB taxonomy): Bacteria > Pseudomonadota > Gammaproteobacteria > Pseudomonadales > Halomonadaceae > Halomonas. Next base: position 228,884 of record JBNJKT010000002.1, on the reverse strand, counting down.
GGCGGTGATGGTGGCGGTGAGCCCCCTGACCCTGGTCGACATGGCGCTGGTTGCCTGGCGCCATCTGGCGATGGTCGATCGCCTGTGCCGGCTCTATGGACTGGAGCTGGGCTATGCAGCCCGCCTGCGGCTGCTACGCAGCGTGCTCTACCAGATGGCATTCGCCGGGGCCAGCGAGATCGCCAGCGAGGCGAGCATGCAGATGCTGTCGATGGACCTGGCCGGCAAGCTCTCGACCCGAGCCGCCCAGGGCCTCGGCGTCGGACTGCTGGGCGCGCGACTGGGACTGCGCACCCAGCGCCTGGCCCGGCCGCTGGATTTCTCCGCGGATGAGGCACCCCGCATGGCCGACCTGCGCCGCGATCTCTGGCAGCAGCTGCGCCGCCTGGAGGCAGCCGAAGAGAGGACGAAGACGCGCCATCCTTGATCGGAATCATGACAACGCCAGAGCGAATCACTAGGCTCCTCGTTAGGTACCCCGCCCTCACCTCTGAAGGAGGCCCATCATGTACCGTTCCATTCTGGTTCCTGTCGACGGATCCGAACATGCCAAGAAGGCGCTCTCCGTGGCCTGCCAGCTGGCCCGGCAGGAAAGCGCGATCCTGCACCTGCTGCACATTCCCGAGGAGCTCGCCCACGAGACCACCCTGGTATGGGGCATCGGCGCCATCGCCATCGAGGCCTCACGGGAAGAGCGCGAAGCCGTCGGCAAGCAGGTCGTGGATCGAGCCGAACAAGCGGCTCGTGAACTCGGTGCCACCCACATCGAGACGATGATCCGCCAGGGTAATCCTGCCCGCACCATCATCAGCGAGGCCCGCCGCTGCAAGGTCGATGCCATCGTCATGGGCAGCCGAGGCCTGAGCGATCTCAAGGGACTGGTCGTGGGCAGCGTCTCCCACAAGGTCAGCCACACCGCCGACTGCACCGTGATCACCGTGCACTGACGGCGACGTCTCGTCGGTCAGGCGAGTCGCTTCTGGGTCTCGCTGTCGAAGAGCACGGCGCGCCCCATGTCGACTCGCAGGGAAAGGCGCTCGCCCGCCTGCCCCTACAGGGTGGTGGCGATGAAGTTCATCGAGGGCGAACCCATGAAGCCGACGACGAAGATATCCATGGGGTCGTCGTCGACCACGATCAGGGTCACCGGTGGCGTCGTCATCTCGAGACTCCAAAACGCTCGCGCAGCCGCGCGGCCACCGCCTGGTCATCGTGATGACCGATGAGCTGCGCATCGGGAAGCCGGCCGGCCAGCTCGGGGTGGGCGTTGGCCATCACGTGGGCCTCGCCCGCCAGGGCGAGCATCTCGGTATCATTGAGGTTGTCGCCGAAGGCCAGGCAGGCCTCGGGGCCGAGCCCCAGGCGATCGAGCAGCGCGGTGAGGGCAGTTCCCTTGTTCACGCCCTCGGCCATGATCTCCAGCGAGGTGGCCATCGACCAGGTCAGGTGCAACCGCTCGCCATGGCGGGCGCATATCGTCTCCTCCAGCTGCCTGACCTCTTCCGGGTCACCGATAAATAGCACCTTGCCGACGCCCTCGCCGTCGAGCTCGCCGGGGTCGGCAACCCGGTACCCGAAGCCGGTATGGGCGTGCAGCGCCAGCAGGCCGGGCGCTTCGGCATCGATCAACCACTCCTCCTCGTGGAAGAGGTTGAGGCGTACCTCGGGATGGCGCGGCAAAGCGATCAGCTCACGCGCCAGAGAGGCCTCCAGGTGGCGGGCGGTGACCAGGCGATTCTCAGTATCGTGGAGATAGGCACCATTGGTGCTGATCACGTGCACCGGAACGCCGAGGCGTTCGCGGAAGCGCTGCATATCCCGAAAGTGGCGTCCCGAGGCGAACGCCAGGTGGTGGCCCTGCCCTGCCAGGGCCCGCAGGGTGTCGACGGTCGTCGGGTGCAGGTCATGGTCGGCCCCGAGCAGGGTGCCGTCGAGGTCTGTGACGATCAGTCGTGGGGTCATGGCGCGTTCCGCGTATCCTCAATCCTTCAGGCTACCGAAGGCGCTCCCCGCTGTCTTCCCTGCCGACCCGCGACGATGATCTCGCTCGCAAGGCATCCGGCAGTTGTAGACACCCGAGCTTGGCCCTGGCCTCGACGGGCGACGCATTCCTTTCCCTCCACGTGCCATTTGGCGCCGGGGTCGCGAATCCGTATAGTGGCCCTCTTACCCGCCAACCGATCGTGACCATGCTGCAGAACAACTCGGCGCTTGCCCAACTCAAGCAACAGATCCGCTCGAACACCCCTCGCGTCGAGGGCGTGATCAAGGCCACCGACAGAGGCTTCGGCTTCCTCGAGACCGACGACGGCGAGTCCTATTTCGTGCCGCCCCCCGCCATGAAGCTGGTGCTGCATGGAGACCGCGTCGAGGCTGTCGTCCACGAGGAGGGCGACAAGAAATCCGTGGAGCCGGAGAAACTGCTCGAGACCGGCATGGAACGCTTTATCGCACGTGTCCAGAAGCGCGAGGGGCGTCTCGCCGTGGTGCCCGACCACCCGGTAATGAAGAACGTGCTCAAGGCACGTATCAAGCGCAGCCTGGACGAGGACAGCATAGGTGACGGCGACTGGGTCGTGGCTCGCCTGGTGCGCCATCCCCTCAAGCCCGATGATCGTGCCTTCTTCACCCAGATCGACGAGCTGGTGGCCAAGTGCGACGACCCGGCCGTGCCGTGGCGCGTGACCCTGGCCCGCCATGCCCTGGAGCAGGAGTGCCCGGACGCCGGTGACGACTGGCCGCTGCTCGACGAGGGCCTCGAACGCGAGGATCTGACCGCCGAGCCTTTCTTCACCATCGATAGCGAGAAGACCCGCGACATGGATGATGCCCTGCGCATCCGCTCCCGCGAGGATGGTGGCTGGTCGCTGACCGTGGCCATTGCAGACCCCACCGCTTACGTGGAGGAGGGACATGCTGCCGACCTGGAGGCTCGCACCCGCGCCTTCACCGTCTACCTGCCGGGCCAGAACGTCACCATGCTGCCCGAGCAGCTGGCCGATGACCTCTGCTCGCTGTGGGAGGGCAAGGATCGGCCGGTGCTGGCCTGCACTCTCGAGGTCGGCGCCGATGGCAGCCTCGGCGACTACCGCTTCTTCGCCGCCACCGCGCGCTCCCATGCCAAGCTGGCCTACGACCGGGTCTCCGACTGGCTCGAGGGTCAGGGTGACTGGGCGCCGGCCGACGACATCGGCGAGCAGCTCAAGGCGCTGGAGGCGATGACCGAAGCACGCAGCGCCTGGCGGGCGGCTCACGCCCTGGTCTTCAAGGACCGCCCCGACTTCGTCTTCGACCTGGACGAGGCCGGTAACGTGCTGGACATCCGCACCGAGCACCGGCGCATCGCCAATCGCATGATCGAGGAGTCGATGATCGCGGCCAACGCCTGCTGTGCCGACTTCCTGGCCAGGCACATCGGCCACGGCATCTTCAACGTCCACCGTGCCTTCGAGCCGGAGAAGGCCGAGGCGGCCCAGGAGTTCCTGGCCGGCCAGGACATTCAGGTGGAGCGCGAGCAGCTCACCGAACTGCCCCGCTACACCGAGCTCAAGCGCGAGCTCGAGGGCCGCGACGACGCCTGGCTGGATGCCCGCCTGCGTCGCTTCCAGGGCTTCACCAGCATGTCGGCCCAGCCCGGCCCGCACTTCGGCCTGGGGTTGACCGCCTATGCCACCTGGACCTCGCCGATCCGCAAGTATGGCGACATGGTCAACCACCGCTTGATCAAGCGGGTGCTCAAGGGCGAGCAGGCCCCGGCCGAGGCCAGCCAGCAGCTCACCGAGCAGCTCACCGAGCGTCGCCGGCTGAACCGTATGGCCGAGCGAGACGTCAAGGACTGGCTCTACGTGCGCTACCTGACCCCCGCCGCCGAGGCCCAGCAAACCTTCGAGGCCGAGATCATCAACGTCAACCGTGGCGGCATGCGCGTGCGCCTGACCGCCAACGGCGCCACGGCCTTCATCCCGGCCCCGCTGATGCACAGCGACCGCACCAAGGTGGTGATCGATGACAAGGAGGGGCGCATCCAGATCGAGGGAGAGGAGCGCTTCAAGCTGGGCGATGTCATCCAGGTGGCGCTGACTGAAGCCCGCGAGGAAACCCGCTCGCTGGTGGGCCGACCCGCGGACTGACCGTCAGGCAAACCAGAAGCGACACAGGACGGTGACCCGAGGGTCGCCGTCTCGCGTTCTGGCTGTCGCACAATTGTCGCATCGCCGCCCTAGGCTGGCTGGAAACATCAGCGCCAGGAGGGCTCCTTGCATATCGTCGACGTCACCATGTTCCACGCCCCTGCCAGCGGCGGAGTTCGCACTTACCTCGAGGCCAAGCATCGCGTACTGGCCACCCGTCCGGATCTGCGGACGAGCTTGCTGGTACCCGGTGCCGAGCGCGGCTCCCTGGGTGGGGTACATACCCTTCCCGCCCCGCGGATTCCCCTGGGCCAGGGCTACCGCTTCCCGCTGCGCCGCCAGCCCTGGCGCGATGCCCTGATGACGATGGCCCCCGACCTCATCGAGGCCGGCGACCCCTACGTCACTGCCTGGGCCGCCGCGGAGGCCGGTCAGGCCCTGGGGGTGCCCACCGTGGGCTTCTTCCACTCCGACCTGCCGAGACTGATGGGCGATCGCTTCGGAGCGGGAGTCCGCCAGCGCCTGCAGCGCTATGTAGGCGACCTCTATGGCCATTTCGACAGCGTGCTGGCGCCCTGTACCGCCATGGCCGAGCGACTGGCCGACTGGGGCGTGGAGCCGATACGCGTGCAGCCGCTGGGCGTCGACCTCGAAGCCTTCCATCCAAGGCATCGTGACTCCGCGGTGCGCGAACGTCTGGGCCTGGGCGATCACCAGCGGCTGTTGATATTCGCCGGCCGCCACTCGCCGGAGAAGCATATCGACGTGTTGCTCGACGTGATGCGGCGGCTGGGGGCGCACTACCACCTGCTCCTGATGGGTCCGGGAATGCCCACCCGAGTCCCCGCGAATGTCAGCGTGATACCCCGCTACTGCCCGCCCGACGAGATCGCCACCGCCCTGGCCAGCGCCGATGCCATGCTGCATGCCGGTACCCGCGAGACCTTCGGCCTGGTGGCGCAGGAGGCCATGGCCTCCGGGCTGCCGGTGGTAGCAGCGAAGGCCGGGGCCCTGAAGGAGTATGTGCCGCTGGGCGCCGGGATCCTTTGCCGCCCCCGTGATGCCGCCGACATGGCACGGTCTACTCGCGAGCTGTTTCTCAACGACCCGAAGGCCATGGGGCGCCACGCCCGCCGACACGTCGAGCGTCATTTCGATTGGCAGCGGGTCATCGATGACCTGCTGGGGCATTATCGGCAACTGCGTCACGGCGGCGAGCGCCATGTTATCTCCAAGAACGGCTGAGCCTCGCCGGACGCTGCCTCGATGGCGGCCGCTTCATGGCCTGCTGATCGTGCTGGCGCTCATCGCCCCCCTCCTGGTCACTGCCTGGCTGGGCGGAACCGAGGCCCTGGAGGGGGTCAAGCGCTTCCCGCTGGATGTCGTCGGCCTGATGGTGCTGATGGCATTCCTGTGCTGGAATCTCAATGCCGCCCGATTGCGCCTGATGCTGAACGGACGGGCCGGCCACCTTGGGCAGTTCGGGGCATTGAGCATCGAGCTGGCGTCCAAGTTCGCCCTCTGTGCCACGCCCGGAGGCAGTGGCGGACCGCCGACGCTGCTGGTATTGCTGTCGCAACGAGGTTTGCCGGCCTCCAGAGGGGCGGCAGTCTTCCTGCTGGACCAGGGCTGCGATCTGCTGTTCTTCCTCTGCATGCTGACGGGGCTGGTGGCCTTCTCCCTGCTGGGCGAGACCCAGTGGCCCCACCAGGCACTGATCCAGCTGGCCCTGGTCGCGTTGGCCCTCCTGGCCACCGGCGTTACGCTGGTGATGGCATACCTGCCACGACTGCTGCGCTATTCCGCATCACCGGGCGCACGCTGGCTGAGCGGCCATCGGCGCCGTTGGCTGGCCCGCCGCCTGCTGACGTGCCGGCATGCGCTACAGGCCACACTGCGGCTCCCCGTTCCGACGCTGCTGGCGATGCTGGGGCTCACCACCGCGCATTGGCTGCTGCGCTACAGCCTGCTCTATCTGGCGGTGCTGGGCGCTGGGGGACATGCCGACTGGCTATGGACCTTCCTGACCCAGATGCTGGCCATGGCCGCGAGCCAGTTCAGCTTTCTTCCCGGCGGCGCCGGTGCGGCCGAGCTGGGGGTCGGCGGGCTGCTGCTGCCGCTGATGGAGCGCGAACAGGCCGCCGCCGCCGTGCTGGTCTGGCGCCTGGTCTCCTATCACCTTTACCTGGCGGCCGGGGCCCCGCTGCTTCTGCTGTCGGCCTTTCGGTTGGTGCGGCGCGGGTCGTCCGCGCAAACCTGAGTGCCATCCCGATGGTTGCCGTCAGGACTCGAAACGCCGCTGCTTCTCCGCCGTCCAGTCGATGCTCGGGGCTTGCATGCCATGCCCGCCCCGGTAGGGCGCATACTCGGGGGATTCCCAGCCAACGAGCAGCTCCGGCGCTGGCTGGAAGACCTCGACGCCGATGGGGTGGCAAGTTGCAAGCGGATCGCGAGCGTCGGGGCCCCAGAGGTCAACCGAAAGATCGCCGCCAGGGCAGCACGAGAGCGCGCACAGCAAGTCAATCTCGGCAAAGAACTCGATATGATCGCCCTCTCTCGCCGGACATGCCTTCATGAAGTACTGGTCATCGTCGTTGAGACCGGTGCACTGGAAGACGTTGAGCACGTCATGCACGTCGAACTCGGTGAGGCCGAACGGGGCCACTGCTCGCACCAGGTTGGAGTGGCAGTGATGATCGAAGTCCTCACCGGTCAGCAGCTTGTTGACGTAGGGGTCGCAGCGAGTCCCCAGCAGGTCATGCACGCGCCCCCCATCCTCGTCCTCTCCGTATCCGCCGAGGGTATCCTCGACGATGGTGGCCATGGGGCGCAGATAGGGCAGCGTCGACCACAAGCGATCGAACGTCGACACATGGGCTCGCTGCAGCTGGCGAGTGCGCGAGGCCCAGAAGCGCTCTCGCGGGTTATGGCGATGCCACAGATTGAAATCCCCTACCTGCGGCCCACCCAGCGTCGAGAGCCGCACGAGGTGGCCCGCAGGCACCTCCCAGGCCAGGCCCTCACGAATCGGCACGGTCAAGCGTTCGACGGAGGTTCGGCCGGCCGGGTCAGCGAGGCGGCGGTAGAAGTCGCGGTCCACGTCGAGAATGGAGCCTTGCGTGGCGCGATAGGCGGCGGGCACCTTTGCCATGGCCTTGTCTCCCTGAATCATCGAGGTAACTGACATGGTAGCGGGTCAGGCCCTTGGCCTCTCAACGACCGACAGGTGACGACTCAGCTCGCGCCACTATCATCCAGCCGATGGCGATAGAAGAAGCGCAACATTGCTTTCGCGGCATCGGGGCCCCTGGGGTCGGTATAGCTTCCCTTTGCGTCACCTCCCGACCAGGCGTGACCCGCTCCCTGAACCTGCCACTGTTCCAGGCGCGGCTCGCCCTTCGCATCGTGATGCGTAGTACGCGTATAAGCATGACCATTGGCCACCTGCCCCCGCTCCACCGTGACTCCGACGTTGCCCTCGCGGGGACTAGCCATCTCGCCTTTTCCCTTTGCGGCGGCATACTGGGCGGCAACACGCTCTGCATTGCTGGGGTGCACGGTCGTGTCATTGTCGCCATGAAAGACGATAGCCGGCACCTTTGAGGCCCATCTGGGTGCTCGCGCTGTGCCGCCGCCACCGAGAGGACCTGAGCCTCCCTGCATCGCCCCCAGGGCATCGGGAAGACTCTGGGCAACGCCGTGTGGCAGCCCGGAGTGCACGCCCACCGCTGCAAAGAGGTCCGGATAGGTCATCGACAGTGTCGTTGCCATGGCACCGCCTGCCGAGAGTCCCGCGACATAGACTCGGCTCGCATCGAGCCCGTGCGAGTCGATGATCTGGCGTGTCATGCCGGCAAGGATTGCTGGCTCGCCGCCTTCGCGCTGCTGGTCTTCAGCCTTGAACCAGTTCCAGCACTTCGAAGTATTGGCGGTCATCGGTTGGGCCGGATAGAGCACGCAACACAGCTGCTCTTCGGCCAGCTGGTTCATGTTGGTACCGGCAGCGAAGTCATCGGGATTCTGCGTGCAGCCATGCAACATGACCACCAACGGTAGTGCCTGACCGTGATAGCCACTGGGGATATAGAGCTTGTAATCGCGTGTGCCGGCATCATTGGTAAAGCATCCGGCGGTGAACGCGCCGGGCTGCGCTGATTCATGGGCGCTCCGTGCCTGCTCGGGCTTCGCCACGGACTCACGCAAATGGCGCCACTTGTGGCGCCATGCAGAAGGCAGCCCGATATCACCGCCCGGGAATGTCTCCGTGGTCGCCCGATGGGCATGGCCAAACGCCGAGGATGGCGCCGCTCCCGCTGATGATTCATCTCTCCGGTGCGATCCTGACTCTGCAGACGCTGACCTCGACACCGTCTCCGCCTCTTCGATGACCTGGCAGGTCCCCTCGAAGATATTTTCGCGGCACGGTTCATCCGACGTTTCCTCGCTCCTCATCCCGCTCTTCCCACCAGGCACGGCGCCCTGGAGCATGGCCATAGCCTCGTGGAGTTTCCCGGCGCGGGTGAGCCGCGTCGCTTCTTCCATTCGTCTCGTCATGGTGGCGTCGATCATCGTCAATATTCCTGTTCAGAAAATTCGGTCTGCCAGCGCGGCCTTGACCGCCGCGCTGGCATGCAGGGCACCCAGCACGACCACCGACTCGATGGTGGCGCGGGCAAGCTCCGGTGATACGTCGTCGGCAATGCTGGCCAAGCCCAGGACCTGTATCTGCAATGTCTCTCCCGCCGACTGCAGAGCTTCCAGGTCCGTTCGACTGTAATGCTCGAGCCCCAGAACGAAGGCCTTACGGGTCACGGTCTCCTTGACCACCTCGGCATGGGTCGCCAACTGGTTTCGGATAGCTGTGCGAATCAGGTCGGTGCGGTTGGAATAGAAGCCTTCCTGGACCAGTAGGTCGATCTGCCCCAGGTCGACCACCCCCAGGTTGATGGTGATTTTTTCGCTGGAGTCGCCGGTCTTGCGACGCAGTTCATGCACGCTCATGTGTGAGTCCTCGTTGGCCAGATAGGGAAACACCCTCTCTGCGCGCCTTAACCATCCTCATGGATTCCATATACCATCCATATAGATGGTATAATAGACCCACTGTAGCCAAAGACAAGTCTCGTGCCGACGAAAACGACCCGCCGATAGGCGGGCCGTTACACAATGGCTGGGAGATGGGGCTAGGAGAGGTCGTAGCAGGAAATCAAACCCCGCTAACAATGAAGGGCACCCGTTGGGTGCCCTTCAAGTACGTCATGCCTGTTAGCAGCGCCGCTGACTTGACGACTTACCAGCCGGTCGCTGCCTTCAGTGCATCGCCGATCTCCGCCAGCGAACGCACGGTCTTCACGCCCGCGGCTTCCAGGGCAGCGAACTTCTCGTCCGCGGTGCCCTTGCCGCCGGCGATGATCGCCCCGGCGTGGCCCATGCGCTTGCCGGGAGGGGCCGTGACACCGGCGATGTAGGAGACCACCGGCTTGGAGACGTTGGCCTTGATGTAAGCCGCGGCCTCTTCCTCGGCAGTGCCACCGATCTCGCCGATCATCACGATCGCCTCGGTCGCCGGATCCTTCTCGAACTGCTCGAGGATATCGATGAAGTTGGAGCCCGGGATCGGATCACCGCCGATGCCCACGCAGGTGGACTGGCCGAAGCCGTGGTCAGTGGTCTGCTTGACCGCTTCATAGGTCAGGGTGCCGGAACGCGACACGATACCGACCTTGCCCGGCTTGTGGATATGACCCGGCATGATGCCGATCTTGGTCTCGCCGGGGGTGATCACACCGGGGCAGTTGGGGCCGATCAGCCGCACACCCAACTCATCGCACTTCACCTTGACGTCGAGCATGTCCAGGGTCGGAATGCCTTCGGTGATGCAGACGATCAGCTTGATGCCCGCGTTGGCCGCCTCGAGGATGGAGTCCTTGCAGAACGCCGCCGGCACATAGATCACGCTGGCCTCGGCACCGGTCTTCTCCACGGCTTCCTTGACAGTGTTGAACACCGGCAGACCCAGATGCTCCTGGCCACCCTTGCCGGGCGTCACGCCGCCGACCATCTGGGTGCCGTAGGCGATCGCCTGCTCGGAGTGGAAGGTCCCCTGGCCGCCGGTAAAACCCTGGCAGATGACCTTGGTGTTCTTGTCGATCAGGATGCTCATTACTTGCCCTCCGCTGCCTTGACAACCTGCTGAGCCGCGTCGGTCAGGCTGGTAGCAGCGATGATGTTCAGACCGCTGGACGCCAGCTTCTCGGCACCCAGCTCGGCGTTGTTACCTTCCAGACGCACCACCACGGGCACGTTGACACCGACCTGCTCGACGGCACCAATGATGCCCTCGGCGATCATGTCGCAACGCACGATGCCGCCGAAGATGTTGACCAGCACGGCCTTCACGGAATCGTCGGAAAGGATGAGCTTGAAGGCCTCGGCCACCCGCTCCTTGGTGGCACCGCCGCCCACATCGAGGAAGTTGGCCGGCTGACCGCCGTTGAGCTTGATGATGTCCATGGTGCCCATGGCCAGGCCGGCGCCGTTGACCATGCAGCCGATGTTGCCTTCCAGGGCCACGTAGTTGAGCTCCCACGCCGCCGCCTCGGATTCGCGCTCGTCTTCCTGGGACGGGTCGCGCATCGCCTGCAGGTCCGGATGGCGATAGAGGGCGTTGCCGTCCAGGTTGATCTTGGCATCGAGGCAGTGGAGGTTGCCCTCGTCGGTAATCACCAGCGGGTTGATCTCGAGCAGCGCCAGGTCCTTGTCGTGGAAGAGCTTGGACAGGCCCAGGAAGATCTTGGTGAACTGCTTGACCTGGTTGCCGGTGAGCCCCAGGGCAAACGCCAGCTCGCGCGCCTGGTAGGGCTGCGCGCCCACCAGCGGGTCGATCTCGGCCTTGAGGATCTTCTCGGGCGTCTCTTCCGCGACCTTCTCGATCTCCACGCCACCTTCGGTGGAGGCCATGAAGACGACGCGACGGGTGCCACGATCGACCACGGCGCCCAGGTAGAGCTCATTGGCGATGTCGGTGAGGGTCTCGACCAGAATCTTGGTGACCGGCTGACCGTTCTCGTCGGTCTGGAAGGTCACCAGGTTCTTGCCCAGCCAAGACTCGGCGAAGGCCTGGGCCTCCTCCGGGCTCTTGATCAGCTTGACGCCACCGGCCTTGCCGCGCCCACCGGCGTGGACCTGGGCCTTGACCACCCACTTGTCGCCACCGATCTTCTTGCAGGCTTCCGCCGCCTCTTCGGGAGTGTCGACGGCGAAGCCCTTGGAGACCGGCAGGCCATAGTCGGCAAACAGCTGCTTGCTCTGATATTCGTGAAGGTTCATCGATTCATGCCATTGGTTGCATGTGACTCGAACGGTGACCCGCCTCGCGCCCTCTGGGCCGCGGTTGCCGTGTCACCACCGTTCGCCTCCGATACTTGGCCGGAAGCGATGCGCCACCTGCCGGTGGCGCTTGTTGTCCTTACTTTTTCTTCTTGCGATTGGCCATGTGGATGGCATGGCCTTCCACCGCAAGGGCGGCCTCGTGCACCGCTTCCGACATGGTCGGGTGAGCGTAGCAGGTCAGCGCCAGATCCTCGGCGCTGGAGCCGAACTCCAGGGCGATCACGCCCTGGGCGATCATCTCGCCGGCATGCTGACCGACGATATGCATGCCCAGCACGCGGTCGGTCTCGGCGTCGGCGATGATCTTGGCCTGGCCTTCGGTGGCGTTGTTGGCCATGGCGCGGCCGCTGGCAGCGAACGGGAAGGTGCCCGTCTTGACCTTGACGCCCTTGGACTTCGCCTCCTGCTCGGTCATGCCAACCCAGGCCACTTCCGGGAAGGTATAGATGACGTTGGGGATGGCGTCGTAGTTCATCTCGGCCTTGTGGCCGGCGATGATGTCGGCAACCATCACACCCTCTTCCGAGGCCTTGTGGGCCAGCATCGGGCCGCGCACGCAATCACCGATGGCATAGACGCTCGGCACGCTGGTGCGGCACTGATCGTCGACATGAATGAAGCCGCGCTCGTCAGTCTCGACGCCCACGCCGTCGGCGATCACGCCCGAGGTATAGGGCTTGCGGCCGACGCAGACGATCAACTTGTCGAAAGTGATCTCCTGCTCGCCCTTGGCGTCGGTGTACTTGACGACGACCTCATCCCCCTTGATCTCGGAGCCAGTGACCCTCGCCCCCAGCCGGATGTCCAAGCCCTGCTTCTTGAGCAGCTTCTGGGTCTCCTTGGCGATGGCGCCATCGACCATCGGCAGGAAGTCGTCCATGGCCTCGAGCACGGTGACCTCGCTGCCCAGGCGATTCCATACGCTGCCGAGCTCGAGGCCGATGATGCCGGCACCGATCACGCCCAGGCGCTTGGGGGTCTCCTGGAACTCCAGGGCACCGGTGGAATCGACCACCATGCCTTCCTTCAGCGGTGTCGGCGGAATCTCCACCGGCACGGAACCCGCCGCGACGACGATGGTGTCGGTCTCGTAGGTGGACGCCTTGCCGTCCTGGTCGGTGACCTCGACCTGCTTGGAGGAGACCACCTTGCCGGTGCCCTGGATAGCCGTGACGCCGTTGGCCTTCAACAGGCCGGCAACACCGCCGGTCAGGTTGTTCACGATCTTTTCCTTGCGGGCCATCATCTTCTTGACGTCCATGCTGACGTCGCCCGCCTGGATGCCAATATCGTCAAAATCGTGCTTGGCCTCGACGAACTTGTGCGAGGCCTCGAGCAACGCCTTCGAAGGAATGCAACCCACGTTCAGGCAGGTACCACCGAAGACGGGCTTGCCGTCCTTGCTGATCCATTTCTCGACGACAGCGGCATTCAACCCCATCTGGGCGGCACGAATAGCGGAAACGTAGCCCCCGGGGCCCGCACCGATCACGATCACATCAAACTTGTCAGCCATGTTGGCTCCTTCGTTACTTGTCGCTGAAGAGCGAAGTGGGTCCCGTGGCTCAGATATCCAGCAGCAGGCGCGCCGGATCCTCGAGCAGCTCCTTGATGGTCACCAGGAACTGAACCGCATCCTTGCCATCGATCATGCGGTGGTCGTAGGAAACCGCCAGGTACATCATCGGGCGGATCTCGACCTTGCCGTTCACCGCCATGGGGCGCTCCTGGATCTTGTGCATGCCCAGGATGGCCGTCTGCGGCGGGTTGATGATCGGCGTGGACATCAGCGAGCCGAAGATGCCGCCGTTGGTAATGGTGAAAGTACCGCCCTGCATCTCGTCGATGCCAAGCTTGCCGTCACGGGCCCGCTTGCCGAAGTCGACGATGCTCTTCTCGACATCGGCGATCTTCATGCTGTCGGTATCACGCAGCACCGGCACCACCAGGCCGCGGTCGGTGGAGACGGCGACGCCGATGTCCTGGTAACCGTGGTAGACGATATCGGTGCCGTCGATGGAGGCGTTGACGTCCGGGAAACGCTTCAGCGCCTCGGAGGCCGCCTTGACGAAGAAGCCCATGAAGCCGAGCTTGACGTCGTGGGACTTGAGGAAGGTGTCCTTGTACTGGGCCCGCAGGTCCATCACCGCGCCCATGTCCACCTCGTTGTAGGTGGTCAACATGGCGGCGGTCTGCTGAGCCTGCACCAGCCGCTTGGCGATGGTCTGGCGCAGCCGGCTCATCGGCACGCGCTTCTCCGGGCGCTCGCCCTCCACGGCCGGAGCGGCGGTTGCTGCAGCCTTGGCGCCGCCGGACGGCTTGGTCGACTTCTTCGCGGAGCCTTCCTTCACTGCCCGCTGCACGTCCTCCTTGAGGATGCGCCCCCCCTTGCCCGTACCCTCGATGGCGTTGACGTCGAGGTCGTGCTCGGCGACCAGCTTGCGCGCGGCCGGGGCGAGGATCTTGTCCCCCACCTTTTCATCGCTGCCGCCATCATCGGCGGAAGCCGCGGGCTTGCCCTCGCCGACCGCCGGGGTGGCCTCGCCGCCGGCACCCTCGGTGAAGATCGCCAGCACCTGCTCGGAAGTCACCTGGCTACCTTCCTCGGCCTTGATCTCGGAGAGCGCCCCGTCGGCGGGGGCGACCACCTCGAGCACGACCTTGTCGGTCTCGATCTCGGCCAGCACCTCATCACGTTTCACGGCGTCGCCGACCTGCTTGTTCCAGCTGGCCACGGTGCCTTCCTGGATCGACTCGGGGAAGGTCGGGGCCTTGACCTCGTGGCTCTTGCCGCCGGCCGCCGGTTTGCTCTCGGCGTCGTCTGCCTTCTCGGCCTTGGCGTCGCTCTCCTTCTCGGCCTTGGCATCAGATTTCTTGGCGTCCTGTTCGTCGGAGCCCTTGGCCTTGCCCTCGCCGATCTTGCCCAGCACCTGCTCGGACTCCACGGTGTCGCCCTCTTCCACCAGCACCTCGCTGAGCGTGCCGGCCTCGGGGGCCACGACCTCGAGCACCACCTTGTCGGTCTCGATCTCGACGATCAGCTCGTCACGCTCGACACTGTCGCCGGGCTTCTTGTGCCAGGCCGCCACGCTGCCCTCGGCGACGGATTCCGGAAAGGTAGGTGCCTTGATATCGGTAGCCATGTCGTTTCCCTTGTCTGTTCTCTCTCGTCCCGGTGGGCGCCTCAAAGATTGAAGGCGTCTTCCACCAGCTGGCGCTGCTGTTCGGTGTGCACGGACATGTAGCCCGCCGCGGGTGCCGCGGATGCCGGACGACCGGCAAACTTGAGCTTGCCGCCCAGGCCGTCACGCAGCATGTCGGCCACGGCACGCAGGTGGTGCTGACTCGAATACCAGGCACCCTGGTTGAGTGGCTCTTCCTGGCACCAGACCACCTCAGTGACATTGGTGTAATCCTTGATCGCTTCCAGGAGCTCCTCCTTCGGGAAGGGATAGAGCTGCTCGATGCGCAGGATCGCCGTGTCTTCGCGGGCGTTCTCCTCACGCCAGTTGGCCAGATCATAGTAGACCTTGCCGGCACAGAGGATGATGCGCTCGACCTGCGCGGCCTCGAGCTTGCCCTGGTCGGGGAGCACCATATGGAAGCGGCCATTGGCCAGCTCCTCGAGGCTCGAGATCGCCGACTTGTGACGCAGCAGGCTCTTGGGCGTCATCACCACCAGTGGCTTTCTCAGCGGACGGATCACCTGGCGACGCAGCAGATGGAAGATCTGTGCGGGAGTGGTCGGCACGCAGACCTGCATGTTGTGCTCGGCACACATCTGCAGGAAACGCTCGAGACGCGCCGAGGAGTGCTCCGGGCCCTGCCCCTCGTAGCCGTGGGGCAACAGCATGGCCAGTCCACACAGGCGCTCCCACTTGGTCTCGCCGGAAGAGATGAACTGGTCGACCACCACCTGAGCGCCGTTGAAGAAGTCACCGAACTGGGCTTCCCAGATCACCAGATCATTGGGAGCGGTCGTCGAGTAGCCGTACTCGAAAGCCAGCACGGCTTCTTCCGAGAGGAAGGAGTCGTGAATGGTGAAGCTCGGCTGGCCATCAGCCATGTGCTGGAGCGGCACGTAGGCATTGCCGTCCTTCTGGTTGTGCACCACCGCGTGGCGATGGGAGAAGGTGCCACGCCCGACGTCCTGGCCGGTGATGCGAACGGGATGGCCCTCGTCGAGAAGCGTGGCGTAGGCCAGGGTCTCGGCGAAGCCCCAGTTGGCGGCCAGGCCACCGGCCTGCATCTTGCGTCGATCCTCGTAGATCTTGGCCACCTGGCGCTGAACGTCGACCCCATCGGGAACTTCGCACATTTTTCCGGCAAGACGCTGCAGCCGCTTCATGTCGACGGTGGTGTCGGCATGGCCGGTCCATTCATGACCCAGGTAGGGGGTCCAGTCGACGAACAGCGACTTGTTGGGTTTCTGTACCAGGGCGTTGGCCACGTGGTTGCCGGCCATCAGGTCATCCCGGTACTTCTCCATCATGGCCTTGGCGTCGTCGTCACTGATCAGCCCCTCGCTGACCAGCCGCTCGATGTACCGGGCCCGCGATGATGGATGTTCCCTGATCTTGCTGTACATCATCGGCTGGGTGCCGGAGGGCTCATCAGCCTCGTTATGGCCACGGCGACGGTAGCAGACCAGATCGATGACCACGTCGTGATGGAACTGCTGCCGATAGTCGAGAGCGACCTGAGTGACATGCAGCACGGCATCGGGATCGTCGCCGTTGACGTGGAAGATGGGCGCCTGAACCATCTTGGCGATATCGGTGCAGTACTCGGTGGAGCGCGAATCCTCGGGATGCGATGTGGTGAAGCCCACCTGATTGTTGATGACAATGTGCACCGTGCCACCGGTCTTGTAGGCACGGGTCTGTGACATCTGGAAGGTCTCCATGACCACGCCCTGGCCGGCGAAAGCCGCATCGCCATGGACGTTGATCGGCAGCACCTTGTTGCCGACCGGATCGTTGCGGCGGTCCTGGCGAGCCCGTACCGACCCCTCGACCACCGGCGCCACGATCTCCAGATGGGACGGGTTGAAAGACAGCGCCAGATGCACCTCGCCGCCCGGCGTCATGACGTTGGAGCTGAAGCCCTGGTGGTACTTGACGTCGCCCGAACCTCGCTCGATGACCTTCTTGCCGTCGAACTCGTCGATCAGGTCAGAGGGGTTCTTGCCCAGGATATTGACCAGCAGGTTGAGTCGACCGCGGTGGGCCATGCCGATGACCACTTCCTTGGTACCGTAGCCCCCGGCGCGCTGGATCAGCTCATCCATCATCGGGATGAAGGCTTCGCCGCCCTCGAGGCCGAAGCGCTTGGTGCCGGGATACTTGGAGGCCAGATAGCTCTCCAGGCCCTCGGCAGCGGTCAGCCGCTCCAGCACGTGCTTGCGCACGTCCGCGCTGAAATCAGGGGCCGAACACACCGATTCGAAACGCTGCTGCAACCAGCGTTTCTCCTCGGTATCGACGATATGCATGATCTCGCAGCCGATGGACCGACAGTAGGTCTGCTCCAGGGCGTTGACGATCACCTTGAGCGGTGCCTTGTCCACGCCCAGGAAGAAGGAGCCGGTCTGGAACTCGGTGTCCAGATCGGCCTTCGAGAGCTGGTGGAAAGAGAGGTCGAGATCGGGGATGGGGGTCGGGTTGCGCAGGCCAAGCGGATCAATATCGGCCTTCTGGTGCCCGCGGAAGCGATACGCGTTGATCAGCTGGAGAACCTTGACCTGCTTCTTGTTCTCGTCACTGGCGGCAGCGGCCTGAGTCGTGCGCCGTTGGCGGCCCAGCTGATAGAACTGCTCTCGGATCGGTTCAAGCGGGACATCATGCCTGGCCCCACCCTCGGGTCGCGGCAACTGGTCAAAATACTGGCGCCATTCGTCGGGAACGGCGGAGGGGTCATCGAGGTACTGTTCGTAGAGCGCTTCCACATAGTGGGCATTGCCGCCACTCACGTGGGAGGAGCGCCACATCAACTCCATTATGCCTTGTTGCATCTCTTGGTCACCCTGCACTGATGGGGTGGTATCGGCGCCGACACGCCCGCATCGACATCGCTGGTGCCCTGCCGGAGCGAGGGCATCATGAATTCCATGGTCAGGAGCCGGTACCCAGGGTACCGGCTCCACTCATCATGCTCCGCACCGGAATCGGCTGCGACGCCTTGCCGCAGCCCAAGAGCAGTGAGCATGATAACAAGCTGCACGCCACGATTTAAGTGGCATCTGCCAGTAGCATCTCGCGGATCTTGCCGATCGCCCGCGTCGGGTTGAGCCCCTTGGGGCAGACCGCGACACAGTTCATGATCCCGCGGCAGCGGAAAACGGAGAAAGGATCCTCGAGATCTGTCAGGCGCTCACGGGTGGCCGTGTCGCGGGAGTCCGCCAGGAACCGGTAGGACTGCAGCAGGCCAGCCGGACCGACGAACTTGTCCGGGTTCCACCAGAACGATGGGCAGGCAGTGGAGCAGCAGGCACACAGGATGCACTCGTAGAGGCCATCAAGCTTGTCGCGCTCTTCCGGCGACTGCAGGCGCTCGATGGCCGGCGCCGGCTCGTCGTTCTGCAGGTACGGCTGAATGCGCTCGTACTGCTGGTAGAACAGGCCCATGTCGACCACCAGGTCACGGATCACCGGCAGGCCCGGCAACGGACGCAAAGTCAGCTTGTTGCCCTTCACCACCTCGGAGAGCGGCGTGATGCAGGCCAGGCCGTTCTTGCCGTTCATGTTCATCCCGTCGGAACCGCACACGCCCTCGCGGCAGCTGCGGCGAAAGGCCAGGCCATTGTCCTGCTCCTTGGCCAGGTGCAGAACGTCGAGCACCATCAGGTCGCGACCCTGGGTATCGACCTGGAACTCCTGCATATAGGGTGCGGAGTCGGTTTCCGGGTTGTAGCGGTACAGGGATACCTGAAGCTTGGACATCGTGACTCCCCCTTAGTAGGTGCGGACTTTCGGCTCGAACATGTCGACGGTCTTGGGTGCGAAGTTCACATCGCGCTTGCCCAGTCGCTTCTCGGCCGGGAAGTAGAGCGAGTGCTTCAGCCAGTTGACGTCGTCGCGATCCGGGTAGTCGTAGCGGGAATGGGCGCCACGGCTTTCCTTGCGCTCCAGGGCGGCAATGGCGGTGGCCTCGGCCACTTCCATCAGGTTATCCAGCTCCAGCGCCTCGACGCGCGCGGTGTTGAAGGTATGCGACTTGTCCGGCAGGTAGGCGTTGGCGATCCGCTCACGCAGTTCGTCGAGGCGCTTGACGCCCTCCTGCATGTTCTTATCTTCGCGGAACACGCCGAAGGAAGTCTGCATGATGTCCTGCAGGTCGCGCTTGAGCTCGGGGACGGTCTCACCATCCTCGGATTCGTTCCAGCGCGTGATACGCTTCATGGCGGACTGGACATCGGACTCGGAAGCCTCGAGGTACTCGATGCCCTCGTTGAGCGCGCCTTCGATGAACATGCCGGCCGCGCGGCCGAACACCACCAGGTCGAGCAGCGAGTTGCCGCCCAGGCGGTTGGCGCCATGGACCGACACGCAGGCCGCCTCGCCGCAGGCGAACAGACCACCGACAATCTGGTCGTTGCCGTCGGCGTCCTGCATGATCGCCTGGCCGTGCACATTGGTCGGGATCCCGCCCATCATGTAGTGACAGGTCGGGACGACCGGGATCGGCTCCTTGGCCGGATCCACGTGGGCAAAGGTCTTGGAGAGCTCGACGATACCGGGTAGGCGCTTGCCGAGGACGTCCTCCCCCAGGTGATCCAGCTTGAGCAAGACGTGGTCGCCCTTCTCACCGCAACCGCGGCCCTCGAGGATCTCCATGACCATGGAGCGGGCGACCACATCGCGGCCGGCCAGGTCCTTGGCGTTGGGGGCATAGCGCTCCATGAAACGCTCGCCGTCCTTGTTGATCAGGTAGCCACCCTCGCCGCGGCAGCCCTCGGTCACCAGGGTGCCCGCGCCGTAGATACCGGTGGGGTGGAACTGCCACATCTCCATGTCCTGCATCGGGAAGCCGGCGCGCAGCGCCATGCCGATGCCGTCGCCGGTGTTGATCAGCGCATTGGTGGTGGAGGCAAAGATACGCCCTGCCCCGCCGGTAGCCATGACGGTGGCCTTGGACTTCACGTGCACCACTTCGCCGGTCTCGATGTCCATGGCGATGCAGCCCACCACGTCGCCGTTGGCGTTCTTGACCAGGTCGACGGCGTACCACTCGTTGAGGAAGGTGGTGTTGTTCTTCAGGTTGTTCTGATAGAGCGTATGCAGCAGGGCGTGGCCGGTGCGGTCGGCGGCGGCACAGGTCCGCGCCGCCTGGCCGCCCTTGCCGAAGTCCTTGGACTGACCGCCGAACGGACGCTGGTAGATGCGGCCGTTGTCGAAGCGGGAGAAGGGCAGGCCCATGTGCTCGAGCTCGAACACTGCCTTGGGGCCCTCGGAGCACATGTACTCGGAAGCGTCCTGGTCGGCGATGTAGTCACCGCCCTTGACGGTGTCGTACATGTGCCAGCGCCAGTCGTCGTCGGGGTCTGCGGAGGCGATGGCACAGGTGATGCCGCCCTGGGCGGAGACGGTGTGCGAGCGGGTCGGGAAGACCTTGGACAGCACGGCGGTCTTCTTGCCGGACTTGGCCAGCTCAAGGGCGGCCCTCAGGCCGGCACCGCCCCCGCCGATGATGATGGCGTCGAAAGACAGGCTACGCATGGTGGACATGAATCAGGCTCCCCACAGAACGGTGATGCCCCAGACCAGGAACACGAAGATGGCCAGGATGATGATGAGCTGGACGGTGACGCGAACACCGGTCGACTTGAGGTAGTCGGTGGTCACCGTCCACAGGCCGACCCAGGCGTGAGCCGCCAGGGAGATGAAGGCCAGCAGCGAGAAGATGCGCATCCAGGTAGCGGAGAAGAGCCCGCTCCAGGCCGCGTAGTCCAGGCCGGGGCTGAGCAGCAGGAAGCCGACGATGAAGAGAGCGTAGAGCGCCAGGACGACCGCCGAGACGCGCTGGAGAAACCAGTCGGAGAGGCCACTACGACCGAGATTCGTGATGTTGGTTACCATACCCAGACTCCAGCCAGAATGATCAGGACCACGCTCACCACCACGGTGATCTGCGCCTTCTTGACACCTCCCTCGAGGGTCACGCCGATATCCATGTCCATCAGCAGGTGCTTGATGCCGGCCACGAAATGGAAGGCCAGGGCGGACAGCAGCCCCCAGGCGATCAGCTTGGCCAGAAAGTTGTGGGCCAGGGCGTCACTCACGGCCGCGAATCCAGCCGGTGAAGAGAGCGACGTATCGAGCGCCCAGAAGGCGAAGATCAGGCCAATGAAGAGGATGACGCCGGAGATGCGATGAGCGATCGACGTCAGGGCGGGAAGAGGGAACTGTATCGTGGACAGATCCAGATTTACGGGTCGTTTGCTATTCACGGCTCTACACACTCTCTTGGCCCGCTGCTGGGTCGTCGGACAAGGCCCGAGCGGGCGGTGGTTTCGGGAAGGGACTCGATCGTGGCCGAGTTGGACACGACCACCGGTTCCTGCCAGTCGCGCGCTAATATTATAGGGACATCCCCCTGCCATGACAAATGGACACAGAGCGTACTCGACCATGGTGGAAGGCCGATTTCTCGGCGCTGATGGCCTTTCACCAGACACTTCCAGATGTTGCCCCGGGCCTTGCGGCACCGCCATGGTGCAAAGCACCATTTTCGATACAAATATATTACAGTTAACTGCCTAATGTACAACGATAGACGCACAATAGTGGAATTGACAATCGCTGACACACTTCTATAGTGGGCAAACCTTTTCGCCGGCACCATCAGCGGACTGACTACTTACTCGTCCCACCATGACTCTAGAGGAGGCCAGTATGGCTGACAGAAAAGCGACATTGACGGTAGACGGTCTGGAGAAGCCGATCGACCTGCCGATCTACTCTGGCACCCTGGGCCCCGACGTCATCGACGTACGCGGCCTTGGTGCCGAAGGCCTCTTCACCTACGACCCTGGTTTCATGGCGACCTCCTCCTGCCAATCGGCGATCACTTATATCGACGGCGGCAAGGGGGTCCTGTTGCATCGCGGCTACCCGATCGACCAGCTGGCGAAGGAGTCCGACTTCGTCGAGCTTTGCTACCTGCTGATGTTCGGCGATCTCCCTGACGACTCTCAGTACGAGAACTTCAAGTCGCGCATCACCAACCACACCATGGTCCACGACCAGATCAACAACTTCTTCAAGGGCTTCCGCCGCGACGCTCACCCGATGTCGATCCTGTGTGGCGTGGTCGGTGGTCTGGCCGCGTTCTACCACGACCATCTCAACATCAATGTGCAGGAGGACCGGGAGATCAGCGCCATTCGCCTGATCGCCAAGATGCCGACCATCGCCGCGATGTCCTACAAGTACAACATCGGCCAGCCGTTCAACTACCCGCGCAATGACCTGAACTATGCAGAGAACTTCCTCTACATGATGTTCAGCAACCCCTGCGAGAAGTACGAGATCAACCCGGTCTATGCCAAGGCCATGGACCGCATCTTCATGCTGCACGCTGACCACGAGCAGAACGCGTCCACCTCGACGGTGCGCCTGGCAGGCTCCACCGGTGCCAATCCCTTTGCTTGCATCAGCGCCGGCATTGCAGCTCTCTGGGGCCCGGCCCACGGTGGCGCCAACGAAGCGGTGCTCAACATGCTCGACGAGATCGGCGACGAATCCGAAGAGAACATCCAGCGCTTCATCGACAAGGCCAAGGACAAGGACGATCCCTTCAAGCTGATGGGCTTCGGTCATCGCGTCTACCGGAACTTCGATCCACGCGCCAAGGTAATGAAGGAAACCTGCGACGAGGTGCTGGCCGAACTGGGCCTGGCCGACGACCCGCAGCTGAAGATCGCCAAGCGCCTGGAGCAGATCGCTCTGGAAGATGACTACTTCATCGAGCGCAAGCTCTACCCGAACGTCGACTTCTACTCCGGCATCATTCTCAAGGCCATGGGCATCCCGAAGAACATGTTCACGGTAATTTTCGCCGTGTCACGTACCATCGGCTGGATCTCCCACTGGCACGAGATGATCAGCGAGCCCTACAAGATCGGTCGCCCGCGTCAGCTCTATATCGGCCACACTCAGCGCGACTACCCAACCAGCTGAGCACCGAGAGCAGCGCTCACGTCTGTACCGCCAGGAAGGCCGCCCATGAGGGCGGCCTTTCGCGTTCCTGGGTCTCTGGAGCCTTCACTCCGCAGGGTTGACTTCACGGCAGAGAGGCGGGCGCTGCCGGGCCCCGGCCGTTTTCCACACATTCTGTGGATAAACCTGTTCAAAACCTCTCGAAAAGGTCGCGGAATCGCCATGAACAGCGGAGCCGTCTTAGATTGATCAATTTTTAACCTATTACAAGCCATTGAAATAAAAGGATTAATTCAGGAAGCCGATAACCATGCGGGTTAGGGGCGAGACTGTGCACAGGTCGACCCAGAGGGTACGGGAAAGTGGACAAGTCAAGGGGGATGTCAAGCCGATATCGAGCAAAATGCCAACGCGAGAGCTTCGGGCTGCCTTGGACACGACGATTCGCCGGGCACGTGAATGAGCCGGCCTGTCAGCAAGTTCCATGAGAAGGGTAATGCGGGGAAGAGTGGCGTCCCATAGGGGGTTCGAACCCCTGTTACCGCCGTGAAAGGGCGGTGTCCTGGACCACTAGACGAATGGGACGCAATATCTTCGACATGAGATGTTGGTGGAGCCTAGCGGGATCGAACCGCTGACCTCGACACTGCCAGTGTCGCGCTCTCCCAGCTGAGCTAAGGCCCCAATCTCTCGAAGACGGGGCGTAGGTTACTGATAAGCCCCGGCTTCGTCAACAGGAAATCATGCGATTTCGCGATACTCTTTTTCGAAACGCTTGACCTGCTTCTTCGAGACGCCGCCGAGCACCTCGATGGCATGGCGCAGGCGCGCCCGGGTCATGTCGGAGCCCAGTATCGCCATGGCATCCATCACCGAGGTGCTCGAGCTGGAGCCGGTGATGGCAATGAACACCGGCGCCAGGAAGGCCTTCATCTTCAGATCGAAATGGCCAGAAAGCATCTTGACCTCCTCCAATAGCGTTTCCTTGCGCCAGGCCGGGACGTCCTCGAAACGCCATACGAGAAATTGCAGCAGCTTGAGGAGATCCTCACGGGAGAGCTTGACCTCGTCGAAGCTCTCCTCGTCGATGGCCGGCAACCCTGAGAAGAAGTGACCGGCCAGGGGCACCACCTGGGAGAGCGTTTCCACCCGCGGGCGAACCTGGGGCAGGATCCGACTGACGTACTCCTCGTTGAAAGCCCATTCCATCAGCGCCTTGAGGAAGGCCTTGTCGTCGAGATCCTCGCGGATGTAGACGCCATTGAGCCAGGTCAGCTTCTCCAGGTCGAACACCGGCCCGCCAAGCGACACGCGCTGGACATCGAAGTGGCTCATCATCTCGTCGAGGCTGAACTTCTCGCGCTCATCGGGCATCGACCAGCCCATGCGTCCAAGGTAGTTGATCACAGCCTGGGGCAGATAGCCCATACGCCGGTAGTAGTTGATGGAGGTGGGATTCTTGCGCTTGGAGAGCTTGGACTTGTCGGGATTGCGCAGCAGTGGCATGTGGCAGAGCTGCGGCATCTCCCAGCCGAGGTACTCGTAGAGCAGCTGGTGCTTGGGCGCGGAGTTGATCCACTCTTCGCCGCGCAGTACATGGGTAATGCCCATCAGATGATCATCGACCACGTTGGCCAGGTGATAGGTGGGCATGCCGTCCGACTTGAGCAAAATCTGGGCATCCACCTGGGCCCAGTCGACCTCGATCACGCCTCGCAGCATGTCATCGATCACGCAGCTGCCGGTGGCGGGTACCTTCATGCGCACCACGTAGGGCCAGTGTTCCCTCTCGCGACGCGCCTGCTCCTCGGCGGATAGGGCGAGGTCGGCAGGCTTGAGGGCCAGGTGCATGCCGGCGGCCTTGCGCGCCTCGCGCAGCTCGTCGAGCTCCTCGCTGGTGCGGTAGCACTTGAAGGCGTGGCCGGCCTCGATCAGCTGCCGGGCATATTCCCCGTAGATATCGCCACGCTCACTCTGGCGGTAAGGTCCGTGGGGGCCACCGACGTCGGGGCCCTCGTCCCATTCCAGCCCCAGCCAGCGCATCGAATCGAGAATCATCTGCTCGGATTCCGGGGTAGAGCGC
This sequence comes from Pseudomonadota bacterium, assembly GCA_051751285.1. GTDB lineage: Bacteria > Pseudomonadota > Gammaproteobacteria > Pseudomonadales > Halomonadaceae > Halomonas. The sequence goes on along the minus strand of JBNJKT010000002.1, from coordinate 204,120 downwards.
TCTCTGTCGGTATCCTCGATACGCAGAATGAACTGACCTCCGTGCTGACGGGCGAAGCAGAGGTTGAACAGGGCGATATAGGCGGTGCCCACGTGCGGGTCGCCGGTGGGTGACGGCGCGATACGAGTACGTACGGTCATGTCGTCCTTGGTCCTGTCGATGGTACGGGGCTAGCCCTGCCGGGCGGGCGAATGCCACGCATTATACGCACCTGGCCAGCGCCGGGCAGCCGTGGCGGGAATCAATCCCACACTTCATGGTCCATGCCTGGGTCCGAAATCACTTCAAAAGGCCTCACATGCTTTCGCGACTCCCTGACGACTTCACGGCCCTGGTCACCGCCGCCAATGGCGGCATCGGCGGCGCCGTCATCGATGCCCTGCTGGAAAGCGACCGCCCCGGTCGCGTGATTGGCGTAAGCCGGTCGGGCCGCTCTCACTCTGACCCTCGTTTCGAATCTCTCGCTTTAGACGTCACCGAGCCTTATGGCCTGGCAGCCCTGGAGGAGGCACTCGACGCCACCCCCCTCCACCTGGTCTTCAATGCCATCGGCATGCTGCATGACGAGCGACTGGGCATCAGCCCGGAGAAGAAGTTCGATGACCTGGATGCCGAGGCCATGAGCCGGCTCTACCATGTCAACGCGATTACGCCGGCGCTGCTGCTCAAGGCCCTGCAGCCGAGCCTCAAAGGGCACCATCCGGCGCTGATAGCGAGCCTCTCGGCACGCGTCGGCTCCATCGGCGACAACCGGCTGGGCGGCTGGTACGCCTACCGGGCCAGCAAGGCTGCTCATAACATGCTGATGAAGACCGCGGCTGTGGAGCTGCGACGCCTCAATCCCCAGGCCAGTATTGCCTGCCTGCACCCCGGCACCACCGATACCGAACTTTCGCGCCCTTTCCAGGCGCGAGTGCCGGCGAACAAGCTGTTCACCACCGCGTTCGTCGCCCAACAGCTGCTGACGGTTCTGAACGACTGCGGCCCCGAGGAGAGCGGGATCTTTCTGGACTGGGCCGGAGAATCCGTGCAGTGGTGAACCATGACGCCACATGCCCCCTGGCCGGATTCAAGGCAGAATTACCGTTGATACCGGCCCTTGCACCATGAAAATCAATCGCAGATTATCACCCGACTCCGTACACCCACAGGATGCTTAGATGGATACCCTCGGCCCACGAATCAAGGAACTTCGGCTGGAGGCCAAGCTCAACAAGGCGGCCCTGGCACGCAGGGTCGGTGTTTCCGATGTAACCATTTCCTACTGGGAATCCGGCGCCATCAGACAGATCGGCCACGAAAGGCTGGTGGCCTTGGCCCAGGCCTTGAACTGCCCGCTGTCTCGCCTGCTCGAGGAGACAGGGACTCAAGCCACGCCGCTCCTCCTGCACAGCCATCCGCCGCTGCCCTGGCAGGATGGCAGTCAGAAAGGGATCGAACTGCCGATCGAGCTGACCCCCGGGCAACGCTGGGACGGCGACTGCCATCTCGTCACTCCCGCGCCGGGAGAGCACTTCGATTTCCTCGCGGAGGGAGACCTGGCCGCCATCGCCCCCAGCGAGATCTTCCGCCAGCCCGGGCTCTACCTGATAGACGACGACGGCACGCTGGCCATTCGCCGAGTCGATCAGAGCCAAAGCGGGGAGCTGGTGTTCTATCGCAAGAAAAGCGACGAGAGCCTGCCCTGGTCTCCAGCTTGCCGTCTGGTCGGCAAGATAGTAGCCCACTGGCGCCTCCAGTGCCCGTGAAGCGTCACTCCATCTCCAGCACCTCGACATTATCGACGGTTCGGCGCGCATCGTCGCCCACCAGGTAGCGCTGGCTATAACGGGCTACCTGTCCCAGGCCGTGACCTGACTGTTCCACCAAGGGCCCGCTGAGGTGCTCGTTCTTTTCACCCAGGCGCTCGCGGACCGATTTCGGTTGCACGCTTCCCTCCTGCACGTCGACCGTGACGCGATACCCGCCATCCGGTAGCCCGCTGCCGGGTCCGAAGGGGCCGGCCATGAAGCCGCCCTCCTCCACCGAGACACGTTCGCGCCAGCGCATCCCGCTGAGCTCGCGCTCCACCAGGACCTGCAAGCGGGTCGCTTCGGGCAGATTGGTCTCACCCTTCACGGTCAAACGCCTATCGGTGCCCAGGCTGGAGGAGACATCGATCATCAGCGGCTGGTCAAAGGGTGGCACCTCAGATGCTTTTGGGGACGGCTCCGGCTCCAGCGACGGCTCGCGGGTCTCGGCCGTGGTGGTGGTAGACTCGTCAGGCTCGGAGCCCGCCTCCTCATCACTGCCGCCGCAGCCGGACAGCCACACCAGCAACAGGCCTGCCCCCATTGCTCGATACCACGCCGTCATGCACGCCTCCTGCCCAGTCGATGAGAAGCCAGATTACCATCATTCCCGGCCATGCGGCGTCCGCTCAAACTAGCTCGGCACAGTCGCGACAGACGGTGGTATAGGGCACTGCCTCCAGCCGGCGATCATCAATAGCCTCACCGCACGTTTCACAGAGATCGCCCTCGTCGTCGTCGATGCGCTTGAGCGCATGCATGACCTGACGAAGCTCATCCTCGGCCTCCTGCTGAAGGGCCTCGACCACCTCATCGTTCTGCAGCTCGATGGACTGGTCCTCCATATCCTTGTCCAACGGGCCGCCATGCTGCTCCTTGTGCGCCTTGTAGCGCTCGAACCGCTCGATCAGCTCGTCGCGCAACGCTTCCAGCTGCTGCTTCCGTTCCGTCATGACGTCGCCTCCAGTCAAAGTCGTCAATAGCGAGGGGACACTGCCCTCTACCTCACTATACCTGCCACAGTAACCTGTCATCTCGCGCCGCATGCTCAAGTGATGTCCAGAGCCTCATAACCCGCCGGCGTCAGCGTGATCCGCTCCGGCCCGTCGCTACCCCGTGTCCAGTCGACGGTGATCAGTCCCCTGGCCTCGAGGTCGTCGATATCCTCCAATACCTCCTCCAGCAGGCTGTCTTCACCCGGGTGGCCAAAGGGTGCGGCCAGCACCCCGCCGTGCTGCATCACGCGGGCCAGCAGTTCCATCTGGTGTTCGGTGAGTTCGCCGCTCATTGTCTGCTCCTTTCGAGGGTGGGTGTACGCCAGTATGGACGAGGGATGCCACATCCCGCGAAGGCCTTCCCCTTCATCACATCGGGATGGACGAGAAGCCAAACAAGGCATTGACGCCCGTCGCAATACGTGGCATTGTATCGCCAGTTGGTAAGCAAGATGCATATTGTCAGTAGTAGTCGAATCCTTTCGGTTGTCTGGTTATATCCCCTTGTTTGACCCACTAGCACTCGGGGTATCACCCGGTAATTAGTAACAAGCGCACGCAGCGCGAGAAAGGAGACAGAACATGTCTACTGGCACAGTCAAGTGGTTCAACGACGCAAAAGGCTTCGGCTTCATCACCCCAACCGACGGTGGCGATGACCTCTTTGCCCACTTCTCCGAAATCAAGGCAGACGGCTTCAAGTCCCTCCAGGACGGCCAGCAGGTCTCCTTCGATGTGGTCCAGGGCAAGAAAGGCCTGCAGGCTTCGAACATCGAAGTCATCTGATCGCCGATCAGACAGACCTATCGCGTCGCTAGACGTCGAGTACCAAGGCCCGCTGATGCGGGCCTTGGTGTTTCTGCGTGCCGGGTTTCCTGCATCGGCCAGGGACCGCTAGGCTCGCGGGCAAATCACCCTGCAAGCATTGGCCAGAAATTGACCAGTGCTGATAGAATAACTGCCTTCCCGACCGACACCCCCGTGATGCCGATGCCCCAGCTCGACCGTACCTTCTCCGTGGCCCCCATGATGGACTGGACGACCCGCGACTATCGCGCGTTCGCCCGGACCCTGACCCGGCGCGCGCTGCTCTATACCGAGATGGTGACCACCGGCGCCATCCTGCACGGCAGCCCGCGCAGCCGATTCCTAGGCCATGAGGCGGTCGAGCATCCGCTCGCCCTGCAGCTGGGCGGCAGCGATGCCGGCGAGCTCGCCGAGTGCGCCGCGATCGCCGAGGCCTGGGGCTATGACGAGGTCAACCTCAACGTCGGCTGCCCGAGTGACCGGGTGCAGAACAACATGATCGGCGCCTGCCTGATGGGCCATCCGGAGAAGGTGGCGGCGGCAGTGCGTGCCATGCGCGAGGCGGTGTCGATCCCGGTCACGGTCAAGTGCCGCATCGGCATCGACGACCAGGACGAGGATGCCGACCTCGAACGCTTCATCGCCACCGTGGCCGACGCCGGCTGCGACACCTTCATCGTGCATGCACGCAAGGCGTGGCTCGAGGGGCTCTCCCCCAAGGAGAACCGCGACGTGCCGCCGCTCAACTACCCAAGGGTACACCGCCTCAAGGCGAGCCATCCCCAGTTGCATATCGGCCTCAACGGCGGCCTGAAGACGCTAGACGCCTGCCGGGAACAACTGGACATGGTGGACAGCGTGATGGTCGGCCGCGAGGCCTACCAGAACCCCTGGTTGCTGGCCGGCATCGACGAGGCTCTCTACGGCGTACCCGGCCCGGCACAGAGCCGCCATGCAGCAGCCCGGGCCTTTCGCCCCTACATTGCACGGCGGCTGGAAGAAGGAGCCAAGCTGAACCACATCACTCGCCACCTGCTGGGCCTCTTCCAGAGCCAGCCGGGCGGGCGCCGCTTCCGCCGTCACCTCTCCGAGAACGGTCATCTCGACGGCGCCTGCCTGCGTGTCTTCGACGATGCCCTGAGCCTGGTGCCCGAGCGCGAGACCGCCGCCGTGGCCTGAGGCCGGTGACTCCCGAAATACAGGCGGCGCCGACCTCTCGGCGCCGCCTGTATCTGGAATGCGATTCAGTAAAGCGCGTCGGGCGGCGGCTCGAGACTGGAGTGGAAGTCCTCGATGGCGCTCTCCGCTTCCTCGATGGCGTCGAAGCGGGCGATGTGGAACAGCGCCTCACCCTCGTTGGCCAGCGGCAACCGGCTCATGCCGATCACGATGCCATCGGCCACAGAGCGCACCTCGCCCTCGGCATTGCCGAAGGGATCCGCCACGAGCCCCAGCAGCTCGCCTTCTGCCACCCTAGCCCCAAGACTCACCTGGGGTCGAAGGATGCCGTCGATGGGGGCCCGGGCCCAACTCGAGCCGTTGGCGACCTCCGCGGCCGGCACCTGTCGACGACGATGCTCGCCGGTCAGCATGCCCAGCCGGCGCATCACGCGCAGTACCCCTCTCACCCCCGGGGTGATTGCCCATTGGTCGAAGCGCAGCGCTTCACCGGCCTCGTAGGTGAGCACCGGTATGCCGCGATTCTGCGCATAGTGGCGCAGGCTGCCCTCGCGCAGTTCGGCGTTCAGAATCACCGGCGCCCCGAAGGCGTTGGCCATACGCTCGGTCTCGCCCCCGGGCGTCAGCTGAGCCCGGATCTGCGGCAGGTTGGTGCGATGAATGGCGCCGGTATGCAGGTCGATGATATGCGAGGCGTGATCGACGATCTGCTCGCGGAACAGCGCCGCCACCCGTCCGCCCAGCGAGCCCGATTCACTGCCCGGGAAGCAGCGGTTGAGGTCACGTCGATCCGGCAGGTAGCGGCTGTGCTGCACGAAGCCGAAGACGTTGACGATCGGTGAGGCGATCAGCGTTCCGCGCAGCCCCTGGAGCTGCTTGGAGCGCAGCAACCGGCGCACGATCTCCACGCCGTTGATCTCGTCGCCGTGGATCCCGCCGCAGACCAGCATCACCGGCCCGGCCTGGCGGCCGTGCACTACCTCCACGGGAATGTAGAGCGGCGCGTGCGTATAGAGGCGCGCCACCGGCACGTCTATCTGGGTACGCGAGCCTGGCGCCACGCGGGTGCCGGCGAGTTCGAAGGGGGCACGGGCCATGGACTCTCCTTGCGTGACGGAACCGTGTTTTTCGTGGATTCCTTATACGCCACTGCCGAGCCAAAGACGAGCCCGAGCGATGTATCCGGCACGCCATTATCCATACATTGTTGAATGTAAAAGATGGGCCGGCTCGGGTAGAATAGGCCCATCGACCAGAACGCTGGAGAGCCCAACTTCATGGCCAGACGCACGAAAGCCGAGGCCGCCGCCACTCGGGAAGCCCTGCTGGATGCCGCCGAGGAGGTCTTCCTCGAGAAGGGCGTGGCCCGCACCTCCCTGGAACAGATCGCTCGTCACGCCGACATGACCCGCGGGGCCCTCTACTGGCACTTCCGCAACAAGGCCGACCTCTTCCAGGCCATGCTGCAGCGTGTCCGCATGCCCTTCCAGGAACTGGTGGAGGAGATCGGCGACCCGAGCCTCGTCGAGCGTCCCCTCGAGGCGATTCGCCTGGCCTGCCTGAAGGGCTTCGAGCGTCTCGAGCAGCCCCGCTATCGGCGCGTGCATGCCATTCTCATTCATCACTGCGAGGTCTTCGGCGACATCGACCCGCTGGCCATGCAGAACGAGATGGCCGACGAGGCCTGCGGCGCGCTGATCGACTATTTCGGCTGTGCGGCTCGCCTGGGCCACCTGCGTGAGGGACTCAGTCCAAAGGTGGCCGCTGAACTGACTCAGGCCATGCTCGGCGGGCTGTTTCACGACTGGCTACGCAACCACGAGCGCTTCTCGATCCTCGAACGCGGCACGGTGCTGCTCGACACCCAACTCGAGCTGATGGGCGCCTCATCTTCAGAGTGATTCCGCGGCCTCGCCGTGCCTCTGCTGCAGACGCAAACGGCTGAGATGAGCTCGCGCCTCGCGGTACTCGGACTCCGGCACGCTGCGGTAGGCGTCCTCCTGGGTCACGTACTTGACCAGCACCCGACATTCACCGAGTTGCGGCAGGTTGCCGGGCTTGCCGTGCAGGCGCACCTGCCATTCCGGATCGTCGACCAGGACCGCCGAGGCCCAGCCATCGGCATCGGCGTCTTCCTTCACCTCCACCTTCTCGCCGAGCAGGCAGCGACGCTGCTGCGGGGCATGGCGATGGAACCAGCGATGCAGGGCATGGCACAGCGCCGCGGCCAGGGGCGAGGCGAGCGCGAAGGCCCCCCACAGCACGGCCACCCCCACGGGAATGCGGAACAGTCCCAGTGGCAGCCAGCGCAGAACGGCAAGTTCCACTCCCAGGGTGATGGCCCCCGCCAGCACCAGCAGTACCGTCAGCGCCAGGGAAGCCGGCACCCCGGCAAACCCCAGCGCCACCAGGGTACTGGCCAGGTGGTCGCCCTTGAGGCTGTCACGCTCGAAGCACTCCACCGGCGCCAGGCGCAGTGCCACCAGCAGCCAGTAGAGGGTAGCCAGTGCAAGCAGGACGCTGAACACCACCACCGGGAAACTCAGGGCAATCTGGCGTACGGTTTCCATCTGGGCACCTCGCGGTAATGCTTAGCCAACGAACGGACTTCATGCCCTCAGCGTAGACCATCCATCTCCCTGCGTGGGCAGCATCTCCCTGACGTGGGTCATGGGCCTTCCAAAACGGGAACTGCGATCCCCCACCTGGTCACTCAGGAGAAGGGGCGACCCTTTGGGACGCCCCTTCTCCTGCTTACAGGTCATGAAGCTCCAGCGCCTGGCACTGGAACCTGACGCCAGCCTCGGAGCTCAACGCTGATCGGCGCCTGCCACCTGCCGTTGCTCGGCGTCACTACCCTGCATCTTGCGACGAAGCCAATCGGAGATCGCCGCGATCATGGCGTAGAAGCTCGGCACGAAGAAGCTGCCCAGCACGGCCACCGTGGCCATGCCCACCGCCACGGTAGTGCCAATATGGTGACTGCTGGTCGCGCTTGCGCCCGTGGCCAGTGCCAGCGGCAGGGTGCCGAAGATGAACGCCAAGGAGGTCATCACGATGGGCCTGAAGCGAAGCTGGGCCGCAGTGATGGCCGCTTCGCGGATCGACTGGCCCTGCTCCTTGCGCTGCAGCTCGGCAAACTCGACGATCAGGATGGCGTTCTTGGCAGCCAGCCCCACCACCACCAGCATGCCGATCTCCACGTAGACGCTGGTGTCGAGCCCGCGCAGCACGATGCCGCCGATGCCACCCAGGAAGGCGAACGGCGTCGCTGTAAGGACGGCCAGCGGCAGCGACCAGCTCTCGTACTGGGCCGCCAGGATCAGGAAGACCATCAGCAGGCCGAAGACGATGGCCAGAGTGGCGGTACTGCCCATCTGGGTCTCCTGATAGGCGGTGCCGGTCCAGCCCATTCCCCAGTTTTCACCCAGGGTATCCTGGACGATCTCTTCCATGGCAGCGACCGCCTGGCCGGAGCTGTAGCCAGGCGCCGGGCCGCCCTGGAACTGGGCCCCCAGATAGACCCCGAAACGCGATACCACCGCTGGCTTGGCCTGACGCTCGAGCGTCACGAACTCCGAGAGCGGGATCCGCTCGCCGTTGCCGCCGCGCACATAGACGCTAGCGATGTCGTCCGGCGTCCTGCGAAATTCATCCTCGTTCTGCAGGTAGACCTGGAAGTTGCGGTTCTGGTAACTGAAGTAATTGACGAAGCCGTTGCCGAAGGTATTCGACATGGTGGCATAGAGATCCGGCAGCGCCACGCCATAGCTCAGCGCCTTCTGCTGGTCGATCTCGGCCCGGTAACCCGGCACATTGACATTGAAGGTGGTGAACACTCGCTGCAGCGCTGGATTCTCACCTGCCGCCTGCATCACCTGCATCGATGCCTGGAAAAGCTCCTGGGAAGAGACGCCCTCGAAGGATTGCAGGTAGCCGGTGAAGCCCCCGGTGGTGGAGAGCCCCATGATCGGCGGCATGTTGAAGGCCATGGCCGAGCCGCCAGGGGTCTGGGCACCAAGCTGCATGATCTGGCCGACCAGCTCGCTGGCGGTCAGGTCACGCTCGCCCCAGGGTTTCAAGTTGATGAACATCACGCCACGGGCCGTGTTGACCGCGCTGGAGAGGATATCGTAGCCCGCCACGGCAGAGCTGTACTCGACGCCATCGATCTCCTCGATCTGGGCGCTCAGCTCGGCCATGTAGTCCTGGGTGCGTGCCAGGGAGGCGGAGTCCGGCAGCTGTATGCTGGCCAGCACGATGCCCTGGTCGGTCTCCGGCACCAGGGTCGAGGGCGTGCTCTGGTAGAGCCACCAGGCGCCACCGATCACCAGGGCGGTGAGCAGCAGCGCCAGTCCCCAGAAGCGCACCAGCACCTTGACCACCCACATGTAAACGGCGGTGATGGCGGCAAAGAGGCGATCGAAGAGGCGCAGCGGTGTATTGATGGCGCGCCGGAACCTGGTTTCGTTGCCGTTTACCGGCTTGTGCTTGATGAAGATCGCCGAGAGCGCCGGGGTGAAGGTCAGCGCCATCAACGCCGAGAACGCCACCGAAATGGCCACCGTGAGCGCAAACTGCTGGTAGATCTGGCCGGTGAAACCGCCCAGGAAGGCCACCGGAACGAACACCGCGGCCATGATCAGCGAGGTGGCGATGACCGGCCCACCCACTTCCTTCATGGCGCGAACCGTGGCCTGGGTAACGCTGATCTCTTCGTCCTCGCTGAGCACCCGTTCCACGTTCTCCACCACCAGGATGGCGTCGTCCACCACGATGCCGATGGAGAGCACCAGGGCGAACAGCGTCAAGAGGTTGATGGAGAAGCCGAACACGAAGAAACCGGCGAAGGTGGCGAGTACCGAGACCGGTACCACAGACATGGCGATCACCGTGAAGCGCCAGTTCTGCAGGAAGATGAACAGAATGACGCCGACGATCAGGAAGGCCTCGATGAACACCTTGGTCACGGTGTTGACGGAGGCATCGATGAACAGGGTGGTGTCGTAGGGAACCACCTGCTCGAGTCCGGGCGGAAAACGCCCCTCCAGCTCGGCCATGGTCTCCTTGACCGCCGCGGCCGTTTCCAGGGCATTGGCCCCGGGCTGCTGGTTGATGATGATCGGCGACATGGGCGCGCCGTTCAGACGCGCATCCACGCCGTAGAAGGAGGCACCGAGTTCGATGCGCGCCACGTCATTCAGGCGCAGCGCCGAGCCGTCCGGGTTGGTGCGCAGGAAGATCTCGCGAAAGTCATCGACATCGCTGAGCCGCCCCCCCGCCGTGATGGTATAGCTGAAGGCGCGCGGATTGCTCTGGGGCGTCATCGCCAGGCTGCCTGCCGGCACCTCGGTGTTCTGCGCGCGGATGGCGGCGGCCACCTCGGTAGGTGTCAGGTCGTACTGGGCCAGCTTGTCGGGGTCCATCCAGATGCGCATGGCAAACTCGCCACCCCCGAGCACCTCGGCATTGCCGACGCCGGGTACCTGGCGCAGCTCGTCGAGGATGTTGAGGGTCGCGTAGTTCTGCATGTAGATGTTGTTGTAGTCGCCTTCGGGCGAGATCAGTGCCACCAGCATCAGGATCGAGCTCGACTGAAGCTCCACCGTCACGCCCTGGGCCTGAACCGCCTCGGGCAGCTGAGACAACGCTCCCTGAACACGATTATTGACATTGATGGTGTTGATGTCGCCTTCGGTACCGATATTGAAGGCCACGTTCAGGCTCATCGTGCCGTTGTCGGCACTGGTCGAGGTCATGTAGAGCATGTCCTCGACGCCATTGATCGCCTCGGCCAGGGGAGCGGCGACCGTCTGGGCGACCGTCTCGGCATCGGCACCGGGAAACTGGGCCTGCACCGAGACGGTGGGCGGCACCACACTGGGATACTGCTCGATGGGCAGCACCCTCATGCTCATCACCCCGATCAGCGTCAGGATGATCGCCAGCACCGAGGCGAAGATCGGTCGATTGATGAAGAAGTTGGAAAATTTCATTCTTCTTCATCCTCTGACGCTTCACCGTCGGGCGATCCATCTTGCATGGCCGCCTGGGCCCCGGCTTTCTCTTCAGCGTTCTCTTCCGCCTGTTCCTGCTCTACCTGTTCGACGACCTCCCCGGCATTGCCCTCGAAGGGCTGGGGATCGATGGCCCTGCCAGGCTCGATACCCGATGGGTCGCCGACCACCACTCGTTCTCCCACCTCCAGACCGCCACGGATGATCTGCCAGGGACCGGCCACCTCGCCCAGCTCCACGGTTCGGGCCCGGGCCACGCTCTCCTCATCGAGCACGAATACCTGAGGCCCCATCAGCCCCTGGCCGATGGCGATCTCGGGCACCGCCAGCACGTCGAACCGTTTCAACCCCTCGAGGCTGACGCGCGCGAACTGGCCCGGCAGCACACGCGCCTCGGTGTTGGCGAAGGTGGCGCTGGCCTGGACGGTACTGGTCCCCATGTCGACTCGCGAGCCGAGGAAATCGAGGCGTCCCTCAAGGGCAGACGCGTCGTCGCCCTCCATGCCCGGCACCTGCAGCACCGCGGTAATCGCCTCGACGGACGCTTCGCCGATCTGGCGACGCAGCTCGAAGGCATCCCGCTGGGGCAGCTGGAAACGAACCTCGAGAGGATCGAGTGGCGTGATGGTGGCGAGCTCGGTACCGGAACTCACCAGATTGCCGACGTTGACCTGGCTCAGGCTGATCATCCCGGACACGGGCGCAGTGACCTCGGCATAATCCAGGTCGATCTGCGCACTGGCCAGTGCCGCCTCCGCCTGGGCGACGCCGGCCTGAGCGACGCCCAGTTCGGCCCGCGCCTGGTCGTACTGCTGGCGACTCACCGAATTCTGGCTCAACAACCGCTCGAAACGCTGGGCGTCGCGTTGCGCCCTAGCCAGCTCGGCTCGGGCACTCTGCAGGTCGGCCTCGCGCTGGTTGACCGCGGCCTGATAGAGGTCCGGCTCGATGGTATAGAGCTTCTGCCCCTGTTCCACCAGCTGACCGGCCTCGAAGTGCCGCTGCTCGAGGAAGCCGGTGACACGGGCCACCAGGGTAACCTCATCGTCGCTGCGCAGCAGCGACGGGTAGGACTTCTCCAAGGGAATGTCCTGACGGCTCATCTGCGTCACTTCCACCGGATGTGGCGGCCTTTCCTGACCCCCAGCAGACTGCTGGGTGTCGCCGTCCTGGCCACAGGCCGCCATCAACAGGCTCGCGGCCAGGACGAGCAGCGTCGTCCGGCCGTATCGGAAGATCTTTTTCATGGTGTCATTCGTTCCCGTTGGCGTCGTCGAGGATGGACAAATCTTACATTCATCCTTGAATGAATGTAAATATTAGGTCGCTAAACATCATCCCCGAGGACGTGGCGGCTCCCCGATATCCATGACCCCTTCATGGCCATCGCTCTCTTCCGGCAGGGTGAAGGAGACACTACCACCGTCCAGCCAGGCATTGACCTCCTCAACGGCCGATACGTCCAGGGTGCCCGACTGCTGGCGCAGGCTGAGCAGGTTGATCACGTAGTCATAGCGGGCGCTGGCATGGTCGGCAACGGCGTTGTAGAGGTTCTGCTCGGCGTTGAGCACATCGACGATGTTGCGGGTGCCCACCTCGTAGCCCGCGCGGGTGGCGTCCAGGGCGCTCTGGTTGGAAACGATGGCCTGAGCGCGGGCCTCCACCGTGGAGACGTCATTGCTGACCTGGGTGAAACGCGAGCGAACCTGCTGGACGGTATCGCGGCGCTGATCCTCGAAGTCGTACTGGCTGGCCTCCAGCTGGTAGGTGTTCTGGCGAACGCTCGCTCGGGTGCGCCCGCCGGTATAGAGCGGCAGACTGGCGCGGAGGCCGACCTGACTGGTGGAGTTACGCCCTTCAACGCCGCTCCGGTCATCGTCGGCATAGTTGTAGTTGGCGAAGGCGTTGATCGTCGGCAGGCGCTGAGCACTGGCGATATCGACGCTGCTGCGCGAGACCTCGACGCCGGCCTCGCTGGCCAGGACAAGAGGATTGTTCTCGAGCGCCAGCTCGACCCAGTGGCTACGATCATCCGGAGTGGGCGGCTGAATGGGCAACTCCTCCCCCGGTGCATCGATGCTGGCATAGCGCTTTCCGGTCAAACGCTCGAGGCCTTCAAAGCGCACCTGGAGATCACTCTCGGCGGCGATGCGCTCCGCACGCGACTGATCGAATCGCGCCTGGGCCTCCTCCACCTCGGTAATGGCAATCAGTCCTACCTCGAACTGTTCACGGGCCTGCTCCAGCTGCCGACCGATGGCCCGCTCCTGGGCGAGCCGCGCCTCCAGCACCTCGTAGGCCCGCAGAATCTCGAAATAGGCCGAGGAGACATCGATCAGGACCCGCTGCTCAGTGGCGGCCAGTTGGTAGGTCTGCTGATCGATCTGGCGCTCGGCCTGCTCGACTTCACGCGAATTGCGCGCGTCGAATAGCGCCTGTGTGGCTTCCAGCGTCAGGCCGGCGCTGTTGTAGTTGTCGTCGCCTCCCGCGCCTCCTGCCGGTAAACCGCCTGCCGGGGATTCATACTGACGGTTATGCGATACATTGGCCGAGGCATTGACCTGGGGTAACAGGTCAGCGCGTTGCACGTCTCGCCCCGCCTCGACGCTACTGGTCTGTGAGCGGGTCGAGGCCAGTTCGGCATTGTTCTCCAGGGCATCTCGGGTGATGGTCAACAGATCGGCCGCCTGCAGAGGTGCGGCGAAGGCCGTTGCGATCATTGCCGGCAGCAGGGCACGACGAAGGGAGCGGTGACGGGTCATCGGGTCATCCTCGGTTTCTGGTCGGTCATATTTACATACATTGTCGCATGTTTCAGTGAGTAGTCCACTGCCGAGCTTTCGGGAAAACAGGAATCTTTGCCGAAAGCCCGGGAAATTCCGCTATGCTGCGTGGCAGCATAGCCCAGCGAGGGAGAACACTCATGGACGCTCTGGAATTCGTCAGAGTAAGAGAACTTGAGATCGCCGTGCGTATCTGGCATCCCGAAGCCCCGCGCACCGTTATCGCCTGGCATGGTCTGGCCCGTCATGGTGGGGACTTCGCCGACTTCGCCCGGGTGCTTGGCCCCGGCTGGCGGGTCCTGGCCCCGGACACTCCGGGCCGCGGCCTCTCCAGCTGGTCGCTCTTCCCCGCCCAGGACTATCTCTACGCCCACTACATGAAAGTAGCAGTCGCGGTGCTCGACCACTTCGGCCTCGAGCAGGTGCCCTGGGTGGGCACCTCCATGGGCGGGCTTATCGGCATGCTGATGGCTGCCGAACCCGAGACGGCATCACGCATCGAACGGCTGGTGCTCAACGACGTGGGCCCGGAACTCGACCCCGATGGCCTGGCCGGGCTCGCCAGCTATTTCGGTGTGCCCCATCGGTTCCACCGCTTCAGCGAACTCGAGGCCGAACTCAGGCAGCACTACACGGGCTTCGGCATCGACAGCGATGACGCCTGGCGGCGCCTGGCACTCGACAGCGCGCGGCGGCTACCGGACGGCAGCTGGACCTACCACTACGATCCACGCATCAGCGAGCAATTTGTTCACGACACCCCTCGTGATACCTGGGCCGACTGGGCAGCGATCCGCTGCCCGTTGATGGTGGTTCGCGGTGAAGAATCACCGCTACTTCAGGCCGAGAGCGTGACCCGCATGGCCGAGGCACAGCCCGGCCTGTTAAGCCTCGAGGTACCCGGCTGCGGACACGCCCCCATGCTCGACAGAGACAGCCAGGTCCGTCCACTCGCCGACTTCCTCGACCGGCCCCGCTCCCGCATGTTGCCCGGCGGCGCTGGCGGGTCGCCTAGCTGGTGGCGGCGCGGTCTGCGCTGGCTGAAAGCGCTCGGGAAGGGTTGAGCTAATCTCGAGGCACGCATGCTGATACCATCGGCCGTCATGACTCGTCTGAGATGCCCTTGACCATGACCGAGCCCGGCCATATCGACCAGCAGGACGGCAGTCTGGCCATCGCCGGCGACTGGACCCTGGTGCACTACTCGACCCTGAAGCGCCAGGTCGAGCGTCTTGCAGGGTCCCGCGAGCCGTCTCACCAGGGGATCGACCTCGAGCGACTCGACGCCCTGGATACCGCCGGTGCGGTTCTGCTGATGGAGCTGGTGGGCCCAGCGGCGTTCGCCGCGATCGACGACTGGGCCCCGGGCTTGCCGGCGACGCGTCGTGCCCTGCTGCGCACGCTGGGCGAGGCCATGGCCGACAACCAGCCGCCGACGGCGCGCCCTGCCCGGCCGCTGCGGGATACCCTCGGGCGGACCGGACAGATCGTCGAGGGACTCTGGCAGCAGCAGCTTCAACTGCTCGGCTTCATCGGTCAGGTGCTCGCCACCCTGGCCGCCACCGCCTGGCGACCGGGCCGCTGGCGCATCACCTCGGTAGTGGCCCAGCTGCATCAGACGGGCCTCAATGCCTTGCCCATCGTCGCCCTGCTGACCTTCCTGGTGGGTGCCGTGGTGGCCTTCCTCGGCGCCACGGTTCTGCGCGACTTCGGCGCCACCATCTACACGGTCAACCTGGTTGCCTTCGCCTTCCTTCGAGAGTTCGGCGTGCTGCTCGCCGCCATCCTGCTCGCCGGTCGCACCGCCAGCGCCTTCACGGCCCAGCTCGGTGCGATGAAGGCCAACGAAGAGCTCGACGCCGTGCGCACCCTGGGGCTCGACCCGATCGAGCTGCTGGTGCTGCCGCGGGTGCTGGCGATGATGCTGACCCTGCCGATCCTCACCTTCGTGGGCATGCTCAGTGGCATCCTCGGCGGCGCTCTGGTGTGTCTGCTGGCCCTTGACATCTCCACGGCCCAGTTCCTGGCGATCCTCGAACGCGATATCGCCGTCCAGCACTTTCTGGTGGGCATCGGCAAGGCACCGGTGTTCGCCTTTCTGGTCGCGGTGATCGGCTGCCTCGAGGGCTTCAAGGTCAGCGGCAGCGCTCAGTCGGTGGGCGAACACACCACCTCCAGCGTGGTGCAGTCGATCTTCGTCGTGATCCTGCTGGATGCGATCGCCGCGCTGTTCTGCATGGAGATGGGCTGGTGAGGGCGGCACAGGCATCGACCAGCGAAGCGCCGCTGATCCGCGTCCGCGGCCTGGAGAATCGCTTCGGGCAACATGTGGTCCACGATGACCTCGATGTCGATCTCTACCCGGGTGAGATCCTCGGGGTCGTGGGGGGCTCGGGCACCGGCAAGTCGGTCCTGCTGCGCAGCATCGTCGGCCTCCTGCGACCCAGCGCCGGGCGCATCGAGGTGTTCGGCGAGGACCTCCAGAGCCTCTCCGCCGATGCCCGCTCCCGGCTGGAACGCCGCTTCGGCGTGCTCTTCCAGCGTGGTGCGCTGTTCACCTCGTTGAGCCTGCAGGAGAACGTCGCCCTGCCGCTGATCGAGCATGCCGGGCTCGCCAGGGCCGATGCCGAAGCCCTGGCCCGAGTCAAGCTGGCCCTGGCCGGCCTGCCCGGAGAGGCCGCGATCAAGTATCCCGCCGAACTCTCCGGTGGCATGATCAAGCGAGCTGCCCTGGCCCGCGCCCTGGCGCTGGACCCCGAGGCACTGTTCCTGGACGAGCCGACGGCGGGGCTGGACCCGATCGGCGCGGCGGCCTTCGATCGCCTGATTCTCACCCTGCGTGACGCCCTGGGCCTGAGCGTCTTCCTGGTCACCCATGACCTGGACACCCTGTATACCGCCTGCGACCGGGTGGCCGTACTGTCGCGCAAGCGTGTGCTGGTTGCCGATCGCCTCGACGTCGTTGCGGCCACCGATGATGACTGGATCCACGACTATTTCCATGGCCCGCGAGGCCGAGCCGCCCAGCAGGCGGCCAACCCGGTGGAGGACTCCTGACGATGGAACCCCGCGCCCACCATGTGCTGATCGGGCTGTTCACGGTAATCACCCTGGGCAGCGCCCTGCTGTTCGCCCTGTGGCTCGGCAAGTCCAGCGTCGACCGCGACTATTCCTGGTACGAGATCCGCTTCAACCGCGCCGTCAGTGGGCTTTCAGAGGGCAATGCGGTGCAGTACAGCGGCATCGAGGTGGGTGATGTCGTCAGGCTGCGCCTCGACCCCCGGGACCCACGCCAGGTGCGGGCGCTGGTGCGCGTCTACAGTGACGTCCCGATCAAGCAGGACACTCGCGCCAGCCTGGCGCTGGCCAACATCACGGGCACCATGAACATCCAGCTCTCCGGCGGCTCCCCAGAGAGCGAACGCTTGACCGGAGGTCGCGACGATCCCCCGCTGATTCAGGCCGAACCGTCGCCGCTGAGCTCGCTGCTCAACAACAGCGAGGAGCTCTTCGCCCAGGTGGACCGCCTGCTGACCAGTGCCAACCGGCTGCTCTCCGAGGAAAACGCCGAGAGCCTGACACGAAGCCTGGGCAACCTGGAGATCCTATCCGAAGCCCTGGTCGATCAGCGCGCTGTGCTCGGCGAGTCCATGACCCGCTTCGGGCAGGCCAGCGCGCAGCTCGAGGCCTCCCTTCAGAGTTTCAGTCGCCTGGGCGAGACGGCCAACGGCTTACTGGACGACGAGGGTCGTGCGACCCTGCAGAGTGCCCGACAGGCGATGCAGTCGCTGGAATCCACCACCGCCCGTCTGGACCGGCTGACCGCCAGCCACGAAGGCTCCCTGGCCCGGGGCCTGCAGGGCGTGGGCGAGCTCGACCCGGCCATGCGCGAACTGCACGCCGCCCTGCGCGCCCTAAACCGGCTGGTGCGGCGCATCGAGGAAAATCCGGCCGATGCCCTGCTGGGCCGTGACGACATTCAGGAGTTCACCCCATGAGCCCGTTCCCCGCGCCACGACACGTCATGCTACTGCTAGCCATGCTGCTGAGCGTGCTGTTCGCGGGCTGCACCCTGCTCCCCGAGCAGGAACCGATACGCCTCTTCACGCTGCCCGACCCTTCCCTTTCGGCGTCCTCCGAAGCCACCCCTGAGCTGACCCTGCGGGTCGATACGCCCAGCGCCGGCTCGCCGCTGGATGGTCCGCGCCTGCTGGTCATGCCCTCTCCCGGGGAGTTCCAGGCCTATGCCGGGGCACGCTGGCGCGATGATGCCCCACTATTGCTGCGCGACTACCTGATCACGGCCTTTCGCCGCGACGGCCGCCTGGCCGCCGTGGTGGACGACGCCAGCCGGGCGCGCAGCGATGCCACCCTGGCCAGCCACCTGGAGGCCTTCCATAGCCGCTATCGTGAGGGCGCCCCCGAGGTGGTGCTGCGCCTCGAGGTCCAGTTGCTTGACGAGGCCAGCCGCGCTGTGCTGGCCAGCCGCCGCATGGAGGCGGTGGTGACGAGCGATGACGCCAGCCTCGATGCGGTGGTGGAGGCCTTCGGTCGCGCCGCCGACCAGATTACTCGCGAGCTGGTCGACTGGACACTGTCGCGGATGCCCAGCGGCTCGCCCTGAGAGGCCATGGGCCTCAGGATGACCGGTAATCGCGGGGATCGATCCGCCACGTCTTGAGTCGCGAACGCAGGGTCGTGGGTTTCACGCCCAGCAGCTCGGCGGCTCCGCCATGCCCCGATACCTTGCCGCCACAGGCGCGCAAGGCTGTCACCGCGCTGGCGAGCTGGCGATTCGCCAGCTCGCGCTCGGTCAGCAGCGGTGTCTCCGTCGCATGCGGCGTCGACCGGGAAGGCTCGGCGCTGGGCGGGCCAGGCGGCTCGCCGGCGGCCGGGCTAAGGTCGTCGAAGGCCAGCACGCGGCCCTGGGCCACGATCACCTGACGCTCGATGACGTTCTCCAGCTCGCGGATGTTGCCCGGCCAGGGGTAGCGTTTCAGCACCTCCAGCTGGGCCGGAGGAATGCGCACTCCGAGCTTATTGAACTTCTGGCAGGCACGGATCAGGAAGTGCTGCGCCAGCAGGGGCACATCCTCGATGCGATGGCGCAACGGCACCGAGGCGATCGGAAAGACATTGAGGCGGAAATAGAGGTCCTCGCGAAACGTCCCCGCCGCGACCATCTCGCGCAGCTCGCGGTTGGTCGCGGCGATCACCCGGACGTCCACCTGCCGCGTGCGGTTGTCGCCCACCCGCTCGAACTGCTGCTCCTGCAGCACGCGCAGCAGCTTGCCCTGCAGCTCCAGTGGTATCTCACCTACCTCATCGAGAAACAGCGTGCCGCCATCGGCCAGCTCGAAGCGCCCGAGACGGTCGCTCAGCGCGCCGGTGAAGGCGCCCCTCACATGACCGAAGAACTCGCTCTCGAACAGATCACGGGGGATGGCGGCGCAGTTGACCCGGATCAGCGGCCGTCCTCCGCGGGAGCCCCCGGCATGGATGGCCCGGGCGATCAGCTCCTTGCCGGTTCCCGATTCGCCGCTGATCAGCACGTTGGCATCGGTAGGCGCTACCAGCGCGATCTGGCGAACCAGTTGGGCCACCGCCGCGCTCTCGCCGACGATCTCGCGATGGTTGAACTCGGCCTTGATCTCCTCCTGCAGGTACTGGTTCTCCAGCTCCAGGCGCTGCTTGAGCGACTTCACCTCGGCAAGGGCATCACGAAGCTGCTGCTCGGCCCGCTTGCGCTCCGAGATGTCGCGGAACAGCACCACGGCTCCCACCAGTCGCCCCATCTCGAAGATCGGCGTGCTGGTGTACTCCACCGGGATCGCCTCGCCGTTCTTGTGCCAGAACACCTCGTCGTCGACCCGATGCACCTGGCCATCACTGAACGAGGCATGGATCGGGCACTGCTGCACCGGAAAGTGGCGGCCGTCAGCCTGGGTGTGGTGAAACATCTGATGGGCATCATGTCCGACCATGTCCTCGCTGCTCCAGCCAAGGATGCGCTCGGCGGCCGGGTTGACGAAGGTGGTGCGGCCCTCGGCGTCCAGGCCATAAATGCCCTCCCCTGCGGCACCGAGGATCAGCTGGTTCTGCCGCTCGATGCGCTCGAAGACCTGCTCGACCCGCTCCCAGCCCACCTGACCGCGCCGGTGCTGGCGCCGCAGGTCAGCCGTGGCGCGTCGCTGCTCCGCCTTCTGCCGGTCCACCAGGGTCAGCAGCAGCCGACCTTCGCCCAGCGCCTGGCCTTGGGCCTCCACGTGGCGAGGCTGGCGCTTGAGGTCGAGAATCACCAGGTCGTCCGACCAGGCGGGCGATCGGGTGAGGGCCTCGTCGGTAAAGCTGACCCACAGGGGCAGCGAGGCGCCCAGACGATGACTGAACGGGAGCCGGGCGAGGGACTCGGCATCGCCGCCCAGCAGCTGGCAGCCCGCCGCATTGGCGCCCAGCAGCCGGTCGGCCACGGGGTCGATCACCACCAGCGCCTGGGGCGCAAGGGCGAAGGCCTCCTGGACAAGCGACGGCGGGGGAGAATCGGGCAGGAGCATGGTGGCACTCGCGTCGAGACAGATGCTCACTCCATACAAGTCCCGGGCCAATGACGAGGAATCGTCATAATTTCAACGAGATCTCGTCATTGGCGAGATCTCGTCCTACATGCCTGACCGGCCGTCCCTGGCAGAGCCCGACGCCAAGCCCATGAAAATCAATCACTCTTGATCGGAAGCTCCGATATGGCACGCGCTTCGCAGGTATATCCGTGAACGGCCCATCCGTGATCACGCTGCACTGGTCCGGAGCATGAGTGGCCATCCCCTGCACCCGCAAAGCGAGACGACCATGAACAACGACCACAACAGTCTGGGTAACCCATTCGACCATCGACAGTCCCTGGTCCATGGACGCGGCTGCGACTGCCCGACCTGCACGGACGAACAGCGGACTGCCGCCACGCTCTCCTCCTCCGAAAGCGCCGACGCCCCGGTCTCCTCCGCCCCGCAGCAGCAAGAGGCAATGATGGACCGGATGGTGGAGAGCGCCCTGGTTCGCGGCATCTTCGGCCACAGCGACATGCACCGCCGCCAGTTCATGAAGCTGGTGGGCGGTGGCACCGCGGCAGCGGCCCTGGCCAGCCTCTTCCCCCTGGATGCCGTCAAGGCCGCCGTCAAGGAAAGTATGGGACCGCTGGAGAAGACCCGGCTCAATGTCGGCTTCGTCCCCATCACCTGTGCCACGCCGATCATCATGGCCCACCCCATGGGGTTCTATGAGCGCTACGGCCTGGATGTCTCGGTGATCAAGACTGCCGGCTGGGCAGTGGCACGGGACAAGTCACTCAATCGTGAGTACGACGCCGCCCACATGCTCACTCCGATGCCACTCGCCATGAGCCTGGGGGCCGGCTCCAGCCCCGAGCCCTTCATCATGCCGGCCGTGGAGAACATCAACGGCCAGGCAATCGTCCTGCACAACGACCACAAGGACAAGCGCGACCCGCAACAGTGGAAAGGCTTCACCTTCGGCGTGCCCTTCGAGTATTCGATGCACAACTTCCTGCTGCGCTACTACGTCGCCGAGCACGGGCTCGACCCCGACCAGGACATCCAGATCCGTGTCATCCCGCCGCCCGAAATGGTCGCCAACCTGCGCGCCGGCAACATCGACGGCTTCCTCTCGCCGGACCCCTTCAACCAGCGAGCCGTCTACGAGGGCATCGGCTTCATCCACCTGCTGACCAAGGAAATCTGGGAAGGCCATCCCTGCTGTGCCTTCGCCACCAGTGCCCAGTTCGCCCGGGAGAATCCCAACACCTACGGTGCCTTGCTGCGCGCCATCATCGATGCCACCCAGTATTCCTCGAACCCCGAGAATCGCTCGGAGATCGCCGAGGCCATCGCCCCGACCAACTATCTCAACCAGCCGGTCACGGTCATCGAGCAGGTCCTGACGGGCACCTTTGCCGACGGCCTGGGTGAAGTGCAACGGGTACCCGATCGCATCGACTTCGACCCCTTCCCCTGGCACTCCATGGCGGTGTGGATCCTGACCCAGATGAAGCGCTGGGGCTATATCGAGGATCACGTCGATTATCAGCAGGTCGCCCGCGACGTCTATCTCGCCAGCGATGCCCGCGAGGTGATGCGCGAACTGGGCTACGAAGCACCGGAGGAGAACTCGCGCAACTACGAGATCATGGGCAAGACCTTCGACTACACCCAGCCGGAAGCCTACATCGACAGCTTCGACATCCGGAGGGGCTGACATGGACCGCACAACGACCGACTGGAACTTCAGCCTCAACGTGCGCGCCAGTGTCCTGGCCGTGGTGCTGCTGGTCATCGGCCTGGGGCTCTGGGAGGGACTCAACCAGGTACCGGCCCTCGCCGGTGGAGGGGGCGAGCTCAGCGAGTACGAGAAGCTGATGGCCGGGGCCGACGAGACCGCCAAGGTACCGCCCCCTTCGGAGATCCTGGTGCGCGCCTGGGAGGAGCTGTCCAACCCCTTCTATGATGCCGGCCCCAACGACAAGGGCATCGGCATCCAGTTGGGCTATTCGCTGTATCGCGTACTTACCGGCTACCTGCTGGCGGCGGCGATCGCGATTCCGCTGGGCTTTCTGATCGGCATGTCGCCGCTGATGTACAAGGCGCTCAATCCCTATATCCAGGTGCTGCGTCCGATTTCGCCCCTCGCCTGGATGCCTCTGGCGCTGTTCATCATCCAGGACTCGGAGGCCTCGGCGATCTTCGTGATCTTCATCTGCTCGATCTGGCCGATGTTGCTGAATACGGCCTTCGGGGTGGCCGGGGTCAGGGAGGACTGGGTCAACGTGGCCCGCACCCATGAGCTGTCGGCGTTGAAGACCGCCTTCAAGGTCATCCTGCCGGCCGCCGCGCCCACCATCCTCACCGGCATGCGCATCTCCATCGGCATCGCCTGGCTGGTGATCGTCGCCGCCGAAATGCTCGTGGGCGGCACCGGCATCGGCTACTACGTGTGGAACGAGTGGAACAACCTGGACCTGACCAGCGTGATCTTCTCGATCCTGATGATCGGTGTGGTGGGGATGCTGCTGGACCTGTCGTTATCAGCCGTCGCCCGCCTGGTCACCTATGAAGAATAATCCCCTGAGGAGTCAGTCATGAGTCACGCCTTCGTGGAAGTCCAGCAGGCCGCCAAGCGCTTTCCCGGCGCCAAGGGCGAGCCCGACCTGACGGTCTTCGAGAACGTCAGCTTCCAACTGGAAAAGGGCGAATTCGTCTGCATCATCGGCCACTCCGGCTGCGGCAAGTCGACCATCATGAATTCCCTGGCCGGGCTCGATCGGTTCAGCGACGGCGCGCTGGTCATGGAAGGCAAGGAGATCGACGGGCCGGGCCTTGAGCGCGGGGTGGTCTTCCAGAACTACAGCTTGCTGCCCTGGCTCTCGGCCCTGGAGAACGTGCGCTTCGGCGTGCGCGCCCGCTGGAAGGAGTGGGACGAGGCAAGGGTCACCCAGCACAGTCTCGAATACCTGGCAATGGTGGGGCTCAAGGACGTAGTGGATCGGAAGCCGGCCCAGCTCTCCGGCGGCATGCGCCAGCGGGTCAGCATCGCCCGGGCCTTCGCCACCAAGCCCAAGCTGTTGCTTCTCGACGAACCCTTCGGCGCCCTGGATGCCCTTACCCGCGGCGTCATCCAGGACGAACTGATCAAGATCTGGAGCCGCGACCGCCAGACCGTCTTCATGATCACCCACGACGTCGACGAGGCGATCCTGCTGGCCGACCGAATCTTCCTGATGACCAATGGCCCGGAGGCACGCGTGGCCGAAGCGGTGGAGATCGACCTGCCGCGCCCCCGCCATCGCGCCGACATCGTCAAGCACCCCCATTTCTACAAGATCCGCAATTACCTGGTGGACTTCCTGGTCACGCGCTCTGCCGCCATGGATACCGCCGATCTGGACCGCAAGGGGCTGAAGTATCCACGCTCGGTCAACCCCGTTGACGACGAAGCCATCGCCGATGCCGCTGACAGAGCCCCTGCAGAAAACGCACCCGACGACACGCTCGTCAACTTCACTCCCAAGGAGACCCGTCATGGATAAACTCGAAATGCGTCACACCCTGCTCGCCGCCAAGGCCCGCAAGCAGATGGACTGGGAACAGATCGGCAAGGCGGTGGGCATGTCGCCGGTCTGGGTAGCCTCGGCCTGCTACGGCATGAACAGCGCCAGCGCCGATGTCGCCCACAAGATCGCCGACGTGCTCGGCGTCGAGGGGGACGTGGCCGACGCCCTGACCACCTTCCCCACCAAGGCCTGGGACGAGGCCATCCCCCAGGACCCCTTTATCTACCGTCTCTACGAAGTGGTAGGCGTCTATGGCGAAACCCTCAAGGACGTGGTCCAGGAGAAGTTCGGCGACGGCATCATGAGCGCCATCGACTTCACCATGGAGGTCGACAAGGTCGAGGACCCCAAGGGTGATCGCGTGCTGCTGACCCTCAGCGGCAAGTTCCTGCCTTACAAGGCCTGGTAGGCCTCCAGCCCTGCCACCGCCCGCTCGACCGCACCGCGATAGCCACCGCCGAAAAGCAGCAGGTGGTTGAGCAGGGGGTAGAGCTGGAAGAGCATCTCGCGCCTCGGCCAGTCGGCCGGGGCGGCTCCGTTCCAGTAGGCCTCGAAGAACGCCTCGCCCGGTGAACCGAACAGCGTCAGCATGGCCAGATCCACCTCCGGATAGTGGCGATAGACGGCCGGGTCGATGATCGCCGGCCCCTGCGGGGTGAAAAGCACATTGCCCGACCACAGATCGCCATGTATCAGGCTCGCCGGAGCGTCCGGCAACCAGGCTTCCAAGTTGTGAGCGATGGCCTCCACTCGAGTACGCAGACGGCCATCCATCAGGCCGCGCGCCTGGCAGGCATCAACCAGGGGCAAGAGGCGGCGCTCACGCTGGAAGGCGCGGCCGTCGGGCAGCGGGGCATTGGGCTGTGGCGTGCTCCCACAGGCGTTGTCACGCGGCCAGCCATGGGCATCACCGATCACTGCATGGAGCCGGCGCAGCCCCTCGCCGAGACTGAACTCGTCGCCGGGGGATCGCCCCGGCGCCAATGCCTCCATCACCAGATAGCCCTCTGCCTCGCCCAGCACCTCGGGTACGATCAACCCGCTGCCGGCCTCGTGCAGCGCCCGCAGTCCATCGGCCTCACCGGCCAGGCGCTCGGGGTCGTCATGCTTGACCACCACCTCGCCCTGATCGGTCGCCAGGCGAAACACCGCGGCGATATCGCCACCACTCAGGGCCTGCAGCTCGCCCCGCGGCGTCAGCCCGGCAGCCGACAGCAGGGCGGAGAGGCTCTCGTCGATCGACATGTGGCAGTGCTCCTTTATTCGATCCCATGAGGGTCGCCAGTCCGCTCAGGGCTGTCAAAACGGTGGCGCCCAAAAAAGGCCGCCCGGAGGCAGCCAAAAGGGGTAATCACGCAAGGAGCAGAAGAATGACCCTCCTAGGAGGCAGGAATCACTCGGGCATCAGCACGCTATCGATGACATGGATGACGCCGTTGCTGGCCTTGATATCGGCCTGGACAACGGTAGCCTCGTCGATCATCACACTGCCGTCCATGGTGGTAATGGTGATGTCCTGGCCCTGAACGGTGGTGGCACTGTCGGCGGCCATGGCGTCCTCGGCCATGATCATGCCGGGCACCACGTGGTAAGTCAGGATCGCTTCCAGCTGATCACGGTTCTCCTCTTCCAGCAGGGATTCGACAGTGCCTTCCGGAAGCGCGGCGAAGGCCTCATCGGTAGGGGCGAACACGGTGAAGGGGCCTTCTCCCTTGAGGGTCTCGACCAGGCCAGCCGCCTCGACCGCAGCCACGAGGGTCTCGAACTGACCCGCCGCCACGGCGGTGTCGACGATATCCTGCTTCATACCATGGTGATCGGCATGCACTGCGCTGGCCAGCATCAAGCCGGTGATGCCGGCACCAAGGGTCAAGGGAAGTGAACGAAGGGAAGTACGCATATTAGTTCTCTCCTGTCGGATCGCCGGTATTGTCCGGACCGTCCGTGATGGAAACCCGGTCGAGGCACATCCGCCTCGTCCTATACAAACAATAGTCTTTGTATAGGTTTTGAACAAGAAATATTTTCTCCTGGACAGGAAATTTCGTCGGACTTACGCAAGCCCCCTCTCCTGTGGCACAACAGAAGGGACCCAAACCGGACAAGCCAGAGGAGAGCGACCATGTACAAGTTGGCCTTTTTCGTGCCCAAGGATGATGCCGAGGCCGTCAAGGAAGCCGTCTTCGCCACCGGGGCGGGGCGCATCGGCGACTACGAGGCCTGCTGCTTCCAGACCTCGGGCACCGGACAGTTTCGGCCCCTGGAAGGCGCCGACCCGCATATCGGGCGGGTCGGCGACCTGGAGCAGGTGGAGGAGCTGAAGGTAGAGCTGGTCTGCACGGATGAGCTGATCCAGCCGGCAGTCGCCGCCTTGAAACTCGCCCATCCCTACGAGGAGCCGGCCTTCGACGTCTGGCGACTGGAAGACCTGTGATCGCCCCGATCGATATAGCGCCGGATCGCCGCGCGCGGTCCACCGGCCTCGATGATCCCCAGCCAGGCGGCGAAGGCCGTCCGCAGACCGTGACATTCGGCCAGGTCGTGGAACACCTCCCGGATTCCCAGAAAGGCCCGGGGCGACCTGGCGGCTTCCCGCGCCCCCGCCCTCAGGCGTGACGCCAGCGGATCATCGAGCGGCGGCAGCCCCGGGGTGTCGTTGGCCACCCGGCAATAGTGGCACCACAGCGCCAGCTCGAGGGCCAGGCCCGCCATGGGGAGGCCTCGGCCGAGGGCGTCGCGCAGCGCCGGCAGGATGAACTTGGGCTGTCGCGTCGAGCCGTTGGCACACAGCCGCGAGAGCGTATCGCCGATCTCGGGGTTGCGTAGACGCTCGACGATCCGCGTCCGGTACGCGTGGTAGTCCAGCCCTTCGACCGGCCGGAGCGCGGGGAGGATCTCGCGCTCCTGAAGCGCGCCCAGCCAGTCGAGGATGTCCGGGTCGCCCATGGCGGCATGCACCTGCCGGTAGCCCAGCAGGGCCGCGACATAGGCGATGCTGGCGTGACCGGCGTTGAGGAGGCGCAGTTTCATCGTCTCGTGGCCCGAGACCTCCTCGACGAACTCGACGCCGACGCGCTCCAGCGGCGGACGACCGGCACAGAACCGATCCTCGACGACCCACTGGCGAAAGGGCTCGCACACCACCGGGGCGGCATCCTCGATACCGAAGCGGCTGCTGACCAGCTCACGCTCGCGGGCAGTGGTGCGCGGCGTGATGCAGTCGACCATGGCGTTGGGGAAGCTCACCTCCCGCCGGATCCAGGCGGCAAGGTCACGGTCGACACGCTCGGCCAGGCCGACGACGGCGCTGCGCGTCACCGCACCGTTGCCGGGCAGGTTGTCGCAGGAGAGCACCGTGAAGGGCGGGTGTCCCCGCGCCCGGCGCTGGGCCAGCGCCTTGACCAGCATGCCGAAGAGGGTGCCGGGGCGTCGCGGATCGGCGGCGTCGGCCAGGATCCGTGGATGGGCCGCATCGAACCGTCCGGTGGCCGGATCGAGGAAGTAGCCGCCCTCGGTGATGGTCAGCGAGACGATGCGCACGCCGGGGTCGGCCAGGGCCCTGACGATGGCCGCCGAGGCCACGGGCACGAAGTCGACCATGGCCCCCACCACCCTCGCCGAGCTCCCCTGGGGGTGAAGGTCGACCACGGTGGAGAGCCAGTCCTGGGCACGCAGGCGTCGGCGCATCCGCACATCGGCCTGCATCACGCCGGCACCGATCACCGCCCAGTCGTGGGCCTCGCCCCGCTCGAAGAGGCGGTCCAGATAGGTCGCCATGTGCGAGCGGTGGAAGTTGCCCAGCCCGATGTGCAGGACCCCGGGGCGCAGCCGGCGACGGTCATAGGCCGGCACCCCGACGTCCGGGCCGAGGGCGGCAAGCGTCTGCTGCGAGAGTGGCAGCGCCATGGGATCTCCTCCTGGCCCTGCGGCAGGCCGGGCGACGTCGGTCGCTGTCATTATCCGCGCATCAAACCGATAGCGCACCCATGCTCGGCGCTCGCCCTTGCATGATCACCCCAGCCGCTCGGCAAGGCGCGCCTCCAGGGTGCGCTGGTCCTCATCGAAGCGGCGGATGCCCTCGGCCAGCTTGTCGTTGGCCATGGCGTCCCGGTTGTGGCCCCAGCGGAAGGCGGGCTCGTCGAGCGGCGCGGGGCGCTCGCCAGCGGCAGGAATCCTCACCGCCGGGGCCACCTCGCCCTCCTCCGCCGCCAGCTCCTCGAGCAGCGCCGGCGAGATGGTCAGCCGCGGGCAGCCGGCCAGCGCCAGCACCTGGCCGAGGGTGCGGAAGCTTGCCCCCATCACCACGGTGTCGTAGCCGCCGCGCCCGGCGAGTTCGCAGACGCCGCGCACGAACAGCACGCCCGGGTCCTCCTCCGGTGCGTACTCCTTGCCGGTCTCCTTCTTGTACCAGTCGGTGACCCGGCCCACGAAGGGCGAGACCAGGAAGACCCCGGCGTCGAAGCAGGCCTGGGCCTGGGCCTCGCTGAACAGCAGGGTCAGGTTGCACTGGATACCCTCGCGCTCGAGGCGCTCGGCGGCGCGGATGCCCTCCCAGGTGGAGGCCAGCTTGATCAGCACGCGATCGCGGCCCACGCCGCGCCGGTCGTAGCGCTCGACCAGCTCATGGGCCTTGCGCACGCTGGCCTCCTCGTCGAAGGAGAGGCGTGCGGCCACCTCGGTGGAAATCCGCCCGGGAATGTGCCGGGCGATCTCGGCCCCCTTGGCCACGGCGAGGCGATCCACCGCCTGCTCCAGGCGCGCCTCGGGGTCGGTGACCTCCGCCTTGATGGCGGCGAGTTCCTCGTCGATCAGCGCCTGGTAGCCCGGCAGGTCGAAGGCCTTGAGCAGCAGCGAGGGATTGGTGGTGGCGTCGTGGGGCCGGTAGCGCTTGATGGCGTCCAGATCACCGGTGTCGGCGACCACCAGGGAGTGGGTCTTGAGACTGTCGAGTCGGGTCGTCATGAGGGGCTCCTCTCTTGTGGTGCAATGCATCATGCAATGCGATCAGGTAATGGCGTGACGCTCGGCCAGGCACCGGCGATAGCGGGCATGGACCTCATCGTAGGCGGTGACACTGGCCGGGTCGGGCTCGGCCCGCGAGGCCTCGTCGAGATGCACCAGGCGCGTGCAGAGCTCGGCCAGTTCGACGTCTCCGACTCCCGCGCGATGACACCAGGCCGCCTGCAGGGCGGCGCCCAGGGCCGCGGCATCGGTGACCTCGGGACACACCACCCGGCTGGCGGTAACGTCGGCC
Organism: Pseudomonadota bacterium; assembly: GCA_051751285.1. GTDB lineage: Bacteria > Pseudomonadota > Gammaproteobacteria > Pseudomonadales > Halomonadaceae > Halomonas. The sequence goes on along the minus strand of JBNJKT010000002.1, from coordinate 175,175 downwards.
AGCATCTGGCGCCACACCGGACTGCGCGAGCCGCCGCCAATCAGGCGGATCTCGTCGACGTCCTGGGCGAGCCGCCCGAACTGCTCAAGGCCATAGCGCAGGCCCAGTGTGGCCCCCTCCACCACCGCCCGGCAGAGGTTGGCCGGGGTGGTGTTGACGCTGGTGAGGCCGTCCAGGCTGGCGGTGGCCTCGGGCAGCATGGGTACCCGCTCGCCATTGAAGAAGGGCAGCATCGTCACGCCCTCGGCGCCGATGGGGGCGGCTGCCACCCGCTTGCCGAAGGTGACCAGGTCCAGGCCGAGCAGCTCGCGGATCCGCGTGGTGGCCGAGGTGACATTCATGGTGCAGACCAGCGGCAGCCAGCCGCCATGGCTGGCGCAGAAGTTGGCGACCATGGCGCTGTCGGCCACCACCGGGTCGGGGGAATGGGCGCAGATGGTGCCCGAGGTGCCGAGGCTCAGAGTCACCAGGCCCGGGCGGATGTTGCCGGTGCCGATGGCGCCGAGCATGTTGTCGCCGCCGCCGCTCGATACCAGGACGTCGTCGCCCAGCCCCAGCTCCCGGGCCACCGAGGAGCGCACCGTACCAGCCGGCTCGCGGGAGGCGATCAGCCGCGGCAGCACTTGCTCGGGATCGAGCTCCGGGGCGATCTCGGCGAGCACATCGTGCCGCCAGCGGCGGGTGCGGGTATCGAAGTAGCCGGTGCCGGAGGCGTCACCGGCCTCGGCCACCCGCTCGCCGGTGAGCCAGAAGTTGAGGTAGTCGTGTGGCAGCAGCAGGGTAGCGATGCGCCCGTAGGCCTCGGGGTGCACCTCGCGCAGCCAGGCGAGCTTGGAGGCGGTGTAGCCGGTCTGCAACACCTGGCCCAGTTTCTCGAGGCAGCCCGTCTCGCCGCCCAGGCGCTCGACCAGGGCGGCGTTCCAGGGCGCCGTCTCGGTGTCACACCACAGCTTGGCGGGGTGCACCGGCTCGCCAGTGGCATCCAGCGCCACCAGGCCGTGCTGCTGGCCGGAGACGCCGATGGCACGAATCGCCCCCGCATCGATGCCGCTGGTTACCATCGCCTCTTTGAAGGCGCCGCGCAGCGCCGTGATCCAGGCGCCGGGGTCCTGCTCGCGGCGCCCGCCCTCCAGCTCATCCAGACGGTGGGGACGACTCGCCTCGCCGAGGATCTGCTCTCCGTCAGGGTCCAGCACGAGCACCTTGGTGCTCTGGGTGCCGCAGTCCACGCCGACATACATCAGGACGCTCCTCCTGTCGACGCCAGGCGCTCCAGGGTGGCGCGCGCGCCCTTCTCGTGCAGCGAGGTCAGGGCCACGACGTAAGCGTCGCGGAAGCGCGCCTCCTCGGCCAGGTCGCCGAACAGCTCGCGGTTCTCGATAAAGGCCGTGGGGCGGTTGTGGTTCTCGGCGGCGATGGCCATCAGCTCGTCCCGCAGGCGATCCACCACCTCGATGGGCTCGCCCTGCTCGTCGACGCCCTCGACGTAGCGCGCCCAGCTGGCCACCACCGCGGCGCTGCGATGCATCTCGCCGCCACGCGCGATCTGCTCGCGGATGACTGGCACAAGCCACTTGGGGATGCGATCCGAGCTCTCGGCGCAGAGCCTGGCCAGGGTGTCCCGGACCTCGGGGTTGGCGAAGCGCTCGATGAGAGTCTGGCGGTACTCCTCGAGGTCGATGCCCGGCACCGGGGCCAGGGTCGGCGAGGCTTCGTGGCGCATATAGCCGAGCAGGAAATCAACGAACAGCGGGTCCTGGCACACCTCGTGGGCATAGCGGTAGCCGGCGAGATAGCCCAGGTAGGCCAGTGCCTGATGGCTGGCATTGAGCAGGCGCAGCTTCATCAGCTCGTAGGGCACCACGTCGTCCACCAGCTGCGCGCCGACCCGCTCGAGCGGCGGGCGACCGGCGACGAAATGGTCCTCCAGCACCCACTGGGTGAAGGGCTCGCAGACCACCGGCCAGGCGTCATCGATGCCGAACCGCTCGCCAAGCTCGGCAATGTCGGCCTCGCTGGTGACCGGGGTGATGCGGTCCACCATGGCGTTGGGGAAGGCCACTTCAGCCTCGACCCACGCGGCCAGTTGCGGGTCCCGGGCGCGGGCATAGGCGGTGAAGGTCTCCTTCGCCACATCGCCGTTGCCCTGGATGTTGTCGCAGGACATCACGGTGAAGGGGGCGACGCCGCGCTCGCGGCGCCGGGCCAGACCCTCGACGATCAGCCCGAAGGTGGTGCGCGGTGCCTCGGGGTGCGACAGATCGTGGCGGATGTCGGGGTTTTCCAGGTCAAACGCTCCGCTCACCGGGTGGAAGTTGTAGCCCCCCTCCGTGACGGTCAGCGAGACGATGCGGATCGCCGGGTCGGCGAGGCGCTCCACCACCGCCGCCGGGTCGTCGGGGGCGAAGAGGTAGTCGATCATGCTGCCGATGACACGCGGCTCGCGGCGGCCGTCGGGATGCTTGACCACCAGGGTGTAGAGGTGGTCCTGGGCGGCCAGGGCGTCGCGCATGCGGCGATCGCCCGGCATCACGCCGACGCCGACGATGCCCCAGTCCAGGGCCTCGCCGCGATTCATCAACGCATCGAGATACATGGCCTGATGAGCGCGATGGAAGCCGCCGACGCCGAAGTGGACGATGCCGGCGGTGATGGCCTGGCGGTCCCGGCCTGGCGTGGGGACCTCGGCGGGGAGCCTGGCGAGATTGTCGTTGTTGAGTCGGATCATGCGGGGTCTCCTGCCGAGTCGTGCTCGGCGCAACCGACCACGGCACGGCGTCAGCGCCACACCAGGTCGGGCGGGATGGAAGTGGTCTTGACCAGTCGGGCGTTGGGCATGTCCTTGTCCAGAGCCTTGCGACGGGCGCCGTCGGCGTCGCGGCCCATGGACAGCCAGCGATCGATCAGGCGCTGCTCCAGGGTTGCGTCGTCCACGTCGAGCATCACGCTCAGGTCGAAGAGGTCATGCAGGGCGCGCCAGGGCCCCTGGTCGAGCAGCAGGTAGTTGCCCTCGACGATGACGATGCGATGCTCGAGGGTGACCAGCCGGCCGCCGGCACGGGCCAGGTCCAGCGTCCGGTCGAACACCGGCACCGCCACCGCGGCATCCGCGCGGCGAATGCGTTCCAGGTCGACCCTCAGCCCCTCGGCGTCGAAGGTATGGGGCGCACCTTTCACCGGCAGGTGCGCCGCGCCCAGCACCGCGTTGTCGAAGTGGTAGCCGTCCATGGGGACCACCACCACCTGCCCCGGGAGGGCGGCGTCGATGCTCTCCAGGAGCTGCTCCGAACGGTAGGACTTGCCGGCACCGGGCGGCCCGGCCAGGGCCACCACCAGGCGCTGGCGCCCCTCGGCGGCGGCGAGGATTCGCTGGGTCACCTCGGAGAGGGAGTTGGCACTGGGAGTGGACGTCATGGCATCGATCCTCGTCTGTCGCATTGGTCGCAGGGCTCGGCGCCGAGAGCGCCAGTTCGCGCGATATCGAACATGGTTCAGCTCATCCAGTTGCCGCCGTCGACGTTGAGGGTCTGGGCGACCACGTAGTCGCTGTCGTCGGATGCCAGGAAGACCGCCGGACCGGCATAGTCCTCTGGGCGCCCCATGCGGCCATAGGGCACGGCCTCGCCGACCAGGCGCTTCTTCTCGCCGAGGGGGCGCTTCTCGTAGCGGGCGAAGAGCGCATCCACCTCCCCCCACATCGGGGTATCCACCACGCCGGGGGCGATGCCGTTGACGCGGATACCGTGCTCGATCAGACCCAGGGCAGAGGACTGGGTCAGGCTGATCACCGCCGCCTTGGTCGCGCAGTAGACACTCACCAGCGCTTCGCCACGGCGCCCGGCCTGGGAGGCCATGTTGATGATCGCTCCCCCCTGGCCACGCGACACCATCGCCCTGGCCACGGCCTGGAGGGTAAAGAACAGCCCCTTGACGTTGACGGCGAACTGCCTGTCGAAGCTCGACTCGGTCACCTCCAGCACCGGCTCCATGCCGAAGACGGCGGCGTTGTTGACCAGGATATCGATGCCGCCGAAACGCTCGCTGACGCTTTCCACCATGGCGTCGATGGCCTGACGGTCGCAGACGTCGAGGCGCACCCCCATCAGCCGCTCGTCGCCGTGCCCCTCCTCCTTCAGCATGGCCAGGGCCTCGTCGATGGCGCCCTGGTCGATGTCGGCGATGACCACAGAGGCGCCCTCCTCCAGATAGGCGCGGGAGATGGACAGGCCGATGCCGCGGGCGCCGCCGGTGATGACGGCAATCTTGTCGTGTAGCTTCATGGGGTCTTCCTTTTATTGTCTGTGTGTCCGTCCGGAATGCGCTGGCACGGACGGGTCAGGAATCGACAACCCGATGGCGAGTGTCACGCCAACGGCGAACCAGCTCGGCCAGGCCGCTCATGTGCGTGAGCACTTGCCAGGCACCGGCATCGCGCAGGCGCACGTCATGGCCCGGCTGCACATGGCTGGCACCGGTGAAGCCGATCACCGTCATGCCGGCGCCGTGGGCGGCGGTAACGCCGGAGACACTGTCTTCTACCACCAGGCAGTGTGCCGGCGTGGTGCCCAGCGTCGCCGCGGCCAGGCGGTAGAGGGCAGGATCAGGCTTGGGACGGACCACCTGATCCGCGGTGAACACCGCCGACTCCCCCAGCAGTTGGTCCAGCCCGGTGGTCGCCAGGGAGGCCAGCACCCGCTGCCGGCGACTGTTGGAGACCACCGCCTTGGGCAGATCGATGGTGGCGATCGCCTCGGCCACCCCCGGCATGGCCTGCAGCTCCCGGACCAGCCGCGCCTCGATGGTCTCGTCCACCCGTTCAGTCGCCGCCAACGGCAGGCGATGCCCGCTAAGGCCCTCCAGGTGGCGCAGGATGTTGGCGGTCGTCATGCCCAGTGCCTGGCTCAGCACGATCTCGGCATCCAGGTCCGGCAGCCACTCGCCCAGCAGTTCCACCAGCGTCGCCTCGGCGATCGCCTCGCTGTCCACCAGCACGCCGTCGCAGTCGAAGATCAGGGTGTCCATTGGCGCATCCGTTACGGGCTGTCGGCGTCGGAGGCAACGCGATTGTCCCGTCGCGTCAGGCCCGCGAGAGGGTGCTGGTGCAGGCTGGGCAGGGCCAGGCCGCTGGCATCGAAGAGGTGGGCGCGCGCCGGCTCGAATCCGAAGCGCACCGTGTCGTGGACGCGATGCGCCACGTCACCATCGGCCATGATGGTGATCATCGACTCGCCCATCTGGACGTAGAGCGAGGTCTGGCCCCCCAGCCGCTCGAGGACCTGGATCTCCCCTTCGAGAGGCCCCTGGTCATCGAGCAGCAGGTGCTCGGGACGGATGCCGAGCTCCAGGGATGAATCGACCGCCAGCTCGCTGCCATCCGCCGGCACGCTGCAGGTTCCGCCGCCAGGCAGCCGGATATCGATGCCCTCGGCATGAATCCGCTCTAGCCCGACCTCCAGGAAGTTCATCTTCGGCGACCCGATGAAGCCCGCCACGAAGCGATTGCGGGGATGGTGATAGAGCTCCATGGGTGAGCCCACCTGCTCCACCTCGCCGTCATGCAGCACCACGATCTTGTCGGCCATGGTCATGGCCTCGATCTGGTCGTGGGTGACGTAGATCATGGTGGCGTCGAGCGCCTCGTGGAGCCGTGCCAGCTCGATGCGCATCTGCACGCGCAGGGCCGCGTCGAGGTTGGAGAGCGGCTCGTCGAAGAGGAAGATGCTGGGATTGCGGACGATGGCCCGACCGATGGCCACGCGCTGGCGCTGGCCACCGGAGAGCGCCTTTGGCTTGCGATCCAGCAGGGGCTCGAGCTGCAGTATCCTGGCCGCCTCGAGGACCTTCTGGCGGCGCTGCTCCTTGGGCACCTTGGCCAGCCGCATGCTGAAACCCATGTTGTCCTCGACGGTCATGTGCGGATAGAGCGCATAGCTCTGGAACACCATGGCCAGCCCGCGATCGGCGGGCCCTACGTCGTTCATGCGCTTGCCATCGATGACGATGTCGCCCGAGGTGGCACTCTCCAGGCCGGCGATCATGCGCATCAGGGTCGACTTGCCGCAGCCGGAGGGGCCGACGAAGACCACGAATTCCCGGTCGTTGACCTCCAGGTCCACGCCACGAATGACGTCGGTCTCGCCGAAGCTCTTGGTGATGTGCTTGAGTTGTAATGTTGACATCTGAGTATCCCTTTACTTGACGGCGCCGAAGGTCAGGCCGCGCACCATCTGTTTCTGGGTCATCCATCCGAGGACCAGGATCGGGGCGATGGCCATGGTCGAGGCCGCGGAGAGCTTGGCCCAGAACAGCCCCTCGGGGCTGGAGAAGGAGGCGATATAGGCGGTCAGCGGTGCCGCGTTCGATGAGGTGAGGTTTAGGCTCCAGAAGGCCTCGTTCCAGCTCAGGATCACTGACAGCAGGCCGGTGGAGGCAATGCCCGGCAGGGTCAGCGGCATCAGCAGGAAGAGCACTTCCTGCAGGGTGCTCGCCCCATCCATGCGCCCCGCCTCGAGGATGTCCTTGGGCATGTCCTTGAAGAAGGTGTAGAGCATCCACACCACGATCGGCAGGTTCATCAGGGTGTAGACGATGATCAGGCCGGTGCGGGTATCGAGCAGGCCCACGTCGCGGAAGATCAGATAGATCGGCACCAGAACCCCGACCGGCGGCAGCATCTTGGTGGAGAGCATCCACAGCAGGGTGCCCTTGGTGCGCCGGGTGGGCAGGAAGGCCATCGAGTAGGCGGAAGGGATGGCGATCAGCAGCGCCAGCAGGGTCGAGCCAAAGGCCACCACCACGCTGTTGATCGCGAAGCGGGCATAGCCCGTACGGTCATGGACCGCCTGGTAGCTCTCCAGGGTCGGCGAGAAGATCAGGGTGGGGTCGGCGATGGCCGCCGCCTCGGTCTTGAAGCCGGTCAGCACCATCCAGAAGATCGGGAAGAAGATCACGCAGGCGACGGTCCAGCCGAGCACGGTCAGGCCGAGCTTCCTGACGCCGGCCGAGGCCAGCAGGGAGGGTCGGGCCGCCACAGGAATGGCGGTGCTCTGCGCCCCGGGTTGCTTGGTTCTTGCAGTGGTCATGAGGTGCTCCCGTTGCCCTAGTCTTCCAGGTTCCTGGCCACCATGCGGACCAGGAAGATGGCGACGATGTTGGCGAGGACGATGGCGACCACCCCGCCCGCGGAGGCCATGCCGACATCGAAGTCGAGCAGGGCACGGATGTAGATCAGGTAGGCCAGGTTGGTGGTGGCAAGCCCCGGTCCTCCCGAGGTGGTGACGAAGATCTCGGCGAAGATGGTCAGCAGGAAGATCATCTCGATCATGATCACCACGCTGATCGCCCGCTTGAGGTGCGGCAGGGTGATGAAGAAGAAGATGGCGACCGGACCGGCACCATCCATGCGCGCCGCTTCCACCTGATCCTCGTCCAGCGACTGCATGGCGGTGAGCAGGATCAGCAGGGCGAAGGGCAGCCACTGCCAGGCGACGATGATGATGATCGAGGTCAGCGGCAGCGAGGAGAACCAGTCGACGGCCGTCAGGCCGAAGGACTCGGCGACCCAGGAGAGGACCCCGTTGGAGGGGTGCATCATCATGTTCTTCCACACCAGGGCGCTGACCGTGGGCATGACGAAGAACGGCGAGATGGCCAGCACCCGGGCGATGCCGCGCCCGGCGAAGTCCTGCTGGAAGAGCACCGCCAGCAGGGTGCCGCCCACCACGGTGATCGCCAGCACCCAACCGACCAGCAGCAGGGTCGTGCCCATGGCCGACCAGAGGGCGGGATCGGTGAACAGGTATTCGTAATTTTCCAGCCCCGCGAAGCCGGTCATGCCCGGCATCAGGAGGTTGTAGCGCTGGAAGGAGAACCAGATCGTCATCCCCAGGGGGACCAGCATCCACATCAGAAGCAGGGTGACGGCCGGCGCCTGCAGCGACAGGGTCCTGAGCCCCCCGACGGTGCGGCCGGAAGCGCGTGTCTTGTTCATGGGAGTACCCGCGAAACCAGGTAGGGAAATGGACCCGGCCGGGAAACCCCGGCCGGGAGCGGCTGGCATCGATCAGTCGAGGTAGCCAGCGCGCTGCATGGTGCGCTCCGTGGCACGCTGGGCGCTCTGCAGCGCCTGTTCGACCGTCATGTCGCCGGTCAGGGCCGCAGCCACCGTCTGGCCCACCTGGGTGCCGATGGACTGGAACTCGGGAATGCCGACGAACTGAACGCCGATGTAGGGGCTGGGTTCCAGCGTCGAGTCCGTGGGATCGGCACTCTGCATGGCCTCGAGGGCGAAGTTGGCGAAGGGCGCCGCTTGCTGGTAGTTCTCGTTGGCATAGGTGGACTCACGAGTCCCCGGTGGCACGCTGGTCCAGCCCTCGGTCTCGCCGACCAGTTCGATGTACTCCCGTGAGGTCGCCCAGGTGATGAACTCCCTGGCCGCCTCCTGCTTCTCAGAGGAGGTCGGGATGGCCAGCGCCCAGGACCACAGCCAGTGGGAACCCTTGGGCGTCTTCGCCACCGGCGCCTGGGCGAAGCCCAGACTGTCGGCCACCTGGGATTCCGACGGATTGTAGATGCGCCCCGCAGCCGAGGTCGCATCGACCCAGATGGCACACTTGCCGCTGGAGAAGAGCGCCTGGTTCTCGTTGAAGCCGTTGGAACTGGCCCCGGGCGGCCCGTAGTCGTTCAGCAGGTCAACGTAGAAGCTGATCGCCTCATGCCACTCGGGGGAATCGAGCTCGGGGTTCCAGTCCATGTCGAACCAGCGCCCGCCGAAGGTATTCACCAGGGTCGAGACGAAGGCCATGTTCTCGCCCCAGCCCGGCTTGCCGCGCAGGCAGATCCCGGCGACCTCGTTGTCGGGGTCATGGATCTGGCCGGCCCACTCGCGCACCTGCTCCCAGCTCGGCTGCTCGGGCACCTCGATGCCCGCCTCCTCGAACAGGTCCGTGCGGTAATACATCATCGAACTTTCGCCGTAGAACGGCAGCGCATGCAGGGTGCCCTCATGGGAGAGACCATCGCGGACCGTCTGCAGCAGGTCATCGACCTCATAGTCCGCAGGCAGGTCCTCCAGGGGCGTCAGCCAGTCCCGCTCGGCCCAGATGGGCACCTCGTAGGTGCCGATGGTCATGACGTCGAATTGACCACCCTGAGTGGCGATATCGGTGGTCAGGCGCTGGCGCAGCACGTTCTCCTCGAGCACTACCCAGTCCAGTTCGATGTCGGGATGCGCCTTCTCGAAGACGTCGGTCAGGCTCTGCATGATCACCATGTCGTTGTTGTTGACCGTGGCGACGGTGATCTCGGTCTGCGCCTGGGCCTGGCCGGCGACGGCGATGGCCGCGGCCAGGGTTGTCAGGGGGAGATGGCGAATGACTCTCATAACGGGATCCTCTTTGGGACGTCTTGGCATTGTTATATTGATCACTTTGATCAAACCTCGATCAAATGATCGACCACGGATTCAAAAAAAGCAAAGATTCGCCCTTAGACTTTGGCCCAATAAATCAGTGGTTAAAGATGATGCACTGCGTCACGATGGCTCGATGATGCAGCGCGCCGCCGTCTCATCGGTGACCAGGCCCTTCAGCCAGCCACCCCGCAGCGCGGCAAGCAGCGCCGGGGCCTTCTCGCGGCCGCCGGCCAGGGCGACCAGGGGCTGGTCGCGGAGCATCTCCAGCGGCAGGCTGGTGACCCGACGGGTGATGGAGCAGTCGATGACCCGACCTTCGCGGTCCAGTGGCCAGCCCAGCAGCTCGCCGACAGCCTCGAGCCGCAGCAGCTCCTCGAGGTCGCCCTGGTCGATGAAATGATCCTGGAAGAGGGTCGCTTGTCGGTCGATGCGCCCCACGCCGATGAAGGCGGCCTCCGCCTGCCTGGCCACCTCTGTAATGGCCTGGAAGAGTCGCTGGCCAAGCATGGCCTGCTTCTCTTCCACCGTGTCGGCCACCACCGGCGTCGGCAGCAGGAAGCGCTCGCCGCCGGTCTTGTCGGCCAGCACCACCACACCGTCGTAGCGGTTGGCCGAGCCGTCGCGTGCCACATTGCCGACCAGCGAGACGAAGCGGTGTTGCGGACGGTCATGGCGGCTCATGGCCTCGACGGTGGCGCGCACCGAACGCCCGGTACCCAGCGACAGGGTCAAGGGTTCGCTGCGCTCCACCAGGCGGGAGATACGCTCCGCGCCGGCCGCCGCCAGGTAGTAGGCGGCGCCGTCGGGCGCGTCCGGCTCGGCCGGCACCACATCGCAGTAGTCGAGGCCATAGCGGTCACGGATCGCCGCGGCCAGGGCCATGCAGGCCGAGATCGGATGGTCGATGCGCACCTTGATCAGCCCCTCCTGGCGTGCCAGGGCAAGCAGGCGCTGGACGCCGGGACGGGAGACGCCCAGCTGCTGGGCGATCTCGTCCTGGGTGATGCCACCCACGTAGGACATCCAGGCGGCGCGTGCGGCCTGATCCAGCTTGCGTTCGAACTTGTCCATGGCCTTGGTCTCCTGGTTCCGCCCGGGTCCGGCTCCCATGATACCGGGGCCGTCTCGCGGCACAATGCCAGCTGCCGGACCATGCACCGCGACGCCCGACCACTGGAGACGACTGGCCGCCCGGCCTATGATGCGGGGTTCGAGACACCATTCTTCAAGGAGAAGTCCCCATGCCCATCGCCATGATCACCGGAGCCACGTCCGGCTTCGGCCGCGCCGCCGCCCACCGCTTCGCCGCCGCCGGCTGGTCGCTGATCCTCACCGGCCGCCGCACCGAACGCCTGGAGGCGCTCGAACAGGCACTAGGCGACAAGATTCGAGTACTGACCCTCACCCTCGACGTGCGGGACGCCGAGGCGGTGGCCCGAGCGGTCGAGGAACTGCCCGACGCGTTTCGCGAGGTCACCTGCCTGGTCAACAATGCGGGCCTGGCACTGGCGCCCAAGCCGGCCCAGGAAGTGGACCTCGCCGACTGGCACACCATGATCGACACCAACGTCACCGGGCTGGTCAACGTCACCCATGCCATGCTGCCCCGCCTGATCGCCACCGGCGCCGGGGCGAGCATCATCAATATCGGTTCGGTGGCCGGCACCTGGCCCTACCCCGGCGGCCACGTCTACGGCGCCACCAAGGCCTTCGTCGAGCAGTTCAGCTACAACCTGCGCTGCGACCTGAAGGGCACCGGGGTCAGGGTCACCGACATCGCGCCGGGGATGGCCGAGACCGAGTTCACCCTGGTGCGCACCAAGGGCGACCAGGCCGCCTCGGATGCCCTCTACAGCGGCACCACGCCACTGCAGGCCGAGGATATCGCCGAGCAGATCTTCCATGTGGCGACGCTGCCGGATCATATCAATATCAACCGGCTGGAGGTGATGCCGACACGCCAGACCTGGTCGCCCTTCACCATCGATCGGGACTGAGCCAGAGCGATCATGCGCCGCCCGGGTCAGGCACTGCCAAAGTAGCGCTCGCGATCCTCGGCGGTGATGTCGCTGACATGCAGCGGGAAGGCGGCATCCCGACGATCGTCATAGAAGTGGCGAAGGGTGCGCTCGATGGTGGGAAAGGCGAGCTCGTCCCAGGGAATCTCGTGCTCCTCGAACAGCGCCACCTCGAGACTCTCGGGCCCCGCCGCAAAGCCGCCGGCGAGATCGGCGAGGAAGATCATGTAGACCTGGTCGATGTGCGGCAGGTTGATCAGGGTATAGAGCCCGTGGATGTCGACCTCGGCACAGGCCTCCTCGCGGGTCTCGCGGGCGGCGGCCTCGACAGTGGTCTCGGCGTTCTCCATGAAGCCCGCCGGCAGGGTCCAGTAGCCCTTGCGCGGCGAAATGGCGCGGCGGCAAAGCAGAACTTTACTGCCGCTCACCGGGAGGGTGCCGGCGACAATCCGCGGATTCTGGTAGTGGATGGTGCCGCATTCGTCGCAGAAGAAACGTGGCCGGTCGTCCCCGTCGGGAATCGCGAAGCGCACGGTATGGCCACAGTGACTGCAGAAATTCATGGCGCTCCCTGGCAGGCTGGCGGGCGACGTACGGCCACCCGGTCAGGGCTTGACGCCGCTCATGGCGGCCGAGTAGAAGGAATCAAACCCGATGGAAACCCCATGTTAGAGAACCTTCGCGAACGCCTGCAAGCACACCGGCCACGCCAGACCGGCCTGCGCCTGCCTGAAGCGGCAGTCCTGCTGCCCATTGTCGACCGCCCCGAGCCGACCCTGCTGTTCACTCGCCGTGCCGACCACCTCAATACCCATCGCGGCCAGGTCGCCTTCCCCGGCGGCAAGCGCGAGCCACAGGACGCCGACCTGCTGGCCACGGCGCTGCGCGAGTCCATGGAGGAAATCGCCCTGCCGCCGGAGCGCGTGGAATTGCTCGGTCGGCTGTCGGACGTGGTCTCGCTCCACGGCTTGCGGGTGACTCCCTGGGTAGGACTGATCCCGCCCGACCTGCCACTCATGCCCGACCCGAATGAGCTCGATGTAATCTTCGAGGTACCGCTCTCGCACTTCCTGGAGGACCAGCGCACCCACACCGATGTGATACGGGTGGATGGCCGCGACTACTACGTGCCCAGTTACCATACCGATGGCCACGTGATCTGGGGGCTCTCGGCGATGATGCTGGTGGAACTGCTCGCCGAAGGCTTCGCCATGCCGATCAACCTCTACGAGCGACCGCCGGGCGAGCTGCTCTTTCGCCCAGAGCGCCGAATCTCCAGTCCATGATGACGACCACTTCGCCCCAGGAAGCCGCCCTGCCACGCGAACGGCTCGCCGAGCTGGTCGATGCCCTGGTGGAGCAGGGCTGGTACGTCGGTGAGGCCTTCATCCCCACCGAGCTGTGCGCCGAGCTCTACCAGGAAGTGATCACCATGGCCGACCACGACGCCCTGGAGAACGCCGGCATCGGGCGCGGCCAGGCACACGCCCTTCGCCAGGACATCCGCGGCGACGCCATCCGCTGGCTGGACAGCGAGAGCCGGGCTCGGCGTCGCTATCTGGAGGCCATGGGGGTGCTGCAACAGGCGCTCAACCAGGCACTGTTCCTGGGGTTGTTCGAATACGAGGCCCATTTCGCCCACTATCCCCCCGGCGCCTTCTACCGGCGGCATCTCGACAGCTTCCGCGGCCGTGCCAACCGGGTGGTCTCCACCGTGGGTTACCTCAATCCCGACTGGCCCGCCGACGCTGGCGGCGAGATGGTGATCTACGACGTCGAGCACCCCGAGCGTGAAGTGGCCCGGGTATGCCCCGAGGCCGGCACCTTTGCCTGCTTTCTCTCCGACAGCGTGCCGCATGAGGTGCTGCCCACCCGCCTGCCGCGCACCAGCATCGCCGGCTGGTTTCGACGCAACGCCTCGCTGGGCGGCCTGGTGGACCCCGCGCGCTGATGGCGGACGAGCTGCAGGACGCCCTGCCCCGTGTGCTCGCCGACCCGATAGCCCTGGAGCAGGTGCTGGTCAACCTGCTGCTCAATGCCCTGGAGGCAAGCCGCGATCACCCCGGCGCCGATCGGGTGACGATCCACGCCCGGCGCAGCGGGCGTTGCGAGGTAACCCTGACGGTGCGCGACAAAGGGCCCGGCGTGCCGATCGACCGGGCCGAGCAGATCTTCGCCCCGTTCCTCACGAATCGCCACGAGGGACTGGGGATGGGCCTGGCCATCAGCCACTCGTTGATGGAGGCCATGGGCGGCGATCTGCAGTTGCTGCCTGACGACGGTGCCGGCGGCGCCACCTTTGCCGCTAGAGTGCTGGCCGAAGCCCCCTCGACCGGCAACCCGATGCCCGGGTAACCGAGACCCGACCTCCTGTATCGCCATCATCGGCAGCGGCCAGGCCTCGTGCCGCAAGACGAGAGCGTGCCGGGCCACTCCGGCGAATGTCGCGCCAAATGTGCGATACCGTACAGACGCGGGTGGTGGACGGAGGCCAACCTGCAGCCTTCGGGTATGCAGATCCATCGGCGAAGCGGGAGTGGATCGCAGCGCCCTACCCCAAGACCCGGACACGCGTCCCGCAAGGTCCATCGACCATAGAATGGCGTGTCGGGTCAGGAGCCTGAACATGGATTCCACAGCGCCCACTGTCGACATCACCGCCGAGCCACGAGCCTTGAAGCGCGCCCTTGGCGAGTACCGCACGCCACGCCTGGCTCGCAGCATCGGCGAACTCCTGGCCACGGTGATCCCCCTGGCCACCCTCTGGCTACTGATCTGGGGCACCCTGAGTGCCGGCTACTGGCTTGGCCTGTTGTTCACCGTGCCCGCGGCGGGGTTTCTCGTACGCTTGTTCATGATCCAGCACGACTGCAGCCACGGATCGTTCTTTCGTTCCCGTCGTGCCAATGACTGGCTAGGCCGCGCCATCGGCGTCTTGACCCTGACACCCCACGATCTCTGGCGACACAGCCATGCCCTGCATCACGCCAGTTCAGGCAATCTCGATCGCCCACGTATCGGCAGCATCAATACCCTGACCGTGCGCGAATTCCGGAGCTTGCCGCGATCGCGGCAACGCCTCTATCGCCTGTACCGGCACCCACTGGTGCTGTTCGGTATCGGCCCGACGTACCTGTTCGTCCTCGACCATCGTCTGCCGGTGGGTTTCATGCGCGCGGGCTGGATGCCCTGGCTGAGCACCATGGGCACCAACGCGGCCATCGCGCTGCTCATCACCACCATGATCTGGCTGGTCGGCTTGGTCCCCTTTCTGCTCGTGCAACTCCCCATCACGCTTCTCGCCTCATCGATCGGCGTCTGGCTGTTCTATGTCCAACACCAGTTCGAGGACACCCTGTGGGAGCACGACGAGGAGTGGACGTTCCACGAAACGGCACTGCACGGCAGTTCCCACTATGACCTGCCCGCCCCCCTGCGCTGGATCACCGCCAATATCGGGATCCACCATGTGCACCATCTGTGCAGCCGCATCCCCTCCTACCGGCTGCCCGAAGTGCTGCGCGACCATCCCGGACTCCACCCAATCGGCCACATCAACCTGCGGCAGAGCCTTGCCTCGGTGCGGCTCGTGCTCTGGGACGAGGACCAGCGTCGCCTGGTCTCCTTTGCCGAGGCACAGCGCGTCGAGAAGGTTGATGCCGAAGGCGCCCCCGTGGCGCGCCTTTAGCACGGCGCTGGCATCGCGGGGGCAGACCACGTCAAGGCCGCCACCATCCTGAGGCACGCAGATGGCGATACCCGAGGGAGTGCTCAATTTTTCCATTGAGCTTGGCGCCTGATTTCGGTCAGGATGGCATCAGGAAACGTCGTCAAGGACGAACGCGCAACGGCATACCGTTGGAGGAGCCTTATGCAACCGCTGAGCTATTACTACTACAACGTACTGGAAGGCCTCGAGAAGCCGAGCGATGTGCCAACGAGCCACCTGCAGGAGGGCTATGACATCCTGTATCGCCATGGCGGACGCATCGAGATCGACCTGATGCGCAAGGCCGAGGACGGTAATGCTCAGGGCGAGCCCTACCACTGGTACGAAGAGCTGGACGACGAGCAGCGGGAGAAACTGCACAAGGCCCTGGAAGGCAGCGACCCGGCGAAGATCCTCAAGGTCATGCAGCGCAATGGCTATGCCGGCGTGCTCTACCACCACGCATGGGAGCACTTCCGCGATGGGGCGGGCGCCGACTAGGGTGCCATTGCCACATATCTCCAGGGGCCCGCGAGCGATCGCGGGCCCCTTGTCTTGCCTGGCCGGGCACGGCCTGTTGTCGGAGACCGCCTAAGGCTTGGCCATCAGGTCCGCTCGCCACCCCCGCCAGAAGGTCACCCCCTGCAACACGGCCAGAGCCGCCTCGTAAAGCGCCGGCAGCCACAGCAGCCCCGAGGCAAACAGGAAAAACAGGGCGAAGAGCCCGCGGAACAGGATCGACAGCAGCGCCACCAGGCGGTTATGCAGCGGGGCCAGGGCGGCCGGCAGGTAGAGCAGCCCCATCGCCAGCATGGCCAGACCCGCGTAGCGGGGCCAGGTCAGGGGCGCCGCCAGGTCGGCCCTGATGATCTCTAGGAAACTGGCGGGCCACCACCACAGCCACAGGCCGATCAGCACGTTGAGGGCAATGCCCACCTGCATCACCCGCCGATAGGTCCGGAAGGAATCCTGTGAAGTCTGCATGTCGGTACTCCCTGGGGCCAGATGCGTCAGCGCTGAACGTCAGCGTCAGAAGATCAATACTCAGAAGGTCAACAAGTAGTCGAGCAGCACCGCACGCTCCTCCACTGTCAGCGCGGTGCCATACGCATGCCCCTGATTGCCGTTGCCGGGCAGGCGGGTATCGAAGCAGAAGCCCTCGTCCAGGGGCTCCCCCGGGAGACAGTCGGGGGCCACGAAACCGCCCTTGTCACCGTCCAGCACATCGAGGCCACGCACGAAGGTAACGGGGCGCTCTTCCGGCGGCAGCAGCAGGTCCTGCAGCGTCGGTACCGAGCCATTGTGCAGGTAAGGGGCACGCAGCCAGAGTCCGTCGAGGGGCTGGCTGGCGTAGCCGTCGGTCTTGCGGAAATGACGGAATCGGTAGCGCTCGTCGTCGGCGAACAGGGTGAGCTGATATCGGCGCAGTGTCTCGGTGTAGCTGTCCAGGCGCGCCGGGTCGGCTTCGAGCGTGGCATTGGGCACCACCTCACCGAGTCGCTCGCCCTCGAAGACGTAGCGCCCGCCCTCCTGATAGCCGTGGCAGTCGGCGCAGTGGCGCATGTAGAGCTCCTTGCCAGCCGCCACGTCGTCGGCATCGGGGTCGTAGGGGCTCGGCGGCGGCTCGAGGTCGAGCAGCCAGTCGGCGACGCGCTCAATGGCGGCGTGGTCGACGCTCTCCTCGGTGACCCCGGCGCCCAGGGCAGCGCTCAGGTTGCGCTCCTGCAGCGAGGCATTGTTGCCGTCCCAGTGCAGGTCCATGCCCTGGCGGGGGCGCTGGAGGAAGATCGACGGGAAGTCCGCGGTACCAATCCGCTCATCCTCCGCCAGGTCGGCGAGGGTCATGTCGAACTGGATCAGCTTGTAGGGATTGAAGGTATCCACCCGCCCCGGCCCCCAGGCCGGCTGCTCCGCCAGCAGCGGCGCTAGCCGCGCCCGGGTCTCCAGCAGCCCCTCGCGCACCCGAGGCAACACCGCGTACCGCCACACCAGGCGCTCGACCCAGCCCAGTTCCTGGCCCTGCCGCTCCATGGCGGCGAGCACATTGTCCGGCGCCAGCCGAGGGTCAGCGGCGATCTCCAGCAGGAAGGCGATGAAGCCGTTGAGGTCCAGGTTGTTGGAGGGCATGCCCGAGATCAGCCGCGGCTCGGCGTCGGCGGACTCGCGCACCGTGCCGGTATGGCATGCCGCACAGTTGAGCCACCCCAGCTCCACGCCGCGCACCTCGCGGGTGCCCACGCCGATGGGCAGATCACCCGCCTCGAGGCTGTCACCCGAGGCGTAGAGGAAGCCGAAAGCCGCGTAGCCCGTCTCGCCGCCGCCCTGATCGCCCTCATTATCACCAAAGTGCTCGGGGAAGAGCTCAGGCAGCACCCGCCACAGCCGCACCGGCAGACCGCTTTCCGGCTCGCTGCCGATGGAGCCATGGCGGAAGTGAGCCTCGGGGTCGGCGAAGTGGCGCACCGATTCACCGCTGTAGCGCCACAGGGTAGGGACACCGATCGCCAGCCCCAGCGCGCCGGCCACCACCACGGCCAGCACCAGCAGGGTCAACGGCAGGCGCCGACGACGGCGACGGCGAGACTCGTGCTGCACGGCGGTGACGGGGGGCTCCTGGCGTCTCATGGCGGCCTCACGGGGTGTGCGCTCTGGTGTCTCGAGACGACGGTACCGGCGGCAACTGCAGCTCGGGCCGGGTCTCGTAGATGGCCATCAGGGTCTCGAGCATGCGCTCGTGGTCGCCGCCGAAGCGCTCGAGCTCATAGCAGCCCAGGGGATTCTTGGGCGCATTGAGCAGGCACTTGTTGCAGAAGGTGCAGGGGTTTTCCGGCGCGTCGTGGCCGGCCTGCCACTGGCGCGGCATATCGGGGTTGGCAATCAGCGCCCGGGCGCTGGAGACCGCATCGCAGGCACCCGAGGTGATGGCCTCGCGCACCAGCGAGGCGCGCTGGTAGCCGCCGGTGCTGATCACCGGGATGTTCACCGCTGCACGGATGGCACGCGCCTCATCCAGGCCGATGCCCTCCACCTCACGACCGCGCCGGTGGCGGAACCACAGCCAGCGGAAGATCCAGCGCAGGGCCGGGTAGCGGAACAGCAGGTAGTTGCGGAAGGTGTCGACCCCGGCGGAAAGCATGGCGTCGTAAGTGCTGACGATGGTCTCGAAGGAGAAGTCGCCGGGCGGGTTCAAGGGATGGGGAAAGAGGCTGCCCAGCGAGACATGCAGGGCGTCGGCGCCGGCGGTCTCGGCCCACCGGCACACCTGGACGGTGTCCGCCAGGCTTTTGCCCTTGCCCTCCCAGGGCAGCACGTCGTTATGGTCCACGGCGCTGATCTTCACCTGCAGGTGGAAGTCCGGTCCCACCCGGTCGCGGATCGCCTCGATCACCTCCAGCAGGAAGCGCGCCCGATTCATCAACGAACCGCCGTAGCGATCACTCCGGTCGTTGATCGCCGAGCTCAGGAACTGGGTGAAGAGATAGCCGTTGGCGGCGTGCAGTTCCACACCGTCGAGCCCCGCCTCCCGGGCGCGCCAGGCGCCGCGGGCGAAGGCCTCGACGGTGCGCTCGACGTCGTGGCCGCTCATCGCGCGACACAGGAAGCCGTGCAGCGATTCCTTGTGGCTGGTAGAGCTGGGCGCCCGCCGATGCTGGTTGTGCACCCCCGGCATGTCCATCTGCCGCCCGGAGTGGCTGAGCTGCAGGATGTACTTGCAGTCGAAGCGATGCACCGCCTCGCCGAGGCGCTCCCAGAGGGGGATGAAATCATCACGGTGGATGGTGGCGTAGCCGGCGACGATGCGCCCCTCCATCTGTACCGGCACGAAAGAGGAGAGAATCGCCCCCACCCCGCCGCGAGCGAAGCGGCACTCCCAGTTGATGCGAGTCTGGGTCAGGCTGCCGTCCTCGTTGTCGAAGCGCCCGGAGATGTTCGAACGCAGCAGGCGGTTCTTGATCTCGATGTTGCGCCACTTCAGCGGCGTGAAGATCACGTCCTCGCTCATGCGCCTCGTCCTCCTTGCCGCACTGCCATGGCCTGCTCCCAGACCGCCGCCAGCAACGCCAGGATGAAGTCCTGGGCCGGGCAGCGCGCCCAGCTCTGACGCATGAAGGCCAGATCGCGATCACCGCTGCCGCGGGCGGCATCCGCCAGGCGCAGCACCACCAGGTCGTCGGGCTCCAGCCGGCGCGGCGCGCAGGGCGTCGACAACGGCCTCCTCACCCGGCGCAACAACGTCTCCGGCGCCGAGAGGGTGCGGCCCATTACCGCTGGCAGTGTGAGCCCGTGGGCCTGGGGCGAGGCAGCCAGCTCGCGCATCGCCGCCAGCGATGCCACCAGGTTGTGCACGGCGATGCCGGTGGCATGCAACGCCAGCGGCTCGCTCCGGGCGCGCTCGGCCAGCAATCGCCGGGCACGCCCCAGGCGCCCGGTGAAGCGTTGGCCCAGGGCTCGCAATACGTTGATGCGCGGATAGGCATTGAGCAGTTGGGCCGCCGCATAGCTTTCCTGGTCGGCGTGGTAATCGTCGTGGAACAACCGCCCCAGTAGCCCCTGGGCGGCGGGGCCCAGCGCCTCGGCCTCGGCCTGGCCGGCCACCGCCTCCACCAGGGTCTTGAAGGCCGGATCCTGGCGCCAGACCGCTGCCTCGGCGCGCTCATCGAGGCGACGGCCCAGCTCGGCGTGGCGCGATTCGCGGCCCTCTGCCTCGCGGGCCAGCAGGGCAGACAGCGGCTCGCCGTCGAACACGAAGGCCTGGCGCAGACGAGCCAGGCGCAGGCGATTGATCAGCCCGCCGGCAGGCGCCAGATGGCGATCGATATTCGGCTCGGCATCCAGCTGGCGAATCTCCCGGGCATCGCTCACCTCCAGCAGGTTGACGAGACCGGGAATGTTCAGGCGCCTGGCCATGGTGCCTCCCTATTCACGAGACCTGGTTTCACGAGACCTGGTTTCTCGAGACCAGGGGAAGAAGACGTTGCGCACCCCCTCCATCCGCGGCACCAGCTCGGGAAAGTGGCGGCCGATCACCGTGCGCAGACCGTTGTCGTCGATCCACTGCATGCCCGCCCGCGTATACACCTCGGGGGTGTAATCGTCGGTGAAGAAGCGGTCGCTCTTGAGGCGCCGCGAGGCCATCAATATGAAGATGCGAAAGGCGGTATCGCTGAAGGCGAAGCCGGGCGGCGGCGTCTCGGCAAGGCAGCCGGTGAGCAGGTCGACCTGCTCCACGTCGCCGTAGACCGCCTCCAGCTCGCGCTGCCAGTCGGGATTGTCGGTGAGCTCGGCGAAGCTCGCCGGGGCCGGCATGTCGATCAGCCGACGGAATCGACAGTAGCGCGGCACGCCGCGCTCCCGGTCGCGCAGTACGTCGATGGAGGCCAGATCGATGGTGCGCTCGTGGGGCTCCTGCTTGGCATGCTGCTGCAGGTGACTCGGGAAATTGTGCAGCACCAGCGCCCCGGGGTGGCTGGTGCCCAGCGAGTAGAGCGCGTCGGCAAGCGACACCTCGCCGTAGAGCGAGTGGGTCTGTGAGCCGGCCACCTCGGTCAGGCCACACGCCTTGAGCGGTGTGTCATCGGCCATGCGACGGAAGTCGAAGTCGTCCGGCACCAGCGGATGCATGCGGTAGACGGCGCTGAACTCCTCGGTGATGGCATAGGGCGCCGCGTGGTGATCCACCGGCGAGCCGACGATGCCGCTGAAGAGTTCGCTGTCGCTGACCCGGCCCCGGCTGCGGTAGAAGTGCTCGTCGAGAATGCCCCACCAGTTGGCACGCATGCCCAGGCGCAACTCGGGGGTATCTAGCAGGGCCGGCGTCCACTCCACGGTATGGATCTTGGCGATCAGGGCCGTGTTGATCAGGCGCGCCTTCTGGAACAGCCATTCCCCGTCGCGATCCGGGTGCTCGATGCGCAGCCGATCGACGATGGCGTTGTGTTCCCGGGCGAAGAGGGTGTGCATCAGCGACAGCCCCACCCACCAGTTGCCGTTGACCCCCGCCAGCTCGATGCCGTGCTCGTCTCGGGGCAGGTGGCCGTCGGGGCGCAGGTAGAGCTTGCCGTCGGGGAGCAGCTCGCCGCTCTCCGGGTCACTGCGCACGAGGCGCTGGCGCTTGAGGCTGCTGCCATAGATCTGCGAGCCATCCCACCACTGGGTCTCGGTATTGAGGAAGGTCTCGGGAAAGCCCTTGTCGGCGGGACCGCGCGTCGAGTCGCGGCGTGAGCGCAGCACCGTCATGCGCTCCCACGGCCAGTCGTCGTCCTCGTCGAGGGGAATCTCGAAGGGCGTCGCCTCGGTATCATTACTGCCATGACTGAACCAGTCGTGGACCATGAACTGCAGCCAGGCGGGCACCAGGACGTTCAGCGTAGTGGCCGGAGTGAAGGTCTCGCGGGTCATCAGCCGGCGGCTCACCACCCGCGGGCTCGGCGTCATCAACGCCTCGCCGGTCTCGGGGAACGTCTCGGCAATGGGCACGTTGCGCCCGAAGCGGGTATGCGCCTTGCCCATGCAGGGGGCCGCCAGGTCGTTGTAGCTGCCGTCGGCTGTACGACAGCCGCGCACGTCGAAATCGCCCTTGTCGGGGTCGGGCGGGCGCTTGCGCTCGGTGTCGTAGAGATTATGCCAGCGCAGGTTCCCGCGCAGGGCAACGAGGTTCACCAGGGCAATGAGGAAGGGAAACTGGTACCACTGCCGGCGCCGGTTGATGCGCCGAAAGAGCCGACCGAGCAGACCGCTGCCGCGTTGACCGAACATGAAGCTCCTCCTGGTCTCGATACCAAAGGAACCGGCGCTCTGTGGCCCACCCTCCATGGCCGACGCGAAGACTGAAGACTTCATTTCCCTTGAGGACGAACGTGACCATAGTGCACTTGACAACTAACCTTTAGCACAGGGTCTCACCTCCCTCCAGAACAGAACTTCACTGCCCGCAGGGAGAAGTTTCCAGGAAGTGTCTCCGGATTCACTGCGCACGATGTCCTGCCCCGCTTCCCGGGGACAAGGAGGGCACTTGACCAAGGCTGACTACGCAACGGGATTCCGCCTGATGGTGCTGCTGGGCGTGGTAGCCAACCTGGCCCTGGCGATACCCGCGGTGTTCGTCCCCAATGCAGTGATCACGCTGGTGGGCGGGGCACCGGTGGCAGAAACGGTGTGGCCCGCCTTCGCCGGCTGGCTGCTGATCCTGCTCAGCCTGTTCTACCTGCCGGCCGCCCTGGACCCCGGGCGATATCGGATAATCGCCGTGCTGACGGTGCTGGCGCGCTTCGCCGGGGTCGTATTCTTCACGCTGCTGTATCCGCAGTTCCTGCTGCTTGCCCTGTTCGACCTGTTCTTCGGCGTCACCCAGGGCGCGCTGCTGCTGGCGCTCGGCCGACGCTGAGCGGTGTCTTCGGCTCATTCGGGAGGAAGCGGTCATGGTTCACAAGGATCACACCCACGCCAAGTCTCGTCGCTGGCTCGCCTGGCTGGCCCTGCTGCTGATACTGGGCGCCGCGGTGGCGGCGATCGGCTGGTACAAGCTGTTCCGCGAGGAGCCCCAGCAGTTCGATAGCATCGAGGCCTTCTACCTGTATGGCTCCATTGGCACCGAGCAGGAGGAAGGCCTGCCCTACTGGGTCTGGCGCGTGCTGCCGGAACTCTTCCCGCAGCACCTGCCGGGCGATGGGGAAGACGCAAGCTACGCCGCCCTGGGCGTGGCCTGGGAAGAAGACCAACCCACCCCGGTGGGCTTCTCGCTGAAGACCATCGGCTTCCCGCGCATCGGCATCAATTGCGCGGCCTGCCATACGGCCACCTACCGCATGGCGCCGGACGACGAGCGCCGGATCGTGCCCGCCGGCCCCCACCAGACCTTCGATCCCCAGGCCTACCTGCGCTTCCTGGGCGACGCCGCCGCAGATACGGACTTCACCGCCGACAATCTGCTGGCGGCCATTGGCGAGGAGACCGAGCTCTCCTGGCTCGACCGCCTGCTCTACCGCTTCCTGATCATCCCGCGCACCCGCGACGGGCTGCTGGAGCAGGCCGAGCGCTTCAACTGGACCGAAGACCGACCCCGCTGGGGACCGGGCCGCATCGATCCCTTCAACCCGGTGAAGTTCCACCCCGACCTGCTGGCCCTGGACCCCGCCGAGGACGATACCATCGGCAATTCCGACATCATGCCGCTCTGGGCGATGAACGAGCAGGAGGGCTACGCCCTGCACTGGGACGGGCTCAACGACTCGCTCACCGAGGTGGTGCTCAGCGGCGCCATCGGCGATGGTGCCCGCCCCGACTCCCTGCCGGTGGAGGCGCTGGACGAACTGGAGGCCTACCTGCGCGAGCTGGCGCCGCCGCCCTACCCCTTCAGTTCTTTGGACCAGCAGGTGGTCGCACGCGGCGAGGTGCTTTTCGAGGAGACCTGCGCCAACTGCCACGGCCCCGAGGGGGCACGCACCGGCACGGTGATACCGCAGCCTGAGGTGGGCACCGACAGCCACCGCCTGGCGATGTGGACCGCCGAGGCCGCCGAGCGCTACAACGCCTATGCCGAGGAGTACCCCTGGGACTTCGACGCCTTCGTCAAGACCGATGGCTACGTGGCCAAGCCGCTGACCGGTATCTGGCTGCGCGCCCCCTACCTGCACAACGGCTCGGTGCCCACCGTCGAGGACCTGCTGAGCCCTGCCGAGGAGCGCCCCGAGGTGTTCCATCGCGGTTACGATGTCTATCACCCCGAGCGCCTGGGCTTTATCCACGAGGGCGAAGACGCCGAGCGACACGGCTTCCGCTACGACACCCGCGAACCCGGCAACAGCAACGCCGGTCACGAGTACGGCACCGAGCTGCCGGCGGAGGACCGAGATGCCCTTGTCCAGTACCTCAAGACCCTCTGACCGAGCACGAGCAGGCTAGGCGAATCAGGGGGAGCCGGCAGGCGGTTCCGGCCGCGCCGCCTTTACCGCTACACTGCGGGCAGAATCCACTCTGGCCCCACGTCGGCCAAACCCCGAGGCGCACGTGAGCGAGCCCCCCTCTTCCTGCATTGCCATTGTCGACGACGACCAGGCGCTTCGCGACTCGCTGGCCTGGCTGCTCGACTCCGTGGGCCTGACCACCTGCGCCTATGCCGATGGCGAAGCCTTCCTCGCCGCCGATGCCAGTGGCCATGACGCCATCCTGCTCGACGTGCGCATGCCAGGGCTCTCCAGCCTGCAGGTGCAGCAGCGGTTGATCGAGCGCGGCGACGAGACACCGGTGATCTTCATGACCGGCCACGGCGACGTGCCCATGGCCGTCTCGGCGTTGAAGAGCGGCGCCTTCGATTTCATCGAGAAGCCCTTCAACCCCCAGCAGCTGATCGACTCCGTCCAGCAGGCGCTCACCGAGCACCAGCGCCGCCGGCAGGCCAAGCAGCGCCTGGGCGAACTGCAGGCTCGCTACGCGGCCCTGCGCCCCAAGGAGCAGCAGATCCTGATCCATGTCGCCGAGGGGATGACCAGCCGCCAGATCGCCGAGCACCTGGACATCAGCGCCAAGACGGTGGAGATCTACCGGCTGCGGGCCATGAAGGCCCTGGGGGCCGGAAACCTCGCCGAGCTGGTGAGGCTGTGCGTGGCCCTGGGGCTGGTGGAGACGCTGCCCGATGTCCCCACTCTCTCCTGAATATCGGCTCGCCTCCCTGCGCCTGGCAGTGTCCTCCGAACCCTCTAGACTTCATTTGATAGCCGCGGCTGCGACGGCCGCCACGCCGAAATCTGTCCTGGGGAGGCTACAACATGAACAAGACAGCCATTCGCACCCTACAGCACTACCTCGCCGACAGCGGTGACTACACCGGTGCCATCGATGGCCTTCGAGGCCCCAAGACGCATGCCGCCGTGGAGGCTGCCTTGAAGCGGCATGCCGACAAGCTGCCATCGGGCAGCGACGCCTGGAGTGACCGACGTCGAGCCGTTGCCTGTCTGCAGCTTGCCTGCCGCGAGAAGCGCATCGAAGTCGGCACCATCGATGGCCTGTGGGGCCCGCAGACCGACTACGCCCATGAGGTGCTGGACACCCTGCTGGAGACCGGCAAGAGACCGCCTCTGTGGCGCGATCAGCAGCCGCTGGACGAGAACCCCAACGGCTGGTGTCGCGAGGCCGAACTCGAGCAGACGCTGGGTTCACCAAGCCGCAAGCCGCCGCTGGTGGTCGTGCCCTGCCCCTGGTCGCTGGCCCTGGCCTGGGACCCGAGCACCCGTCCCTCCGGCATCGGCTGTCACGAGCGGGTCGCCGAGAGCCTTGCGCGTGTGCTCGAACGCGTCCATGACCACTACGGGGACGAGCGGCTGCGCGAGCTGGGGCTGCACCTGTACGGCGGCTGCTACAACAAGCGCCGCAAACGTGGCGGCAGCAGCTGGTCGACCCACGCCTGGGGCGTCGCCATCGACTGGGATCCGGCCCGCAACCGGCTCAAGTGGGGCCGCGATCGCGCGCGGCTGGCCAGGCCCGAGTACGAAGACTGGTGGCGCTTCTGGGAGGAGGAAGGCTGGGTCAGCCTGGGCCGCCACCGTAACTTCGACTGGATGCACGTGCAGGCGGCCAGGATCTGACGCCAGGCGCCTCAATCACGCAGGATGGTCATGCGGCGCGTCTCGTCCTCGGGGAAGACGCGCCCGCTGCGCAGGGAGGCGAACAGGTGAAGGAACACCACGCCGGGCTCGCCGAACACCTCGCCGGAACGGAAGTAGGAGTGCCCCTTGGGGTAGTCATAGCGGGTATTGATGTCGTCGCAGTCGACGGCGAAGACGTTGCGCGCCACTCGGGTCATGTCCTCCGGGCCGGAGTGGCCGAGACGGCGTGAGGCGATGCGGTTCTTCAGGTTCGAGGCCTTGCTGGCGCGCAGCGCCAGGTCATCCGAGGCGAAGTAGACGGTGACGTTGCGTGAGGCATGGACGATCAGCTCGCCGCTGTGCCCCTCCTCGAGCGACTCGTTGACGATATCGGCGGCGATCAGGAAGGTATTGCGGAACAGCATCGGCACCCCACCCGGCAGAGAGTACTTGCGCCATACGCGCATGGTCTCGCGCAGCACCCGGTTGCCCATGGAGTGGGCCAGCACGTTGATGCGCTTGAGGCATGGGGTCGGATCCACCTCGAACTGATCGGTCTCGCGCCACTCCAGAAAGCGCTGCAGCACACGGGCGAAGGAGAAGGCACTCAGGTCCGCCGACTCCTGGTCATCCCAGTAGTCCTTGACGATGCCCATGTCGTTGTCGCAGGGCCAGATCAAGGGCACCACCAGCACCTCGCCGGGCTGGCTGGCATCGCAGAGCTCCTGGAACTCCCGCGCCGCCGAGAAGACATCCGTCGGCAGGTTGGAGAATCCATGGATGTAGATGACCACCTGGCGAACATCGGACTCCTTCAGACGCCGCAGGAACGCCGTGCTGCCGAGTTCCTGGTACTGCCCCGCCGCGACTTCCTCGCAGTAGTAGACCGAGTTGCTGGCGGCGTTGTTCTTGAGATCGAAGTCGAAGGGTCGATTCGCCCGGGTGCGGATGCTCTGGGTGGGGAAGCGGTTGGTGATGAACAGCATGATGGCCACCTCGAGGAGTGGACGGCAGAGACGCTGCCATTCCTCTTGAAGCTAGCACAGCCTCCCCGGGCGGCCAGGAGAGCCACGTCAGCCCCGGTCACCGGCCACGCGGCTCACCTGCCCAGCATCGCCAGGTACTGCCTGAGCACCACGGCATTGTTGTGGCGAACATCCCTGGCAGCGAAGACGAGGGTGACGGTCTCGCTGGCGGCTCGCTCGGCCAGGTCTCTCAGCGTCTCGCGATGCGCCTTGAGCTCGGCCAGGTAGCGCCGACGAAACTCGCCCCAGCCGAGTTCGCCGGCATGGAAGGCCTTGCGCAGCTCGTCGCTGGGCGCAATCTCCTTGCGCCATTCATCGATTCGCGCATCGGCCTTCGCCACCCCGCGAGGCCAGAGGCGGTCGACCAGCACCCGATAGCCATCGTCTCGACTCGGTGCCTCGAAGGCACGCTTCAGCTCGATGCTCATGGAGGACCTCCTGGCGGTGAAGACGCCCCCAGTGTAGCCAAGCTGATCGGAAGGACAGCCTCCACGCTATGCAGGGTCACGTAAGGCCGGGGGCCGGGGCCCGACAGAACCCTGTGACCGCAGGGTAAAGAGGAGGCAGATCATGAAACGCAAGCATGGGTGGAGGGCCGCCGTCCTGGTGGCCGGTATGGCCTGGTCGCTGGGTGCGGCGGCCGAAGGGCGCATCTTCACGCGCGACGGACTGGCCATCGGCGGCACGGATCCGGTGGCCTACTTCACCGAGGGCCGGCCGGTGGAGGGCTCGCCCGACTATCAACTGGAGTGGCACGAGGCCACCTGGCAGTTCGCCTCGGCCGAGCATCGCGACCGCTTCGCGGCCGACCCCGAGGCCTACGCCCCGCAGTACGGTGGCTGGTGCGCCTGGGCCGCGGCCCGCGGTGAGGCCGCCTCGACCGTGCCCGAGGCGTGGAAGGTCGTCGACGACAAGCTCTACCTGAACTACAGCCGCTTCATCCAGTGGCGCTGGGAGCGCGACATTCCCGGCTACATCGAGGCCGCCGACGCCCACTGGCCAGATATCTTCGAGTGACGACCTCGCCTGACGGAGCGCCTTCATACAGAGCGACATCAGGCAACCGGCACCAAACAGGAGGCTCACGCCACCCCAACGAAAATGGCCCGCGAGAGATCGCGGGCCATTTCGTGTGTTGGAAGGCTCATCAACTCGTTGAGGTGGCGGGTAGCCCATGATCGTCGGGCAAGATTCCAATATTTCGTTATTGGAGGAGCGCAGGTGTCGGCGTAATGCGCCACTTTCCAGTAAATTTTCTCAAAAATTCACCTTAAATCCTGAATTAATAAAAGGCATTAGAGTATCCGCTCCACTGCTTTGATTTTTCAATTGCCGAGGCCATTGCACCTGCTAGACGAACGTTCAGCACCAACAAATGACGTCATGGCGTCGAACCGCACGCTGGCCTATTCAGCCAAGCCGAGAGCGGGAAAAAAGGTTAGAACAGCTATCAACTTAGCTTTCTGGTAACCGTGCAGTGGCACACATCACCATCGATGCGATCAATACGAACCACTACTGTTCGATCCTCGGCCGGGTCTTCGGTAAACAGGAGCCAAGTATTGGAGTCGAGCGCGCGCACATACTCCCTGCCCACCTCAGGCTCCTGCACCTGATCCGTGCCAATCTTTGTGGTCATGCCAACCTCAAGTTGGTTTATATCTTGCATGGACATCTCCTATGTCAAGGAAAACTGAATGACCACCTGCAGGGTGTCCCTCTGGTGCATAAAAGCAGATTTTCCTATACATCAGGATAGACTAACGTTCTCCATTCGGCCAAGCGCAGCAGCCGGAGACAACCGGTCTTAGCCCCGTTTGACCGCCTTTTCATAGAGCCCCGGAAAGCGCCCGTCGGGGTCGCATTCGCGCTTGAGGGCCTCATAGGCCCGGCGGTTGTAGTTCTGCCAGAACGTCGTCTCGTCGTAGGTACTGCGCGAGTACAGGCTCTTCTTGCCGCCGTGCTTCGCGACCAGCTCCTCGACCCGGGCGTTGTAGTGACCGTCGGGCTCGCTGGAGCGGACCGCGTCCCAGAAACCGAAGTTGATGTACGGGGTATCGGTACGCAGCTGGAACAACGCGAACCCGGCGTCGGGAACGACAAACGGGCAGATCCACACCGGGCGGATGCCGATTTCGGCCTCGAAATCTTCCAGAAACGCCGTGGCGTTGGCGATCGGGATGTCGACGTCCTGGATCACCGCCTCGGTGCGCGGCCGAATGGACTGGAGCAGGCTCAGCGGCCAGCGCCGACTGGCGCGCATGATCTTCTGGTAAGTGACGCTCGACAGGCGCTTGCGTCCGAGCAGCAGCCGCACCGGCATGAGATGGGCGCCGACATTCTTGCTGCACCAGAACCAGTCGGTGTCCCAGCGCCAGAGATAGTCGTGGATGCTCAGATAATCCTCGCGCTGCTCGCGCAGGCTCCGCCAGTACTGGCGCAGCCAGGTGTAGTCGCTGGCCTGGGTGCCCGCTGGCAGCGATTCGATGAAATGCGCGCGGGTCAGCACGAAATCGCCGGGGGCGAAGTACACGCCATCGAGAAAAGCGCAGGTCGGTTGCGCGCATTCCTCGCCGATCGCGGCGAACAGTTCTTCGGGTTCGCGGAAACGGGTGTGCTCGAGCCGGACATAAGGCTGCACCGGAATCAGCCGGAGGCGGACCCGCGTGGCGTAACCGAGGCTACCGTAGGAGTTCGGAAAGCCGTAAAGCAGTTCCGGGCGCTGCTCGCGCGAACAGGTCAACACGCGACCGTCGGCGACCAGGATGTCGAGCTCTTGCACCATGTCGTGCATCAGGCCGTAGCGGAACGCGCCCGACTCAATGCCGATCCCGGTGGTTGCGCCGCCGACCGTGATGCTCTTGAGTTCCGGCACAATGGCCGGGGCCAGGCCATGCGGCAGAGTTGCATCGACCAGGTCGGCATAGGTCGTCATGCCCTCGACCTCGGCGATGCAGGCCTCGACGTCGATCTCGATGACGTGGTTGAGCGATCCCACGTCGATCCCGGTCCGGCGGGCATCCTTGCGCGGCCTGAACAAGTTGCTGGTGGGCTTTCTAAGCCGTACCGGCCCGTCG
This sequence comes from Pseudomonadota bacterium, assembly GCA_051751285.1. Classification (GTDB taxonomy): domain Bacteria; phylum Pseudomonadota; class Gammaproteobacteria; order Pseudomonadales; family Halomonadaceae; genus Halomonas. Next base: position 145,354 of record JBNJKT010000002.1, on the reverse strand, counting down.
GACTCGGCCAGCGCCGCGGCCATCGCCTCCACGCGGGCGCGGTGGGCATCCCAGGCGGCTTTACTCATCGGACTGACACATAGCGCGGCAGATCGCCGTGGCTGAGCACGAGCTGCCAGAGGTTCAGATGGCGCGCCCGAAAGGAGCCGGCACAGCTCAACAGGTAATAGCGCCACATCCGGTAGAAGCGCTCATCCAGCCCTTCGCTTTGCTGCAGATCCGGCCAGGCGGCGACAAAATTGTCGTACCAGCCCATCAGTGTGCGGTCGTAGTCCGGGCCGAAGTTGTGCCAGTCCTCGAGCACGAACAGACCTTCCTTGGCCCGGGTGAGCTGAGCCTCGGCCGGAATCACGCCGCCAGGGAAAATGTATTTCGCGATCCAGCGGTCGGTGCTGATGTGGCTGATGTTGCCGCCGATGGTGTGGATCAGCGCCAGGCCACCGGGCTTCAGGCGGGCCCGGATAAGTTCGAAGAAGGCGCGAAAGTTCTTCGGCCCGACGTGCTCCATCAGGCCGACACTCAGGACACGGTCGTATTGCCGGGAACCATTGGCCGCCTCGCGGTAGTCCTGCTGCCGAACGTCGACCGGCAGGCCTTCGCAAAGCCCTCTCGCGTACTCCACCTGCGCGCTGCTGATGTTGTAGCTGTCCACCTCGCATCCGTGCTCCGCGGCCAGATACCGGGCCAGCTCGCCGAACCCTCCGCCCAGCTCGAGCACACGCATGCCCGGTTCCAGGTGCAGCTTGCGCGCAATGAGCTCCAGCTTCGCACGCTGGGCCTCATCCAGGGTTGCGGCGGCCCCGTCGGGGCCATAATAGGCGCAGGTGTACTGCATGGTGGGCCCGAGCATGGCCTCGTAGAGCCGGTTTGAAAGATCGTAGTGCTGCTTCGCGACCCGCCGCGAGCGCCATCGATTCTGCTCATTCCCGAGCCAGCTCAGCAATATTCGCCCGAGCATTGCCGGCGTGCGCACCTTGCGGTCAAGGCTGGCCCGGAGCACCCGGAAGAACAACTCGTCGAGCCGCTCGGTATCCCACCAGCCGTCCATGTAGGCCTCCCCGGCGCCGAGTGACCCCTCGGCCAGAACGCGGTGGTACAACCGCTCGTCGTAGACCTGAATATCCCAGGGCCGCTCGCCGCCAACCTTGACGTCAGCGCTGCTCAGCAGTTCCGTGACTTGTTGTCTTGCTGACATGCTCGCGCCCCTCGCAGGAATCGGATGTCCGGGTTCCGGCCGCAATAACCGCGCCACATTAGCCTTGATCAGCGCTAGTCCCGAGTTCGCAACGTTCCATTCTCCTCGGGATCCGGACGGCCCTGGAAGTGATGCAGATCGAGGGTGGTGAAGCCACCTTGGGCCTTCGTTGGAGTGGCATTTGCCGAACTCGCAACAACGAAGGAGATCCTCACCGCTCTTACAGCACTGCACGGGACACTGCCAGCCTATCGTTTCTGACAACCGAATGCAGGGATGACATCGTGGCGAGTACGAGTCATTCGAACGCGCACCACGCTCCAAGTCGGGCAATAGCTTCAGGAGGCGCTCTCCCACGGGAGTAATCCAGAACTGGCGGGCGCTATGGCATCACCGGGTCAGCACATGTTTTTCCAGCAGATGACGGAAACGCAGCAGGTGGTGGCGTCCGTCGCGCTTTCGATGGCCAGGTCGATACCGGTGAAGTCGCGCATGACATGGCTGACGTAGATGGTATCTTCCAGCGCCTCGTCGGCGAACGCATACCACTGCGGCAGGAAGTAGATCCGCAGCATGCGCTCAAGGCCAATCGGCGACCGGCCTCGCTTGCCTGCCGAGTTCGGAAAAGGACGGCGCCAGTGCCTCGATCAGCCGCTGCCATGGCACCAGGGCGTCCATCTGCGCCAGGAATCGCTCTCGGCGAACGACCTTCTTCTTGTTCTGGTACTCAGCCTGGACGAACGAGTTCTGCTTCATCAGCGGCTCTGTCAAACGGTCGTTTTCTTTACATGCGCTGACCGCCCCTCTAGGAGACCCTGGAACGGCGGTTTTGCGTAAAGAAATTGCGTAAATTTTTCTACGTACAGAAATCGACCGAATAGCATACAGCAGCTTTCGGCCAGAAGCGGAAACGAAAAGCATAAATATTACCATGCTGACATAATCGAATGTGTTTCAGTCAAATAACCTAGCCACCTTAATCCGCCGCAGCGACCAACTGTCCCTTCTCATGAAGCCACTGCACCGGCCCGAGCATTCACCGACCAGGCATCTCTCATCTCGGTGATGGGTTATCGCTTAGGCCAACTGCCGGTGATGTGCAACCATACCTGCCTGAAACAAAAGTGAAGCTTCCCTGTGAAATGACCATCAAAAATGGGACACATCGATGTAATTAGCGGCTGACAGCATACCCCGGAATCCAAGAGATTCCTGCGGCCAATGACGATGGTAGCAGTCAGTATTTCGCTAACGCATTCTGGGGAACACATGAAAAACGTCCTTTCCAGGCTGGCACTTGTGACAGCTATTTCAGTGGCTTCCACCGCCCAAGCCGAAGAGTTCGAGGTGAGCGACAAAACCACGCTGTCGTTATTCGGCGCCATCGAGCTGAAATATAACATCGCCGATGAGATCAGTGACACTGATGGCTCCACTGAGAGCACCTCGGGATACGAGGATAACGGGTCCAGCATCGGCTTCGGTGCCGTGCATGCCTTCGACAACGGCATGACCGGCTATATCGAGATCGAGTTCGAACATGACGCCAACGAGTCCGGTGGAGAAGTGCTGACCGACAAGGCTTTCGCCGGACTAATCGGCAATTTCGGTGAGGTGCGCGCGGGGCGTTTCGACAGCATCTACACCAATGCCTTCTACGACCTTATCGACCCCTTCGAGACCGCCAGCCTCGGTGAGGAGGGCGTGATGGAAGAAGACAACCTGATTGCCTACTTCAGCCCGGACTTCAACGGCTTCACCTTCGAGCTACAGGCTCGTGTGCGCGGTGATCGCGAGACTGACTCGGGGAGCGACGAGACCGGCGTGGCCGGGGTGGCCAAGTACACCGCCGATCGCTGGGCAGTACATGCCGGTATCGATGACCGCGGTGCCGAGGAGGTCCAGAACCCGATTACTGGCGAGTGGACTACCGAAGACCCGATCTACGGCCTCGGTGGGGTGGTCAACCTGACCGATCAAATGGATCTAGGCGCCCGGGTTAGCGTTCAGGAGAACCTCGAGGGCTCTGCCGATGGCGACGACACCACCTTCTACGGCACTGCGCTGACCTACGACTACGGTCCCGGCAGCGCCTATGGTGCCGTCCAGCGGGTTAAGCCCGACCAGGGCGACAGCCGTACCGAGTTCGCCGCGGGCATTAACTACGGAGTGGTCGAAAACCTGACGGTTTATTCCGAATACGGCAGCTACGACCCAGCAGACGACGCCGTGGGCGACATCGATACCCAGTTCGAAGTCGGTGCCATCTACGAGTTCTGAGCAACCCAACCAAAGGAGGAATGACATGCGCAAGACACTGATCGCCCTTGCCGTGACCAGCATCACCGCGATGAGCGCCACCTCGGTGATGGCCAACGAGAACCTGAGCGACGTTTGCCCCAATCCAATTCGCATGGCCGATACCGGGATAGAAGGTATGGGGCCGTTGGAGGAGGCATTCGGTCCTTTCGCAGAGACATTCGAGGAGACTACCGGTCTGGAACTCGAAATGTTCAGCCTGAGTAATCGTACTGCCGCGGGCAACGCCCTCCAGTATGACGATGTCGACCTGGTCTTTGCCGGGCCATCCGAGTTTGTTCTCTTCCAACGCGAAAGCGACATCGAGATCTTGTTCGCTATTGAACGGCCGCACTATGGCAGCAGCTTCTTCGTGCCGGCCGACAGTGACATCGAATCCCTTGAGGACCTCGAGGGTCACAAGATTGCGCTCAAGGACACCGGCTCCACCAGCGGCCACATCATCCCCAGCCAGATGCTGGTCGAGGCAGGCCTCGACCTGGATCGTGACCTGGAGGTCGTTATGGCAGGGGACGCGCGCATCGCTGCCCTGGTCAACGGCGACGTGGACGCCATGGGGGGCGGCAATCGAGATATCGAGGAGATCGAGGCGTCGGATCCGGATGGCGAGTATCGCGTCATCGCCAAGAGTGATGTGTTACCTGGTGACCCCATCATCATGCGTAGCTCGCTGAATTCGCAGTGCAAGACTGCCCTGCGAGACACCCTCAAGGCCAACGCCGATGAGCTCTGGGGGGCGCTGATAGCGACCGAGCGCAACGAGGACAAGTTTCTCAACCGGGACTCCTCGATGGGGTTCGATCGCACCTCCGAGGACTACGACGTGATTCGTCGTGCTTACGAGGCTGCCGGGATCGAGCTGTAAGCCCCCTTTCATTGCGACGTTTCTTTTGGGCACATGGACGTGCCGTTTTCCTGAATTGAGGTACATCCCATGAGTTCTTCAACACACAGCCCCCCAGCGAACCGATGGGAGGCATTGTCTTGAGTGCGATTGCCACCCGTGGCCTTCACAAGCGCTACGGCGAGTTGCATGTGCTCCGTGGCATCGACATCGAGATCGCCAACGGCGAGTGCGTGATCCTGCTGGGCGCCAACGGCTGCGGCAAGTCAACGTTGATCCGCTGCCTGAATGGCCTGGCCTCCCCCGATGGCGGAGAAGTGGCCATCCTCGACCAGCCGCTGTCCAGGCTTGGGCGGCCGGCACTACGTCGGTTGCGCCGCCGGGTGGGCGTGGTCTTCCAGCAATTCAACCTTATCCAAAATGTCAGCGTTTTCCAGAACGTGCTGTATGGCGCCCTGGGACGTCAGCGCTTCGGCCTCTGGCAGACCCTCTCCGGGTTGGCCACGGAAGCGCTCCGGGAGCAGGCCATGGCGTGTCTGACTCGGGTCGGCCTGGACGACAAGGCGAGCTTTCAATGTCGCCAGCTCTCTGGGGGCCAGCAGCAGAGGGTGGCAATCGCCCGCACCCTGATGCAGGACGCCGAGATCCTCATCGCCGACGAGCCGGTGGCCAGCCTCGATCCGCGCGCCGGTAGGGAGATCATGGACCTTCTTATCGATGTGGTGAATGAACGCGGCCTGACAGTGCTGTGTTCGCTCCACCAGCTAGAGTTTGCCCAGGAATACGGTGACCGCATCCTCGGCATGAAGGCGGGTAGGGTTGAGCTCGATGCTCCTCGTGACAGTGTCGATGTTGCGGCGATGCAGGGGCTCTACCACGGTGACGTGCGCGTCGACACTAACCCTCCGGCCCCGACCGAAAACCCCCTCTCCATCTCCCCTTCCTCTTAGAGGTGACCATGTCCCAACGTCCTGAGCCTGGCGCCTTACCGCCGCGTTTTCGCGCTCCATCGCCCTTCACCTGGGGTATCGCGTTACTCTTTCTTGTCTTGTTCATCCAGGGCGTGATGGCCACCGAAATCACCCCTGAACGCCTGCTCAAGGGTACGGTAAACCTCGTGCACTTTCTGGGCAGGGCCTTCCCTCCTGACGGGAACGATCTGGGCGTTATCGCCTCTGCAATGCTCGAGACCCTAAACATCGCCATCGTTGGTGTCGTCGTCGGTGTGGTTCTGAGCCTGCCCCTCGCCCTGTTGGCGGCTCGCAACACCTCTCCCGCTGCCTGGATACGAGTCTTTACACGGCTGATCATTACGACCATGCGGACTATTCCAGATTTGATCTGGGCGCTGATCTTCGTGGTTGCTGTGGGCCTAGGCCCCATGGCAGGGGTCCTGGCCATCGTGATGGATACCATCGGTTTCGCCGCCCGTTTCTTCTCGGAGCGAATCGAAGAAGTGCATCCTGGTCCCTCCGAGGCATTGAGTGCCACCGGCGCCGGTCGTCTTTCAGTCATTGGTGCTGCCATCATGCCTGAGACCCTGGCATCGATGACCGCAACGAGCCTTTACAGCGTAGAAAAATCGCTGCGCTCTGCCGTAACGCTGGGCCTGGTAGGTGCGGGGGGTATCGGGGTCGAACTGGCCGCGGCCATGCGCTTGTTCAACTACGATGAGGCGTTGAGCATCATCTTGGTGATTCTGGTAGTGGTTGTTGGCTTCGAACAGATCTCCTCTACGATTCGGCGGCGCGTGATTTAACGCGGCATACAGTTCGGCCTGCTCATCCCGCAGGCCGAACTTATAATACTGCGCACCAAAGTCGGGACACCAAGTGTGTAGAAAATATACTGCATTATTTTCGTCTGCAAACGGCCATTGAAGACATTCTTATGTATAACGACAACAGCACGCGCGGTTAGGGAATGGAGGCGAAGCCGCAATGTAGTAGCCGTCGCCGTGACTGTGATGGTTACATGGCAATCACGCCATACCTTTGAAATTCGGTAATGAAGCCACCCGGTCTAGCCATGCTAGAACGGCCGGATAGGCCTTCAACTCGAAGCCACCCTCGTGAGCTACGTGTGTGTATGCATAAAGCGCAATTTCTGCGGTAGTAAAGTTCTCACCTGCTATATATGGTGTTTTTCTAAGTTGCTGCTCCATAACTTGCAACGCCTTGTGACCGCCAGCTTGCTTTGAAGCATATTCGTCGGCCTTTTCCTCAGGAAGCCCAAGGTACTTATTGATGAAGCGGGCTACCGCGATAAACGGTTCATGGCTGTATTGCTCGAAAAATTGCCATTGCAGGACGCGTGCTTGAGCCAGACTTCCATCTGGATAGAGAGCTGACCCGCCTGCCAAATAGTTGATAATGGCGTTTGACTCAGAAAGGGTCTCGCCCTCATCGAGCTCAAGCAACGGTATTTTGCCATTGGGGTTCTTTTTCAAGAACTCATCAGACTTAGTGTCACCAGCCAAAATATCGACATCAATCCATTCGTGGTTAATATTCAGCAGGCTACAAACGAGATAAACCTTGTAGCAGTTACCTGATTTGGTATCACCGTATATTTTCACGCACTCACCTTTGATATGTAACGCCATTGTTCAGCGGCAACCTTTTTGCAGCGAAGCGGAGAAAAGGGCGTCCGGTGGAGGGCCGTCAGGCCCGGAACGAACTGCAACTACTGGTTAGGAAATTATTTGCGCCGCAGCATGCGATCCACGATGTAACCGAATATGCCGCCGACTGCGATCGGCACAAGCGCGTAGACTGGGATAATGACCAGTGCGATAGCCGCGTTTGGGTTGGCACTCAAGTCTAATGTGCCATGCGCCCATGCCAAGAAGCCAAAACCAAGTATGCATGGCGCCAACAACGAAACAGGCCGCTCATACTTGAAGCTTAAAGCGAGGATGCAACCCCAGGTTATCGCATTAAAAGCACCAAAAAACAGCCAGCCACCAAAACCGGTATCCGTATACTGCCCCAACCACTCGGAGCCTCGAGGCACCCGCGCCAAATAAGGTAGGACTATACCTACCACCACGATAATTAAACGAGCTTTGCGCATGGTCATATGTAGTGCCTAACTGTTCAGCATTTCTTCGCCGTGCGGAGCATGGCGTATAAATGCCTGTTGGACTAAGCCGCCCATCAGGGTGCTACACAGCTTCTATAGGGTATTGTATTGGCCGACGTGCGGCCTGACGCACTAGGTCGCGCGCGGAGGGATCTGTTGTGACACATTCGAGCCGTGATGTTGGCCATGATCTCTGTCTTTTCCGGGCCCAGTTCGCCCCAACGTAGCGCGCTTGCTGATCGAAATCCATCACCGGGACGAGCGCCGCCGCGACCCGCGAGCGGGCCGGATCGCCGAGTCCGTTGTGTGAGTAGCGCGTCAGCCCATGCTCGTAAGCTGCCCTTCGAACAACACATAGACACAAACAACCCATCGGTCGGGAACTGACGGGTGTGGGCCTACCTCCCCGGTCTCGAGGCGCACTACCGCCTGGAAGGCGCGCAAGGGGCTGCCATCCTGGCCGTTGCGGGATATGCGTCGCCATCCCTGCGAACATCGAATCACTTCACGTTAGCAAGGATTCCTTCGGGTTGTATCACTGGAGCCTTATAAAAAGGTCGTAGGGTTCCGGTGCCAATGACCAGCGGGCCTCAGGTGGTCGAGAGGTCTCGAAACCAAGCCGCGGCTGTCATGAGGAGGTAGCCTGCTTTACGGCAGGTCGTGCGCGTCTGCCCTCGGGGTGGTCGTGGATGACCTCGGCGTCAGCGCCTCGCCGACGGCGATCGTCTGGCCCTCGCCCGCCAGCAGGATGGCGTTCTGGCCGAAATAGCCGCCGGGCGCCAGGCGGGTGTTCATCTGCACCAGGGTCGCAAGCGGCTCGCCGGGCACGGCGATCTCGCCGGTCGCCTGGTCGACGGTGGTGATCTTGCAGCGCTGGCAGGGCTTGCGCAGGCCCAGCCGGACCGCGCCCTCGTGGAGGGAAAGCTCGCCCCAGCCGTTCTCGGCGAAGGGCTCGGCGGCGTCCACCACGATGCTGGGCCGGAAGCGCTCCATGGGCACCGGGGCCAGCCCCTTCGTCTCGAGCACCCGGTTGACCTCGGCGAGCGAGGCCTCGGAGACCACCAGGAAGGGATAGCCATCGGCGAAGGCCGTGTGGGCCTGCTCGCCGGGCGCCAGGAAGTGGGGCTCGACGTTACGACGCTGGTCCGGGGCGAAGCGCACCAGCCGCAGGCCGCTGCCCTTGTAGTCGCCCAGCACGGAGCCGAGCCAGGCAGAGGCCTCTGCTCCCTCGTCCAGTGCCTGGCACTGGTCGTCCCAGACATAGACGGGCAGCCGGGGCTGGTCGTCGCGTTGAAGCGGGATACGCAGGGGCGCCGCCCCAGGATGCGACAGCACCAGGACATCATCGTCGAGACTTACCACGATCCGCGCCATGTGGGGCAGCTGGCGCTGGGTGACGAAGCGGCCGATATCGTCGACCACCATCCATTGGCGGTCATGGGCCAGGCCGCGAACGCCCAACTCGGCCTGGTCGAGCGTGATACCGCCCAGCGACTTTACCGGGTAGATATTGAGCCGGGTGATCTTCAAGGGAGTCTCCTGTCGCCGGCGCGGGTGGCCTCAGCCACACCCCTGCCCCTGCTGGATGGGCGGGCAGGGCACGTTGCCATAGGAGCAGAACACGCAGCAGTCACCGGGCCTGGGCTTGAGCAGGCGATGACACGCCTCGCATTCGTAGAAGTGCTGGCAGGCGTTGGTGGGCATCGTCTCGGTCCTGGTTTGCCCGCATTCGGGGCAGGTGAGGGTCGATTCCCGGATGACCTTGCTCATTGGCGATTCCTCCATGCCAGCCGCCACTGGCAGCTGAGTGACAAGGGCTTGCCCCGCGGCCTGCCGGCAGGCGTTTACAGTCGCTGGGTCTCGATGACATAGCCGATGATCGGAAAACCTGCCTCGCGGGCGGCCTTCTCGGCTTCGAGCTGGGCTTCGATCTTCGAGATGCTGGAGGATACGTGTTCGAAGACGCTATCCATCTCGAGCTGCTTGGTACGCACGGCCAGTTTCACCAGGTGGCCCGTCTTCGGAGCGCCGCCCGGCTTGCTGCGCTGTTCCCTGGGCTTCGCCTGGTCACCGGTTTCTCCCGGCCATTCGGGGGGTGTGGTTGAGGAAGCCGCCTTGCGCCGTGTCTCCTCCTCGTTATCCATGAAGCTGTTGATCTCGCGACGCATCTGCTGCTCGAATTCGCTCAATTCCGTTTCCATCGTGTCTCCGTCTACTGCGGTAATGAGGGGATTGTATCAGAACTCGCGCGGTTGCCATCCCCTTCGACCACGACCTGCTTAGCGCTGGTCAGTGAGTCCTCACCTCGGCGACGAAGAGGGTTCCGCAAAGAGCGGATATCAAGTGCTTTCTTATATAAGGAAAGAATCAAGCCAAGCTGATGGAGCAGCTCCACCTCGCTCTCCTGAGCCCTGACGCTGGCAATCTAGCGCGCCCAACTCGAGGACCAATCATCGGCAAGTTCCGCTCTGCAAGCATGCGCTATGCCGAGCGCCTTGCTTTTCAATTGTTCCCCCGACTCGAGCTCTTCCCCGAAAGCAATCATGGCGTTGGTAATCTCATCCTTCTCCACCATCCCCATGACGCCCCAGTATAGCTCCCAGAACCGTCTTGCGTCGGCTTCAGGGCTATTCCCAATATTGGCAATCCTGGAAGCCGTTTCAACTGCCTCCTCACACCATGACAACTTTCTCTCCAGATAGGGTTTTGCCGCTTCGATCTCCTGTACACGCACAAACTTGACAATGCCGAAAGCCAGCGCCAAGACAGCCACCAACGTTGATACTGTCTTTAGATTCAATTCATTTATCATGGTTATGGCCGCTTTCTACTTGTCGGGTTTCGCGTGGTTGCTCGTTCACACCACCACGGCAAACCAGAAGAGACCGCCGATAACAGCAATCACTACCGCAATAGCGGAACCGGCGGCCCATCGCGACGTTGGAAGATAATTCTGGCGGTCACGATACCTCGAGCGCTACCTTGAGCACGCCATCGCGCTGATGAGAGAAGAGATCATAGGCATCGACGATCTTCTCCAGTGGGTAGCGATGGGTGACCATGGGACCGAGGTCGACGCGTCCGCTATCGATGATCTGCATCAGCCGGCGCATGCGCTCCTTGCCGCCGGGGCAGAGCGAGGTAACGATGCGGTGGTCGCCCAGGCCCGCGCAGAAAGCGTCGAGCGGGATGGTGAGGTTCTCGGAATAGACGCCGAGGCTCGACAAGGTACCGCCGGGCTTGATGACGCGCAGCGCCTGTTCGAAGGTCTGCTGCAACCCCAGCGCCTCGATGGAGGCATCCACCCCGCGCCCGGCGGTGAGCTTGAAGATCTCGGAGACCACGTCCACCTCGCGGAAGTTGAGCGTGATGTCGGCGCCCATCTTGCGGGCCATGTCGAGGCGCTCGTCGACGCCATCCACGGCAATGATCAGCCCCGCGCCGCGCAGCCGGGCGCCGGCGGTGGCGCAAAGCCCGATGGGCCCCTGGGCGAAGATCGCCACGCTGTCGCCGATCTTGATACTGGCGGATTCGGCGCCGGCGAAACCGGTGGACATGATGTCCGGGCACATCAGCACCTGGTCGTCGGTGAGGCCATCGGGTACCGGCGAGAGGTTGGCCTGGGCATCGGGCACGCACAGGTACTCGGCCTGGGCGCCGTCGATGGTGTTGCCGAAGCGCCAGCCGCCCATGGGCTTGTAGCCGTGGGCATGGTGGCCGCCATCCTGCGAACTGCAGCCATCCTGGCAGGCGTAGGAGGTGAAGCTCGGGCAGATGGCGCCGGCGATCACCCGCTGCCCTTCCTGATAACCCTGGACGTTGGCGCCGAGCTTCTCGATCACCCCCACCGGCTCGTGCCCCACGATCAGGCCCTTCTCCACCGGGTACTCGCCCTTGAGGATATGCACGTCGGTGCCGCAGATGGTGGTCGTGGTCACCCGGATCAGGGCGTCGTTGGGGCCGATATCGGGAATCGGGCGGTCGTCGATCTCGATGCGGTTGGGCTCGACGAACACGGCGGCTTTCATCATGGCGGGCATGGTGGACTCCTGGTACGTGGGGAAAAGATGCCCTTCAGCTATAGCAGGCGTTCAGCACTCCTGCCCTTGATGCGCGTCAATATCCTGCTGCGGTGCCGTATTCCGCCTCCGTGACGTCTCGGCTTCCCATGGCCCCTTAGCCACCGTAACCTTCGGGTTCACCCGATCGCGCCCTCGCTATTCAAGGAACCGGAATGTCCCCCGCCGATACCCTGCGCCTGCTGCTGCTCTCGTCGCTGTGGGGTCTGTCGTTCATCTTCATGCGGGTGGCGTCCCCCGAGTTCGGCCCGGTGCCGCTGGTCCTGGTGCGCATGGGGGTGGGTGCGGCGCTGCTGGTGCCGTTGCTGCTCAGCGTTCGCTACCTCAGGCTGGTGCGGGAGAATGCCGGCAAGCTCTTCGTGCTGGGCTTGATCAACCATGTGCTGCCCTTCTCGCTGCTGGCGCTGGCCACCACCCGCCTGGAAGCGGGCTTCACCTCGCTGATCAACGCCACCACGCCGATCTTCACGGCACTGCTCGGGGCGCTGTTCTTCGCCACGCCCATTCAGCGTCAGCAGTACCTGGGGCTGGCCATGGCCCTGTTCGGCGTCTATGTGCTCTCGGCCGATCGGCTGGACTTCGCCCTGGGCGGCGACGGCTGGTTCATCCTCGCGGTACTGGGGGCGACCTTCTGCTACGGGGTAGCCGGCAACTACTCGAAGACCCGCCTTGCTCACCTGCCGGTGCGGGTGCTGGCCGCCGGCAGTACCAGCATGTCGGCGCTGATCCTGCTCGTTCCCGGACTGCTGCTGTGGCCCACGGAGCCGATCAGCGGCCTGGCCTGGGCCAACGGCCTGGCGCTGGCGGTGCTCAGCACCACGGTGGCCTTCCTGCTCTACTTCGGGCTGATCGCCAGCGCCGGCGCCACGGCCACCTCCACGGTGACATTCCTGGTTCCGGTCAGCGCCCTGGTGTGGGGCTACCTGCTGCTGGGCGAGCGTCTCAGCCTGCAGATACTGATCGGCATGGCGATCACCCTGGTCGGCACCGCCATCGCTACCCGCATGCTGCGCCTCAAGCGCGCGGCATCCAGGGCCGACAGCGCCTAGGCGCCTGCCCGCCGCTCATTCAGCCGGAAGACATTGGCGGCCTGGGAACGGTGCAGGCAGATATCCACCAGCAGGGTGCGATGGGGCTGGAAGAACTCCGTCAGTTGGGTGTCGTCCAGTTGGAGGTCATCGATGTCCTCGTCGGACAGGGTGCGAAAGCCCACCGGGGTATGGCGGGCCGCCTGTTCGTCCTCCTCGAGCATGGGCTCGGCGGTGATCGACATGCCCAACTGGGTACCGGCCCGAGCGACGGCGTCATACAGCCGTGCAGTGTCGATATACAGGCTGCGCAGCGAGGGATCCGCCTGGTAGGCATGCACCTTGCGGATCGCCTCTTCATGGATGGCGCGGGCCAGGCCGCCGCCGTCCGACCGGTTGTCGCGAGGATCGTAGAACTCGATCAGGTAGTCCTCGACGGGCACGTCGAACTGGTCGCGCACCCGCACCACGGTATTCTGGAAGCCGGGTTTGCCGCGGCGCTCTCCGGGTTGACGGGTCAGCTGCCGATTGGCCTGCTCGCACTCGTCGCAGAAGGCGTCGAAGTCGGCGTCCTCGATGCCCAGAGCACGCTCGATCAGATCCAGCGCCCCACGCCTTGCCTGGCTCAACTGGCTGTAGGCGTCGTCGAGCTTGATCGCCGAATGGTGCAGGCCGTCGAGGATGCGAAAGGCGGTGCGCCCGATGGAGGGCCGGTACTCGACCACCTCCGGCACGGTGACCCGGATTTCCTCGTGGCCTTCCTGCCGGAGCGTCTCGCGGAAGGCGATGCGCACCCGTGCGCAGTTCAGGTTGGCAGTGGAGAGACGCACCGTGCCGTCGCCGCCCTCCTCGTTGGCCACCGCCCGGATGCCGCCATAGCCAGTGTTGCCGCAAAGCACGGTGCACAGCACGCGCCCCGGGGCGTACATGCCATCCTCCTCGCCGAAGCGGTCACGCATGGCCAGCTCCCAGCTGTAGGGGCTGGCAAGCTCAAGGCCACGCAGGATGCCGGCCCCTGTTTCCAACGCCGCCTGGCCGGCCTGGCGGCTGAAGAAGCCGTTGGCGACACGCCCCAGCATCGAACGACCAAGGTGGGCCAGCGGCGAACCGAAGTTGGCCGGGGCCAGCATCACCAGGTGCTTGACCGGGGCGGCGGCGGGGGGAAAGTGGCGCGCCAGCCAGTCACGGATCACCAGGCCGCCGGTGGAGTGGACGATAACGTCCACGCTGGCGGCGTCACGCGGCAGACCACGTTCCGTCCAGGCGCGATCCAGGGCGGCCACCAGGTCATCGAAGCGCAGGGTGTCGTCCTTGGAGAGGTAATCACCGATGGCAATGCGCTGGATTCGCTCCGCACCCAGGCGACGGTGGAGGTGTCCGGCCAGCCGCTCGAAGGAGCCGCCTTCGTCGTTCCATCCGTGCAGCAGAATCAGGGGACGTTCACTCATGGGATAGCCTCCCGCTCTCAGCGCCGCCCCTGCCGGGGCGTCTCGGCCCATCCAACGGCGCTTCGCGCCGGTCACTACTGAATAGCGTAGTCGCTCGGCCAGCAAGAGGTGCAGGCCAGCTTGTCATCCTTCTCGTCGACAATGGCCCGGCACAAGAGGCCGGCCTGCCGGTTCGGCGCGATCAACGGATAGCGTAGAATCGAACAGGGAAAGCGCAATAGAGGGTCTTCGAGACACGCCATGGCCAGCGCCGATTTTCGATTCCATGACCGCCTGAACGACTTCCTTCCGCCGGGGTCACGCGACGGGAACATCCCCCGTGATGTGTCGCGCCGGGCCGCCATCAAGGACGTGATCGAGTCGCTGGGCGTACCGCATACCGAGGTGGACGTCATCCTGGTCGACGGCGCCTCGGTGGACTTCGACCACATCCTGGCCGGCGGTGAGCATGTGGAGGTCTACCCCTGGACCACTGCCCCATCGGTGGCCCGCCATCTACGCCCTCGCCCGCCATCGTGCCCGCGCTTCCTGTTGGATGCCCAGCTGGGCCGCCTCGCCCGCTATTTGCGAATGCTGGGTTTCGATTGCCACTACCACAACGACATCGGCGACGCCGAGCTGGCTGCCCGGGCCGAGGAGCAAGGGCGCATCCTGCTCACCCGCGACCGAAACCTGCTGAAGCGCAAGCGCATCCGACTCGCCCACTACGTGCGCGCCGACGCGCCGTGGCAGCAGGTCGAGGAAGTGTGCCGCGAATTTGACCTTGCCCCGGCCTTCGCTCCCTTCACTCGCTGCACACAGTGCAACGGGAGACTCATCCGCGTCGACAAGGCGGACATCATCGATCGGCTCGAGCCCCTGACGCGGCGCTACGTGGAAGAATTCCTGCAGTGCGAGGCCTGCGGCCAGCTCTACTGGCATGGCAGCCATGTTTCACCCATGGAGGCGCGGGTGGAGCAGCTTCGTCAAGCGCTGGCGCAGCCATCGCAATGACCCCTTCCTGCCCCATGATGCTGCCGTGGGGCGACGGCAAGGGTTGAACTTGTGCGGCCCCGACCAGATGTAATTGAAGGTAAAGCCGATACCGGACCCCTTCCTCGCTGACCATTCAGCAGGTCAAGCCGTTGATACAGGCCCTGTCTTTCAAGGAGATCCGGAATTCACGATTACTGACAGTATCAGGAGGTTTTCCCATGGCCGATCATTTCGATCCCTATCCCAGTCGCCTGACCGAATACCGCGCCCCGATACCCCGCAAGGACCCGGTGGTACACGCCCGCAACCAGCGCCGCTGGGAGGGCCCACTGGATGAGGTGGCCCTCTCTCGCTACGAGCGAGACGGTTTCCTGTGGTTCGACGGTTTCTTCTCGCGCGATCGCATCGAGCCGTTCTTCGAGGAACTCAAGGAGATGGCCAACGACGAGGCGTTGATGCGCTCCGAGCAGGTCATCCGAGACCCGAACAGCGGCGCCATCCGGTCGGTGTTCGGCATGCACCAGCTCTCGGAACACTTCGATCGCCTGACCCGCGACCCGCGCATCCTGGGCATGGTACGGCAGCTGCTGGGCAGCGAGGTCTATATCCACCAGTCGCGCATCAACGACAAGTTCGGCTTCCAGGGCAGCGGCTTCGACTGGCATTCGGATTTCGAGACCTGGCACGCCGAGGATGGCATGCCACGCATGCGGGCGGTGAGCGCCTCGCTGATGCTGACCGACAACAGCGAGTTCAACGGGCCGCTGATGCTGATTCCCGGCTCCCACCGCGAGTTCGTGCCCTGCATGGGCGAGACGCCCGAGGCGAACTGGCAGGAGTCCCTCAAGGCCCAGAAGCTGGGCGTGCCCGACCAGCAGGCGCTGGCCAGGCTGGCCGAGCGCGGCGGCATCCAGGCGCCGAAAGGTCCGGCAGGCTCGCTGATGCTGTTCGAGTGCAACACCCTGCACGCCTCGAACGAGAACATGTCACCCTGGCCGCGCTCCAACCTTTTCTTCGTCTACAACAGCGTGGACAACACCCTGGAAGAGCCCTATGCAGCCCCGTCACGGCGCCCGGAATTCCTGGCCACCCGCGGCAACATCGAGCCGCTGACGATGCATGACGACTTCCCGGAACTCTCCGGGCAGGGTGTCAGCCCGCTAGGCTGATCCGCACCGGAAAAACACCTGACTGCTGCCCATATGATAACGGCCGTGGCGTTTCCGCCACGGCCGTTGTCGTTAGACAAACCAGAATCAGAAGTTGGGCTTGCGCTTCTCGACAAAGGCGCTCATGCCCTCGGTCTGTTCGCCACCGGCGAAGCAGAACGCAAACAGGGCGTTCTCCAGCGCCAGGGCGCTGTCCAGGTCCTGGTCCATGCCGTCGTGGATCGCCTGCTTGGCGGCACGTACCGACCGGGGGCCGTTACCGCCGATCTGCTTGGTGAGCTCATCCGCATAGGCCTCGAGCTCGGCCTGGGGCATCACGCGGTTGACCAGGCCGATGCGCAGCGCCTCGTTGGCATCGATCTTGCGGCCGGTGGTGCAGAGGTCGATGGCCATGGCCGGGCCGATGCGACGCGGCAGGCGCTGGGTGCCGCCGAAGCCGGGAATCACGCCGAGCAGCACTTCCGGCTGGCCGAAGACGGCGTTATCGCTGGCCACCGCCCAGTCGCAGGCCAGCGCCAGCTCGCAGCCGCCGCCCAGGCAGAAGCCGTTGACCAGCGCCACGGTGGGCACCGGCAGGGTCTCCAGACGCTTGAAGGTGTCGAGCGCCTGTCTGGCGAAGTCGCGCGCCTCCTCCGGTGTCTTGTCGCGCATCTCGGCGATGTCGGCACCGGCCACGAAGGACTTTTCGCCGGCGCCGGTGATCAGCACGGCACGCAGGTCATCGCGGGTCTCGAGCTCAGCCAGCACGCGCTCCAGTTCGACCAGCACGTCGCTGTTCAGGGCATTGAGCGCCTTGGGACGGCTGATGGTCAGGCGCACGAAGCCGGCGTTTTCTACAACCTCGATCGGGGATTCGCTCATTGGGGGCTCCTGATGGTGTTCTTGAAGGAAGACCGCCCAACCCTAGCGAACGCTTGGTTGGGCGGCAATCCCCTCTTTTGTCGGGTCAAGATTATTGCAGTTTTTCATAGCGAGGCGCGCCGGGGACAAGCCGTAGGGGAGGTCCTACGCCAGGGGTGAGGAGGATTCCTCCGAACGGGCTGGCCATGGATGGCCAGCACCGGCCCTGCAAGCGGAGCAGGATGCGAGAGCGCCGCAGGGCGTCGGTAGCGTACAGGGAAGTATTCACAGCGCCTCCCCAGAGGCTTGTCGTCAGTATAGCTCCGAGCGGTCTTGCTATCTGCGATAACCCTGTTCTCGAGTCAATCAGCTATAGACGTGGAAGCCTCGGCCACTCTTGCGGCCAAGGTAACCGGCATCGACCATGCGCTTGAGCAGCGGGCAGGGGCGATACTTGGGATCGCCGAAGCCATCCTGAAGCACCTCCATGATCGCCAGGCAGACGTCCAGGCCAATCAGGTCACCCAGCGCCAGCGGGCCCATGGGGTGAGCGGCGCCCAGCTTCATGGCCTCATCCACCGCTTCCGGGGTGGCGGCGCCCTCCTGCACCAGGAAGGCCGCCTCGTTGATCATCGGCACCAGCAGGCGATTGACCGCGAAACCGGGCGAGTCGCCCACTGGTACCGGCGTCTTGCCGAGGTCGGCGGCCAGCTTCTCGATGCGCGACACGGTAGCGTCGGAGGTCTGCTCGGCGCGAATCACCTCGACCAGCTTGAGCACCGGCACCGGGTTGAAGAAGTGCATGCCCACCACCCGCTCGGGGCGCTCGCAGACGGCGGCGAGCCGGGTCAGCGAGAGCGACGAGGTATTGGAGGCGAGAATGGCCTCGTGGCTCAGGCGGCTCAGGTCGCGGAACAGCTTCTCCTTGAGCGCCGGCTGCTCGGGGGCGGCCTCGATGATCACCTCGCAGTCACGCAGGGCGTCCAGTGCGGTCGTGGTATCCAGGCGTGCCAGGGCAGCTTCCCGGTCGGCATCGCTGAGCTTCTCCTTGGAGACAAGCTTGCCCAGGCCCTTGTCGATGGCCGCCCGGGCGCGCTCGAGCTGCTCGTCGGCGACGTCGTAAAGCTTGATGTCGAAGCCGCTGGTGACCAGGACCTGGGCGATGCCCTGGCCCATGGTGCCGGCGCCGACCACGCCGATCGGTTGTTGGCTCATTGCACTCTCCTTCATAAATGTATTGTCCAGGGTCTGTTGCTCTAGGGAAAAAGCCGTTATCCGCCAGCCATCGCGATGCAAGCATCGCTCCCACAAACCCCTCGTGCCTCAACCCAGGCTTTACCGGCCGAGGGCATCGCGATGGGAGCAACGCTGCTACTGGTTGCGGGCTTCTTCGCGCAGCACGAACTTCTGGATCTTGCCGGTGGAGGTCTTGGGCAGCTCGGTGAAGATCACCGTCTTCGGCGCCTTGAAGCGCGCGAGATGCGCCCGGCAGTGGTCGATGATCTGCTGCTCGGTGACCTCGTCATAGCCCACCTTGAGCTTGACGAAGGCACAGGGGACCTCCCCCCACTTCTCGTCGGGCTTGGCCACTACTGCGGCCTCCTCTACGGCGGGATGGCTGTAGATGGCATCCTCCACCTCGATGGTGGAGATGTTCTCACCGCCGGAGATGATGATGTCCTTGGAGCGGTCCTTGATCTCGATGTAACCGTCCGAGTGCCACACGGCGAGGTCGCCGGTATGGTACCAGCCGCCTTCCAGGGCCTGTTCGGTGGCCGCCTCGTTCTTCAGGTAGCCCTTCATCACGTTGTTGCCGCGCATCAGGATCTCGCCGATGGTCTCGCCATCCTTCGGCACCGGCTCCAGGGTATTGGGATCGGCCACGCAGAGCGCTTCCAGCATGTGATAGCGCACCCCCTGGCGGGACTTGATCTTCGCCCGCTCCTCGATGGGCAGCTCGTTCCAGGCGTCGCGCCAGGCGCAGGAGGTCACCGGGCCATAGACCTCGGTAAGGCCGTAGACGTGAGTCACGTCGATGCCGAGTTTTTCCACACCGGCGATCACCGAGGCGGGCGGTGCCGCACCGGCGGTGGTGACCTTCACCGGATGGTCGAAGGCGCGCTTGTCCTCGGCGGGCAGGTTGACCAGGCCGTTGAGCACGATGGGCGCACCGCTGAAGTGGCTCACCTGTTCGTCGGCGATCAGGTCCATGACCTTCTTCGCCTCGACCTTGCGCAGGCAGATATTGGTGCCGGCGGCGGCGGCAATGGTCCAGGGGAAGCACCAGCCGTTGCAGTGGAACATCGGCAGGGTCCACAGATAGACCGGGTGGTGGGGCATCGCCCACACCAGGATGTTGCTGACGGCATTCAGGTAGGCGCCGCGGTGATGGTAGACCACGCCCTTGGGCTTGCCGGTGGTGCCGGAGGTATAGTTGAGCGAGATCGCCTGCCACTCGTCCTCGGGCAGGCGATAGGGATAGCTCGCATCGCCCTCGGCGAGCAGCGCCTCATACTCCAGCTCACCGATGGGGCGGCCATCGGGCATGAACTGCTCGTCCGCCACGTCGATGATCAGCGGCTTGTTCTCAAGCTTGCTCACCGCCTCCTCGATCACCTCCGCGAACTCCGGGTCGACCAGGATCGCCTTCGCCTCACCGTGCTCGAGCATGTAGGCGATGGCCTCAGCATCCAGGCGGATATTGAGGGTGTTGAGCACGCAGCCAGCCAGCGGCACGCCGAAGTGGGCCTCGAACATCGCCGGCACGTTAGGCAGCATCGCCGCCACCGTCTCGCCGGACTGGATGCCGCGCTTCTCGAGCGCCGAGGCGAGCCGCCGGCAGCGCTCCCAGGTGGTGCCCCAGTCGCGACGGATCTCGCCGTGGACCACCGCCGGATAGTCCGGATAGACGGAGGCGGTGCGCTCGATGAAGGTCAGCGGCGAGAGCGCCACATGGTTGGCGGGGGTCTTGGGCAGGCCCTGTTCGAAGATGCTCTGGCTCATGGCTGGCTCCGTGAAGTGGCGTTACATATTGTTGTGCCAAACGTCCGCCGGCGGCGCGGGGCCGGCGGCGGACCGGTGTGCTTACTGGACGGCCGCGTCGAAGCCGGCGAGGCTCTCCATGCCGGCCTCGATCACCGCGCGCTGGGCGCGGCCCACCGGCAGCCACTGTCGGATGGCGAAGTCGGCGCTCTGGCGCTTGGCCTGATAGAAAGGCTCATCGCTGCCGGCGCCCTGAGCTGCGCTGGCCACCAGCGCGGCCTGGCCCATCTGCCAGGCGCACAGCACGTGCCCGGCGAGGCTCAGGAAGGGGGTGGCGTAGGCCTGGACGGCATCGGCGCCGCGCTCGGGGTCAGCGCCCGCCTCGAGCACCCTCGCCATGGCGGCACGCAGATCGACGGCACCATCGGCCAGGCGCTCACCGAGCTCGGCGAGCTCAACGCTCTCCTTGAGCGCCGCGGCGGTGGTTTCCACCTCATCGATCAGGCTCTCGAGCGCCGCACCGCCGTCACGCTGCAGCTTGCGGCCGGCCAGATCCAGCGCCTGGATGCCGTTGGTGCCCTCGTAGATAGGGGCGATGCGGGCGTCACGCAGCAGCTGAGCGGCGCCGGCCTCCTCGATGAACCCCATGCCGCCGTGGACCTGGATGCCCAGCGAGGCGATCTCAACGGCCTGATCGGTGGAGAAGGCCTTGATCACCGGAATCAGCACGTCGACACGCGCCTGAGCCGTCTTGCGGGAGTCATCGCTGTCGCCATGTCGGGCAATATCGAGCTGGGCGGCGCAGTAGAGGGCCAGCGCGCGCAAGGCATCGGTACGGGCGCGCATGGAGAGCAGCATCCGCCGCACGTCCAGGTGGTCGCTGATGGTGCAGTCATTGCGACCTGAGCGCGGGCTGCGCCCCTGGGTACGGTCCAGGGCGAAGGCGAAGGCCTGCTGGCAGGCGCGCTCGGCCACGCCGATGCCCTGGATCCCCACCTTGTGGCGCGCCTCGTTCATCATGGTGAACATGTGGTTGAGGCCGCGTCCCTCCTCGCCCACCAGGTAGCCGATGGCACCTTCCCCTTCGCCGAAGCTCAGGGTGCAGGTGGGCGAGCCATGGATGCCCAGCTTGTGCTCGAGGGAAGCACAGGTGACGTCATTGCGCTCGCCCAGCGAGCCGTCCGCATGAACGAGGAACTTCGGCACCAGGAACAACGAGATTCCCTTGTTACCCTCCGGGGCGTCGGGCTTGCGCGCCAGCACCAGGTGGATGATGTTCTCGGCGGCGTCGTGTTCCCCCCAGGTGATGTAGATCTTCTGACCGAAGAGGCGGAAACTGCCATCCTCCTGGGGCACGGCGCGGGTGCGCACCTTGGAGAGATCCGAACCGGCCTGGGGCTCGGTGAGGTTCATGGTACCGGTCCAGGTGCCTTCCACCAGCTTCGGCAGGTAGACGGCCTGCTGTTCTTCGCTGCCGTGGTGAGCCAGGGCCTCGATGGCCCCGGCGGTGAGCATCGGGCACAGCCCCAGCGCCATGTTGGCGCCGTGGAGCATTTCCTGGACGGCGCTGGCCACCACTTCAGGCAAGCCCTGGCCGCCCATCGACTCGGAGACGCCAATGCCGTTCCAGCCGCCCTCGGCATAGGCCTGGTAGGCATCGACAAACCCGGCGGGAAGCGTTACCCGACCCTCCTCGAGCCGACAGCCCTGGTGGTCACCGCTGGCATTGAGCGGCGCCCAGACCTCGCCGGCCAGCCTGGCGGCCTCTTCCAGCACGGCCTCGACCAGGTCGGGGCTGGCCTCCTCGAAGGCGGGCAGGGCAAGCGAGCCGTGCTCGAGCATCTCCTCCAGCACGAAGCGGACGTCACGGACAGGGGCGACATAGGGGGGCATGGGCACACCTCGGGAAAAATGATAACGGCGACAGTAGATTCACTACTTTTCGCCGACCATTATCTCAAGGTCTTAGCCGATATGCAGCAAGCGCGATAGGCCCTGCAGAACTCCGCCACCAGGAGTGGCGAGGCCCGCTGACGGATCAGCTCCGGGAGGCGCTGCTATCGGCGTCCCGCTTGTCGTCTTCGATGTCAGGCTCATGGAAGTAGGCGATATGCGGCTCGTTGGGCGGCGGCGGGCCGACCAGCGGCTCGGCCACCTCCACCTCGGGAACGGCCCCGGAAAGGTCCTCTACGTGCTCGTGCTCGATGGCACCCTGTACCTGCTCCTCGGTGACCGCCAGCTCAGCCCCCACCGAGGACATCGGCGTGGAAGCCGAGAACGGCGCCACTGGCATCGGCGCCGGGCGCACGCTGCGCCGCCAGCCGAAGAAGGCCACCAGAATGATTCCCATGGCACCAAAGGCCCAGAACAGGCCCGCATCGCCCAACAGGCTCATCACCGGCGAGACCAGCGGCGGGCTGAGCGCCGAGCCGATGGCATTGATCAACAGCAGGCCCTGACTCATGCGCACCAGGGCGCCCGCCGGCGCACGGTCGGCGGCATGGCCCACCGCTACCGGATAGAACGAAAAGACGCCACCCCCCAGCAGGAAGAGCAGCCCGGCCAGGATCCAGGCATTCATCGGCAGCCACAGCACCGCCGCAGAGATCACCGTGCAGAAGGCCCCGATCAGGATCAGCACCAGCTGCCTGTCGTGGCGGTCCGACCAGCGACCCACCGGGTATTGCAGCAACATGGCACCGAGGACCACCACCGCCATCATCTGGCCGATCCGGTCAACCGTGAGGCCGGTGCGCTGGAGATAGAGCGGCAGGAGGGAGTAGACGGCGGCCACCATCAGTCCCGAGCCGAAACTTCCCACCACCCCGGTGGGGGTCAGGGTGATAAGACGCAGCGGCGACAGCGGCTCGGCCTTCTCGATCAGCGGCGAAACCCGCGGGATCATCGCCATGGGCAGCACCGAGAGCGAGGCCAGCATGGCGATCACCATGAACGACGCCGCACCCCCCATGGCCTCGGTGACGCCCAGCAGCAGTTGGCCGAGCACGCCGGCGGCGTAGAGCGAGATCATGTAGAGCGCCAGCAGGCGGCCGCGCACCCTGGCATCGCCGGAGGCCAGCAGCCAGCTCTCGATCACCAGGTAGACGCCCACCGTGGCCCAGCCACCGATCAGGCGCAGGGCAAACCAGGCCCACGGCTCGGCCACCAGCCCCTGCAGCAGCACGGTCACCGCCACCAGCGAGGCGAAGCTGCCATAGGCGCGAATATGGCCGATGCGCAGCAGCAGGCGATCGTTGAGCATGGCGCCCAGCGCCAGGCCGATGAAGTAGGCGGAGGAGACCCAGCCGATCACCACGGCCGATTCACCGGCGGCGTCCAGGCGCAGGGTGATCACCGTGGCCAGAAAGCCGTTGCCGATCCCCAGGATGAAGAGCCCCAGCAGGGGGGCCAGGGCCATGGCCAGCAGTTGCCGCGACATCATGGAGGGCCTCACAACGGCAGATGGAAACGAGAAGAAAGTGATGCCAAAAGATACCGGATCGCGCCTGCATGGCGGGCCGGAGAGCGACTCCGGGGGCGGAATCATACGCCCGGTCTGAGGCGAGTCAATCGTTTTATCGTCGTTGCAGCAGCGC
The DNA here is from genome assembly GCA_051751285.1 of Pseudomonadota bacterium. Taxonomy (GTDB): domain Bacteria; phylum Pseudomonadota; class Gammaproteobacteria; order Pseudomonadales; family Halomonadaceae; genus Halomonas. Next base: position 121,795 of record JBNJKT010000002.1, on the reverse strand, counting down.
CACGTCCGCCGCGGGAAACTCGACTCGCATGTCCAGGTGGTCGGCCAGCCACACAAAGGACGCTTCGCTGAAGAAGACCACGTGGGTAGGGTCGAGGAGGTAGTGCCAACGCGCGAAGGCCGATGGATCGGTGACGCGCTTGGTCATCAGCCCCAACCAGCCGCCGGACGGGAGCCTGTCGACCAGCTGTGCCAACTCCCGGCCGGGAGCGAAGAGGTGCTCGACCACTTCGGTGGCGGTGATGAAATCATAGCTGCGCTCCAGCACGCGCGTGTCGGGTGCGTAGAATGGATCATAGATCGCCATAGGATGGCCCGCCTCCTCGAACATCAGCGACAGGGTCGGCCCGGGCCCCGCTCCGAAGTCGAGCCCTCGTGCGCCGGGCCGAAGTCGCTCGCGCAAGGGATCGAAGAGCCGCGACAGAAAGCGGCGATAGCCGGGATCGTCCGGGGAATTTTCGTGCTGGTCGTAGACCGAACGCTCTTCCTGCGGCCCGAGCCGCTGGGAGGGAGGAATGAACACCAGCGTGCAGTGCCGGCAGCGGTGGTAGTCGCGTCGGACGTCACGGTGAAAGTGCTCGGTGTCGCTGGACGCACATAGCGGACAGGTCAGCATCATCGTATCCTCTGTGCCTGAACAATTTCCCTCAGGATTGCCCTGCTATCTCCAGAACCCCGCAAGGAGCCCCGAATGCTGTCAGGTCTGGACCACCTGGTCATCACCGTGACCGACATTTCCCGTGCCGTGGACTTCTATTCACGGGTGCTGGGACTGGAAGTGCGCTACCGCGACCGGGAGCGCGTCGATCTGATGCTGGGCGATATCGCCCTGCGCCTGCACTGGACCGCCACCGACGTGACACCCCGGGCCGCCACGCCCACGCCCGGCAGCCTGGACCTCTGCCTGCGAAGCCTGCTGCCGCTCGATGAGGTCCAGCGCCACCTGGAGGCGCTGGACGTCGAGGTAGAGCTCGGCCCGGTGTCCCGGCAGGGGGCCACCGGCGAGATCACCTCGCTCTACCTGCGCGACCCGGACGGCAATCTGCTGGAAATCAGCCGTCCCGTGAAAACCCAACCCCATTGAGCCCCCGGTGGCATTGTCGGCCTCGACCGGTATGATTGCCGCCAGTCAATCGATCTTCAGGGAGACGCCATGAACGACCATCTGCCGCAAGACGACGACCGAGCCATCACCAAACGGGGCAACACCCCGGACACGACCATACCCATCGTGGTCTACGTGCTTCACCTCGCGGGGATGGTCACCGGCGGCCTCACGTCCCTGGTCGGCGTGGTGATCGCCTATGTCTACCGCGGCAACGGACCGGCGTGGCTCGACGAGCACTATCGCTACCAGATCCGCACGTTCTGGATCGCCCTCCTCTACTTCGGCATTTCCGGCCTGCTGACCCTGGTGCTCATCGGCTTTGTCACCTGGCTGGCCGCAGTGGTCTGGCTGGTGATTCGCTGCGTGAAGGGGCTCAAGACCCTGAACGAGCACCGCGCACCGGAGAACGTGGATACCTGGTGGGTCTGATTCATGGCCAGAAGTGAGCCCCGCTCGAACGCCTTCCAGGCCCGTGCCATCGCTCTCCTGTGGCGCAGCCTCGCCGGCCGCCGCCTCTCAACCCTGTGGCGGCTGGCCCGCCTGATCGGCCCGCTGGTGGAGCGGCTGAGCCGCCGGGAACGCCAGATCACCCGGGCCAACCTGGTCGAGGTCTACCCTTCCCGCAGCCCGTCCGAGTGCAGCCAGCTAGCGCGGCAGAGCCTGACCCACTCCGCCGCCACCATGCTCGAGCTGGGCTTCGCCTGGATGGGCGATCCGGAGCGCGTCGAGTCCTCGATCCTCGAAGTCCACGGTCGCGAACTGCTCGACGACGCCCGGGCCGAGGGGCGAGGCGTCATCGTGCTGGCCCCCCACTTCGGCAACTGGGAAGTGCTCAACTTCTGGCTCTCCGGCCACTTCCCCTTCACCGCCATGTACGAGCCTCCCAAGCTCGCCCCGCTCGATCCGATCATCCGCCAGGGTCGCGAACGCCGGGGAGGAAACCTGGTGCCCACCAACCCGCGCGGCGTGGCCGCCCTGCTCAAGGCGCTCAAGCGCTCCGAGGCCGTGGGCATCCTCCCCGACCAGGAACCTGACTGGGGCAGTGGCGTCTTCGCGCCCTTCTTTGGCCGGCTCGCCTACACCGCCACCCTGCTGCCCAAGCTGGTGGCCCGCACCCAGGCAAGGGTCGTCACCGGCGTAGCGCTACGCCTGCCCGGCAGGGGCTACGCCATCCATTTCCTGGCCGCCGACGCACGGGTGTACGACCCCGACGAGACCACCTCGGCCAGCGGCGTCAATGCCAGCGTGGAATCCGCCATTGCCCTGGACCCGGCCCAGTACCAGTGGGAGTACAAGCGCTATCGCAAGACCCCGGAGGAGGCCGAAGGGCACCCCGACTTCAAGCGTTTCCGGATCTATTGAAATCCCCGCAGCCACTACCCATCACTGCCCTCTGACACTCCTGGCTATCCTGGCGACACCTGCCTCTCGAACAGGCCAGCCGACACTTGCTCGAGTTCCACCAACGAATTGTCCAGCAGTTCCAGGAACGACCTGGTCAGACCCGACTGCCCCCGCTGCTTGGGAAAGATCATGCTGTACCGGTAAGGCACTCTCGGTTCGAAACGCGCCACGACAAGCCCGAGTCGCCGATAGTGCCAGGCCGTGATGGGATCGACCAAGGAGACACCACTGCCAGCGAGCACGAAGGCGCAAGCGGCGTAGTGTAGCTGAGTCTCGATCATCAACTGGCGGCTCACGCCCTCACGCTCGAAGACGCTGTCAATCTTATGGCGGATACTCTGCTCCGAGCCCAGTGACACGAATATCTCTCCCTCCAGATCTCGCGGCTGGATGACGTCGCGATCAGCCAGCCGATGTCCAGGCGGCAGCACGCAGACCAGGCGGCTGTCAGCGAGGCTCCTGGCCTCGATAGCCGGGTCGTTGAGTTCAATTCCCGAAATCACCCCCAGATCGAAGTGCTGACTGGCCACCAGGTCGGCCACCTGCTGCGTGCTGCGTACCTGAAGGGTGACTGACACACCGGGATGTGCTTGACAGAACTGATCGGTCAAGGCCGGGAGGAACTCTACCGATACGGCCGGCATGGAAGCGATACGCAGTGTTCCCAGGTGAAATTCCCTGAGCTCCTCCGCCGCGCGAGAGAGCTTCTCCAGCGAGACGAAGGCCCGCTCCACTTCTTCATAGAAAAAGCGCGCCTCTGGAGTGGGGCTCAATCGGCGCCGTTGTCGCTCGAACATCTTGACGCCGATCGTCTCCTCGAAGTCCGCCAGCAAGCGACTGATGGCTGGCTGCGAGACATAGAGGATCTCCGCCGCCCCGCTGGTGGTGCCACTGATCATGACGGCCCGGAAGGCTTCGATCTGTCGATAAGTCAACTTAGCCATGCGTGGTCTCCCGGCAACTTGAAAACACTATGTTATCAACAGATGCATATAAACGATTTGATGTTATACATGGCGACTTCCAAGATGTCGATGAAGTACACAACGGCCCTGGCAGACAAACACAACACGCGAGAAGGCCTTATGGAACGTTTCTTTCGCTATACCCTGACCTTGCTGATCGTCCTGGTGGCGGGCAGCCAATTCATCCAGGTCATAACCCGCTACCTCCTCGAGATGCCTGTCATGGGCCTCGAAGAGGCCACGCTGATCCCCACCCTGTGGCTCTACATGCTGGGAAGTGTCAACGCCTCGCGTGAGGACACCCAGATCAGAGCCAATGTGCTGGACATCTTCTTGAAGACAGATCGGGCAAGAGCCTATCTGCAGGCACTCGCCGACACCATCAGTGTGGTGGTCTCGATCTGGCTAGCTACATGGGCCTGGGACTATTTCAGTTACGCCTCACGTATCGGCAAGAGCACTCCCACGCTCTACATACCCACCATCATCTACGAGTCCGCCCTGATGGTCGGCATGTCCCTGATGATCATCTTTACCCTGTGGCACTTGCTGCGCAATCTCGCCTACCTGTTCGGCATGCGTCAGGCCCCAGATCACCCGAGTGGCGATCCCGATTATCCCGAAACCGCAGAAGTTCAGGAATTCAAGGTGCTGACCGATAACAAGAAGGACGGGAACAATGATTGAGATAGCGCTTCTGGCATTTGCCGTATTGATCCTGATGCTGACGCTCGGCGTCCCACTTCCCTACTGTTTCGGTGCGGCGCTCATGGTCATGACCATGATCGGTGAATCCACCATGCGTGGCATGATGATGTGGGGCTTCAGCCAACTCACCAACCCGATCCTGCTGGCGATTCCTCTCTTCGTCTTTGCCGGCACGTTGATGAGTGTCAGTGGCATCGCCTCGAGTCTCCTCAAGTTCGTCAATGTCTTCGTAGGACGTATCCGTGGTGGTCTCGGCGTGATGGCATCGATCAGCTGCGCCATCATTGGCGCCATTTCCGGCAGTGGTCTGACCGGAATTGCCGCCATCGGCCCCATCCTTATTCCCGAGATGGAACGCAAGGGGTATCCCCGTGCCTACTCCACAGCACTGATTGCGAACTCCTCGATCCTCGGCCTGTTGATCCCTCCCAGCGTCACGATGATCGTCTATGGCTGGGTAACCGACACCTCTATCCTGGCAAGTTTCCTGGCCACTCTGGGACCGGGACTGCTGATCATGATCAATTTCTGCATCGTCAACATGGTCATGTCGCGCAAGTTCGATCTGATCCTCGACGAACCGATGGACCTGGACCAGCGAATCCACGATGCCGGGCGTCGCACCGTTCATGCACTACCTGCCCTGCTGATGCCCGTGATCATCCTCGGAGGGATTTACGGTGGCATCATGACGCCAACTGAAGCAGCAGCGGTTGCCGTCATCTACGCCCTGCCCGTCGGCTTCATGATCTACCGGGGATTGACCTGGAAGACCCTGCTCGAATCGGGCAAGGAGTCCGCCACCTCCGTCGGTGCGATCCTGATCATGATCCTGTTCAGCCTGATCCTGAGCCAGCTCTTCGTGCGCGAAGGCATTCCTCAGGCCCTGGTCGAGATGATCTTCCAGATCACCGATAACAAGTTCCTCCTGCTGCTGATGATCAACCTGATGCTGTTCGGTATCGGCATGGTGGTAAACGATATCACCGCCATCATCCTCACCGGTCCCTTGCTGCTTCCCTTGATGGAAGCTCTAGGTGTCAGCCCGGTACAGTTCGCCGCCATCATGGGCGTCAATACCGCCATGGGTGGTGTGACACCGCCATACGCCAGCATCCTCTACCTCGGTGCGCGAATCGGCAAGGTCAAGTTCACCGAGGTGGTCAAACCTGCCATGACCCTGATTTTCTTCGGCTACGTCCCGGTCGTGATACTTGTTTCAGCCTGGCCCGACCTTTCCGAGTTCTTGCCCGGAATGTTCGGCTACTGATCGATCGCAATTCCTGCGATCAATACACCCGCAATGAAAGAATGGAGAAAACAATGAAAATGCCACCAATGAAAATCCTGACCGCTGCTGTTGCCATGTCGGCTTCCATCACCACCATGGCCGAAGCCGCCACACTGCAACTGTCGCATGTCCGCCCCGAGGGCACTGCAATCGACAAGGACGCTCGCGCCTTTGCCGAAGAGGTGAAAAGTGCGACCGATGGAGCCGTGAATGTTCGCCTCTTCCCTGCAAGTGCCCTTGGAGACTACACGACGGTTCAGGAAGGACTCAGCATCGGCTCGGTTGATATGGCTGTCCAGCCGCCCTCATCCGAGGTCGATCGTCGCTTCCAGCTAGCCTACCTCCCCTACCTCGTTCAGACCTGGGAACACGCAGAAGAAACATTCACAGATGGTGCACCAATGCGTGAGACGGTCGAGGATCTCTATGCGGAACAGGATATCCATGTACTGGGAGCCTGGCCGGTATACTTCGGCGGCGTCGCATTGAATACTGACGTAGAGAATCCTGCAGACCCCACGGTGGATAAGGGTGCCCGACTGCGGGTTCCTCCGATGAAATCTTTCCAGTTGATGGCGGACAATATTGGTTATATCGGCTCACCTCTGCCGTTCTCGGATGCCTTTACTGCCATTCAGACCGGGGTTGTCGATGGCATCATGGGGTCGGGTGCAGAAGGATACTATGCCTCCTTCCGCGATGTGACGGAATATTATCTGCCGCTCAACACCCACTTCGAGATGTGGTACCTGCTCATCAATCAACCCAGGTACGAGAGCTTGACTGACGCGCAGCAGACGGCCTTGTCGGAAGCCGCAAAACGCTTCGAGGAAAGCCGCTGGGAGAGTGCCGAGGCCGATCAAGCGCGCAATGAGGAGCTTCTCGAGGAGTCGGGTGCCACCATCATTTCGGTCTCCGATGAACAGATCGCCGAGCACGCGACAATCGTCCGCGAGACAGTATGGCCCGTCATTCTCGACGATATCGGCGCCGACTGGGCCAACGATGTGCTGGAACGCACCCTTCGCTGATCCGCTTCATGGTCCGGCCACACGGCCGGGCCTATTGCTCCCACCGGAACAACGCAAGGACTCACCATGACGCAATCCGCAACGCAAGGGGCGCATACCGCGGACGTCTGCCTCATAGGCGGTGGCCTGGTCGGACTGGCGGTGGCACTCGGGCTTCAACGCAACGGGCTTCGTGTCGCCGTGCTCGATGAAGGCGATGTGGCGTTGCGTGCCTCCAGGGGCAATTTTGGCCTGGTTTGGGTACAGGGGAAAGGCGATACCCTTCCGGAATATGCCGACATCTCGAGACTCTCTGCGCGGCTGTGGGCTGGCTTCGCTGCCCAGCTTCAGGACGCCACGGGCATCGATGTGCAACTGCAACAACGTGGCGGCCTGTACCTCTGCCTGGCCGCTCAGGAACTCGAGGCCCGTGACCGCATGCTGGCTGGTATGCGCGAGGCGGCAGGAGGCGATTACCCCTACGAGACGCTCGACCTGAAACAGGTGAGGGAGAAGATTCCCGAAGTAGGAGACACCGTGGCCGGTGCCACCTGGTGTCCCGAGGATGGCCACGTGAACCCACTATTGTTGCTGCGTGCCTTGACGGAACGCTTCAAGGCGCTCGGCGGGACCATCGAGAATGCCGGCAGGGTCAAGAGCATCGAGCCCCTGTCAGAGGGATTCCGATTGCACGCACCGAATGGCGATTGGACCTGCGCAAAGGTCGTGCTTTCCGCCGGCCTCGGCAACCGTGAACTGGCCCCACAGGTTGGCCTGACGGCACCGTTGTCCCCTAACCGGGGGCAGGTGCTCGTAGGGGAAAGGGTTCGCCCCTTCCTGGAATATCCCACCGGGCATGTGCGTCAGACCGGCGAGGGCACCGTCCAAGTCGGCGACTCCAAGGAGGACGTAGGGTTCGACAGCGGGACTACCACCGAGGTCATGGCCAAGATTGCCCAACGGGCTGTCAGGCTTTTCCCCTTGCTGCGCGATGTGAAGCTGGTCCGCGCCTGGGGGGCATTGCGTGTCATGACACCGGATGGCTACCCGATCTACCAGGCATCTACCCAGTGTCCCGGTGCATACCTGGTCACCTGCCATAGCGGGGTGACCCTGGCGGCTTTCCATGAAGGTCCGCTGGCCGACTGGATTGCCGGCGATCGACACGACCCTTCAATGGAGGTTTTTCATGCCGAACGCTTCACGCTTTGAACGCTTGCCCACCCGGTCATTTGACCCGGTGACGGTCTTCGTGGAGGGGCATGCCATCGAAGTCGACAGCCACGATACGGCAGCCGCAGCCGTGCTGGCATCCGGCCTGATGCCGTCCCGTACTACGCCGGCCAGCGGAAGCAAGCGGGCACCCTACTGCCTGATGGGCGCGTGCTTCGAATGCCTCCTGGTCATCGACGGTGTGGCCAACCAGCAGGGCTGCATGGTGAAGGTCCAGGACAGGATGCAGATTCACCGCCAGGTTGGCGCCCGCGATATCCATGAGCCTCCCAGGGAGGCAACGACATGAGCGACCAGGACAAGACCAAGTACACTTATGACCTCGCCATTATCGGCGCAGGTCCCGCCGGTATGGCCGCCGCCGCTGAAGCGGGAAGACTGGGACTGAACACTGCGCTTCTTGATGAGCAGGAAGAGGCAGGTGGGCAGATCTATCGAGCCATTGGACGAACACCGTTGGCCGACGAGGGCGTGCTGGGCGACGACTACTACCAGGGTCGCCTGCTCCTCAATGCCATGCAGGCCGCACGCATCGACTACCTGCCCGGCACCACGGTGTGGGGTGTCGATGACGACCTCACGCTCAATGTCTCACATCGCGGTCGCAGCCGGCAGGTCCATGCTCGCAGACTGCTGGTGGCGACCGGCGCACAGGAAAGGCCCGTGCCCTTCCCGGGCTGGACACTGCCCGGCGTCATGACCTGCGGCGCCGCCCAGGTGCTGCTCAAGACGAGCGCCCTTGTGCCTCCGGCACCGCTGGTGCTGGCCGGTAGCGGCCCGCTTCTGCTGCTGGTCGCCAGCCAGCTGACTCATGCTGGCGTGCCCATCGAAGCCGTGCTGGATACCACGCCTCGGGACAACTATCGTCGTGCGGCACGTCACAGCATCGGTGCTCTGCGCAACGCCAGGCTGCTATTCAAGGGCCTGGGCCTGCTACGGGCCCTCAAGCGGTCGGGGGTTCCGCACATCACCGGTGTGGAGGCGTTGTGCGCCGAATCGAGCCCCGATGGCCAGCTCGACAAGGTGCGCTATCGCCGGAAAGGGATCGATCACGCGCTAGACTGTCGCACCCTTCTGGTCCACCAGGGCGTCGTGCCCAATGTGCAGCTCACCCGAGCGCTGGAGATCGAACATTGCTGGCATGAGCACCAGCAGTGCTGGGCACCCCGTGTCGATGACTGGGGCGAAACCTCCAGAGCAGGTATCTTCGTGGCAGGAGACTCCAGCGGCATTGCCGGCGCCCAGGCAGCGCAGGAAGCCGGGCGACTGTCAGTGTTGCGGATCGCCAGCCAGCTCGATCGACGTGAAGACGCAGGAGGCGATACGAGGTCCGCAGCGATTCGCCGGCGCCTGCGCCTGCAACAGGCCATCCGCCCCTTCCTGGATGTACTGTACCAGCCTGCCCGGTCCTTCCTGGTCCCCGAGGACGACACCATCGTGTGCCGATGCGAGGAGGTCACGGCGGGAGACCTTCGCCACATCGCCGATGCGGGCTGCCGGGGGCCCAATCAGGCGAAGGCCTTCTGCAGGGCCGGCATGGGCCCGTGTCAGGGACGCCTTTGCGGTCTGACTGTGTCTCAAGTGCTGGCCGACCATAACAACCAGACCGTCACTGCTGTCGGGTATTACCACATCCGCCCACCGATCAAACCGCTCACCCTGGGCGAACTCGCGGATATCGCTGACTGACCCAACATCCATCATCGGAGATTTTCAATGCGTATTGAACGCCATGAGGTCGGGGCTCGCATGAGCCGAGCCGTCATCCACAACGACACCATCTACCTCTGCGGTCAAGTCGCGGAAGACAGGAAAGCCGACATCACGGGCCAGACCGAAACCATGCTGGCCAAGGTTGATGCTCTGCTTGAAGCCGTGGGAAGCGATCGCCACCACTTGCTCTCCGCCACCCTCTACCTGAAGGACATGGCGCTTTTCGAGGCGATGAACCGTGTGTGGGATGCCTGGGTACCTGAAGGCAAGGCTCCCGCACGTGCCTGTGTGGAGGCTCGGATGGCCAGCCCGGAGCTGTTGGTAGAAATCTCAGTGGTGGCTGCCCTACCCGCCACCTCCTCCTGAAGAGACTTCCAGCGGCCAGGATCATAGGAGTGAAGAAGACGAACCGCCTTCAGAATCAGGAACGCGATGGCGCCAGCAGCTCGATGTTGAAGTCGACGTGGACCTCATGCAGCACGGTGCCCTCTGTGCGCCAGGCACCGCGTCCCATGTCGTAATCGGTACGGTCCAGGGTCAGCCTGCCGCTGACCTTGACCCGCTCGCCCTGCTGAGTCCAGCTCGCCGGCACCGTCAGCGGGTAGGTGTCGCCCCGCAGCTCGAGCTCGCCCTCGATTCGCAGCTCGCCTTCGGCCGGCGCCTGGATGTCGGTACTGCGAAAGACGATCTCGGGGTAATTCTCGACGTCGAACCAGTTGTGGCCCTGCAGCATGCCATCGACGATATCGTTGCCGCCGGTGATGCTCGCGGATTCGAGGGTCAGCACCAGGCGCCCATCCCGCGGCTGGTCCAGGTCACCCTCGAGCGCGATCGAGAACACCTCGACACGGGTCACCGCCTCGCGGCCGTCGGCGGTGGCGATCAGTTCGATACGGCTTGCGTCCCGATCCAGCTCCCAGGCCTCGGCGGTAGAGATACCCATTAGGCCAAACAGGCTGTAAAGCAGGATGGCCGGGGCTGTCGATCCAAACCGCGCCATCATCGTAGTATCTCGTGACATCTTGCCTCCCGGGCCATCCGGCCCGACATTCAGGGGTTCGAAAGGGAAGCGCCCGTTGCATCGTCTGATCCGAACGCCTCGTGAAGCCAGCCGCGCAGCGCCTCCTGACCGGCAACCTCGCCATCAGGATAGCCGTCGGGCCGGGGCGGAAGGGGGCCGGAAACGAATCCCCGCGCCAGGAACGGCTCGAGCAGGCTGGCGTCGCCGCTGATCACATGGACCGGAACCGCACCGCTGGCGTTATTGCCGGTGATCAGGGGCGCCGGCTGATGGTCGCCCAGCAGAATCACCAGGGTCTGGTCGTCCACAAAGTCCTCGGCCCAGCGGATGCTGGCGCCCAGCGCATAGTCCAGTGACCTGGCATAGTGATCGCGCACGCGTTCCAGGTCCTGCCAGAGTTGCTCGGGTGTCTCGCCGGCGTTTTCCCAGCGCGCAAAGACACTGCCGTCAGCTACCGCATTCCAGTCGTCGAGCACCGGCAGAATCGGCGTCCAGGGGGCGTGACTGCTGATCAGCGCGATCTGGGCGAAAAGCGGCGTCTCGGCGGCCCGACTCGATGCTGCATTCTGCCGGATCCGGGTCTCGAAATGATGCAGGGTGTATTGGTCCGGCATGGTGACCCAGTTCAGGGGCGGGCCGGCATACTCCAGATCCTTGGCGGCATGGATCTCGTCGAACCCGTAGGCGCGACCCTCCGGCCAGGCCATGGTGATGGCCGGCATCACGGTGAGGGTGCGGTGACCGGTGGCGCGGAAGTCATCCACCAGCGTGGTGCGCTCGCTGTCCAGCAGCAACCGGTACCAGAGCGAATTGTCGATCCGCAGGCCGCTCAGGGTCGAGGCATGAGCCAGCCAGGACTGCCCGCCCCGGATCGGGGAGTCGAGCAGACCGGACGCCACCGACAGGCCGGCGGCATCGAACCGCTCGGCCATGTCATCGAGGCGCGGGCCCAGCACCTCGGCGTAGCGGTCATCGAACAGCGCCGATATGCCGTAGGACTCCACGAAGACCAGCACCACATCGCGGCCGGCAAGGCCCGGCAAGGGAGTGACCTCGACGGGAGCGGCTGCCATACGCTCGGCAAAGTCACGATGGGCGCGGCGCGTCTCGACCAGCTGTTGCCCCTGGAACAGCAGGGTGTCCAGCAAGGGCGTACGAGCCACCGGCAGCAGCCGGGCCTTCTGGAACTCGGCCGCGATCAACACGCCGCTGGCTACCAGCATCACCAGCGCGACGGTGAAGGACGGAGCACGGCGCGCCCTGCCCTGCAGGCTCCCGAACAGCTTTGCCAGCAGCCAGACCATGAAGGCCAGCAGGACCGTCGCACCCAGGACGACCAGGATGGCCAGCGTGACGCCCAGATTGCCCTCCAGCAGATGAAAGACGGAAAGCAGCAGGGGAAGGTCGAGATAGAGGTTCAAGGAGCGCCCGAACGCCAGATGGGTGGCCACCTCCCCCAGGCCGACCAGCAGAAACCCCATGATCAGCGCCGCCAGCAGCCAACGCAGCCCGGCAACCCGCCCCGCAGATGGCAGCAATGCCAGCGCTCCCGCCAGCAGGAAGGCCTCGAGGGCAATCCAGCGCTGCGCGGGATCGCCGTACAACAGCCATCGCGGTGACAGCAACACGCTGTTGAGCAGCAACAGGCCCAGGAACCAGCGGAGATGCGAGGGTAACGACATGAACAATCACCGGGTTGAATGGACCAGCAGCCAATCAGTGTATAATGTTTGTACAGTTGCGTCCTGGCAACAGGCTGTCGACCTTGTAATCATCTCGTCGGGAGACATCGTTCAAGGAGGATCAACCCGTGCCCCCATTCGTGTCACCACCCTTGCCTCCATTACGGTGGCTGGCCATCAGCCTGTTCATCGCGCTGATCACGCCTGCGACCTGGGCCGCCCCTGCGCAGGGCCTGCCCGACGTCTTCGAGGAGGTCACGGAGCGCGCGCGACAGCTTGCGGCCTCACCCTACGAGGAAAGCGGCGGTGATCTGCCCCAGGCCTTGCGTGATATCGACTACGACGCCTACCGCGCAATCCGCTTTCGACCTGAAGCCGCCCTTTGGAAGGACGAGACGCTGTTCTCGGTGCAGCTCTTCCACACCGGCTTCCTGTTCGAGCGGCCGGTCCGCCTGCATCTGGTCGAGAACGGCGAGCAGCGGCACCTGCCCTTCCAGTCGTCCTTCTTTCACTATGATGGCTCAGCCGCACCGCTCAAGAACGAAGACCTGAGTGGTGCCGGTTACGCGGGTTTTCGCCTGCATTTCCCTCTCAACCGCGAGGACTATCACGACGAGTTCCTGCTCTTCCAGGGCGCCAGCTACTTCCGCGTGGTGGGCCGTGATCAGGGCTATGGCCTCTCGGCTCGTGGCCTGGCCATCGATACGGCCTCCTCCCGGGGCGAAGAGTTCCCGGCATTCACGGCGTTCTGGCTGATGAAGCCCGACCCGGAAGCCACCCTTATCGACATCGTCGCACTGCTGGACAGCCCATCGCTCACTGGGGCCTACCATTTCCGGGTGCATACCGGCGAGCAGATCGACATCGACACGGAAGCCCGGCTGTTCGCCCGCCGCGATGTGGCGAAGCTGGGCATCGCCCCGCTGACCAGCATGTTCATGCACGGCGACGTCAGCCCCTACCCGGCCGACGACTTCCGGCCCCAGGTCCATGATTCCCAGGGTCTGCTGATGCAGACCCATGCCGGCGAGTGGATCTGGCGCCCGCTGAACAACCCGGGCGAGCTGCGCATTACCCGGCTTCAGGACTCGAATCCGAGTGGCTTCGGCCTGGCCCAGCGCGACCGGGACTTCGACCGCTACCTGGATATGGAATCTCGCTACGAGCGGCGCCCCAGCTACTGGATCGCGCCGCTCGGCGACTGGGGGCCGGGCAGCGTGGAACTGGTCGAGATACCCAGCGAGTCGGAGACCAACGACAACATCGCCGCCTACTGGCTGCCCGAGCAGACGCTCGAGGCCGGCGGGTCACGAACGTATCGCTACCGGCTTTCCACCTTCGATGCCGAGCGTCCCGAGCAGAGGCTGGCCCGTACAGTGCGCACCCGACAGGGATGGGGGGCGGTGCCGGGCCAGAATGACCCACCGCCGCGCAGCCGTCGGCAGTTCGTGGTCGACTTCCGAGGGGGTGAGCTCTCCAGCCTGGACGCCAGTCACCCGGTCGACGCCGAGCTTGTGGTCTCTAGCGGCGAGTCTCGAGAGCTCCAGGTACGACGCCTTCCTGATGGCGAGACCTGGCGCGCCTCCTTCAGGATACAGCCCGAGGGAAGGATACCCATGGACATGCGTCTTCGGCTGATGCTGCGCGACGCCCCCATGAGTGAAACCTGGAACTATGTCTGGAACCCCGATGAACTCCGCTGATCGTTCGACTCGGATGCCATGGCTGGCCGCGCGGCAGGCAGGCGTCGCCCTGCTGGTGCTGGCCACGACCCTGCTGGGCAGCTGGGCCATGTTCGAGATCCTGCGCGTCAACGGCGTCACGGCCCTACAGGGCATCGTGCTGTGCCTGTTCGTGATCACCTTCGGCTGGATCACCATCGCCTTCTGGGCGGCCATCATCGGCTTCGTGCTGCAGCTGACGCGCCGCGATCCCCTCAGCCTGACCCGCCTGGCTCCCCCGCCGTCGACTCCCGAGCCGGGCGAGCATCGCACGGCACTGGTGATGCCCATCTGCAACGAGGATCCCGCGCGTGTCGCGGCGGGCCTGGAAAGCACCTGTCTCTCGCTTCTCGAACAGTCCCATGCCCGGGGTTTCGAGGCGTTCGTGCTCAGCGATACCCGGGACGACGAGATCGCGCGCCGCGAGGCGGCCGCCATCGCCGGCCTGCAACAGCGGCTGGCGCCTCGGCTGGTGGTCCACTACCGTCGCCGCGAGGACAACCAGGGTCGCAAGGCCGGCAACCTGGCGGACTTCTGTCGCCGCTGGGGTCATCGCTATGACTACCTGGTCGTGCTGGACGCGGACAGCCTCATGGGAGGCAGGACCCTGATGTCGCTGGTCGATGCCATGCAGGCCGACCCCGACATCGGCCTGATCCAGACGGTCCCCATCCCGGTTCGCTCGGCCAGCGTGTTCGGACGCTTCACGCAGTTCGCCGCGGCGCTTCACAGCCCCCTGCTCGCCACCGGGCAGTGCTTCTGGCAAGGCCATGCCGCGAACTTCTGGGGACACAACGCCATTCTGCGCACCCGGGCCTTCATGGCCAGTTGCGGCCTGCCGGCGCTTCCCGGCAAGCCGCCGCTGGGCGGCGACATCCTCAGCCACGACTTCGTCGAGGCGGCGCTGATGCGCCGGGCGGGCTGGAAGGTCCAGCTGGATACCCGTCTCGGCGAAAGCTACGAGGAAGTGCCCAGCAATATCCTCGAATTCGCCAAGCGCGACCGGCGCTGGATCCAGGGTAACCTGCAGCATCTGCGGCTGCTCACGGCGGCGGGCCTGCACCCCATGAACCGCCTGCATTTCCTGTTTGGCGCGCTGGCCTACCTGACTTCGCTGCTGTGGGGGCTGATGCTGGTGATCAGCACCGTGGATGCCATCGGCCGGGCCCAGGGCCAGCATGACTTCTTCCGTGCCGGCTACCAGCTCTTCCCCGACTGGCCCATTGCCACGCCCGAGCTGATCATGCCGCTGCTCATCAGCACGGCGGTGGTACTGCTGCTGCCGAAGGCACTGGGATTCCTGCTGGCATTCATTCAGCGCCCTGCCGCCTTCGGAGGCAGGGCTCCCTTGCTGGCGAGCACCCTGCTGGAGATCGGTATCGCCATCCTGATCGCCCCGGTCATGATGCTGCTCCACAGCGGGTTCATCCTGAGTGTGCTCGGTGGCAGGCCGGTGAGCTGGGATGCCCAGGTCCGCGAGGGACGGTCGGTGCCCTGGGGAACGGCCGTGCGATACACCTGGCTTGCGACCCTCATCGGCGCGGCGTGGGCCACAACGACCTACCTGTTCGCCCCCCTGTTCTTCTGGTGGCTCTCACCGGTCTGGATGGGCCTACTGATGGCAGCACCACTCATCAAGGTGACCAGCAGCCTCACCCTTGGCCGCAGTCTCTATCGTGCGGGCTTGATGAGGGTTCCGGCCGAGATGATGCCCAGCACCGTGCTGCAACGGCTGTCCAGGGCGTCACCGAGCGCGACCGAGGCTCACCCGAGGCCCCCGCCACCGGAAGTCCCCGGCGAGATGCCGGTGCAATCGTTTTCCCGCTGGCCACCCCGGCAATCCCCAGCGTCGAACGATGCAGCGCCCGCGAAGCAAACGACCTCCACGTGACCCTCTGCGCGGACCGGCCACCCCCTCAAGGCGAACCCCGAATGAAGCATACCAGAGCCCCCATCGCGTCCACCCCGCTGGTCGCCGCGACCCGCCGATTGTCACGCGGCCTGGGGCTGGCGCGATCGCTGGTGATCTACTGGCGCCCGGGCCGCCAGCGAGGACTGCAACGGCTCTATGCCGACTTCATCGGGCCCGGCGACCTGACCTTCGACATCGGCGCTCACCTGGGTGATCGCACCGCGGCCTTCCACGGGCTGGGCGCCCGGGTGGTCGCGCTGGAGCCCCAGCCGGCCCTCTTCACCTGGCTCGAGCGCCTGGTGGGTGCACGCCAGGGCATCACCCTGCTCCCCTGCGCCGCGGGAGCGGCGCCCGGCGAGGCCGAATTGGCAGTGAGCGAGGCGACACCCACGGTTTCCACCCTGGCCCGTGAGTGGCGCCGGGACATCGGCGAGCGCAACCCCGGTTTTCGCAAGGTGCGCTGGGAGGGCCGCCTGCGCGTTCCCGTCACCACCCTCGATGCGCTGATCAGCGACCATGGGCTGCCGCGCTTCTGCAAGATCGACGTGGAGGGCTTCGAGGCCGAGGTGCTGGCCGGGCTGAGCCGGCCCATTGCCGGCATCTCGGTGGAGTTCGTCGCCGGCGCCCTGGAGGTGGCCGACCGCTGCGTGGTGCGACTGGCCGAGCTGGGTGAATATCGCTTCAACGTCATCGCCGGCGAGGGTCGGCGGTTCGCCTGGACAACGTGGCGCACACCGTCGGCCACGCGCGACTGGCTGGCCGCAGGCGCGGACGGCCTGGCCTCGGGCGATCTCTACGCACGTCATATCGATGATAAACGCGACATGGAGCACGCTACCCCATGAGTGAGCCGAGCGCTTGTCCCCGTTGGCAGGATCTCACCAGCCGAGAGCTGTCGTCCCTGCCGAGCGAGACCGTGGCGGTGATGGTCGTCGGTGCCATCGAGCAGCACGGCGCCCATCTGCCACTTTCCACCGATCTCGATATCGGCGAGGGGCTGCTGGAAGAGGCACTGACCCACCTGCCCGAGACCCTCCCCCTGGTGATCCTGCCGCCCATGGCGGTGGGCGCCAGCGATGAACACCTGAGCTTTCCCGGCACCCTCAGCCTGTCGCCGGAACTGGCCATTGCGACCCTGGAGGCACATGGCGACGCCGTGGCACGGGCCGGTCTGAAGCGGCTGGTGCTGATCAACAGCCACGGCGGCAACAAGGCGGTGATGGACCTGGCCGCTCTGCGACTGCGCCGCCGGCACGGCATGCTGGTGGTCAAGGTTCACTACACCCGGATGCTCCCCCCGCCCGACGACAGCCTGCCCGCCGATGAGTTGCGCCATGGGCTGCACGGGGGCGCGCTGGAAACCGCCATGATGCGCCACCTGGCCCCGCACAGGGTACACCTCGACCAGCTGGATCACCCGCGATCGCGTGGGGAAGCCATGGCCGAGGAAGGACTGCTGCTGGGTCCGGAGGGGGAAGCCGCCTTCGCCTGGCTGGCCGAGGATCTGCACCCTGCGGGCGTCGTGGGCAACGCTCACCTTGGCACTGTCGAGCTGGGCAAGCGTCTGGTCACTCACTGCGGCAAGCGCATCGCCCGCATCCTGGAGGAGACCCGGCGCAGGGAGATCGGCGACACCCTCGGCCGATAGCACTCCCCTCAAGAACCGGCGCTCGAGTCCTGTTCGCCGTTGAGCACCGCATCGAGCAGGTGGCCGGCGCGTTCCGATTTGGCACTGAGATAGCGGCGGTTTTGATCGTTGAGGCTGCCATAGAGCGCCTGGCGTTCGACCACCTCGATACCGCCCTCGGCCAGGGCCGAGACCTTGCCCGGATTGTTGGTGAGGAGTTGCACGCGACGAATGCCCAGGGCATCCAGGATGTCCACTGCCACGCCATAGTGTCGCTCATCCTCACCGAACCCCAGGACCTGGTCGGCATCCAGGGTATCCAGGCCGCTGTCCTGGAGGGTATAGGCGCGCAGCTTGTTGGCCAGCCCGATGCCTCGCCCCTCCTGGGCCAGGTAGAGCAGCACGCCGCCGCCCAGCGCCTGGATATCGGCCACGGCATTGCGTAGCTGCTCGCCACAGTCGCAGCGCAGGCTGGCGAAGAGATCGCCGGTCAGGCAGGCCGAGTGCAGGCGCAGTGGCACCGCCGCGTCGCCGTTACCGGGCTCGCCGATCACCACGGCCACGTGCTCGCGCAGTCCGTCGGGTTCGCGAAACAGGATAAAGCGACAGTCGAAGGCATCCGCCAGCGGTATCCGCGCCTCGCTGACGCGCTTGAGCATGCCCATTCCCCCCTCCAGGCATTGCTCGGCCTGATCCGCTCGGACCGCAAGCCAGGAACCCTCCTCCAGACGGGCGTCAACGGCGGACCGCTGCGCCTCGCTGACGCGGGCCACCAGCGCCGCCGGAATCAGCAGCGACCGGCGCATCAGCGCCAGGGCCGCCCGATCGGCCGGCTGAGCTGGCTCCAGCGAACGACGCCATGTGGCCAGCTCACCTCGCCCTGCCGTCACCTCCGGCGTGAAACCGAAGGCCAGGTCGACGAGCCGCTGGCGACCGGCGCCCTCCGTCAAGGGGAGTCGGGCCAGGCGGCGGACGTCCGGCTCACCCAGCGCCGCCAGGCGGTGGCGGCTCAGGACCAGCGAAGGCGTGTTACCCGCGAGTCCGGCCAAGCATGACACCGTGTCCTCGCCCGCGCCCTCGATGGCCTGGACCAGCACGCGAGTGTCCCCGTCGATGATCACCACCGGTAGCCCGCGTCGAAGATCGAAGATGGCCCGTTCAACCTGATGCATGGTGCCCTCCTGGCACGCCTTGCTCCGCCGAGGCGGACTGCGCATGATGTTTGCTTTGCCCAGGCCTGGAGCCCTCATGCCCCCGACCCTCGATACCCTTGACCAGACGATCGCCTGGCGGGCCCTCTGTGGAGCCCGCGAGAGCGTGACCCGCACCCAGGCATCGGTATACAGGGAGGGCCCGCTGCACCTGACGGCCAGCGGATGGACGTCGGACATTCCTGCCAATGATGATGCCCGGGAACTGCTCGACAACCTGGCCCCGCTGGCGATGCATCCCGGCCGACTGGCCCTGGCCCAGCTTGGCCAGAGCCTGGATGGCCGGATTGCCACCGAAAGCGGACATTCCCACTACATCAACGGCCTCGAGAGCCGGACGCACCTGCACCGGCTGAGGGCGCTGGTGGACGCCGTGGTGGTCGGCGCCGGCACCGCCAGCGAGGACGATCCCCTGCTCACGGTGCGCCATGTCAGCGGGCGTCAGCCGGTAAGGGTGATCCTGGACCCGCGGGGCCGGGTGCCGACGACGATCCGTCTGCTGGGCGAGGCTCAGGCCCCCTGCCTGCACCTCGTCGGCGAGCAGGTCGATACCGCCCAGCCTGCCGCCGACCATGTCACCCGCCTGCGACTGCCGGTGGGAAACGGCGGCTTCGCCCCCGCGGCCGTGCTCGATGCGCTTGCCGCCCGGGGGCTGCAGCGCGTCCTGATCGAGGGCGGCGGCATCACGGTGTCGAGATTCCTGGAGGCCGGCGTACTCGATCGCCTGCACCTGCTGGTGGCACCGCTGCTGATCGGATCCGGCCGGCCGGGGCTTGCCATGACGCCCATTGCCACCCTGGATCAGGCGCGTCGTCCCGTCGCACGAACCTTCCGCTGCGGCGACGACACCCTCTTCGACCTGGACCTCACCCGGACCTGATCCCTCGGGGCCCGACGGTGACGTGGCGACGCGGCGTACCAGACCCGGCATGAACAGCGCCCCGGGCAGGCTCGCCAGCAGCACCAGCAACCCGTAAGCCATCGACACCGCCACCCCCTCGGCCGGCGCCAGCCCGGCCAGCCCCCAGACCAGCGCCGCCGCGCCTTCGCGCAGCCCCCAGCCCGCCAATGACAGGGGAATCAACATCGCGATCAGGACCGGCGGCACCAGCGACAGCAGGGTAGCCAGGGGAAGCGTGACACCGATCGCCCGCGCCGCACAGACGAACACCAGGGCATAGCTCAAGACCACCAGCAGGGACCCGAGGAGCTGTCGTGGCCAGACCGAGGACGCCAGCAGGCTACGCCGCAGGTCTTCTCCCAGCCCGGCGAGTGCCGCTGGCGGCTGACCCACTAGATGACGCGTGACCGGCACACCAATGACCAGCATCAGCGTTGCGCCGATCAGCCAGCCCGGCGAGGATAGACTCGCCAGTGCCCCAGCGATCAGCCCCTGCCACAACGGTGACAGGGCGATGACAAGTAACGTCAGCAACAGCAGAGCGAGCTGTCCGGAGGCGCGTTCGATGATCACCGCCCGCCAGGCACTGCCGCGCCGACCGCTGACCCGGGAGTGGCGCCAGGCCCGGGCGGCATCCCCGGCCACCCCACCCGGCAGCACCTGGTTGAGGAACATGGCCAGGTAGTATTCCCGCAGCGCACGCCCCCAGCTCATCGGCAACTCGAGCCGAGACGCCGTCAGCCGCCAACGCCAGGCGGAAAGCAGCATCTGTGGCAGCGTCAAGGCCAGGGCCAGCAGTATCCAGCCCGGGGCCAGGGGACCGACCGCGTCGATCACTTCCCCCGACTCGAGCCAGACCCAGAGTCCGCCCAGCAGCAGCAGACTGGCCAGGGGCCGCCACAGACGAGAAGATCGAGCCTGTAACATGGTTATCCCCGCGCCGCCGGCCAGGCGAAGAGGTCACGATGGCCCACCGTCACGCCCAGCTCCCCGGCCTCGATGTCAGCCAGGCGCCGGTCGCGCCAGGCGCCGAGGCGAGCCGCCTGTGTCGGCGTCTGTTCAATGGCGGCGTCGTGCCAGCCGGTGACCAGCGCCTCGGCCAGGCCTCGCTGGGCGGCGTCCCCGGCCGCCAGGTGCCAGGGCGTGGCGTCACTCTCGATCCGAAAACCGGCGGCGAGCAGAGTGCTGGCCAGCACCGCGGGCGCCTCACCGCCCAGCGCTGGCCCCAGGCCCTTGTCGCGGTGCTGATGGGTCTGGAAGAGCGTGCGCACCGCGATATCTTCACTCTCCACGACGCGCGCGCCCTGGCGATCCAGAAAGGCCCAGTCGCCGTCCACGCTGAGGGTCAGCAGCAGAGCCTGACCATGGCCAGCGCAGGCGGCCACCAGCGATTCCACCCAGGAGCGAGACATCAGGTCGAAGAGTGCCGAAGCCACCACCAGATCGGCATCGGCGAGAAACGCCCGATCCAGGGGGCTCAGGCTGCGACAATGGGTTTCCAGCTCGATACGAGCCCCTGCGCCGTCTCGCAGCAGGGCGCCTCGCCGTCGGGCATGAGCCAGCAATCGGGCATCATGATCGACCAGTCGCCAGCGCTGGGGACCCGGCAGGCGTGGAGCCAGGAAGCCAAGGTTGCTGCCGCTGCCACTGCCCAGATCGACGATGCCATGGGGCGTGGGGTGCTGGTTGAGCCAGTCCGCAGCCAGCCCGGTCAGGCGATGGCTGCGCGACCGGGCATCCAGCTCTTCCCGCAACGCCAGCCACTCGGCCGAGAAGATGTCGTGGGCGGTGGAGGCACTCATGACGGCTGCCTCCGTTCAGGTTGCGCCACGGCGCCTACCGTCGCCTCGGGAATGTCCTCCAGGGCGACCGCGAAGCGTTGCCCCGCCTGCTGCCAATCGGACAGTCCCTGCCTGGCCCTGACGGCACCGCGGCGCAGGCGGACTCTGACATCGGCATCGTCCATCCAGCTCGAAAGCGCCTGGCGGAGAGCGTCGGCATCGCCGGGAGGGACGGCGATGCCCGCCTCGGGCGGCAGAGTGTCGGCCAGTGCCCCGCCGGTAGTGGTGATCACCGGCAGCCCCCGGGACAGCGCCTCGGTCACCACCATGCCGTAGCCCTCGTAGAAGGAAGGCAACACGAAGAGATCGGCCTGACGGTAGGCCTCGGCCAGCTCATCGGCATTCCGCTCGCCCACGAAATCCAGCCGCTCGGCCATGTCCAGGCGACATGTCTCGGCCATCAGGGAGGCCGCGTGCTCGGCATCACGCTCATGACTGCCGACAACCTCGCATACCCAGGGCCGGTCGGTGAGACCCGCCAGCGCCTCGACCAGCACACCAAGCCCCTTGCGGGGGGTCAGGGTCGCGACACAGAGCAGCCGCCAGGGGCGACTCGTATCCCCATGATCCAGGGAACCGCCGGCCAACGCGGCCTTGTCGACACCGGGTTCGGCCACGCGGAGCCGATCCTCGGGTACGCCGTAATCTCGCAGGGCGCGTGCCGTGTGGTAGCTGGTGACGACCACCCGGCGGGCCGCGGCCAGCGCCCGGGTCTCGCTTTCACGAAAACCTTTCTGCTGGGCGACGTCGAGGCCGGTCTCGTCGGCCAGGGGGTGATGGATGAGCGCGATGATCCGCAGGCGCTCGGCATGTCGCTCGACTTCATCCGGCAGCCCCCCCATGGCCAGGCCATCAATGACCACGCGGGCGTTGTCGGGCAACGTCGCCAGGGCCCGGGACAGGCTGTAACGGGCCGTCTGATCCGCCAGCGGAAAATGCCCCGCGAGCCCCATCACCTCGACCCGCCACCCTTGCCTGCGCAGTTCCGCCACCATGCGGGCGTCGTACACATAGCCGCCGGTTCGCTGGTCGGGGTCTCCGGCGACAATCAGGGTCAGTTCAGGCTTCGCTTGCCAAGACATCAAAGCTCGCCCTCGTAGCTGGCCCAGGCGACATGCGATTCATGCAGCGCCACGCAAAGGGAATCGAGCCCCATGGCGGCCTCACCGAGGTGACCGAGCTGGATGGCCGTGGCGAGTCGCTCGAAGATCACCCGCGCCATGAACTCGGTGGTGGTATTGCGGCCCTGGAACTCCTCTACCTCATCCAGGTTCTGGAAATTGAACTCGGCGAGCACGGTCTTGAGGGCCTCGCCGGCCATGCCGATATCCACGACCAGGCCATCGTCATCGAGTTCGCGGCGCTGGAAGGTCACGTCGACCACATAGGTCGCACCGTGCATGCGCTGAGCGGGCCCGAAGACGTCGCCGCGGAAGCTGTGGGCGATCATGAAATGGTCACGAACGTTCAGACGGTACATAAGGCAAGAGACTCGTGTCAGGAAAGGGTCGGATAGCGTATTCGATGGCAGAGCACGTCGCCCGAGGCGGCGGCAAGCCGAGGCATCAGGGCGGGCAGCTCCTGGAAATCGCTCTCGCCGCTGATCAGCACATCGAGACACGGCTCCCGCAGCAGATCCAGCGCCAGCGCCAGACGGCGGCGATGATCCCAGCGCGGAGTCCGTTCGACGGGCAGGCGGCCGACCTGGCTGCCGACCAGGCGCAACCGCCGGGAGTGAAAGGCCTCTCCCAGCGGAAGGCTCACGTCGCGGTCACCGTACCAGCTCATCTCGACCACTCGGGCCTCGTCGCCGGCCAGCATCAGACTCAGACGCAGCCCATCGGGATTGCCGCTGGCGTGGACCACCAGATCATTGTCGGCGGGCGCCTGCTCGGCCAGGCAGAAATCGATACCCAGCGCATCGGCGAGCTCGGCTCGGCCCGGCGACACGTCCACCAGGCATACCCGGGTGCCGGGAATCGCCGCGCAGAGCCAGGCGACCAGGGTGCCCACCACCCCGGCGCCGATCACGGTGATGCGGTCGCCCACCCCGGGGGCGGCATCCCAGACCCCGTTGATGGCCGTTTCCATGTTGGCGGCCAACACGGCACGGGCCGCAGGCAGACCTTCGGGTAACGGCGTCACGGCGTCCATCGGCACCACGTAGCGGTCCTGGTGAGGAAACAGGCTGAACACCTCGCGTCCCAGCAACGAAGACTCCCCGGCCTCGACGATGCCGACACTGACGTAGCCGTACTTGACCGGACCGGGGAAGTCACCCTCCTGAAAGGGGGCCCGCATGCGTTGCCACTCGCTTTCCGGGACCCGACCCTCGAATACCAGCGATTCCGTGCCGCGGCTGATGCCACTGAACAGGGTCCTGATGGCCACCTCGCCGGGGCCAGGGGTGGGCACCGGCTGCTCTCGCAGGGCGCCCTGACCCGGTGCCAGGGTCCAGAAGGCAGTCGCACTTGCATATGGCATGGCATGATCCGTGGTAGAAACGTCAGTGGGCACAGAGAGACGTGATAAGCGACATCAATGCTGGGCGCCCGTTCGCGCGAGACTATTGGCTGCGTGCACATTCTTCTACAATATTGATACAACAATATTGGGGTGCACAATGCAATACTGTCAATCAGACACCAAGCCTACCAGGAGGCAAGCCATACCGATTTTCCGCGACCTGCTCCTGGGGGCCCTCTGCCTGCTGGCCTCGACGGCCCTGATGTGGTCATGGACAGAGGCGAGCCCTTGGGTACCCATGCTGGCAATGATCACTTACCTGGCGATGGCCTGCCTCATCCTGGCCTGCGTACCTTCCCATTGGCGACATCTCGGCTGGGCCAATCGCCTCACCCTGGGGCGGGGGCTACTGATTGCCTTGCTGACGGGCGCCCTGGCCGACCCCGAACTGCTGGCCCGGTACGCGACGCCCCTTGGCGCCCTGGCCCTGTTGGCCCTGATGCTGGATGGCGTCGATGGTTGGGTGGCACGCCGCACGTCCACGCAGAGCGCTTTCGGGGCACGTTTCGACATGGAGCTCGATGCCTGGCTGATTCTGGTGCTGTGCCTGGCACTGCTGCTGCTCGGCAAGGCAGGCCCCTGGGTGTTGGCCATCGGTGCCATGCGCTACGCTTTTGTCATGGCCGGCCTCAAGCTGACCTGGCTGACCGCCGCCCTGCCCGAGAGCCGTCGACGCAAGGCCATCTGCGTCTGGCAAGTGGCCGCCTTGATGATCGCCCTGCTGCCCGTTGCCGGCGCCACGGCCACGAACTGGCTGGCGGGCAGCGCCCTGGTCGGCCTGGCCGGGTCCTTCATGGTCGATATCTGCTGGCTTTACCGGCATGCCTCAACAAGTCGACCGGAGGGCTGTCGGACCGGCATCCACTCATGAATCGAAAAGGATAACTTCATGCCCTCGCTTCTCCCTCATACCCGACACCCCTCCTTGCCGATCGTTGCCGGGCTCGTCCTGACCCTGGGTGCCCTCTCGATACCATCGGCCGTTGCCGAACCACGTACCTACGAAATCGATCCCGAGCACTTTTCCATCGGCTTCCTGACCGAACATGTCGGTTACGCGGACACGCTCGGCATGTTTCTGGAAGGCCGGGGCGAATTCGTCTACGACGAGCAGACGCGACAGCTGCACTCGGGGACCGTCGAGATCCGTACCGACAGCGTCTTCACCAACCATGAAGAGCGTGATAACCACTTGCGCAGCAATGACTTCCTTGACGCTGACCGCTACTCGACGATCGTCTTCGAGGTGACCGGCTTCGAGGCGCACAGCGACAGCGAGGGCACCCTGGAGGGCGAACTGACCCTGCTCGGCGAGACCCGCCCGGTAACGCTGGACGTCACGCTCAACAAGGCCGACGTCTACCCCTTTGGCCACGGACAGCACACCCTGGGGCTATCGGCACGCACCACCATCGCCCGCAGCGAGTGGGGGATGACCTATGGGGTCGACAACGGCATGGTCGGCGACGAGGTGGAACTGATCCTCGAACTGGAGGCGATCAGGCAATAGTCGAGGCACCGAATCGAAACCAACCTCAGGAGTCGAAATGGGCTACCGCTTTACCGACCTCACCGCTACCTGCCAGGACGACTGGCGCGCCTATATCGAGCACGAATTCGTGCGCAACCTGGGCGACGGCACCCTCGACGAGAACGCCTTTCGTCACTACCTGAAGCAGGACTATCTGTTCCTGATCCACTTCGCCCGCGCCTATGCGCTGGCCGCCTACAAGAGCCGCACCCTGGCCGATCTGCGCCAGGCCCATGAGGGGCTCAAGGCCATCGTCGATCTCGAGCTCGGCCTCCACGTGGGCTACTGCAAGGAATGGAGCATCTCCGAGGCCGACCTGGCCGCCCTGCCCGAGGCACGCGCTACTCTCGCCTATACCCGTTATGTGCTGGATACCGGCAGCCGCGGGGACTTGCTCGACCTGCACGTGGCCCTCGCTCCCTGTGTGGTGGGCTATGGCGAGATCGCCAACTGGCTGAATGCTCAACCCTCCACTGTGCGCGGCAAGGCCAACCCCTACGACGCCTGGATCGCCATGTACGAGAGCGACGATTTCCAGTCGGCCATGCGTGCCGAACTCGAATGGATCGACGCCCGCCTGGCCGACGTCACCCCGGCACGCTTCGCAGAGCTCTGCAAGGTATTCCGCGACGCCACGCGCCTGGAGATCGATTTCTGGCAGATGGGGCTGGACCGCACCGACTAGACAGCGACCGGAACGTCATAAACGCAGCGCGCCCCGTCGGTTTTCCGACGGGGCGCGTTTCGTGCCACGGTGCTGGTCATTGCAGGAACATCAGAAGCGGAACGTCACCCCGACACTGGCGGCATCGAAGCTGTAGTTCGACTCGTCCAGATAGCGCATGTAGTCGGCGCCCACGGCAAGGTTCGGAGCCACGTCGAACTCGGCGCCGGCACCGTAGGAGAAGCCGCTCTCGTCGCCCACGTCAAGGTCCACCTCCGTGAAACCCGCCAGCCCATAGAGGCGGAATTCCGGGGCGATCGGCACGATGCCCTTGGCATAGGCGCCGGCCAGATAATCCAGTTCAACGTTGCCATCCGAGCCGCCGGTGCCGAGATGGCCCTCCAGGGCGAAGTAGTCGTTGAACGCCACGCCGCCGCGCAGGCGCAGGCCGGTGCTGTCGAAGTCAGGGCCGCTGTCCTGATCGAGCTCCCAGAACAGCACGTCACCACCGAGATAGGGGCTCGGCTGGTAGTTCATCGGGCTGCCCTGGGCATGGGCGGCAGTTCCAGCCAGCAGCAGCGCAACGGACACGGCAGAAATCGTGAGGGTCTTCATGGGGGTTACCTCCTAGTTAGGAAACAGTGTTTCCTTTTGCACGGCCCATTCTGGTATACCCTAGACGAAAGTGCAAGATGTTCCCGTCGGCCCCCTTCCGCTGGCACTCCTTACGCTCGTTTCGAGAACCCCAGCACCAGGATCCCCGCCACCACGATGCCGCCGCCCACCAGTTGCACCGGCGAGAGGGCCTGACCCAGCACCACATAGCCCAGCACCAGAGCCGCCACCGGCTCCATGTTCATCGCCGGTCCATTGCGGGCCATGTCCAGGCGGGGCACGCAGATGAACAGCGTCGAGAACGCTATCCCATAGAACAGCCCCAGGGCCGCGAGCCCTATCCAACCGTCTAGCGAGAGCGGCAGCGTCAGGCCGCCAGGCACCAGCTCCATGGCCCCTGCCGCCAGCATGATGACCAGTACCGTGAGCATGGTCAGCAGGGTACGCAGCGTGCTGCCCACCTCAGCGAGGCGATGCTCGGTGATCCATAGTGCGCAGGCGAAGGCCGAGGCGGCAGCCAGGCCGAACCCTACCCCGGCAAGCCACTCGGGCCCCATGGCCTCGGGCTCGCCAAGCCAGGCCGGCACGTCCAGCACCACCACCAGGCCAACCAGGATGACGCCCATGATCAGGGCAGCTCTTGCAGTAGGCCGGGAGCCGCCCAGTGCCCAGCTGAGCAGCGCCAGCTGGATCGGCAGAGTGTTCATCAGCAGCAGCGCCACCACCACGGGGATGCGCGCCACCGCCGAATAGAGGCAAAGGCTCTGTACCGTCACCAGCAGGCCAACCAGCAGCTGCCATGAGCGTGTGCCCGCCGGCAGCGACAAGCGCTTTTGCTGAACCACCATCAGGCAAGCCAGGATCGCCAGTGCCACGCTGGAGCGCACCAGGATCGCCAGCAGCAGTCCGGTACCCGCGTCGAAGGCGACCCGGGCGGCTACATGGTTGGAGGCGAAGAGTGTCGCCATGCCGCACATCAGCAGCAGCGCCAGAGGCCTGGGAAAGGGAGCGGGGGCCGCCGAGGCGGGATCGGGGTTCGACATATCACGGCTTCCGTGCAGGGTGTGGCTTATCGGCCGAGCAACGGTGCGGCCGACCATCATGGGTGCCGCTCGGGTATGTGACCAACGGCTGCATCGCCATGTTAGACTAAAGTCAACATCAAACCATCCAGGGGTGTCGATGTACGACCCGGTAGAAGGAGGGCGTATCGCCGAACAAACCCGCCCGCTGCTGCAAGAGAGCAACCATGACCCCGCTTGACCATCGTTCCGAGCCCCGCAACCTGCTGCTGGTCCCCACCGACAGTGGCATAGGCCTTACGTCGGCTTGCCTCGGCCTTATCCGGGCACTGGACACCCTCGGGCTCAAGGCCGGCTTTCTCAAGCCGTTCCGACAGGATGAACTCAATGGCAACGGGCCGGATCGCTCCTGTGCCCTGGCGAACAGCACCCTGGGCCTGGCAACCCCGGCACCGCTCGACCAGGCACGGCTTGAGCGCCTGCTGCGTGAAGATCGCACCGACGAGCTGATGGAGGAGGCCGTGGAGCGCCACGCGCGAGTCGCCTCACCGGACGCTGGCAAGGCCCCCGAGCTGGTGGTGATCGAAGGGTTGGCACCCAGCCAGCACAGCAGCTATGCGACCCAGCTCAATGCCCAGCTGGCTCATGCCCTCAATGCGCGCACCATCCTGGTCGCCGACGGCGACCTGAGCGACCCCCAGGACCTGGCGGAACGGCTCGACATGCATGCCCAGGCATTCGATGGCACCGGTTCGTCGCGCACCCTGGGCTGTATCCTGATGCGGCTTCGTCCGCTGCCGGACGGCGAGCCTTCAAGCTCCCTGGCGGCCCCCGAGCTCACCGCCCAGCGTGACGAGCAGCTGGTTGCCAGCCTGCGCCGCTACTTGCCCGCCCTGGGCAGCGAGCGCTTTCATCTGATCGGCGCCGTGCCCTGGAATGCGACTCTCTCGGCGCCACGCGTGCTGGACGTCGCCCGCGCCCTGGAGGCTCGCTTCCTGCACGAAGGCGAGGCCGCCAGCCGCCGTGTGCTGGGCACCAGCCTGTGCGCGCGCAGCGCCTCCCATGCCCTGCACGTGTTCCGACCCGGCCGCCTGCTGGTCACCCCCGGAGATCGCGACGACATCCTGCTGGCCGCGGCGCTCGCGACCATGAACGGCGTGCCGCTGGCGGGTATCCTGCTGTCCCACGGCGAATTGCCGGATGACGCCATGATCGAGTTCTGCCGGCCTGCGTTGCGAAGCGGACTGCCGGTGATGGCGGTAGACTCGGACAGTTTCGCCACGGCCCAGCGTCTCGATCGCATGGCCAACGACATTCCCATCGATGATCCGGAGCGGGCCGAGAAGGTAACACGCTTCGTCGCCAGCCACCTCGATCTGCAGTGGCTCAAGGAGAGCCTCAGCCGCGGCTATCCGAGCCGGCTCTCCCCGGCCGCCTTCCGCCATCAACTGGTCAAGCTGGCCCAGCAGGCGAGCAAGCGCATCGTGCTGCCCGAGGGCAGCGAGCCACGCACCGTGGAAGCCGCAGTGATCTGCCAGCAGCGCGGCATCGCTCGCTGCGTGCTGCTGGCAAGGCGCGAGGAAGTCGAGGAGGTCGCCCGCCAGCGCGGCATCGAGCTGCCCGAGGACCTCGAGATCCTCGACCCCGCCGACATCCGTCGGGACTATGTGCAACCGATGGTCGAGCGTCGCCCCGACAAGCTCAACACCCTGACCGCCAAGGACCAGCTACAGGATAACGTGGTGCTCGGCACCATGATGCTGGCCGAGGACGAGGTGGACGGTCTCGTCTCCGGGGCGATCCACACCACCGCCAATACCGTGCGCCCGGCCTTCCAGCTGATCAAGACGGCACCAGGCTATCGACTGGTATCGTCGATCTTCTTCATGCTGCTGCCCGAGCAAGTGGTGGTCTATGGCGATTGTGCCGTGAACCCGGATCCGGACGCCGAGGCGCTGGCCGAAATCGCCATCCAGAGCGCTCGCTCCGCCGCGGCCTTCGGTATCGAACCCCGAGTGGCCATGATCAGCTACTCCACCGGAGAGTCCGGCAGCGGCGCCGACGTGGACAAGGTACGCCAGGCCACGCTTATCGCTCGAGAGCGGGAGCCCTCGCTGTGCATCGACGGTCCGCTGCAATACGACGCCGCCGCCATCGAGAGCGTTGGTCGTCAGAAGGCGCCCGATTCACCGGTGGCGGGGCGCGCCACGGTCTTCGTCTTCCCCGATCTCAACACCGGCAACACCACCTACAAGGCGGTCCAGCGCAGCGCCGGCGTTGTCAGCGTCGGCCCCATGCTGCAGGGCCTCAACAAGCCGGTGAACGACCTGTCCCGCGGCGCCCTGGTCGATGACATCATTTATACCATCGCCCTGACCGCGATCCAGGCCGCCCAGCGTGGGTGAGGACTGCCGCCAATCGCCCTTATCAAGGGTGGAATCGGCACACTGGCTTTCCTGCTCGCTTCCACTGGCCTAGAGTCGAGGCATATTCCGTCCAATTACAGGAGACTAACCCATGACGGCACATGACCGACCAAAAGGGGCTGCTGGACCCGCGCAACACTCGCAGCTGTCGCTGTTCGCGAGAAATTTCTTCAAGCACCCCCAGATGCTGGGGTCGATCATTCCCAGCTCCTCGTTTCTGGTCAGGCGACTGCTCGACGGGGTCGATTGGCAGCAAGCTCGGGTCGTCGTCGAGTATGGGCCCGGGGTCGGAACCATCACGCGGGAACTCCTGCAGCGCATGCCTCCGGAATCGACCCTGGTAGTGATCGAGACCAACCAGGACTTCGTCGATTGTCTCGAGAAATCGATACCCGACCCTCGGCTGCAGGTCGTCAAGGGTTCCGCCGAGACGATCCAGGCCGAACTGGACCGCCTGGGCCTGCCCGCGGCCGACTATGTGCTGGCCGGCATCCCGTTCAGCACCATGCCCGCCATGACCCGCGAGTCCATCCTCATGCGTAGTCTCGAAGCGCTCTCGCCACGGGGCGCCATGCTGATCTACCAGTTCTCCTCCAAAGTATTACCCGACCTGCGTCGCGTCTTTTCCAGGGTGGAGTGCGATTTCGAGCCACTCAACGTACTCCCGGCGCGACTTTACTACTGCCATCCCTGAGCGCCCCACGCTGGCCCGACGAAGGGAATCGGAATATCCTCTGGATACAAATGGCCTGAACGCAACAGGCCCTGAACACCAACACGGAGAACGAAATGGCCGGCTTGCTTCCCGATGTCGACCCCGATGGGCTGCTCGAGTATTCGGTGGTCTACACCGATCGCGCACTGAACCACATGTCGAAGAGCTTTCAGGGCGTGATGCGCGACGTCTCCTCCACCCTGAAGGAGGTGTACAACGCGCATTCGACGGTGATCGTCCCCGGCAGCGGGACCTTCGGCATGGAAGCCGTGGCGCGCCAGTTCGCCAAGGGTCGCAACTGCCTGGTGATCCGCAACGGCTGGTTCAGCTATCGCTGGAGCCAGATCCTCGAGATGGGCAAGATCCCCGCCGAGGTCCACTTGCTCAAGGCGCGTCGACTCGACGAGGCTGATCCCACCTCGCCCTTCGCTCCGCCCTCCATCGAGGAGGTGGTCGAGTCGATCCGGGACCAGCAGCCCGATATCGTCTTCGCCCCCCATGTGGAAACCGCCTCGGGCATGCTGCTGCCAGACGACTATCTGCGCCAGATCGCCGACGCCATCCATGAGCAGGGCGGGCTCTTCGTGCTCGACTGTATCGCTTCCGGTACCCTCTGGGTCGACATGCAGGACATCGGTGTCGACGTGCTGGTCAGTGCTCCACAGAAGGGCTGGAGCGCCAGCCCCTGCTGCGGCATGGTGATGCTCTCTCGCCAGGCGCGAGAGATCATCGAGGAGACCACCAGCACCAGCTTCGCCTGCGACCTGAAGAAGTGGCTGTCGATCATGGAAACCTACGAGGCCGGTGGCCACGCCTATCACGCCACCCTGCCCACCGACGGCCTGCGACAACTGCGCGACGTGATGCGCGAGACGCGGCAGTACGGCTTCGACAAGGTGCGCGACGAGCAGTGGGAGGTCGGGCAACGGGTGCGCGGCATGCTTGACGAGCACGGTTTCCGCAGCGTGGCGGCACCGGGGTTCCAGGCGCCTGGCGTTGTGGTCTGTTACACCGAGGACGAAGGCATCGTCGGCAAGTTTCTCACCGCCGGTGTCCAGGTGGCGGCGGGAGTCCCCTTGATGTGTGACGAGGGCGAGGACTATCGCGCCTTTCGCATCGGCCTGTTCGGCCTCGACAAGCTCCACCACCCGGAGCGGACCCTCGAGAGCCTGGAAACGGCTCTGGCCAAGGTGCAGGGCGCCGACGGATAGAATGTCGAGGCGTCCTCCTCGAAGGCGAGGGTAACGTGCCCTTCATGAGAGCGGGGCGGCCAGATGGCCGCCCCGCTTGCTGTGGCAGGCGTTGGTATGCGTCGAGGCCGAGGGGCCTCAGTAACCGCCCATACCCCGTGGCATGAACCCCAGATTGTTCTCCACCTCCGTCACACCGGCAATGTTCTCCGCCGCGACCTGCACGGCCTGTCGCTGCTCCTTGCTGTCCACCAGCCCCCAAAGCTGTACCTTGCCATCGGCCACGATGACGTTCAGCCGGTCGACCATCACGCCGGTGTTATCATCCACCTCCTTGAGGATGGCATCGCGGATATCGCGATCATCACCGCCAGCAGCCGGCTGACGGTTCACCGAGAAGCCGCGAAGCAGGTTGGAACGGCTGACGATGCCCACCAGCTTGCCATTGCGCACCACCGGCACACGCTTGATACGACGCTTCTCGAGCAACGAGGCAATACGGTGTAACGGCTCATCCTCGGTAACGGTGAGCGGGGTCGGCGTCATGATCTCGCTGGCCTTGCGGCCATGGCTCTTGACGTAATCCACGGCGTTGCTGCCACCGCCGAAGAGCTTCAGCCACCAGGACTTGTGCTGGTCCGAATCATTCTCGACCCGGCGCATCAGGTCTCCCTCGCTGACGATACCGAGTACCTGGTCGTCGGCATCGATTACCGGCACGGCACTGATACCGTGTTCTACCAGCAGGCTGGCGATCTCGCTGACTTCAGCGTCGGAGGTAACGGTGATCACGTTGGTGGTCATGACGTCTGCAGCTTGCATGGGATGCGGTCTCCGGACAATAAACGGGCAATATTGTTTCTATCGTGCCCTATACGTTAGCAACTCTTTGCCCGCTCTGCCTTGATTCCGGACAGCTTTCTGAGGCTCGCGCCAGGCCGGCCGGGCATCCGGCGCGGCCCTGTCCGCGTCCTGAGGCAGTGCCTCGACGTGGCCGTCAGTGATAACCTCATCGACCGCCTCGATTCTGTTCGCGGTGACGCGCGGCGGACTGGCCTCGGGGCCGGCTCGGTGCTGGCCGGCACCCTCTCCCATCTGACGTCGGCCTCTATCGTCGGCTTCTGAAAAGGATGGCTGACGAGGCCGGTACGCGCCACGGTAATTGCCGTGGCTCCGATAATATCGTTACGGGACGATTCCATGACCGAACTGCAACAAGCCGCGCGCCAGGCCCTGGCGCTGATGGACCTCACCAGCCTCAACGACGACGACAGCGATGCCACCATCGAGGCCCTCTGCCAGCAGGCAAAGACGCCTGCCGGCACACCGGCGGCGGTGTGCATCTACCCGGCCTTCGTGGTCACCGCATGCCGCGCGCTGAAGGCCCATGGCCTCGAGGGCATCGTCAAGGTGGCCACGGTGACCAACTTCCCCCACGGCGGCGACGACATCATGGCGGCCGCCCGGGAGACCCGCGCGGCAGCGGCCTCCGGCGCCGATGAGGTGGACGTGGTCTTTCCGTGGCGCGCCCTGATGGCCGGCGACGAGGAGACCGGCCGCGAACTGGTCGCAGCGTGCAAGCAGGCCGCCGGTGATGCACTGCTCAAGGTGATCCTGGAAACCGGGGAGCTGAAGGATCCGGACCTGATCCGTCGCGCCAGCGAGCTGGCCCTGGAGGGTGGCGCCGATTTCCTCAAGACCTCTACCGGCAAGGCAGCGGTCAATGCCACCCTGGAAGCGTCCGAGATCCTGCTGAGTGCCATCCGTGACAGCGGCCGCGACGTGGGTTTCAAGGCCGCCGGCGGCTTGCGCACCGTCGAGGACGCCCTGGCCTACTTGCAACTCACCGAGCGCCTGATGGGCGTAGCGTGGATCACACCGGCCCACGTCCGCTTCGGCGCCTCGGGGCTACTCGGCAACCTGCTGGAAACCCTGCGTGCCGACGACGGAGGCAGCGTGACATCCGGGGGCTACTGATGGGCACCCAGGCACTTCCCCAGGAGCTGATCCGCACCAAGCGTGACGGCCACTCGTTGGGCCACGACGCCATCCGGCAGCTGGTCACCGGTATCAGTGATGGCAGCCTCTCGGATGCCCAGGTGGGAGCCCTGGCCATGGCGGTCTTCCTGCGGGGCATGGACGACGCGGAGACGGTGGCATTGACCGAGGCGATCCGCGACTCCGGAGAGGTGCTCGACTGGTCCGGCCTCGACCTGCCCGGGCCGGTGCTGGACAAGCACTCCACCGGCGGCGTGGGCGATCTCGTCTCGCTGGTACTCGGCCCCTGGATCGCCGCCTGCGGCGGGCACGTGCCGATGGTCTCCGGCCGCGGCCTGGGGCACACCGGCGGCACCCTGGACAAGCTCGAGTCGATCCCCGGCTACTCGGTCACCCCGGACACCGCCACCTTCCGCCGGCTGGTCAAGGAGGTAGGCGTGGCGATCATCGGTCAGACGGGCGACCTTGCTCCCGCCGACAAGCGCCTCTATGCGGTGCGCGACGTCACCGCCACCGTCGAGTCGCTTCCGCTGATCGTCAGCTCGATCCTCGGCAAGAAGCTGGCCTGTGGCCTGGATGCCCTGGTGATGGACGTCAAGACCGGCAGCGGGGCCTTTATGCCCACCCACGACGCCTCTCTGGAACTGGCTCACTCGATCGCCAAGGTCGCCACCCAGGCCGGCACGCCGACCACGGCGCTGGTCACCGACATGAGTCAACCACTGGCGCCCAGTGCCGGCAATGCCCTCGAGGTGCGTGAGGCGCTTCGCCTGCTCACCGGCGAGAAACGCCATGGCCGCCTGCTGAAGGTAACCCGGGAACTCTCCGCCGAACTGCTGCTGGCCGGCCGGCTGGTCGACTCCCGGGAGGCCGCTGAGGAACGTCTTGACGAGGCGCTGGCCTCGGGCGCGGTCGCCGAACGCTTCTCGCAGATGGTGTCCGGTCTCGGCGGCCCCAATGATCTGCTCGAACGCCCCGGCCACCACCTGCCCGAAGCGCCGGTGACCCTCGCGGTGTATGCCGCGCACCCTGGCCGGGTCCAGGCCATGAACACTCGTGCCCTTGGCCTGACCGTGGTGGCCTTGGGCGGCGGAAGGCGAGCGCCCGGGGAGGCCATCAATCCCGCCGTCGGGCTGTCGCGCATCGCCGCCCTGGGCGAGGTGGTGGACGCCGAGCGCCCGCTGGCGCTGGTCCATGCCGCCAGCACCGCGGACGCCGACCGGGCCGCCTGCCAGGTACGCGACGCCATCAAGGTGGGCGAAAGTGCCGGCACCGCGCCACCCCTCATCCACGACATCATCCGTCGGGAGGCCCCGTGACTCCGGGCTTCGCCACCATGGACGACGGCCCCCGTTTCCTTCCGTCCGCCTTGTCTTCCACCCCGCTATCCAACGCCACGGGAGGCCACTTATGGCAACGCCCCATATCAACGCCGAACGCGGCGACTTCGCCGATACCGTGCTGCTGCCCGGCGACCCGCTGCGTGCAACGTACATCGCCGAGACCTTTCTCGACGAGGTCCGTCAGGTGAACACGGTGCGCAGCATGGCCGGCTACACCGGCACCTACAAGGGTCGCGAGATCTCGGTGATGGGCCATGGCATGGGCATTCCCTCGGCCTCCATCTATGCCAAGGAGCTGATAACCGAATACGATGTCGGCACGCTGATCCGGGTCGGCTCCTGCGGTGCGGTTCGCGACGATGTGGCGTTGCGTGACGTGGTGATCGGCCTGGGCGCCTGCACCGACTCGGGGGTCAATCGGACGCGGTTCGGCGGCATGGACTTCGCCGCCATCGCCGACTTCGCCCTGACCCGTGCCCTGGCCGACGCCGCCCATGGCCTCGGCGTGGCGACGAGGATCGGCAACCTCTTCTCGGCGGATCTCTTCTACGACCCGCGCCCCGAGACCGCCGAATTGCTCAGGCGCTACGGCATCGTCGGCGTGGAGATGGAGGCCGCCGGCCTCTACGGCGTCGCCGCCGAGTTCGGTGCCCGCGCGGCCACCGTCTGTACCGTGTCAGACCATATCCTCAGGGGCGACTCCCTGGACAGCACCGCGCGAGAGCGCAGCTTCGACGACATGATGCGGATCGCTCTGGAGAGCGTGCTGCGCGATGATGCGGCCAAGGGAGCAACGCCATGAACGATTCCCCCGACCCCGCCATCGTCGCGGCACTGCTGGAGGTGCGCGACCACGCCTATGCGCCCTACTCTCGTCACCCGGTGGGCGCCCTGGTGGTCAGCGAAAGCGGCACCCGCTATGCCGGCGCCAACGTGGAGGTGGCCCACTACAAGGGGATCTGCGCCGAGGCCTCGGCCATCGCCGCCATGGCCAGCGCCGGCGAACGCAAGCTGCGCCAGGTCTGGGTGATCGGCCCCGGCCGGCACCTCTGCACGCCCTGCGGTGACTGCCGCCAGCGCATCCGCGAGTTCGCCACCACCGAGACCCGCATCCGGGTGGTGGACGCCGAGGGTCGGCTGCTCAAGGCGTACGACATGGAAGCGCTGTTGCCGGACTCCTTCGGGCCCGAGAACCTGAGTCCCGAGGCCCTGCACGACTAGTGGCCACGGCTACGCTTTCATCACTCACTATCGAAACTTCGGAGCCTGTTCATGTCTCGCGCCATCGACATTCCCGCCGCCGACGGCACCATCGACGCCCATATCGTCACGCCCGATAACGCCGCCGGCCCACTGCCGGCCGTGGTGCTGTTCACCGATATCGGCGGCCTGCGCCCCTGCTATCACGAGAAGGCCCGGCAGGTCGCGGACCACGGCTACGCCGTGCTGATGCCCAACCTCTACTACCGCGACGCGGCGGGGACCGTGGTACCGGAGGGCAAGACCTTTCGCGACCCGGACGTGCGACCGACCCTGCTCGAGTATGCCGCCCGCCTGACACCCGAGGCACAGACTCGAGACTTCACCGCCCTGCTGAGCTGCCTCGATAGCGAAGCCGAGTTCGCGCCCGGCAAGGTGGGCGTGGTCGGCTACTGCATGACCGGCGCCTTCGCACTGCGCATGGCGGCACAGCACCCCGGCCGCGTGGCCGCCGCGGCCGGCTTCCACTCGGCTCGCCTGGCAGAGGCCGACGACCCCGACAGTCCCGTGCATGGGGTCGATACCATCGAGGCGCGGGTCTATCTCGGCCATGCCGACCAGGATGCGCTGCTGCCCCCCGAGCAGATCGCCCGCACGGACGAGGCACTGGCCCGGGCCGGCGTGCACTTCACCACGGAGTTCTACAGGGGTGCAGCCCACGGCTTCACCGCCAAGGACGCCCCGTCCTACGACGCGGCCGCCGATGCCCTGCACCACAAGCGACTCGCCATGCTGCTGGAGGAGGCGCTGTAGCACGACCTCCGAGGCCTCACTGCAACGTTCACCAAGGTGCCCCCCATGACGACGATCACCCCTCGTGGAGGAGGGCAATGGGATATTCTGCGACCAGTTCAAGGGCTTCTTTCGGCCGAGGCTTGAGGCCTGGACTCCCCTGTAACCAAACGCTTCATCGGCACCTCCACGAGCGGTCACGGGCAAGATTTATATGAAAACGCGGAATGGATAAATTTCACAAAATCACTTTCAGCCATATTCTTATTCTTTCCCCAAGGCTTGTGATATGTTCAATAAATCACGCCACTAAAAAAATTCGAGAACATGTCGCCATATGTTTCTGACGGCTACTTGCCCTCGTCACGTGTCAACCTCTGATACACACCAATACCGACCACCAACAAGACAGCTGAAATCAACAAGAAAGTGGGGTAAATCAACATGGTAATATCTTGCGACCCGGCGTCAAACATGAAAACCAAGGATTCCAGACTTACCGCAATGGCAATAATAACGAGAAATTTCAACAAGGCCTGCCGCTGTTTTTCAGGCGACTTTTTAGCACTGCTGCTAAAAACTTCCTCCTCCAACAAGAATTTGGACACATCAAAAACAGCCATTCCAATCACGATCAAGCCGATGGCATTAAGAAGGGCTGCAACAAGCAATGTTCTTTCGTGTACCGAGAGCCATATATCCCATAAGGCAACACCCATCATTGTGAGACTGATGACCCCCAAACTTAAGCTGATGAGACCATAAACAGCCCGCCCTATCAAATCAGAAACATTTTTAGCCTTGTTCATCTTTTCTCCGATCCTCCTATTAATCATCTTACATGCATTGCCGTCAGGAGGTCTTAGACAGCACGCTTTGATATTGAACGTACAGACCTTCAGGGTGAACCTGGCCTGAACACGAAGCGCCATGGGCCAGGCACCCCGTTAGGCTTCGTGCCCGGGGCCCTCCTCGTGCACCAGCTCCACATCAACGATTCGCGAGCGGCTCATGACGATCTTCCAGCGCTGCAGCAGTGGCGCGGCGTCGCCCTCCACCTCGCGGATCACCAGGTTGATCAGGTGGCGCTTCTCCACCGGTTCGCGAACCACTTGCCCCTTCTCCTCTAGCCGGTAGACATCGTGGCTGCCCTTGTCCATCAGCCGTGCCAGCGACGAGAGGTCCAGAGTCAGGGTCTCCCGGGTACGGTCGTAGCCGCTGAGGAAGCGCGTCGGCGACATGCGCGAGCTGGAGCGGTAACGCAGCACGACCTCTTCGCGCTGTGCCAGGTTGCGCTTGCGCACCCGGCGGATCTGCTCATCGAGCCGGCTATAGCGCTGGTAATCGAACCACTCGAGCTGGCGACCCAGGACGGCATTGCTGGTGGGGTCCAGGTAGCGGCGGCGCCACTTGGGACGGCCCCGGCGCAGCCAGCGCCACAGGGTGATGCGCAGATCATCCTTGAATACCTCGCGCAGCGCATAGATCACCGCCAGGGTCAGCACGAAGAGCGCAGTAATGTCACCCAGGGACTCACGGGCCTGCAGCAGGCCCAGGGAGACGAAGCTCATCACCACCGCCGTGACGAACGCCTTTAGCGCCTTCTGTTCGCCGCCACCGAGCTCCTGGCTACGCTGCTTGAGGGTCACGGGATACTCGATCAGCCGCCTCAGCAGGCGCATCTTGTTGGACATCCGGGTAGGGTCCCGAATGACCCGCTCGGAATTGTACTCCCGTGTCCGGCGATGCTCGATCTCGTCGCGGCAGATCGTCAACAGACCCTCGCGGATTTCCCGGTAGCCGTTGCCTCGTGGCAGGTGGGCCACCAGCGCCAGCAGGTTCTGCTCGGTGAACCAGGAGAGATAATTGTCGATATTGGCAAAATAGTGATGCAGGCTCTCGTCGGACGGTTCCTGGCGGCGCAGTCGTCCCAGGATACCCCGCGCCAGATCGGTGGTCTCTTCGAGGCGGGTACGTAGCCCTTCGACCTCCTTCTCGGCCTGGGCCGATCCAGCATGGGCAGCGTCCTGTGCCTTCGTCGTCCTGTCGTCGCCGCGCCTGTCAGACGCTCGCACCCGGCGCGAAAGCTCCAGCAGCGACTGGGTGGAGCGCTCCAGGGCCACCACGTACTGGTAGGCATAGAGGCTCAGTCCCAGGCGGTACTGATCGGCATCGAGCCGCTTGCCCGCCAGGCGACTCATCACCAGCGGCAGCTGGTGGCGGTCGCTGTAGTAGGTCCGCTTGACATGGATTGCGCCATGGTAGAACGCCTCCTCAGAGAGCACATGAGGACTCAGGCCCAGGTCGGCGGGCACAAAGAGGAACACGTCCAGCCGGTGAGAGGTCTCCTCGCGGAGCACACGGGAGACCTTGAGATGCAGGCTGTCCCGGCGCTCGACCGTGATCTGGTGGGTCGCCATGGAGATTAGGCGGGATCCGGGGAGCCGCCCCGGGCACTGGTATCACCGGCGGGGTCGGCGACACCGGCCTCACCGGGCATCCGGCCGCTGGCGTCGCGCGCCTCGGCGCCCTCGCCGGCCCCGTCCAGGCGGCCTCCGCCCTGCCCTTCCATGCTGACGCTGAGCCTCGGCACGCCAAGATCGACGGACTGTTCTTCCATGCGCTGCTTGAGCAGCAGGTTGAAGGCCCGCGCCACGTCCCACTGCATCTCCGGGGCCGTGCGGAAGCGCATACGCAGGATGGCGCAGCCGTCATCGAAGCTGTCGATGCCCTGCATCTCCAGCGGCGACCAGATGTAGTGGCGCATCATCGGATCCTTGCGCAGCTCCAGGGCGGTCTCCTGCATCAGGGTGGTGGCATCATCGATCTTCATGTCGAAGGGGACGCGGACCCGCATCAGGGCGATACCGAACTGGCGAGACATGTTGTGGATGGATTCGATGCGGCTGAAAGTGATGATATGGACGATGGCATCCAGATCGCGCAGGCGCACGGTGCGCAGCGTCAGCCCCTCGACGGTGCCGATATGGCCGTTGATCCTGACGAAGTCGTCTACCGCCAACGAATCCTCGATGAGAATGAAGATCCCGGTGATCAGGTCCTGCACCAGTGTCTGGGCGCCAAAACCGACGGCCAGGCCGATCACCCCGGCACCGGCCAGCAGCGGCGTGACGTTCACCCCGAGGTTGGCCAGGCCGACGATCGCGGCGATGATCACGATGGTCGCAAAGATGATGTTGCGGATCATCGGCGTGATGGTCTGCGCACGTGCCAGGTTGACTCGGCGCCCCCTGGCACGCGCCGGACTGGTCAGGGCACGCTGGATGGCGGTGTCGGCGAAGATCCAGATCAGCCAGGCCAGCAGCACGGTAAAGCCGATGGCCAGCAGGGCCTGGCCGATACGCACGCTGGCCACACCCTGCTGGCCGATGCCGATCAGCGAGCCCCCCCACACCTGCAGCGAGAGCTCGGCAAAAGCGATCCAGGCGAGGACATGAGCCAGCGCATAGCCGAAGCGTTCCAGGCGCTTGCGATAGTCGCTAAGCCGACGCGCCTTTGAACGCCGCTCGCCATGCCGACGGATCAGGCCGGTGACCACAAGTGTCAGCACCAGCAGCGACGCCGAGATGATCGAACGGGCCAATGCCGTTCCGACGTCGCCGCCTGTAATGAAGATCGCCAGCAACGAGCCCCCCACCAGCAGCAGCGCCGGCACATGCCACAGGCCGCCCACCAGTCGCACCACCTCGGAGGAACTGCCGCTGTCGCGCCGCAGGGTATAAGGACGATTGCGGATCATGTGCTTGATCGGACGCTTGAAGCGGAGGATAAAGCGCCCGCTGATCAGCGCCGCCAGCACATTGGCCAGCACGGACATCAGGCTCGCCAGATCGCTGCCCATGATTCCCGAGAGACGGCCGGAGTTGAAGGCATCGCCCAGCGCGATCAGCGCCCCGATGACAAATAGCGGCCTCAGGCTCTGCTTCTGCAGGATCTGTACGGCGATGAAGCGATGGCCGTTGGTGAACACCGAGATCACCGTCTCCACCACCACCGAGAGGGTCCGCCCGCAGAGCGTTACATAGGCAATGACCAGAGTCGCGGTACGCCCCGAACTCTCCGGCACCAGCTGGGCGATACCGAGTACCAGCAGGAATGCCAACGCCCAGGGCAGCATGCGGCGCAGGAAATGGACCACCAGCAGGCCGGCACGAGGGTCCCGGGGCAGGTCCAGAGGCCAGCCCCGGCGCTTGGCCAGCAGTCGTCCCAGGGCGATCAATATCACCAAGAGCCCGACCCAGATCACCAGCAACACGGTCAACTCGATGACGAAGCGCAGCAGCTCCGCGTTGCCGGTCTGGATCATCAGGGCCACCAGGTCGGCCCATCCCTGTTTCAGCTGACGCTGCCACTCAGCCAATGGCAAATGGCCACCCTCGGCCTGCTCACCGAGCTCGCTGATGGTCTCCGCCAGGGCGCCCAGCAAACCCTGAGGACGCACGACACCGGCCTCCTCGGCCGCCGGATCATGGACCTGCTGCAACTGACGCAGGTTCTCCAGCAGGGCCTGGCGCTGTTCGGCATCTTCGAGGGTGGTGATCACTTCTTCCAATGAAGCCTGGAAGGCCTGGGGGTCATGGGAGGCCGACTCGTCGCCGCCCCCCGGTGTCAGGCCTGGCAGGGATAGCGTCTGGGCCGAGGCGACCGTCGACAACAGCATCAGCAGCAGCCCGGTCAGCAGGCCGCGAACAACAACGAACAGGCGTCTCGCTTCAGGCACTCTTTCTACTCCCTGGCATCTCGTTTCCCTTGCATGTCGACTCCATGGCGAACGAACGGCGGCCCGGGCCACATCATGATTCCCAAGGCAGTATGGTAGGATGCCGCCATCGTGCCTTACAGGATGCCGTCATGACGCCCCAATCGCCACCTGAGCCCTGCAATGCCGACGGCAAGACGCGAAGCGTCGGGGTCGAGATCGAGTTCGCTGGCCTGCCACCCAAGGAAACAGCAGAGCTCGTGCGCGAATTGTTCGGCGGCAAGGTAGAGGTACTCAGTCCCCATCGACTCAAGGTGACCGACACCCGCTGGGGGGAGTTCGGGATCGAGCTGGATACCCAGTACGCCCATCCCGACGAGACCATCATGAGTGCCGATGCCATTGGCGACAGCGAATGGGAACGCATGCGCCTGGACTTCCATACCCGGACCCGGGAGCTGATCGGCGATGTGGTCACCGGCCTGGTGCCCACCGAGATCGTCTGTCCGCCGGTGCCCTGGGACGAACTGGGAGATCTCGACGCCCTCTTCGAGGCGCTGCGCCATCGCGGGGCCAAGGGCACCGACGCCAGCATCCTCTATGGCTTCGGTCTGCATCTCAACCCCGAAGTACCGAGCCTCGAGGCAGACAGCGTGCTGGCCTACCTTCGCGCCTACATGCTGACCGCCGCCTGGCTGCGCGAGCAGATTCACGTGGACATCACCCGGGAAGTGCTACCGCATGCCAACCCGTTCCCGCGGGCCTACGCTCTCAGGGTGCTCGACCCGGATTACGCCCCGGACGTGGACACCCTGATCGACGATTACCTGGCCGACAACCCGACCCGCAATCGCGAGCTGGACATGTTGCCGCTGTTCGCCCATCTGCGTCCGGACCATCCCCACGAGCTGCTGCGCAACAAGCTGGTCAAGGCGAGACCGACCTTCCACTATCGCCTGCCCAATGCCCAGCTTTCCGAACCGGGCTGGGGTGCGGTCGCCGAGTGGAATCGCTGGCTGGAGGTCGAGCGGCTGGCCACCACGCCGGCGACGCTGGCCGAGCGTAGCGAGCAGTTTCTTGCCCGTCACCGTCCCTCGGCCCCGCGCCGCTGGCTGACTCGGCTGCGCCGTTGGGTGTCTCGCCAATGAGCCTCGCGACGCGCCCCCTGATCGGCATTACCACCTCCGATGCCAAGAGCCGGATCGCCTGGTGGTTCGACTGGTTCGCCATCTGGCGCCACGGCGGTCGACCGCGGCGTCTGTCGCCCATGCGTCCCTTTCCCGAAGCACTCGATGGCCTGATCATCGGCGGTGGCGACGACATCCAGGCACACCTCTACGACGCCGAGGTGAAACTCGACGTCCGTGTTGACCCGCAACGTGATGAGCTGGAACTCGAGCTGCTGGAACGCTTCATCCCGCAAGGCAAGCCGGTACTGGGTATCTGCCGCGGCGCCCAGCTGATCAACGTCTACCAGGGCGGCACCCTGGATCCGGACATCTACACCACCCATGAAGGACTCAAGCGCCGACGCACGGTTCTGCCGCGCAAGACCGTCGACATCGTCGCCGACAGCCAGCTGCA
The DNA here is from genome assembly GCA_051751285.1 of Pseudomonadota bacterium. Classification (GTDB taxonomy): domain Bacteria; phylum Pseudomonadota; class Gammaproteobacteria; order Pseudomonadales; family Halomonadaceae; genus Halomonas. Next base: position 78,122 of record JBNJKT010000002.1, on the reverse strand, counting down.
TCGCATCCTCAAGGTAAGCTGGTGTCGCATCAACAGTCTGCACCATCAGGCGGTGCAGCGGACGGGCAAGGGCATCGAGATCGTCGCCCGAGACCGCGACGGCCTGGTGCAGGGCATCGAATCACGCAACCACGAGTTCCTGATCGGCGTGCAATGGCACCCCGAGTGGCTGGTCTTCAATCGACCGCAGCAACGCTTGATCCGCGCCCTGGTGAAGGCCGCCCGGCGCGGGATGTCCTCGCCCTCGTCTTAGACACCCCAAAAAGACGCCGGAGCCACCCTGGGATGGATCCGGCATTGATGCCAACTGATACCCGACCCATCAAGGGCCGGGGCAGGGTTCAGCCTTCCAGCTTGGCCTGCAGGGTGATCTCGGCGTTGAACAGCTTGGACACGGGGCAACCCTCCTTGGCCTTGTCGGCCGCATCCTGGAAGGCCGCCTCGTCGGCACCCGGGATCTTCGCCACGGTGTCGAGATGAACGGCGGAAATGGCGAAACCGCCCTCGACCTCCTCCAGAGATACCTTCGCCTCGGTGGCGATACGCTCGGCAGTCAGGCCGGCTTCGCCCAGAATCAGCGACAAGGCCATGGAGTAGCAGCTCGCATGGGCGGCACCGAGCAGCTCCTCCGGGTTGGAGCCTGCCTCGCCCTCGAAACGCTTGGCAAAGCTGTAGGAGACGTTCTGTAGCACGCCGCTCTGGGTGGACACAGTCCCCTTGCCATCCTTGAGACCGCCTTGCCAGACGGCGCTGCCAGATTTCTTGATGCTCATGTCGACTCCTTCTCGTAGTCAGGGGTAACGAATTGCCACTTCACCATACACCATGGGGATGCACTCATCCCTATACAAGGAGACTGGTACCGAGAAGGGGCAGATCAGGCGCCCTTCAGCGCGGCGAGCTCGCGCGCCAGAGTGGCGTGATCCAGCTCGCGCATCACCGAGATATTTCGCTCGGGAATGCTCGCCGGGTCCGGATGGTGGGCCAGGGCCCGCTCCAGCCCCGCCTCGCGCAGCAGGTGCCACATCGGGAAGGGCGAACGGTTGGTGAAGTTGGCGGGATCTTCGGGCTCGGCATCCGCAAAGACGTAATCCGGATGGAAACTCGCCAGCTGATAGATGCCCTCATACCCCTGCTCGGCCAGCAGCGCCTCGGCGATGGCCAGCAGATCCAGGTAGTCGTCGAAGTCCTCGAGCCCCTCGGTCAGCACCAGCAGGGTGGTCTCTACCTCGGGTGTCTCATCCAGGCGGCGGCACTCATCGAACAGCGCCAGCAGTGCCGCCTCGCGGTCGTGAGCCGGCACCGCAACGTAGCGAATGGTGTCGCGAGCCACCTCGCGACCGGCAAAGGGGCAGACATCGCGGGCGACCACGAAGGTCTCCAGCCAGGCACGGGTGGCATCAAGGGGATCGGGCACTGTCGACATGGTCAGCTCAAGAGAGAAGCGGAAGGGAAGTATATAGGGCACCTTGCCAGGATACCCGTTTTCAGGCCCACCAGACGATAGCGCGGCGAGCGCGGGTGGCAGACGCCGTATGCGCCTCCGGCTTGTCCGGCCTACTCGCCACGCCTCGACGCCAGGCGATCCGCCATTCTCGTCGGCTCCGGCAGCTTGGTGCGCCCAAGACAGGCCGTGACCCACTCGAGCGCCGTGGCAAGCGCCACCCGGTGCCCCGAAGAGACGAAGATCGGCTTCACCTTCTCCCGCGAGCGCAACACCGCGCCGATCACTTCGTCATCCGCGCCATCCACCAGCGGCGTCCAGTCGCCTCGCGCCGGCCCCGGCTCAGTGTGGCGCCCACACAGCCGCGACTTGGCCACGCCGATGGTGGGCAGGTCGAGCCACAGCCCCAGGTGGCTGGCCACACCGATCCGCCGCGGGTGGGCAATCCCCTGGCCATCCACCATCACCAACTGGGGCGTCACCTCCAGCCGCTCGAAGGCGCCCAGCGCCGCCGGCACCTCGCGAAACGAGAGCAGCCCCGGCACATAGGGCATGCGCGTCGGCTCGCGATGCACGACTTGCTCCACCACCTCGAACTCGCCCCCGGGGCCGGGCGGACAGGCCAGCACCACCACCGCTGCCCGAGTGATATCGCCGCCCTGCTCGAAGCCGATATCCACGCCGGCGATGCGCCTCACCGGATCCAGGCGGTCGGCCCGTTCCACGCTAGAGGCCAGGCGCTTCTGCAGGGCGATGGCCTCGCTCGGGCTGAGGTTCCAGTCGTGCAAGGGGGTATCGCGCATCATGGGCTCCTGATTCACCGGCGGTGCTCGGGTTAGACTAAGGCCTTTCGACCGCGTGACGGAACACCGGGAAGCCCATGCTGAAACTGATCCATACCGCCGACTGGCACCTGGGCCAGAGCTTCCATGGCCAGGAGCGCCATGCCGAGCACTGCGCCTTCCTGACCTGGCTGCTCGATACCCTGGTGGAACGCCGCGCCGATGCCCTGCTGGTGGCCGGCGACATCTTCGACGTGGTGAATCCCTCGCTGCGCGCCCAGGAGCTTCTCTACGACTTTATCGTCTCCGCCCACGAGCGGCTGCCGCGGCTCGACATCGTACTGATCGCCGGCAACCACGACAGCGGCAACCGCATCGAACTGCCCGCCCCGCTGATGCGCAGCCTGCGCACCCACGCCCTGGGTCGGGTCCGCTGGCTGGACGACGGCCGCCTGGACGCCGAGCGCCTGCTGGTGCCGCTCACCGACGAGGACGGCGAGACCCGCGCCTGGTGCCTGGCGCTGCCCTTCCTGCGCCCTGCCGAAGTCACCGGCAACGGCATCGCGCCCCCCAACGGCGAGGAAGGCAACGACTATGTCGCCGGCATCAGTCGCGTCCACACCCAACTGGTCGAGACCGCCCGCCACCGGCGCCGGCCCGGCCAGGCCCTGGTGGCCATGAGCCACGCCCACCTGCACGGCGCGGCCGTTTCCGAGGCCAGCGAGCGACCCATCGTGATCGGCGGCGAGGAGTCGATTTCCGCTTCCCTTTTCCCGGAGGACATCGCCTACGTGGCGCTGGGACACCTGCACCGCGCCCAACAGGTCGGCGAGGCGCGTATCCGCTACAGCGGCAGCCCCCTGCCGCTGGACTTCAGCGAGGTGGCCTACCCTCACCAGGTGGTGGACGTCACCCTCGACGACGAAGCGTTGGCCGCGACCGAGACCCTCCCCGTGCCTCGCCCGGTGGCCATGCACCGTATCGGCCCCGCGCCCCTCGATAACGTGCTGACCGAGCTCGAGGCCCTGGAAGACGACCCGGCGATGCCTAGAGAACGCTGGCCCTGGCTGGAGGTGCGGGTCGAGCTCGATACTCCGATCCCCGACCTGCGCGCCCGGGTGGAAGCGGCCCTCAAGGGCAAGGCGTTACGCCTGCTGCGTCTGGAACGCCGCCTGCCTCGTGTCGAGGGGGAAACGACGCCGGCGCGAGTCGACCTGGAAACCCTCGGCCCGCGCAAGCTCTTCGAGCGCACCTGGGAGTCCCGCTGGGGGCAGCCGCCGGATGACGACGTGATCGCTGACTTCGACCGGCTTAGACAGGACGTGCTCGATACCGAGGACGATGCCACCGGGGAGGGCCGCCCATGAGGATCCTCGCCCTGCGCCTGGAGAACCTGGCCTCCCTGCCCGGCCCGCTGGAGCTCGACTTCACCACGACCCCGCTGCGCGAGGCCGGCCTATTTGCCATCACCGGCCCTACCGGCGCCGGCAAGAGCACGCTGCTCGATGCGCTGTGCCTGGCGCTCTACGGCGGCACGCCGCGGCTACGCCAGGCACCGGCCCGCGACAGCCAGATCGACGACACCCCGGACTCCACCCTGACACCCAGCGACCCACGCACCCTGCTGCGACGCGGCACTGCCGCCGGCCATGCGGAGGTGGACTTCCTGGGCCGCGACGGGCGTCGCTACCGCGCCCGCTGGTCGGTGCGCCGCGCCAGGGAGAAGGTCGGTGGCAAGCTGCAGAAAGCCGAACAGTCGCTGCGCGATCTCGACGACGACCGCCTGCTTACCACCCAGAAGCGAGAGTTCGATCGTCTGCTGCCACAGCGTCTAGGGCTCACCTTCGACCAGTTCACCCGCGCCGTGCTGCTCGCCCAGAGCGAGTTCGCCGCCTTCCTCCAGGCCGACGACAACGAACGCAGCGACCTGCTCGAGCGCCTCACCGGCACCGCCGAATACTCGTCGATTTCCATGGCCGCTTACCGCCGCGCCAGTGAGGCAAAGAAGAGCGTGGATGCCCTGGAGGCAAAACTGGCCGATGACCTGCCCGCGGAGCCCGAAGCTCGCACCGAGCTGGAGCTCGCTGCCAAGGCCACCCGGCAAGCGCTCGATGACCTGCAGGCCCAGGCGGAAACGCTCAAGGCAAAGCGCCGCTGGCACGACGACGATGCCCGCCTGCTCGAGGCCTACCGCCAGGGCCAGGCACAGCAGCGAACGGCCCAGGAGGAGTGGCAAGAACTCGCTCACCTGCGCGCCGACCGCGACTGGCGCCGGCTGATCGCCCCGCAGCGCCATGCCCTCATCCGCCACGCCGAACTGCCCGACGAGATCGCCGCCCTGGAGGCGACCCACGCCGAGACCGTGAAGGCGCGAGACGCCGCCAGCGCCGAGCAGCAGGCGGCGGAGAGCGCCCGGGCGCAGGCCGAGCAGGCCCTGAACGAGACCACCGAGGCCCGCCGCCGGGCCGAACCGCAACTCCGCGAGGCCCGCGACGAGGCCCAGCGCCTCGCCACCCGGCAAAAGCAGCTTGCCGACCTGGAGGCGGCCCGCACCCGACAGCAGGCACACGCCGATTCGCTGGCCCGCGAGTATCGCAGGGCCGAGGGAAACCAGCAGGCCCGAGTGCGACAGCGTGAGGAGTGGCAGGCGACTCTCCAGCGGCTGGTGGGCGATCACCCACGCCTCGACGATGCCCGCCAGGCCACCCAGGAAGCACACGACCAGGCCGCCCAGCGCCAGTTGGCCCTGGGCGAGCTGGCCAGCCTCTGGCAGGAGCTCGACCGCACGGAACAGGCCCGGCATCGGCTGGCCAGGCAGGTCGCCGACGAGCAGGCCCGCCGGGACAGGCTCCTTGTTGAGGGCCGGAGCGCCCGTGAGCGCCTGGACGAGGCCCAGCGCCATCTCGACACGGTTTTCGCGCTGGTCGAGCGCAGCCGAGCCGTGCGCAGTGAAAGCGTGGCTCAGCTTCGGGAAACACTTCAGGAGGGAGCGCCCTGCCCGGTATGCGGCGGCCTGGAGCACCCCTGGCGCCAGCAGCCGCCGGCGACTCCCGAAGCCGCCCAGCTCAAGGCCCAGGAAGCGGAGGAGGCGGACCAGCTCGAGGAGGCGCGTCAGGCCCGCGACACGGCCCAGCAGCAGCGCGATGAACGGCTGGGCGAGTATCGCGCCGTGGAGGCCGCCCTCACCCAGCATCGGCAGGACCTGGCAGCGGCCGAGCGGCAGCGGGACGCGGCCCGCCAGGCTTACGAGGCCCACCCTCTTCAGGAGGAACTCGCCGCCGTCAGCGAACCCGAACGCGAAGGCTGGCTGCGGGACCAGCGTGAGCAGAGCGACACCCGGCGCCGGCAGCAGCGCCAGCGCCTGGATGACCTGGCCCGGGCCGAGGCCGAGCTGGCCCCACTGGAACAGGCGCTGCAGGAGGGCCGAGTGGCACTGGCGCGCCTCGACGCCGAAAAGACCGGCGCCGACAAGCAGCTGGCCGAACTGGACGAACAGCTGCCACCGCTGCGAAAGGAACGCGATGAGCTCGCCCGGAGGCTCGCCGCCCGGCTCGGCGACTACACCTCACCGGATGCCTGGCAGCAGCAGCTCGACGCCCGACAGGAGAGCGCCCGCCAGACGCGAGACAGTGCCCAGACACGGCTGCACGAGGCCCAGCGAGAGCACCAGCGCCTCGCCCAGCAAACCCAGCACGAGGCCGCCCAGCTCGAAAAGCTTCGCAAGGAGCATGAAACCCTGACCCGCGAACTGGCCGACTGGCGCCGGGCACACCCCGAGCTGAGCGATGCCACCCTGGCGCGGCTGCTGGGCAAGTCCGATGAAGAGGCAAGACGGGAGGAGCAGCAGGTCGAGGCGGCCGACCGGGACCGCCACCGCGCCGCCGCCACCCTGACCGAGCGGCGCGACGCCCTGCTGCGCCACCGCCGAGATCAAGGACTCACCGAGGACGACAGCGAGGAAGCACTGCTGGACGACGCCGTGGCCAACGAGATTCATCGCCGCCACGAGGCCCTGGAGGAAGCCCGGGCCGAGCTGCCCCCCCGGCTCGAGGGTGCTCAACAGGCCCGCGACAGCGCCGCCTTCGCGCTGAGCGATGACGACCGCAAACGCGAGCGCCGCAAGGCCGGCCAGGCCGAGCTGGACGCCGCCCAGGCCGAGTACCGCCGCTGGGGCCGGATCAGCGAGCTGATCGGCTCCGCCGACGGCAAGGTGTTCCGGCGCATCGCCCAAGCCTACAACCTTGAGCAGTTGCTGGAGCACGCCAACGCTCACCTGGCCGGCCTCAGCCGCCGCTACCGGCTGGTGCGGGGCGGCAGTCCGCTGGGCCTGCTGGTAGAAGACTTCGACATGGGCGACGAACGTCGCTCGGTGCACTCCCTTTCCGGCGGCGAGACCTTCCTGGTGTCGCTGGCCCTCGCCCTGGGGCTGGCGTCCATGGCATCCGGTGAGCTGGTGATTGAATCGCTGTTCATCGACGAAGGCTTCGGCAGCCTCGACCCGCAATCCCTGGCGCTCGCCATGGAGGCGCTGGATGGTCTTCAGGCGATGGGCCGCCGGGTCGGAGTGATCTCCCACGTGCAAGAGATGCACGAGCGCATCCCGGTGCAGATCGAGGTGGAACCGCTGGGCAATGGAACAAGCCGGACGAGGTTGGTCAGCGCTTGAGAGATTCAAGCCTTTCGAGAAGTGCGGGGATTTGAGTCTGGATAATGCTCCATACGGTGTCGTCATCGATACCAAGATAGGCATGAATGAGACGATTCCGAGTGGCGATGATCATTCGCCAGGGAATATCGGGATTCGCCAAACGGACCTCATCAGGGACTCGGGTAGCCGCTTCTCCGATCAGCTCGAGATTCCGCAGGGTGGCATCGTAGGTCAGGTCGTGTTCGACGAAGTCTTCCTGCGTCAGCCCTTCGGTGTAAGCCAGCACCTTCTCGGCGAAGCTGATCATGTCATCGATGTAGAAACGCCACTCTCGCTGATATCGACGTTCAGACATGCATGGCCTCACGCTCAATGTAAGGGCGGAGTTCAGGGCGAAGCGCCTTGTCGGTCACCAGATCGACCGGTCGCCCCAGCAGATCCTCCAGGTAAAACTGAAGTCCGAAGTAGCGCTCTGCCGTCGCCGGGCCGTCAAAGACCACCAGAATATCGACATCGCTAGTCTCTCCGGCCTCATCACGCGCCACCGAACCGAACAGGGCCAGGTCGTCAATACCATACTCACGGACCATTTCCGGTAAGTGACGCTGCAGCAGATGCATGATTTCCAGCCTGTTGCCCATGATTTGCGCTTCTCCCACGACCGGCCCGACGCCAGGCCATCGAGGACCTAGCATAGCATCCAGGATAACAGGTCAACCCGATGCCGCTTGCAGCATGTCGATTCCCCCCCGACACATCGCCGCCTGGAGAGCCATCGAACGGCAACGGGAGGCGAGCTGCAGAGGCAGTGAAGTGGTCCAATTGGGGCGGACAGTTGCAGAAGCGCCACTCTCGCTAAGATCGACATCCAGACAGGCAGAGCCTCACCAGGGCAGTTCCTCGCCATTGCTGTGCCAGAAGCCACCGCTGGTACGCAGGGTGAGCTCTTCGATGCGCTGGGCAATGCCGTCGGCGGCCTCCTCTGCGCTGATCAGGCCACCGAAATTGACCATGCGCGTCTGCACGTAGCCGGGGTGGATCTGGGCCACGGCGATGCCGCGGGGCTCGAGGTCCACCGCCAGCGACTTGCCGAAGACGTTGAGGGCCGCCTTGGAGGCGCGGTAACCATAGCGCCCGCCGGAGTCGTTGTCGGCGATGGAACCCATGCGGCTGGTGATATTGGCGACCTTGCCGCCCTCACCCAGATTATTCAGCAGCGCCTCGGTAACCCGCAGCGGCGCGTAGGCGTTGATCTCCATCTGTTCCCGTATGGAGTCAAAATCGATCTCGCCCAGGCTCTCGTCCCTGAGCTTGCCGGCATTGTTGATCAGCAGGTCCAGGCGGCGCCCCGCGACTTCCCGTTGCAGGCGGGCGACGTCTTCGGCGCGGGTCACGTCGATACCCTCGATCAGGGTATCGGCAACCTCACGAAGCTCGGCGACCTCCTCTCCGCCGGAACGGCAGACGCCGATGACCGCCCAGCCGGCGGCATGGTAGTGGCGGGCCAGAGCCAGACCGACGCCGCGGTTGGCGCCGGTAATCAGTACAGTGGATGTCATCTCAACTCCGGGATCGAAAAAAGGTGATACTCGAAGAACGTGGGGGCCGTGTGCCGCAGTTCAACCCGGTGCCACAGGCGGCATGGTCAGGTGCCCAATGGCGCCAATGAGATAACCTGCTCGCGAAATACTCGCTTCTGCTCCTCGAGGGCTTCTCGCCAGGCATCGCACTCCTGCTTTCGCCTGGGGGCGTTGCGCGAGCTTGTGCTGAAGACCTCGATCCAGGCCTGGCGGGTGCAGAGGTCCTGCAAGTCGCCGAGCAATCGCTGGCGGTGTTTCAAACCTTCAAGGAAGCGCTTCTGTCGCTGCGGCTCCAGTTCGGCCAGGTAGCGAATGCGCTTCACGCTCTTGCGCAGCTCGTGAAAGGCCTCGTCGGTGCTGTCGATGGAGAGCGATGCCAGATCCTGGTCATGGCCAGCGATGCGCTCGTCCAGTACCGCCTCGATACGCTTCGACGAGAGCTTTCTCAAGGCCTTGTGAAAGCCCTTGGAGGCGATAAAGCCGTGCCAATCCTGCATCTCCTCGTCATAGTCGGGGGTGCTGAGCTGCTGACACAGCGCCTCATGCTGCTCCTGGTGGCGGGCCTGCAGCCAGCGCTCCAGGGCCTGGTGGGAGCGTGGTGAAAGCGGAGGCGGGGTCTCCGTCAGGCTCTCCAGGAACACGTCCAGGTCACGCAGTTCGCTGGTGGCTCGGGCGCGGCGCTTGAGCCGCTTCAGCATCTTCTTGAGGCCAGGCACCTTGGTGGTGGCCAGCACGGATTCGCCGATCGCTCGGCTGCGACGCAGATTGACGCGGTACTGGTGCAGGAACTCGGGATCGACGCCAGCCATCACGCCCGGCTCCAGGGCCCTGACCATCCGGTACTGGTGCTCCAGCAACCCACGAATGCGCTTGGCCAGACCGACCTTGCGCAAGGAAGGCTTCACAGGTGCCTTGCGCTTGAAGAGCGCATGGCTGGCCTCGTCCGGATTCAGTCTCGCTGCCAGCTCGGCAGAGTGCTGCTCCAGTGCCGACCAGGGCGTATCGGGCAGGGTGACATGCAAAAGGCTACCGGTGGGCAGCGCTTGAGGTACCTCCCCACAGAGCCAGTGAACCAGCTCGAGCAGGGCCGGATTGTGGCCGATCACCAGCACCCTGTCGGCCTCGTTTGGCAAGGCCTTCAGCCACGCCAACAGTGCCTGGCCATCGAAGTGGTAGAGGGCCTCATCGAAGCGGGCCCGTTCGACCAGGGAGGGTTCTTGCAGCTGCCCTGCGATCTCGTCGAGCGTCTCCCGTGTGCGCGCCGCATCGCTGACGAGGATCTGGCCCTCCAGCGCCTGCCATTGCTGCAGCACCTTGGCCATGGCGGCCGCCTGGCGCCTGCCCCGCTTGCGCAACGGACGCTGATGGTCGTTCACGTCACCGTCGCCCTTTTTCGCCTTGGCATGGCGCATCACGAAGAGATGCCGCATGGATTCACTCCCAACCACAATGTGTGGTGCCAAGCTTAGGACAACTCGGCCAGCTTCTCCTCAGTGGCACACGTCTGTTCAGCGATTGCTATCCGCAACCGGTCGATCCTGTCTCGTTGTTCAGTTCCCGCAACCTGATCTCGAGATCATGGCGCTGGTATTCGGTATCGAAGGCCATTACCTCGAAGACGGTATCGTCGCGCGGGCCGACCAGCATCGGCGCGGAGTGGTGAACGAAGGTCTCGCCGTCCAACGTCAGTTGCAGGCGCGGCAGTCCTTCCTCATCGTACGACAGGCGCAGCGACTGGAAACGCCAGGCCAGGGGTTCATGATCAGCGCAGCTCGGCAGGTCCACGGGAACACTCGGGGTAAGCTCGACGCTTTGCCGCTCCAGTTCCCTGCCCTCCGTGTCGGTCACCACCAGCCGGTAGGTGCGCGGCCCGGCATACGACTCGCCCTCCTCGGGAAGTTCCGCCTGCAGCGCGGCGTGCACCGGCTCCACTGGAAACAGCGGCGGCTGATACGGCAATTCCCGTCCCGGGGCGGGACGATAGACGAAGCGCAGCGCAAGCAACCGTTCGCTGGTGGCATCCAGGCCCGGTACCGAGCCGGTCATGGCAGCTGCCGTCTCAGGCTCCCAGGCCAGCTTGGCGTATCGATCCTGCGGGGTGCGCAGGAAGAGCGTGCCGGGGGTGTCATCCAGCGTCAGCCTTTAGGCCATGGGCGGCTCGGGCGAGGCATCCAGGTAGCGCAGCAGATAGCCCCAGGAGTCGTGGGCGATCCCCTGGGCCTCGGCCGATACGAAGTGGAGCCCTCCCCCGTCGGGCACCGCCAGTGTCACTCTGAGAGGATCGCGTTTCAGCGCGAGGGGATAGAGATCGACAAGCGACAGGTCAGGGGTCGGAGCGTCGTCGATGAAGGTCCAGCCGAAGGGCTCGCCATCCTCATCCCAGCCCAGATAGGCGGTGCCGCCGGGAAGGTGCTCGTCGCGGTCGACCACCGTCTGCAGGGTCAGCTCCGCCCCCGGCGGCACATGACTCACGTCCAGACTGTGAAATCCCTCGGCTACGGCCTTCAACCGGCCAGAGCCGCTGCCCACCAGCCATACCGGCCCGGGCATGGGCACAGTAAAGTGCCCGTCGACGTCGGTGGTCGCGGTGGCCAGATAGCGCTTGTCCCAGATCAATTCGCCATGATGCTCGCTGCGGCCCCAGCCATGTCGGCTCACGGTGATGGCGGCATCGGCCACAGGCGTTTCACTGTGATACTCGACCAGTTGCCCGGATACGGGCGCCGGCGACAGCCACCACAGCGCCAGCCATGCCAGTAGCGCTAGCGTGGCCAGAGTCGTGACCAGCCCGATGGCAAGGCGGCGGAAACGCCCCGCGCGGGCCATCAGGGGCCCTTACCGCGCAGAAATTCCCCCGCCTGCCGGGTTATCTCAGGGCGCCGCGAGACCAATACGATGTGATCGGGGTCCAGCAGGGTGTGAAGTTCCGCCTCCAGCAGGGCCTCGCCGCGGAAGGTAACGGCAAGGCGCTCGCCAAGATGAGGAGAGAGCAGGTCGTAGAAGGCACCGAAACAGTCCGGCGTTTTGGGCATATCGAAGCGGAGATGCACAAGGTCATCCTCGACGACAGCGTAATCGACCCGCTGGGCGCAGGCCGGGGTCAGGACGTATTGCTCGCCGCCTATGGCGAAGACCACTCCGGCCTCATCGGCCGTGGCCAAGGACACCCGCAGGATCAGAACTGCAAGCAACGGCAGGTGCAGCATGACTTCCTCCCAGCCTCCACTGCGGTCAGCTTAGCGAGGCCAGGGGCGTGGCGGAAGATGCCCGCTCTTTACTGGCCGGATGTTGCGTCACCTGGTGCAGGAGAAGTGGCAGCAGAAGCCACCCGCCTGGTGGCTCAGGCGGCACGCGCCAGCACCCGCAGACGTGACTCGAGCATATCGCGGTCGAGATAGGTGCCCTGCAGATGGCGCCGTCCGGTGTTCGGGTCGAAGGCATCACGGCCGTGCAATACCCGGCGGTTGTCGAAGGCAACCATCTCGCCGGGGGCCAGGGAGAATGCGATCTGGTGACGCGGGTCGTGCAGCAACTGCCAGAAACGGCGGTAGGCGCGGTACCAGGCATCGATGGTCTCCGCGGGGAGTCGCAGGGTGTCGCGGATCCAGTTGTTGAAGCGCACCTCCACGACCCGGCCTTCGGCGTTGCAGGTGAGGATCGGTGCGCGCACAGCAATATCCTGCTCCTCGTCCTGGAAGCGGAAGTCGATGGGCGTCTCACTGAGCAGGCGGAAGGCCTCGGGGTCTTCCTGGCGCAGAACCTCTGCGACCTGGTAGCCGTCGGCAAACTGCGACTCGCCGCCTTCGGCGTCGTTCTCGAGGCAGTAGAGCAATTGGATGTCCGGCGGCTGGCGCCAGTTGGGCAGGTCGCTATGCAGGGCCAGGCCGATAGCGGTATAGGCAGCGTTGTTGGGGTTGGGCTTGGACTGGACATCGAAGCGAGCGCCGAAATTGGTGGCTCGCAGCGGACCGATGCGCGTGGCCAGGCGGCTGACCTCCTCGTCGGCCAGCGGGCCATTCTCAAGCAGCACCACGCCGTCGCGCAGCAGTGCTTCCAGCCAGGCCCTTTCGCCTTCAACACTGCCGGTGAAGGCAGCATGATCCACCCGTCTGGGAGTGAAGTCTTCTGGCCAAGGGCAGGGGTGGGGTAGCGTTGGCTCAGGCTCGACTCCGGGGCGGCGCTGGTGCAGCCAGCCACCGTCGAAGAGGCTTTCGTGTCCATCCTTCCAAGTGACATACAGGTTGCCACTCTCGACGCGGGCCTTGTCTGGGCAAGCTACATCTTCCAGCGGCAGGTAGAGGCGTTCGCGGGTCAGGGCATGGCGACAGGCGCTGCAGGGGCAGTGGTCGCGCAGCCACAGCCAGGGAAAACGCCCTGACTCGCCATTCACCCAGATCAGTGTCATGCCGGCGTCGTCGGTGCGGCCCTCCTTCAGCCCGGGGGCCTCGGCATAGGGGGCGAGTTCGCGCATGTCCACGCATTCGGCGGCGTGGGGTGTAACAACATTCATGCGGGACCTCCTCGGGTGTCGAGTCGTGGTTTATCGTGATCGAGTGCCCCAAGGGTGATGATTGGTCCTGCGACTGACAAACGATTAATCTGACCCCTATGCCCAAGCAAAGCTTATAGCGAGCTTTTCCATGAGTAACTTTCCTTGAGCGCCTTGCCTCCCTTGCTCTGGCTGCAGGCCTTCGAGGCGGCCGCCCGCACTTTGAGCTTCACCGCTGCCGGTCGCGAGCTGGGAGTGACCCAGGCGGCGATCAGTCAGCGCATCCGGCTGCTCGAGGACCGCCTGGGGCAGAAGCTCTTCGTTCGTCATCCGCGCAGCCTCACGCTGACGCCAGCGGGCCAGGCATGGCTGCCCAGTATCCTTGACGGTTTCGCGCGTATTGGTGAGGGCACGCGCGAGGTCTTCGGCAGCACTCCGACACGCTCGGTCACGCTGCGCACCACGCCGGTCATCCAGCAGCACTGGTTAGCGTCACGGTTGCTGACCTTCCATTGCGTCCATCCGGCGATTGCCGTGCGCCTGGTCAGCGCCATCTGGTCCGATGAGTTCGGTCCCGAGGGTGCGGATATCGAGATCCGCTACGGACACGCTGGTTGGTCAGGCATGGAGGCGCTATCGCTGGGGGAAGAAAGCCTGTTACCGGTGTGTGCCCCTGCGGTGGCACGCGGAATTGAGGTGCCCACCGATCTTGCGGGACTGACTCTGCTGCATACGGCAGGCTTTGCCGTGGGCTGGTCGAGCTGGCTGGAGCAGGCCGGGGTGACCGGCATCGAAGAGCAATGTCCGGCACTGACCTGCGACAACCAGGCCATGACTCTGGCACTGGCCAGCCAGGGGGGTGGCGTAGCGCTGGTCCACCGTCGCTTGTTCGAGGATCGTGATGACCTCGTCATGCCGTTCGACCTGTCCGTGCCCACCGACGAGAAATTCTGGCTGGTGCGTCCGGAACGTAGCCAGCGTCAGGATGAAGCGTTACTACTGTGGTTTTGGCTGTGCCGGGAGGTTGACGCCGACTCGGTTTGAATTAACTTAGCGGGAGGACAACACGCCTTGGTGGGAGGCCGCGAAGTCCTTTTTCTGCTTGCTGATTTCGACCGTTCACTGGCGTGTTGTGTCGTCCCTCACCGGGCGAACACCGCTGAGCAGGGAGACCCCTTACCCGCAACCCCACAGCTGACAAGGTCATGCTGGCAACTCAACAAAGGATAGTCATCAGATGAGCGCTGAAAACCGTGACATCGTGCTGCTTGACGGCGGGATGGGCCAGGAGCTCAGGAAACGCAGCAGCCAACCGGTAACACCGCTGTGGTCCGCACAGGTCATGCTGGACGAGCCCGAACTTGTCACCGCTGCCCACCGCGATTTCATCGAGGCCGGTGCCCGCGTCATTACGCTCAACACCTACAGCGCGACACCGCTGCGCCTGGCGCGGGATGGCGAACCCGGCTTGTTCGAGCCGCTACATGCCGCTGCGCTGAGCGCCGCCCATCAGGCACGCGAGGAGAGCGGACAGGACGTGCGTATTGCGGGTTGCCTTCCTCCGTTGGTCGCGAGCTATCACCCTGACAGCGTGCCGGATGATGCCACCTGCCTCTTTGACTACCGCCGCATGGTAGAGCTCCAGGCAGACGGGGTCGATCTGTTCCTGTGCGAAACCATGTCGCTGGCCCGCGAGGCGCGCGCCGCCACCTACGCCGCAGTGGAGAGTCAGCGCCCGGTATGGGTGTCGTTCACGGTGGACGACGGCGATGGCACGCGGCTGCGCTCCGGTGAAGGGCTGGCCGCGTCGGCCCGGGAAGTGGTGGCCGCCGGCGCCGAGCGCGTGCTGGTCAACTGTTCGGTGCCGGAGGCCATCACGACCGCCATGGGCGAACTTGCCGGACTCGGCGTGCCATTCGGCGGATACGCCAACGGCTTTACTTCCGTGGCGCCCCTCAAGCCGGGTGGCACGGTCGATTCGCTTGAGTCGCGTACCGATCTGGGGCCCGCTGCTTACGCCGAGCATGCAATGGGCTGGATCGAGCAGGGGGCAACGCTCGTCGGTGGCTGCTGCGAGGTGGGCCCCGCCCATATTGCGGCCCTGGCCGAACGCTTGACCGCCGAGGGATACCGCCTGGTCGCTTCTTGACGGCCTTCGGCTCAGTCGAACAAGAAACGGCGCCGTGACATTGTCGAGGGCAAGCTCGATGCACTCCGCTACCCGCAAGAAGGGAAGCCGGCACGATCAGGCGTGTTAGGCTTGGCCAACACGTCTACCGGAGAGCCTGATCATGACCGCCGCCGATATACTCGACCGCCTGGTGGGCTTCGCCACCGTCTCGCGGGATTCCAACCTGGCCTTGATCGAATGGGTCGAGGGCTGGCTCGACGAGCACGGCGTGGCGCACTGGCGGGTGGAGAGCGACGACGGCCGCAAGGCCAACCTGCTGGCGCGCATCGGCCCCGCCGTGGCCGGTGGCGTGGTGCTCTCCGGCCATACCGACGTGGTGCCGGTGGATGGCCAGCCCTGGTCCACCGATCCCTTCACCCTGGTCGACAAGGGCGATGGCCGGCTCTATGGCCGCGGCACCTGCGACATGAAGGGCTTCATCGCCTGCGCCCTGGCAGAGGTCCCCCGCTGGGTGGATCAGGCGCTGGCGACGCCCCTCTGGCTGGCCTTCTCCTACGACGAGGAGGTGGGCTGCATCGGCGCCCCGCGGATGATCGAGCGGCTGCTGGCCGACCACCCTCGTCCCGCGGCGGTGATCGTCGGGGAGCCGACCATGATGCACCCGGTGGTGGCCCACAAGGGGGCGACCAACCTTCGCACCACCGTGACCGGCCGTGCCGCCCACTCCAGCCAGGTCAACCAGGGGGTCTCGGCGATCCACGTGGCCGCCCGCCTGGTGACGCGGATCGAGGACGTGATGGCCGAACTCAAGGCCGAGGGGCGCGTGGACGAGGCCTTCAACGTGGTGCACTCCAGCCTGCACGTCGGCAAGATCCAGGGCGGCACGGCCATCAACATCATGGCCCGGGAGTGCACCTTCGAGTGGGAGATCCGCCACCTGCCCTCGGATCGCTTCGAGGAGCTGCTCGAGCGGGTGAACGATACCGCGGCCAAGCTGGAAGCCGAGATGCGACAGCGCGCGCCGGACGCCGACATCGTCACCGAAGCGCTGAACACCACGGTGCCGGCACTGGCCGACGACAACAATGCCGAGGTGCTCGAACTGTGCCGCGACCTGCTCGACGAGCGCCCCGCCGGGGCGGTGGCCTATGCCACCGAGGCCGGCCAGTTCCAGCGCGAGGGACTGCCCACCGTGATCTGCGGCCCGGGGAGCATCGGCCAGGCCCACCAGCCCGACGAGTATATCGACGTCGAACAGCTCGAGGCGGGCGCGGCATTCATGGCGGCACTGGGCAAGCGGCTGCAACGAAAATAGCGCCCGCCTCTCTGCCATCCGTCGCCTGAAGCGAGACGGAGACCGGATCCAACGCTGCATACAAAAGGCCCCCGCACCATGATGAAGTGCGGGGGCCTTGATGTTGCGGGGCCGGGCTATCGCCCGGCCGGGATCAGGCGATGGTGCGACGGGGAATCGGCGCGTCACCGTCTTGACGACGACGCGGGGCACGCTCGGGTGCACCCTTGTCCTCGCTGATTTCCAGCGGACGGCCGGCAACGCGGGCGCGGGCCATCTTGGTCAGGATGCTCTCCGGCAGCGAACTCGGCAGCTCGACCACCGAGAAGGCGGTGCGGATGTCGATCCGGCCGATACGGTTCCCCTCGATGCCACCCTCGTTGGCGAGTGCGCCAACCAGCTGGCCGGGCTTGACGCCATCCTGGTGACCCACGGCAACGCGATAGCGTGTCATGCCCTCACGCGGCGCGCTGTCGCGACGCTTCGTCGGTTTGGCGTCACGCGCGCTGCGGTCGTTGTTGCGCTCGGCACGCGGAGCCTGCACACGACCGATGGGCGCCTCGTCGGCACGTGCCATGCGCGCAAAGGCACAGGCCAGCTCGATGGGGTCGTGACCCTCCTCGACCATCCGCTCGACCAGAGCGCGCTGCTCATCGGCACCGGCCGTCAGGGCGGCGACCACACGCTGATGGAACATCTCGTCGCGGTGGGCGCGAATGGCGGCCTCGTCGGGCACCGCCATCTCGGCCATCTTCTGACCGGTAGCCTGCTCGAGCCAACCCACCTTGCGGCCCTCGCGGAAGCCGACGAAGGTGATCGCGATACCGGTACGCCCGGCACGGCCGGTACGGCCGATGCGGTGGGTGTAGGCCTCGGCGTCCTGGGGCAGGTCGTAGTTGATGATGTGGGTCAAGCGCGACACATCGAGACCGCGTGCAGCCACGTCGGTAGCGATCAGGATATCGACCTTGCCACGCTTGAGGCGCGTGATGGTGCGCTCGCGCAGGCTCTGGTCCAGATCGCCGGAGAGGCTGGCGACATTCATCCCGCGGGCGGAAAGCTGCTCCATCAGGGTGGTGCAGGCGGCCCGGGTACGCACGAAGACGATGGCGCCGTCGACCGGCTCGACCTCGAGGATGCGCGCCAGCGCCTCCTGCTTGGCACCGCCGTCGACCCGCACCATGCGCTGTTCGATGCTGGCGGCGGTACCCACCTGGGACGCGATGGCCACCTTGACCGGATCGACCAGGTAGCGATTGACGATACGCTCGATCTCGGTCGGCAGGGTGGCGGAGAAGAAGACCCGCTGGGCGTTCTTCGGGGTATCAGCCACGACGCGCTTGACGTCATCGATAAAGCCCATGCGCAGCATCTCGTCGGCTTCGTCGAGCACCAGGGCAGAGAGGCCGTCGAGCTTGAGGCTGCCGCGATCCAGGTGATCGATGACGCGGCCCGGGGTGCCCACTACCACATGGGCGCCACGACGCAGCGCGGAGAGTTGCTCGCGGTACTCCTGGCCGCCGCACAGGGTGGCGACCTCCAGGCCCTTGAGGTTCTGGCCATACTTGCTGAAGGAGACGGCCACCTGCTGGGCCAGCTCGCGGGTCGGCGCCAGCACCAGCACCTGGGGCTCGCGGCGGGTCAGGTCGAGACGAGACAGCAGCGGCAGGGCGAAGGCAGCGGTCTTGCCGGTACCGGTCTGGGCCTGGCCCAGCATGTCACGGCCTTCCAGCAGAGCAGGAATGGTCTGCGCCTGGATCGGTGACGGGGTCTCATAGCCCTGGGATTCTACGGCAGAGAGAACGTCAGGCAGCAGGGCCAGATCGCCGAAGCTCGGCGAGGCGACAGAAGTCGAGGTCATTAATCACACCTTGGTAAGCCGACGGAGCCGGCAGAAATTCAGTGGCGTCCCTGACGCGTGCAACACGCTCAGGCATCTGCGTTCCGTCCAACGGATCGTCAGATGAGCAAATCGGAGTCGGGGACGCCGGTCGCACCTGGCATTCGGTTCACACCATCAGGGATGGCCATGAACCGCTGTGGCGACCGTTTGCGCCGATCTCGCCCGGGTGGCGTGATCTCGGTGGCGCTCCATCTACACAATTCGAACGCGTGTGGGTCAGTTCTTGCGTCACTGAGCCCGGCGTTTCGGCGCCCACCTGCCAGAGGCAGCGTGGCGTCGTCATGATGGTGGGGTCAACACATGCGAGGAACGCGCATGCTACCATCGTCGACTGTCACTGACCAGCCTTTTTCGAGGCCCCTACCCCGTCGGGAGTGTTGCATGCCGAATCTGTGGGTCGATGCCGATGCCTGCCCCAGAGTGGCGCGCGATATCATCGTGCGCGCCGCCGAACGTACCGCCACACTAACCTGGTTCGTGGCCAACCACACGGTACCACTGCCGCCCTCGCCCTGGGTCAAGGGCCTGGCGGTGAGCCAGGGCTTCGATGCCGCCGACAATGAGATCGTCGAGCGCATCCAGCCGGGCGATCTCTTGATCACCTCGGATCTGCCGCTGGCCCTGGAGGCCATCGAGCGCGGCGCCAAGGTGATGACAACCCGCGGCGAGGCGCTGGACAAGAACAATATCCGCGCCCGGGTGCAAATGAGGGACTTCATGGAGACCTTGAGAGCCAGCGGCGAGCATACCGGCGGCCCCAGCGGTTACTCCGACAGCGACCGCCGCGAGTTCGCCAATGCGCTGGATAGGTGGCTGGCGAAGAATTCCCGACTTTGAGGCCGCCGCTTCGCGGCGGATCGCGCTGCAAGCAGCGCTCCTACAGGGTGCGGAGCCTCTGGACAGGTTGTCGTAGGAGCTTTGCTCGCAAAGCAATGGGTACACGCCCCTGAGGCTGCCGCTTCGCGGCAGATCGCGCTGCAAGCAGCGCTCCCACAAGGGTGCGGTGCCACTGGCCAGGTTTTGTGGGATCTTACCCCTTTTCCCGGATCCCCTTGCCCGGCAGCCGCTCGCGATCATGCGGCCGGTCCAGTTCGAGCAGCGGGCCGTAGGGCACGATGCCGGTCGGATTGATGGTGTCGTGGCTTGCGTAGTAGTGGCGCTTGATGTGGTCGAAATCCACCGTCTCCGCGATGCCCGGCCACTGATAGAGCTCGCGGACATAGTTCGCGAGGTTCGGATAGTCTTCGATGCGCCTCAGGTTGCACTTGAAGTGGCCGTGATAGACGGCATCGAAGCGGATCAGGGTGGTAAACAGCCGAATATCGGCCTCGGTGAACCACTCGCCGGCCAGGTAGCGGTTCTCCGCCAGGCGCGCCTCCTTGCGATCGAGCGCTTCGAACAGCGCCACCACATGCTTCTCGTAGACCGACTGCTCGGTCGCGAAACCGGACTTGTAGACGCCGTTGTTGATGTGGTCATAGACGTCTGAATTGACCGTATCGATGATCTCGCGCAGATCGGCGGGGTAGAAATCCAGGCGATTGCCAGTCAGGTCATCGAAGGCGTCATTCAACATCCTCAGCTGGTCCGCTGACTCGTTGTTGACGATACGCGCCGAGCGTTTGTCCCAGAGCGCCGGGACGGTGACGCGCCCCGTATAGTGAGGATCGGTCAGGGTATACAGCTGGTGGTGAAAATCCACACCATTGATCGGGTCACCGCTCGATCCCTCGTCCTGGCGATAGGTCCAGCCCTTGTCAAGCATCAGCGGGCTGACATGGGAGACACCGATGACCGACTCGAGCCCCTTGAGACGGCGCATGATGAGTATGCGATGTGCCCAGGGACAGGCCAGTGATACATAGAGGTGGTAGCGATTGTCCTCGGCGGGCAAGCCCGGCTGGCCGTCGGGCCCTGGGCGGCCATCCGGCGTGATCCAGTCACGCAGCTTGGCGGATTCGCGCACGAATTCGCCGCCATGCTTGTCGGTGTCGTACCACTGGTCATGCCAGATGCCATCGATCAGAAGTCCCATGGATATCTCCTTCATGCCGGTGAGCGGGTGCTCGTTATCGGGAATACCGCCCAGCTTAAGGCGAAAACATCGACTCTCAAGCGCAGGCTTTGCGCTCCATCATTCGATATTTTCGAATAATTCTCCCCGTGGGCAAGTGCTCGCCGCCGCCTTGAGGGCCTTGGCCAGGGCATGAGTCGCCGGTCCCGCACGATCCCGGTCGCGGTGGATCAACTGCACCGGATACTGGCGGCTGGCGCCGGCGGCCAGCGGCAGCGGCTCAAGGCGCCCCTCGGCCAGGGCCTGGCGCAGGCGGGTCTCGGGAATCCAGGCAAAGCCAAGGCCTCGCTCGAGCATGTCGATGGACGTCTGCAGGTGGCTCATTGTCCAGCGCTGCTCGGCCTTGAGCCAGCCGGCATCCATGGACTGGTGCAGGGCAGAGTCGCGAACCACCAGCTGGCGGTGCTGCTCCAGGTCGCGCAGGTCGAGCGGGCGTCCCAGGCGGTGCAACGGATGTCCGGGATGAGCCACGGCAAGGAAGTGCACCGTGACCAGCGGCTCGCCCAGAAAGCCCTGGGCCGAGATACCCGAGACCACCAGGTCGGCACTCCCGTCATAGAGCATCTCGATACCGCCGTTGAGCACCGTCTCGTGGAGTTGCACACGCACGTGGGGATAGGCTGACGAGAAGGCTTCCAAGGCACGGGCCAGGGCACCGGGAGGGAAGATCTGATCGACGGCCAGCACCACCTCCGCCTCGAGCCCCTCGGCCAGGCGTCCAGCCACATCCTCCAGCGAGGCGGCGTTCTCGAGCAGCTGCCGTGCACGACGCAACAGTAGCTCGCCGGCCTCGGTGAGACGCACCTGCCGACCTACCGGCTCCATCACCGCCACCCCGAGCTGCTCCTCGAGCTTGTGTACGGCGTGATTCAGGGTCGAGGGGCTCTTGTGGATCGCCTCGGCGGCACGGGCGAAGCCGCCATGGTCGACCACAGCCGCCAGCATCTGCCATTGGGCCAGAGTGACACGGGACATTTCGAATTCCTCGAATCCAGAGAGCGAAACATTGCGCTTAATCTTCGAAAAATCCGGCCTAAAATGCCAGTCCAACCTCTGACAGACTGGAGACACCCTGATGGCCCTCACCCCCACCACTCGACAGATCGACCAGCTGATGGCCAGCCAACCAAGCCAGGATGGCGACGGCGTCAATATCAGGCGCATCCACGATTTTGGCGGTGGCCTAGACCCCTTTCTGATGCTCGATGAGCTGGGATCCGATCGGCCAGACGATTACATTGGCGGCTTTCCTCACCATCCTCACCGCGGCATCCAGACACTGACCTATGTGCTCCACGGCGGCCTCACCCACGAGGATCACATGGGCCACTCAAGCACCATTCAGGCCGGGGATGCGCAATGGATGCATACCGGCCGCGGCATCATCCACTCCGAGATGCCGCTGACCGACCAGCAGGGCCTCCATGCCTTCCAGCTGTGGCTGAACCTCGCGGCCCGTGAAAAGCTGAGCCCGGCCACCTACCGAGACGTACGCGCCACGGAAATGCCACAGCTGCCCGGCAAAGATGCCACCCTGATCGCCCTGGGAGGACACTGGCAGGACACCGCCGGCGGAAGCGTAGCGGGGCCCCTTGACGCCCTGGCCGGCCATGGCGCGGTGGCCCATGCCCGGCTGGCGGCGGGCGGCGAGCTTGCACTAGCCGCCCCGACCACGACCTTGCTGGTGTATGTCTTCGCGGGCAGTCTCGAGATCTCAGAAACCTCGGTGTCACAAGGACAGCTCGCCCGGCTAGGCAGCGGCGAGCGGCTCGTGCTGACCAGCCAGGAGGGTGCCCAGGCCCTGCTGCTGGCCGGCGAACCCCATGATGAACCGATCGCCCACTACGGCCCCTTCGTCATGAACGCGCACGCCGAGCTGGAGCAGGCACTGCGCGACTACCGCGATGGCACTCTCACCGATTGAAGCGATGATTTCGGGACAGGGTTGAAACTCCTCGCCCCAGAGTGTTCAATGAAAGCTTAAAAAAACAGTGTTCGCATACCTGCACCGACATCGCCTCAAGCAGACGGAGGTATCGGTGCAAGATATTTCTGTATGTCCGTACAGACTAGGCATCCCCTATGTCATGGGGTATGATTCTGAAGCCATTATTTTAATTTCCTTTTCAACTGTTACGGCCTGTTACCCATGATGCGAATCCTTCATTCGCTGCCCCGCACTCATAAGTTATTGCTGTTACCCGTTGCCACTATGGTCACCGTGCTGGGCGCACAGAAAATCGTCACCACCCTCGAAGATGTTCAGCGTGATCGTCAGACGCTCGACACCGTCCTTGTTCCCCTCGAAGCCGATGCCACACCCGGTCTGCCTTCGCTGCGCACGGAGCGAACGCCGGTGGCCGATGCCATCGAGATGGCCAGCAAGGCCCTTGATGCCACGCGTGGCCATGTCCCGCTGTCCGAGCTCACCGCCTCGGAAATCGTCGATATCGATCTCGTCACTTCAGCCAAGGCCAGCAAAGCCGAGCCGGTAATTCCCGAGACGCTCGCCCTGCCGGTTCAGCGTCGCAATGTTTCCGAAAGCCATCCTGAAGTCCTGGCGGATAACGTCCCGGGCTTCAACCCCGAAGGCTCCGCCGGGGTCCTGACCGATGGTGCAATCAGTCTCGATGATGGCGCGCTGCACATGGCCGTGGTCATCGGGACCATCGGTAGCGGTATGCTGGATCACGATGGCGGCCTGGTGGCCGATGCTACCTCCTACCAGGATGTTTCCGAGGACGAGCTTGCGCTGTTCGACGAGGGTCCGATACAGCTGGAACAAGAGATCGCGGCCAGCGAGCCCTTCGTGCCAGAGTGGCAAACCTACGAGGTCAAGGCGGGCGATACCTTTGCCATCATGGCGCAGAACCACCTCGGCATGGGATACAGCGAGGTGATGAAGTTGCTGAAGCGCCTGCCGGAACCCAGGACGCTGACCCACTGGCGACAGGGCAATCGCTTCGAGTACCAGCTCGACGAAAAGGGGCGACTGCTCGCCCTGCGCCTGATGAAGAACGTCCGCGACGGTTATCTAGTCGAGCGCCAGGAAGAGGGGTTCGAGGTCGCCACCATCGAACGCGCCGGCGAGGCGACCCAGCGCCTCTTCGCCGGCACCATCAGTGGCAGCTTCGCACGCTCGGCCAGGGCTACCGGCCTGTCCAATGCCGAGATCTCGGAACTTTCCCGAGTACTGGAAAAGAAACTCGACTTTCGCCGCGACACCCGTCGTGGCGATCGTTTTCAGGTGCTGGTGGAATCCGACATCATCGACGGTCAAAGCCTCGACCCGCGGGTGCTGGCGGTAGAATACGATGGCGAGCGCATGGACCTCACTCTGGTGCGCAACTCGGCTGACAACCGCTTCTACACCCCTGACGGTGAAAGTCTCGATCCGGCCTTCAACCGCTACCCCTTCGAGGGACGCTATCGGCTGAGCTCGCACTACAACCCGCGCCGCAAGCACCCGGTTACCGGCCGCATCAGCCCCCACAAGGGCACCGATTTCGCCATGCCGATCGGTACTGCCGTACAGACGCCCGCCAACGGCAGCGTGGAGAAGGTCGGCAACCATCCGGCGGCAGGTCGCTACGTGGTGATTCGCCACGACAATGGCTACAAGACCCGTTATCTGCATCTTTCCAAACCTCTGGTCAGCAAGGGCCAGCGTGTCGCCATGGGCGAGCGCATTGCGCTATCCGGCAACACCGGACGCAGTACTGGCCCTCACCTGCACTATGAGGTACTGGTCAATAACAGCCAGGTGAACGCCATGAAGGTGGCCTTGCCCGAAAACCAGAGCCTCCAGGGAGAACGGCTGGTAGCCTTCAAGCGCCAGTCAGCGCCTGTGCTGGCCGCCCTGCAGAGCGGCGAGCCCGGCACCGTGGTGGCCAGCACCGGCGAGGTAGAGGCAATCGACGACGAGGGCTGAACCCGCCGCGCTTCTCTCTGCACCGTGCCCCGCTCTCCAGCGGGGCACGGTCGTTGAGGGGAGACGATCCGGCCGTGCTCAGCTGCTGCGGGAGCGGCCGCCCCGGGGTAAACTGGCGCCCCCAAGGATTGGAGACCCGGCGTGTCCTCACCCCATGCCCACCCCCGGCCGGCCGAGCCGCCCGAAAGCCGCCTGGCCAGCTTCCTCGGTGTCTTTCGCTACAGCCACCGTGCCCTGGCACTGGTCTGGCAGACGTCCCGACCTCTGACACTGGGCCTCGCGCTCTGCACACTGGTCGCCGGGGTATTGCCGGCGGTAGCGGCCTGGATCGGTCAGTTGATCGTCGATTCCGTCGTCGCGGCGATGGAACACCACGAAGCCACCGGGGAGGTCGACTGGTGGGGCGTGCTGCGCTACGTGCTGGCCGAAGCAGGGGTGATCGCCACCATCGCCCTGGCCCAGCGCGGCCTTTCGGCCCAGCAGTCGTTGCTGCGCGCGCTGCTCGGTCAGAAGGTCAACGTGATGATCCTCGAGAAGGCCGGCACCCTCTCGCTCGAGCAATTCGAGGACTCCGAGTTCTACGACAAGCTGACCCGTGCCCGCCGCGAGGCCTCTGTCAGACCGCTGGGCCTGGTCAACAAGACCTTCAGCCTGGCTCAGAATGCCATTTCACTCGCGAGTTTCGGCGTGCTGCTGGTGCAGTTCTCGCCATGGGCGCTGTTGGTGCTGGTGATCGGTGCCCTGCCAGTATTCATTTCCGAGGCCAAGTTCTCCGGCGATGCCTTCCGGCTGTTCCGCTGGCGCTCACCCCAGACCCGCATGCAGATGTACCTGGAGACGGTTCTGGCTCGAGAGGACAGCATCAAGGAGGTCAAGCTGTTCGGCCTGGAGCCGTTGCTGCTGGATCGCTACCGGGCCATCTTCGAGACCCTCTATTCAGAGGATCGCCGCCTGACGCTAAGGCGCGAGACCTGGGGCTTCCTGCTCGGCCTGCTGGGCACCCTGGCCTTTTACGCTGCCTACGCCTGGGTGGTGGCAGAGACGGTCACCGGGAGGCTGACCCTGGGCGAGATGACCATGTATCTGATGGTCTTCAAGCAAGGCCAGGCCGCTCTTTCGGCAAGCCTCACGGCCATCGGCGGCATGTACGAGGACAACCTCTACCTCTCGAACCTCTACGAGTATCTGGAGCAGCCGGTACCCGTCGAAGGCGGCACCCTGACCAGAGGGACACATCCCGGCGACGGCATCCGCTTCGAGGGTGTGGGCTTCACCTATCCCGGCGCCGAATCCACGGCCCTGTCTGGCATCACGCTGCACTTGCGCCCGGGAGGAAGTCTCGCCCTGGTGGGCGCCAACGGCTCGGGCAAGACCACACTGATCAAGCTGCTGACCCGGCTCTACGAGCCCACCGAGGGGCGCATCCTGCTCGACGGCAGTGATCTGCGCGACTGGGAAGTCCAGGCGCTGCGACGACGCATCGGGGTGATCTTCCAGGACTTCGTTCGCTACCAGATGAAGGTGGGCGAGAACCTCGGCGCTGGAGACGTCGCAGCCTTCACTGATGAAGACCGTTGGCACGAGGCCGCACGCCGCGGCCTGGCCGATGAGTTCATCGCCGAGATGCCCGGCGGCTACCACACCCAGTTGGGGCGCTGGTTCAAGGGTGGCCAGGAGCTCTCCGGCGGCCAGTGGCAGAAGATTGCCCTGTCGCGCGCCTACATGCGCGAAGGTGCCGATATCCTGGTGCTCGACGAGCCCACGGCGGCCATGGATGCCGCCGCCGAGGCGGCCGTCTATGCCGACTTCCGGGATCACAGCCGGGATCGCATGACCATCCTGATCTCGCACCGCTTCTCGACGGTGCGGGCCGCCGACTGGATCCTGGTGATCGACGGCGGCGAGATCCTCGAGCAGGGCGACCATGAGAGCCTGATGGCCGCCAACGGCCGCTATGCACGGCTGTTCCGCCTGCAGGCCAGGGGCTATCGCTGAGTCTGCCAACGGCGCCAGCCGATCGTGACAAAGACCGCTACCAGGTCAGGGGGCGATCCAGTGCTTCCAGAAGTTCGTCGTCGCGGTCATAGATATCGGGGCGAAAGGAGAGCTCGCCCTCCTCACCGACGTGGGCGGTCCAGTAGTGCAGGATCACCGGCACATGGCGTTCCAGCGGCACGTTGCCTGTTACCCCGTCGGCGATCATGGCGCGGATGTCCCGTTGGGTGTCGGTGTCATCGAGCAGCAGTTGAACCAGCGTCGTGACATTCTCCACGCGGATGCAGCCGGAGCTGATGGCTCGCTGCTGTCGCGAGAAGAGCTGCTGGGCCGGGGTATCGTGGAGATAGACCATGTGGTCGTTGGGAAAGCGGATTACCACCCGGCCAAGAGGATTTTCCGGCCCGGCCTCCTGACGCAACATTATCTTGCCGGGATCTTGCCAGTCGATGGAACGCGGATCGAGCTCGCGGCCGGAGTAACTCAACACACGGATGTTGTTGCGCTCCAGGTAGCCAAGATCACGACGAATTTTCGGAATCACATCCTCACGCCGGATGGTGGGGGGTATCGTCCAGGTGGGATTGACGGTCAGGTGGGTGATCTCCGAGCGCAGAGAGGGTGTGCGCCGATAGGGCTGCCCCACCACGATTCGCGACCGCCAGATATCACCGTTGGGACGGTAGTAGCTGACCCGATAGCCGGCAATGTCCACCAGCACGAAGGTCTCAGGAAGGCCATGCAACAACCAGCGTGTCCGCTCCAGGTTGATGCGGATCTGATCGATGCGCTCGCCTACCGGCACATTGAGCGCCGCCAGTGTATCGGGCCCCACGACGCCATCGACCTGAAGCAGATGACGCTCCTGAAAACGCTCGACCGCCTCTGTCAGGGCCTCGTCGTACGTGAAGGGATCGGGTGCCACCAGCTTGGCGTCGGGAAGGATCGTGGTATCCGCTGCCGCCAAACCGGGTTCGCCGATCACCGCCAGCCGCTCGCGCAGGAAAGGCACGGCATCGTGGACATCGCCTGGACGCAGCAGACCGTCCAGTGGCGGCAATGTCGGCCAGCCGCCTTGCTGGTCGATATCCTGATAGCGAGCCAGGCCGTCTCGCAGGCGCTGGTAGGGGGGATAGGAGGGACGCACGTCGGCGAAGGCCTGTTCGAAGCGTTGGGCATCCACATGGCGGGAGAGCGAGGCCACATCCAGCGCCGGCGGCTCGACAGGTACTTCCCAGCCGGTATCGAGGCCTTGCGGATCGACCTTGCCCTTCTGCAGATGTCGCAGGGCCGTGAGCAGGACATGACTGGTACGCAGTTCGAAATCGGCCAGCTCTTGGGGATCGCCCTCCCCGTCACCCCAGGCACGTCGATGCGCCTCTGACAGCGCACCCGGCCGGTAGTCCGAAGGTCTCAAGCCGTCCCTTTCCAGGGTATGCAGGGCCTCCGCGAAGGCGGTAACCGTTGAAGGATCCTTCCAGACCGCACGCCAGTCGCGCTCCGCATAGAAGGCTTCAAGCGTCTTGTCCCTGTCGGCCGACTGCTCGACGAGTGCTGCCTCGAGCGGCGTGACAGCCTCCTGTTCGGCGGCCCAGGCGCTCATCGAGAGCATCATCACCACCACGATAATCAGCGGCTTCATTCCTTTGACTGAGGGCATGGATCCTGGCTCCTGCGTTGAGAATGGGGTCTGGCCATCTTGTTTTCCTTGGTCATAATAGTTTCCGACCTGGGGCCGCAGGGAAGCCGACCCCCACTTCTGCGTTACCGCCCCGCCGCCAGGAATTGGTCGACGAGCGGGCCAGCAAGCCACACGACAGGTTTCCCAAATGCCGACCTCCTTGCTCAATCGATGGCTTCCCGGCACCGCCCTCTGCAGCGCACTGCTGCTGGGCACTCCGGCCGCCCAGGCCAGCAGCGACTTTCTTGCCCACGTGACCTCACCCGATACGCCGAGCCTGCGTCCTCTCGACCAGACCTTGACGCGTCTGGCGCCCGACGCCGATCCCCGAGTCCTGCGCCTGGCGGCCCGCGCCCTCTCCTGCGCCGACCCCAATGCCGAACGCCTGGCGGTGATCGACTTCTCGCTGCCTTCTACCGAGCCACGGCTATGGGTCTTTGACCTGCAAAATCGACAGCTGCTGTTCGAGGAGCTGGTCTCCCACGGCCAGGGGTCCGGCAATGCCATGGCCGAGACGTTCTCCAACACGCCCGAGAGCCACCAGTCGAGTCTGGGGCTCTTTCGCACCATGAACAGCTACTATGGCAGAAATGGCTATTCGTTGCGCCTCGAGGGGCTCGAAGAGGGCGTCAATGACCTCGCCTACCAGCGCGCCATCGTGATGCACGGCGCCGACTACGTCAGCGAGGACTTCATCCAGCAGACCGGCCGACTGGGTCGCAGCCATGGCTGCCCGGCGGTGAGAAAGGAAGTGACCTATCCCCTGATCGACAGCCTCAAGGAGGATCAGTACCTCTTTACCTACTACCCCGACCCGGAGTGGCTGGCGAATTCAGACTTCTTCCGCTGCGATCGGGATGAGGCGCAACTGGCCCTGAACTGACGCGCGCCCTGCCATAAGGCTTCCTCCAGCAACACCATGGCAGGGTCCGGAAGGAGGGACGCGATGCTTCGTTGAGCGCCAGGATTGCAGCCATGTCCCGGACTGGGTCATGCTGGAAATCGAGGGGTCACTGGCAGAGGAGAGAACGATGCAGCATCGTGTATTACTGATTACCGGAGCGTCGACTGGCATCGGAGCCGCAACGGCCCGAGCAGCCTCAAGAGAAGGCTACAAGCTGGTACTGGCCGCACGCTCCCAGGAGAAGCTGACAGCGTTGGCAGAGGAGCTGGGTCCGGAGAACGTGCTCGCCATTGGCTGCGACGTCACTTCCATGGAGGACCAGCAGGCCATGGTCGAGCAGGCCATGGAGCGCTTTGGTCGCATCGATGCCGTCTTCGCCAACGCGGGGCGAGGTGGCTCACCCGGCGGCTTCAGCGGCGCCGACCATGAAGCCTGGCGTGAGATGATCCTGACCAACATATACGGGGTCGGGCTGACCCTGCAGGCCAGCCTGCCAGCCCTGCGTCGAAGCCGCGGCCATGTATTGCTGACCGGCTCGGCCGCCGGACGCACCACCATACCCGGCTCCATGTACAGCGCGACAAAATGGGCGGTGAGCGGGATCGGCTATAACCTTCGCGAGGAGTTGCGCGGCAGCGGCATCCGCGTGACGCTGATCGAGCCGGGGATGGTCAATACACCCTTCTTCGATGAGCCCCCGGAGCATGCCCTGGAAGACCGTGACATCGCCAACGCGGTAACCTATGCCCTGGCCCAGCCGGAGCACGTGGATGTCAACGAGATCCTGATTCGTCCCACGCCGCCCCGGGAATGATGCACCCCTCTTTGCGTGAAACATGCTTCCACACATGCAAGACGATGACATCCAACCCAAGGACTACCCATGACACTTTCAGTCGGCGACAGAATTCCGGACATCACCCTCAAGACCAATGGCCCAGACGGACCACAGGACATTTCTACCGGCGAATTCTTCGCCGACAAGCGCGTGGTGCTCTTCGCCGTGCCCGGCGCCTTCACGCCCGGCTGCTCCAACACCCACATGCCAGGCTTCGTGGTGCGTGCTGATGACATCCTCGCCAAGGGGGTCGATGCTCTCGCCTGCCTCTCGGTGAACGATGCCTTCGTTCTGGGTGCCTGGCAAAAGGATCAGAATGCCCAGGCAATCACCATGCTCGCCGATGGCAACGCTGAATTCACCCGCGCTATCGGCATGGACAAGGATGCCTCGGCCGGCGGCATGGGCATCCGCAGCCATCGCTTTGCCTTGATCGCCTTCGACGGCGTGGTGGAATACCTCGGCGTCGATACCGAGAGGGGCGTGGTGGACAAGAGCAGTGCCGAGACCATCCTCGACAAGCTGTCTGGCTAGTCCTTGCTCGAGAGCCTCACTATTCGAGGCATCCAGTCCGACGCCAGTGCCCATGGCGTCGACAATCACCTCTATTGAAGAGAGAAACGGTAACTGCCCCTCCCTGAGCCCACCCTCTCTTCGCCTGAGTGCCTGGGCAAACCGGGGGACATTTCAGGCCTGAGAGCAGCTGGCCGCTCCCCACTGCTACAATGATGCTGGTATTGATGCATTGCAGCGGCGGCCTGGCCGGGCCGGGCCGCCCAGGCCAAGGAGCGGAGATGAGCGAGAAGAAACGGGTCGATCTGGCCCTGCAGGGTGGCGGTGCCC
The DNA here is from genome assembly GCA_051751285.1 of Pseudomonadota bacterium. Lineage (GTDB taxonomy): Bacteria > Pseudomonadota > Gammaproteobacteria > Pseudomonadales > Halomonadaceae > Halomonas. Next base: position 47,585 of record JBNJKT010000002.1, on the reverse strand, counting down.
ACGGCGCCTTTACCTGGGGTGTGTTGGACCGTCTGCTCGAGGATGAGCGCATCGAGATCGAGGGCATCAGTGGCACCAGTGCCGGTGCCATGAACGGCGTGGTGATGGCCGACGCCCTGACCCGTGGCGACGAATCGACCGCCCGCGTGGCCCTGCGCGATTTCTGGAGAGCCGTCAGCCGCGCAGGGATGACGAGTCCCGTGCGCCGCACCCCGCTGGACATGCTGACCGGGAACTGGAGCCTCGACCACTCCCCCGGCTACATCGCCCTCGACCTGATGAGCCGACTGGTCTCGCCTTACCAGTTCAATCCCTTCAACTTCAATCCGCTGCGCGACATCGTCGCCCAGCGGGTCGACTTCGAACGGGTCCGTGCCTGCAAGGACCTCAAACTCTTTGTTACCGCCACCAACGTGCGCAGCGGCAAGCAGAGAATCTTCACACGCGAGGAGATGAGCCTGGATGCAGTGATGGCCTCGGCCTGCCTGCCCACGGTCTTCCAGGCGGTGGAGATCGACGGCGAGGCCTACTGGGATGGCGGCTATATGGGCAATCCCTCGCTCACTCCGCTGCTGCACGACTGCAGCGCAGGCGACATTCTGGTGGTACAGATCACCCCCATGTACCGCCAGGAGGTACCCACCAGCGCCGCGGACATCCTGAACCGGCTCAACGAGATCACCTTCAATGCCGCCCTGATCAAGGAGGTACGCACGATCGTGATGCTGCAGCAGCTGCTCGGCGAACATGACATCGACATCGGCTGCTACGGGGAGGCCCGCCTGCATCATCTCAGCGGCGACGAGCCACTGTCTCATCTCTCCGCCTCAAGCAAGCTCAATGCCGAATGGGCCTTTCTCTGCCACCTGCATGAGTTGGGGCGGGAAGCCGCCGATACCTGGCTCGCTGAGCATTTCGACGACCTGGGCCAGCGTTCCACCCTGGACATGGAGCGCATCTTCCAGGAGGTCGAGGAGACTCGCTGAGATAGCGTTGAGTGTCCACCGCAACATTGCGTTGCCGCATGCTCGAGCACCGGCCATGCTCGCAAGACGGATGGCACCTTGTCATTAGACAAGCATCCAACCAGGCAGGGCCACAGCAAAGGAGGTGAACGTCGTATCGAGCGGGACGACACCGCGGGGCTCCTGTCACGTCGCTGACATCGGGCGCCGGCAGTGTCGACACTATGACGACAAGGAGAACTGCGCCGATGGTACGCATCGACAAGAAGGCCACCCGGCTCTACGTGCTGGACACCAATGTCCTGATTCACGATCCCGCCGCCCTCTACCAGTTCGACGAGCATGAGGTGGTCATCCCCATGACCGTGCTCGAGGAGCTCGACAAGCACAAGAACGGCATCCGCGAGATCGCCCGTACCGCCCGCCAGGTCAGTCGCACCCTGTCCGATCTCACCGCCAACGTCGATATCGACCAGATCCGCGACGGCATTCCTATCCCCCGGCTCAACGGCTCCGATGGCTGCCTGCGCCTGCTCTGCTATAACGACCTGAAACCGATTGACCCCCTGGAGGAGAGCCCCGACAACCGCATCCTCGCCGAGACCTGCCGGCTGCGAGACGAACGCCCGGATGCCTCGGTGGTTCTCGTCACCAAGGACATCAACCTGCGGGTCAAGGCGGCCGCCCTGGGCGTGCCCGTAGAGGACTATCTTACCGATCGCGCCTTCGACGACAGCGACACCATGATCGACGGCGCACGGATCTATCCCGATGCCGGCCACGACGGAAGCGGCCTCTGGGACAGCCTGGCGGTGGACGTCAAGGTCGAGCGCCAGGACCACAAGGTCGTCTATCGACTGGCCGGCGATATTCCCCGCGAGTGGCACCTGGGCATGCTGGTCTCCGACAGCGACAACGGCGCCAGCTTCGAGGCCATCGTGCGCGAGGTGGGACCCAGGCACGCCCACCTTGAGTTGCTCACCAACTACCGTCATGGCACCAGCGTCTGGGGGGTCCACGCCCATGACAGCCGCCAGAACTTCACCCTCAACCTGCTGATGGACGACGACATCGACCTGGTGACCATCGCCGGCAGCGCGGGCACCGGCAAGACCTTCATGACCCTGGCCGCGGCTTTCCAGCAGACCCTGGACGTCAAGCGTTTCGAACGCATTGTCTTCACCCGGGCACCGATCTCGATGAGCGAGGACATCGGCTTTTTGCCCGGCACCGAGGAGGAGAAGATGTCGCCCTGGATGGGGGCCTTCCACGACAACATGGACAACCTGTTGCGCGACGAGCACGACGGCAGCAGCACCTGGAACCAGGACGCCACCCGCCAGTTGCTGGGCTCACGGGTGCAGATCCGCGCGCCCGGCTTCATGCGCGGGCGCACCCTGAACGACACCTTCCTGATCATCGACGAGGCGCAGAACTTCACGCCCAAGCAGCTCAAGTCCCTGATTACCCGCGCCGGACGCAACACCAAGATCGTCTGCCTGGGCAACGTCGGCCAGATCGACACGCCGTATCTGACTGCCAACACCTGCGGCATGGCGGCGGTGGTCCAGCACTTCCGCGACTGGCCCCACGCCGGCCATGTGACCCTCAAGAGCGTGGAGCGCTCGCGTCTGGCGCTTGCCGGCGAGGAGTTGCTCTGACCCACTGACCCGCAACGCCCGGCCTGGCCCGTCGCTCGTGCCGGGGGATCAGGCCGGGGCCATAAAGGCCGTACCGAACAGCAAGAGCAGGGCCAGTCCCACGGCCACCCCCATCATCAGCACCGCCGCATGGCGGCGCAGCCACTCCTCAGCACGCGTCATGCTATCCAGCATCCGGACAATTTCGCCTTCGCGTGCCACCCACCAGGCCACCCAGGCATCTCGGGCGCTGCCGAGCCGGTCCAGGCTGCCCTGCCCCCGCGCTCGCAGCCGCTGCCAGCCCCCTACCAGCAGCCACCAGAGATCCCCGGGCGGCAGCCGCCGGGCAAGATGCAGCGGGCGACGACGCGCCACGGCCCAGACCCCGAGCGAGCACGCCAGGCCCAGGGCCAGCGGCCACAGCAGTCGCGGGAGTTCGGCCAGCGGTGGCAAGCCACGCAGTGCCAACTCACCGCCCCACCACCAGGGCAGGGTCAGCGCGGCCAGCAGGGTCGCCAGCCAGGCCAGCGGCATGGGCGACAGCAGTGGTTCCAGGCCATCCTCGCGGGCCTGACGCTCGCCCTGCCACTGGCACCACAGGGTGCGGGCCATCAGCGCCGAGGTACCTACCGTCGCCAAGGAGAGCCAGGTCACCACGATCGTGTAGTCGCCCTCGTAGAGCACCGCCTTGAAGGCCCACTTGGCGGCCAGCCCCGAGGCCAGGGCCCCGGTGAGCGAAAGCGCCGGCAGCGCCAGCAGCGCCCAGAGCAGCCAGGCCGGCAGGCGTGGCGGATGCTCGCCGATTCCCACTCCGAGGAACAGCGCCCCCTTGGTCAGACCGTGATGGGCGGCAAAGAGCACCACCGCCGCCCACAACGTCGGCCAGAGTGTCGGCGCGACAAGCCCCATGGCGACCAGAGCGGTGATCATGCCCATCTGGCTGACGCTGGAATAGGCCAGTACCGTCTTGGGATGGCGCTGGCAGACCCCGTAGAAGGCCGCCCCGATGGCGGCCACCAGGCCGGTCACCAGCATGGCCCGCCCCAACCAGGCGAAACCCTCGCCGGCTGCCGTCTCGCCCAACGGCAGAGTGGTGAGCCAGCCGATCAGGCCCGCCTTGATCATGGCCCCGCTGAGCACCGCGCTTGCTGGCGTCGGGGCCACCGGGTGGGCCAGTGGCAACCAGATGTGCAGTCCCACCACGCCTGCCTTGACCCCGAATCCGAGCCACAGCAACACGCCTATCCAGACACCATTCGGCGCTTCGAGCATTCCCTCGCGCAGCCCGCCAAGCGTGGTGGTGCCGGCGCTTCCCGCCCCCCACAAGAGTCCGGCCAGGATCAGGCCCTCACCCAGTATCGCCATCACCAGATAGGCCAGGCCACCCATATGGGCGTCCCGGGTCTGCGAGTGTACTACCAGGCCATAGGCCGCAAAGGTCATCACCGAGAAACCCATATAGAAACTGGCGATGTCCTCGGCGACGAGCAACAACAGGTTACCGCAGAGCGTCAACGGCCAGAGCAGCGCGAAGCGCATGAGCCTGGTCTCCGCCGCCCCGTCGCCGGCCACCGCTCTGGCCTGCTCGCCTGCCAGATATCCTCGGGCATAGACACCGGCCAGCAGCCAGAGCAATGCCGTGAAGACGAGCAGCGCGCCCCGCATCCCATCCAGCAACCACAACCCGCCGAACAGCCACCAGTCGAGGGCCAGCGCCCCTTCATCGACGCCCAGTGCCAGCACCAGGGCGGGCAGTGGTGCGGTGCACCAGAGCCCATCCAGTGGAAATCGCGGCTGGCCGCGATCGGCCAGGGCCGCCATCAGCGGCACCCGCAGCATCAGTAGCAGCGGCCAGATCAGCATGGCCGGCAACACCAGAACAAGAAGCGCATCACTCACGGAAGGTACTCCGTGTTGACGACCCGGGTCGCCCACTCCAGCGGACTGAAGGGCATGCCCGCCAGCAAGCCCGCCACCAGGCTGAACAGCGCCGTTGACACCGCCGGCACCAGCAGCCAGGCATGCGTCTCCAGCCGGCCCAGACGGCGTTCCTCGGGCCACTCTCCCACGCCGTGATCGGGTCCAGGAAGAAACCACAGCCGACCGAGGATCGGCAGGAAGTAGGCGGCATTGAGCAGGCTACTGGCGACCAGCACGGCGATCACCCAGGGCATTCCGGCCTGAATCGCCCCGGTGCCCAGATACCACTTGCTGAAAAAACCCACCACCGGCGGCAGACCGATCATGCCCAGTGCTCCGACAGTGAAGGCCAGGCTGGTCAGCGGCATGCGCCGTCCAGCACCGTCGAGATCGTCGATGCGGTGTATGCCGAGTTCTTCGGCGTAGTTGCCGGCACAGAAGAACAGCGTGACCTTCATGAGGCCCTGGTGAAGCAGATGCGAGAATGCGGCGATGGTGCCCAGCGGGCCGAACAGGCCGATACCCAACACGATATAGGCGACCTGACTTACCGTGGAATAGGCCAGTCGCGGCTTGAGTTCCTGCTGGGCCAGGGCGCGCAGCGAACCATAGAGGATGGTAATGGAGGCCACGGCCACCAGGCCGGGCAGCAGCCCGAGTTCGGCACTCAACTCGATACCATAAACGTCATAGACCAGCCGCACGATGCCGAAGGCGCCGGCCTTGACCACCGCCACGGCGTGCAGCAACGCGCTGACCGGCGCCGGCGCTACCATGGCCCGCGGCAGCCAGCCGTGCAGCGGCACCAGGGCCGCCTTGACGCCGAAACCGGCGATCAGGACCCAGAAGAGACCCACCAGCAGCGGGCGACGGTCGAGGTCGAGCCCGGCTAGAATCTCCCGCTCACCGAAGCGGATATCCCCGGCCAGGACATGCAGGGCGATCATCCCGATCATCAGCACCAGTCCAGCGGTCAGGGTGAAGCGCAGGTAGACACGACCCGCGGCCAGCGCCTTCGCCGTGCCCCGATGTACCACCAGGGGATAGGTCGAGAGGGTCAGCAACTCGTAGAAGATCAGGAAGGTGAAGAGATTGCCGGCCAGGCTGATGCCCAGGGTGCTGGCGACACAGAGACTGAAGAAGCCGAAGAAGCGCTTGCGGTTGGGGGAGTCCTCCAGGTAGCCGATGGCATAGACGGTGGTAAACAGCCAGAGCAGAGAGGAGAGCCCCGCGAACATGATCCCCAGAGCGTCGGCGCGCAGCACGAAGGCAAGCCCCTCGAGGACCGTGAACTCGAGAGCGTATGCATGGCCGCGACTGAGCCCCCAGACCATCCAGGCCACCAGCGTCAACTTGACCAGGGCCGCACCGAGGTTGAGACCGGTACGCGCCCGGAAGGCCCGTTCGGGCAACAGGAAGATCAGCAGCGCGGTCAACAGCGACGTGCAGAGGGTCGCCAGCAGAAGCACTCCACCGCTCATGGCATGCCTCCGGCACGAATCAGTGCCAGCGGCCACTCGGTTCCGAGCCCCAACCCCAGGGCGGCGAGCGCCAACAGCAGGGCGATGAGATTCATGCCTGTGGGCAACGGCTGAACCTCCTGGCGAGTTGCATCCTCGACGAAGGCGCAGCGCAAGACCCGGAAGACATAGGCGGCAGAGAGCAAGGTACCGGCCACCAGCACGGCGACCCACAGCCACTGCCCGGCGAGGATCGCCGCCTGCAGCAGCAACCACTTGGCAGTGAAGCCAGCACTGGGCGGCAGACCCATCAGGGTCACGGCGGCAATGCCGAACGTCATCAACGGAAACGGCAGCTGCCGACTGGTCCCCGCCAGGTCGGTGAGGCGGCCCTCTCCAGCGGCCAGCACCAGGTTACCTGCCGCCATGAACATCGCAGCCTTGGCCATAGCATGCGCGGCCAGCTGCAGCCAGGTGGCCTGCCACGCCAGGGTTGCCACCGCCGCCGTGGTGCCAGCCAGCAGCGGGAAGGCCAGCATCAGGTACCCCAGCTGACCCACCGTGGACCACGCCACCACCTGCTTGAGCGCCTGGGCCCGCCAGGCCTGTAGCCCGCCCCAGACTACCGCCATGCTGCCGAGGAGCCCGAGCAGCCAGGCCGCGGCCACGGCTTCCGGCACCAGCCGCTGCCACAGCTGCATCAGGATGAAGAAGGATGCCTTGACCACCAGGGCGCCATGCAGAGCGCTCACCGGGGTCCACGCACTGGCGTGAACCGGTGCCAGCCATCCGTGCAGCGGGAAGATCGCCGCCTTGAGCAGCAGGCCGGCGGCCAGCAGCGCCATGGCGATGCTGGTCACCGTTCCCGGCTGGGTGGTAGCGGCCAGCCCGGACAGGTCCAGCCGTCCCGAGACCCCCAGCAGCAGCGCCACGCCCAACAGCCAGGCCAGCGAGCCCACCAGGGCGTAGAGCAGATAGCGCATGCCCGCTACCAGTGCCGCCTGCTTGCCGGGCAGCAGCATCATGCCCACGGCGCACAGCCCCATCAGCTCCAGTGCCGCATAGAGGGTCAACAGATCGGCGGCCACCCAGATGATGCCGAGCGCCGTGGCCAGCCCACCCAGCAGTGGCCAGAAGCCGGCGAACGTTCGCTCGGCCACTGCGATGGCCCGCCGGTGTCCGACCGCATAGGTCGCGCTGGCCAGCAGCAGCAGCTGAGTCAACAGCAGCAGCAACCCCCCCAGGCCATCCAGGCGCCAGTAGAGCAACAACTCGCCCAGTGACCAGACGCCCTCGAGTTCGCCTCCCACAGCGACGCGATGCAGCAGCCAGAACGTCGCCAGCGGCAAGGGAGTAATCACCAGGAGCAACGGCCGCATACACCGCGGAGGAAAGCGCCACGCCAGCAGACCCAGCAGTGACGGAATCAGCAGCGCTACCCATAGCACCGCCGCCTCCGCGGACAGAGGAACGACCGATAACACACTCATCGTCTCTCGTCCGCTTCAACGCCAAGCGTCACACGGCCGTCCAGGGCATGGAGCCGACGCAGGAGGGCCGCACCTAGCACCGAGCCGATAAGGGCCACCACCAAACCCACCAGGATCAGCCCCTGAACTTCGACCGATGGGCCCGCCAGGCCAGCAAGCAGCAGGAAGACCCCTGAACCCAGCACGTTGAAAGCCAGCAGGCGACGCAGCAGGTGCAGGTGATGAGCAAAGGCCCACAGGCCCAGGGCCATGATGGCCAACCCCGTGGCCAAGAGTGGCTGTCGCGTCAATTCGTCCGACGCGACGAGCTCGCCATCCCCCGAGATCCCCCACACCGCCACCCCAGCCAGAGTCAGCCAGACAAGGGCGGCCAACCAGCGAACCGGAGCCTCGTGGCGAGGGCGACGTTCCTGGTCATGTACCGGAAGGGAGGACCGGGTACCGAGATAGCCCAGACCATGGAACAGCGCGAGGCCGGTGAGCAGCGCGCCCAGCATGGCCTCGACCAGTGCCAGCCAGGGTGCATCGAGCCGCCACCAGGCCAGCGACATCAGTAATGCAAAGGCGATGAAGGCCAGGCAGGCTCGCAGCAGATGACGGTCCAGGAGACAGGCCGCCGCCAGGAACACCAGCAGGCTGGCAGGAAAGAGCTCTCCCGACAGCGACACCGCCGAATCAGCGGTTGGCGCGGTTGACGGCTTTCTCGATCAAGGCCTCGCTCTCGCTGCACGGGCCCTTCTTGAGCACGGTCTGCGCCTCGTGCCAGAGGCAGATGAATCGATGGCAGGAGGCACAGTGCACCTCGTCATCCGGGTTCTTCACCTGGGAGACCCTCATCAGGTGGCTGCCGCAGCTCGGACAGGCGACCGGCAGGCGTAAGTCTTCCGACAGGGACATGGCAATGCTCCTCGTGTGGCGTTGTGGATAGCCCCTATCCTGCCGATATCGTCAGCAATTCTCCAGCCATCCGGAGCGTCATTGGCGTTCACCCTCACGGATCCCGGGAATGTCCGTCGGTCCCGCCAGTCGATTGCGTCCCCCATGCTTGGCCCGATAGAGCGCCTGGTCGGCCTGGGACAGCGCCAGATCCAGGCTCCCCTCGGGAGGCAGCACCGCCAGCCCCAGGCTGACCGTGATGCGCAGCGTGGTGTCAGCTATCTCGATCTCGATTGCCTCCACCTCGGCGCGCAGGCGGCCGAGTACTCTCCAGGCATCCTCGGGCAAGGTATCCACCAGCATGACGACGAACTCCTCACCACCGAGGCGAGCAAAGAGGTCATAGGGGCGCAGGCAGTCACGACAGGTCGTGGCGAAGGCCTGAAGCGTCAGGTCACCGACCGCATGACCATGAGCGTCATTGATATGCTTGAAGTGGTCGAGGTCTAGCATCGCCAGGGGCACCGAGCGGCCCTGGCGGGCGGCTCGGGCACGCATGGCCTCGCCGACGTCAAAGAAGGCCCGGCGATTGAGCACCCCGGTGAGCATGTCGGTGCTGACCAGACGCTGAGTGCGTTGCTCTTCCTGTTTGCGCGAGGTGATGCATAACAGCAGGCCATCCCACAGGATGATGCCATCGCCACGGCGGGTGGGGCTGGCACGTCCCTCGAGCCAGCGAAGACCGTCAGGGGTGTCGAGACGAAACTCCAGCTCCCAGGGTTGCAGGCTCACCGCCGACTGAGCCAGGGAAGTGACCAGCGTTTCCCGGTCCTCACCATGGACCCGCTCCAGCAACGCGTCGGCGCGGTCCATCACCGAGCCAGCCGACAAGCCGGCTAGCGCTCGCAGTCCATCGCTGAAATAGAGAAACTCCAGCCCGCCCCGGGGATCCTGACGAAGCTGGAAGACCACCCCGGGGAGGCGCGAGAGAGTTCCCTGCAGGCGCTCCAGCAGGGTGTGGTCGTGCAGGGCTCGTTGACGCAACTCGGTGACATCATGGAAGGTCACCAGCAGCCGCAACGGCTCGCTCGAGCCAGCAGCGAGGGGATGAAACACCGCATCCTGGTGGATCAGCCGTCCATCGGCTCGGCGACACAGCAGCATGCCCTGCCAGGGCCGGCGGCGTGCCACACAGTAGGCCAGGGCATGGCTGATATCGCCATGCAGCGGGTCAACGTCCAGGGAGGTGATGCGGCGACCGACGAGGGCCTCGGCAGGGTAGCCGCAATACGGCTCGCAGCCGGGATTGACGCGCAGGACGACGCCGTAAGCATCGGTAAGCAGAGCGACACCCGGGAAGTCATCCAGCAGCAGTTCAGCCAGCGATCCTCGGCCCGCCCTTCGCGTCCTCCATGCCTGCCACATGTCCCTGATTCGCGCCATACCCCACCCTGGGAGTTGCCCATCGGTATCAAAAAGGGGACTCCTTCCCCTCCCTTTCCCACCCTACCCCAGGATGGCAGGCAGCACATGCAAAACGATGCGGTGATGTCACCGCTAGAGTTTCAGCCGGTCCGCCACATAATCGGCGTCCTTGTCGCCACGCCCGGACAGGTTGACCAGAATATGCTCATCGGCCGGCAGAGTCGGCGCCAAGCGCATGGCCCAGGCCACGGCATGGGCACTCTCCAGTGCCGGAATGATCCCCTCGACCCGCGACAGGGTCAGGAAGGCCTCCAGGCAGTCGTCGTCACTGGCGCTCTGGTAATCAACCCGACCCAACTCCTTGAGGTAACTGTGCTGGGGACCGACCCCGGGATAGTCGAGTCCCGAGGCGATGGAGTGAACCGGCATGGGCTGGCCCGTCTCATCCTCCAGCACATAACAGGCCATCCCATGGATCTCGCCGGGCCGACCCAGGGTCAGGGTGGCGGAGTGGCGCTGAGTCTCGAGCCCCTCGCCTGCGGGCTCCACGCCCACCAGGTGAACGTCGTCATCGTCGAGGAAGGCGGTGAACATGCCGATGGCGTTCGAGCCGCCGCCAACGCAAGCGGCAACGTGATCCGGCAGACGGCCATGGCGCTCGAGGAACTGGCCGCGGGCCTCTCGGCCGATGACCGCCTGAAAGTCGCGAACCATCTTCGGGAAGGGATGCGGCCCCACCACCGAGCCGATGGCGTAGATGAAGTGCTGCGGGTCCTTGAGGTACTCCTCGAAGGCGCTGTCCACCGCGTCCTTGAGGGTCGCCGTGCCGCGAGTGACCGGAATCAGGCTGGCACCCAGGATCTTCATCTTGGTGACGTTGGGATGCTCCTTCTCGATGTCCACCTGGCCCATGTGGATCTCGCAGGGGATGCCCACCAGGGCGCAGGCGGTGGCCAGCGCCACGCCATGCTGGCCGGCGCCGGTCTCGGCGATCACCTTGGTCTTGCCCATGAACTTGGCCAGCAGCGCCTCGCCCAGGCAGTGGTTGATCTTGTGGGCGCCGGTATGGTTCAAGTCCTCGCGCTTGAGGTGAATCTGGGCGCCGCCCAGCGTTGCGGAGAGCCGCCGGGCATGAAAGATCGAGCTCGGGCGACCCACGTAGTCGGCGAGCAGGTCGGCCAGCTCGGTGCAAAAATCCTCACGGACGCGGATCTCCTCGTAGGCGGCATCGATCTCGTCCATCACCGCCTTGAGCTCGGGCGGGATCAGCTGGCCACCGAAACGGCCGAAGTAGCCCCGCGCATCGGGGAGGTTGGCGAAGGGGGAAGTGCTCATGATCTGGATCCTGACGGCATGCGAAATAATGGCAGGATATCCTGCCCCGCGGGCGCGGGACTGTCGAGACGACCTTCGCCGAAGCGTCAAGCCGCCAGCCAGAGCCATCGTCCGAGGTCGATCAGCGCCAGGCACTCAGCGAGAGTGAGCGCGGTCGCCGTCATGAAAGAGCCGGCGCAATGGCCCGTATGGAGCGCTCAGCGGGCGAGTCGCTCGGCGAGCCAGCGGCCAATATCAGCGATCTGCTGCGGGCAGAGCGCGTGAGCCATGGGATAGCGACGATAGCGTGCCGGATAGCCCAGCGACTCGACCTTCTCGAAGCCGGCCTTGCCCAGTGACTCGGGGACCACCGGATCGAAGGTGCCGTGATGTACCTCGATGGGCAGGTCACGATTGGCATCGGAGATCTCGATGCTATCGGGGGTCGCAAAGTAGGTGGAAAGAGCCAGCAGCCCGGCCAGCGGCGACTCGAAGGAAAGGGCCGCCTGGTAGGCCACCGCGCCACCCTGGGAAAAGCCCGCCAAGATGATGCGACGACTGTCGATACCCTGGGCGATCTGTTCCCGCATCAAGGCCTGGATGCGGTCGGCGGAGGCCATCAGCTGTGGCTCGTCGATCTGGCGATCGAGGCTCATCTCCTTGATGTCATACCAGGCCGGCATGACCATGCCGCCGTTGATGGTCACCGGGAGCCGTGACGCATGGGGCAGAATGAAGCGCACGTTGACACCGTCGGGCAGCGGCAGCGCCGGGACCAGCGGTTCGAAGTCGTGTCCGTCGGCGCCCAGACCGTGAAGGATGATGACACAGGCATCGGCGGGCTTGCCGCTTCTCGGTTCGATGATCAATTCATCGGGTTGGCTCATGATCAGGTTTCCATGGTCGGTCAAAAAGCGACACCCTACCGCAATAGCGAGCGGACGGCGAGGCACGTCGCCACGTCAGAAAGGCCAGATCAGCGGAATCAAGGTTAGAGCCACCACGGCGGTCAGCAGATTCAAGAAACCGCCAAGGCGCAGGAAGTCAGTGAAGCGATAGCCACCGGGCCCGAAGACCATCAGGTTGGTCTGATAACCGATGGGGGTCAGGAAGCTCGCCGAGGCGGCAAACATCACCGCAACCACGTAGGGCATCGGACTCACGCCGAGATTCTCGGCGCTGGCCATGACCACCGGGAAGGTGATCACCGCGGCAGCGTTGTTGGTCACCAGGGACGTCAGCAGGGTCACCAACACGTAGACGGCGCCCAGCAGCAACCAGGGGCTGCCGTCGGCCAGGCCCAGGGCAATATCGGCCAACATGGCTGCCGCCCCCGAGCTTTCCAGCGCCGCGCCAAGGCCGAAGGAGGCGGCAATGGTCAGCAGCACCTGGGTGTCCAGTCCTCGCTTGGCTGCGCCTACCGTGCAGCAGCCAGTGGCCAGCGCCAGGGCCGCGCCCAGCATGGCGGCATTCATCATGCTGGTCACGCCCAGCGTGGCCAGCAGCACCACGCCGGCCAGGATGGCCCAGGCCAGCCAGGCCTTCTCATGGACCGGGCGGGCCGAGCCGTTGACCTTGCTGATCAGCAGGAAATCCCGCGACTGGCGATGACGCTCGATGAAGGGCGGGCGCGCCTCCAGCAGCAGCACATCGGCGGGCTGCAGGCGGATCTGGCCGAGATTGCCGGCAACCCGCTCGCCGCCGCGGCACACCGCCAGCACGGCGGCGCCATAGAGGGTCCGGAAGTGACCGTCACGAATGCGCCGGCCGATGAACTGGCACTGGTCGGAGACCACCGCCTCCACCAGACGGCGCTCCTTGAAGTCCTTCTCGAGGTTGGACTCGCCCTGCCGGGTCGGCACCAGGCCGCGAATCTGCTGCAACTCCACGGCCCCCTCGCTGGTGCCGGCAAACACCAGCCGGTCGCCGCCCTTGAGTCGCTCACCCGGCCCCACCACGCTGACGATGTTGCCCTCACGTTCGATCTCGACCAGGAACAGCTCCTGGAGGTGGCGCAGCCCGGCCTCCTCCACCGTGCGATCGACCAGCGGGCCGTCGGCATCCACCTCCATCTCGATGGTGAATTCGCGGGGATTCTCGAAGACCGCCTCCGCGCCGCGCCGAGCCGGCAGCAGCCGAGGTCCCAGCAGGACCAGGTAGGCCAGTCCCACCAGGGCCACCGGCACACCCACCCAGGCGATATCGAACAGCCCCATGGTCAACGCCGGATCACGATCGATCAGCAGGCCATGCACGACCAGATTGGTGCTGGTGCCGAACAGGGTAATGGTGCCGCCGAGGATCGAGGCAAAGCTGAGCGGCATCAGCAGACGATGTGCCGGTATGGCCACGCGCCGGCTCCAGCTCAGCACGGCCGGGATGAAGGTCGCCACCACGGGCGTGTTGTTGATAAGGCCGCTCAGCGAGGCCACCGGCAGCAGCAGGCGCACCAGCGCCCGCCCCTCGCTGCGAGGGCGCCCCAGCACATGGCGGATGATCAGGTCGATGCCGCCGGTCTCGCGGATGCTGGTGACCAGCACATACATGAAGGCCACGGTGAACAGGCCCGTGCTGGAGAAGCCCGCCAGGGCCTGGCCGGGATCGATCACGCCCAGTGTCAACAGCAGGATCACCGCGCCAAGCAGCACGATATCGGGGCCTAGGCGCGAGAAGGCCATCAAGGGGAAGACGGCGGTCACGACGATGAGAGAGAGCCAGGCATCCAGCGGCATGGGCAGATCCGGTGGCGAAGAGGTAAAGGCCTCCATTGTGACCGCCACTGGATATTCTAAAAAGTTATTTTTAGAAATCTATCTATAATTTATTAGTATAATAATTCGAACGCCGCATACGAGAAAGGCCCGCTTTCGCGGGCCTTTCTCAGCTGCCGTGAGGCAGTCACATCAGGGTCGGTCGACGTTCAGCCGATGACCTGGATGTTGGAAGCCTGGAGGCCTTTCTTGCCCTGGGTGACGTCGAAGGAGACCTTCTGACCGTCTTGCAGGGACTTGAAGCCTTCAGCCTTGATCTCGGAGAAGTGAGCGAACAGGTCGTCACCGTTGTCGTCCGGAGAAATGAAGCCGAAGCCTTTGGTGTCGTTGAACCACTTAACTGTGCCAGTAGCCATTATCGAATTCCTCGAATAGCGTTAGATAGTGCCGGGAAATACCCGAGTTGCAGTGGGTAAAACAAGAAACTTACACCGGGAGATCGACGCTATGAGCTTTCGATGACCACTTGCGATGTTCCAGTTGCTAACCTACTGCGCGCATAGTGCGCCGATGCCGGGCGCAGGTCAAACACTAATTGAGATAAATGACTTCCGTGTTACCCCGCGTCGAGAATCCACCGCGCGGCCTTCTCGGCGATCATCAGCGTCGGCGAATTGGTGTTACCGCTGGTGATGGTGGGCATGACACCTGCATCCACCACGCGCAGTCCCGCCACCCCGCGCACCCGCAGGTGAGAGTCCACCACCGCCATGGGGTCGTCATCGCGCCCCATCTTCGTGGTGCCCACCGGGTGGAAGATGGTGGTCCCGATATCACCGGCCAGGCGGGCCAGATCATCGTCACTCTGATATTCCAGGCCCGGCTTGACCTCCTCGGGCGAGTACTTCGCGAAGGCCGGCTGCTCGGCAATGCGCCGGGTGACCCGCAGCGAATCCGCCGCCACCTTGCGATCCTCGGGAGTGCTCAGGTAGTTGGTCGCAATGGCCGGCGCCTGGCGTGGATCGGCGCTCTTGATACGCACCGCGCCGCGACTGGTCGGATTGAGGTTGCACACGCTCGCCGTGATCGCCGGGAAGTCATCCAGCGGTTGGCCGAAGGCGGGAAGACTCAGCGGCTGGACGTGGTACTCGATATTGGGATGTTCGAACGCGTCGCTGCTGCGCGTGAAGGCACACAGCTGCGAGGGTGCCATGCTCATGGGACCGGAGCGCTTCAGAACGTATTCCAGACCGATCTTCGCCTTGCCCATGAGAGAGTTGGCCATGGTGTTGAGGGTCCTGGCACCCTTCACCTTGTAGACCGAGCGGATCTGCAGATGGTCCTGCAGGTTCTCGCCGACCCCCGGCAGGTCATGGATCACCCGAATATCGTGCTCGCGTAACAGGTCGGCGGGACCGATACCGGAGAGTTGCAGCAACTGGGGTGAACCGATGGCGCCGGCAGAAAGAATCACCTCGCGGTGGGCCCGCACCGTCATCGACTCGCCGCCGCGCTCGACGCGCACGCCGGTGCAGCGCGGTTCATCGCCCTGGCCAGACTCGTCGTCTGGCTGAAAGTCGAGCCCCAGCACCTGGGTGGAGTGCCAGAGCGTGAGGTTGTCGCGCTTCTCGACACCACGCAGAAAGGCCTTGGAGGTATTCCAGCGCCAGCCCGCGCGCTGGTTGACCTCGAAGTAGTCGACCCCCTCGTTGTCGCCGCGGTTGAAATCGCGGGTCCGAGGGATGCCGGCCTCCACGGCCGCGGTGGCGAAATCGTCGAGCACCTGCCAGCTGAGACGCTGCCTCTCTATCCGCCATTCGCCACCGTGGCCATGGTAATCGCGGTGCGCCGCGTCGGCGTCACCGCCGGCATCCAGACGACAATGATCCTCGTGCTTCATGAAGTCGGGCAGGCAGTTCTCCCAGCGCCAGGCATTGTCGCCGGTGGCCTCGGCCCAGCCGTCGTAGTCGCGCGACTGGCCACGGATATAGAGCATGCCGTTGATGCTGGAACAGCCGCCCAGGGTCTTGCCTCGGGGATAGATCAGCGAACGGCCATTGAGGCCGGGGTCGGCCTCGGTCCGAAAGCACCAGTCGGTACGCGGGTTGTCGATGCAGTAGAGGTAGCCCACGGGGATGTGAATCCAGTGGTAGTTGTCGCGGCCCCCTGCCTCGATCAGCAGCACCCGGTTGGCCGGATCGGCGCTCAGGCGGTTGGCGAGCAGGCAGCCTGCGGTGCCGGCGCCCACGATGATGTAGTCGAATTCTTGTTCAGCCATGACGTGCTCTCAAGTCGCAATAGGCTCGAGGCTATTCCGTCGACAACGTTGCGAGGGGGCGCTGTGAACCCTTCCCTGGGCGCTACCGATGCCATCCATGGCATAGGACCCCCTCTTCACGCTGCCGACGGCGCCTCTGTCCGCGCGATGGTAGTCAGTCTTATTTATGCGTCGGCATGGCGAACTCGGAGCCGCCATGTATGGAGTCGGACCAGCGCTGCATGATCGACTTCTGCTTGGTATAGAAGCGCACGCCCTCTTCACCATAGGCGTGAGTGTCGCCGAACAGCGAGCGCTTCCAGCCGCCGAAGCCGTGCCAGGCCATGGGCACCGGGATCGGCACATTGATGCCGACCATGCCGATCTGGATGCGACGACCGAATTCACGGGCCACGCTGCCGCTCTCGGTGAAGCAGCTCACGCCGTTGCCGAACTCATGGTCATCGATCAGCTGGATGGCGGTGGCGATGTCGGGCACCCGTACGCAGACCAGCACCGGACCGAAGATCTCTTCCTTGTAGATGGTCATCTCCGGCGTGACATGGTCGAACAGGGTGCCCCCCATCCAGAAACCCTCGCGGCAATCCTCGCCGGTCGCACCGGTGTCGAAATCGCGGCCATCGACCACCAGTTCGGCGCCCTCGCTCACGCCCTTCTCGATGTAGCCGGTGATGCGCTGGTGGGCCTGGGCAGTGACGATGGGGCCCATCTCGGCATCCGGCTCCAGGCCGTTCTTGACCTTGAGCGCACGAGCGCGCTCGGCCACCCGTGGCACGATCTGGTCGGCCACCTCCCCCACCAGCACCGCCACGCTGATCGCCATGCAGCGCTCGCCGGCACTGCCGTAGGCGGCACCAATCAGCGCATCCACCGCCTTGTCGAGGTCGGCATCGGGCATCACCACCATATGGTTCTTGGCGCCGCCCAGCGCCTGGATGCGCTTGCCATGGCGGGCTCCCCGCTCGTAGATCAGGTTGGCGATGGGCGTGGAGCCAACGAACGACAGCGCCTTGACGTCGGGATGGTCAATGAGCGCCTCCACCGAGTCCTTGTCCCCCTGCACCACATTGAAGACGCCATCCGGCAGTCCCGCCTGCTTGAGCAGGTCGGCGATCAGCAGCGAGGCGCTGGGATCCAGCGGGCTCGGCTTGAGGATGAAGGTGTTGCCGGTGGCGATGGCGAGGGGGAACATCCACATCGGCACCATGACCGGGAAGTTGAACGGCGTGATACCCGCGACCACGCCCAGCGGCTGGCGCATCGTCCAGTTGTCGATGCCGGTGCCGACCTGCTCGGTATAGTCGCCCTTGAGCAGCTGCGGGACGCCGCAGGCGAACTCGACGATGTCGATACCCCGCGCCACCTCGCCCTGGGCATCGGTGAACACCTTGCCATGCTCGAGGGTGATGGCACGGGCCAGCTCGTCCTTGTGCTCATTGAGCAGCTGGAGGAACTTGAACATCACCCGAGCGCGGCGGATCGGCGGGGTATCGGCCCAGGCCGGAAAGGCCGCCTCGGCGGCGGCCACTGCCGTGTCTACGTCGGCACTCGAGGCCAGGGCCACCTGGCCGGTCACCTGGCCGGTGGCCGGGTTGGTCACGGCCTGGTGCTGGCCGGATTCGCCGGCTGACATTTGCCCGTTGATATAATGCTGGATACTGGCTGTGCTCATGGCGGCCTCGTCGCGTCGTTGTCGGAATCGGGGATGGACGTCCGTTTTCGCTGATGGGAATTGACAGAACTGGACCCATTGGCGCCAAGATTAGCCGCTTGAACGTCAGGTTCAATTGAGAAATTCAAAACCAGCGTATAAGTTCAGCTGATATCACACCACATCGAGGAAGCGACACCGTGCAGGACCTCCAGACCCTGCGTGCCTTCGTCACCGTGGCCCGGGAAGGCAGCGTCTCCCGCGCCGCCGAGCGACTGCACCTGACCCAGCCAGCGGTAAGCCTGAAGCTCAAGCAGTTTCAGGCAAGCCTCGGCCTTACGCTGTTCCAGCGCCGCCCCCAGGGGCTGGAGCTCACCGCCGACGGTCGCGCACTGCTCGACGCCGCCGAGAAGGCGCTGGCGACCATGGCCGCCTTCGAGCAGAGCGCCCGGGCCTTGCACAGCACGCTGCGTGGACGACTCAAGATCGGTACCATCGTCGACCCGGAGTTCATCCGCCTTGGGGCCTTCCTGCGCCGCCTGGTGGAGCGCGCCCCGCAACTCGAGACCGAACTGCACCACGGCATGAGCGGCAGCGTGCTGGAGTGGGTGCGTCGCGGGGAGCTGGATGTGGGCTTCTTCCTGGCACCGCCCGGCGCTGGGCCGGGTATCGCGGAGATCGCCCACCGCGAACTCACGCACTTTCACTACTACGTGATCGCCCCGACCGGCTGGGACAGCCGCCTGGCCGGCGCCGACTGGCCTCGGCTGGCCAGCCTGCCCTGGATCACCACGCCCGAGAACTCCGCCCATCATCGCCTGCTGGACGGCGTGCTCGGCCCGCTGGGCATCGGGCCCAACGGTGTGGCCCAGGTCGATCAGGAAGCCTGCATGCTCGACCTGGTGCGCGCCGGCGTGGGCCTCAGCCTGGCCCGTGACGCCCTGGCGATGGCCGAGCGCCAGGAGCGCGGCCTGGTGATCGCCGAGGACGTGCGCCTGCCCTGCGCGCTGAGCTTCGTCTGGCGACGCGACCGTGGAGAGGAAGCGGTGATTGCCGAGGCACTGGAAGTACTCACCGGCGTCTGGGGAGCCGTGGCGCCATGACATCTAGATACGGGAAAGGAGCGCCCTGATGGCCGACCTCGAGATCCACCAGCTTGTGCTGATCGGGCTGATCTTCGTCTGGAGCGGCTTCGTGCGCACCAGCCTGGGGTTCGGCGGCGCCGTGCTGTCGCTGCCGTTTCTGCTGCTGGTGCTCGACGAGCCGCTGGTCTTCCTGCCGATCATCGCCATTCAGCTGTTGATCTTTTCCAGCTGGATCGCCTGGCGTGGCCACCGACAGCTGGTGGCCGACAACGCCGGCCAGGCGCCGACCGAGGGCAATATCGACTGGGGCTACCTGCTCAGGGCGATGAAGGTGATGATCATCCCCAAGCTGATCGGGGTCGTCGGCCTGTTGACCCTGCCGGGCAACGTCCTGACCAACATCATCTTCGTGATCGTGATGATCTATGCGATCGGCTATGTGCTCGACAAGCCCTTTCGCAGTCGCAACCGATGGGTCGATGCGGTGCTGCTGGCACTGGGCGGCTATGTCAGCGGCACCTCGCTGATCGGCGCCCCGCTGATTGTCGCGGTGTTCGCCACTCATGTGGCGGCCCGTCAGCTGCGCGATACGCTCTTCGTGCTGTGGTTCATCCTGGTACTGATCAAGATGGTCTCCTTCGTGATCGCCGGCGTCGACCTGCAGCTGATCCACCAGCTGTGGTTGCTGCCCTGCGCCCTGGTCGGCCACTTGCTGGGCGAGCGTGCCCACCGGCACATGCTCGCCAGCCAAACGAACCTCTACTTCCGGGTACTCGGCGGCGTCCTCATCCTGGTCAGCGTGGTGGGGCTTGTCAGTTCGACGGGGTAGCTGCACGCGTCGAGGGCCCGACGCGACAGCCTCGCGCCGGGCCCTCTCCATGTCGTGAATCACCGGGGCAAGGCCCCGGCGAGGGTCTCAGTTACGCTTTACCTCGCCCGTGTCGCGCTCGCCCTGGCGACTCCTGATCTCGAGCTCACGCCCCTGGGTGTCACGACCCTCGACCTCGATGCGACCCTCGCGGTCGACCTCGATCTCCTCGAACTCGGCCAAGCCCTCGGCCACCGCGGCCTCCATGGCAAGGCGAACGTCATCCTCGCTCATGCCCCAGGCGCCACCCTCGCGACGCTTGCGCTCCTCCTCGAGGGATTCACCGCTCTCAAGCGACAGCCGGACCTCAGCCTGCCACTCGTCGTCGAGCCAGCCCTCGATTTCCACACTGTCATCGTCCTTCATCTCGATCTCGCCGAAGTGGGTAAAGCCGAAGGCGCTGGCCTGAGCCAGGATGTCGTCGAAGCGCTCCGCCGGCAGGCGGCTCTCCTCGGCGTGAACCAGGGTAGCAGCGGCCATCAGGCTGGCCAGGGTAGCGGCCAGGATCATCGTATGTTTCATGGATCATACCTCCGTTCATGGGTGCCATTGCGTTTTATCACCGGGCACCTTGCCGTGACCTGACGGGTCCGTTCATGCTGCATTCATGTTCGACCTGGCACCCTGCAGCCATGATGACTCGACGCTTTCTCTCCCGCCTGCGCCTGGCAACGCTGGCCACCCTCCTCGCCCTGTCGGCCGCTTCCCCGGCGACGGCAGACGAGGGCTGGCACGACCTTCACGAGGCGGTTCGCGACGGTCGGATCGTGCCTCTGCCCGACATTCTCGACTGGCTGGAGAATCACTACATGGGTCAGGTACTGGAAGTCGAACTGGAGCGTGACGATGGTCGGATGCGCTACGAGGTCGAGATGCTTGGCCCCCAGGGCCAGGTGGTGGAGTTCGAGTTCGATGCCACCAACGGCGAGCTGATCGGCATGGAGGGCGTGAACATCGACGGCATGAGGCGCGGGAAATGAAGGTGCTGCTGGTAGAGGATGACCAGGCGCTGGCCGAGGCGCTGTGCGAAGCCCTGGGTGATGCCGGCGTGCTGCTGGAGACCGCCGTCACCGGCGGCGAGGCGGACTTCCTGGTGCGCACCGAGGCCTACGACGCGGTGATCCTAGACCTGGGCCTGCCCGATGGCGATGGCAGCCGCTGGCTGGCCCAGTGGCGTGACGACGCCATCGACACGCCTGTGCTGGTGCTCACCGCCCGCACCCGCTGGGCCGACAAGGCGGCAGGCTTCTCGGCGGGGGCCGACGACTACGTCACCAAGCCCTTCGAGACCGCCGAGGTCCTGTTCCGGCTGCGCGCCCTGGTGCGCCGCAGCCACGGCCATGCCCATCCCGTGTTGAGGATCGGCGAGCTCTCCTTCGATACCCACGCCGGCAACGTCACCCTGGCCGGTCGCCCGGTGAGCCTGACCGCCCAGGAGTCGCGCCTGCTGGCCTACCTGGCCCATGCCGCGCCTCGTGTGGTGACCCGCAGCGAGCTTGCCGAGCACGTCTATGATCGCGATCACGAGCCGGATTCCAACGTCATCGATGTCCAGATCAGTCGGCTGCGTCGCAAGCTGGGCGCCGCGCGCATCCAGACCCATCGCGGTAAAGGGTATCGCCTGGCCGAAGGCGACGAGACGCCATGAGTCGACTGCGGGAGCTGTCGCTGGCCAATCGCCTGCTGCTGGCGTCTCTGCTGACCCTCGCCGTTGCCCTGCCGCTGGCCGGTACGGGACTCTCCCACTACTTTCGCACGACAGCGACGGACGCTTTCGATGAACGCCTGGAGGCCCTGCTCAACGTGGTCGTCGCGGGCCTCGCCTGGGAGCCGACGCAGCAGCGCCTGGTGCATGAACGCTCCCTGGGCGATCCGCGCTTCGAGCAGGTCCTCTCCGGCTGGTACTGGCAGATCAGCGATGGCGCCGAGCGAGTGCTGACCTCTCGTTCGCTGTGGGACCAGCGCCTTCCGGTCCGCTCCCATCGCGATGTGATCATCCGCGACCTGACGGGCCCGCGCGGGACGCCACTGCGCGTCATCGAACGTGATATCCGCCTGACGGCGCTGGACGGCCCCCTGCACGTCAGCGTGGCGATCTCTCGCAAGACGCTGGACGCGACGCTCGCTCGCTTTACCCGACTGGTCGCGCTCTTCCTGGTCATCCTGGGACTGCTGCTGCTGGTCACCCTGGCCTTGCAGATTCGCTGGGGTCTCGCCCCGCTGCGACGGATACAGGCCGACCTGCAGCAGGTGGAGAACGGCGATGCCGAACGCCTCGATACCCGCCTCTCGCCTGATCTCGCACGTCTGGCCCGGGCCATGAATGGCGTACTGGATCGCGATCGACGACTGATGAGGCACGCGCGTCACACCGCGGGCAACCTGGCCCATTCGCTGAAGACCCCGGTAAGCGTGCTGACTACCCTGGCCGACGGGGTCGAGGAGCCGCGACGCACACGGCTCCGCGATGAACTGACGCGCATCGATGAAGCGGTGCGCCATCACCTGGCCAGAGCGTCGGCAGCCGGGGATGCCACCCTGGCCCCCCGGGTCGTCGCCAGTGACGTGCTGGCGCCCATCCTCTCGGGACTCGGCCGCCTGGCCGAGCGTCGCGGCATCACCCTCAGCCACGACTTGCCGGCCGAGATGCGGGTGCGCATGGAGGCGCAGGACCTGCAGGAGCTGGTCGGCAACCTGCTGGACAATGCCCTGCGCTGGGCCGAGAGCCGCGTCGAGGTGCGCGGTGGCAACGATGCCGGAGGGAGCTGGATGGAGATCGAGGATGACGGGCCAGGCATGGACGAGGCTCAGCACCGGGACGCGCTGGCGCGCGGTACTCGACTCGACGAGCAGCGGCCCGGTAACGGCCTGGGCCTGGCCATCGTCGCCGATCTGGTGAAGATCAACGGCGGCCGACTGACGCTCGATCGCTCGCGGCTCGGGGGCCTGGCGGTGCGCGTCTGGCTGCCCGACCGCCCCTTTCTGCCCGCCGACTGACACACCCGGTACGGCTCAGCCTCGGGGAAACGCGCCCGATTCGTTCTCGTCGGCACAACAGTGCTGACTCTCCAGCTGGATGGTGGCGTGATCCAGGCCATAGCGCTCCGCCAGCAGGTTGCGAATCGCCAGCAGCGCGGCTTCGCGATCCTCGTCCTCGTCGATGGCCGCATGCAGCGATACCAGATGGCGACCCGGCGTCAGTGACCAGACATGCACGTGATGCACGTTGCAGACCGCCTCGAGCTGCTCGGGAATCTCGCAGCGCAGCGTCGCCGCGTCCAGGCCGTCCGGCGCGCCCTCCAGCAGGATATGGCCGGACTCCCGGGTCAGCTTCCAGGAGCTTCTCAGGATCAGCGCCGCCACCAGCAGCGAAAGCAGCGGATCGATGGGTGTCCAGCCGGTGGTCAGTATCACCAGGGCGGCGACGATGGCCGCCACCGAGCCCAGGAGATCGCCCAGCACATGCAGGGCGGCCCCGCGGATATTGATGTTGTCGCGGTCGCCGCCGTGGAGGATCGCGAACACCACGATGTTGATCGCCAGCCCCAGCACGGCGATGGTCAACATGGGCAGGCCCATTACCGCCACCGGTGACATGAAGCGGCGAATGGCCTCGATGGCGATCCACACCACGATGGCGATCAGCGTCACGCCGTTGACGAAGGCGGCGAGCGTCTGCACCCGGTGGTAGCCATAGCTGCGCTTCTCATCCGCCGGTCGTCGGCTGATCCAGGCGGCGAACCAGGCCAACCCCAGGGCGGCGGTGTCGGTGAGCATGTGGCCGGCATCGGCCAGCAGGGCCAGCGAGCCGGACAGGATGCCACCGACCACCTCGGCGACCATGAAGCCGCCGGTGAGCAGGATGGCCCATAACAGCCTGCGCCGGCTGTCGTCTCCGGTGTGGTGATGCGAGTGGTCATGAACGTGAGCCATCGGGCCTCCCTTGCCAGGCCCACAGCATAGCGCAGCCGCTAGACGCCCTTCACGCTCCGCGCCGTTTCCCGGCGCCGCTTGACCTCGTAGGCCACGGCCAGCACCACCGTGACGAGGATCAGGATCAGCCCCAGGGCATTGACCGCCGGGGTCAGGCCGGTGCGCACCTTGGAGGCGATATAGACCGTCAGGGTGGTGTCGTAGCCCACCACGAACAGCGAGGTGTTGTAGTTCTCGAAGGATTGCAGGAAGGCGATCACCGCCGCCGAGTAGATGGCCGGCTTGAGATAGGGAAGCAGGATGCGCCGGAACATCTGCCACTGGCTGGCGCCCAGATCCAGGGCGGCGCGTTCCATGGTGCGGTCGAAGCGCTGCAGCCGTGCGGTGACCATCAGCATCACGTAGGCGGCAATGAAGGTGGACTGACCGAGCACGGTGAGGAAAATCCCCCCGCCGACGCCGAGTTGGCGCCAGAAGATCAGCGTCGAGATACCGATGATCACCCCGGGCGTGAGCAGCGGCGAGAGGATCAACGCATAGATGAACGGCTTGGCACGGCCGGAGACGGTATTGAGGAAGAGCGCCGTGGCGATGCCGATGGGCACGGCCAGGCAGAGCACGCCGACGGCGACGATGGCGCTGTTGCCCAGCGCCTGCCACATGCCGCCGTCGGCGGCGAGTTCGCCGAACCACTTCAGGGTGGTGCCATCCCAGGGAGTCACGGTGGGAAAACGGCTGTCGTTGAAGGTGGCCGCGGCCATCACCAGCAGCGGCAGGAAGAGGTAGGCAAAGAACACCACCACATAGAAACGCAGGCCCAGGGCCATCAGTCGCTGTGAGCTCACGCCCGGCCTCCCGTCATTTGGCGATGTCCCCCAGGCCCACCTTGAAGAACCTCATGACCAGCGACATGAAGCCGATGCACAGCACCAGCAGCAGGAAGGCGTAGGCGGCGCCCTGGTTCCAGTTGCCGCCCTCGAAGAACCAGTTGTAGATGATCTGGGTGAACCAGCGGCTGCCCGGCGAGCCGAGCAGCGCGGGTACCGCATAGCTGCCTGCGGCCAGCATGAAGGTCATGATGCAGCCGGTGGCGATGCCGGGCTTGGCGTGGGGGATGACGATGCGCCGATGGGTGCGCACCGTCCCCGCCCCCAGGTCCCGCGCGGCCCGGACCTGGTTGTCATCGAGGCTCTCGATGGCGTTGTAGACCGGGAACACCATGAACAGGATATAGGCGTAGACCATGCCCACCATCACCCCGGCGTCGCCGCTGAGGAAGCGGATCGGCCGCTCGATCAACCCCAGCATCATCAGCACCTCGTTGAGGGGGCCACGGAAGGCCAGGATGATGAACCAGGCGTAGGTGCGCAGGATCTCGTTGATCCAGAAGGGAATGATCAGCAGCAGGATGCAAAGCGCCGCCTGTCGCGGCGTGGCTACCTTGGCCAGGTACCAGGCCAGCGGATAGCTCACCGCCAGCGTCAGCAGGGTCACCAGCACACTCGACCACAGGGTCTTGAAGAAGATGACCCGGTGGATCTCGTTGTTGAGCAGGGTGGCGTAATTCCCCAGCGTCCAGCCATCCTCGGGGCCACCGCGCTGGTCGGGCAGCAGGTTGGGCCGAAAGGAGTAGTCGATCATCTGCAGTTGCGGCAAGGTGACCAACAGGATCAGCCAGATGCCCAGCAGGCCCAGGATGGCCATGGCCAGCGGGCCGCCGAAACGCGCCTGCAGTTGCCTAAGCATGGGACCCACCGTCGGGCATGGCGCGCTGCTCGGTTTCCACCATCTCGCCGGTATCCTCGTCGAGCACGGGGCTGCCGTCGTCGGGTAGCACCACGGCATCGGCCGGGTCATAGCCGAAGGTCATGCGCTGGCCGATATCGAGGGAATCCGCGTACTGCCGTGACACCTCGTGGCCCAGCTGTACCCGCAGCTTCTCCCCGGAGGCCTCGAGCCGCGTTTCCAGCATGACCCAGGCGCCCTCGAAGTGCACCGCCTCGATGGTCGCCGAAAGCCGGGGGCCGGCGTCCCCTTCCCCGATCGGCTTCAGGTGTTCCGGGCGCAGGAAGAGCGCCGCCCGATCGCCATTGCCCAGCATCACCGTCTCGCCGGCCCTGCCGGCCAGTTCCCCCAGGTTGCCGGCGTTGAGCCTGACCCTCTGGCCCTCGCGTTCGATCACCCTCGTCTCGAGACGGTTGTTCTCGCCGACGAAGGCCGCCACGAAGCCGGTGGCCGGTGAGCGGTAGAGCGTCATGGGATCGGCCACCTGCTGGATGCGCCCCGCCGACATCACCGCCACCCGATCGGACATGGTCAATGCCTCGCCCTGATCGTGGGTAATGTAGATGAAGGTGATGCCGGTCTTGCGCTGGATCGCCTTGAGCTCGGCGCGCATGTGCTGACGCAGCTTGAGGTCGAGCGCCGAGAGCGGCTCGTCGAGCAGCAGCACGCGTGGCTCCACCGCCAGGGCCCGAGCGATGGCCACCCGCTGCTTCTGACCGCCGGAAAGCTCGCCGATCTGCTTCTGCCCACTGCCTTCCAGAGCCACCAACGCCAGCAATTTCTCGGACGCCTCGCGACGGGTGCGCTTGTCGACCCCGCGCACCTCCAGCCCGAACTCGATGTTCTCGAATACCGTCATCAGCGGGAAGAGGGCCAGGTTCTGGAAGATCATCGCCGTGGGTCGTCGGTTGACCGAGACCTTTCCCATGGCCTCATCACCGATCCACACCCTGCCCTCAGTAGGCGTCAGGAAGCCACTGATCATGTTGAGCAGAGTGGTCTTGCCGCAACCCGAGGGGCCAAGAAAGCTGAAGAACTCCCCCGACCCGATCTCGAGCGTCGTCTTCTCGATGGCGGTGAAGTCGCCGAAGCGCATCACCACCTCGTCAAGCCGGACGCTACCGTCCATGGTCACCTCGTCGATGGCGTTACGCTCAGGCACTCAGGTAGCGATCCTGGTACTCGTTGCGCAGCGCCACGTACCAGGGCTCCTGGATCGGCCACCACCAGAGGTTGGCCAGGTCCTCGTCGGTATAGGACTCGGTGAAGAAGTTGCGCGTCGCCTCGGGCAGCAGCTCGGTGGCCCCCTTGGCGGTCGAGTTGTAGCCGGTGGCCTCGACGAACATGGCGCCCGCCTCGGGAGTGTAATACCAGTTGATCAGCTCGTAGACGGCATCCGGGTTCTGGGCGTTACGCGGGATCACGAAGCCTTCCATCCACGCCAGCGCCCCCTCCTTCGGCGCACCATAGGCAATATCCTCGCCCTCCTGCTGCAGGCGGAAGGCGGTGGAGTCCCAGGTCTGCCCGATGATCGCGCCGTTGGTGCGGAAGGCGGCCTGGGCCTCGTTCTCTGTGTTCCAGAACTGCACCAGCATGTCCTTGTGCTTTACCGCCTCCTCGAGGATGACATCGAAGTTGGCGCGCATCGCCTCCTCGCTCTTGTAGGAATCGAGAAGCGGGTAGGGTAACCGGCCTTCACGCTCCAGCCACAGGCCGATGCCGACCAGCGCCGAATGACCGCGCACGGTGACACCCTGGCCATGCTCGGGATTCCACAGGTCGGCATAGCTCAGATTGGCGCGGTCGATGTCGGCGAAGCGGCGGTGCCAGCTGATTGCCTCGGTACCCCAGTCGCTGGGCGCAAAATAGCGCTTGCCGTCCACCACCCCGCCGGTCTCGGAGCCTTCGATGGCGCTGTCCAGGGCGCCATCCCAATTGATGCGCGACGTGTCCAGGGGCTGGATCAGGTTGTAATCGAGATAGCCGGGCACCCTATCCACGGTCGGCATGATCACGTCGAAACCCTCGCCATCACTGGCGCGCAGCGAGTTCATCAGCTCGTCGTTGGTGCCGTAAGGCGTGAAGGTAGCCTTGATGCCGGTCTTCTCGGTGAAGTCCGCCAGCATCTGGTCGTTGAAGTAGCCCGCCCAGGCATAGATACGCAGGGTCTGCTCCTGGGCCAGCACCGTGTTGATATAGAAGGATGGCACGCTGGCAACGGCCCCGGCGGCCAGGCTGCCTTTCAGAAAACGGCGACGTGTGATCGACATGACGAACTCTCCATGGTGGGTAGGGGGCACCCCGTTATCGCGCGGCGATATGACGACGACATGACCTTCCGATGACAGTTCAGCGTCGCCTCAATCAGCGTAGCACCATATAGAGAAATGCCCAGCCGCCAGTTCAGGCGGCCAAGCTAGTAGCTTTTTACATCACCGGCACGCCAGTGACCCACACGTGCAGGTGGAAAGCGAAGAGGTAGTAGACCACCAGGCCGATGACCACGGTGGCGACGGTGCCGACCATGCCCGGGGCGGCGGTGTCCGGCCGCGGACGACGACGCGCCGCGCGGAAATCGAACACGGCCCAAAGCAGGAAGGCCCCGAAGAAGACGATGTCGCCCAACCGGCCGTTGGCCAGCAGGTGAGCAAAGGCCCAGAGCTTCACCGCCAGGATCATCGGATGGCCCAGCTTGGCCTTGAGGTGGTTGCCCGGCACATAGGCCGCCACCAGCAGGATGAAGGCGGGAATCATCAGCAGCGAGACGGCATGGCGCAGGCCCACGGGGGGCTGCCAGACCCACACCGGATCCAGCCGCATCTGGCCGTAGCCCCAGATTGCCAGGGCCAGGCCAATGATCGAGACCACCGAAAAGGCCGCCTTCCAGGGCAGCTCGCCCATTCGCTGAATCTGGGTGGCTCGCCAATCGTCGGCGACGATGCGCACCGAGTGCATACCGAGAAAGATCAGCAGGCCGAGTATCATCACGGTCATGGTCGAAATCTCCGTCAGGGGATAAGGTCAATGTGGAACGAAACCGCAGCCAGCCTAGTCGGTTGGCCTGATCACGACCAGTGCCGTCGAGCGCAGCGGCATCAACGACGCCAAGGATAGCCATGTCCCGAGATACCGCTCCCCTGCCCGAGGTTCTCGCCGGTCCCATTCTGCGGCGCCTGAGCGCGGAGCGCCTGGTGATCTGGCTGGTGGGCTCGCGCCCGCTCGAGCTCAGCCTGATGCTGCACCCGACCGGACAGCCGCCGCGTCGCCTGACCCTGAAGGCGCCACGACTGCAGCGCCTGCCATTGGGCCAGCATGCCTGGCTGCACCTGATCGACGTGGCTCTCGGCAAGCCACTGCCTTGCGGCGTGCGTATCGACTACGACCTGAAGATCACCCCGGAAGGGAGCGGCAGCGGTAGCGGCGGCAGCATCGCCGACTGGGCGCCTCACCTGCTGCACGAGGGCGCCACCTATCCCGGCTTCGTGCTGGCCGACAGCCACCGCCGTCTGCTGCATGGCTCATGCCGACGGCCCCATTACGACGGCCCCGACGGCCTGGTGCGCGCCGACGCCTGGCTGGCCGAGCGCCGAGAAGCGCCCAAGGCCTGGCCCGCCTGGCTGCTGATGACCGGCGACCAGGTCTACGCCGACGACGTCGCCGGTCCCCTGCTGGTCGCCGTCCACGCGTTGATCCGCCGCCTGGACCTGTTCGACGAGTCACTCGAAGGCGCCACCGTGGCCGACAGCCAGGCCCTCTACAAGGACGCCGCGACCTACTACCGACGCGAGGCGCTGCTGCCGGATATCGAAAGCAGCGAGGACCTGCGCGAGCGCTTCTTCGGCGGCGTGCGCAAGCCAGTCTTCACCTCGGCCAATGCCCACAACCATCTGATGAGCTTCGCCGAGGTGATCGCCATGTACCTGCTGGTCTGGTCGCCGGTGCCCTGGCGGCTGGTCGAGATGACCGAGCCGGCACTGGACGAGGCGCACGCGGCGCGCTTCGGCGAGGAGCGAGCGGTCATCGAGCGTTTCGCCGAGGAGCTGCCCGCCGCCGCCCGAGTGATGGCCCACCTGCCCTCGCTGATGATCTTCGACGACCACGACATCACTGACGACTGGAACCTCACCGCGGACTGGGAGCGCACCGCCTACGGGCACCCCTTCTCGCGGCGAATCATCGGCAACGCCCTGCTGGCCTACCTGCTCTGCCAGGGCTGGGGCAACGACCCGGACCGCCTGGCCGAGCCGCTGGGGGAGGCCGCCGAACTGCTCGACCTGGCGGCCAGCCAAGAGGGCTGGCTGCCCGCCGGGGAGCAGGACGCCGTCATCGAGCGGCTGCTGCGCTTCCAGGGTTGGGAGGTGGAGGTCGAGGGCGAACCGAAACTGGTGGTGCTGGATACCCGCACCCGACGCTGGCGCAGTGAACGCAGCCCGAAGCGCCCCTCCGGCCTGATGGACTGGGAGGCCCTCTCGGAACTGCAGCAGCAGCTCCTCGGGGCCAGATCGGTGGTGATCGTCTCCCCCGCCCCGATGTTCGGCGTCAAGCTGATCGAGGCCATTCAGCGGCTCTTCACCCTGGCCGGCAAGCCGCTGCTGGTCGACGCCGAGAACTGGATGGCCCACCGCGGTGCCGCCAGCGTGATGCTCAACATCTTCCGCCATTCCCGCACCCCGGGGCACTACGTGATCCTCTCCGGCGACGTGCACTACTCCTTCGCCTACGACGTTCACATCCGCCAGCGACGCGAGGGGCCGAGGATCTGGCAGATCACCTCAAGCGGCATCAAGAACGCCTTCCCCGACACCCTGCTCGACTGGTTCGATCGCCTGAACCGTTGGCTCTATGCCCCACGCTCGCCACTCAACTGGTTCACCCAGCGCCGACGCATGGTGATTGCGCCGCGCGACCCGGATCGCGCCAAGGCCGGCGAGCGGCTATGGAACGGCGCCGGCATCGGCCTGGTGGAGCTTGACGATAAGGGGCGGCCGAGCGACATCCGCCAGCTCGATGCCCGCGGCTTCGACGTCGTCTTTCCAACGCGCGATCAGGACCGCTGACGACGTCGCCAGAGGAGGAGGCCGCCGGCCACCACCAGCCAGGTCATGGCCGCCGCTGCGCTGTCGTCGAGCACGATGCCCAGGCCACCGGAGACCGCCTCGGCCTGGGCCGCCGGCGGGGGCTTGGTGGCATCGAAGAGCCGGTAGACCACGAAGGCCCCGGCCAGGGCCGCGGGATGACGCGCCGCCGACTGCCCCAGCACCGCCACCGGGAAGGCGACAATCTCGTCGAGCACGATGCGTCCGTCATCCTTGCCGCCCAGCGCCTCCGCGGCCAGGTGGCAGACCGGCACCGCCGCCACCAGCATCGCCGCCACCAGGGCAAGCTGAAGACGGAGAGACCGGCCCAGCAACCACCAGGCCAGCGGCAGACCCAGCAGCGACCCGACGGTACCCGAGGCCCAGGGCGAGAGCCCCGACCCCAGGCCGGTGGCCAGCCACATCACGGCGTTGTCCATGTTTTACGCTCCCTGAGCGACCGATACCGGCCGAAAAGCCGCCAAGATACCTGCCGGCCCGGCGGACGTCGACATTCGTCATCAGCAGACGCATCATTCAGGGATGACACTCGACACGACCCACCGCAACCAACAGATGACCCACTTCGACGGCCACGACGAGATCTGGCTGTTCGGCTACGGCTCGCTGATCTGGAAGACCGACTTTCCCTTCCTGGAGCGACGCCCGGCGTATATCCATGGCTGGGTGCGCCGCTTCTGGCAAGGCTCCCACGACCACCGCGGCACCCCCGAGGCGCCGGGCCGCGTGGTCACGCTGGTGCGCCAGTCCGGCGCGACCTGCCACGGCATGGCCTACCGCATCACCCCCGAGGTGCTCGGCCCGCTCGATGTCCGCGAGAAGAACGGCTACCTGCGCGAGGTCACCCGACTGCACTTCGACGACGATGCCTCGCCGACCAGCGCCGAGGGGCTGGTGTATCTTGCCACCGAGGACAATGCCGCCTTCCTCGGCGAGGCCCCGCTGGATGCCATCGCCGAGCAGGTCGCCATGGCCCACGGCCCCAGCGGCCCCAACCGCGATTACCTGGTCAACCTGGCCCAGGCACTGCGCGAACTCGGCGTGGACGATCCCCACGTGTTCGCCCTGGCAGCGCGCCTGCCCCACCCGGCAGACGCTCGCCGCCCCGACAAGAGCCCACCCACGGAGACGCCCCTCCCATGAGCGTGACCCTCGACGACGTCCAGCAGGCCGCCGCACGACTCCAGGGGAACGTGGAGCGCACCGCCTGCCTGCACTCCACGACCCTCTCGCAACTCACCGGCTGCGAGGTGTACATCAAGTTCGAGAACCACCAGTTCACCGCCTCCTTCAAGGAGCGCGGCGCCCTGAACCACCTGCTCTCGTTGAGTCCCGAGGAGCGCGCCCGAGGCGTGATCGCCATGTCGGCGGGCAACCACGCCCAGGCGGTGGCCTATCACGCCACTCGGCTGGGCATCCACGCCACTATCGTCATGCCTCGTCACACCCCCAACCTCAAGGTGCGCAACACACGCAATTTCGGGGCCGAGGTGCACCTCGAGGGCAACGGCGTCGACGAGGCCGGGGCCTACGCCCGGCGCCTGGCCGAAGAGCGCCACCTGGTCTTCGTTCACCCTTACGACGATGAACGGATCATCGCCGGCCAGGGCACCATCGCCCCGGAGATGCTCGAGGAGGTTCCCGACCTCGACTGCCTGGTGATCCCCATCGGCGGCGGCGGGCTGATCAGCGGCAACGCCGTGGCGGCCAAGGCCCTGAAGCCCGATATCGAGATAATCGGCGTGCAGACCTGTCGCTTCCCGGCCATGCAGCAGGCACTGGCCGGCGAGGAGGTCCACTGTGGCCTGGCCAGCCTCGCCGAGGGCATCGCCGTGAAGCAGCCCGGCACCCTGACCCGGGAGATCGTGCGCGAACTGGTCAGCGACATCGTGCTGGTGGACGAGCCCGAGATCGAACGCGCCATCCTGATGCTGCTGGAAATCGAGAAGAGCGTCGCCGAAGGCGCCGGTGCCGCGGGCCTTGCTGCCCTGCTCACCGACCCGGCGCGCTATCGTGGCCGCAAGGTGGGACTGGTGCTGTGCGGCGGCAACATCGACATGCTGGCGCTCTCCTCGGTCATCCAGCGCGGCCTGGTACGTACCGGGCGCATCGTGCGGGTGCGGGTCGGCATCTCCGACGTTCCCGGCTCGCTCGCCGAGCTCACCCGCCTGCTCGCCGAGCAGCGCGCCAACGTCATCCAGATCGCCCACCAGCGCACCTTCACCGACCTATCGCTGCGCGCCACCGAGGTCGAGGCCACTCTCGAGACCCTGGGCAGTGACCATACCCGCGAGGTGATCGCCGCACTGCGCGCCGAAGGCTACGACCCGGTACTCCCCGCCAACGAGGTTCACCCGGACGAGCGCTGGGCCACCGACCCTGAAGGGCATTGACCCACGCCCTGTTGGCGCGGCGAACGATGACCTGAGCGCCTGGCGAACGGTTGACGGCCGGCGTACCCTATGCGCATTCCAACATCGCAGCGGTTTCCATCGTCTCAACAAGGGAAAAGTGATGAGCAGCAAGATCAATGTGAAAGCCCCCCTGGTCATCCTGCACGGCGACGAGATGGCGCAGGTGGCCTTCGAGAGAATCCTCGACACCTTCGTGACCTCGCCGCTGGACATCAAGCTGGTGGAGGTCGATCTGACGGCGGAGAATCGCCTGGTCACCAACGGCCAGGCGGTGATCGATGCCATCGAGGCGCTCAAGCGCTATGGCGTGGGGGTAAAGAATGCAGGGATGACGGTCAACCGCACCCAGCTGGGTGAGCTGCTGTCCGCTCATCCCGAGCTCGACGGCACCGCCCTGCATCCCTTGGCGACCAAGTCGCCCAACGGCGCCATCCGCAAGGGCATCGGCGGCAACATCACCCGCGAAGATATCCAGTTTCGCAACCTGCAGTTCATCAAGCCGGAATGGGTCGGCCGCGACATCGAGGTCGACACCATGGAGGTCGGCGGCAGCAAGGACAGCTTCAACGAGCTCTCCCGCGCGACCGGCATCGTCAAGCTGATGTTCGTCGGCGCCAGCGGTGACCCGGTGGAGCTGCACCGCCGCGAGGTCAAGAAGGGCGACCCCTGGCTGCTCGCCACCAACGACATCGACGAGATCAAGGCCTGGGCACACCGCTTCTTCCAGCGCGCCATCGACGAGAAGCGCGACATCTACCTGGGCCTCAAGGACACCGTGATCGCCGGCTACGACGGCGTGATGCGCGCCGCCATCGAAGGCATCTACGAGAGCGACTACCGCGCCCAGGTCGAGAAGCTGGGGCTCAGCTACCACTATGAGCTGATCGACGCCCAGGCGGCGCGCATCGTCGCCAACCCGCCGGAGCGGGCGCTGTGGGGCGTGCCGGACAACACCACCGGCCGCAAGCTCTACAAGCTGGTCGAACAGCTCAAGCAACACGGCATCCCCACCCGCAAGGCACACGTCTCGCTGTCGCGGATGAGTGCCGGCGGCGGCGATCAGTACGGCAGCTACAACGCCCCCGCCATGGAAGACGGCATCCTCAAGGTCATCGTCGATGGCGACGAGAAGCATGCCCGCCACGTCAAGCGGGGCGACCCCATCCTGCTGATGTCCAACGACCATGAGGCCATCAAGGACTGGATCACCCAGGTGTTCCGTGACGCGTCGCGCAAGGACAAGGAGGTCTACTTCGGCCTCAAGCGCGAGTACATGAACTACGACGAGGTGTTCAGCACCGTGATCACCGACGTGCGCAAGGAACTCGCACAGGCCGACACCCCGCCGCCGTCGTTCATGATCATGCGGCCCTCCAGCCAGCTCATCAAGATGATCACCGATCCGCCGCGCAACGCCCTCTACCCGGCGCAGAACCTCGACGGTGACATCTTCTCGGATATCTCCGCGGCGCTCGGCGGCAGCCTGGCCACCGCCAGCTCGATCATCGAGAGCAAGAGCGGCACCATGCTCTTCGAGGCGCCCCACGGCACCGCCCACGACCTCTACCTGAAGTACCTGGAGAGCGAGGGCAAGGAGGCGCATTTCAACTCCTCGGCGCTGATCTTCGCCGTGGCCAATGCCCTGGAAACGCTCGGCGAGCGCGAGCACAACGCGGCCCTGATCGATTACGCCACGCGCCTCAAGGCAGCACTGATCGATACCGTCGGCGACGGCATCATCACCGGCGATCTCAAGGGCAAGACCACCGACCCCGCGGCGGAAACCATCGTCGACATGCAGGGCTTCCTCGACGCCGTGGCAAGCCGCCTGCAGGCCTGACGCCACGACAGCGGCCTCGCGCCTTGCCTGGCCGAGGCCGCCGGGTGTACCACAAGACAGGCAGTGCTCAGCGCATAGCGCCGTTCTGCAAGATCGTCACGAGCCTCCCGCCCGAGGTTGCTGGGTGATGCCCATGCCATCATGTCGGTCCGCCCCGTCGGCGTCTGGGGCTGTCGAGGCTTGATCGCGTTCGGTCACGATCCGGTCGCGCCCGCTCTCCTTGGCCCGGTAGAGCAGTTGATCAGCACGACTGTAGAGCCGATCGAAGCCCATCTCATTTCCTACCTCGACTACCCCGATACTCACCGTCAGCCGGCGATCGGCCGCCGGACCGGGTAACGGCATCGCTCGGGTCGCGCGCAGGATTCGTCCGGCCAGGGCCTCGGCCCCCGCCAGGTCGCTGTCGGGCATCAGGATCGCGAATTCCTCGCCGCCCATTCGCGCTACCGTGTCGACACGCCGTACATGCCGTTCGAGCGTACGGGAAAAGGTCACCAGGACAACGTCGCCAAGCGGGTGGCCGAAGTCGTCGTTGATCCGCTTGAAATGATCCAGGTCCAGCAGCATCAGGCTCAGAGGCGTACCGTGGCGTCGACGCCACTCGAACGCCTGCTCAGCGGTTTCCCGCAGCCAGCGGCGGTTGCTGAGGCTGGTCAGATCGTCGGTCCGGCTCTGCAGGCGCATGGTCTCCTGCTGACGATGCAGACGCAGCAGCATCAGCATCACGGCGCCGACCGCCAGCAGGAGCATCAGGAGCAGCAACGCCACGGCAAGGGTCAGCCGCCCCATCAACACGCGCTGTTCGGCAGAGGACTGGTGGAGCTGCTCGTTCAGCTCGCTGTAGGCCCAGGCCAGGCCCTCCTCGATCTCCATGCCCAACGCCAGGATGGCCTCGCCGTCCGCCTCGTCGAGCCCCTCCTCGGAAATGCGATCGACCGCCGCCTCCAGGGCGGGCAGCCGCGACTCCACGTAGGACAACTCCTCGAACAGCTGTTCATAGCTGGCCGGCACGAGTTCGCTGCGGCGAAGCTGCCGCTTGACACTCTCGATACGGCGAGGAATCCGCCACAAGACGTCCTGGACCTGTTCCAGATGCATCCGATCCGAATGGTCGATCAGGCTGTCCAGCCCCATGCGCAATGCCGCGGGGTCCTGCTGAGCCCTCACCACGTCGGTGACCAGCGCCGTGTAATCGGCCCCGACATGCTGACGTGCCTGGGAGACGTAGTAGCCGAACGCCAGGGCACAGAGCGTGGCAATCAGGCTGAACGCCACGACCAGGCGCATCCCCAGGCCACGGCTCGAACCCGTTTTCATCGGGTACTGATCTCCTGGATCGACCAGATCCAGCGTGCCGTCGAAACACTGCCCTCCAGCGCGGCGGCGGCGTCCTCGGGCACGATCAGCATCAAGGGCCCCAGCATATCTTCACTGAGGGGCTCGCCATCGAACCGCGTGGCCAGCAGATAGCGTTTCTCCTGACGCTGGGCCGGAGTCAGGAAGCTCGTGTAGCCGTCGAGGGCGAGGAACCTGACGCGACGCGCCTCCTCGAGGCCCTGGGCGGCAAGGAAGTCATCCAGCCAGACGCCCGCAAAGGTGCCTTCGAGGCCTTCCGGATGGTGCATGTCCACCTCGTGAAGGCCCGGCTCCTCGACCTGTTCAAGGGTGAGTTCACGGGACTCGGTGCCCTCTGTCAGGGTCAGCACCGGTGAGGAAGCGTCGGCAAAGGCACTGCTGGCAACGGACAGCATGAGGAACCAGCCAACCAGGCAGCTGGCGTAAAGAGGGGGGGCACTGATACGCATGGAAACTCCCCTGACGGGATAGACGAAATGGGGTGACAGCAGTGTCAGGCGCCTCGCTCGGCCAACAGCGCGAGACGTGTTTGGCGCGACTATCACCAATAGTCTTCAACAGTGTCCACTTTTTGCGACATGGTCACCACCAACGTAGCGCCAACCCGGCATTATGGATACCTCGGGATCACGCGACTTCCGGCAACACGATTCAGGAGGGTACCGCCGCCTCCGATAGCGGCCCGGCTCGGCCTCTGGGCAAGCTGGCAGTAAATCTCCCGCTTGCTAAGGTGAAGGCGTGGGAAAGAATCCCGCTCACCGCCGCCTCGAGCCCTATTCGGGACGAAGGGACTTCACCGGTTCCCTCCTCCTGTACAACAAGAAAGGACTAACAACATGACGACAGCGTTTGATACCCGACACGCCCGTAAAGCGCTAGCCGCCGGCCTGGTCATCGGCGGCCTGGTGATGACACCCACCCTGTTCGCCCAGCAAGCCATCCTCGAGGGCGAGCGTTTCCACCCCCAGGAGAGCGCTCGTGGCATGGTCGCCACCAGTCACTTTCTTGCCTCGGAGGTGGCAAGAGACGTGCTCGTCAACGGCGGCAATGCGGTGGATGCCGCCGTGGTGGCCGGTTTTGCCCTGGCGGTGACACAGCCGCGCTCGGGCAATATCGGCGGCGGCGGCTTCATGCTGATCTCCGACGAGAACAGCGGCGACGTCATCGCCATCGACTACCGCGAGACCGCGCCTGCCGACGCCTTCGAGACCATGTTCCAGGACGAGAGCGGCGATGCCGTGTCACAGCGCTCGCGCTTTACCCATCTCGCCGCGGGCGTACCGGGCACTGTCGCCGGCCTGGCCCTGGCGCTGGAGCAATACGGCACCATGAGCCTGGCCGACGCCCTGGCGCCCGCCATTCGTCTGGCCGAAGAAGGCTTTGCGGTACCTGCGCGCTTCGTTCAGGGCCTGCGGGACACCCGAGAGCGTTTCGAGGCCTGGGATGCCAGCATGGCCAAGTTCTTCAAGGAGGATGGCAGTGCCTATGAGGTGGGCGAGGTCTACCGCCAGCCGGATCTCGCCGCCACCCTCAAACGCATCGCCGAGCAGGGAGCGCGCGAGTTCTACGAGGGCGAGACGGCGGAGATGATCGTTGCAGAAATGCAGCGTCACGACGGCCTGATCAGCATGGAGGACATGGCGAACTATGAACCGGCGATCCGCGAACCGAGTCACGGCACCTACCGGGGCCATGATATCTATGCGATGAGCCCGCCCTCTTCCGGCGGCGTGCATATCGTGCAGATGCTCAACATCCTCGAGGAGTATCCCATCAGTGAGCTGGGCTTCGGCTCCGCGGAAAGCATGCATCTGATGGCCGAGGCGATGAAGCGTGCCTACGCCGACCGCTCGGAATTCCTCGGCGATACCGATTTTGTCGACGTCCCCCTCGATGGCCTCACATCCAAGGATTATGCCGCGGAGCTGCGCAGCCAGATCGGTGACCAGGCTACGCCCAGCAGCGAGATTGCGCCCGGCAACCCGTTTGACTACGAGTCCAACGAGACCACCCACTTCTCCATCGCCGACGGAAACGGCCTGGCGGTCTCCAACACCTACACCATCAACTTCAGCTATGGCTCCGGCATCGTGGTCGACGGCGCCGGCTTCCTGCTCAACAACGAGATGGACGACTTTTCCGCCAAGCCCGGCGTGCCCAACGCCTATGGCTTGATCGGGGGTGAAGCCAACAAGGTCGAACCCAGCAAGCGCATGCTCTCGTCAATGACCCCCACCATCGTCAAGCGTGACGGCAAGAATTTCCTTATCACCGGCAGCCCCGGCGGCTCGCGCATCATCACTACCACCCTGCAGGTGCTGATGAACGTCATCGACCACAACATGAACATCCAGTCCGCGGTCAGCGCGCCCCGCATGCACCATCAGTGGTTGCCCGACGAGATTCGCGTCGAGGCCGGCTTCAGCCCCGATACGCTCGAGTTGCTCAAGGAGCGCGGCCATACCATCAGCCAGCAACCTGCCATGGGGGCCGCCCAGTCGATCACGATCCGGGACGGCATGTTCTACGGCGGCGCCGACCCGCGCCGCTCCACCTCCTCCGCCATGGGCCTGTAAGCCCAAATGCCCGTGCCTGGTTCGCCAGGCACGGGCATGCTCAGAGCTTGACGGTGGGATCGGCAAAGCCCTGAGGCACGTAGAGGTTGTGCTCCCCGAGGTTCTTGACGTCGGTCTCGCCGCACAGAGCCATGGTCGTATCCAGCTCCTTGTGGATGATTTCGAGGGCCCTGGTCACGCCCGCCTCGCCGGCGGCACCCAGGCCGTAGGTGAAGGCGCGGCCGATATAGGTGCCCTTGGCCCCCAGCGCCAGCGCCTTCAGCGCATCCTGGCCGGAGCGAATGCCCGAATCGAAGTGGACCTCGACCTGGTCGCCCACCGCCTCGATGATCGATGGCAGCATGCGGATGGAGCTGACGGCCCCGTCCAGCTGGCGCCCCCCGTGGTTGGAGACGATGATCGCATCGACGCCGACCTCCACCGCGCGCCGCGCATCCTCCGGCGTCATGATGCCCTTGACGATCAGCTTTCCGCCCCACCATTTCTTGAACTGGGCGATACGCTGCCAATCCAGTGACACATCGAACGCTTCCGCCGTCCAGGTGGAGAGCGACGACGGGTCCGTCACTCCTTGGGCATGGCCGACGATATTGCCGAACGAGCGGCGCTTGGTGCCCAGCATCTCCAGCCCCCAGGGGATCTTGGTGGCCATGTTGGCGATCGAGCGGGCGGTCAGCTTGGGCGGCGCCGATAGCCCGTTCTTGATGTCCTTGTGGCGTTGGCCCAGTACCTGCAGATCGACCGTGACGACAACCGCGGAACACTGGGCGGCCTTGGCCCGCTCGAACAGGCGACGCATGAAGTCGTCGTCCTTGAGGGTGTAGACCTGAAACCAGAACGGCTTGGTGGTGTGCTCGGCCACATCCTCGATCGAGCAGATCGACATGGTCGAGAGCGTAAACGGCACACCGAACGCCTCGGCCGCCCGCGCCGCCTTGATTTCACCATCAGCCGACTGCATGCCCGTCAGCCCTACCGGCGCCAGCGCCACCGGCATGGCCACCTCCTCGCCGATCATCTGGCTTTGCGTGGTGCGCCCGGCCATGTCGACGGCCACCCGCTGCTTGAGGTGGATGTGCTGGAAGTCGCTGCTGTTTTCGCGAAACGTCTGCTCCGTCCAGCTGCCGGATTCGGCGTAGTCGTAGAACATCTTCGGGGTGCGACGCGCGTAGTGACGTCGCAGATCTTCGATATTGGTATAGACAGGCATGTGCTCTCCTGAACAAAGGGGTTCCCGTCGCGGTTGATTCGCCACTCGTGCCGACGAGCTCCCATCGGCCGAGCGGCCCTGCAGGCCCGCTGGCGCGGCGTGCGTCGAGACACGAGTCGGGTCACTGTACCACCTGCGGCACATATCGCCGCAGAAGCCGCCGAGCTACCACCCTCCGCGCATTGATCTGTCAGAATGGACGACATGCCAATGACGATGGCCGGCCCATAGCCCGAACGCCTGCCACGTCGATGTTACCCCGCCACGTTCCACCAGGAGGCCCCATGGCCGTGATACTGCAGGTGCACTTCCCCTTCCCCGGCCCCTTCGGCGACGAGATGGCCAGGACCCTCGCCCCGCTGGCGAGGTCCATCAACGAGGAACCCGGCCTGCTGTGGAAGATCTGGACCGAGGACGCCGAACGCCAGCTGGCCGGCGGCGTCTACCTGTTCGCCACGCGACAGGACGCCGAGGCCTACCGCCAGATGCACACCGCCCGGCTGGAAGGCATGGGGGTGACCGGCATCGAAGCGCAGATCCTCGAGGCCAACGAGACGCTCTCGAGGATCAACGGCGGGCCGCTGGCACCCGCCGAAAGCTGAAGCGGGAAGGGTCAATCGCGGATCGGCTGGGCACTGCCGAATCGTCGGCGTCATGGGGCACCGCCTCCCATGGCCATCGACAGATACCGCACAGCCGCTCAACGAGAAGCAAAGCAGGACGGTTCCCGTTACGATTGCTGTCAGACGAAACGGGCGGCTCGCAAGAGCCGCCCGTGGCATTTACCGTCATCCGGATCGGTCAGGCTGCGTCGTCGCGCTGCTCGAACCAGTCCTGGGTGCCGCCTTCATAGTCGTATACCTGGGTGAAGCCGGCCTCCTCGAGCTTCTTTGCCGCCTTGGGAGAGGCGTCGCAATCGAAATTGGCGCAGTAGACCACGACCTTGCGATCCTTGCTGCCGACGACGTCAGCCACCTTGTCGACGAAGTGCTCATCCTGCACGGGTATATTGATCGAGGTGCGAATGTGCTGTTCGTTAAAGGCGTCCCGTGGCAGCACATTGATGAGCACGAAATCTTCATGCTCGGTCTCGTTCATGATCTTGAGCTCGTCGCGAGTGATCGCTTTCATATCCACCTCCTCTGCGGTAGCGGATTCGGCATTCGTTTCTTCTCTCTACCTTTCAAGATAGAAGCCAACTCTTTATTTTACAAGGGTTTTCCTTTCCGGGTAGACATCGACCCAGGCTCCTGCATCGCACCCCGGGGGGGGAGACAGCCGGCATCCTTGAGGGATGGCCTCGTATGCCCGGCACCGCCGGGCACGCTAGCGGCGCAACTCGCGAAACGCCTTGACCACATGGCCGGCCAGCTCCTCGCTGGCTTCCCCCGCGCCACTCCGGCGCACCAGAACGACATGATAGTCACCGAGCGCCGGCATCCCGACCTCGCGCGAGAGCTGGCGCAGCGGCGGCTTCACCAGGCCCAGGGGAAAGGGCGCCACGGCGAGGTCGGCGAGTATGGCAGCCTGCTGGCCGGCACAGTGCTCGCTGGTGTAGGCGATGCGGTAGGCTCGGCCGACATCATCGAGGGCGGCCAGCGCCCTGTCACGCCAGGGACAGCCCTGCCCCGCCAGGGCCACCGGCAGCGGGGAGCGCCAGGCCGCCACGCCATCTTCGCGCCCGGCCCACACCAGCGGCTCGGTATGCACGATCTCGCCCTGCGACACCACCTGGCCGGCGGCACCGGCGGTCATCAGGATCAGGTCGAGTTCGCCAGCCTCCAGCCGGCGCTGCATGGCCACGCTGCCGCCGACAACGACATCGACCTGCACCGCCGGATGGGTGCGCGCAAACTGCGCCAGCACCCCGGGCAGGATGCGTGAGCCCAGGTCGTCAGGGGTGCCGAAGCGCACCGTGCCCTCTACCGGCGGAGAGAGGAAACGTGTCACGGCCTCTTCGTTGAGTTTGAGCAGACGCCGCGCATAGCCCAGCAGCACCTCGCCTTCCGCGGTCAGCCTCACCTGGCGCGCCTCGCGCACGAACAGCCTCTGCTCCACGGTGTCTTCCAGCCGCTTGATCTGCATGCTCAATGCCGAAGGAGTGCGGGACACCTGTTGCGCGGCACGGGTGAAGCTGCCGCTTTCGGCAATCGTCACGAAGGTCCTCAGCACCTCGGTATCCAGCAGTGGAAGCGGTCCGGCATGGGCCGTCGAGGAAGAGCGCGACATGGCAACACCTTTCAGAATTTCTGAAGAGTTAATGTAATTCTTTTCGTTGGATTCAACAAAGACCCTGCTCCATGCTGTCGATGAGGTCACGACAACATCCTCGTACCTCGAACCATGGATCGCCGTCACCGGCGATCGAGCAGAGGAGACATCGTCATGCGTCAACTCGACCCGACTCGCAAGCCCGACACCGCCGCAGAGCGCCCCGATCGCGCTGCCATGCCGAGGTTCTGCATGCCCGCCATGCCGCCACTCGGGCTGGTGGCATCCATCGAGGATCGGCTGCGGGCCTGGCGGCAGGGCAGCCACCAGCGTACCCATTGAGGCAAGCGGTTCACCGCCGGAATTCACCACAGGCCTATCTCGGTAGCCCCCAAGGCCCCGGCGCCAGGATGCCGGCAAAGGCGCCCAGCAAGCCCCCTGGCACACCCTGCGCCTGGGGCAGTTGCTGACGCGAACCTGGCCGGAAGGGATTGAAGAGGTCCTGCACGATGCCGACCTGACGCCAGGGGCGTCACCCTGATTCATCGCGCTTCAATAGGGACGTTGAGGTTGCGACTCGCTCGGCCCTCGCCCCAGGGGCATCGCGAACGGGAGGGCATCACGAATGGAAGGGGCGCCTCGACAGGATATCGCTCACGTTGATGAAGACGCATTCAGGATATTTTCAAGACGCGCGATCTCGATGCGGGCGTTGACGAGTTCGCTGACGTCATACTGTACACCGAGGTAGTAGATCAGCTTGCCCGAGTTATCCCACAGCGGCTGGATCGACAGCCGGTTGTGAAATAGCGTGCCGTCCTTGCGATAGTTGCGCAGCGTCACCTCCACCGGCTCATGCACCCGCAGGGCCTCGCGAATCTCATCGAGCGCCGGCTGGTCGCGATCCTCGCCCTGCAGGAAGCGGCAGTTGCGCCCGAGGATCTCTTCCTGGCTGTAGCCCGTCAGCTGCTCGAAGATGCTGTTGGCATAGACGATGGGAGAGTCCGGCTGGTCCGGGTCGGAGAGGGTCACACCGTTCACGCAGGTATCCAGGATCTGCGTCAGCACATGCGGGATGATGCCGGTGTCTTTGTCGGGAATGAATAGCATGGTGTCTCCAACCAAGGGCGCTGGGTAAACGAATTAGTCCTTCGGCTTCTGGCCGAGTTCCCGCTCGGCCAGGAGGCGCAGGTCGCGCACGACCCGCTCGGTGCCGTCCTTGACCGCCAGGCGAATGAGCTTTTCGAATGGGCGCATGGCAAAGTTCAGCTTCGCCAGTTCGAAGCTGAAGGTGAGCCGCGTGTGGCCCTGTTGCGGTTCGAAGAAATAGTTGATCTCGAACGGATCCTTGATGCCCTTGAAACAGACGCGGCGCTGAGGTTCGAGCGCGATGACCTTGAAATCGGCCTCGGAGCGGCGCCCCTGATCGATTCGCACCTGCCGGGCCTTCCAGCCGACGGCCAGTGGCCCGCTGCTCAGGGGCGTCAGCTGCTGGACCTCGGGCGACCAGCGCGGATAGTTGCGAACAAAATCGGTCACCACGAAGCCGAACACTTCGGGCACCGGGCAGCGAATCAGGGTACTGGACTGGGACTTAACCATCGATCAAGCGATTCCCATGAAGACGGGTGACGGGAGTTCGCAACGCTGGGGCATAGGCGTAAGAGACACGTCATCGAGCCTGGCTGCCAACACGACCAGGCTTGACGATAGCAGCATTTTCCCGGAGACGCTCCATGGATCATTCGCCCGAGCCCGTGCCGGTTCACTCCGTCAGGTGCCTGCATGGAGCACGGAACAGCGGTCGCGCTCCCCCATCCCGGCACTCATCTGGCATGAAGCGAAGCACACGATGGTTTCCCTCCCGCACCCCCTGGGCGGCAGATTCGACATCGCCTCATCAACAGATCTTGAGGCGACTGTCTCGCGGCGTGC
The DNA here is from genome assembly GCA_051751285.1 of Pseudomonadota bacterium. Taxonomy (GTDB): domain Bacteria; phylum Pseudomonadota; class Gammaproteobacteria; order Pseudomonadales; family Halomonadaceae; genus Halomonas. Next base: position 3,546 of record JBNJKT010000002.1, on the reverse strand, counting down.
ATGAACGCCGCGCAGGACTCAAGCGCGCCGTTGACGGAGCGGCGGGACAGTGGCTAGTGCCATGCAGGTGGGGTACCTTGAAGGCACCGCCATGCTGCCCCCTATAGAGGAAACTTCGATGATCATTCGTCACGCCAACGAGCGCGGCTACGCCGATCACGGCTGGCTGAAGTCTCGTCACACCTTTTCGTTTGCCGATTACTTCGACCCGGACCACATGGGCTTTCGCAAGCTGCGGGTGATCAACGAGGATCGCGTTCAGGGCGGCCAAGGCTTCGGCACCCACCCCCACCGTGACATGGAGATCCTCTCCTACGTGCTGGAAGGCGAGATGGCCCACCGCGACAGCATGGGCAACGGCGCGATCATGCGCCCTGGCGATGTGCAACGCATGTCGGCCGGCACCGGTGTGCGGCATAGCGAATTCAACAACGACCCCGACCGTGAGTTGCACTTCCTGCAGATCTGGATCGAGCCGAAAGAGCGGGGCATCCCCCCCGACTACGAGCAGAAGGCCTTTCCCGCCGAGCAGCGCCAGGGGCAGTGGCGGCTGGTGGTGTCACAGGAGGGGCGCGACGGCTCGGTGAGCGTGAACCAGGACGTCAACCTCTACGCGGGGCTGTTCGATGCCGGAGAGCGAGCGCCTACGCCTGCGGTGCGCCACGCCTGGCTGCACGTGGTACGTGGCGAAGCGGAGATCAACGGTCGGCGACTCTCGGCCGGAGATGCCGCCGCCTTCCAGCCAGGAGAGACCATCGAGGCGGTGGGTACGAAGGACGCGGAGATCCTGCTCTTCGACCTGGCCTGACCGGGATTCGGTGTGACAATGGGGGCGGTAAATGCCCGGCTTTTTATATGGTTCGCTGGTTATCGGTCTGTCACATAACCGGTGGCGATGATCCGTCTACTGCCTAAACTCGAGCCTCCCGCCCCGCCAGCAACTTCAGAATCAACAACGCAAACTGCCGTCCCGTTTCCTCGTCCTCCAGCAGCGGCATGCTGAGCTTCTCGTGGTCGCTCATGGCGTCGAGCACGGCATCGGTGACTCGCTTGGGAAACAGGCCATGCATGACCTGGCCTTCACTGTGGTTGCGTACCTGGGTCATCACCGCCTCATCGCGTTCGATACGGTCGGCGATGCCGTTGGCGAAGTGCAGCTTGTCCTCGTCGCTGACCTCGGCGCCGTAGAGGTCGTTGAGCTTGTCAATGATCTCGGCCAGGCGCTGCTTATCGGGGTCATGGGGCTTGCCTGAACCGACCTCGGTGATCGGCTTGAGCCCGTAGTCGCCGGTCTCCTGCTCGAGCTGCAGGCGCTGCTCGGCACGTTTGGTGAGCCGGTAGTGGGTCAGCTCCAGTTCGCTGACGTCGATGGGGTCCTCTTCCTGCAGCCGGTCCGTGCGCAGCAGCGGGTGCAAGTGGCGCGCGAAGACGCAGAGTTGCTCGAGCTCCACGTCATCGAAGGTGACGATCTGCGACAGGAACTCGTAGGCGCGCACGAAGCTCTGCAGGTTCTTGCGGAACAGGTCGAGCTCATCGCGGGTCTTGCCGGCATCCTCCAGTTCCTGCTCGGCGCGTTTCAGGCCCTTGTCGTCGCCCTGCTGGTCGGCGCGGCGTCGCTCCTCCTTCCAGACCTGCAGCTGCTCGAGGATCGCCCGGTAACGGTGCCGGAAGCGGTCCTGGGCGGGACGACAGTAATAGCTGAGACTGGCGGACGGCGCCTTGGGGTCGAAGAAGGCCTTGGCGAAGCCCTCGACCTCCTCGCGGTAGTAGATCCCGCTGGCATCCAGGCTGCGCTGCAGGTCGAAGACCACCTGGGGGTCCGAGACGTCGGCCAGCTCGGCCTTGCGGTAGTAGGGTGCGAAGGCGTCGAGGATCTCCTGGGAATCGTTGAAGAAGTCGAGGATGAAGGTCTGCTTGCCGGGGAAGGTGCGGTTGAGCCGCGAGAGGGTCTGCACGCAGTCCACGCCCTGCAGCTTCTTGTCCACGTACATGGCGCACAACTTGGGCTGGTCGAAGCCGGTCTGGAACTTGTTGGCGGCGATCATCACGTTGAAGTCGCCGGTGTCGAAGGCGTCGGCCAGGTCGCGCCCCTTGAGGCCGGGGTTGAGGATCGTGCTGGTCTCGGACACCTCCTCGGGGATCTCCTCGTCGGCGGGCACCGTGCCGGAGAAGGCCACCAGCGGGTGGACGTCGTCATAGCCCTGCTGGGCGACGTAGGCCTTCATGGCCAGTTGGTAGCGCACCGCCTCCTGGCGGCTGGCGGTGACCACCATGGCCTTGGCCTGGCCGTCGAGCAGGTGGCGCACGTTGGCGCGGAAGTGCTCGACGATCACCTCGACCTTCTGATTGATGTTGTAGGGGTGCAACCGCACCCAGCGCGCCAGCGTTCGGGAGGCCTTCTTCGACTCGACTTCCTCGTCGTCTCCCTCGGGGTGCGCCAGCTTCCAGGCGGTGCTGTAGGTGACGTAGTTCTGCAGCACGTCGAGGATGAAGCCCTCCTCGATGGCCTGGCGCATGGAGTAGAGATGGAACGGCTCGGGCAGGTTGTCGGCACTGACCGGCAGTGAGGGATCCGGCGGGCGGCCGAATAGCTCCAGAGTCTTGGCCTTGGGCGTGGCGGTAAAGGCGTAGTAGCTAATGCGCTCGCCGGGCCGCCTGGCGGCCACGGCGGCATCCATCAGGGCCTCGGCGCTTATTTCCAGCTCGCCGCTGCCCTCGCGCCCTTCCAGCTCGCCACTGCCCTCGCTTTCGTCATTTTCTCCCTGAACTTCTCCCGCGGCGGCCAGCAGGGCCTTGAGCTTGCTGGCCGAACTGCCGGTCTGCGAGGAGTGGGCCTCGTCGGCGATCACCGCGTAGCAGCCCTCGGCCAGGGCCGGGCGCTTGTCCAGGGCGTCGAACAGCGCCGGGAAGGTCTGGATGGTGACGATGATAATGCGGGTGTTGGTGGTCAGCGCCTCGGCGAGCTGTTCCGACTTGCTCTGGTTGCCGACATCGCGGGTGATGGGCTTCACCACGCCATGGGCATGCTCGAACTGATAGATGGTGTCCTGCAGCTGGCTGTCGAGCACGGTACGGTCGGTGACCACGATCACCGAGTTGAACAGTTTCGTGCCGTCCTCAGCATAGAGGTTGGCCAGCTGGTGGGCCGCCCAGGCAATGGAATTCGACTTGCCCGAGCCGGCGCTGTGCTGGACCAGGTAGCGGCGTCCCGGGCCCTCCTCGCGTGTCGCCTCGATCAGGCGGTTGACCACCTCCCACTGGTGATAGCGCGGGAAGATCAAGGTCTCCCTGGTCTGGCGCCGGCCGTGGAAGTCCTCATAGGGTTTCTTCTCCAGGTGCAGGAAGCGGCCCAGGACCTTCAGCCAGGCCGCCGGGGCGAAGACCTCCTCCCACAGGTAGGCGGTGGCGTAGCGGTTCTCGTCCGGTGCGGGCGGGTTGCCGGCGCCGCCGTCCAGGGTGCCGCGGTTGAAGGGCAGGAAGAAGGTCGCCTCCCCGGCCAGCTTGGTGGTCATGGCCACCTGCTCCTGGCTGACCGCGAAGTGGACC
>JBNJKT010000001.1:0-417804 GCA_051751285.1 Pseudomonadota bacterium | reverse complement strand
TGAGGTCGGCGCCGGCAAGTCCTTAGGTGTGGAACCAGTAGACACATGATCGTAGCCGAAGCACGGTCGCGCTCGGAGGGCTGCCTGCCGGGGCTGGCGGTCGGGGATGCTCTGGGAGCGCCACTGGGGTTTCATCGCCGTGAACGGATCACGCCGATCATCGGGATGATTGAGGGAGGCAAGTTCCGCATGCGCCGCGGTGAATGGACGGACGATACCGCCATGGCGCTCTGCCTGGCGGGCAGTTTGCTCGCCAGGGGTGGCCTTGAGGCTGCCTACCAGAGGACCCGCTACTGGCGCTTGGGCAATGGCGGTAAGCATTCCTTGGTTTTCTTTACATAAGTACTCCAGCCTTGAAGACATAGCACAAAGGCTGAGAAGCGCCTGGCATCGATTTCCCTGGGTGTAACCTCCCGCCGATCCAAGGAGATGGCATCTAGGGAGCAATCAGCGCCTTACGCTCCTGAGGCCTCAAAGCCTTAACCTGGAATAAAAAATATATAATATGCGCTTTACGCATAAAAACTCTCGAATACCCCAGTCGACATGCTACTCTGCCACTGCACACATCGCACAAGGGAGCAAGACATGGACACGAACCTCGAAGGATTGCGCAAGGCTGCGGGTATCTCTCAGGCAGAGATGGCCGCCTACTTGGATGTCTCACAAAGCCAGGTGTCGCGCTACGAACAGGATCCTGATGACGTCCCCATGCGGGTTTTCCGCAAGTGGCAGGAGTTCTGCGGGCATATCTCCAGCAACCGGTCACTCGACCTAGGCCCGGATGACCCCATGGCCGAGATCAACAAACGTATCGAGCTCATCAACGACTACCTCGACGCCCAGCCAACACCACCTGCGGACTTCTCCATGGAGCAACTGGAGAAGGCTAACGATGTGGTGACAGTCGACCACCTGCGGGAGACCATCGAGAGGGTGGGCCGCAAGCCCCGGGTTGCCATGTTCGGTCGCTTCGACATGGGGAAGTCCCGGCTCTCCAACATGCTCATGGGCGGCGACAGCCTGCCGACCAAGTACCAGCCTACCACCAGCATCGCCTGCCTGATTCGCCACATGGACGACAAGCCGGAGTGGCAGCCGGAAGACGTCTGGATCATGGACAAGGACTTTGATCTCGACCTTCCTGACGATGAAGAGCACTGCAAAGCCCACCGCCTGATCGGTGGCGGCTACGAAACCCTGCGCGCTCATGGCACCCACACCCAGAATGGTGCCGAAAAAGTCTTCGAGGATGCCGCTGCGGCCGTGGTCTACGTTCGCTCCGACTTCCTCAAGGGATGCGACCTGATCGACCTCCCGGGCTATCAGAACCATGAAGGGGACGACAAGCGTGCCGAGATGGCCCGGCGCATTGCTGATGTGATCATCTACGTGTCTCTGGCTGCCGGCTTCATGAACGAGCAGGATCGGGGCTACCTGGCCCAACTGACGCGCCAACTCCCCGCGTTCGAGTCTCCCGAGAATGGCCTGCCGCCTCTTCGAAACCTGATGGTGGTAGCAACTCGGGCTGACATCGCCGGAAGCGACCCCAGCCAGATTCTCGACGATGCCTGCCAAAATACTTTCGATGGTATTGGTGACACTCTGCAGGACCGTGGCGAAATGCTTGGGGTACCCCTGACTTGCACCGACCTACGTAACCGTTTTTTCACCTATTCAGCAGACCATCCCCGCTACCGAGAGGCCTTTGAAGCTGATCTCAAGGAATTACTGGCACAGATCGCTCCTCAGCGGGTGCTTGAAACTGTCGATACGGTGGTTCGTAAGGCTAAGGCGAGCAACACCCGCAGCTGTGACGGTCTCATCGAGTCCATCGAGGGAAGCCTGGATAACCGAGATCGAGCACAGCAGGAAATCTCCAAGGTCCTTTCCGACGAATCCGAGCGTGTCGAGACGAAGAACCGCCACGAACTCACCGTGCTACGGCTGATTGATTCACTCAAGCGCGAGTCCCTGTCCGAGGCAAAGGGTATTTACCGGCGTCAGATTGAAGTGGAGCGCATCGAGAAGCTCATCAAGAGCCGCTACGACAAGAAGAAGCAGGCCAAGTCACTTGCTCCTGCTTACATTACTGAGCAGCTCCAGCGGGCCCTGGACAACAACCTCCAGAAGAAGTCGGAGACTTTGAGCACGGAGGTCGATGCCTTCCTGGAGAATTACCAGACTGCCATCGGCGACAACTCCTTCCTGGGGGATCACTGGAGCTTCAACGCCAAGGGGGCCTTCATCGGTGCTCTCGCTGGCTTTGGGACGTTCGGCGCCTTGGCGACCTGGGCGAGCGTGGTGGCGGCCGGCAGCAACCTCGGCGGCTACATCCTGGCAGCAAAGGTCGTCTCGATGCTCTCTGCGATGGGCATCAGCGTTGGCGGGACCAGTACCGTCATGAGCGTTATCAGCGTGCTGGGCGGCCCCATTTCGATAGCCATCGGAATCGCCGTTGCTGTGGGCTCCATCATCGCTGTTCTGGCGGGCGATTCATGGCAGCGAAAGCTCGCCAAACAGATCGTCAAAATCTTCGAGAAACAGGACGCGGAAGGGATCATCGACAAGGAGCTCACCAAATTCTGGGATGACACCAAGCGGGCCTTCAAGCACGCGGCGAAAGAGACCGAAAAGGACTTCCGCAAGAAGCTTGAGGGGCTGCGTCGCATCGCCTTTGAGACCAACGTGGACGTGCTCCAAGCCCATCTGGACTTTGTAAAGGAGCTACGCGACTTCTTTGCGGGCATCCCCTGGAAACGGACCCGATAATCGGGTAGGGGCCGGGGTCGCCCCCGGCGCCCTCCCACACCACCGTACGTACCGTTCGGTATACGGCGGTTCATGAAGAACGAGTAAGCCATCTTACCGTCTCGAGTACAGAGATCAGACCCAGCCCGTCGAACCACTTCCGCGGCAGGGCCTGATTCATGTGCGAGGCACCGGCATTCCACCAGGGGCCTCGCCCATTCCCCGCTGATTTCCAGGCACGCTGGTCCTCCAGACCCAGCGCCTGAAGTTTGCGGCGCCGAGTCGTCGGGCGCTTCCATTGCCGCCAGATCAGGCAGCGCAGTCGACGGCGTATCCACCGATCCAGCGCTTCCAGCGGGCGCTTCACGTCGACGAGACTGAAGTAGCTGGCCCAGCCCCTCAGGACAGGGATCAGCTCTTCGATGACTCGCCCGATGTTACGCCCTCTGCCGCGTTTCAGGATCTCGCGGAGTCGCTGCATTATGCGCTGCAGACTGGCCTTGGTGATGGTCAGCCGTGCCAGCTTGTGACGGGTCAGCGTGTAGTCCAGGTACCCTCGGTCCCAGGGGCGATCCACCGCACTCTTGGCGCGATTGACCGTCAGCCTGAGCGAGCTCTCGAGAAAATCACTCAGGCTGGTCATGACGCGCTCGCCCGCTCGCCGACTCTTGACGTATACCTGCATATCATCGGCGTAGCGGCAGATGCGGTGACCGCGGCGTCCCAGCTCCTTGTCCACGTCGTCCAACAGGATGTTGGCCAGCAGCGGACTCAGCGGCCCGCCCTGGGGCGTTCCCTGCCGGCGTGGCGCGACCAGGCCGTCCTGGAACATCCCGGCTTCCAGATAGCGTCGGATCAGGCGCAACACTCGTTTGTCGCAGACGCGGCGCGCGACCCGGGCCATCAGCAGGTCGTGGTTCACTCGGTCGAAGAAGGCTTCCAGGTCGAGGTCGACCACCCAGCGGTGGCCGGCAGTGACGTGGGCCTTCATGGCCGAGACGGCCTGCTGGGCACTGCGTTTCGGGCGGTAGCCGTAGCTTGATTCGGAAAAGCCCGGATCGAAGAGCGGCGTCAGCACCTGAAGCAGCGCCTGCTGGATCAGCCGGTCGGTAACCGTGGGGATGCCGAGCTGTCGGGTCCCGCCCTTGGGCTTGGGAATCTCGACGGCTCGAATCGGACTGGGGTGGTACTCACCGGCCAGCAGCCGCTCGCACAGCGTAGGCCAGTGCTGTTTCAGGTGGTCCGCCAACTGTTGCACCCTCATGCCGTCGGCACCCGGTGCGCCTTTGTTGGCGACCACCTTACGGTAAGCCTGCTGCATGTTGGCCTTATCTACCACGGCTTCCACGAGCGAGGCGGGCTCCGCTTTCGTCCACGATGACGACGCCGGGACCGTCTCGACGCCCACCGGCCGGGACGCGGGGTACTGCCCCTGTCCCTCTGGGTGGGTGACGGTATCAGCGCCAGTTTCGGTCTTCATGATCGATCCTCGAGACGTCATCGCCTACTCGCGGTTCCTCATGTTCGGCCCCAGGGCAATCGCACGTAGAGAAAGATTCTCGATCAAGGCAAATTGCAGCGCGTCGACGATAGGGTAAAGCGGGAGTTTTTCACCATTGATGGCGAAAGTAGCACCCATAGATGTGTTTACAGCCCCCGGCGGCACCCTAACCCCGCACTCGATCGGATGCTGAAACCAGATAAGATGAGAATCATTCAGCTCATGCGATTGCCCTGGCAGGTCTGGCGGATCGACGTTTAGCGCGCGACACCTATTGTAGTGTGGCTTGCCTGTATCGTGTTCCTTCGCTGTTCAATCTTTCCCTCCCTTGGAAGGCTCTTCGATGTATTCGAAGAGCTCTCCCACCTGGCACCCGAAATAGCGGCATAGGTCATCGATGACTTCGAGTTCCACGCGGCTAGCCGTCTCGTGGTATAGCCGTGTGATGGTGCCCCTGTTGATGCCGGTGTCACGGGCGAGATCAGTGATCTTCAGCTTTCGCTCGCCGAGCAGTCGCGATAAATGGCACTTGATCATGGCGGGGCTCCAAAAAGTCAAAATGCTCCACAAGAGATCAAAAAGGCTTGCAATAGACCTTCAGTGGGTTATATTGGTCTACAGAAGATCACGAAGCGCTTCTGAAGCACCCCGCGGTCTTCTGAGAACCTTACCATAAAGGAGAGACCGAGATGGCCTATGTCTATCTGACGACGGCTGAGCTGGCCGAGCGCATCAAGTACGACGTGCGCACCATCCGTGAACGGCTCAAGGATACTGTGCTGCTGGAGGGCATCCACTACATTCGCCCGTTCGGCGGTCGCAAGATTCTCTATCTGTGGGAGCCGATCGAGCGTGACATGAAGCTCTACTCCGCCGAGGAGAGCCTAGGCGTGCCGATGGCAGGGGGAGGGGTTTGTCATGGGTAAGATCGTCACCCGAAAGGAAACAGGGAAGCTTTGCTTCGACTTCCGCTACCTCGGCAAGCGTTGCCGTGAGCAGACGGCCCTGGATGACACGCCGGCCAACCGTCGCAAGCTGATGAAGATCATGGAGAAGATCGAGGCCGAGATAACCCTGGATAGCTTCGACTACGGTCGCTACTTCCCCAACAGCCCGCGGTCCGAGATGCTCAGCAAGCGTGCATTGAAGCGCCAGGGTGGGTACCGGGAGACGCCACTGCTGGGCGAGTTTGCCGAGACCTGGTTTGCGGAAAAGGAGATCGAGTGGCGCCGCTCTCAGATCGTAACGGTGCGGAGCAGCCTCGACCGCCACATCCTGCCCCAGCTGGGGGAGAAGGAGGTCGGCAGCATCACCAGAGCAGACATTCTTGAGTTCCGGTCTTCCCTCGCCAAAGTGAATACCCGGAGCGGCAAGAAGCTGTCTGCCAGCCGTTTGAACCACATCATGACGCCTCTGCGCATGATGCTGAATGAAGCCGCCGACCGCTTCGAGTTTAGCTCACCGTATCGGGGGATTAAATCGCTGCGGGTGCCGCGGACCGACGTCGAGCCGTTCACCCTCGAGGAGGTGTGGCGGATCATCGACAACGTGCGGCCCGACTTCCGCAACTACTACACCGTGCGCTTCTTCACCGGCATGCGCACCGGCGAGATCGACGGTCTGCCCTGGGCCAACGTCGATTTCTCCCGCCGCCAGATCCTAGTCAAGGAGTCACTGGTACACGGCGAGGTGGTGGATACCAAGAACGATGGCTCGAACCGTGCCATCGACATGTCGGAGCCCGTCTACCAGGCATTGCGGGCGCAGCAGCAAGTGACCGGCGACAAGCGGCTGGTGTTCTGCAACCGGGTGGGCAACGCACTCGACCACCAGAACGTCACCAAGCGCATCTGGTACCCATTGCTCGATGAGCTGGAGTTGAGTCGTCGTCGGCCCTATCAGACCCGCCACACGGCCGCCACGCTGTGGCTGGCGGCGGGGGAGAACCCCGAATGGATCGCCCGTCAGATGGGCCACACCACCACTGAGATGCTGTTCCGGGTCTATTCCCGCTACGTGCCTAACCTGACCCGCCAGGACGGCTCTGCCTTCGAGAAGATGCTTCGGCAGCAGGTCCCGCAGTCGTCGCAGGCACCCGAGGATCCCGAAACCGAACGCGAAGTCGCCAAGGAGGTGAGCCATGCCCGCTGATCTTTACGCCATCACGACCGTCCAGGACACTCTTATCACGCAGTCGGCACGTCGTAACGTCCGGAAGCTGGCCAGCGCCGTCGGGCTGGCCCTCAACGTCCAGCCAGGTCGCGGCCTGGTGATGGTCCTCGGCACCGGGAACGAGCGCAACAATCAGGAGGCGCTGGAGACCTGGGTGGCTCAGGCGCTGATCGAGCAGGACCTGCTGCCGACGCGGGAAGTGATTCCAATGCTCATCGACGCCCTGGAACACACGCTGACTCGCTTTCAGGAGGAGGGAGTATGGTCATGACGACAAACCTGAATGGCGCGGATGTCATCGAGGGGGTGATGCAGGTCGAATGTCGTGACTGGCTAATACCGGAACGGGAAATCAGCACCCGAAAGCTCTTCCTGCTCGGTCGTGATCAGCGATTTCCGGTCGCCTGGCGCGACTGGGCACCGGTTTCGCAGAACCTGCCTACACCGGGGATGTGGGTTCATGCGCGGCTCCGGGCCATGCAGGCGCCTGCCGGTTGCTGGGTGCTCGAACGCTACGTGGTGCTCAAGCCGTGAGAAGCGGTCTCGGCCAGGCGCGTCCTGGTCGAACCGTGTCACATTGCCCGTCATGTCCAGTGACATGATGGGCGACCTGTCACAGGAAGTCGGTGTCAACATGTCACAGCATAACAAAAGCACCTTGACGGTCACTGAGGCCGCCTCTCATCTACAACGGACCCCGCGAACCCTGTACCGTTGGATGGCCTCGGGCAAACTGCCCTACGTGGTTCGTGATGACGGTCGTCGAGTCATTCCGATAGACAATGTTGTCAACCTGTCCCAGACATGTCGCAAGACACTGTCTTCCTCACAGGTCGATGGTCATGGCCTGTGCCTGCGTCTTCAGGCGCTGGAGCGAAATCACCGGCGAGTGGTAGCATTACTGCATGACATGCTCAGCTTGATTCCCGCTGAGTCGATGGACGCCCTGCAGCGCAAGCAGCTGATGCGTGACAGCTTGGCTGACATCATCCAGGGGCAGCGGGATTATCCACACGGCTGAGCATGGTGAGGTGTGGGCGTCACTCAGCAAGAGAAACCAACGACAATCACGTTGCGAATCGGGTGTCGTGGTCCCTTCACGGTTTACCCTGTCTTGTCAGGTGGGTAACACAAGAGGTTTCATGCGCGCTCTAAACCCGACTACCCGGTGGGCGAATCAGGAAAGAGTGTCCTGATCCGCCGGTCGCTCTTCGACGGAATCCCTGCTGTTGCGATCGACAATGACTTCTGACATTAAGCTCGAATCTATGACCAGGCTGGCCGTAAAAATGGCAAACCGTAGTGAGGGCCAAGGGGTGTGAAGCTTTTGCGACGATGCGTTCGTGTAGAACAAGCGAAGGTTCGCAAGGCCGTACGCATTCCGCGTGGGTTGCACACCGATCCGAGGAGAACAGTGCACCTGGGATGGATTTAGGTTGTGTAGTCGGCACCAGTACTGTTGTGCGGCTATGCTGTCTGCATCTCGCTCTACCTCCACGTGCAGTGAGGTATGAGGCATAAGGTGCAGTTTTCGATACAGCTCGATCGCTGGCCCAAGGTGTGATTTATCGCGGAAATTGACCTGTCCAACGGAACGTTGAGCCGCATCATGGAAGACATTAAGGCTTGCTAGGCAGTCCTTGGGAGCTTCTATATACCAGTCGATAATGTATTGGAAATACCGATGGCTTTCCCTTTGTTGTTTAGGTGAGCGAGAGGGCGCTAGGCAGCGATCCAGCTCAGGCAGGTACGATTCAATGAGCTGTTCCGCGCTGAGAGGCTCTGGATGTCGGCGTCGCACATTGCCGTAGCGTTGACGGCCATTTTTGCGTTCTGTGGTTAACGTCATCAGTTCTTCTCCCTTCGCGACCCACTCTGAAACCACCGTTTCCGAGAGTTGAAATCGTTGTGCTACCGCGGTCCGAGCCTGCTGCAGGGGTTTACCATGGAGTTGATCTTTTTGGACACTGGCCAGCACCTGATAGACCAATAGTGGATTGAGCAATTTGACCAGAGGTGTACTGATATCGGCACGCTCGGGAGGCTTATAACGGCGCCATTTTTTCTTGGAGGGAAGGGCTAGAAAGGGGGAGAACACCGTACTACCTAAGGTGGAAACCAGTTGCTCCGCGGTGGTAGGCCCTTTTAAATGGTGACGCGATCTCCAGACGGGAAGAGAGGCTCTTTTTATCCCTAAAAGCGCGGCTTGCTGACTCAACGTCAATTCCGTCTCATCGGTTCCCCATAGCCAGGAGCCCAAAATCCAATCGGTCAGATGTGCATAGCTTTGCAGCGATTCAGCGGGACTGATATGTCCAAACCAGCCACTCATGGCCCACAGTCGGGTACGCGTCGTTTGCTCGCAAGGCGCGAGGTCGAGGAGTTGTGATAAATCACATTGCCAGTGAGGCATCACCATGCCACCCTCATCGTCTTGGGCCCACTGCTGAGGAAATTTTGTGTCGGAGGTGGCGTCATCAAGACGCACATGCGTCAGTGTGATACACGCGTGACGCAGATGATGAAAGCGCACATTCGGATCGCCACTGGCGGCCCGAATTGCCTTTGTTATGGGAGAAAACAGTTCAGTATCATTGAGCGGACGTTGCCACTGGCCAGGCTGGCAAAATACTAATTCAAGTAAGTGATTTGCTGAAATCGATTCACCTTCTCTCACGGCGAGCCATTGTATTATTTTGTTTTTTTCATATGGCAAAACGAATTGTTCAATAGGAAATCGTCTCGTAGCTGATTCCGTTTTTCCATCACGAATCAATGTTTCAATATTAGTTTCGGCGTATTTGAAGTGCCGGTGAATATCGCCGGTAGTGATGTGCTGAATTTCGCTACGACGAAAACCGCATCGGTAACCTAGCATGAGCGCTAACTTCTGCATTGTTCGGAACCGCGCTGGTTGATCAGAGTCCTGGATAATATCCAGTGCGCGTATATACTCAGCCGGGGTAATGATGTTGTTATCTACCCGTGAAGGTTGATGCGTTATGGATTCAAATTCAACGTCCGGGATGTCGTCAAAATATTGTTGAAGAAATAAATGAAACTGGTTAAGAGCCCAGCTTTTCGATCGCCGATTGGCATCATTTTTAGATTTAGATAATAACGCGTTATATATGTCATTCCATTGCGCTCTTGTCAATCCTGATAGGTCTTCATGGCACGATGCTAGGGACGTTAAATATCGTCCATTGATCCCGGATCCCCCTATGTAAGCTTTGACCGTAGATATAGCAATTTTACGCTTTAAAACACTTCCATCGACTAATAGGTGAAGGGCCCACAAGGCTATTGCCTGTATTATTGGACTGTTGTGGTGCGATGCGCTTAAAAAAATACGTAAGTTGTCTTTAATTATCTTGCGCTGTGTATTACCCGCGCCTTTCTTGAAATCCAATATGGTGTTGATCTCAAGAAACTTGGAGAATTGGTCAACGTCGGAGCTGCCTGTGCGTAGGGCATGCTGATTTAGCGATGAGGGAATGATGGGTTCTGCCAGAACATCATATCGGGCACGCTGACGTAATGGTTGTCTGACACATCCTGTTGTTAAGCGATGCCAGGTATCAGGGTCCAATGATATACTGGAATCACTGGACCGTGAATAGTTAACTAGATAAGATGGAAGTGCATGAATGGCTGAAGTGGTTGATGCCTCAATCAAATATGTAACGAGTTTCTCCTTCGATAATTTAAGGTCAGATGTAAGGCTCCCAACATAGCCTGACAGGCAGGTGATCTCATTTTTTGTGGGGGAATATTCACGCCCCACCTTTCTTAAATAATGGAGTAACAATAATGTGGTCATTGGGCTTAAAAACAGTCTTCGAAAACGCTTGTGGTCAGGTTTTTCATCTTCTATCGATTTACCTTTTTTTAGCGTCAACCCTCTATTTATTTTTTTCCTTGCTCCATCGCTGTTTACGGTAGCAAGCTTCAGAAAAAAACTCCTCTGGTAGATGCCAACACCGGAGGGTATTGTGGTGATTGGCCATAGGAACAGTATGCGAAAGGCCTTGTGGCCTCGCTTTTCACGACGGATCCCTTGATCATTGTTTATAGTCAAAGCGTTATATGTATTTTTCTTCGATGCATTGTTACTCACGTCAGTTAATGTCAGAAAAACCCTCCCTTCATAAATGCCAACACCGTGTTGTATAGCGTCTATCAGTCGAGAGAGCCAGTGCGTGTTAAGTAATCCTCCTTCAGTGATGAGGGAAAAAATCACTCGGCCTAGGAACCACTCAGCTGGCTGATCATCTTCAGATGTCGTCAAACCATGTGTTTCATGCGCATCAATCAACTCATCGAGTTTTTTTAAGCCCTGATAGCTCGCAGGTGTGGCATGATTCGTTTCGTTTTCTCTATTCATCAGGCGGGCAGGTACAGACACTCGCCACCCAAGTTTTCTGCAACCATTGGATAATCCCTTGGCTAAGAAATTATGGGCTTCTTTTTGTGATAGGCCAGTGAATTCACGAGATATCCAGTCTACGAAACTATCGATTGTCGAGTCTGGCAGCATGATATCCCGTTTGCCGTAAAACAAGCCAGGCTCTACCCGAAAGACATGTTCCATGACTTTCCATTTATTATTAAATGTCTTACGCTGTCGTTGTAAAGCTCGCTGCTCATCACCGCCTGCAGCAGGGTCGGTCTTACATGGCTCATCTAGGTTCCAGCCGGACCAAAGCGTGTCAATATTCAAGCCAGTCCCTCCATTACTTTCCAATTATTATCCAATAGTATAATGTTCAATGCATTTCTCACCGAGGTGAGGTAGTTTTTTATGTTGAATGTTGAGTGTCGACCGAAGGGATTCTGGTCTATCCCCCAATGGCCCATAAAAATGTCGACATGCTCGCCAGGAACATGGAGTTCCCGTAGCCTAGTTCTCAAGTAGTGTCGGTTGACATTGAGAGGAGGATTGTCTTTTAACGCGAGGTGACGCTGCAATCTGTCGGGCGTGACCGGCTTGGGTTCCAGATTGTTGTTGAGCAGGAAAAAGGGCCGTGACGTTTCGTAGTTGAAGAAAAGACGTAATCGGTGTTTGACAAAATCACAGTGCAACCTATATTGATGCAGTTGTCTGATGAAAATGTCTGTGATGGGCACAACTCGAGCATTATGCATGCTGTTATTGACTTTGTCTGCGATAACCATCGACTTTCTTCGTAGGTTGAGCTGCTCAAATTCAGACAATGGATCTTTAATACTGCGATATCCCGTGCTGAAATTCATCATCATGATGGTGTAGATAGTGATGGTATTGTGCATTTCAATGAAATGATCGGGGTGATACTGCTTTTCAGTAGGCGACGTAAACCGTCCGAGCATTTCTGATACCGCTTCAGACACATAAGCAGGCCTTGGCGTAATGGGAGAGCCAACACGCTCGGCGTGAAATTTTATTTCAATCCTCTCGAATTTTTCTAAACAGATACCTGGGTTTTGACCTAGAATTTTCACCACAGCCTGGCTATAGATATTATTCAGATGTTTTTCAGTAGGCGCATAATAGTAGAGTGATGAAATATGGCCGGTTGGGGGGTGACTCCCTGTGATAAGGCAGGCATCAGCAATATCGCCGCCTTTTTTTATTATAAAGTTGAACACAATGTCTTTGATTCTATGAAGTGTCAAAAGTATTCGATGTTTTTTGTTTAATTCGGATAGTGTTTCTTGGCAAGATACTTCCAGTTTTTCTGAGTGAGTGTTATTAAACAGGGCGGCGGACTTCGTCGTAGAGCGTTGAGCAGCCGTCGCTAGGTAAGGCGCTATTAACATCCAGAAATGAATGGGTATTACGGTCCTTATATGTCCCTTAACACTTTCGAAAATTCCGTGCCATTGAGATTTACTCTGCCTTCTGTCTTCTAACTCTAACACGCCTGATACCCAGCAGCAGTTTTCCAGAACGATAAAGATATCGTCATGATCAATTTTTCTAGGAACGTGTGTAAGCTTATTTACTATCCTGGCTTTGATGACATGCTCGAAGGGTTTACCCGTGATTAATGATATTGCCAGTGCAGTACGGCTGCCGCTAATTGCGTCCTTACTCTCGGATAGATGCTGAAATAAATGTCTGACTTCTATCTGACTGAGCGCGGACCACCGGTGCGGCACAAGCTGGGCATTTTTAGTTATGTGTTTCGATTTGTATTTTGAACGATACATTGACTGAATTGGGCTATCGCCTTTCTTACCATCAATCTTTTCTTTCTTTCCAACCAGTTCAATCGGAGAGAGTTCCTCAGAGATGGCCAGCCCACTATTCTTGTGATTACTGACTATTATTTTACGACTCTCTTCATCGTCTGTACCTAGGTCAATTTCTTTTTCAACCCAGCACGGGGGCTGGCCTTGATCAAAATAGATAGCTTCATGAATAAGCTGCACTTCAAAATCGTTAATTCGATAGCGATTACGTATTAGAGGGCCTTCGATCAGCATGCGTTTCCGATAACCAAATGCTAATAGTCTCTCAATACCACTAATGTAGTTTTTTTCCGTATCGGTGATTGTGTTGTCAAGCTTGATGTTTTCTAATGTTTCTTCCAGCTTGCTGTAGAATGCTTCTATATTATATGTCTCACATGGAATTATTGCCAATGTATCATTGGAAATGCGCCTGACTGCGCGACAAGCGTTTTCCAGATTTGGATAATATCGTGAGTTGTAACGATTGATATTGAAATTAGATCCTGTATCGCGTTCATTCTCTTCTTTTTTTATTTCTTCTCGCCACCACTTAGCCGCATGGATAATATGGCTAACTATGATCATGTGTAGTTTTTTCGAGTTCCTTTTATCAGCACTTACTATGGCACACGTAATCGGAGACTCCGATTTAATCCCCTTTTTGCCCATTTTTGGGGTTTTTATCGCTTTATCTCTCCAGTTATTTGCCAGTGACGTGTTGCTGAATTCTGCTTTGACCTTTTCCAGGTCCTCTACGTCCCAGCAATGATACTGTGCATCGGAGTTTTCTTGTATTCTTTCTAAAATAACTAGTATTTCGCCGATGTGGTTGCTCCACTCAGATACTCCATAGTAATCCTCCCTGGGCTGGAATATGTCATTCACTAGGTTAGCGATAGCGTCACTCGTCATGTTCATAGATCCACCTAATATTAGCTCTTGATTCGCCGGTTAATCCCCAGCGTTCTACAAAATCCCTGTTTTGTTTTAAAGTCCTCCGATATCTCGCTTAATATATTTCCGTCCTCTGAATCCAAAGCTTCATAAAAATCCAGTGCCCGGTATTTCGACATATTTAATTCCAGACTGAAGAAGCATAAATTCATCAGCTCCATGATCAGCAATGTTTCAATCTGTTCTTGCAAATTCTTTTTTTTGATTACCAGCGCGGGTATTTTTTTATCCGACAGTGTTTTGGCAATCTCGAGTGAGCGATAATTTCCCAAGACAACAAAATCGTTTTCTTTATCGATAAATCCGATGGGGGGATGGCATGAAATGAAAGCCTTTTTTACGTCTTCATTTATGCGATCGAGTTGTTTTAATATCGGTAGCATGCTGGCAAGTAGCAATAAATGCTTGTTGGTGATATTTGGCATTTTCATCTTTTCGATATGCATTTTACGATAAGATCCTTGTTCAATGAGCTTAGTGATATCCATATGCCACCTTACTGAGAATGATTGTATTCGAGCTATCTACACGTTGAGCTGCCGATCCAATTCAGGGTACCAGCCACAAATTTTTCACGTATTTAGGTGCTGCCCTGTCAGCAGCAGGCACCCTGGCCCGATCAATTCGATAATGATAAGCATTGCTATTAGCAAGGGATGGCCAAACGTGCCTGCCTGTGAGATTTCCCTCAGTAACGTGTTGAAATATATCAGCTATAGTGAAAAGTACGACTTTGATTGAAAGCGCTTTATCACCCCCGGCTTATCCAATGACCTGAGGACTTAGCGGTTCGTGGTGCTGTGCACTGCTGGAGATATTGATTAGCAACAAGGGCTGGCCGGATGGGGTGGGTGCACGTGCCGATATGCTGATCGTGCCTCGAGGGCCGCTTTGTGCGACCGGTTGCCCCCATGGGTATAATGCTGA
Source organism: Pseudomonadota bacterium (assembly GCA_051751285.1). Classification (GTDB taxonomy): domain Bacteria; phylum Pseudomonadota; class Gammaproteobacteria; order Pseudomonadales; family Halomonadaceae; genus Halomonas. The sequence continues at coordinate 403,280 of JBNJKT010000001.1, read as the reverse complement.
AAATAAAAGGGTTTTTACTTTTCCTCCGACGTAATACGCCACAGTATGGGTCGGCCTTCCGGGTTCACATCAGAATTTTTTTGTCTGTTCTGGCGGTTTAGGAAACTCGAAAAAATGGATTTTTTATGAGCTATGATCACACCAATGTTTTTTTCGCTCCTATGCTTAATTTTACTCTTCATGCTCCCTTTATCTGATCTGATCGATACTGATGGCGTGGGTGAAATGTCCGAATCCTGAAACCGAGATCCCTACATCTTAAAAGGCTTCTAACCTATTGATAGTAGACGCGGGCCCGGAGGACCGAGTTCTCCCAGGACTGGCTGGTGAGCATGACCGACCACCTCAAGGTCATTGCCAAGCCGGGCGGGCTATTCCACGACGACGGCGTGAACCAGACAGGCTGGCGGTGCCAGAGTCGTCGCATGCATCTGGTGCTCTACCACTGGCTCGCCGGCAAGAAGCGCCAGGCAGGGGAACGCCAGCGGGGGCTCTCTCTCGAGCAGACGGCCAACCAGGTCAACGAGCGCCTGGCCGCGCCTTTCACCGCTGGTTATTGCCGCGCTTCGATCCGCGACCACGTATCGCCCCCGATGGCCCTGCGCGCTGCCTAAGGGTGCCGCTGACGTGTCCTGGAACTACGACCTGGCTCAGGACATGCTCTTTAATTCGCCCAGCGGCGATCTGGAAACGAGCTTTGGTGGTTTGATGGTCTGCCACAGTGCTTCGTGGTGGTCGAGGAGTTGTTCCTGGCCGAGTCGGCTCACAACATCCGCACCGTGCTGGAGCGGGCAGTGCTGGCCGATCGGATCATAGACCAGCCCTGGTGCTGCATTCAGATAACGGCAGCCCCTTCTAGGGGCTCCACGTTGTTGGAGACACTGTATGAACTCGGTATCACGCTGTGCTTCAGCCGGCCGCGAGTCAGCAACGACAACCCTTACTCGGAATCACTGTTCCGTACCTGCAGGTACCGGCCCTGCTACTCCGTTAAAGGGGACGCCATGCTCGACAATGTCCGCGAGTGGGTGGCCGGCTTCGTGCAGTGGTACAACCATGAACACCGCCACAGTGGCATTCGCCTGGTGACACCGGCAAAACTCCATGCCAGCGAAGACACCGAGGTGCTGGGACGTTACCTCATCAATCAGGCGGCGCGTGACGGCAACCCCGCGCGATGGAGCGGTAAGGCCCGCAACTGGACGCCGATAGGTCGTGTCACTCAACCCGGAGCGGGAGCTCCAGGTCACCGTCGCTGAAACGGAAAAACAGGCAACGTGAATGACCTCCAAGGCAACAGATTCCTTGACAACTACCGGGGGCTGGCAGTAAGCATCGGCACCACGCTGCTAGCTATGTGCGATCTAGTCTATGCGGGCCGGAGCGCTCAGTTCAGTACACCTTTCACGGATATGGGTATTGGCAAGAGCTGCGCCCTGGCAAACGCCAGGCGCTGTGGACACAGACGGTCTCGATCCGCGATGACACCAAGGTCGAATACGTCGTCAAGCGCGTGATGCGCCTGGTGGAGCGCACCGCCGATCGCGATGGCCAACTGCTGCTCGAACCGGACTATGAGCTGGAAGGCTGGTGGACCAGCCTGGACGAGGCACCGGAGGCGGTGATCAAGCGCTACCAGGCGCATGCCACTCATGAGCAATTCCACAACGAGATCAAGACCGATCTCGACCTGGAGCGGCTGCCCTCGGGCAAGTTCGCCACCAACGACCTGATCCTGCATCTTGCCCAGCTGGCCTACAACATTCTGCGACTGATGGGGCAGCTCGGGATGACCGGCGAACTAAGTCCGGTCCGCCATCCCGCCAAGCGGCGCCGTATACGGACGGTATTGCAAGAACTGGTGCATCGTGCCGCCTTCGTCATTCACAAGGCGCGGCAGATCATCCTCGATTTCGGGCAGGACATCGGGCGCATGACGGTGTTGAATACCCTGCGAATCCGCCTGCGCTATCCCCGAGGCACGCCATGCTGACCGCCTGTCTGACGTTATCCACAAGCGGTACGCGAATGACGACCTTCGGTCGCCAGACTGCCCGTGCGCGGTAGAGAGAAAAGCGGGGGATATCCGACGATCAGGTCCAATGCCCATGGAGATTTCCGCTGAACTTGGCCGCGGACCTGCCACGTTGCCAAGGGCAAGTGGTAAAAAATTGCCGACGGCCGATGATAGGGGAAGTGTCGGCATTGGCTTCACTGATTCAGGATATATGATAGCGATGAGGGCCCGCAACGGCAGCTTACCTCTGAGCACTTGGCGTCAATGAAAGCGGTCTTCCAGCCTCAGAAAGGGGCCGTGACGGCAGGTAACGCTTCCAGCCTAAATGATGGTGCGGTTGCCTTAGTGATGATGGATCGCGGTTACGCCGATGCAAAAGGATACACCTACCAGGCCGATCAGGAAGGGTGGCCGGCGGCGCGGCTGCTGGCCACGCTCGCCGAACACGAACTTGCCGAGCGGGCCCGGCGCCGGCTCGAGCGCCACTTGACCGATGCCCGGCTGCCGCCGGGCAAGACGCTCGACAACTTCGACTTCACCGCGGTGCCGATGGTCTCCCAGGCCCAGGTGAGGGCCTTGACCAGCGGCGATCGCTGGCTCGACGAAGGCGCCAACCTAATCCTGTTCGGCCCTCCCGGCGGAGGCAAGAGCCATCTGGCAGCGGCCATCGGCCTGGCCCTGGTGGAGGCGGGCTATCGAGTGCTCTACACCCGCACCACCGACCTGGTGCAGCGGCTCCAGGTGGCCCGTCGGGAGCTCACCCTCGAGGCCGCCATCGCCAAGCTCGACAAGTATCACCTGCTTATCCTCGATGACTTGGCCTATGTCACCAAGGACCAGGCCGAAACAAGCGTGCTGTTCGAGCTGATCAGCGCGCGCTATGAGCAACGCTCGCTGCTGAGCACCGCCAACCAGCCGTTCGGCGAGTGGGGCAAGATCTTTCCGGACCCCGCCATGACGTTGGCCGCCGTCGACCGCCTGGTCCACCACGCCACCCTCTTCGAGCTCAACGTCGACAGCTATCGACGCCGTACCGGGATGGAGAACAAGCGCTCGCAAGGGCGGCCGGCAACGTGCGCGACACTCAAGACGAGTCACTCCGTGTCGCCCAGCGACACGGGCGACACGGCCACGAGTGACACCGCTTGCCTACCAGGGAGGGGAGCTTAAAAGGAGCAGGGCCGCGACACCGATTTGTCATGAGATTGACGCGCTACAGCAGCTTGAGTTCCCGGACGGCGGTTCAGTCGGGCTGTTTATCACTAAGCTTGCTATGAAGAAGCTCGTGGAAAAGCCGGAAACTGGGGGTGGTATAGGAGTTGCTCCAGGCCGCGATGGTCTCAACACTGTAATCATCATGATCGAGCGGAACCACAGCAATGTCATCTCGCTGGAAACGATTGATACAGTCTGAATACAACGAAACGCCCATGTTAGCCGCAACTAGTCCAAAAATTCCGCTGCTGGTGCTTGCCTCCTGAACGACCTGGGGAGTGAAGCTGGCATTAATGCAGATCTTGAAAATATAGTTGCGAAATTCGCTCCATCCGTTTTCTGTGCCGAGGATAAACTTCTCTTCAGCCAGCTCTCGAAGGCTCAGCCACTTCCTGTCGGCAAGGCGGTGACGCCTGGGAAGAATCGCCACGATGTGCTCCGAGGCGGCACGGAAGGTTTCGAGACCCTCGATGTCCAGCGGGCCAATCAGGAAGCCTACATCAATCTCGTGATCCAGCAGGGCCTTGTGCTGGGTGTGAGAGGGCATATAGACCAGATCCACTGAAATGTCTGGGTACCTTTCCTTGAATACCTCAAGGATGCTAGGAAGCACGCCATTGATGGAAAAGTCGTTGTAGGCAATGGAGAGATGGCCGATATCGCCGCTTGCTGCCTGCTGAGCCAGGTGGGTGGCCCGCTCTAGGTGGGTGATGGCTAGCCGGCACTCATCCAGGAAAAGCTGGCCAGCTACGGTCAGCGCTACCTGTCGCGTGGTACGCGAGAAAAGCTCGGCACCAATGTTCTCCTCAAGGCCCTTGATGAGCCGACTGAGGGCAGGCTGCGTGATACACAGTGCCTCCGCAGCCTGCTTGAAATGGAGCGTATTGGCAACGGCGACGAAGGCTCTCACCTGGCGAAGATCGAAAAGTACATTCATGCGCTCACCTGCAATAATCTTTTCAAAAACGGCATTAGACGTAATGATTGTTGGACGCTAGGGTTAGAAAAGTCAAGATGAAAAATCCAAAAATACTGGGGTAACACTGAGCCCGTAGCTTGATCAATATATGTCAAGTATGTATGGAGAAAATTCAGATGACCGATGGTTGAAATCTGCTGGAAAGATGATGACAAATATAAAACATAAATCGAGAAGAGTTGGAGGTGTAAGATGGCTCGTATTGGAGTGGATGTTGGTGGGACCAATACTGATATTATTCTGGAGACTTTTCAGTCTGACTCCATCGGCACTGGAACATTCCGGAACAAGGTGCCGAGCACTATTCAGGATCAGTCAGTCGGGGTTCTTCAGGGTGTGCTGGATGTCTGTGACAAGGCAGGAATAAAGAGGAGTGAAGTCAGCACTATCGTGCATGGGACGACGGTGGCGACGAATATCTCGATAGAGCATAATGGTGCAGAAGTTGGAATGCTGACCACCAAGGGTTTCAGGGATATTCTACACATTGGAAGACACAAGAGGCCGCACAACTTTTCCCTTCATTTCGATGTGCCATGGCAATCCAATCCATTGGTGAAACGAAGATACCGCATCCCCATATCCGAACGTATTCTCCCTCCTTCGGGTGAAGTTGAAGTTCCCCTCGATGAGGAAGAGGTCAGGCAGGCTGCAAGGAAATTCAAGGAGGCGGGGATAAAATCCGTCATCGTCGGATTTCTTTTTTCCTTCCTGAACAAAGAGCATGAGGTCCGAGCCAAGGAGGTAGTCCTGGAGGAGATGCCGGATGCCTATGTCTGTTGTTCTTGTGAAGTTATCGATGCGATGCGGGAATATGAGAGATTCTCCACCACGGCAATGAATGCCTATGTCGGCCCAAAAACATCTCTTTATCTGACGAGTCTAGAGCGACAGCTGAAGGAGAACGGTATCGACGCGGACTTGAGAATAATTCAGTCGAATGGTGGACTTGCAACGGTGGATAGCTGTTGCGAAAAGCCAGTAAACATTCTCATGTCAGGTCCCGCTGGCGGTGTCATCGGCGGAAGTTTTTTTGCCGATCTAGATGACGAGAAGAATATCATCACGGTGGATATCGGCGGGACATCGGCAGATATATCGACCTTGGCGGAGGGCGATATAAAAATAATGAACCCTCGAGATTCGTATGTTGGCGGTCACCCCGTGATGGTTCCAATGATTGATCTGATCACTATCGGTGCCGGTGGTGGTTCAATCGCCTATATCGATGAAGCCGGTGGGTTTCAGGTGGGGCCTCGATCAGCGGGATCAATGCCGGGGCCGGCCTGTTACGGACGAGGCGGGGAGGAGCCTACCGTCACGGACGCTAATATTCTTCTGGGCCGCCTAGATGCGGATCAGATGCTTGGAGGAGACCTGAAGATTGATCCAGAGCTTTCCCACAAGGCCATCAAGGAGAAGATTGCGGATCCTCTTGGTTTGAGTGTGAAGGATGCCGCACTCGGGATCATCAAGATAGTCAACAACAATATGGCGCTTGCGATCCGCTCAAATTCCGTCGCAAGGGGGGTGGATCCCAGAGAATTCATGCTGATGCCATTTGGAGGTGCAGGCCCCGTTCATGGGCCTGCGCTAGCAGAAGAAGTGAATGCCAAGGGTGTAATAGCACCTCCCGCACCGGGTATCACATCGGCGGCAGGTCTGCTGGCTACCAACCTCCAGTACGAGGTGACGAGGTCGCACCTGTGCGAACTCACTTCAATTGGGAGCAATCAGTCCGAGGCTCTCCAGTCGCTGATTGAAGATTTGGATGCAGAGGCCACAGGAAAGTTGGTCAAGGATGGAGTCGAACCCTCCAAAGTCAAGCTGACCAGGTTCGCAGAGTGTCGCTATCATGGCCAGGGATTCGAGCTACGAGCAGAAATACCTGATGGTGAATTGACCAAGGCTTCTATCAAGCAGGTGGTTGAGAATTTCCACCGGCAACACGATATTGATTATGGCTATCGGTATGATGAGGCCGAAGTCGAGCTTGTTACACTCAGGGTGGTAGGGGAGGCGGCCTCAAAAATTCTGGAGTGGAAGGAAATAGAGCCAGCCGATGGCAAGGGCCTTGAAGATGTCATCATGTATGAAAGGGAGACAACATTCGCCGATGGCCAGACCCTAAAGACTCCACGCTATGATCGAAACAAGCTCCTTAGTGGTCACGTGATTCACGGCCCGGCACTTGTCATGCAGCATGACTCTACTTCTCTTGTGCCGCCGGGATGGAGTGCAGCCGTATCAAGGTTCGGAAACCTCATGATCACCAAGTCCAGCTAAAGTAGAGAGGGTGGCAAAATGGAAAATAAGAAAGTAGATCCAATCACCATGCAAGTTATCAGCGGTGCCTTGGATACCATAGCCGAGGAGATGGGGCATGTGCTCTACAGGATGTCGTTCTCGTCTATCATTCGAGAGTCACAGGACCTAGGTGCCGGCCTGTTTGATAAAAATTATCAGACCATATGTGAGTCCGAATCGACGCCAATGCATATCGGGTCCATACCAGCGTATCTGAGAGGGGTCGAGAAGACCCTTCAGGGCGGGGAATGGCATGAGGGTGATGTGGTTGTCCATAATCATCCTTATTATGGGTCAAGCCATACTCCTGACCTAGCAATTATCATCCCCATATTCTATAAAGGTGAGTTGGTCGGGTTTTCAGCGAATACGGCGCACCATATTGATATCGGTGCTGCCACCCCTGGGCTGATCATTGATGTGGGTGATGTCTATGCCGAGGGGATGCTCTTTGCAGGCCTGAAACTTTATGAGAAAGGAAAGAAGAATGAAGGTCTTGCCAAGATGATCACGGCCAATAGTCGTGCCTCTGTACAGCTGATGAGGGATATAGAGGCCCAGATTGCCTCGGCCCAGCTAGGTGTAAAGAGATTTCAGCAGCTTCTTGATAAATATAGTGAAGAGTTGACATTTTCTGCCATCACTCAACTCATGGATTACTCGGAGAAAATGCTGAGGAACAAGATTGCCGAGATACCCGATGGTGAATATCGGGCAGAAGGTCTGCTCGATGATGATGGCAGGAATCGTGAAGTACAGCTTCCGGTCGTGGTGACCGTGAAGGTGAAAGGAGATTCTGTCACGGTAGACCTGACAGGGTCAGCAGACCAGACGCCGACTGCATACAATGTACCTTTCGAAGGCTCGTGCAAGGTGGCGGCTTTTGCCGGCTTCAGGAAGCTGCTTCTTGATGCCAGCGAACTGGAAGTGCCTATTCCCTCGAACGAAGGGTCGTTCCGGCCGATCGATGTCTACGCGCCTGAAGGGTCAATATTCAACCCCATTTTTCCCGCCGCTTCCGAGGCTCGATTCACGCAGTGCAACATGATGATTGACCTTATCATCAAGGCCTTGGCTCCTGTGCTTCCAGGCAAGACAATTGCCGGAAGTTCTGCTGCAATTTCCTTCGCTTCTTATGCTGGCCTGAAAGATGATGGTGATTACTGGGTGTTCTTGGAAGTGAATGAGGGGGCTTATGGTGGTCGCCCGAATTCAGATGGACCCGATTCTATCGATAACTTGATGGCGAATACCAGGAACAATCCTATCGAGGATCTCGGTATGCATCTTCCCATGATCTGTGATCGATATGAGCTGCGCGATGATGTCATGCCAGGAGCCGGCAAGTATCGGGGTGGCATCGGTGTCGTCAAGGCGCAGCGTGTTCTGACCCCCGGCTTCATTACTCACGAAAGCGAGCGGCATACTCATGTGCCATGGGGGGCTTTCGGTGGCTCCGAGGGTGCCGTGGGTAAGTGTGATATCTATAACTATAATTCAAAGGACAATGTCACAAGCATGCCTTCTAAGTTTTCCGGATACACCACCAAGGAGAACGATGTAATGGCATTCTATGCACCCTGTGGTGGAGGATATGGGAACCCCTTGGAGCGTCCGTCCGAACAGGTGAGGGATGACGTGCTTGACGACTTCTGCAGCGTACAGCATGCCTATGAAGCTTATGGGGTTGTGCTAAACGAAAGTCTGGAAATTGATCGGCTGGCAACCGCTGCAAGACGTAGCGAAATGGGTGGCTAAAGATATTTCTGCCAACAGGGACGAAGGATATCTTTCGTCCCTGGGAACCTAACCAGTCGTATAATATTACAATCTTGAGGGTAATCTCATGACTACACCAGATGCTGGTGTTTCCAGCAGACCTGTGTCGAAACGGTCAAAAGGCAATCATCTTCTTGAAGAATCTATACTTCCCGTGGTCAACAATCAGAGGCCGATTACCGCCTTAGGCTTCGTCTGGATCTGGATTGGCATCGCTGTAATGATTGCCACCTTTCAGCTAGGGGCTAACGGCATTACGGGCATTCCGCTTCTGCATGTTGTCTTGCTTATATTCTTTGCCAACGTGGTACTGGCCCTGCTGATGCTGTTGACGGCTGATATAGGCACCGAGCATGGGCTTTCTTTTTCCGTTTACCTGAGGGCGCCATTTGGTGTATATGGTACCCACTTGCCATCCGTATTTCGCGGTGTCGTGGCGGCCATATGGTTTGGTATTCAAACCTACCTTGGAGCTCTGGCACTCAACGGCATTTTTGAATACTTGACGGGCTTCTCGAGCTGGCCACTCTGGTATCTTGTGTTTGCAGCAGTTCAGGTAGGAAATACGGCGATGGGAATAAAGGCTGTCGAGCGATTGGCGGCCATCGCAGCACCTGCCATTCTCGCGATTTCGGTCTGGATGTATTTTACTCTCGACGTTCTGGCACAAACCCAGGGAATCAATATCTGGAGGTTCGTGGGTGAGCAAGATGTGACTGTCCTCACCCTATTTCTTGCCAATGTGGCTTTCTGGTCTACCTTGGCAATTGATATCCCTAATATTACACGATTCGTTAAGGCTCCTTCTGGAGAAAGCCGGTTCTTTCACCGTAACAAGAATGTCCTGCTGGCTCAGCTTCTCGCCCTTCCTGCAACTCAGGCCTGGATAGCCCTGATTGGAGCCGTCTCTTTCATAGCCGCAGGTGACTGGAATCCTGTCACGGTAATTCAGGGCCAGGGTGAAGGTCTGAGTCTGATCGTTCTTCTTGTGCTGGTGATTTTGGCCCAGTGGTCAACTAACAATGCAGCCAACTTGATTCCCGCGGCGCTAGCCTTTGTCAATGCCGGAGCCCCCAGGATCTCCTATCCGGTTGCCGTGGCTTTGGCGGCTATTGTGGGTACCTTGTTCATGCCTTGGAAAATTCTGGACAACCTTTTCAGCTTTCTCTTTTCTTATGGTGCCTTCCTTTCTGCCATCGGTGGCATCATGGTGGCGGATTACTATTTTATAAGGAAGAGACGCATAAATGTGCCTGATCTATATCGCGAAGATGGACAGTTTTACTACTTTATGGGTTTCAATCCCGCTGGTCTCATCGCGTGGGGAGTGGCGGGTACAGTGGCCTTCTATTCTGAACAATGGGCTTTTGTTCTTGGCTTCCTGCTGGGTGCGCTGATTTATTTTTCCATTATGCGTCTTTTTGTGATGAAGAGATTCTCCCAGGACGAGTGCGGAACTGTTGGCTCAGGCAGTTATCTGGGCACTAGTGCTGGTTATAACTGGGTGTACGATGGCGAAGCTGGAAAGTTCAATCGGGTGCATTCGAGTCAACTGGACAAGGATGCCTCGCGGGAGGACCTGTAAGGACGTGATATTGCCTTTCTCGTCATTCTTGTTCGCTATGGAATCAATCAGCTCAAAAATGTAATTGGACGGCATTAAATCTTGTGGTTAATCTTCAACCTGCCTTGCGGCAAAAGATTGATCCTTGCATGCAAATGAATAATTAATATTTTTTAACCTGGAGTAAGTGAAATGTCTCAAGATCTGACGGCCATGCTGGAACAAGCCTTCGATGAATCCACCAAACTTTACCAGGAACGTGGATTCCAGCGTCGCGTCGGTTTCGGAAAGAAGCCAGCGCTAGTGAGCGTCGACCTCGCCAATGCCTGGACCCGACCCGGTAATCCTTTCACCTGCGATCAGGAGAAGATGGATAACGAGATCATCCCGGGCATGCAGAGGCTCCTCGAGGCGTTCCGCGCCGCGAATTTGCCGGTAATCCATGTGACGACAGCCTATGAAATAACCGACCGCAACGCACCATTCACCGACATGGGGTTGTGGCATAACAAGATTCCCATCGATGTTGTTGATCTCGCCGACGAGGAACTCTGGGCCATTGATTCTCGCATCGCGCCGGTCAAGGGGGAATATACGCTTCTGAAGAAGCGCGCTTCGTCCTTTCACGGCACCGAACTCGCCGGCATCCTGCGTGCCAATGATGTCGATACCATCCTCGTGACCGGTGTGACGGCCTGTGCCTGTGTGCGCCAGACGATCTGTGACGGCATCGCGGATGGTTTCCGTCCCATCGCGGTCAAGGAGTGTATCGGCGACCGGGTGCCCGGCGCCGTGGCCTGGAACCTCTTCGATATCGATGCCAAGTTCGGTGACGTCGAGTCCGTTGATCGCTGTATCGATTACGTGAGTACCATCGGTCATTCATCATCCTGAGTCAGTTCCCAGCTAATCTCGCAGGAAGCGAGCCCTGCTGGGCTCGCTTCCTGCGTTTGGTGATATCGGGCCGAGTAGAGCAATAGCGTATGCTTTCGAACTGGATTCGGGCCCTAGGAGTAATGCCATGACGCCAGGAGCCACTACGGGCCTGCTGCGCCAGGGAGAGCCCCTATCGGTCGGCTTCGTCCTGCTGCATCGCTTCACCTTGCTGCCCTTCGCCGCCTTCGTCGACTGTCTGCGCTTGTCCGCCGATGAAGGGGATCGCAGCCGTCAGCTGCGCTGCCACTGGGCCTTCATGAACAGCTCCGGGCAGGATGCCCTCTCCAGCTGTGGTGTCACCATCTCGCCCTGTCTGTCGTTCCGGGATCCCAGTGAGTTCGACTATATCGTGGTCATCAGCGGCGTGCAGGACGAAAGCGATCGCCTGGATACCCAGGCTCTGGCCTATCTGCGCCAGGCGGCGGACGCCGGGGTCCCCCTGGTGGGGCTATGCACAGGGGTCTTCGCCCTGATCCAGGCAGGACTCATGAAGGGGCGGCGCTGCTGCGTCAGCTGGTATCACCACCGTGACATGATGCAGCGCTTTCCCGCCATTCAGCCGGTGGCGGATCGTTTGTTCATCGATGACGGGGACCTGCTCACCTGCGCGGGTGGCGCGGCGGCGGCAGACCTGGCCGCCTACCTGATCGAACGGCACCTGGGCAAGGCGTGGGCGATGAAGAGCCTGAACATCATGCTCCTCGACGAGGTCCGTAGCGGCAAGCATCCGCAGCCGCAACCGGTGGTGTTCGGCAAGATCGAGGATCGTCTGGTACGCCGGGCCATCGCCGTGCTCGAGCAGCATCTGGGCGAGGCGGTCTCCATGGATGTGCTGGCAGAGCGGGTGGGGACCTCGCGCCGCAATCTGGAACGTCGCTTCCGTGAGACCCTGGGCGTCGGGCCTCAGAAGTTCGCCCGTGACCTGCGCCTGCGCTATGGCCTGTGGCTGCTCCACTACACCGACAAGAGCATCACCGAGATCGGAGAGCGCTGTGGTTTCGCCGATACGGCCCACTTTTCCCGCCACTTTCGGAGTGCCTTCGCCATGACTCCATCGAAAATGCGCAAGCGTGCTATTGAACCGGGCACTGACCGAGTCGATCCCTTCTTCCTGCATGTCGAGAGCCTGCCGGCGAACTAAGGCGCAGACCCCTCGCCTGTCGAAGACCCATGCCCTCTGCAGGGACGGGTGCCGGGGGCCCCTAAGGCTGCGGGCCATCCACGATTGTGTCAGGCGTTCAGAAAGCCTGTCGCATTTATTCAATCCCTTCCCCCCGCCGTGGTCTTTAATCACTACGTAGGTCGGATGCGCTGCGCGGAGGTAATCCACGCATAAGAATTTCAAATTTTCCCCCGGCAGCTTGCCGATAGATTCCAAGACACGTCCCGCCCACCACCGATATCAACAGGAGTCAGTCATGAACCAGGTTGGACTCACCGCCTTCGATTCCCAGATCGCCGCCGCCATCGCCGACGAGATGGCCCGCCAGGAGGCCCACGTCGAGCTGATCGCCTCCGAGAACTACGCCAGCCGCGCCGTGATGGAGGCCCAGGGCACCCAGCTGACCAACAAGTACGCCGAGGGCTACCCCGGCAAGCGCTACTATGGCGGCTGCGAGCACGTGGATGTGGTCGAAAAGCTGGCCATCGACCGCGCCTGCGACCTGTTTGGGGCCGACTACGCCAATGTCCAGCCACACTCCGGTGCCCAGGCTAATGCCGCGGCCTTCATGGCCCTGGTCAAGCCCGGCGACACTGTGCTGGGCATGAGCCTGGCCCACGGCGGCCACCTGACCCACGGGGCGGCGCCCAACTTCTCCGGCAAGTACTACCACGCCGTGCAGTACGGCCTGAATCCGGAGACCGGTGAGATCGATTATGAAGAGGTCGAGCGCCTAGCGCGTAGCCACAAGCCGAAGATGATCATCGCTGGCTTCTCCGCCTATGCGCGGATCGTCGACTGGCGGCGTTTCCGAGCTATCGCCGACGAGGTGGGCGCCTGGCTGATGGTCGACATGGCCCACGTGGCGGGGCTGATCGCCGCCGGCCACTACTCGAGCCCGATCCCCCATGCCCATGTGGTGACCACCACCACCCACAAGACCCTGCGCGGCCCGCGGGGGGGCTTGATCCTCTCCGCCCACGGCGACGAGGCGCTCTACAAGAAGCTAAACGGTGCGGTATTCCCGGGCCAGCAAGGCGGTCCCTTGATGCATGTGATCGCTGCCAAGGCGGTGGCTTTCAAGGAGGCCATGAGCCAGGAGTTCGTGCAGTACCAGCAGCGCGTCATCGACAACGCCCGGGCCATGGCTGGGGTCTTCGTCGAGCGCGGCTATGACGTCGTCTCCGACGGCACCGACGACCACCTCTTCCTGGTCTCGCTGATCAAACAGAGCGTGACCGGCAAGGATGCCGACGCGGCACTGGGCCGAGCCCATATCACCGTTAACAAGAATGCCGTGCCCAACGATCCCCAGAGCCCCTTCGTGACCTCGGGACTGCGCATCGGCACCCCGGCGGTGACCACCCGCGGCTTTGACGAGGACGAGTGCAGTGATCTGGCCGCCTGGATCTGCGACATCCTCGATGTCCTGGCCGAACGCCGCATCACCTCTGCCGTCGAGGACGAGGTGCGCGAGAAGGTCGCCGAGCTCTGTGAGCGCCACCCGGTCTATGGCGAGTCATCCTCCGTCGCCTGCGATACCCGGGCGGGTGAGCCGGCCGAGTCCGCCCTCTAACCGCCGACACCCAGCAGGAGAGGTCACATGCAACGCTATTCAGGCTTCGGGCTGGCCAAGCACGCGCTCAGCCACCACGAGAACTGGGAGCGCCAGTGGCGCAATCCCACGCCCAAGAAGCAGTACGACGTGATCATCGTTGGCGGCGGCGGCCACGGCCTGGCCACCGCCTACTACCTGGCCAAAGAGCATGGCATCACCAACGTGGCCGTGGTGGAGAAGGGCTGGCTGGGCGGCGGCAACACCGCCCGCAACACCACCATCGTGCGCTCCAACTACTTGTGGGACGAGTCCGCCGCGCTCTACGAGCACGCCATGAAGCTGTGGGAGGGGCTCTCCCAGGATATCAACTACAACGTGATGTTCTCCCAGCGCGGCGTGATGAACCTGGCCCACACCCTGCAGGACATGCGCGACGTCCAGCGGCGGGTCAACGCCAACCGCCTCAACGGCATCGACAGCGAGGTGATCACCCCCGAGCGGATCCAGGAGATCGTGCCGATCATGGACTGCTCGAAGAACGCCCGCTATCCGGTACTGGGGGCCTCCTGGCAGCCCCGCGCCGGCGTGGCGCGCCACGACGCCGTGGCCTGGGGCTATGCCCGGGCCGCCGACGCCCTGGGTGTCGACCTGCTGCAGAACACCGAGGTCACTGGCTTCAAGATCCGCGACGGCCGCGTCTACGGGGTGCACACCAAACGCGGCGACATCGAGGCCAAGACCGTGGGCTGCGTGGCGGCGGGCAACTCCGGGGTGCTGGCCAGGATGGCCGGCTTCAGGCTGCCGCTGGAGTCCCATCCGCTGCAGGCGCTGGTCTCCGAGCCGCTCAAGCCGGTGCTGGATACCGTGGTGATGTCCAACCATGTGCACGGCTACATCAGCCAGACCGACAAGGGCGATCTGGTGATCGGTGCTGGCATCGACGGCTACAACGGCTACGGCCAGCGTGGCAGCTACCCCACCGTGGAGCACACCCTGCAGGCCATCGTCGAGATGTTCCCGATCTTCTCGCGGGTGCGCATGAACCGCCAGTGGGGCGGCATCGTCGACACCTGTCCGGACGCCTGTCCGATCCTTTCGAAGACGCCGGTGAAGGGGCTCTTCTTCAACTGCGGCTGGGGTACCGGCGGCTTCAAGGCCACCCCCGGCTCGGGCCATGTCTTCGCCTGGACCCTGGCCAAGGGCCAGACCCATCCGCTTGCGGCACCCTTCTCCATCGACCGCTTCCACAGCGGGGCGCTGGTCGACGAGCACGGCGCCGCCGGCGTGGCGCACTAAGGAGGCATCACCATGTTCTACATCTACTGCCCCTACTGCGAGGAGCACCGCGAGGAAGAGGAGTTCCATCCCAAGGGCCAGGCGCATATCGCCCGGCCGGCGGACCCCGATGCCTGCAGTGACCAGGAGTGGGGCGACTACCTGTTCTTCCGCGACAACCCGCGTGGCATCCACCACGAGCTGTGGGTGCATGCGGTGGGTTGCCACAAGTTCTTCAACATCACGCGTAACACCGTGAGCTACGCGATTCTCGAGACCTACAAGATGGGCGAGCAGCCCCACTTCACCGCCGAGCATCCCGACGGCAAGCCCGCCGAGAAAGTGGCCGCCGAGACGGATGCGGTGTCGCGTCAGGAAGGAGTCAAGGCATGAGCCAGTCGTCGAACCAGCCGAATCGTCTTCGCGAGGGCGGGCGCGTCGATCGCGCTCGCACCCTGAGCTTCACCTTCAACGGCACGCGCTACCAGGGCCATGCCGGCGACACCCTGGCCTCAGCGCTGCTGGCCAACGGGGTGGACATCGTCAACCGCAGCTTCAAGTACTCGCGGCCGCGGGGCATCGTCGCCGCCGGCGCCGAGGAGCCCAATGCCCTGGTCCAGCTGGGCAGCACCGAGGCGGCCCAGGTACCCAACGTGCGCGCCACCCAGCAAGCCCTGTTCGACGGCCTCACCGCGCAGAGCACCAACGGCTGGCCCAACGTCCAGCGGGATGTCATGAGCCTGGTGGGCAAGCTGGGCGGGCGCTTCATGCCGCCGGGGTTCTACTACAAGACCTTCATGGCCCCGGCCTCCATGTGGATGACCTACGAGAAGTACATCCGCAAGGGCGCGGGTCTGGGACGCAGTCCCATGGAGCGCGATCCCGACAGCTACGATCATCTGCACCAGCACTGTGACCTTCTAGTGATCGGCGCCGGCCCCGCCGGCCTGTCGGCGGCCCTGACCGCGGCGCGGGGCGGGGTCCGGGTGATCCTCTGCGACGAGCAGGAGGAGATGGGCGGCTCGCTGCTCGACAGCCGCGAGCTGCTCGACCACCAGCCTGCCGCCCAGTGGGCGGAGCAGGCGGTCGCCGAGCTGGCCGAGTGCGACAACGTCACCCTGTTGGCCCGCACCACCGCCAACGGCTACCATGACCACCACTTCGTCACCTTGCACGAGCGGCGTACCGAGCACCTCGGCGAGACCGCGCCGCTGGTCGACGGCGTCCGTCCCGCTCGCTCGCGCATGCATCGCGTGCGGGCCGGCCAGGTACTGCTGGCCGCCGGCGCCCACGAGCGGCCGCTGGTCTACGGCAACAACGACGTGCCGGGCAACCTGCTGGCCGGTGCCGTCTCCACCTATATTCGTCGCTACGGGGTGGTGCCGGGCAACAAGCTGGTGCTCTCCACCAGCAACGATCACGCCTACCGTGCCGCCCTGGACTGGCTCGATGCCGGCCGCGAGGTGGTGGCCATCGTCGATGCCCGGCAGGCGCCGGACGGCGACCTGGTGGAGCAGGCCCGCGCCTCGGGTATCCGCATCATCACCGGCAGTGCCGTGCTCGAAGCCAAGGGCGACAAGCGCGTCAGCGGCGCCCGTGTGGCCACCATCGACACCGCTGCCTTCAAGGTCACCGGCCAGGCCGAGACCCTGGACTGCGACACCATCGCCAGCTCCGGCGGCTACAGCCCGGTGATCCACCTGGCCTCCCACACCGGCGCCCGGCCGACCTGGAACGACGAGATCCTCGGCTTTGTGCCCGGCCTGGTGAAGGGGGTGCATGCCGCCGGCAGCGCCCGCGGTATTCATGACCTGGCCGAGGGGCTGGCGGATGGCAGCGCTGCGGCCGCCCGGGCGCTGGTCGCGCTGGACCTCTCCGCCGGGACCCTCGAGCTGCCCCAGGTCGACGCCCGTCGCGAAGGCACCGCCTGCGCGCTCTACCAGGTGCCCCACGAGAAGCCGACGCTGCGCGGGCCCAAGCAGTTCGTCGACCTGCAGAACGATGTCACCGCGGCGGCCATCGAACTGGCCACCCGCGAGGGCTTCGAGTCCATCGAGCACGTCAAGCGCTACACCGCCATGGGCTTCGGCACCGACCAGGGCAAGCTCGGCAACATCAACGGCATGGCCATCGCCGCCCGCTGCCTGGGCAAGTCGGTTCCCGAGGTGGGGACCACGGTGTTCCGGCCCAACTACACCCCGGTCACATTCGGCGCCATCGCCGGGCGTCACTGCCGCGAACTGTTCGATCCCGAGCGCTATACCGCCCTGCACCAGTGGCATGTGGCGCATGGCGCCGAGTTCGAGGACGTCGGACAGTGGAAGCGCCCCTGGTACTTCCCGAAGAAGGTCAACGGCAAGCTCGAGACCCTGGACGAGGCGGTGGCGCGGGAGTGCCTGGCCGTCCGCCAGGGGGTGGGGGTGCTGGATGCCTCGACCCTGGGCAAGATCGATATCCAGGGGCCGGACGCCCGGGAGTTCCTGGGGCGGGTCTACACCAACAAGTGGGCCAAGCTGGCACCCGGTCGCGTGCGCTACGGCCTGATGTGCAAGGACGACGGCATGCTGATGGACGACGGCACCACCAGCTGCCTGGGCGAGAACCACTTCCTGATGACCACCACCACCGGCGGGGCCGCCGGAGTCATGGAGTGGCTGGAGCTGTGGCACCAGACCGAGTGGCCGGAGCTCGACGTCACCTTTACCTCGGTGACCGACCACTGGGCGACGATCACCGTCACCGGCCCGGAGGCGCGCAAGCTCCTCGCCG
Source organism: Pseudomonadota bacterium (assembly GCA_051751285.1). Taxonomy (GTDB): domain Bacteria; phylum Pseudomonadota; class Gammaproteobacteria; order Pseudomonadales; family Halomonadaceae; genus Halomonas. The sequence goes on along the minus strand of JBNJKT010000001.1, from coordinate 385,719 downwards.
AGATCACCGATATCGATCTCGACAAGGAGCAGTTCAAGTTCATGGACTGGCGCGAGGGCAAGGTGGCCGAGGTGCCGGCGCGGGTGTTCCGCATCTCCTTCACCGGCGAGCTCGCCTACGAGATCAACGTCCAGGCCAACTACGCCATGCACGTCTGGAAGACCCTGTTCGCGCACGGCGAGACGTATGACCTGACGCCCTACGGCACCGAGACGATGCACGTTCTGCGCGCCGAGAAGGGCTTGATCATCGCCGGCCAGGACACCGACGGCTCGGTGACCCCGGAGGATCTGGGCATGCAGTGGGCCGTCGGCTACGACAAGCCATTTGCCTGGATCGGCAAGCGCGCCCTGTCGCGTCCCGACACGCGTCGGATCGACCGCAAGCAGCTGGTGGGCCTCAAGCCCCGGGATCCGAAGGTGGTGCTGGAGGAGGGCGCGCAGATCGTCCTCGATCCCGACCATGCGATCCCGATGCCCATGGTGGGCCATGTGACCTCCAGCTACTACAGCGCCATCCTCGGTCACGGTATCGCCCTGGCGGTGGTCAAGGGCGGGCATAACCGGATGGGTGAGACGGTCTACCTGCCCATGGTCGACGGCCAGGTGCACGAGGCCGAGATCGTCAGCAATGTCTTTTATGATCCCAAGGGGGAGCGCCAGCATGTCTAATTCGGTTGCCCAGAACGTCAGGACCTTCGAGACGCACCCCGCGGCCAAGGTGCCGGCAGAGTCCCCGCTGGCCTGGTCCTACCACCACAGCGGCCGTCCGGCCGTTAGCCAGAAGAGCCGCGTGGTGCTGCGCGAGCGGGCCATGCAGGGTCATCTGATCCTGCGCGGCGGCGCCATCGTGCTCGACGAGGCGGTGCGCCAGGTGCTGGGTGTCGGCCTGCCGGCGCGTCCCAACGGCCTGACCCGGGACGTGAGCGGCGAGCGCTCGATCCAGTGGCTCTCGCCCGACGAGTGGCTGCTGATCGTGCCCGGCGGCGAGGAGTTCGCCCTGGAGGCCAGGCTGCGCGAGGCCCTGGGCGATGCCCACTTCGCCATCGTCAACGCCAGCGGCGGCCAGACGTTGCTCGAGCTCGAGGGCGAGAAGGCCCGGGAGCTGCTGATGAAGTCGACGCCCTACGACGTCCATCCCGACGCCTTCCCGGTGGGCAAGGGCGTCACCACGGTGTTCGCCAAGGCGACCTTGATCCTGCGCCGTCCCACCGAGGAGCGCTGGGAGCTGGTGCTGCGCCGCAGCTTCGCCGACTACCTCTATCGCTGGATCCTGGACGCCGGCGCGGAGTATGCCATCGGCGTCGAGGCCTGACAGAGACGGGGCCGGCAACCGCCGGCTCCGTCCGGGAGAGACACGACATGCAAGACAACAACAATCGCTGGATCCTGGCGGCCCAGTGCCCGAGCCGGCTGGGTACCGTGGACGTGGTGACGCGCTTCCTCAAGGAGCAGCGCTGCTATATCACCGAGCAGCACTCCTTCGACGATCGGCTCAGCGGGGGCTTCTTCATCCGCACGGAGTTCCGGCCCGAGGCCGAGGCCTTCGATGCCGAGGCCTTTCAGGCCGGCTTCGCCGAGCGCGCCGGCGAGTTTGACATGCGCTTTGAGCTGACCGCCCCGGGCACTCGGATGCCGGTGGTGATCATGGCCTCCAAGGCCGACCACTGCCTCAATGACCTGCTCTATCGCTACCGCATCGGCCAGCTGCCCATCGAGATCCGCGCCATCGTCTCTAATCACCCCGACCTGGAATCTCTGGCCGAGTGGCACGGGATTTCCTACCACCACTTCCCCATCACCCCCGAGACCAAGGCAGAGCAGGAAGCGCAGGTCTGGGCGGTGATCGAGGAGACTGGCGCCGAGCTGGTGATCCTGGCGCGCTACATGCAGGTGCTCTCGAGTGACATGTGCGAGAAGCTCAGCGGCCGCGCGATCAATATCCACCACTCGCTGCTGCCGGGCTTCAAGGGCGCGCGGCCCTATCATCAGGCCTACGAGAAGGGCGTCAAGCTGGTCGGCGCCACGGCCCACTACATCAACGACGACTTGGACGAGGGACCGATCATCACCCAGGGCGTAGAACCGGTGAGCCATGCCGACTACCCCGAAGACCTCGTCGCCAAGGGCCGCGACGTCGAGTGTCTAACCCTGGCTCGGGCCGTTGCCCTGCACGTGGAGCGCCGGGTCTTCCTGCACGCCAGGCGCACCGTGGTCTTCGATAGATAACTACAAGGATATAGCATGCCAATCAGCGTCTTCGACCTGTTCAAGATCGGCGTCGGACCGTCGAGCTCGCACACGGTAGGTCCCATGCGGGCCGCCTTTGACTTCGTCAATGAGTTGCAGGAGCGCGAGCTGCTCGAGCGCGTGGTGCGCCTCGAGGTCCAGCTTTACGGCTCGCTCTCGGCCACCGGCATCGGCCACGGCACCGACCGGGCGGTGATCATGGGGCTGATGGGCGAGCGGCCCGACGGCATCGACCCGGCCATCATCGGTCCCGCCATCGACGAACTGCAGGAGGCCGAGACACTGCGCCTCGCCGGCCGTCACCGCGTGCCCTTCCAGTGGGCACGAGACATGCAACTGCACGAGGAGAGCCTGCCCCACCATCCCAACGCCATGCGGCTGATCGCCCACAGTGACGGTGGCGAGCTGAACCGCAACACCTACTACTCGGTGGGCGGCGGCTTCGTCATCGACGAGGCCCAGGCCGCCGGGGGTCAGCTCGATACCGATACCACACAGCTTCCCTACGACTTTCAGACCGGCGACGACCTGATGCGCATGTGCCGGGAGAGTGGCTTGAGCATCAGCGAGCTGATGCTGGAGAACGAGAAGGCCTGGCGCAGCGAAGGGGAGATTCGCCAGGGCCTGCTGACGATTTGGGCGGCCATGCAGGGCTGCGTCAAGCAGGGCATGGAAGCCGAGGGCGTGCTGCCCGGCGGGCTCCACGTCAGGCGCCGCGCCAAGGCACTGTATCAGTGCATGCTGGCCAGCGAGGACGACCACTCGCTGATCGCCTCGACGATGTCGGCCATGGACTGGGTCAACCTCTACGCCCTGGCGGTCAACGAGGAGAACGCTGCCGGCGGGCGCATGGTCACAGCGCCCACTAACGGCGCGGCGGGGATCATTCCCGCGGTGCTGCACTACTATATGCAGTTCCGCCAGGGGGCCGGCGAATGCGACGTGGTGGATTACTTGCTCACTGCCGGGGCGGTGGGAATCCTGTGCAAGAAGAACGCCTCGATCTCCGGCGCCGAGGTGGGCTGCCAGGGCGAAGTGGGCTCCGCCTGCGCCATGGCCGCCGCCGGGCTCACCGAGGTGATGGGCGGCAGTGTGGCACAGGTGGAGAACGCCGCCGAGATCGGACTGGAACATAACCTGGGGCTCACCTGCGACCCGGTGGGGGGGCTGGTGCAGGTGCCCTGCATCGAGCGCAACGCCATCGCCTCGGTGAAGGCGATCAACGCCGCCCAGATGGCGCTGCGCGGCGACGGCGAGCACTTCATCTCCCTGGACAAGGTGATCCGCACCATGCGCGATACCGGCGCCGACATGCAGGAGAAGTACAAGGAGACCTCCCGGGGAGGGCTCGCCGTCAACGCCATCGAGTGTTGAGTCCGACCGATCGCAGTCCTACTGTGCGAGCAAGGCTCGCAGCATGGCAAACTTGTCGTTGGAGACCTAGCCGGGCTCGATCAGCTCGTCGCCGGTGCTGACCAAGGCCACGCGCACCCGCCGTCGTACCGTCAAGTGAGCTATGTCTTGGCTGGAATGCGGTGGCTGCGGGGCTGGCCCGGCGTGCCACACTGCAGCTGGTCTACGCCATCGGTCACCCCGAACCTGTCTCGCTGCTGTTGGATACCCACGGCACCGGCCGGGTGCAAGACGAGACACTGGAGAGGGGTCGATACGACAGACCTTCGATCTCTCGGTTGCCGGTATCCTGCGTGACCTCGACCTGCAGCGCCCGGTGTACGCCACGACTGCCGCCTTTGGCCACTTCGGGCGCGAGGATGTCGCGTTGCCTTGGGAGGAGACGCCACGTCTCCGCCATGTCCAGTAAGCTGCGGCGCTTTTGCGGTTTACCCACCCGAGGGCTGGCTAGGCAAGGCGCTGGATGGGCATGAGATGACGGCCATGTCCGGCCCTCCGCGCAGCGCTTATTAATACCTGAGTCCGCTCTTCGTCGATGATCAGTTTATAGCGTAAGCGGGGTGGACGGTTTGCTCCTCCACCCCCCACACACATCTTGTGGTCACCAGTCATAGTCATGGGTCACTTGCGCTTCCGTAACGGCCGGCCACCAATGCGGTCAGCGCGGCGTCATCGAATGGTGCGTCCACTACTACATATTGTAGGAGGAGCAGCAAACCACCCACCCCGATAGCGTAATTTGGTTGAAGTGTTGGGCCAGAGGATGAGAGGGCTGGTGGGCGGGGTACCCAACGCGCCACAAATACGAAAAAAATTCTCAGTGTGCTGCATGTTGCCAATGGTCATCTGTCCAGATTTTGGCACATCTGGACTTAACACCCTGTGTCCGGTAAAGTTGTTTATGCGTAGATTGAATGTCCTTAATCGGTCACGGTAAAGTTAACAATTGCCGTTATCCCCTGTATAAGACATTGAATTTAAAGAGCTTATCTCGCCTCTCCATCACAAGAAGCGGTTATTAGCTCTTCCGCGAATTGGTCTCCGAAGCCGAGGGTCGCAGGTTCGAATCCTGCCGGGCGCACCACGAATTCAAGGGCTTACGATAATCTCGTGGGCCCTTTTTCGTGCGTGTGCCCAAATGGTGCCCAGACCGCATCCACGTTAGAAGCCGCTTGTCATATATCTTCTTTTGCTGATTGACCTCTGGCCGAGGCGGGGCACGCATTTGGGCACAGCTCCCTTGCAAGGTCATTGAACATCACGAGGCCCCAGTCTGGAGATAAGACCGAGCCAACCATGGCACTCCATCGGTTCGTGTCTCATCAGGAACGCTGCCACCCGTCGGTCACCTCGAAGTAGAGCAGCATGAGGAAATACAGGATTCAAAACGCTTTTTCGATACCCCACATGGGTTGGGCGGGATCGATGCATTGGTAGCTGATAGGCTGCACCGAACTTCCCCAGCATAACAGCAAGATATTTGTCCATTCTGTCGATCCTTGCGCCAGACAGCAGGCCTGGCGCAAGGCAAGACCTACTCCCTGTTCTCTTCGATGGCTGCGAGCATGGCATCAAGCAGCTCACTGCCCTCATCGCCGTAGCGCTCCTCGATCACCGCTCGAACAGCGGGCTGGGCCGCCGTAACGAAGGTTTCGCGCGCTTCAGGCGTGATGGTGTTCACGGCCATGCCTTCGGAGAGTTTCGGTAGGCCACTTTCGGAGGCCTCGATGATCCGTGACATCGAGCGGCCGGCATCAACCGCGACCTTGGACGCCCAATCGATGATCTGCTGGTGTTCACCGGACAGGCCTTCGTAGAAGTCTTCATTAACCAGCCAGAGATAGGGTGTGATCAAATGGTTGCTGATGGTCAGGTACTCCTGGACCTCATCGAAGTTGGCGAACGCCGTTTGCTGGATCGGGTTCATCTGGCCATCTGCTACCCCGGTCTGCAGGGCGGTGTAGACCTCTGACCACGCCAATGGCGTCGCGCGAGCGCCCAGTGCATTGATCATTGCTTCATGGGTCGGCAGCGTCATGGTACGAATACGCAGGCCTTCCATATCGGCAGGTGTAGTGATCGGGCGCTCCGAGTTGGTGAAGTGGAAGAAGCCGCCGCTATCGAGCAGGCCGAGCAGCTTGAGCCCGTCGGTCTCGGCTTCCAGATCAGCAGCCAGCATCTGGCCGAAGTCGCTGGAAAGGTCGATTACCTCGGTAGCCACGCCGATGTTTGGAAAGGCGAAGGGGATGTCGAAGATGCCGATTCGCGGATAGTGCTCGGCGATACCGCCTGCCGATGAGATCGAGGACTCGACGATGCCTTGGCTAACCTGGTTGATGACGTTGGCGTCTTCACCGAGCTGGCCGGCGGGATAGATTTCTACCAAAAGCTCTCCGTTACTGGCGGTTTCCACCAGCTGCTTGAACACGGCGGTCATGGCGCCGGAGTTACTGGCCGTGGCTTCCGGGGGGTTGAGGTGGGCGATGCGCATGGTCGTGGCGGCATTCGCCGTCGCGCTAACGAGCAGAGTCAGCGAAAGCGTAGCCATGGCCAGGGCCCGGCGAGAGAACGGGAAGGTGCGGATGGTATGGGTCATGGAAGACTCCTTGGGTGCGGGGAAAATCTGCGAGGCGCCGGCGCTAGCCGGCTAGCCCGAGCAGACGGGGGAAGAACAAGGTGATGGGCTGCCAGTAGGCCGCCAGGATTAGCACCAGCAGCTGTACCACAATGAATGGCCACAGCGAGCGTGTGATCGATTCGATGCGTTCGCCGGTGACGGAGGCGAGTACGAACAGACAGGCGCCGACCGGTGGGGTCATCAGCGAGATGGTCAGCGAGAGAATGATGATCATGCCGGCGTGCACCGGTTCCATCCCGATCGCCATGGTCAGCGGCGCCAGCACCGGCGCCAGGATGATTAGCGCTGCGTTGATGTCCATGAACAGGCCGATGAACAGCAGCAGGGCGATGATCATGCCCACCACCACGGCCGGGTTCTCGGATATGGACAGAAAGCCGCTGGCAATCATCTGCGGGATCTGGTTGAAGGTCATCCACCAGCCGAGGATCGACGCCGAGGCGATGATCAGGAAGATCACTCCGGTGATCAGCGCAGTGCGGGCGAGCATCTGGTAGAGATCACGCGGGCCGATATTGCGGTATATCACGCAGCCCACGAACAGCGCATATAACACGGCCAATGCCGCTGCCTCGGTGGGCGTGGTGATGCCGGTAAGGATCGCCGTCAGGATGAACACTGGCAGGATCAGTGCCAGCACGCTGTAGCGGAACTCTCTTAGGATGCGCCTAAGGCTTGGGCGGCGATCATCCTTGGGCAGGTTGAGGCGGCGAGCAGTCGCGGCGATCAGGCACATGCAGACCAAGCACAGCAGCAGCCCGGGGATGATCCCGGCGGCAAACAGTCCGGCAATGGAAACCCCCATCAGCGAGCCGTAGATGATTGCCAGGGTGGAGGGGGGGATGATCGGGCCGATGATCGAGCCGGCGGCGGTCACCGCACACGCGTAGGACCCCGAATAGCCGGCCTTCTTCATGGCCGGCACCAGGGTGTTGCCGAAGGCGGCGGCGTCGGCGGTGGCCGAGCCGGTTAGGCCGGCGAACATGACGGAGGCGAGCATGTTGGAATGGGCCATGCCGCCGCGCAACCAGCCAACCAGCGCTTGGGCGAAGTTGACCAGGTTCATGGTCAGACCCGAGCGGTTCATGATCTCGCCGGCCAGGATGAAGAACGGCATGGCAAGAAAGGGGAATAGGTTGATCCCCGAGAAGAAGCGATCCGGCACCATGGCAAGAAAGTGCCCACCCCCCATGTCCATGATGCCGATCATGCCGGCAACACCGAGCACGATGCCTACCGGCATGCCAAGAAACAGAAGGGTGAAGAAGGCGGAAGCGACGATAACCATGAGCGTATCCTGTCAGGCGCGTTCGAGGGCTGGCCGCGGCGCTCGTGTCAGAACATCGCGGGTAGCGGCAAGCGCAAGCTGAATGCATGCCATTCCCGACGCGATGGGAATGATCAGGTAGGGGTAGCCACGAGGAATGCCGAAGATCATGGTGGACTGGCTGAAGCCGCGTTCTACGTAAGTGAGCCCGTGGTAGAACATGATCGAGAAGAACAGGATGCCGATCAGGTCGAAGGACAAGGCGAGTGCCTTGCGGAGGCTTGGGGGCAGTTGGTCGAAGATCACCAACATGCCCACATGCTGGCGTTTGCAGATGCCTAGCGAGATCGCCAGCAGGGCGACCCAGATCATGAGATAGCGAGCCAGTTCCTCGGTAAAGGTCAGGTTCCAGGGCAGCGCATAGCGCGACAGGATGCCTAGCCATACCGTGACGACGAGGACTGACAGCAGCGCCACAGCACAGCGCTCCACCAAAAGGTTGAGGGCCTCGCTGATGCGTGTTAGCCGGTCTAAAAGGGATTTCATGGTGAAGGAAGCTCTTGGTGAATCATCTGGCAATTCACATTCAATAAGCGTTCCATTCGAAAAATTATCTATGTAAAACAGCTATATACTGCTTTTATTTCGCATAAGTCGTGATGAGGTTTTTTCAAGACGATTCATGATGGCGCATTAGTGCACTAATTTTACGCACCAATATTGACGGCGCTATTCGTCGTTGATCGACATGATTGTCGCTTCTGCAGTAACAAGGCGGAGTAAGGAGAGTTTTAAGAACTAATATCGGAAGAAATATAAGGAAATGATGGCGCTATCAACAAGGTGATCGCCAGAGAAAATAAGACAAGTCATGATGTCGTTATAAAAAAGTTCAGTCGACTTTTCGGTTAAAATATCCCTGTCAATCCGTTGCATTTCTTCCGGTTTTACGTTGAGTCAGCCAGCTGAAGGCATCGAGTTCATCGAGCTCATCATGCAGCGTTTCGATGCGCTTCAACCGGTCCTGTCCTTGATTCTTCTCGTGGTGGAACAGCGAGGTACATAGAAGGTTGATCACGCTCATGGTGGCTGAATAGCTGTCAAAAAGCGATTGAGAGCGTACCTGGCAGGTGAAGGTCCAGGTGGCATGGCAAGTCGGCTCAGCTGCCGAAGGATCGGTCAGTAAAAGGATACGGGTGCCCTGTTCATGGGCGATCTCCAGAATGCGCGAGACCAAGCCCACACGGCGACGCATACCCACCATGATCAGCACGTCGTGTTCGGTGATATCGACGAGGTCCTCGGCCAGGGTCTGGCCCGGCTTCGGCAACAAGGCAACATCGGGTCGCACGATCTGCAGTTGCCGTTGCAGATAGCTGGCGAGCATGTGGCTGTTGCGGAATCCGGCGATGTGCACGCGTCTGGCGTGGGCAATAGCGTTCACCGCATCACGCAGGTGATCCGGACGAATGGCTTCGAGCGTGCGAGTCAGGTTGTGACTCTCCTGGGTCAGGTGGTCGGTCACTGGCTGGCTAGACATGCCACCCCCTGTCTGTGCGCCAGAGGAGGTACCGGACGACAGGTAGACCGGAGACCCCCAGCGCTTGGCATCCCGTGCCTGCTGGCGAGCCTCTTTGAAGTCCTTGTAGCCCAGGCGCTGGAAAAACCGAGATGCGGCTGCCCGCGACGTGCCGGCAGCATCCGCCAGTTCGCCGGCACTGTAGGTGGCGATATCACCGGGAAAGCTCAGCAGCAGGTCGCCCAGACGCTTCTCTGCCGTTGGCAGGGCGTCGTAGTGCGCATGAATCCGCGCTTCGAGCGGTCGAGTGTCTTGGGGCGTGATCATTGGGTGATGATGCCATTTCCTGGCAAGGCTGGAAACCCGTTTTCAATCGTTGACATAATGAAAATATTATTTCAGATTAAATGCCAACTGATCGAACCCTTTTACCGCGCTTCGAGGATGCCCATGCGCCCCCTGATCCCGCACGACAGCGTGCTTCACTTCGCCAACCCCCGTGCCAGGCGCGGGGAGTTGATTGGCCAGAGGCCCCGTGCCGTGCTCACCCAGGGTGGGATGATCGAGGCCCGCGACGAGATTCGATGTTGGCCGGGCTATGTGCCCACGCCGCTGGTGGCGCTAGATGGCCTGGCGGTGGCGGCCCGGGTCGGGCAGGTGTTCTACAAGGATGAGGCCCAGCGATTCACTCTCAACAGCTTCAAGGCGTTGGGCGGTGCCTATGCCGTGCTACGTCTTCTGAAGTCGCGGCTGCCGGCGGGCGTGACCACTGACGACCTGTTGACGGGCCGCTACCGTGACGAAGTGGCCGGCATCACGGTCTGTTGTGCGACCGATGGCAACCATGGTCGCTCGGTAGCGTGGGGCGCCCAGCAGTTCGGGGCGCGCTGCGTGATCTATCTGCATGCCACGGTCTCTCAGGGGCGGGAAGACGCCATCACCCGTTTTGGGGCGGACGTGCGCCGGGTGGGGGGCAACTACGATGACTCGGTTCGTCAGGCGGCGAAAGATGCCGAGGCGAATGGCTGGTTCGTGGTGTCCGACACTTCCTATCCCGGCTACATGACGGTGCCGCGCGATGTCATGCAGGGCTATACGGTGATGATCGACGAGGCCGTGCAGCAGCTTGCCGAACCGCCCACCCACTGCTTCATCCAGGGTGGCGTAGGAGGATTGGCCGCTGCCACCCTCGTTCAGCTATGGGAAGCCTACGGTGCCGAGAGACCGCGGCTCGTGGTGGTGGAGCCGGAACATGCCGCCTGCCTTTATGCCAGTGCCCGTGCCGGCGCACCGACTGCGGTCGAAGGGGAGCTCGAAACCCTGATGGCGGGGTTGGCCTGTGGTGAAGTCTCACTGCTTGCCTGGGAAGTCCTGGACGAAGGGGTTGATGACTTCATGACCGTCAGCGATGCCGCCGCGGTGGACGCAATGAAACTGCTGGCGGGCGGCGTCGGCGATGATGCCCCGCTGGTGGCCGGCGAGAGTGCGGTGGCCGGACTAGCCGGGCTGCTGATCGCGCGACAGGATCCTGCCCTGAGCCAGGCGCTGGACCTGGATGCGCGGAGCCGTGTGCTGCTGATCGGCAGCGAGGGGGCCACCGACGAATCGGTCTATCGGGAACTGGTTGGCCGCTCGGCGGCCGAGGTGATGGCGGAGGCACACACCCATGCATGACACACTGCGAATCAACGGCCAGCGCCTGGCGACGCGACTTCAGTCCCTCGGCGAGATCGGCGCCTTGCCGGGTGGCGGGGTGTGCCGACTCGCGCTCACCGAGGAGGATCGTCAGGGGCGCGAGCACGTTCTGGCCTGGATGCGAGAACTGGGGTTAACGGTGAGCGTCGATGCCATGGGCAATATCTTCGCCCTGCGCCCCGGTCTCGAAGCAGGGCCCCCGGTAATGACCGGTTCGCACATCGATACCGTGCGCACCGGCGGCCTCTATGACGGCAGTCTGGGCGTGCTGGCGGGTCTCGAGGCGCTCGAGACGCTGAACGATGCAGGCATCACCACCCGTCGCCCGCTTTGCGTAGCCGCCTTCACCAACGAAGAGGGCGCCCGTTTCGCTCCGGACATGATGGGAAGCCTGGTCTATGTCGGCGGCATGTCGCTGGATGAGGCGCTGGCGACCCGGGGCATCGACGGCGAACGGGTCGGCGACTGCCTGGATGACATTGGCGCACGGGGTGCTGACCCGGTGGGTGTGCCGGATGTCCATGCCTTTGTGGAATTGCACGTGGAACAGGGGCCGGTGCTCGAGGAAACCGGCGTGACCCTCGGTGCGGTGGAGAAGGTTCAGGGTATCTCCTGGACGGAGTTTACCTTTACCGGCATCTCAAACCATGCCGGCACGACACCGATGCGGCTGCGCCACGACGCAGGTTATGCTGCCACGGCTACCGCCACCTTCGTGCGCGAGTTGGTGACCCGCATCGGTGGCGATCAGGTCGGTACCGTGGGCTCGCTGGAGATCTCCCCCAACCTGGTGAACGTGGTGGCGAACCACGCCTGCTTTACCGTGGATCTGCGCAACACCGACAACGCCCGCCTGCAGCAGGCTGAGCAGGAGCTGGCTGACTTCGTGGAACGATTGGCGGAGCAGGAGGGCATCAAGGTTGAGCGCCGGACCCTGGCCCGTTTCGATCCGGTACCCTTCGATCCGGCCATGGTGGATCGAGTGGAAGCCAGTGCCTGGATCCTGGGGCACTCGGTGATGCGCATGCCCAGTGGAGCCGGACACGACGCCCAGATGCTCGCCAGGGTCTGTCCCACCAGCATGATCTTCGTGCCGAGCGTCGGGGGCATCAGCCATAACATCAATGAATACACCACGCCCCATGACGTCGAGGCCGGTGCTAACGTGCTGCTGCAGGTACTGCTCGCCTTGAGCGAGTGACGCCAGGCAGCGTGCACCTCTTCCGTTCGCGCATAATAAGGAATGCCCATGAGCCGAAAACTGACGGTAGGCGCCGCCCAGTTGGGCCCCATTGCTCGACAGGATACCCGTCGTCAGGCCGTTTCCCGGATGATCGAGCTGATGCGCCAGGCGCATGCGCGGGGCGTGCAGCTGGTCGTCTTCCCGGAGCTGGCATTGACGACTTTCTTCCCTCGCTGGTACTTCGATGACCCGGCAGAGGTGGACGCCTTCTTCGAGCGTGAGATGCCCGGCCCCGAGACCCGGCCGCTGTTCGATACCGCTCGCGAACTGGGTATCGGTTTCTACGTGGGCTATGCCGAGCTGGCGTGGGAATCGGGTCGGACCCGCCACTTCAATACCTCGATCCTCGTCGATGGCAGCGGCGAGATCATTGGCAAATACCGCAAGATGCATCTGCCCGGGCACCATGACGATGAGCCCTGGCGCCCGTTCCAGCATCTCGAAAAGCGCTATTTCGAACCCGGTAACCAGGGATTCGGCACCTGGCAGGCCTTCGGCGGCACCATGGGCATGGCACTGTGCAACGATCGTCGCTGGCCTGAAACCTACCGCATGTTGGCCCTGCAAGGGGTGGAGTTGATGATGCTCGGGTATAACACCCCGATCCACTATCCGCCGGTGCCGGCCCATGACCACCTGCAGGGTTTCCATAACCACCTGTGCATGCAGGCGGGAGCCTACCAGAACGGCATGTGGGTGGTTGGGGTCGCAAAAGCGGGTCGTGAGGAGGACTGCGACCTGCTCGGACAGAGCTGTATCATCGCGCCCACTGGCGAGATCGTCGCCATGGCGAGCACCGTCGCGGATGAGCTGATCACCTATGAGTGCGACCTGGACCGCACTCTTGAGATCCGCGAGAATATCTTCAACTTCGCGCTCCACCGTCGTCCCGAGAGCTATGGACTGATTACCGACTTGATTTGATGTCGCCTAAGCTTTTACCCGCTGTGGACCTAGTGTCCCGGACGAGGGTCGCAGGCGTGGAACCTGCCGAGAGCACTGAGAATTCAAGGGCTTACGATAATTTCGTAGGCCCTTTTCTCTTAGTGCTCCAGGCATGGCGCGCAGCGGCCTGACTGGCCCATATCAAGCCGTGGGTGTAGAGCGTCAATCTGGAAGGGAAATCGATGTCGCGCCCCTGCCCTTAAACTTTGGTCGCAATTTGATCAGTAGCCCTTGCTGAGCCGGACTCGAGCGATTAGCTTGCGAGTTGTATGATGTATGACAACAACGCTGTTGTCGTTACCCCCGAGGCGGTCGGGGAGTCCCTGGCCCCGGTAAGCATGAGGACGGTTGCGTGAAGTTTTCCAGAGAAGAAGTGGTGCAAGCCATCGGCGATGGTCTGCTGTCGTTTCCCATCACGGACTTCGACCAGGAAGGCCGTTTCGATGCCGAGAGCTATCGCAAGCGGCTGGAGTGGTTCATCAGCCACGACATCTCGGCCGTATTCGTGGCCGGTGGTACCGGCGAGTTCTTCAACCTGACACTCGACGAATTTCGCGATGTGGTGCGGGTCGCCGTGGAGACGGTGGACGGCAAGCTGCCGGTGATTGCCAGCGCCGGGCTGAGCGTCGAGAGCGGCAAGGCCTTCGCACAGACGGCTGAGGAAGTCGGTGCCGACGGCATCCTGCTGATGCCGCCCTATCTGACCGAGTGTCCCCAGGACGGACTGGTGGAGTACGCCCGGCAGATCTGCGATTCGACCCGGCTCAACGTCATCTACTACAACCGTGGCAATGGCATCCTGGACGCCGGTTCCGTGACGGCGCTGGCCGAGGCCTGCCCCAACCTGGTCGGTCTCAAGGACGGCAAGGGCGATATTCAGGCACTGAACAAGATCGTCAAGACCGTGGGTGACCGCCTGGTCTACATCGGTGGCGTGCCGACGGCAGAGATCTTTGCCGAAGCCTATCTCTCCATTGGTGTCAATACCTACTCATCGGCCGTGTTCAATTTCGTACCCGACATGGCCGTGACCTTCTACAAGGAACTGCGCAAGGGTAACAGCGAGGTCGTGAAGCAGATCACCAACGACTTCTTTATCCCCTTCGTGGACCTCAGGGATCGGAAGAAAGGGTATGCCGTCAGCCTGATCAAGGCCGGCGCCGAGATCATCGGTCGTCCGGCGGGTAGCGTTCGCGCACCCCTGACCACGCCCACTTCCGAGGAGCGTCAGCAACTCGAGACGCTGGTGGAAATCGCCAAGCAACTATAAAACCGATAACGACTGAAAGAGGTGAAAGCATGACCGTATCCAAGAAACAGCTCGTAGGACTGGGTTCCGCCGCCGTCATGGCGTCGATGACCTTCGGTGCCGGTGTCGCCATGGCCCAGGATGGTCAGCTACGTGGCAACATTCGTGTCGTCATCGGCTCCACATCGACGGGTGGCGATACCTATCAGAATTCGAGCATCGTGGTGGACAAGCTGGCCGAACAGCTCGATCTCAACATGAAGGTCGATGCCGTCGGTGCCAGTTCCGCTTTCCGTACGCTGGATCGCGATCCGCGCGGCAATACCCTGATGATCTTCCACGATCAGTCCTACCTGGGCTTCCTCTATGGTGTTCAGGGTTACGAGAACATTTTCGAGAAATACACCATCGGTCCGACTGTGGCGATCAACCCGGGCAATGCCTACCTGGTGCCCAAGGACTCGCCGTACGAGAACCTCGACGAGATCATCGCGGCAGTCGGTGAGGGCGAAGAGGTGCGCGTGGCAATCCAGCCGGGCGGCGTGTCCGAGATCGGCTTCAGTGCCTTGAAGAACGCCGTTGCCATCGAGTATCCGGGCCAGGAAGACAACCTGGTTGCTGTGAACACTGGCTCCCAGGCGGACAAGAACCAGCAGCTCTACGATGACCAGGTCGACATGATTCATGGGTCCGTGCAGGCCAACGAGCAGTTTACTCGCCTGCCGGAAGACGATCAGAAGGCTATGCGCTTCGTATGGCTGACGGCTCGCCAGGGCACCATCGAGCAGGCGCCGGAAGACGGCATGGGGAAGACCAGCCGCGAGCAGCTGCTGGAGTATGTCGAGCCCAACGTCACTGTCACCATGGGTGACGATGAGAACTTTACCTTCGATAAGGAGTTCTTCTTCCTCTACAACAAGGAGATGGATTCCGGCATCGTCGATCAGATTGATGAGGCTCTGGCAGATGTCTATGCCGAGGGCGAGATTCAGGAAGTTCAGAAGAACTCTTTCTTCATTCCAAATTTCAAGCCGTCTGATGAAGCCTCTGAGTACCTGAAAAACAAGATGTCGCGTTACGAAGAGATTATCAAAAACATCCAGTAAGCACTCCGAGCATCGGCGGTGGCGAGCCGCCGATACTCTTGCTATCTGGCATTTTTCGACATAGAAAATTGACGGGCAGGACTGCCTTCCCGTCGTCGGAGCCGCTATGGAATCAGGCCTGTCCAGTCTGCTCAGCGTCTCGATTGATTTCGAGACCTCTCACCTGGTTTTCCCGACAATAATCCACTGGATCCTGGCGGTGCTTTTCGCCGTTATCCTGGTAACCAAGGTGATTCCCTTTTTGGCTGCAGTGAAGCGAGGAGAGCGTACTCTACCCATTGTGGGCGAATCCATGGATGGCTTTCGTTTCTTCGGCACCCTCGCCCTTATCATCGTGTATTTTTACCTCATGGCGGTGGTAGGCAATATGTTTCCCTATACGGGTTATGGCTTCCTGTTCGTCTCGATGCCTTTCATCTTTTTGATGGCCCTCATGTATCTGCATGAGTGGACAAAGAAAGTTGTCGTCATCGTGTTGATCAATGCCATCGTCGCCCCCAGTCTGGTCTGGTTTGTGCTGGCCAAGCTGTTCAGAATCACCCTGCCGTGACTGAGGTGAATGTCATGATGGAATTCGTGTCACTTCTCGATGTAACGTTTTTCCTGCTAGCCGGTTTTGGCGTGTTGGTGGGCATCATCTTCGGTGCGATTCCCGGCATGACGGCCACAATGGCCGTGGCCGTCTGCTTGCCGCTGACTTATGCGCTGGGCCTGAATAATGGCCTTGCTCTGTTGCTGGGACTTTATGTTGGCGGAATATCGGGTGGAATGGTGCCGGCCGTTCTGCTCAATATACCGGGAACGCCGTCATCGATAACGACCACATTCGATGGCTATCCCATGGCCCAGAAGGGCGAAGGTGAGAAGGCCCTGAGAGTCTGTGTCGTTGCCTCCGTCATTGGTGGCTTGATCAGTGCTGCAGTGCTTTTCCTGTTCGCGCCCATGTTGGCGGACTTCTCCATCAAGTTCTCCTATGTGGAAAAGTTCCTGATCATCCTTCTGGCGCTGTCCGTGATCGCCTCTCTCTCCAGCAACATGTTGGTAGGTATCTTTAGTGGCGTGATCGGCATCTGGCTGAGCCTGGTGGGTGTCTACAGTATCTCTGATGGCGGCAACGGCAAGACCCGGCTGATGGCTGACTTCATGGAGCCCTACCTCTATGAAGGCTTTTCCCTGCTGCCCGTGCTGATCGGTATCTTTGGTATCTCGACCATCCTCCTCGAGGCCGAAAAAGGCGTGAAAAGCGAACTCACCAGCGACCGGCTGAAACTTGGCAAGGGAGGAGCGTTTGCTTTCTCCATCTTTAAAGGCCGTTTTACCAACCTGGTGCGTTCCTCCTTCATCGGTACCTTCGTGGGCATGCTGCCCGGCGTGGGTGGCAGTGCTGCCTCGGTGCTCGCCTACACTCAGGAGAAGAACCTGTCGCGGGATTCCTCGGAGATGGGCAAGGGAGCGCCCCAGGGACTCATGGCTTCGGAGTCGGCCAACAACGCCTTGACCGGCGGTGCCCTGATTCCGCTGCTTTCTCTGGGTATCCCCGGTGATTCCACCACTGCCGTGCTGATCGGTGCTTTCACGCTCCAGGGCATCCAGGTTGGGCCGCTGTTTATCCCCGAAAACGCCAATACCTGGTACATCATGATGACGGCGCTGGTGTTTGCCAATATCGTGATGTTCTTCCTGATGTTCTTCGCCATCAAGCATATCGCCAAGGTAGTGATGGTGCCCAAGCATATCCTCTATCCGTTGATCACCATGATGTGTGTGGTGGGAGCCTATGCGATCAACTACGGCATCATGTTCGACGTCTGGACGCTGTTGATCTTCGGTGTTCTGGGGTACCTGATCCAGAAGATCGGCCTTGAGGTGGCGCCCCTGATCATCGGCTTCATCCTGGGTGGCCAGGCGGAGATCTACTTCGTCAAGAGCCTCGAGTCGTTCGGGACCCTGTCGATCTTCTTTACCAAGAGCCCTATCGCCGTGGTGCTGTGGCTGCTGATTCTGGCGTCGGTGGTGTTCTCGATCGTGATGAGCCTGAAGAGCCGCGCCAAGGGGCGTCAGGACGTGCTCAGTTGAGCAATGCCTTCAGTAAGACGTTGAATTCGATTACGAAAATTCATCCGGGACACAAGACCTTACTCCGGCAGGGAGGCGTCCCTCCTGGGTGGATAATTCAAGAGGCAAGAGACTGATGTTTCCGAAAATCAAAAGCATGCGTGTAGTTCCCGTCGCCGGCTATGACGGCTTCCTGTTGAACCTCAGCGGTGGCCATGCCCCCTGGTTCATCCGCTGTGTGCTGATTCTCGAAGATGATGCCGGCAACCAGGGGGTCGGGGAGATCCCCTCTAGTGACGGTATCCTCAAGGGGCTTGAGCAGTGCCGCTCTCTGGTCGAAGGCTCGCGGGTCAACGACGTCAAGCAGACCCTGAACCAGGCACGCCAGGTTCTGGCTCGTAACGGGCGGGAAGAGCGCGGTCGCCAGACCTTCGATCTCCGCGTGGCGGTTCACGTCATCACTGCCATCGAGTCGGCACTGTTTGACCTCTTCGGTCAGGCGTTGCAGATGCCGGTGGCCGACCTGCTGGGACAGTATGGTCGACAGCGCGACGAGGTCGAGGCGCTGGGTTATCTGTTCCTGCTGGGGGACCCTGGCAAGACGGATCTGCCCTATCCCAGGGCGACTGATCCCCAGGATGCCTGGGACGAGGTGCGTTACCAGGAGGCGCTGACGCCGGAGGCGGTGGCCAACCTGGCCAAGGCGGCCTATGACCGCTACGGCTTCAAGGACTTCAAGCTCAAGGGCGGGGTACTGCGCGGGGAGGAAGAGGCCGACTGCATCCGTGCGCTGCATGAGGCCTTTCCCGAGGCGCGTCTGACCTTGGACCCCAACGGTGCCTGGAAGCTCGACGAGGCGGTGCGGGTGCTGGAGCCGATCAAGCATCTGCTCAGCTATGCCGAGGATCCCTGTGGCCAGGAGGGTGGCTTCTCCGGCCGCGAGACCATGGCGGAGTTCAAGAAGCGCACCGGGCTGCCCACCGCAACCAACATGATCGCAACAGATTTCAAGCAGTTGCAGTACGCCGTGCAGCTCAATTCGGTGGATATCCCGCTGGCTGACTGCCACTTCTGGACCATGCAGGGCGCCGTCATGGTCGGGGAGCTGTGCAATGAGTGGGGCATGACCTGGGGCTCGCACAGCAACAACCATTACGATATCTCGCTGGCGATGATGACTCATGTGGCGGCTGCTTGCCCGGGGGAAATCACCGCCATCGACACCCACTGGATCTGGCAGGACGGCCAGCGCATCACCAAGAACCCGTTCCCGATCCGAGACGGCAAGCTGACGGTGCCCAAGACGCCGGGCCTGGGTGTCGAGTTGGACGAGGAGAAGCTGATGGAAGCCCATCGCCTCTATCAGAGCCTTGACGTAACGCAACGCAACGACGCCATGGCCATGCAGTATCTCATTGCCGGTTGGGAATTCGATCCCAAGCGTCCGGCACTGGTGCGCTAAGTCTTCCTTGGCTGCTAGACTAAAAGTCATACTTTTGGTCGAGGGCTTTTTTATGGCAAAGAGTACGGAAATGCCAGCTGAAATCGCGCGACTGGATCTGCATAAGGTGGCGAAACAAGGGCCTCTGTCTACCCATGTTGCCGATCAGCTCGAGGGGTTGATACTTCAGGGGAAAATCAAGGTTGGCGAGAAGCTTCCCACTGAAAGTCAGCTATGCGATTCCTTTGGGGTCAGCCGCACGGTCATCCGCGAAGCGATTACCCACCTTAAGTCACTGGGACTGGTCGCCACACGGCGCGGCGTTGGCACCACGGTCCTGCATTCGACCCCTGTCGAGGCACGGCCGGCAGAGCGGATCAACCCGACCACCGTCGAGGATATCCTGCATGTTCTCGAGTTTCGCCTGACCCTGGAGCCGGTCGCCGCGGAACTCGCTGCCCTGCGGCACGACGCTGAGGATCGGCGCCTCATCGAGGCAAAGCACGCTGCGTTCATCAAGGCCCACGCCGAGAACAGCCTGGCGCGGGTGGAGGATTACGAGTTTCATCTTGCTATTGCCTCGGCCACCCACAACCCCGTCTTCGAGCAGTTCTACGAGCAGCTCAGCTCCAGCAGCATCCCTCGCGCCAAGTTGTTGAGCATCGATATCAATCCGGCTGCTGCGGTGCGCTATCTGGAGCGTGTCCGGGAGGAGCACGCCTTTGTTCTTGAGGCCATTCTTTCCCGTGACCCCGAGGCGGCCAGAGAGACCATGTACCAGCATCTCAATCGTTCTCGAAACCTGTACCTGCAGTATCAGGAAAACTGAAGCAAGCAAACACAAGGAGGCATCATGACCCCACAAGGCACATCCCTGATCGGCCAGCAGACCGTCACCGGTGACCAGGCCGTCATTCGCGCCATCGATCCAGCCAGTGGCGAGATACTCGGACCCGACTACCCGGGGCTCGGCCGTGACGAAGTGGTCCGCGCCTGTCAACTCGCCGAGACTGCCTTCGCCTCCTATCGCGAGAGCTCACTGGAGGAGCGTGCGGCCTTTCTCGAGACAGTGGCCGGTGAGATAGAGGCGCTGGGCGATGCCCTAGTCGAGCGTGCCATGGCCGAGACTGGCCTGCCACGGGCGCGCATCGAGGGCGAGCGCGGTCGCACCTGTGGCCAGCTGCGCCTGTTCGCCTCGGTGGTTCGCGCCGGCGAATGGCTTGATGTGCGCATCGACCCGGCGCTGCCGGAGCGTGAGCCCATGCCTCGCGTCGACCTGCGCCAGCGCCACGTGGCGCTGGGTCCGGTGGCCGTGTTCGGCGCCTCAAACTTCCCCCTGGCCTTCAGCGTGGCCGGTGGCGACACGGCCTCGGCGCTAGCCGCAGGCTGCCCGGTAGTGGTCAAGGCGCATTCCGCCCATCCAGGCACCTCCGAGCTGGTGGGCCGTGCCGTGCAGGCTGCCGTCGCCAAATGCCGACTCCCCGAAGGGGTGTTCTCTGTGCTGTTCGGTTCGGGCAAGGAGATCGGCCAGGCGCTGGTCGCCGACCCGCGTATCCAGGCGGTTGGCTTCACCGGCTCGCGCACGGGTGGCCTGGCGCTGCAAAAAACGGCACAGAACCGCCCCCAGCCGATCCCGGTTTACGCCGAGATGAGCTCGATCAACCCGGTGTTCCTGCTGCCCGAAGCGCTTCAGTCACGAGGCAAGGAGATCGCCGAGGGCTTCGTCGGCTCGCTGAACATGGGTGCCGGTCAGTTCTGCACCAACCCTGGCCTGGTGATCGGCATCAAGGGTGAGGGGCTGGATACCTTCCTTTCGACGGCTGGTCAGGGTATCCAGGGCAGCGCCGCCCAGACCATGCTCACGCCGGGCATTCATGCCGCCTATCAGGACGGTGTCGGTTCACTGGCCGGCAATTCCAGTGTCCGCGAGGTCGCCCGAGGGCAGGCCGGAGAGGGGCCCCATCAGTGCCAGCCTGCACTCTTTGTCGCCAGCGCCTCCGATTTCCTGGCCGATGAGGCCTTGCAGGCCGAGGTGTTCGGCGCTGGCGGCCTGGTAGTGGAGTGCGCCGACGTCGAGGAAATGCGGCGTGTGGCCGAGGCCCTGGAAGGCCAGCTCACCGCCACCCTGCAGATGGACGACAGTGACCTGGCCACCTCCCGGCAGTTGCTGCCGCTGCTGGAGCGCAAGGCCGGTCGTATCCTGGCCAATGGCTGGCCCACCGGGGTCGAGGTATGCCACGCCATGGTCCACGGTGGCCCCTTCCCGGCCACCTCGGACAGCCGCACCACGTCGGTGGGCAGTGCGGCCATCCATCGCTTTCTGCGCCCGGTGTGCTACCAGAACCTGCCAGAGGGCTTGCTGCCTGAAGCCCTCAAGGATGACAACCCACTGAAAGTCAGTCGATTGGTGGACGGCAAGCGGGATTGATTCTCGGAAACGGCAAGAATTTTTATGGCGGCCTTCGGGTCGCCTTTTTGCTCTTGGTTCTATTCGGGTGTTCTCATTACGTTAAGGCTCCAGGGTGATGAGTTACCTCGGAGCTGGTAGTGGGACACTTTACTTGTCTATCAGCACTGATTTACGTGTTCTATCACCTGCCTGGCCGTGCACGGGGCAATATCCCACGCGAGGAAGGTGTCGTACGTTCCATCACCGTATGATGCTCAATCCGTGTTGTTTGAGTTTCCTCACGACGCTGGGCTGGCTGATGCCGAGCCGTTCCGCGATAGCGTAGGTCGAGGAGAGCGTCATGCAGAGCTCGGCAAGGATGCTGTGCTCAGTACGGCTCATGGCATCCTTCAGGCCATCTTTTTCGCGCAAGAGGGATGGTCTCGCCGGTGCCACGTGGTCTTCAGCGGGCTCGGTTTCCTGCTGCTTTCCTGCAATGAGTTCGGGCGAGGCTGTTCCTTCGGTGTTGATGACATCATCGCTGGACAGCCAGGCTCGCTCCAGCCAGTTCTCGAGCTCCCGCACGTTGCCGGGCCATTCCCTGCTCATCAGTGGCTTCCAGCTGCTCCGGGAGAGAAGTTTCTCCTTGCCATAGCGTCGATTGAGCCGCTTCAGATGGCGCTCTACCAGTCCGGGAATATCCTCGCGGCGCTCACGCAGTGGTGGCAGAGTGACCGGAATTACGTTGAGGCGGTAGTAGAGGTCGAGGCGAAAGCTGCCTTCCTCCACGCGCCTGCTGAGGTTCTGGTTGGTGGCGACTACCAGACGGAAGTCGACACGCCGGGATTGGCTGTCACCCAGACGGCTGATACGCCCATCCTGAATAGCCTTGAGCAGCTTGGTCTGCACCGCCAGGGGTAGCTCACCGATCTCGTCGAGAAAGAGCGTGCCGCCTGCGGCCTGCTCGATAAGCCCGGTGCGTCCCCCGGGCGCCGCACCGCTGAAGGCGCCGGCACGATAGCCGAACATCTCGGCCTCGAACAGGCTCTCGGGAATGGCGGCGCAATTGACGTCGACGAAGAGCCCATCGCGTCGCGCGCTCCAGCGATGGAGCTGATGGGCGAAGGCGGTCTTGCCGACCCCTGACTCGCCGAGCATCATCACGGTCGCGTCCGTGGGGGCCACCCGGCGCAGCAGCAGTGCCACCTCGCGCATCAGTGGGCTCTTCACCTCCAACTCGTCGAGTTCGTTCTCCAACGCTGCGTCTTCCTGTTCGAGAACCTGGCTGCGCTTGAGGTGGTCGCTGAAGCGCTGCTGGAGGAGGCCATATTCCTGCTGCAGAAGCTGGAGGTCGGTAAGGTCCATGGAGCGGCTCACCACCGCCACCAATTTTCCCTCTTCGAAGACCGGATGGGCCTGGGCAATCACTCGGCGTCCGGTGCCGGTGCGCTGGACAAGTTGTGCGGGTTGACCACTGCGGATCACTTCCATGCTGATCGAGGGGTTCAACACCCCGTCGGCTTCGAGGCGTTGCACGGTGCTGGCGCGGAGCTCTTCGCAGGAGATGCCATAGACCGCGGCGGCACTAGGGCTTACATAGCGAACCTTCCCATCTGCAGCGGCTACGAAGTAGTGATCGTGCGCGGTGTCGACGATGGTTTGGAGAATGAGGCTATCGATGGTGATCATGTGCCCGACCTGCGATTCATAAATGCATCAATAATTCATTATTGCATCATTGCCAGGCTCAAAGTGATCCAATTCTGAATCAAAAACCTGCAACAGGCCCTAAATCGGGTTGGCATGGTTCCTGCACCACACATATAAAGCGCTGGGCGCTTTCATCACCGACCAGTAAATCAGAGGACGATCGCATGAGTGAGTTCAATCAACCCATAGGTGGCAACGATATGCCGCGGTTCGGTGGGCCTGCCACCATGATGCGGTTGCCGACTCAGGAGAGCGCCGAGGGCCTGGATGCCGCCTTCATCGGTATTCCCATGGACATCGGTACCTCCAACCGCCCGGGAACTCGCCTGGGTCCTCGCCAGATTCGTGATGAGTCGCGGATGCTACGTCCCTACAACATGGCGACTCAGGCGGCACCCTTCGATAGCCTTCAGGTCGCGGATATCGGCGATGTGCCGATCAACACCTTTCACCTGCCCAAGAGTGTGGAGATCATCACCGCATTCTACGAACGGCTGCTTAAACACGACTGTATTCCCTTGACCTTGGGTGGCGAGCACACCATCACGCTGCCCATTCTGCGTGCCATCGCCAAGCGCCATGGCCCGGTGGGGCTGATTCATATCGACGCCCACGCCGACATCAATGACCACATGTTCGGCGAGCCGATCGCCCATGGCACACCCTTCCGCCGCGCCCAGGAGGAAGGCCTCCTGGACAGCCAGCGTGTGGTCCAGATCGGTCTTCGGGGCACCGGTTATGCCGCGGAAGATTTCGATTGGTGCCGAGAGCAGGGCTTTCGCGTCGTGCAGGCGGAAGAGTGCTGGTACAGGTCGCTCGCGCCGCTGATGGCAGAAGTGCGAGAGCAGATGGGCGATGGGCCGGTTTATATCTCCTTCGATATCGATGCCCTCGATCCTTCCGTGGCGCCGGGTACCGGTACCGTCGAGATGGGTGGCCTCACCGCTCAGCAGGGGCTGGAGATCGTGCGTGGCGCGGCGGGACTCAACGTCGTGGGTGGCGATCTGGTCGAAGTGGCACCGCCCTATGATCCAAGCGGCAATACCGCCCTGATGGGAGCCACTCTCCTGTACGAGATGCTCTGTGTGCTGCCGGGCGTCAAGCGCCGCGATTGAGATTCACCGGCCAGGCCAGGCCGATACGACAACGATAATTCAACCTGAGGTGCTTTATGCCATCCTCCCTCGATACATCAGACGACATAGCGCTTGAGGGCGCCCCGCTATCTCGGCACGGACTGATCAAGTTCCTCGTGCCATCAATAATCGGCGTGTTGCTGTTTCTGGTGCCCTTCTCGGTGGGCGGTACCATCAACATCGGTATGGGGTTCGCCGCCGACGGGCTCAAGGCCTTGCTGGGCGGTACCCTGCCCGCTATTGCCACGGTTGTCCTTTGCCTGTCCGTGGTACTGACTCTCTTGGTCAAGTTTACCCAGCCAGGCTGGGCGCGAGAAGGCATGCTCAAGGAGCTGTTCGACGTGGCGCCGCTGTGGGTCGTCATGCGCGCCCTCGGAGCCCTCTTTGCCTTGATGACCTACTTTCAGGTCGGCCCGGAGTTCATTACTGCCGCTTTCACTGGTGGGGTGATGCTCAACGATCTGGCACCGGTTCTGCTCACCTTCTTCTTCTTCGCTGCCATCCTGCTGCCGTTCCTGGTCGACTTCGGTTTCATGGAATTTATCGGCAGCCTGCTACGTACCCCTTTCCGGTGGATCTTCGGGCTGCCGGGCCGCAGTGCCATCGATGCCACGGCCTCCTGGATGGGGTCGGGTACCGTGGGAGTGCTGATCACCACCCAGCAGTACGAGAAGGGCTTCTATAACTGTCGTGAAGCATCGGCCATCGCCACCAACTTCTCCATCGTGTCCATTGCCTTCGCGATCCTGGTGACGACTTTCATCGGCATCAACCATCTTTTCGTGCCCTTCTACCTGACGGTGGTGGTCGCTGGCCTGGTGGCTGCGGTGGTTGTGCCACGGTTGCCACCGCTGTCGCTCAAGCCGAACACCTACTATGAGCCGGTGGGATGCCGCCTACAGGAGGAGCGCACCGGCAACCAGAATCTGCTGCGCTACAGCCTGGGCATGGCCGTGTCCCGCGCGGAGAAGGCACCCGGCCCGCGTCAGCTGGTGCGCATCGCCCTTTACAACGTTGCCGATATCTTCTTCGGCCTGCTGCCGCTGGTCATTGCCATCGGCACCGTGGCGCTGATCCTGGCCGAGTTCACCCCGCTCTTCACCTGGCTGTCGATGCCCATGGTGCCGGTGCTGGAGTGGATGGGCCTGCCGGAGGCCGAGGCAGCGGCCCCTGCCACCCTGGTGGGCTTCGCCGACATGTTCCTGCCGGCGGTACTAGGTAGCAACATCGAGAGCGAGCTGACACGCTTCGTGATCGCCTGCCTGTCGTTGACTCAACTGGTCTATATGTCGGAGATCGGTGCCTTGCTTCTCAAGTCACGGATTCCGCTGAAACTGTGGGAGCTGGCGGCCATCTTCCTGATCCGTACCGCTATCACTCTGCCGATCATCGTCGTCATGGCCCATTGGCTGGTGGGATGAGGGGCTTCCAAATGACCTGTGCAGAACTGCTTATTCGTCTGCTTCGAGACACCTATGGCGTGGATACCGTCTTCGGTATCCCTGGTGTTCACACCGTCGAGCTCTATCGTGGGCTGGGCGACGGCACAGAAGCCAGCGGCATACGGCATGTCACCCCGCGCCATGAGCAGGGCGCCGGTTTCATGGCCGACGGCTATGCCAGGGCCACTGGCAAGCCGGGTGTGTGCTTCATCATCACCGGCCCCGGCATGACCAACATAGCAACGGCCATGGGCCAGGCGCAGGCTGACTCCATCCCGATGCTGGTGATCTCCAGCGTCAACCGCCGCGACACGTTGGGGCGCGGTCAGGGGCGCCTGCACGAACTGCCCAGCCAGCAGCAGCTGATAGCGGGGTTGTCCCGCTTCAGTCATACCCTGCTCGACCCAGCGGCGCTGCCGGAGGTTCTGGCGCGGGCCTTCACGGTCTTTCAGGGCATGCGCCCGGGGCCGGTGCATATCGAGATCCCCATCGACCTGTTCGAGGCCCCTGTCTCGCCGCCTGTGGCATGGAGCGCGCCGGTCATCCACCGGCCGGCACCTGATCCAGTCGGGCTAGCCACTGCGGCGCGCTGGTTGCATGAAGCACAGCGGCCGCTGGTGCTGCTGGGCGGAGGCTGCATCGAAGCGCCAGAGAGCGCCCGCGCACTGGTCGAGCGCCTGGATGCTCCCACCATCACCACGATCAACGCCAAGGGTCTGCTGGGACTTGAGGCCGGCAGTAGACACACGCTGGACCTGGGCGCCAACGCAGCCCTGCCTGCCGTGCGCGAACTGGCCCGCGAAGCCGATGTGATCCTCGCCATTGGCACCGAGCTTGGTGAGACCGACTATGACGTGGTGTTCGACGATGGCTTCCTGCTGACGGGCCGGCTTATCCGAGTCGATATCGACCCAGAGCAGCTGGTGCGCAACCAGTCGCTGGCCCTCGGACTGATCGGCGATGCCAGGGCCACATTGAACGCCTTGCTGACCCACTTCCCGGTGGCCTTGTCGCGGCAGGGTCGCACCCGTACCGCCGCGACCATGGATGCCCTTGCGCTGGAGCGGGACCCGGCGTTCGCCCCCTTTGTGCCGCTATTCACCACACTTGCTGAGGTGATGCCCGAAGCGATTCTGGTGGGCGACTCCTGCGCGCCGGTCTACGCTGCCAATCATCTGGTCGCCCAGCCCGAGCCGCGGCGCTTCTTCAACGCCTCCACCGGCTACGGCACCCTTGGCTACGGCTTGCCCGCTGCTCTCGGCGCCAAGCTGGCTCGCCCGGACCTTCCGGTGGTCGCGCTGGTCGGCGACGGTGGCCTGATGTTCACCCTGGCCGAGATCGCCACCGCCGTTGAGGAACGCCTGCCGGTGGTGATTCTCCTTTGGCACAACGGAGGCTACGAGGAGATTCGTCGCTACATGGCCGCCAACGGCGTAACACCCATTGGCGTGAACCTGCATGCTCCTGATTTCCAGGCCCTGGCGAGCGGCTTCGGCTGCCTGGCCACCCGAGTCGACGACCCTGCCAGCCTGGCCAAGGCATTATCACAACGCCCCGAGCAAGGCCCCCTGCTGATCGAGATCGACGCGTTCGCCTGGAATACCTCGGTGCAGGAATAACGCCCCACCAACCTAGAACCCTATTGCGAGAGAGCCATCCGTGCATCAGCTGACACGACAGTTCATCGATAATCGCTGGGTCGAGAGCGCAGGCCAGCGTCGACTGCCTGTCACCGACCCTTACCGACAGGAGACGATTGCCGAGGTTACCGCCGGCGATCCCACCGATGTGGACGCCGCAGTGGGTGCTGCTCGACACGCCTTGCCGGCTTGGCAAGCCCTTGGCGGTGAACGGCGAGGTGTTTATCTATCGGCCTTTGCAGACGCCTTGGTGGCGCGACGGGACGAGCTGATGCAGCTGTCGTCACGAAATAACGGCAAGGCGTTGGCCGAGGCCGCTATCGACCTCGATGATGCCATCGCCTGCTATCGATACTACGCGAATCAAGCCCGAGCCCTGGAAGCGCGACAGGGGCGTCTGGTCGATCACACCATGGAGAACATTCGCGCCCAGGTCTTCGAGGATCCTGCGGGGGTTGTGGGGCTGATTACTCCCTGGAACTTCCCGCTGGTGACCAGCGCCTGGAAGATTGCCCCGGCCATGGCGGCGGGCTGCACGATCGTCTTCAAGCCCTCCGAGGTCACACCACTGCCGGAACAAGCACTGGCCGAGATCGCCGAGGCCGTTGGACTGCCTGCCGGCGTGCTCAACATGTTGCACGGCGACGGCGAAGGCATCGGGGCGCCGCTCAGTGCCCATCCCGGTGTCGATAAACTCTCTTTCACCGGCAGTAATGTGGTGGGGGAGAAAATAATGCGTGCGGCGGCCGAGGGAGTCCGTAACGTTTCGCTAGAGCTGGGCGGAAAGTCTCCCGTTCTGGTGCTGGATGACGCCGAGGTTGAGCAGGCCGCCGACTGGGTGATGGCGGGTATCTATTTCAACTCTGGTCAGATCTGCTCCGCCACCTCACGCCTGATCGTCCATGATGCCCTCGCCGAGCCGCTCTATGCGGCACTGGGTAGGCGCATTGATGCTATTCGTCTCGGAGATCCCCTGGCCGACGACACAGACATGGGGCCCATGTCCAGCGCTCGCCAGCGGGAAGCCGTCGAGCGTTACCTGGCAATGGCGCGGAAGGAAGGTCTGGTTGCCGTGCGTGATGGTCCCCATCGCCAACTCCCCGAGCACGGCGAGTTCGTTGCACCAACACTCTATCGTGATGTTCCGGTCGAGAGCCGCCTGTGGCAGGAGGAGATCTTCGGACCGGTGCTCTGTGGGCGAACCGTCTTCAGCGATGAGGAGGCCATCGAGCTCGCCAATGCTAGCCCATTTGGTCTGGCGGCCACGGTGATAGCCGGCGATGTCGAGAGAGCCAGACGGGTTGGCGAGCGGCTGCGCGCCGGAAGCATCTGGTATAACAGCGAACAGCTGGTGCTGCCCGAGGCCGGCTGGGGTGGGTTCGGGATCAGCGGGATCGGTCGCGAGCTGGGCCCTTGGGGGATGGCGGAGTATCTGCAAGTGAAGCATCTTATCGGGCCCGAGACAGGCTAGATTGACCATGTTCCTTTGCTGGCCATTTGCACCTCGGTTTAACCCAGGGGCGATCACGGCAGAACTGGTCGTCGCCCTGGTGATGGGAGCCCACGCACTCGACCTCGGGCCCAATCGCGAGAAGCGCTTTCAGCAGTGAGCGAGGGCTTACCGAGCCGCCTGGAGACGTCGCCTCTGGCTAGGCGAGGTGTTCGCAACGAGGCCAGCTGACGTCATTGCGCCTTCTTGCGCTCATCGCTGGGTGAACATCCCATCCTGCCACGGTAGGCCCGTGAAAAGCTCGACACCCCCGAAAAGCCCAGGTCAAAGGCGATTTCACTCACCGGACGCTGTGTCTCCCGCAACCAGAAACGCGCCCAGAGTAGGCGACGGTTCATGACATATTGCTGGGGAGTGACGCCGAAATCCCGCAGGCAAAGCAGGTGGAGTTGGCTCTGACTGAGATGGCAGGCATCGGCCAGCAGTTGATTATCGGGTGGCGTCGTCAGGTGCCCGTCGATCAGGTTATCGAGTAGTGTCGCGGAGAGTCGCTTCTGGCCTCGGATATCTGTATGACCCAACACCTGCAGCTCACTCAGCTGGCTGACGAAGAGGATAGCCAGTTGATGATTGAGGAGGGCGGACTGCGCGGTGGACTTTTCCGCCTTCAACTGGTGTGTGGCCAGCTCCACCATGGGGATCAAGGTGGGCGGCAGGCTGAGGGTCCTGGGCGTCGCAAACAGGGACTCGCGCAGCT
Source organism: Pseudomonadota bacterium (assembly GCA_051751285.1). Classification (GTDB taxonomy): domain Bacteria; phylum Pseudomonadota; class Gammaproteobacteria; order Pseudomonadales; family Halomonadaceae; genus Halomonas. Next base: position 356,375 of record JBNJKT010000001.1, on the reverse strand, counting down.
GCAATGTGCAGCTCTGCTCCAATGCCATCAGGCAGGGGTCATCGGCGTCGAGATCGATGATCAGGACCTCGCAGTCGTCGTCGCCTCCTCGGAAAAGATGGTGCTCGTCGGGCGGCAGGATGGCCGCAAGGCCCAGCTCGAGTTGCTCTCCGCCGGGGGCGAATTCAAGATCCAGGACCCCGCGCCACCCCATCAGCAGTTGGGCATGCGAGTGGCGATGCTCGATTGAGCGGCGTTCAAACCGATTGCAGCGAGCCAGGGTCTTGGACATGGGCCCTCCTCGGGGAAGCCGGGTGCGGAGTCTCGAGCAACGGCTCAGGAGTCTGAAACAAGAGTCCGTTCGGTGCCCTACTTAGACTGATGTATGAAATCGTTGAAACGAGGTTGACATGAAGCTCGAGTCTGAACAAGTCAGCCAGGCGCTACACTGAGAGGATTGGGCTGACATCCATGCACCAAGCCATCGGTGAGATTACCCTTTGTCAGGGCAGGGCCACTGCCACTGAGGTTCTGGCCGTGGCCCTGCCACCCATGCTGTGGCGTGAAGCATTCGCCGCAATCCGGGCCGGTACGTATCAACCCTATAATGGCCTTTCGACAATAACGACGACATCCCCCTGGCGCAGTGCCGCTGTGTGTCGGGCAGTGAGGAGAGATCGACCATGAATGAAGCAAACCTTCATCTAGAGAGTGACGTCAAAGATCTGCGCTACCGCATCCGCGACAACTATGACGCCGACGAGGCAGATGTGCTGCGCAGCCTCGTCGAACGACTGAAGCTGTCCGAGGGCGACCGCCGCAAGGTTGCCGAGGTCGGTGCCAACTACGTGGATCGTGTGCGCAAGGAAAAGTCGCCCTCGATGATGGAGGCCTTCCTGGCCGAGTACGGGCTCTCGACCGCCGAAGGGGTCGGCCTCATGTGTCTGGCAGAAGCATTGCTGCGCGTGCCCGATGCGGAAACCATCGACGACCTCATCCATGACAAGATCGAGCCGTCCGACTGGGGTGCGCACCTGGGCAAGTCATCATCGTCGATGGTCAACGCCTCGACCTGGGCGCTGATGCTGACCGGCAAGGTGCTTGACGACGACCCCAAGGGCCCGGCGCGTGCGCTGCGCGGCCTGGTGCGCCGCATGGGCGAGCCGGTGGTGCGCACGGCAGTTGGCCAGTCGATGAAGATCTTGGGACGTCAGTTCGTGCTCGGTCAGACCATCGAGGAGGGCATGAAGAATGCCCGTGATCTCGAGAAGCAGGGCTATACCTATTCCTACGACATGCTCGGCGAGGCGGCGCGTACCGACGAAGACGCGGTGCGCTACCACAAGGCTTACGCCAAGGCGATCACGGCGATTGCCAAGCAGGCCAAGGGCGACGTGCGCGGAAGCCCCGGCATCTCGGTGAAACTCTCGGCATTGCACCCGCGCTATGAATATACCCATCGCGATACGGTGATGGCGGAACTCGTTCCGCGAGCTAAGGAGCTGGTGCAGCAGGCGGCCAAGGCCAATATTGGTTTCAACATCGATGCCGAGGAGCAGGATCGGCTGGATATCTCGCTCGATGTGATCGAAGAGCTGATGTCTGACCCCAGCCTCGATGGATGGGACGGCTTCGGGGTCGTGGTGCAGGCCTACGGGCGCCGTGCCGCGCCGATGATCGAGACACTCTACGAGCTTGCCGAGCGCTATGACCGCAAGATCATGGTACGGCTGGTGAAGGGCGCCTATTGGGATACCGAGATCAAGCTGTCCCAGGAGATGGGGGTCAAGACCTTCCCGGTTTTCACTCGCAAGGTCAACACCGACGTCAGTTACATGGCTTGCGCACAGCTGCTGCTCGACCGGCGCGACCGCATCTATCCGCAGTTCGCTACCCACAACGCCCATACCTGTGCCGCCGTCGTCGCCATGGCGGGCGACGACAAGGACAGCTATGAGTTCCAGCGCCTGCATGGCATGGGGGAGTCGCTGCATCAGATCGTCAAGCAGTCGGAGGGCACGCACTGCCGTATCTACGCCCCGGTGGGTGCACACCGTGACCTGCTGGCCTATCTGGTACGTCGCCTGCTGGAGAATGGCGCGAACTCTTCGTTCGTGAACCAGGTGGTGGACGACTCGATTCCCCCGAGCGAGGTATCGAAGGATCCGGTGGAGGGATTTCAGCAACTCGGAGACGCCATTGCCAGCCCGTTGATCCGCCAGCCTGGCGAGCTGTTCGCGCCCGATCGCAAGAACTCCCGCGGTTACCGGATCAACGAACCCGCCTCGATCCTGCCGCTGCTGAAGGCGCGAGAGGAATTTGCCGACACCACCTGGACCGCCGGCCCCATGCTGGCGGGAAGCCCGGCACCCCAGGGGCCTGCTCGCGATGCCGTGTCTCCCGCTGATGGCTCGCGAGTGGTTGGCAAGGTGCACGAGGCCACCCCGGACGAGGTGGCGGCCGCGCTCGACGCCGCCGAGGAGGGCTACCGTGACTGGTCGGCCCGACCGGCCGCGGAGCGAGCCGAGGTGTTGCGCCGCACCGCCGATCTCTACGAGAAGCACATTGCCGAGCTGACCGTGATCACCACCCGCGAGGCCGGCAAGATGATGTTCGATGGCATCGCCGAGGTGCGTGAGGCAGTGGATTTCCTGCGCTTCTACGCCAACGAGGGCGAACGTCTGGAAGCGGAAGAGCCCGGCAGCGCCCGCGGTATCTTCGTCTGCATCAGCCCCTGGAACTTCCCCCTGGCTATCACCACCGGCCAGATCGCCGCCGCACTGGTGGCTGGCAACGCCGTGCTCGCCAAGCCCGCCGAGCAGACGCCTCTGATCGCCGCCCGTGCCGTCGAGCTGATGCGCGAGGCCGGCCTGCCCGAGGCGGCGCTGCAGCTGTTGCCCGGCGACGGGCCGACGGTGGGCGGTCCGCTGACCAGTGACCCGCGGATCGCCGGCGTCTGCTTTACCGGCTCGACCCCGGTGGCTCAGATCATCCACAAGGCCCTGGCACAGAACGCGGGCCCGGATGCGATACTGATCGCCGAGACCGGCGGCCTGAATTCCATGATCGTGGACTCCACCGCGCTGACCGAGCAGGCGGTGCGCGACATCCTGATCTCCTCCTTCCAGTCGGCCGGACAGCGCTGTTCGGCGCTCAGGATGCTGTATGTCCAGGAAGAGGCACGCGACCGGCTGCTCAACATGCTCGACGGCGCCATGGACGCCCTTACCATCGGCGATCCCTGGAATACCGACACCGACGTGTCGCCGGTGATCGACGCCGACGCCCAGTCAGAGATCAACGAATATGTGGCGGCACATGAAAAGGCCGGCAAGGTGCTCAAGAAGCTGCCCGCGCCGAAGAACGGTACCTTCGTCACCCCGGCCGTGGTCGAGGTCGGAGGCATCGAGGATCTGGAGCGCGAGATCTTCGGCCCGGTCCTGCACGTGGCCACCTTCAAGGCGCGAGATATCGACAAGGTGGTCGATGACATCAATGGCAAGGGATACGGGCTGACCTTCGGCCTGCATACCCGGATCGATGACCGGGTGCAGCAGATCGTCGAGCGTATTCATGTCGGCAACGTCTATGTCAACCGCAACCAGATAGGCGCCATCGTCGGCTCCCAGCCCTTCGGCGGCGAGGGCCTTTCGGGTACCGGGCCCAAGGCCGGGGGTCCGCTCTATGTCTCCCGTTTCCGCCGTACCGCAAGCGCGGAGAGCCATGAGGCGCCGAAAGGGAAATCCGTGCCACAAAAGGATGTCCAGTCGACTCTCGACGGTTTGGATGCCCGCAACTGGGCGGCGCGTCGCGACCGGGTCGAGGTGCTGCGCAAGGCGCTTTCCGGCAAGGGCGGTGTGGTCCGCAAGGCGCTCGCCGAGACCGCGGCCCTGGACATGACGCCGCAGACGCTGCCGGGGCCGACAGGGGAAAGCAATCGCCTGGCGATGTATCCGAAGGGAGCGGCACTCTGCCTGGGCCCGACCCTGGATATCGCTGTCGCCCAGGCGGTGCAGGCGCTTGGTGCGGGCTCTCCGGCGCTGATCGTCGCTCCGGGGGCGGTGCAGGCCGTAAAGCCACTGACCGATGCCGGGGCGCCGGTGGCCGGGCTCGACGGCAGCATCGAGGCCGATACCCTGACGGCGATCAAGGGTATCGAAACCGTCGCCGCGGCCGGCGACAGCGACTGGACCCGTGGACTGCGTATCGCACTCGCCAAGCGTGACGGTGCCATCGTGGCGCTCGAGACCCAGACCGTCTGGCCGGAGCGCTACGTGGTGGAACGCCACCTGTGCATCGACACCACGGCGGCGGGTGGCAACGCCAGCCTGCTGGCCACGGCCGAATAGAGTCGCCAACTCCTTTCACGTCAACCTTTCACGGCAATGAAAACGCCCCCTACCTAGGGGGCGTTTTACGTCTGCTGGCTGATGTAATCCGTGGAAATAGCCTCTATCAGAGCCTCATGAAGTTGGATTCCTGCCGGTCGGTGAACTGATAGACTTCGTAGGGCGACTGCTGAGGACCGGGCATGCCGGGGGTGCCGATGGGCATCCCGGCCAGGCCGATGCCATCGATATCCGGCTGTTCCTCGAACAGCTTCTCCACCGCCGCCAGTGGTACATGGCCCTCGATCACGTAGCCACCCATCTCGACGGTGTGGCAGGAGCCGAGTCCGTAGGGGAGGCCAGAGGCTTCCTTGATCTGGCCGAGATCCCTGTCGTCGATGACGGTTACCTCGATGCCCATTTCCTTGAGATGGTCCGCATAGCCATCGCAGCAGCCGCACTGGGGGTTCTTGTAGAGGGTGGCTTCCGCCGGCAGGGCAGCCTGGGCAGTACCGGCACCCAGCAGCAGTGCGGCAGAGAAGAACAGGGTGGGAGTGAAGCGGTTCATGAGCGGTCCTCCTTGGTGTGCCGGGAAACGAACAGGTATTTGAAGAGGGCGGCAATGCCCAGGCCTACGAGCAACAGGAAGGCGAGCGGCATCAGCCAACCCATCCAGCCCATAGAGCCCATGAGGGCAAAACAATCGGTGGTCATCATGGTGTGACTCCTGACGAAGGTGCAGGGAAATCCGGTGGCGGGCAGATGGCCAGCGTCACCGCGGAATCGCAAGTCGTCAGGATCTTGGAGGTTGGTGCGGGGGTGGGAAGAAATACTCGACCACGGCCGGGGTGGCTGTGCCGGCCTGGCTGTCAGGGTGCGCGCTGGTAACGAGGGACGATGCAGCAACGGCCGCACAGGTCCCGCACTCCGGATCGGTGTTATCCACCATCTCGACCTGGGCCGTCGTGCAATCGGAAGCACAGGCATCCATGGCCGCATGACCGGCCAGGCTGGTCAGCGACAGCAGCATCGCGAGCAGCAACGCCAGCAGGCGTCCTCCTCGAGTGCGATGCAGCGGTCTGGCCTGAAAGCCGGTCATGGGGAACTCCTCATCGAGACTCTGTCATTCTGCGCTGACCTGGTTGGATCCGACATTGATCCAGCGCAAGGAGTCTGCATGTGTTTGCCCTGGTGAGAGTGCCCGCCTGGTAGCGGGCGTCCTCCTCCAGGGAGCCATCAGGGAGCATTGCGGCGATCGGGCATTCCCTGCTGCAGCTGTTGGCGCTGCTCATCAGTCAGCAGGTCCTGCATACGATTATGCATGCGCACCCTGTCCGCCATCATCTCGCCGTGGAGAGTGGCCATTTGACCATGCAGTGCCTGGACCTCCTCGGGATCCGGTCGCTCTACCTGCATCAACTGCATCATGTCGTCACGCAGGTTCATCATTTCGCCCATGCGCTCGAAGTGGGCAGAACGGAACTCCTTGCGCATCTGTTGCAGAGAATTTTGTTGCTCCTCATCGAGGATGCCGGCCATGCCGCCCTGGCCTCCCATCATCATGCCGGGGCCCATTCCGCCCTGGCCGCCCATCATCATGCCGGGGCCCATTCCGCCCTGGCCGCCCATCATCATGCCGGGGCCCATTCCGCCCTGGCCGCCCATCATCATGCCGGGGCCCATGCCGCCCTGGCCGCCCATCATCATGCCGGGGCCCATACCGCCCTGGCTGTCGCCCATCATGCCGCCCTGCTGCATGCCCTGCCCTTGTTGCATACCTTGAGCAGAAGCGGCACCGCTGACGGCGATACCCATGCTGGCGGCCAGAACGATGGCGAGAAACTGCTTGTGGTTAACCATGATATTTCCTCTCATCTTGCCGATGGTAGAGACGCCATCTTCCCCGATTGGAGAAGATGAAACTATCTTCAGCTATTAGCTTACAACCTATGGGTCACACTCAGGTCAAGGCGTTTGATCAAGTGAAACCCTTTTGACCGGGTTCAGTCTCATTTCAGGTTGTTGCGGTACAACCGTTTCTACCCTGATACGACACGAAGAGGTACCCTTGATGCGCAAGACCCTATTGGCTCTGGCACTGAGTCTGACAACGACGGCTGTTTTCGCTGGTCCCGGTCACGATGGCTCCCAACCTTCGGTGAGCGATGCCGACATCGATCGCACCATTCGCTTCGAGGCGGGTGATATGTGGTTCGATCCCGAGGGGATCGAGGTGGAACCGGGCGAGACCATTCGCTTCGAGGTCATCAACACCGGTAATATCGAACACGAATTCGTCATCGGTGATGCCCAGGCCCAGGAGGCGCATCGCGAGATGATGCAGGCGATGAGCGGCAGCCACGGCGACGCTCATGCGGGACATGGCGGTCACGACATGGCTGAAGGGGAGCATGGCGGCGAGATGCCTGCCGTGACCATCGCACCCGGTGAAACCGCTGATCTCGTGTGGACCGCTCCCCGCAACGTGGTACGCCTCGAATACGCCTGCAATATTCCCGGGCATTACGAGTCAGGCATGTCGGGGAACATCGATTTCCAGGGATGATCCGCCTTAATGAAACTGTTGCTGCTCGAGGATGACGACCTTCTCGCCGAGAGCCTGGACGAGTGTCTGAAGGACAACGGTTACCGTGTTGACCTGGCCACATCATTGAGCGTGGCCAGGTCGCTAATGGCAACCGAGCGCTATGAACTCGCGATCCTCGATCTCGGCCTCCCCGACGGTTCAGGGCTGGATCTCCTCAAGCAGTGGCGCAAGAACGGCCATGACCTGCCTGTACTGATTCTCACTGCCCGCAACACCTGGGAAGACAAGGTGGTCGGCCTCGAAGGCGGTGCGGATGACTATCTGACCAAGCCTTTCCACGAAGCCGAGCTCATTGCCAGGGTGATGGCACTGCTGCGCCGAAAGTCCGGACACTTGACTGCGGAACTGACGCTCAATGGTGTCTCGCTGGATGAGGCCAATCAGTGTGTACGCGTCGATGGCGGCACCTGGCACACCCTCACCGGTACTGAATTTCTTCTACTGCGCTACTTCATGCATCACCCTGGACATGTCCTCTCCAAGGCCCAACTGCTCAACCAGCTTTACGCCCTGGATCAGGATGCTGCGGCATCCAACCTCATCGAGGTCTATATCGCACGATTGAGGCGCTTTGTGGGCAAGTCGATCATCCAGACGAGGCGCGGTCAGGGCTATGTCTTCGATGCAGGTTGATCGGCGCAGCCTGCGTATACGCCTGCTGGCCTGGCTATCGGGTATTGCCCTTGTCGTGACAGTGATCACATGGCTGCTGCACGGCATTCTGCTCAAGGATCTGGCGCGCGAGTTTCTTGGCGCGCGTCTCGAGCGTGAGGCCGACCATGCTGTCGAACAGCTTCGATACGATTACCTTTCCACCGCCGCGGTGCTGAAATCAGCCAGCCGGGGCTTCCAGATCTTTCATCACCTCTATGTGTTGCGGATCGGCGACGACACCTCGGCCTCTGACCCGCACTGGCGGGAGGAACTGCAGTTCCTGCTCGACGATTCGAACGAAGTGCTCGTCGAAGTGCGGGAAGGGCAGCAGCATCTGCTGCTCTATCGGCGGTCCTTCTCACTTGATGGTGAGGAGGGGGTGCTGCTGATCGGAGAGGATTTCTCGCAAGTGGAAGCAGGGCTCCACCGATTGCACTGGTGGGTCGGTGGTATCGCCGCGACACTGCTCGTGTTGCTGGTGGCGCTCAATCTTCTGGCGGTCAACCGCGGCCTGGTGCCGCTGTCTCGACTGCGCGACCAGTTGGGTGAGCTGCGTACCGGTGAGCGTGAACGCCTCTCTCTGGACGTGCCCTCAGAACTGGACAGCCTGGTCATTCAGCTCAATCGTTTCATGGACGAGATCGACACACGGCTGCAGCGCTCCCGCGACTCGGTGGCCAACCTTTCTCACTCCTTGAAGACTCCGCTGGCGGCGGTAACCCAGGTATTGCGTGGCTCTCGTCCTATCGATACCACGCGCCGGAAGCGCTTGGTGGCGCGTCTTGAAGAGGTCCATGCGCAGTTGGATGCCGAGCTGCGATATTCGAGAATCGCCGGTCCTCACGCAGGCCGCATCTCCGAGTTGAGCCGCGACGGCTCTCGGCTGGTCGAGATGTTCCGTGCTCTCTACCCCGATAAGCGCTTCCACCTGAGCCTGCCGGATCGGCCGGATCAGCGTATCCCGGTCGAGTCGCAGGACCTTTCCGAGATGCTCGGTATCGTGCTGGACAACGCTGGCAAGTGGGCCGCCCTGGAGGTTCGCTGCCGGATGTGCCTGGATGATCGTCTCACCCTCGTCGTCGATGATGATGGGCCGGGGGTGCCCGAAGCGGAGCTTCCCCGTCTCGGCCAGCACGGTCGGCGGCTGGACGAGGGGAGACCCGGCTACGGCCTGGGCCTGTCGATTCTCGATCAGCTGTTGACGCGATATGCCGGGCGGGTTAGGTATTCGCCGAGTCCGCTCGGTGGCCTGCGCGTGGAGATCACGCTACCGCTAGGTGAATGTGTGCCATGAGCTCTCGTGTTCAGCCGTGATTCAGCTTTCCCCGTCAAGATGCTGCGACCAGACATTGACGGAAATCACACATGGCAAGATCCAGAGTCATCACGCATCCGCTGTCGCGCCGGCAGATATTGAAAGGAGGAACGGCGCTGGGGCTGGGGTCAGCGGCCGCGCTTGGCCTGCGTCCCAGCTGGGCCAACCCCTGGGGCCAGACCAATGTCTATTCCAAGGGAGTCGAAGATGGCCCGGAGGTGGCGCTTGCCATCCGCCGTGAGTCGATTCCGATCGCTGGCCAGCAAGCCCGTCCGATCAGCATCAACGGCACCAGCCCGGGACCGCTGATTCGCCTCAAGGAAGGCCAGGATGCCGTGCTGCGGGTCACCAACCTGCTCGACGAACCTACCTCCATCCACTGGCACGGCCTGATCCTGCCGCCGGAAATGGACGGCGTACCGGGGGTGAGTTTCCCGGGCATCGCCCCGGGCGAGACCTTCACCTACCGCTTTCCGGTGCGCCAGAACGGTACCTACTGGTATCACAGTCACTCCGGTCTTCAGGAGCAGCTCGGCCATGCCGGGCCGCTGATCATCGATGCTGCCGAGCGTGAGCCGTTCCGCTACGACCGTGAGCACGTGCTGCTGCTCACTGACTGGACCTTCGAGGAGCCGACGTCGGTCTTCCGCAACCTGAAGACTGCCGAGGGCTTCTACAACTTCCAGGAACGCACCATCGCCGACTTCTTCGCCGACGTGCGTGAGAAGGGCATTGCCGCTACCGCCGAGATGCGTGGGATGTGGGCAAAGATGCGCATGAGTTCCCGCGACATTGCCGACGTCACCGGCAGCACCTACCGCTACCTGCTCAACGGCCACTCGCCCGAGGAGAACTGGACTGCGTTGTTCAAAGCCGGTGAGCGGGTCCGTCTGCGGGTGATCAACGGCTCGGCCATGTCCTACTTTGACGTGCGCATTCCCGGGTTGAAGATGACCGTGGTGGCAGCTGACGGCCAGCCGGTGCAGCCGGTTCCTGTCGACGAGTTCCGCATCGGGGTGGCCGAGACCTATGACGTCCTTGTCGCACCCGAGGACGACTCTGCCTACACCATCTTTGCTGAAGCCATGGATCGAAGCGGCTATGCCCGCGCCACTCTCGCGCCTCGCGAAGGGATGGCCGCTGACATACCCGAGCGTCGCCAGATCGCCGATCGTGGCATGGAGGCCATGGCAGCCCACGATATGGTAGGCATGGATCACTCCACTATGCAGGGCGTGGATGACGCCGGCATGTCGGGCATGGACCACTCCAGCATGCCGGGCATGGATCATTCCAACATGGCGGGCATGTCGGATGAGCGCAGCAGGATGAATGCCGACGGCATGCTGGCGGCGGGCGCGGCGCAGCCAGGCTCTCGCTACGATCAGGCCGGTATCGGCATCGATCCCGACGAGCGCCGAATGCTGGTCTACCGGGATCTCAAGGCCTTTTCTGCCTGGTCGGACCGCCGTGAACCCGAGCGTGAGATGGAGCTACACCTCACCGGCAACATGGAGCGCTACATCTGGTCCTTCGACGGCAAGAAGTTCAGTGAAGTGACGGGCCCCATTCACTTCACCAAGGACGAGCGACTGCGCCTGATTCTGGTCAACGACACCATGATGGAGCATCCCATCCATCTCCATGGCATGTGGATGGAGTTGGAGAACGGTCAAGGTGAGCTCATCCCTCGCAAGCACACCCTGAACGTGAAGCCCGCTGAACGGGTATCGGCCTTGATCACCGCCGACGCCGAGGGCAGTTGGGCCTTCCATTGTCATCTGCTGTACCACATGGATGCCGGCATGTTCCGGGTCGTCGAGGTTTCGTAAGGAGAAGGCATGAATACCAGAATAGCCATGACCGTTGCCGGTGTCCTTCTGGCCACAGTCACGTTTTCCGTTGCCCAGGCAGAGGATGGCTACGATGCCCCGGCCGGCTGGCCGTCACCGGTCGTGGAACACAGCATGGGTATGGCGCTGTTCGACCGGCTTGAGTACGCAGTGCCCGACAAGGGGCACGATGAACTGGTCTGGGACTTCCAGGCCTGGTATGGCGGTGACGTCAACCGGGTCTACCTAAAGTCCGAGGGCGAGAACGTCCAGGGTGACGGCGAGAGTGCCGAGTTCGAGTCACTGGAGCTGCTCTACAGCCGGTCGGTCGCCGACTTCTGGGAGCTCCAGGGAGGCATCGGCTACCAGGGCGGCGTGTTCTCGGGTGACCATGCTGAACGCACCTATGGGGTGATCGGCCTGCAGGGAGTGCTGCCATACGGCATCGAGACAGATGCGGCGATGCAGGTCAGCGATGAAGGTGACGTCTCGGCGAGTTTCGAGGGAGAGTATGACCTGCGATTGACGCAACGCATCTACCTTCAGCCCCGTACCGAAATCTCCGTCGCGGCCAGTCAAGTCGAGGAATTCGGCGTCGGCGAGGGGCTCAATGCGGTGCGAGTCGGTTTGCGCATGCGCTACGAGGTGACCCGCCGGTTTGCTCCCTATCTGGGTGGCTACTGGGAGAAGCAGTACGGCGACACCGCCGATCTCTCGCGTGCTGACGGTGATGCCACCGAAGATACCGGGGTCGTGGCTGGGGTAAGGCTGATGTTCTGACAGCCAGCCTACCCACTTGATGCAGGCGGCGGAAGGTAGTGATTCCTGTTGGTTACCCCTTGCCATGGCATTGACCTGCATCAGGGTTTGATCGGCCTGGATTCAGGATGTTTTCAGGTAGTGGTTCCAGACTGGCAGTGACCTGGAGCCCTTGCGGTCGTTCACGTCGACGTTCGCAGGGCCGGGTCAAGCATCGGCGACCAGCGGCCACGAGGAGCGTGTCATGATGCCATATCCCCAAATCGATCCCGTGGCATTTTCCCTCGGACCGCTACAGCTTCATTGGTATGGCCTGATGTATGTAGTGGGGCTGACGGCCGCCTGGTGGCTGGGGCGACGGCGGGCACATCGACTCGGCCTGACCCACGACGATATCGGCGACCTGATTTTCTACGGCGCCCTGGGTGTCGTCATCGGTGGCCGCCTGGGTTATGCCATCTTCTACGGCAGCGACGAGTGGCTGACCGATCCCTGGTGGCTGCTCAAGATATGGGAAGGTGGCATGAGTTTTCATGGGGGCCTTGCTGGTGTTCTAGTGGCCGCGTGGCTGTTCGCTCGACGTCACCGTCTGGCCTACCTTGAACTGACCGATTTCATTGCGCCGCTGGTGCCGATCGGCCTGGGTGCCGGGCGTCTCGGTAACTTCATCAACCACGAGTTGCCGGGGAGGGTCAGCGATTTGCCCTGGGCGATGGTCTTTCCCCCCATGATGGGATTGGGATCGGAACCGCGCCACCCTTCAGCGCTCTACGAGTTTGCCCTGGAAGGCGTGGTGCTGTTTGCCCTTCTGTGGTGGCTCTCAAGGCGACCGCAGCAGCAAGGCTTGATTTCCGGGCTTTTTCTACTTCTGTATGGCGCTTTCCGCTTCGCCGTCGAATTCGTGCGCCTGCCCGATCCTCAGCTGGGCTTCATCGCCTTTGACTGGCTCACCATGGGGCAGCTGTTGACATTGCCGATGATGGCAGCAGGAGCGCTCCTGGTCATCACTGGGCATCGTCGCCAGCGAGACATGGTTGTTTCATCGGAGCACTGAGCGAGGTAAGTGCCATGGGAGACATGGCAATAACAGGGGAAAACATTAGCGATATTGCACTTTTAGGAGGATTCTCATGGCACACAGAGAGCATCGGTTGGGAGTATCTGAAACTACCTTGGTGAAACGTCACTTGAAGCTTGATTCCAGTGATCTCGATGCGATTAAAGCGGCTGTTGCGGATATTGATGAGCTTTACGGGATTGATAGTGTTTCGTTTGATGATCAGAAGCGAAAACTGCACCTGGCCTATGATGCCTTACGCCTCTGTCTCGACTGTGTTGAAGAAGTTCTGGAAAAACATGCTGTCAAAATCAGTCATGGTTGGTGGAATCGCTTCAAGGAAGAGCATTATCGATTTGTCGATCAGAATGTGAAGGAAAATGCCAGGAAGGAACCTTGGAGCTGTCACTGATATGCATTGCCAAGAATCTTGACGATTGGGAGCGAAATTCACCCCTGAGAGACGAGAAAGTCAATGGATAGAACTCCAGATTATAAACAGAACAGCCTTTCCCTGATTGGTGCAATTGCCTTGGGCACCGGCGTGATGATCGGCGCTGGAATTTTCGCCTTGACGGGGCAGATGGCCGAGATGACGGGTGAGCTCTTTCCCCTGGCGTTCCTGTCAGCGGCTCTGATCGTATCCTTCAGTGCTTATTCCTACATCAAGATGTCAAGCGCCTATCCTTCGGCGGGCGGGATCGGCATGTACCTCCAAAAGGCGTACGGGCCGACACTTACCACCGCTTTTCATGCGCTCTTGATGTACTTTTCCATGGTGATCGCCCAGAGCTTCCTGGCGAGAACCTTTGGTTCCTACACGCTAGAGCTTTTCGATGTAGAAAACAGGTCACTGCTCGTTCCACTATTGGGCGTTGCCTTGCTGATATCCGCTTTCTTGATCAACCTCTCTGCCAACAAGTTGATCCAGGGCGTTGCGTCTGCACTCGGGTTCGTCAAGATTGGCGGGATAATCCTGTTTGGGGTCGTCGGTGTCATGGTGGCGGACTCCGTCGGCATGGAAACCTCCGCGTCGGCCCCTGAGGGATCGCTTTCAGGCTTCCTGGGTGCGACCGCGTTGGGAATTCTGGCCTTCAAGGGATTCACGACGATTACCAACAGTGGTTCGGAGATAAAGGATCCCCATCGCAACGTCGGCAGGGCGATCATGATATCGATCGCGCTTTGCGTCGTGATCTATGCGTTGGTGGGATTTGCCGTGGCGAGCAACCTGTCTCTGACGGAAATCATCGAAACACAAGATTATTCCCTTGCGGCGGCTGCGCGGCCGGCTCTGGGAGAAGCCGCCGTCTGGTTCACCGTCATCCTTGCCATGCTGGCCACTGCGGGAGGCATCATTGCCAGTATATTCGCGGTGTCACGGATGTTGGCAATGCTCACTGAGATGGAGCTGGTACCCCATCGCCATTTCCACATGCCAGGAAGTATCCAGAAGCATACCCTGGTCTATACGGTCATACTTGGCTTGATCTTGACGGCGTTCTTTGATCTTAGTCGTATCGCTGCGCTTGGCATTATTTTCTATTTGATCATGGATATAGCGATTCATTGGGGGGTGTTGCGCCATCTGCGCAATGAAGTTGATGCTAACCCAATCGTGCTGATTATTGCGATACTTCTGGATGCCATCGTGCTGGCAGGTTTCCTTTGGGTGAAGGCAACGACCGATCCCTTGGTGTTGATAGTGGCATCGGTTGTCATGTTAGCCATCCTGGTTGCCGAGCGATTCTTCCTGAGCCGTAAAACGGACTCAAGTTCAAGAGAAAATACGCATTCTCATTGAGACTACCGACCCTGCAAGTCCCTCCAGTTCGGGAACTCTATGGTCCCGGGCTCTTTGATAGCGGGGTCCGATCACGTCACCAGTCCCGCGAGGAAGAACTGGGCGGCCAGGCCGATGATCAGCGTAGCAGCAAACGTGATCATCACCACGATGCCGGGCCATGTGCCCGGTGCAATGGTTGTCGTCTCCGTCGGCCGGTACATCGGCACGACGATGCGTAGATATACCGCGAGCGAGAGCACGCTGTTGGCGATCGCCACGACGGCCAGCCAGGTGAGCTGGACATCGATGGCGGCAGCAAAGAGCAGGAACTTGCCGACGAAGCCGGCAAATGGCGGGATACCGACCAGCGACAGCAGGAAGATCACCATCGCGACTCCCATCAACACCCGTGTGCGTCCCAGCCCGTTGAAATCGCTCAGGGTCCTTCCTGTCACGGCGACGACGGCGAAGGCACCCAGGTTCATGGCGGCGTAGGCGGCGGCAAACAGGATGATCGATGGCAAGGCGAGCTCGCTGGAGCCCACTGCTACAATGCCCAGGAGAAAATAACCGGATTGTGCGATCGACGAATAGGCTAGCAGTCGGAGGACGTTATCCTGCACCAGCGCGGCGAGATAGCCGTAGGTCATGCTCAGCACGGCCAGGCCCGCCATGACGGCCGGCCAGCCGCTGTCCGCGGGTAGGTCGCGCACCACCTGGGCTAGCGCGAACAGGGCACCGATCTTGGGCACCACGGACAGGTAGGCGGCAATCGACAGCGGCGCGCCCTCGTAGGCATCGGGTGCCCAGAAATGAAACGGAACCAGTGACGCCTTGTAGCCGAGGCCGACCACGACGGCCACCAGGCCGAGGATGGCGGCCAGCGGCATCGCCTCCATGCGTGTCAGATCGGCGAGCAGCGTGGAACCAGTGGCACCGAACCAGTAGCTGAGTCCGAAGATCATGACCGCGCCGGCCACCGAGCCGAACACGAAGAATTTCATGGCGGCCTCGGTGGCCGGGTCATCGTCCGGATAGGCCACCAGCGCGAAGGTGGCCAGGCTGGTAAGTAGCATGCCCAGCACCAGGAACATCACGTCCCCCGATCCCGCCAGCACCAGTGCGCCAAAGGTCGCCAGGCACATCAGGCTGTAGACCGTGCCCTCGCGTGCGGTACCGCCAACGTCTTTTCTGGCCAGCAGCAGAGACAGTACGGTGGCCGGCAAGAGGATGAGCTTGGCCCAGAGACTCAGCGCGTCGATCCGGAAGCTGCCGCCGAACACGGTGGTGTCCGTGCCGAGCAAGGGTACCGTCAAGCCCGTGGCGACGAGCAAGCCCACGGCGGCGACGGCCAGCGAGATTCGAGGTCGGCGAAGGATTTCCGCGATAAGCGCGCCGATGGCCGTCAACAGGACGGCGATCTCGGGAATCAGTAATGCGAGGTCACGGCCCATTACAGCACCAACGACGAGGTGGTCCGGTGAATGACGTCAAGCACCCAGGACGGTGCCAAGCCGGTGGCGATGGTGAGTACCAGGAGTGGCGCAACGGCCAGCAATTCTCGCCCACTCAGATCCGGCATGGCATGCCACCTTTGCTGGGGCTCGCCGAGGAAGGTTTCGCGGATCGCCTTGAGAAAGGTGCCGGCAATGATGGCAATGCCCAGCACCACGACAACGGCGGCGGGAGCGCCACCCAGGGTACCCAGGAATATCTGGAACTCGGCCGGAAAGTGCGCCAGCCCTGGCAGGCCCAGGGAGGCGAAGGCCGCCACTATAAATGACCAGCCAAGTAGCGGGACCGTCTTGAGCAGGCCGCCAAACGCACCCATCTCACGGCTATGGGCGCGTTCCTGAATCATGCCCACCAGGAAGAACAGGGCGCCGGTGACCAGGCCATGGCTGAACATCTGCAGCACCGCGCCATCCAGGGCGATGGTGCGCACCGAGGGGTCCAGCGACAGCGCGGCCACAGCGACACCGACGATCACATAGCCCATGTGGTTGATCGAGGTATAGGCCACCAGGCGTTTGAGATCGGTCTGCGCCAGGGCGGCAAAGGCCCCGTAGAGTGCGCTGAAAACGCCGAAGACCAAGACAACGACCCCGGCTTCGCGAAACGCTTCGGGAGTCATTTGCAGGGCAAAGCGGACCAGCCCGTAGGTGCCGAACTTCAGCATGATGCCGGCCAGGATGACGCTGCCGACGGTTGGCGCCTGGACGTGGGCGGCGGGCAACCAGGTGTGCAGCGGCACGGCGGGGATCTTGACCGCGAAGGTGATCAGCATGGCGATTAACGCCCACATGGCCGCCGCCCCACTCAGAGGTGGGTTGGCGATCCAGGCACGCATGTCGAAGCTGGGCTCGGGGCTGCCGAGGTAAAGACCCAGAATGGCGAGCAACAATGGCAGGCTGCCCAGCAGCGTGTAGAGGAAGAACATCAGCGCCGCGCGTTGCCGATCCTCGTGTCCCCAGCCGGCGATCATGAAGTACATCGATACCAGGGAGACCTCGAAGAATACATAGAACAGGATGCCGTCGAGGGCGGTGAAGGTACCGATTGCCGTGGTTTCGAGAAGCAGGACCAGCACCACGTAGGCGCGCGGGCGTTCGCGAAGCGACGACGCGTAGACGAACGCCACCAGGAACATCACTGCGGTCAGCAGCACCAGCGGCAGGCTGACGCCGTCGACGCCGACCCGGTAGGCGGCGCCGATGGCCGGGATCCACTCCAGCTCCTCGACTTGGGAAAAGCCTGCGCCACTCACTCCCTCCAGCCACATGGCCAGGGCGCCGGCCAGGGTCAGGGCTGCGGTGCCAATGCCGATGCCGTGGACGGCCCGCGCCGAGGGTCTCGGCAGGCACAGGATCAGGACGGCGCCGACAAGTGGCAAGAACAGAGTAATGGAGACGAGTGGTAGCATGGGCAGAGCTGTCCTCTAGAAACGCAATGAAGCCAATATCAGGATGAGCAGTATCACGGCGGTGACCACGGCGCTGATGGCGAGACTATGGTGAATCAGGCCGCTCTGCAGGGCGCGAGCGCGACCTCCCCAGGCGCGCACGCTGGCTACCAGGGCGACGATCAGGCCGTCGATTCGGCGCTCATCGCCGACGCGCACCAGATACGCCATGGCCAGGTTGGCACGGCCGGCACCCAGCACGGCCCCATACAGTCCTTGTTCCAGACGTTCGCAGCCCCGCGCAATGGTGAGGCCTCGACGGCCGACATGAAGCGCGGCTGAATACAGTCGATCTTCCAGACGTTCACAGCCATGGGACACCGCCATTACCGGCCTCCCCATCACGACCGTAAGCCCTCCCGCGACCGTAAGCCCCGATTGCGCCCACCGGTGCACAGGGCCAAGCAGGCGCCGAGCGGGCACCAGCCAGCCCAGCGCAAGGCCGCCCACCGCGGCAAGGAGCCCGAGCAGCACGGCCCAAGTCCCTTCGGCTTCAGGGGCGGGCAGGCCGAGGAGCGCTTCGATGGGGCCAAAGAACAGGCCCAGGGCGGCGGCCGGAATCGCCAGCCCCCATACGCCCATACCCATCCAGGCGGCACCGGCCACCGGCCGGGTTCCGCCAGCACCGCGCCATAGCAGGCGCAGCGCCCGGGCCAGGTAGGCACCGGTCAGTAGCGTGCCGGCCAATGCCAGCGGTACGAGCCAGGCGGCGCCAGGGGCGGACAGCGCGGCGGCGATCACTGCATCCTTCGAGAAGAACCCACTCAGCGGCGGGATACCCGCCAGCGCCAATGCCGCCAGCGCAAAGCCGGCGAAGGCCCAGGGCCTGACCCGGCCAACGCTCTCCAGCCTATCGAACCCGGTACCGCCACGCGCATGCTGGAAATCGCCGGCGGCGAGAAACAGGGCACTCTTGATGGCGGCATGGGCGACCAGATGCAACAGCGCGGCCAGCGGCACTCCGGCGCCGATCGCAATCAGCATCAGGCCATATTGACTGGCGGTAGAGGCGGCCAGCAGGCGCTTGAGGTCGCGCTCGGCGAGAGCGACCAGCCCCGTTGCTACCGTGGTAATACCGCCCACCAGCCCGATGGCGAGGAGGACCTCCGGCGCCAGCAGAGGTGTCACACGGATCAGCAGGATGGCGCCCGCGGCCACCAACGTAGCTGAGTGAAGTAGCGCCGAGACCGGTGTGGGGCCCGCCATGGCGCGCATGAGCCAATCCTGCAAGGGAACCTGGGCGGACTTGCCCATGGCGGCAAGTAACAACAACAGCCCGGCGGCAACCGCACCGCTTCCGCCGATGCTCAGGGTGGCGGCGACCTCGCTGGTGCCCGCCGACCCCATGAGGATGAAAACTGCGATGTACAGGCCGAGATCGGCGCTGCGGGTATACAGGAAGGCGCGGCTGGCGGCATCCGCGGCCACCGGCCGCTGGAACCAGAAACCGATCAGCAGATAGCTGCATAGCCCGATCAGTTCCCAGGCCGCCAGCAGCAGAATCCAGTCGCCTGCCAGAACCAGTGCCTGTATCGCGGCGAGGAACAGCGACATCACGGCATAGAAGCGCGGCAGACCGGATTCCCGCTTCATATAGCCGATCGAGTGGATCAGTACGAAGGCCCCCACGGTGGCGACCACCACACTGAGCAGCGCCGTCAACGGCTCGGCGGTCAGCCGCAAGGGCATATCCGGCAGGCCCGGCAGAAGCAGCGTTTCGAGCTGTCCATCGGCGACACCGTCCAGGAGCCAAAGGCTTGCCGCCAGGCTGAGCATGGCACCGCCCAGGGCCAGGGCGGGTGCCATGCGCCGCAGCACCAGAATCGCCACGGCCGCGAGCAGGGGGAATACTACCGGCAGCGCTACCTCGTTCATCCTCTCAGGTCCCCCGCTTCCTCCATCTCGACCGAGCCCTTGGCCCGGAAGCGCGCGATCGCTATGCCGAAGCCGACCGCCATCTCAACCGCCATGACCGTCATCACCACCAGCACGAACATCTGCCCGGCGTAGTTCTCGGGATGCAGAAAGCGCCAGAAGGCCACCAGGTTCACCAACGCGCCCGCCAGAATCAGTTCCACACCCATCATGATCATGACGAGATTGGTCTGCGACAGCGCGCCATAGAGGCCGACACCGAAAAGGATGGCGCCGGTCAGTAGCGCCACGATCAGGACCGGGGTCATCTTGAGGCCTCCTTGTCGTTGTCGTCCTTGTTCTTGTTACGGGCCGGCTCGCGCACCGGAATCGCGACTGCCGTGGCTGCGATCATGGCGGTCAGGATGGTGACGGCGGCGGTTTCGAAGATCAGCATCGATCGCCCAAGCATCTCGATGCCCAGCTCACGCGTTTGCATTGCCGCATCCGGTGCCTCGACTGTCACCGGACCCCAGTCGGACACTAACGCCACCGCGAAAGCGGTGCCGGCGGCAATCACCCCCGCGCCGATCGAGAAGCGTTTCTGGTGACTCATGTCCATGCCACCGAGCCCGCCGGGATCCATCATGAACATCACCATGAAGATGGCCATGATGCTCATTTCGGTGGCCATCATCATGATCTGCAGTACGCCCAGGAATTCGCTCTGCATGGCCAGGAACATGCAGCCGACGGCGGCCTGGGAGAACAGCAGCGCCAGCGCGGAACGCACCATGGATGCGGTACGAAACACCGCCACGCCGAAGCCGATCGCGGCCAGGCCGAACACGGCGACAAAAAAGGCCTGTATGAACATCAAGGCACCACCAGGATCATCAATCCGACGATGAATATATTGAGCAGCGCCAGGGGAATACCCAGTTTCCAGCACCAGCCCAGCAGATCCGCCTCGCGAATACGCGGCAAGTAGTGGCCGGCCAGCAGCATCGACACGGCCACGGTCAGGGTCTTGATCAGGCTCCACGCCCAGGGCGGCAAGAGTGGCCCGTGCCAGCCGCCGAGATAGAACACCGTGGTCGCGGCGGCCAGGGTGATCACCAGCACCAGCCGCGCCAGCCGTAGTACTGCCAGGCGCACGCCCGTGTATTCGGCGTCCACGCCCCCGGCCAGTTCCCCCGGGGCGGTCGG
Organism: Pseudomonadota bacterium; assembly: GCA_051751285.1. Lineage (GTDB taxonomy): Bacteria > Pseudomonadota > Gammaproteobacteria > Pseudomonadales > Halomonadaceae > Halomonas. The sequence continues at coordinate 336,032 of JBNJKT010000001.1, read as the reverse complement.
CAAGTCGAAGGGCGCTCGGAACGCGAGCGCCATGGCGGAGATGAAGAACAGCACGAAGCCGAGCGGCTGGTAGACGATGTTCCACAAGCCAGCCTGGGAGATCACGATGGTGCTGGTCAGCAGGGACTCGGCGCGCATGGCCACGGCCGTGATGGGCATCACGACAAGCATGGCGTAGGCGATGAGCTGCCCCAGGAAGCGCCAGCCGCCGACCATGGCGTAGGCGCCGTTCGGCCCCCAGCCGGCCATGATCAACCCGACCAGTACGTAGGCCAATGCCGCGTTGACGAACAGGGCGCCGGTGGCCAGGTCCGCGATGACCAGTCCCGGCGCCAGGGGGAGGACCGCGGCGCCAAGCACCGCCACCACCAGCAGCAGTACCGGCGCGGTCTCGAAGAACAGCCGGTCGGGTTTGCGCGGCAGGATGGACTCCCGGCCCAGGTGCGACAGGCCCGCAAGCAGCGGCGCGGCGGGGCGCAGGCGGCCCGTCGTAAGCCAGGCCTCGATCACGGCAAGCAGCCAGGCGCTACCAAGCAGGGCGAGCAACACCACGGCGATGGTCACGAGATCACCTCCCAGGGCGAGAGATCAAGCGACCCGACCGCCACCAAGGCATCGCCCAGCTCCTGGCCTTCGACGAGGTTCGCGACCCGGCCGATATGGTGGTTGCAAGCGGTGTCCAGCTCGAGCGAGACCACCTGGCCTTTTTCCAGGGTCAGGCGCAAACTGGCGCGCCCGCGCGGGGTTTCCACGCTGGCCTCACCCGTTCCGGAGGCACTGTCGATGTCGCGCAGGGGGGGCAGTCCAAGGTCCCCGGCTGCCACGATGAGGTCGAGGCTGGCGCTGATCTCGGCAAGCCGTTGCCGCAGTCGAGCCCATGCGTCTCCGCCCTCGCCGGTGCGTATCTCGAAACCGAGCTCGCCATAGATGGTATCCGTCTGGCGGACGTCTTCGGCGCTGCCCGCGGCACGCGCCACCGGGCCCCGCATGTCGTGGGAACCGCCCGGCATAGTGCCGATCCCTTTCAAGCGCGCCTTGAGCAAGGGTGTGCGCTTGAGCCGAACGGTGAGCGCACGCAGCGCCGGCCGCAGGGCGAGAAGCGGCTCCCGAGTGGCGCATCGGGTTTCCAATTGCAGGGTCGTGGCACGACGCGTCAGCCAGGCGAAGCCGAGCTGGCGCCCCATCTGGGCCAACCAGCCCAGATGGCTGGCGATGCGCTCGCGCTCCAGCGCACCAGCGCGAGCCCTGGCGGTGGCAGGGTCTTCCTCCAGACCGGCCGCCTGCTCGATGGCCCGGCAAGCCAACAGCCGGTAGCTTACGGGTGCCAGCGGCATTGCTGTCGCCAGACGCTCGACGAAGGTTTCGGCAGCCACCTTTTCAGCGGTGGCACTCATGCCCACCAGTGACGTTGCTTGCCCTTCGGCCACCCCGTCGCCGTCGAGCGTCAGCATCAACTTCAGTCCGCCCGGTAGTCCGGGGAAGCAGGGACCGAACGGCACCTCGATCCAGTCCATCGCCAGGCCATCGGCGCTGCGGGGCAGGTCCTTGGTGACTTCGACCATGGACATGAACCCCGAAGCACTGTGGTCATGGCCAGCATGGTCGTGACCTCCATGATCATGCTCGTGGTGCTTGTGGTGCTCGTGATCATGGCCATGAGGGTTCTCGTGCTCGTGCTCATGACGATCGTGATCATGCCCATGGTGGTTTTCATGATCATGGTGCTCATGATCACTGTGATGGCCATGCTCCGGAGACGTTTCTTTTTCGCCCTTGTCATCTCCGGCCTCACGGGCCACCAGATCCATGCCGCATTTGGGGCAGCTGCCCGGTTCGTCTTCGACCACTTCCGGGTGCATGGGGCAGACGTACTCAGTCCTGGTTTGCAGGACTGAGGCGTCGAAATCCTCGGGCGAGGCCGCGAAGGCGCCTTCGGCCAGCGCCCGCCGCAGCCGTCCGACCGCGTCGATCAGCTCGGCTTGCGAGAGCCCCGCGGAGACATCGGCCTTTGGTAACGATGAGGGTGCTTGTCCACCCAGCACGAGAATGGCCCGCGGCCGGGGCATCTGTGCATAAAGCACCGTCGCGGCCTCGTCCAGTTTCCGTGACAGTTCGCCGATGATGAGGAGCACGGCTGCGTCTCGCGGCGTGGCGGCGATACGCATGCCCGCCCCGGGCACGTCCAGGCCATGCGCCAGGGCCACTTCCGGCCCCGGCACGATCAGGCAGCTCAGGTTGCGAGCCAGGGCACCCCCAACCAGTCTCCGCAGAATAGAGGGATGCCCCTTGCGTGCACCTGCAAGTGTTGCCGCCTCAGCCATCACTGCCGCCTCAGAGCGCCCTGGCTCCATCCGTAGAGCAGGCCGAGAAAGAGAATGGCAAGGAACACGCCCATGTCGACCAGGGCGACCAGCCCAATTTCCTTGTACACAACGGCCCATGGATACATGTAGGCCATCTCCATGTCGAAGGCCAGGAACAGCAATGCGTAGCCGTAGTAGCGTGCGTGATAGCGCCCCCATACCGGATCCCGCGACAGCACCCCGGCGCTCGCCGGCACGTCCTTGCCCGGCTCTCCGCGTGTCGGACCCATGCTGCGTGCCAGGCCGTACAGGCACAGCACCACCCCCACGGTACCCAGCGCCAGGCCCAGTAGCAGAACGTATTGTTGTGTAGCGCTCATGATGCCTCCTGCTGACCCTGTTACACGTCCGTTAAGCCCCTGATTCGGTGGTCGGCCCGCCGCCACCTGGCCCCAGATACGCGAAGGCGTGTAGCGACATAAAGACGCACATTACGCTAATAATGCTGTATAAACCCCGCCGCATCTATCTGATAGTCTCAGGCGGGGTTTGATCTGCCCTTCCTGATTAGGCCTGATAAGGACCCAGTACGGCATCGGCATTGAGTATCTGGCACCGATGCCGATTGGGTCTTTTTAGCTTTCCTTATTCATCACGATCGCGCCCATGATTTCCGACATGGCGGTGCATCAGGAGGTGCATGCCTAAGCAGAGTGCCAGGGGCACCACCAGCCAGGCGCCGCTGCTCAGTGATTGACCGCGCCACATGAAAAGCAGCACGGCGCCACCCATCAGCACCACGCAGCCGGTCATCATCCATTTATGGAGCGCCCCGGCATGGGGTAACGGCTGACCCTGTGATTCGGCCTCTTCCGAGGATTGTTTGGTGGAATCTGGCTGTGTCATGAGTGGCCCCCTTTGGCTTGGGACTGGGTCGATTGGGCCGGAGTGGATGGCTCACCTCCGGGTTGCTCGCGAGCATAACGCCGCTTGAGCAGCAGCGAGTTGCCGATCACCGAGAGGGAACTGGTGGTCATGGCGATGACGCCGATCATCGGGTGCAACAGGCCGATGGCAGCGATGGGGATGGCCGCCACGTTATAGGCGCTGGCCCAGATCAGGTTCTGGACGATCTTGCCGAAGGTGGCGCGGCTGAGGTGCATGGCATCCACCACAGCGGTGAGTTCCCCGCGCACCAGAGTCACGTCGGCGGCCTCGATGGCCACATCGGCCCCGGCGCCGATGGCGATGCCCACGTTGGCCTGGGTGAGGGCGGCGGCGTCGTTGATGCCATCGCCGACCATGGCCACATGGTTGCCGTGCTTCTCCTGCAACGTGCGGATGGCATCGACCTTGCCTTCCGGCAACACCCCGGCCTGGACCTCGTCGATGCCCACTTCATCGGCCACGGCGCGGGCGGCGCGTTCATTGTCGCCGGTGATCATCACCACGTGCAGGCCGAGGTCATGCATACCGCGAATCGCCTCGATCGACTCCTCCTTGAGGGTATCGGCCACGGCGACCAAGCCCACGGCCTTACCGTCGGCGGCGACGATGACGACGGTGCGACCCTTGTTCTCCAGTGTCTGCATGTCATCGGCCAAGGCGTCGAGGCCGGTTACGCCTTCTTCTTCGAGTAGACGGCGATTACCGATCAGCACCGTTTCGTCGCCCACCTTGCCCGAGACACCGCGCGCGCCGGTGGAGCGGAATTCGCTGACCTCACCGGGTTTCACGTCGCGCTCCCTGGCCCCGTCGACGATGGCCCGGGCGATGGGATGCTCCGAGGCGTTTTCCACACTTGCCGCCAGGGTCAGAAGGTGTGACTCATCGACGCCTTCGGCAGCGACGGCCTCGGTGAGTTTCGGCTCGCCGCGAGTAATGGTGCCGGTCTTGTCTAGCACTATCACCTTGACGTCCTTGAACGTCTGGATTGCCTCGCCGGAGCGAATCAGGATGCCGCGCTCGGCACCGATGCCGGAGCCGACCATCAGCGCCGTGGGCGTGGCCAGGCCCAGGGCGCAGGGGCAGGCGATGACCAGCACGGCGATGGCGGCGAGAATCGCCAGCACCGGCGTGGCGGCCTCGGGGTTCACCCAGGGCAGGAAGGTGGCGCCCCAGTCGAGAATCGGCCGCAGGGCATCCGGGAACACTGCCCAGGCAATCAGGCTGGCCAGGGCAATGCCCAGCACCGCCGGCACGAAGCGTCCGGTCATGCGATCGGCGAACTCCTGGATCGGCACGCGCGAACCCTGAGCCTGGTCGATCAGGCGCACTACCTGGGAGAGGAAGGTATCGCCCCCGACCCGCGTGGCTTTCACGCGCAGCCGTCCTTCCTTGTTGATGGTGGCACCGATCACGCTGTCGCCGGTGCTCTTGTAGACCGGTATCGACTCGCCGGTGGCGATGGATTCGTCGAGATGGCTCTCGCCCTCGACGACCTCGCCGTCGGTGGGGATCTTGTCGCCGGGCCGCACGATCATGATGTCCCCGGGAGCCAGTTCCTTCACCGGTACCTCGACCTCCTCGCCGTCGCGCTCCACGCGCGCCGTCTTGGCGCCCAGGGTCATCAGGCGGCGGATGGCCTGGGAGGCACGCCCCTTGGCCAGCGCCTCCAGATAACGTCCCAGCAGGTGGAAGGTCATGATCGTGGCGGCCATCTCGATGAACGAGGTCATGGGATAGACGAAGCCGACCAGGCCGATCAGGTAGGGCGGCAGGCTGCCCATGGAGATCAGCACATCCATGTTGAAGGTGCCGTTCTTCAGCGAGCGCCAGGTCGACTTGTGAGTGGCGATGCCGCCGTAGAGGAACACCACCGGAAAGGCCAGCACGGCGATGATGGCCAGGTAGCCGGGTATCGGCTGCCAGAACATGTGCGGCATCATCAGCAGCATGATCAGGGTGGTGGGAACCGCGGCGATGATCAGCCGCTTGCGGGCCTGGGAAAGATAGGCCTCCTCGATCTCGGCGTCGCTGTCGGCGTCCTCCGCCTCGTCGGCCTGCACGGCGGCCACATCGTAGCCGGCCCCCTCCACGGCGCTCTTGAGCGCGCCACCATCTGGCCCATTCCTGGTGACGGTCACCGACACACGGTGGCTGGCGATATTGGTGTCGATCGATTCGACACCCTCGAGCCGCTCCAGGGTGCTGCGGATGATGCCGGCGCAGTGATCCGAGCCCATGCCGGGTACCGTCAGACGGAACTGTTGCTTGCCGGCCCCTCCACTGACGGCGGCCACGTCATAGCCGGCGCCCTCGACGGCTTCCTTCAAGGCGTCACCGTCGGGCCCACCTTCCTCGATGGTCATGCTGACATGGTGGTTGGCGATATTGGTCTGGATATTGCCTACGCCATCGAGGCGTTCCAGTGTCTTTCGCACGATACCGGCACAGTGGTCGCTGCCCATACCGGGGACCGTCAGGGTGATCGTGTTGGGGGGGCGAGTCGCTCATCGCTTGTCTCCTGCGGGCGTTGCCGAGTGGACGGTTAACCATGCTGTTCCTGAGTCTGTGGCACCCTCGGTCAGTGATGGGCCTCGTGGTCCTCGGGGTTGACGTCACTCTCGGGGGTGGCCTGCTGAAGCTGCTGACGTTGCTCGTCGGTCATCAGGTCATGCATGCCATTGGGCCCATATTTGGCCTTTACCTACAGTATTCCGGCTATGTGCTGCACAGAGGTCAACCTAATGTCGCTCTCCTCGGTCAGCGTGGTCGCCAATGCTCTGCGCCTGAGAATGGTGGCTCTGAAAACGTGATGAGGCCTGACGCCGAACTCGCATCGGGTATAGCCATGTCTAGGAGCGACTTCCAACCTCCCTGAACGCGACATCATTGTCGCTATCGACTGGCGAATCCCCGGCGGATACGCAATCGTGACATGCCAGATCACGACGCCTTGCGGTATCTTCAGGAGTGGACTTGCCTGATAGCGACAGCCAGACCCCGGCGGGCGTCCGGATACGGACACAACAACAACCTGTGTACGACCCCGTACAGGAGTCCCCCCCATGACGTTCCCTCCCCAGGCGCCCAAGAAGCCGGCCGCTACCCAGGCCATCGGCTTCCTGCTGCTGGAAAACTTCACCCTCTTTTCCCTGGCCTCGGCCATCGAACCCTTGCGCATGGCCAACCAGCTGGCGGGTCGGGAGCTTTATCGCTGGTTCACCCTGAGCATCGATGGCGAACCGATCTCCGCCAGCGATGGCCTAAAGGTCACGCCGGATGCGGCGATCACGGTGCCGTTGGCGCTGGACATGGTGGTGGTCTGTGGCGGGGTGGGACCGGCGCGCGCAGTGCAGCGCGAGCATGTCACCTGGCTTCAGGGACAGGCGCGCCTTTCACGTCGGCTGGGGGGGATCTGTACCGGTAGCTGGGCGCTGGCCAAGGCGGGGCTGCTGGATGGGTACGAGACCAGCGTCCACTGGGAATGCCTGGCCGCCATGCGGGAGTCCTTTCCCCGCGTGCTGCTGACGACCCGGCTGTTTTCCATCGACCGCGAAAGGGCCACTGCCTCGGGCGGAACCGCCCCTCTGGACATGATGCTCACGCTGATCGGGCGGGATCACGGCCGCGAGCTCGCGGCGGGCATCTCCGAGATGTTCATCTGTGATCGCGTGCGCGGGGAGCAGGACCAGCAGCGCGTCCCACTCAAGCATATTCTCGGTACGACCCAGCCCAAGCTGCTGGAAATCGTGGCGCTGATGGAGTCCAACCTCGAGGAGCCCATCGGGCTCGAGGAACTGGCGGCCTATGTCGGCGTGTCGCGTCGCCAGCTGGAGCGGCTTTTCCAGAAGTATCTGCTCTGCTCGCCGTCGCGTTACTACCTCAAGCTGCGCTTGACCCGCGCTCGACAGCTGCTCAAGCAGACCTCGATATCGATCATCGAGGTGGCATCTGCCTGTGGCTTCGTCTCCACGCCGCACTTCTCGAAATGCTACCGGGAGTTCTTCGGCCAGCCCCCTCGAGACGAACGGCTGGGCGCGAGTCCCGTCAGGTTGCCGGTACCGGCGCCATGCGACCAGGTGGGCGCCAATCTGGAACTGCTGTCTTTCGAGGTTTATCCGGCCGAGCCGGTCTCCACGGCAGTCAAGGCTCTCGATCAGGCCCGTGGCGAGCCGACCTACGCCAGCGTTCTGTTGCGCTCCTGACCACTGCCTTTCTCGCACCTTCTGCACCACTCATCACCATGCCGCCCCTTCACGGGGCGGCATGGTTTCGTTATGCGTCGTGCCAGCGACAGCCATGACGTTTTTGGAATTCTCGTCGTCGTTTCCAGGCGCCGAGCCGGGGTGGGCCGGCGCTATGCTGCCGTCAAGTTGAATACACCCCGGAGCGGCACACATGACCCCAAGAGAGCTGCACGACGACGCCATCGTCATCGATGGCCTGATCATCGCCAAATGGAACCGTGAACTGTTCGAGGACATGCGGCGTGGCGGCCTGACGGCGGCCAATTGCACGGTGTCCGTCTGGGAAGGATTCCAGGCCACGGTCGACAACATTGTCAGATCCAACGCGTTAATGGCCGAGTGCAGCGACCTGGTCCGCCCCGTGCGCACGACTGCCGACATCACTCGAGCCAAGGAAGAAGGCAAGACCGGTATCCTCTATGGCTTCCAGAACGCCCACGCCTTCGAGGACCAGATCGGCTACGTGGAGGTCTTCAAGCAGCTCGGCGTAGGCATCGTGCAGATGTGCTACAACACCCAGAATCTGGTGGGTACCGGCTGCTACGAGCGCGATGGTGGGCTTTCCGGTTTCGGTCGCGAAATCGTTGCCGAGATGAATCGCGTCGGCATCATGTGCGACCTCTCCCATGTCGGCGAGACCACCTCGCGGGAAGTCATCGAGGCCTCCGAGAAGCCGGTCTGCTATTCCCACTGCCTGCCGTCCGGGCTCAAGGAACATCCGCGCAACAAGTCCGACGCCGAACTCAAGTTTATCGCCGACCGCGGCGGCTTTGTCGGCGTGACCATGTTCACCCCCTTCCTGCGCGCCGGCATCGACGCCACCGTGGACGACTACGTCGAGGCCATCGAATACGTGATGAATATCGTCGGCGAGGATGCCATCGGCATCGGTACCGACTTTACCCAAGGCCATGACCAGGACTTCTTCGAGTGGCTCACCCACGACAAGGGCTACGCCCGCCGCCTGACCCGCTTCGGCAAGATCATCAATCCCGAGGGCATCCGCACCATCGGCGAGTTCCCCAATCTCACGGAGGCGCTGCTGCGCCGCGGCTTCAGCGAGCCGCAGGTGCGCAAGATCATGGGCGATAACTGGGTGCGCGTACTGAAAGACGTCTGGGGCGCCTGAACGAAAGAGCATCCGCCGCCGAATCAGCCCTGACGACGGCCAATCGCCACGTTGGCGACCAAGAACAATGATTTCGAGGAACACGACCGTGACACAGATGGCCCCCGAACTGCCCATCGAAGTTGATAGTGAAACCGGCGTCTGGACCACCGACGCCCTGCCCATGCTCTACGTGCCCCGGCACTTCTTTATCAACAACCATCTGGCCGTGGAGGAAGCGCTGGGTGCCGAGAAGTACGCCGAGATCCTCTACCACGCCGGCTACAGGAGCGCCTGGCACTGGTGCGAGAAGGAGGCGGAACTGCATGGGCTCGAGGGAGTAGACGTCTTCGAACATTACATGCGGCGTCTCTCCCAGCGCGGCTGGGGGCACTTCATCGTTGAAGCCATCGATCTGGAGGCCGGCACCTGCCAGGTGCGCCTCGAACATAGCGCCTTCGTCTATCAGCTGGGCAAGGTCGGGCGGAAACTCGAGTACATGTTCACCGGCTGGTTCGCCGGCGCCATGGATCAGATTCTCGCCGCGCGGGGAAGCATGCTGCGCACCGTCGCCGAGCAGACCCAGAGCGCCGCCGAGGAAGGCTGCGACGTGGGTCGCTTCGTCACCCGTCCGCTCGACACCCCCCGGGGCTGAGGAGTCATCACCATGGCATTCGATGCGATCTTCCAGCCGATCGAGATCGGCAAGCTCACTATCCGCAACCGGGTCGTCAGCACCGCCCACGCCGAGGTGCATGCCACCGACGGGGGCATGACCACCGAGCGCTACGTCAGGTACTACGAGGAGAAGGCCAAAGGGGGCTGTGGCCTCTGTATCTGTGGGGGTTCCTCGGTGGTCTCCATCGACAGCCCGCAGGGCTGGTGGAGCTCGGTCAACCTCGCCACCGACCGCATCATCCCACACTTTCAGAACCTGGCGGATGCCGTCCACAAGCACGGCGGCAAGATCATGATCCAGATCACCCATATGGGGCGCCGCTCACGGTGGGATGGCTTCGACTGGGCGACCCTGCTATCGCCCTCGGGTATCCGCGAGCCGGTGCACCGCTCCACCTGCAAGACCATCGAGGAGGAGGAGATCTGGCGCATCATCGGCGACTTCGCCCAGGCCGCGCGTCGGGCCAAGGAGGGGGGCCTCGACGGTGTCGAACTCTCCGCCGTGCATCAGCACCTGATCGACCAGTTCTGGAGCCCGCGGGTCAACAAGCGTGAGGATCAGTGGGGCGCAAGCTTCGAGAACCGCATGCGTTTCGGCATGGAAGTGCTCAAGGCGGTGCGTGCCGAAGTGGGTGACGACTTCGCGGTCGGCATGCGCATCTGCGGCGACGAGTTCCACCCGGACGGCCTCTCTCACGATGACATGAAGCAGATCGCCGCCTATTACGACGCCACCGGTCAGGTGGACTTCTTCGGCGTGGTCGGCTCCGGCTGCGATACCCACAACACGCTGGCCAACGTCATCCCCAACATGTCCTACCCGCCGGAGCCCTTCCTGCATCTGGCGGCGGGCATCAAGGAAATGGTCAGCGTGCCGGTGATCCACGCTCAGAACATCAAGGATCCCAACCAGGCCCAGCGTATCCTCGAGGGCGGCTACGTGGACCTGGTGGGCATGACCCGGGCACATATCGCCGACCCCCACCTGATCGCCAAGATCAAGATGGGCCAGGTCGATCAGATCAAGCAGTGCGTGGGGGCCAACTACTGCATCGACCGCCAGTACCAGGGCCTGGACGTGCTGTGCATCCAGAACGCCGCCACCTCTCGGGAGTACATGGGCCTGCCCCATATCATCGAGAAGAGTGAGGGCACCAAGCGCAAGGTGGTGGTGGTCGGCGGTGGCCCCGGCGGCATGGAGGCCGCTCGCGTGGCTGCCGAGCGTGGCCATGACGTCACCCTGTTCGAGGCCGCTGAGGCGCTGGGCGGGCAGATCACCATCGCCGCCCAGGCGCCGCAACGCGACCAGATCGCCGGTATCACCCGCTGGTACCAGCTGGAACTGGCACGCCTGAACGTGGATCTGCGCCTGGGCACCCGTGCGGACGAGGCGACCCTGCTCGATCTGCGCCCGGATATCGTGGTGCTCGCCACCGGTGGCCAGCCCTTCCTGAGCCAGGTACCGGCATGGGGCTACTCGGACAACGCCGAGGAGAGCCTGGTGGTCAGCACCTGGGACGTGCTCTCCGGCAAGGTGGCGCCGGGCAAGAATGTGCTGATCTTCGATGCCATCTGCGAATTCTCCGGCGTCTCCGCCGCCGACTTCCTGGCCGACAAGGGCGCCAAGGTGGAGATCGTCACCGATGATATCAAGCCCGGTGCCGCCGTGGGCGGTACGACCTTCCCCACCTACTATCGCAGCCTCTACGAGAAGGAGGTGATCATGACCTCCGACCTCGCGCTGCATAAGGTGTACCGGGAAGGTGGCAGCCTGGTGGCGGTGCTCGAGAACGAGTACACCGGCGCCCTGGAGGAGCGGGTGGTCGATCAGGTGGTGGTCGAGAACGGCGTGCGTCCCGACGAGGCCCTCTACTACGCCCTCAAGGCGCAGTCCCGCAACAGGGGCCAGGTAGATCTGGAGGCGCTCTACGCCATCCAGCCCCAGCCCTGTCTGAGCGAGGAGAGTGACGGCTTCCTGCTGTTCCGCCTGGGCGACTGCACGGCGCCGCGCAATACCCACGCGGCCATCTATGACGCCCTGCGGATCTGCAAGGACTTCTGAGAGAAAGCTATTGCGCTCGGCCAGGCGTTGTTGAAGTTCGGCTCGTCATACTCATGGAGCAACCAGTCCACTCCGTTGACTCGCCGAACTTCGCCTAGCCTGGCCGTCGCTCATGACGCTTTCGATGCGCCGGATTCTCTTCAGTCCCGGATAACAACTAACAGCCTGCGAGGTGAGCGAGATGCTCGAGACCCTGCTACCGATACTGATCTTCGCTGCCCTGGGCCTGGCGGTGATCGGCGCCTGGCGGCGTGTTCGCCTGTGGCGCCAGGGGCGTCCCTCCGCCGTGCCGCTTTTCAAGGGGCTGGCCGCCTTGCCGCGTCGCTACCTGGTGGATCTGCACCATGTGGTGGGACGCGACAAGGTCATCTCCAACACCCACGTGGCCACCGCTGGCGGTTTCGTGGCCGCCGCCGTGTTGATGATCCTGGTGCACGGCCTGGGCCTGGCGCAGGGAATTCTGGGCTGGTTGCTGCTGGCGGCGAGCGCCTGCATGTTCGTGGGCAGCCTCTTCGTGACTCGGCGTCGTCGCCATCCGCCTGCCCGGCTCTCCAGGGGTCCCTGGATGCGCCTGCCGAAGAGCTTGATGGCTTTCTCCCTGGGTGTCTTTCTGATCACTCTGCCGACTGTCGGCCTGCTGCCGTCTGACGCGGGCCACTGGCTGCTGACACTGCTGCTGGTCGCGGTGGTGGCCTGGGGCCTGGCCGAAATGGTGGTCGGCATGACCTGGGGCGGCCCCATGAAGCATGCCTTTGCCGGCGCTCTTCATTTAGCCTTTCACCGCCGCGCCGAGCGCTTCGGCGAGGGCAATCGTTCCACCGGCCTCAAGGCGCTGGACCTGGAGAACGAGGCGGCGCCGCTGGGCGTCGAGAAGCCTGCCGATTTCACCTGGAACCAGCTGCTGGGCTTCGACGCCTGCGTGCAGTGCGGCCGCTGCGAGGCGGTGTGCCCGGCCTTCGCCGCCGGCCAGCCCCTCAACCCCAAGAAGCTGATCCAGGACATGGTGGTGGGCCTCGCCGGAGGCAGCGATGCCGACTATGCAGGCTCTCCTTATCCCGGCAAGCCGGTCGGCGAACATCACGGCTCTCCCCATGGCCCGATCGTGGGCCGCGGCGGCAAGGCGCTGGTGGATGCCGACACTCTCTGGTCCTGCACCACCTGCCGCGCCTGCGTGGAGGAGTGCCCGATGATGATCGAGCACGTGGACGCCATCGTCGACATGCGCCGTTTCCTGACCCTGGAGCGTGGCGAGACGCCCAACAAGGCCCCCGATTTGCTCGATAACCTGATCGCCACCGACAATCCCGGCGGTTTCGCCCCCGGTTCTCGCATGAACTGGGCGGCCGACCTCAATCTGCCGCTGATGTCCGACCTGCAACAGGTGGACGTCCTGCTGTGGCTAGGCGATGGCGCCTTCGACATGCGCAACCAGCGCACGCTGCGTGCGCTGGTCAAGGTGCTGCGTGCGGCAGAGGTCGATTTCGCGGTGCTCGGCAACGAGGAGCGTGACAGCGGAGACGTGGCCAGGCGGCTTGGCGATGAGGCGACCTTCCAGTCCCTTGCCAGGCGCAATATCGCCACCCTGGCCAAGTACCGCTTCCAGCAGATCGTGACCTGCGACCCGCACAGCTTCCATGTGCTGGGAAACGAGTACGGTGAGCTCGGCGGCGTCTATGACGTTCGCCACCACAGTACCTATATCGCCGAGCTCCACGACGCGGGTCGGCTGGCGTTCTCACCCTGGAAGGGCGGCAGCGTGACCTATCACGACCCCTGCTACCTGGGCCGCTACAACGGCGAGTACGAGGCGCCGCGCCGCGTCCTCGAGGCGCTGGGCATCGAGCTCAACGAGATGCAACGCTCCGGCTTCCGTTCGCGCTGCTGCGGTGGCGGTGGTGGTGCGCCGATCACCGATATCCCCGGCGAGCGGCGCATTCCCGATATGCGCATGGACGACGTCAAGGAGAGCGGCGCCGCGCTGGTGGCGGTGGGCTGTCCCCAGTGCACCGCCATGCTGGAGGGCGTCGTCGACGCCACTGCTGAGGTGCGCGATATTGCCGAGCTGGTCGCTGACGCTCTTTTGGTGCGTCCTGCTGCCCAGGCCGCCTCTCTATCCCGCCAACCCCAGTTAGAGGAGGTGAGCTGATGGATGAGATTCGCCGCCGTGATCCACGCCGCGAGTGGGTCGCTCGCAACCGCCTGCATCCCGAGCATGCCAGTGTACTTGCCGCCCTTGGAGAAATCGGGGGCGGTGGGGTCGCCAGCGAATGGCTGGGTCCCCAGGGGGTCACGCGCAAGAACCCCCACGCCATCGGCTTTATCGGCCCCAATGGCGTCAAGCGCATCGACCGCAGTGGCGCCCAGCAAGGCGGCAGAGTCGCGGGTGGGGCCCACCAGGCGGCCCAGGATAGGCGTCGCAACGTGACCATCGAGGCCCCGGCCTTCCTGGTGGCGGTGGTGCCGGAACTCTCTGGCGGGCGCCTCTCCAGCCATGACAAGGACCTGCTGGGGCTGGCTCGGCGTCTGGCTGATGCCGACCCAGAACATCCCGGTGCCGTACTGGCCGTGATATTTGGGCAGCACAATGGCGAGGGGGGCGGCGAGATGAAAGAGCAGGCCTTTGGGGAGGCGGGAGTCGATCGGGTGCTGCATTTCGTCGATGAGGCCTATGCCGGCTTCGCTCCCGAGGCACGCCTGGCGGCACTGATGGCCGTGGAGAGGGAGCTGGCGCCACGCCACTGGCTGCTCCCCGACTCCCCCCTGGGCGGTGCCGACCTGGGGCGGCGTCTGGGGTTGCGCCTGGGTGAGCGCCCCGCCACCGGGGTCTGGCAGATCGAGGGCGATGGCGACGCGGCGCTGGGCTGGCGCTGCACGGCCCGCGGTGCCGCGGAGAGCCTGGATATCCAGCGTCCCCTGCCGCGCGTCGCCCTCGCCCTCTCCGAGTGCGCCGAGCCGGTGGACGAGACGCGCCACGCCGCCCTGCCGCTGAGCCTGACGGCAGCCGTGCCCAGTGCCTTGTCGCGCATCGAGGACCTGGGGCAGGTGGCGGTAGACCCCGCCGGCGTGGCCCTGGCCGAGGCGGAGTTCATCCTGTCGGGGGGCAATGGCGTCAAGGACTGGGACGGCTTCCATCATGCCGCCAGGGTGCTCGGGGCCACCGAGGGGGCTTCGCGCGTCGCCGTCGACGACGGCTTCATGGCACGCGATCGTCAGGTGGGCGCTACCGGCACCTGGGTCACCGCCAGGGTGTATCTGGCGGTGGGTATCTCTGGGGCCATTCAGCACCTGCAGGGCATCCAGAGCTGCGACAAGGTGGTGGCCATCAACCTGGATCCCGGTTGCGACATGATCAAGCGCGCCGACCTGGCGGTGATCGGCGATGCCGGCGAGATACTCTCCGCCCTGGTCGCCAAGGTGGAACAGCAGCGAGGAGGGCAGCGCAATGCGGCCTGAGCAGCAGGGAGTCGAGGTAGTCGTACTGGTCTCGGTGGGGCGCCACCCCATCACCGGGCGTGCCCGCCGTGCCGACCAGGATGCTCGAGGCCTGGAGCTGGCCCTGGGTCTGGAGGCGCGGCTGCCCGGCTCACGGATCGGCTTGCTGCATGCCGGCCCGCACCTAGAGGAGAGCGAATCGGCCCTGCGCGGTTACTTAGGCATGACCGCGGGCACGGGGCTGGACAGCCTGACGCTGCTGGAGCAGACAGAGGGGGCTGATGCCATTCCGGCCCTGGCCGAGCACTTGGCCGCGGCGCAGCCGCAGCTGGTGATCACCGGCGCCAGAGCGGAACGGGGCGAAGGGTCCGGGCTGCTGCCCTATGCCCTGGCCGAGCATCTTGGCTGGCCCCTGGTCAACGGCCTGGCGGCGGTGGAAAAGGTAGAGAACGGTGTGGCGACGCTGCTCCAGGCCCTGCCCCGCGGCCAGCGCCGGCGCCTGCAGGTGCGCTTGCCCGCCATCGTCAGCGTCGACGCGGCGGCTCCGACGGCACGCCAGAGTGCGTTCGGCCCCGCGCGCCGCGCCGAGCTCGAGGCCACCCCGGTGGCCGCCGAGCTCGATCATGAGCTGGCCGAATGGCCGATGGTGCCGGCCCGGAAACGGCCCAAGCGCCTGAAGATCGTCAAGTCGGCTTCGGCAAGGGACCGTTTCAAGGCGGCCGCCGTCAAGGCAGAGGGGGGCAGTGGACAGGTGCTGGAGGGCGTCAGCAGCGAGCAGGCCGCGGAAGCGATCTTCAAGCTGCTGCGCGAGGAGGGGGTCCTGCCCCGCTGATGCAGCAGCCCGCCAAGCGATGAAAGCCCCGGCCAGGTGCCGGGGCTCTCGTCGTTACTTGGCAGGCTGAAACCTCAAGGCGCGATGCGCGAGCTGGCGTCGGTGAAACCCATCAGAGAGATATCCAGATCCATGCGGTTTCCACGTGGACCGATCAGGCTGAGGGTCGCGCTGGTGCCGCTGCGCAGCGATTCCAGCAGCGAGGGTTCGAGCGGCAGGTCGGCACGGCAGCTCTGTTCCAGGCAGACCTGATAAGGGAACTGGGCCGGCTCGCCGCCGCCCACGCTCAGCTGCAGGCCCGGCGCGAGACGCACGCCCAGCGGCAGCAGGAAGGTCATCGCCGGGCGACCCTCGAGCTCGGGGGGATAGCCCACGATCACTCGCATCAGGGGTTCGTCGCTGTTCGGGTTGGTGACCAGCTGGCTCATGGTGCAGGCGCCCTGGCTTCCGGCGGGCGGGCAGATGACCTCCCAGTCCCGGAATTGCTCGGTGCGGACATCGGCTCCCTGCGTTGTCTGCTGGGCGACGGCATGCGAGCCCAGGGCCAGCAGCGACAGCAGGGCGGTCATGCACAGGCGTCTTGCGAAACGATTCGACATCGGTGGATTCTCCTTGGCCTCGAGGGCCGTGGCGGCACAGAGAGCACAACCATGCCTGTTCGCTCTGCTGAGGTCGACCCCCCGTGCAACTTGGAGGGGGTGTCTGATGGCCCACGAACTGGCGATGTCTCTAACTGGCATGCGGGTGCCTCTGTGGGGCAAGTGGGTTGCTCCGAAGGACTTAGGCTGGTGCAGCGGAATCAGCCGTCATCACCACGCCGTGCGTGATAACAATATAGAGGAGCCAGCCATGAGTGCCGCCAACCGCGGAGTCGTCTACAAGGGCCCGGGCGAAGTCGCCGTCGAGTCCATCGCCTATCCGGAACTCGCCCTCGGCAATCGCAAGTGCGAACACGGCGTGATCCTGAAGGTCGTCACCACCAACATCTGCGGCAGCGATCAGCACATGGTGCGCGGGCGCACGACCGCGCAGCCCGGCCTGGTGCTGGGCCACGAGATCACCGGCCTGGTGGTCGAGTGTGGCCGCGATGTCGAGTTCATCAAGCCGGGTGATCTGGTATCGGTACCGTTCAACATTGCCTGCGGTCGCTGCCGCAACTGCAAGGAGGGCCGGACCGGCATCTGCCTGAACGTCAATCCGTCCCGGCCTGGAGCGGCTTACGGCTATGTGGACATGGGCGGCTGGGTCGGCGGCCAGACCGAGTACGTCATGGTGCCCTACGCGGATTTCAATCTGCTGAAGTTCCCGGATGCCGATCAGGCCATGGAGAAGATCCGGGACCTGACCCTGCTCTCCGACATCTTCCCCACCGGGTTCCACGGCTGCGTGACCGCAGGCGTCGGGCCGGGCAGCACCGTCTACATTGCGGGCGCCGGCCCGGTGGGCCTGGCAGCGGCGGTCTCCGCCCAGCTGCTGGGGGCCGCCTGCGTGATCGTCGGCGACATGATCGAAGAGCGCCTGGCTCAGGCCCGCAGTTTCGGCTGCGAGACCCTCGACCTGACCCAGGAAGGCGACATGGCCGACAGGATAGAAGCGATCCTCGGCGAGCGTGAAGTCGATGCCTTCGTCGACTGTGTCGGCTTCGAGGCCCATGCCTGTGGTTGTAACCACGGCAAGGAGGCGCCCGCCACCGTTCTGAACTCCGCCATGTCACTGACCCGGGCCGGTGGCCAGATCGGCATCCCCGGCCTCTACGTGACAGAAGACCCGGGCGCCGCCGACGACGCCGCCAAGCAGGGGGCACTGAGCATGCGCTTCGGCCTCGGTTGGGCCAAGTCGCACAGCTTCCATACCGGCCAGTGTCCGGTGATGAAGTACCACCGTCCGCTGATGCAGGCAATTCTCTTCGGCAAGGTGAATATTGCCGATGCGGTCAACGTCCAGATGATCACGCTGGACCAGGCGCCTCAGGGATATGCCGACTTCGACGGCGGTGCGGCAAAGAAATTTGTCATGGACCCCCACGGCAGCGTCGCTGCCTGAGCCCACTGGCATAGCCGGTTCCGGGTGGGTCCTCGCGGAAGCGGGCCCACCCGATTGCCGTTCCTCATGTCTTGCGTTCTGCCAGGTAGGCCATCACATGCCGTTGCATGGCCGCTGCCGCCGGCGACAGACTGACGCTTGCCCGGGAGACCAGTCCGATCCGGCGCTCCAGACGGGGATTCGATAGCGGCACGAAGCGCAGCCGGTCATGCTCTTCCTGAAATGCCAGGCGCGGCAGGGTGGTAATGCCGATGCCCGCCTCCAGCATCGCGGTCAGCGAGATCATATTGGAAATGTAAAGGGCACTTTGCTCGAGCAGCCCCTCAGCGGGAGAGCCCTCGAGCAACCTTGAGGTGCCGTTGCGGATCAGGGCATGCCCGGTCAGCTCACGCCAGTGCAGGCTCTGATGAGCGGCGAGAGGATGATCCTCCCGACACACCACGCCGATTTCATCATGCAGCAGCGGAGTCGACTCCAGTGCCTCCTGGGGTTGCCAGAGGCTGGTGATCCCCAGCTCCACCTCTCCCGTCACCACCATCTGAGCCACCAGTTCGGAGTGGCCGTCCTGCAGGCTGATCTCGATACCCGGATACTCGCTCACGAAGCTTGCCAGGATGCCGGGCATCAGCCGACTGGCCACCGAGGGCACCGCCGCGATATCAACCCGACCGGCCCGATGGCTGGCCATGGCCTGGGCATCGCGGCTCACGCGGTCGTGGTGGGCGACCAGTTCGCGAAAGCGAGGGGCGCACCATTGACCGAAGGGTGTCAGCAGCACCTTGCCATTGCCCTTCTCGAACAGGGGCTGGCCGAGGCGCTCCTCCAGGTCGCGGACCGCCATGGAGATCGCCGGCTGGCTGCGATGCAGGTGCTTGGCGGCAGCATGGAAGCCGCCCTGGTCGAGAATCGCCAACATGCAGCGCAGCGGCTGAAGCTTCAGTTCCGGCAGCATGGTAAGTCTTCCTGATCATTTTATCGGGTTTATTGATTATTCTTATCTTGGTCACTCTCCTAGGATGGCGTCAACGCCATTCAGGAGGTATCCCATGTCCCATTCCTATCCGCTTTTCATCGCCGGTCAGTGGCTCGAGGGCGAGTCGACCATCGCCAACCACAACCCCTCGGACGTCGACGATCTGATTGGCCACTATGCCCAGGCCAGTGTCGCCCAGGTCGGCGAGGCCATCGCCGCGGCCCGGCAAGGCCAGCGGGAGTGGGCGAAGACCGGTCTGGAGAAGCGCTATGCGGTGCTGATGGCCATCGGTGATGAACTGGTGGCACGCAAGGACGAACTGGGTCGCCTGCTCTCCCGCGAAGAGGGCAAGCCCCTGGCCGAAGGCGTGGGTGAAGTCTATCGCTCGGCGCAGTTCTTCCATTATTACGCCGCCGAGGTGTTGCGCCAGATCGACGACCGGGTGGATTCCGTGCGCCCCGGTGTCGAGGTCGAGACGCGCCGCGAGCCGGTCGGCGTGGTCGGTGTGATCAGCCCCTGGAACTTCCCCATGGCCACGGCGGTGTGGAAGATCGCCCCGGCCCTGGCGTTCGGCAACGCGGTGATCTTCAAGCCGGCCAATCTGGTCCCGGCCAGCGCCTGGGCGTTGACCGAGATCATCAGTCGCCAGTCGCTGCCTCCCGGCACTTTCAACCTGCTGATGGGCCCCGGTGGCAGCGTCGGCGATACCCTGATCTCCAGCCCCGACATCGATGCCCTGAGCTTCACCGGCTCGCTGGAAGTGGGACGACGCGTGGCGGGGGCCACCGCCGGCAATCTGGTGAAATGCCAGCTGGAGATGGGGTCCAAGAATGCGCTGATCGTCGCCGACGATGCCGACCTCGATCTGGCGGTGGAGGCGGCCTTCGCCGGCGCCTATTCCGGCACCGGCCAGAAATGCACGGCGTCCTCACGGCTGATCGTCACTGCGGCGGTCCATGACGCCTTCGTCGAGAAGCTCATCGCTCGGCTGGATCGGGCGACGGTGGGCCATGCCCTGGCGGAGGGCGTCCAGGTCGGCCCCGTGGCGGATGCTCGCCAGCTCGAATCCAACCTGGCCTGGATCGAGCGGGCCAAGGAGCAGGGTGCCCGGCTGGCCTTCGGTGGCGAGCGCCTCGAGCGTGACACCCAGGGTTATTACATGGCGCCGACGCTGTTCACCGAGACCACCAACGACATGGCGATCAACCGCGAGGAGGTATTCGGCCCGATCGCCTGTGTGATCAAGGTCGCGGATGCCGAGGAGGCCATCGAGACCCTCAACGATACCCACTTCGGCCTGACCGCCGGCATCATCACCGACTCCCTGAAACTCGCCAGCGAGTTCAAGGCCCGTGCCGAGACCGGCTGCGTGATGGTCAACCTGGCGACCGCCGGCACCGATTACCACGTGCCGTTCGGCGGCCGCAAGGACTCGAGCTTCGGTCCTCGCGAGCAGGGTCGCTATGCCCGCGAGTTCTACACCGTGGTCAAGACCTGCTATGTCAAAGCCAACTGAGTCAGGGACCGAGGAGCGCTCCATGTCCAAGCCAATGCTGACCGTCGACGGCCTGCAGTACTCTAACTGGTCCCGGGAGATCTTCCAGCAGATGCATGAGGGTGGCGTGAATGCCGTGCATGCCACCCTGGTCTATCACGAGACCACCCGCGAGACCCTCTCCAGGCTCGGTGAATGGAATCGACGCTTCGAGCAGCATCACGATCTGATCATGCCGGTGCGCGAGCCTGGCGACATCGAGCGTGCCCGAGCTGCCGGCAAGGTCGGCATCTTCCTGGGGGCCCAGAATTGCTCGCCCATCGAGGATGATATCGACATGGTGGCGGTGATGCGTCGCCTGGGCCTGATGATCATGCAGCTGACCTATAACAATCAGAGCCTGCTGGCCTGTGGCTGCTACGAAAGCGAGGACAGCGGCATCACGCGCTTCGGCCGCCAGGTGATCCGCGAGATGAACCGCGTCGGCATGGTGATCGACATGTCCCACAGCGCCGAGCGTTCCACCCTGGAGGCGATCGAGCTCTCCGAGCGACCGGTGATCATCTCCCATGCCAACCCCGAGTTCTTCCACCCGGCCAAGCGCAACAAGTCGAATCGCGTGCTCGAGGCGATCGCCGAGTGCGATGGCCTGCTGGGCTTCTCGGCCTATCCGTTCCATCTCAAGGATGGTCCGGACTGCACCCTCGAGGCCTACTGCGAGATGATCGCACGGACCGTCGACCTCATGGGGATCGACCATGTGGGCCTGGGTACCGATCTCTGCCAGGACCAGCCCGCCTCGGTGCTCGAATGGATGCGAAACGGACGCTGGTCCAAGGAAATGGACTACGGCGAGGGCAGTGCCAGCAATGCCGGTTGGCCCCGCCCTCTGCCCTGGCTGCGCGACAGCCGGGACTTTCCCAACCTGATCGACGGGCTGCGCGAGCGTGGCTTCGACGAGTCCGAGGTTGAACGCATCATGGGCCGCAACTGGGTGGCATTGCTCGAGCGTGCCGCTATCCCTGTCACGGCCTGACTTCCCCTGACCGACGGTACATCCCATAACAAGGAAAACATCATGAGTACGCCCGATCACCCATCATCGGAAAGACCCACCTCCCGGCACTCGAACCGCTTCGGTGACCCCGTTGTCCTGGGGCTCAGCGTGGGTTTCGTCGTGTTGTTCGTCGTTTGGTCGATCATCGACGTCGACGGTGTGGCCGCTGCCATCGGCAACGGTTTCGCCTGGACGGCTGCCATGCTCGGCTCCTACTTCCAGCTGCTGCTGCTGTTGACCTTCTTCATCGCCATGGGGCTCGCCATCTCGCCGGCCGCCAGCGCCAGGGTCGGGGGGCTCGACACGCCCGAGCTGAGTACCTTCAAGTGGCTATCGATCATCATGTGTACCCTGCTGGCCGGGGGTGGCGTCTTCTTCGCCGCCGGCGAGCCGGTCTATCACTTCGTGGTCACGCCGCCCGCCTTCGACACCGAGGCGGGGTCCGTGGAAGCGGTGGCCGGTGCCCTGGCGCAGTCATTCATGCACTGGGGCTTCCTGGCCTGGGCGGTACTCGGCTCGTTGACTGCCGTGGTACTGGCCCATTCCCACTATGACAAGGGCTTGCCTCTGCAGCCCCGGACGCTGCTCTATCCGGTCTTCGGCGAGCGTGTGATGGGCGGCTGGCTCGGCGGGGTGGTCGATGCCTGCTGCGTGATCGCTGTCGTGGCGGGCACCGTCGGGCCGATCGGCTTCCTGGCCACCCAGGTCAGTTTCGGGCTGCATGAGCTGGTCGGGACTGCCGAGGGGTACGGCACCCAGCTGGTGATCCTGGTGGTACTGGGGGTGCTCTATGTCACCTCGGCCGCCACCGGTATCAACAAGGGCATTCAGTTGCTCAGTCGTCTGAATGTCTTCCTGGCACTGGGTATCGCCGCGGTGATCTTCCTCTTCGGCCCCACCCTCTTCCTGACCAACGCCTACCTGCAGGGCTTCGGCGAGTACATCAGCTCATTCCTGGCCATGGCCACCATGACCTCGGAAACCGCCCCGGCCTGGTGGATGCAGTGGTGGACGGTATTCTTCTTTGCCTGGTTCATCGGCTACGGCCCGCTGATGGCCATCTTTGTGGCGCGGATCTCTCGCGGGCGCACCATCCGCCAGATGATTCTCGCCGTGGCGGTCATGGCGCCCATCGCCACGACCGTTTGGTTCACCCTGCTGGGCGGCTCGGGGATTCATTATCAGTTGACCGAAGTGTTCGACCTGACCGAGGCGCTGAACAACTTCCAGTTCGATGTTGCCACCCTGACGGTCGCTCAGGCTCTTCCGGGCGGCACCTTCATGGCCCTGGCCATCCTGCTGCTGACCACCATCTTCGTGGCGACGACCGGCGACTCCATGAGTTACGCCATTGCCGTGGTCTGCACCGGGCATGATCGGCCCCATGTCGGTGTTCGCGTCTTCTGGGGCGTGTCCATGTCGTTGATGGCCGCCATCCTGCTGTACATGGGGTCCGGCCAGATCGGCGTGCTTCAGCAGTTCATCGTGATCACCGCGATTCCCGTCTCGCTGGTGCTGCTGCCCTCACTGTGGACCGGACCCCAGGCGGCCTATGCCATGGCGCGTCAGCAGGGTCTCACCACTCGTCCCAAGGTGATCGTCAATGACTGATGTGGAAAGCCTGGCGGCGACGCCCATGGGTCTGCGTCCTGCCGATGAGGTGATGCGACTCGAGCGGCTCGGCAGTCTGCATGCCACTCGACTGAGCTTCGTGCGCAGCCTGGTGCGCCAGATGGCCCGCCAGCGGTGGCAGATCAGCCGAGTTCGCTTCGACCTGGACGCCAATGGCAACGGTACGGCCATCTATCGCCTGCAGACGCCCCATGGCCGCTACCACGGCGTGATGTTTGCCCAGCCGCTGGACGACGCAAAGCGTTCCGACCGGGTCATCGCCGAGGCCTGGGACGTAACCTTCGGTATGGTGGAGGGCGATGTCGACGACAGCCTGCTGGAACAGATGGCCGCCAACGTGCCGCTGCAGGAAGCGGGACGCCAGCACCCCAGGGTGCTGGTCCTGTCGCGGGCCAACAAGAGCCTGCGCAACTTCTCCCACTTCGTCGAGGCCCTGTCGCGAGGCGATCAGCCGGATCCCGCCTGGCTGACCCGGGTCGGCTACCTGTATCGCACCACGGCGGTCTACGGGAACGGCAAGTTCGGCATCGCCGACTTCGCCCGACTGATTGACAACCCCGACTTCCGGCGCCCCTTCTCGGCGCAGATGGCAGGAGTCTACCTGCTGCGCCACTTCTCCATCGAGCAGGTGGAGCATCTGGCGGCCTGCCGCTCTCCGGATACCGCCTGTCGGCTGGCCACCGAACTGCGGCGTTACCTGGGCATCGGTAACTCCACGGGGCTGGGCATGGCCCCCTTCCTGATCAATCATCCTCAGCTGATCGCTCAATGGATTGCCCAGCGAGAGACGGCGTTGACGCTGGCACTGCGCCAGATGCCCGAGGAGGCCGATCGTGCTCGCCTCATGGCGTTGACCAGACGCGCCCTGAGGCACCTTGAAGAGACGGTCACCGAGGATACCGAGCAGTCCGAGCGCAACGCCGCCACCGTGGCCGCGCTGCCCGACGTGCTGACCTGGCTTTCCAGTGTGCCGCTGGAACCCGACCTCTGGCAGCAGCTGGTCGAGTGGAGTGCCAGGACCCTGTCGCTGGAGGCCCAGGAGCTGATCAATACGCTGTTGATCGAGCTCTATCCGGACCAGGTGGATGCCCTGGAAGATCGCATGGGGGTGGTGGAGAACCTCGATCTCGAGCCCGACATGCCGCTGATGCGCCTGCGACAGCTGATCGAGACCCACTATGGCTGGGCCCTGGCGCATGACTACGAGAGCCGCGAGGGTTCCTACTGGTTCTGGTATCGCTCCGCCGAGAAGGAAGAGCCGCGGCTCGGGGTTCGCCATGAAGAAGCCGGTGCCGAGAAGGAGATGCCCATCGGCATCGGTCCGCGGGTCGCGCGCACCCATAAGCAAGTCTGCGTCTTTCTGGAGACTCACCCACGGGCCACGGTGGTCGACTTCCTGCTCGAGCATCCTCGCCACAAGGAAGTCGTGCGCCGTATCCAGACCCTGGTCAAGGCGCCCTATGGCGATATCCACGCCAACCTCTGGCACCGCGACATGAAGCCGATGCACCTGCTGCGCACCAAGCTCTCCTTCTTCGGGGCGAGCCGTTTCGATCCCAAGTCGGATCGCTGGGTACGGATCACCCTCTTCCAGGGGGCGCCGCTGGTCGAGGAGCTCAACGCCGAGCCGGAGGATCTCGCCGATTTCGACGACTGGAGCTTTCCCCTCGAGCCCGCCCGGGAGGGGGTTACAAGGCCATTTCATGGGCGTTCGGGAGAGATAGCCGAATGAAGGTGTCCTACAACGAACTTCAGGGCCTGTGCCGCAAGGCGTTCAGCGGGATCGGTTTCGAGGACGGCGATGCGGCAGACGCGGCCGACATGGTCGCCTGGATGCAGTGTCACGGCCTGCACGGTGTCGAGCAGCTCAACCGGGGCCTGGATTATCTGCTCGCCGAAGATCCCGAGGCGCTGACAAGGGTGATCTACCAGGACGGTGATCTGGCGGTGCTCGACGGCCAGGGCCACAGCGTGCTGCGCAGCATCAGCCTGGCCACCGAGCTAGGTTTCGCCAAGGCCCGGGCCCGCGGTCTCTCGGTGGTCAAGATCCGTCGCTGCCACAATCGCCAGCTGATCATGGGCTACCTCTCGCGGCTGGCGGGGCGAGGCATGAACATCACCGCCTTCTGGCGCAATGCCCAGGTGCCGCTCACCGAGCAGGTGGTGGGCTTTCGTGCGGGCCATACCACCCCCGAGGTCCGTGTCTACTCGGTACGCGATGTGCCCGAGGAGAATGAGCCCAACGACGGCATCACCCTGGTGATGGCCAACCATGTGGAGCTGCTTCCGTCGCTGGACGCCGACCATGACCTCGACCTGTTGGCCCATCACCCCGAGTCGGAGCTGCTGGCCTGCCGAGAGCTGGCGCTCAAGGAAGGCATCGAGGTGGACGATGCCATCTGGGCGCGCCTCAAGACGCTGGCCCACCGCATCCTGGTGGAATCCAGTGAGGCCTCCAGGGGCGGCGCCGGTGCCGGCGTCACCGACAATGACTGACCCATCCCTCTTCACGAGACTGCTTCCATGATCCAACCCGTCACCACCGACCTCTATGCCGCCAAGGCCCCGCTCGAGTGGGCCGTGATCGGTAACGGGATTCTCTTCACCGCCCAGATTCCCATCGGTGCCGATGGTGCCGTGGTCGATGGGGGTATCGAGGCCCAGGCCCGCCAGACCCTGGAAAACCTGCGTCACACCCTGGCCTGTGCCGGGGGCGACATGCAGAACCTGACCCAGGTGCTGATCTACGTCACCCGTCGCGAGGACCTGGCGACGGTCAATCGGCTCTATGCCGACTACGTCAGCGCGCCCTATCCCAATCGTGCCGCGATCATCGTCTCGGGCTTCGCCCGCGAGGAGATGCTTGTCGAGATGGTAGCCTATGCTGCCATGTAGGAGATAGCCGACGGCGAGATATGCCGAGAGCGACATCCTCATATCCATTCGCTCACCGGCCCGGCGCCCGGTGATTGTCCTGACGCCGGGCGAGTGACACCATTCCGATGATGCCCGTCGTTGCCCGCGAGGGGCAGTACCCGTCGATACCGCGTTACCTCACAAGCACAACAACGAGCCCGCCATGACCGTCGAGACCGTCACTCCCCCGCGCCGCTTCCGCGGCAGGCCCCGTGGCCGCGACCTGCCTCCCGTTGCCCTGGCCGCGCTGCGCCAGCTGCTCGGCGACGAGCGCAGCGACCCAGGGCTCCGGCGCCGTGACCTGCTGATCGAGCACCTGCACGCTATCCAGGATGCCCACGGTCATCTGCCGCTGGTGACGCTGCGGGCGCTGGCCGCCTACATGAATCTGCCCATGGCGGCGGTCTACGAGACGGCGACCTTCTACGCACACTTCGACGTGGTGCATGACGACCAGGCGCCGCCGCCCGAGGTGACGGTGCGGGTCTGCGACTCGCTCTCCTGCCAGTTGGCCGGCGCCGCCACCCTCGAGGCTGAGCTCAAGGCGGGCGTCGACCCGCGAGCGGTGCGGGTAGTGCGGGCGCCCTGCATGGGTCGCTGCGAGACGGCGCCGGTGGTGGAGGTGGGGCACCACCATGTGCTGTTTGCCACCGCCGAGGGGGTAGAGGCGGTGGTGGATACCGGCCACTTCCATCCCGAGACGATCGTCTGGCAGCGCCTGGCGGACTATCGCGCCGAGGGCGGCTTCGAGCTGCTCGCCGACTGCCACGCGGGTCGCGTGACGGTCGAGGCACTGATGGAAACGCTCGAACGCTCCAACCTGCGCGGCCTGGGCGGTGCGGGCTTTCCCACCTTCAAGAAGTGGCACTTCGTGCGCCAGGAACCCGGGCCACGCTATTGTGCGATCAACGCCGACGAGGGTGAGCCCGGCACCTTCAAGGATCGCTACTACCTGGAGCGCTCGCCGCACCGCTTCCTCGAGGGGGCCCTGGTCAGCGCCTGGGCGGTGGAGGCCGAGGCGCTCTATATCTACCTGCGTGACGAGTACCCCGGGCTACACCGGGTGCTTCATGAAGCGATCGCCGAGCTCGAGGCCGAAGGCCTCGTGCCGCCGGGGTACGTCGTGCTGCGTCGGGGCGCCGGTGCCTACATCTGTGGCGAGGAGTCGGCGATGATCGAGTCGCTGGAGGGCAAGCCGGGCAAGCCCCGCCATCGCCCGCCCTTCGTCGCCCAGAAGGGGCTCTTCGGCCAGCCGACCCTGGTCAACAACGTCGAGACCGTCTACTGGATCCCGCTCATCCACCAGAAGGGCGCCGACTGGTTCGCCAGCCACGGCCGCCATGGCCGGTCGGGTTTGAGAAGCTTCTCGCTTTCCGGCCGGGTGCGGCGTCCCGGCGTCCATCTGGCACCCGCCGGCATCACCTTGAGCGAGCTGGTCGAGGAGTATGGCGGCGGCATGGCCGAGGGGCATCGCCTGGCCGGCTACCTGCCCGGCGGCGCCTCCGGGGGGATACTCCCGGCCAGCAAGGCCGATCTGCCGCTGGACTTCGACACCCTCCAGGAAGCGGGCTGCTTTATCGGCTCGGCGGCCATCATCGTGCTCTCCGACCAGGACGACCTGAAGGCGGTGGCGACCAATCTGCTGGCCTTCTTCGCCGACGAATCCTGCGGCCAGTGCACGCCGTGCCGGGTCGGCACCGAGAAGATGCTCAGCCTGCTCGAACGCGACGAGTGGCGGGTCGAGGAGCTCGAACGCTTGTCGCAGGTGATGATGGACGCCTCCATCTGTGGCCTGGGGCAGGCGGCGCCCAATCCGGTGCTGGGGCTGCTCAAGGATTTCCGCGGCGAACTCGCCGCCCAGAACGTCATCGTGAAAGGGTAGGGAGACAGATGATGGCACACGAGACCTTTACCCTGATCCTGGATGGCGCCGAGGTCGACGCCTATCCCGGCGAGACCCTCTGGCAGGTGGCCAGGCGCGCCGGCGAGACCATCCCCCATCTCTGCTTCAAGGACGCGCCGGGGTATCGCAGCGACGGCAACTGTCGCGCCTGCATGGTGGAGGTCAAGGGCGAGCGCGTGCTGGCAGCGAGCTGCCTGCGCGAGGCAGCACCCGGCATGGTGGTGAAGAGCGCCACGTCCGAGCGGGCGCGGGTGTCCCGCGAGGGCGTCATGGAGCTGCTGGTCGCCGACCAGCCCGAGCGCGACGACGGCCCCGACCGTTCGAGCCACTTCTGGGCCATGGCCGACCAACTGGCCATCGATGCCAGCGCGGTGCGCGAGCGCCTGCCGGCGCGGGCCGAACGCGCCGCGCCCACGGTGCATCACGTGGCCGAGCGGGCGGCCTCGCTCCCCCATGCCGCGGGCCACGACGCCACCCATTCGGCGATGAACGTCAATCTCGATGCCTGCATCGAGTGCAACCTCTGTGTGCGCGCCTGCCGCGAAGTGCAGGGCAACGACGTCATCGGCCTGGCCCATCGAGGGGCCGCCTCGAAGATCGTCTTCGACTTCGACGACCCCATGGGGGAGAGCACCTGCGTGGCCTGCGGCGAGTGCGTCCAGGCCTGCCCCACCGGTGCGCTGATGCCGGCGACCCTGATCGACGCCGCCGGTCGCGGCGATTCTCGCGCCGCCGATCGCACCGTCGACTCGGTCTGTCCCTACTGCGGCGTGGGCTGCCAGCTCACCTACCACATCAAGGACGAGAAGATCCTCTTCGTCGAGGGGCGCGACGGCCCCTCGAACCAGGGGCGGCTGTGCGTCAAGGGGCGCTTCGGCTTCGACTACCCCTACCATCCCGCGCGCCTCACCCGGCCGCTGATCCGCCGGCCGGGCGTGCCCAAGGGGCTCGATCCCGACTTCGACCCGCGCCACCCGCTGACCCATTTCCGCGAGGCCAGCTGGGACGAGGCGCTGGAGATTGCCGCCGACGGCCTGAAGGCAATCAAGTCGGCCCAGGGCCCCGACGGCCTGGCCGGCTTCGGCAGCGCCAAGTGCTCCAACGAGGAGGCCTGGCTGTTCCAGAAGCTGGTACGCACCGGCTTCGGCAGCAACCATGTCGACCACTGCACCCGGCTGTGTCACGCAAGCTCCGTGGCGGCACTGATGGAGTGCATCGGCTCGGGGGCGGTGACGGCCTCCTTCATGCAGGCGCTCGAGGCCGACGTGGTGATCCTTACCGGCTGCAACCCGGCGATCAACCACCCGGTAGCGGCCACCTACTTCAAGCAGGCGGCGAGGGGCGGCACCAAGCTGATCATCCTCGATCCCCGCGGCCAGGCACTGGACGTCTACGCCCATCGCAGCGTGCGCTTCACGCCCGGCGGCGACGTCTCGCTCTACAACGCCATGCTCAACGTCATCGTCAGCGAGGGGCTCTTTGATCAGGCCTATATCGATGCCCACACCGAGGGTTTCGAGGCGCTCAAGGCCCATGTGCGCGAGCTGACCCCCGAGGCGATGTCGCCGGCCTGTGGCGTGGCGCCCGAACAGATCCGCGAACTCTCCCGGCTCTACGCCGGCGCCGACAAGGCGATGATCTTCTGGGGCATGGGCATCTCCCAGCACGTCCACGGTACCGACAACGCCCGCTGCCTGATCTCGCTGGCGCTGGCCTGCGGCCACACCGGTCGCCCCGGCACCGGCCTGCACCCGCTGCGCGGCCAGAACAACGTTCAGGGCGCCTCGGATGCCGGTATGATCCCCATGGTGCTGCCCGACTACCAGCCGGTGACCGACGCCCAGGTCCGCGCCGCCTTCGAGGAGCTCTGGAACACGCCCCTCGATGCGACCCCGGGACTTACCGTGGTGGAGATCATGGATGCCATCACGGCCGGGACCATCAAGGGGATGTATATCCTCGGCGAGAATCCGGCGATGTCCGACCCGGACCTCGACCATGCCCGGGCGGCCCTGGCGACCCTGGAGCATCTGGTGGTGCAGGATCTGTTCGTTACCGAGACCGCCCAGTTCGCCGATGTCATCCTGCCCGCTTCGGCCTGGCCGGAGAAGGATGGCAGCGTCACCAACACCAACCGCCAGGTACAGCTGGGTCGCGCCGCCGTCCCGCTCCCCGGAGAAGCCAAGCCCGACTGGTGGATCATCCAGCAGATCGCCACGCGCCTGGGCCTGGACTGGGGCTATACGCACCCGCGTGAGGTGTTCGCCGAGATGAAGCAGGGCATGGCCTCCCTCGATCACATCACCTGGGAGCGTCTCGAGCGCGAGAGCTCGGTGACCTATCCCTGTCCCGCCGAGGATGCCCCCGGGGCGGACGTGGTGTTCTCGGAGACCTTCCCGCGTGAGGGCGGACGGGCCAGGTTTACCCCGACACGGCCGCTGCCGCCGGACGAGCCTATCGACGGCGACTACCCTACGGTGCTGATCACCGGTCGCCAGCTGGAGCATTGGCATACCGGCTCCATGACCCGTCGCAGTCGGGTGCTCGACGACCTCGAGCCCGAGCCGGTGGCGAGCCTGGCCCCGGCCGAGCTGGTGCGCCTGCGCCTGACGCCGGGTGAGCCGATCACCATCACCACCCGGCGAGGGGACATTACCCTGAAGGCGCGGGTCGATCCGCTGATGGCGGAGGGGATGGTGTTCGTGCCCTTCTGCTACGTGGAGGCGGCGGCCAACCTGCTGACCAATCCGGCGCTCGACCCCGACGGCAAGATTCCCGAGTTCAAGTATGCCGCCTGCCGGTTGGAGCGCGCGGCGTCAGCATTGGTGGAAGACGACTGAGAAGAAGGAGGACCGCGCATGATGATCGTCGAACTGATCGATGGCGATGATTTCCGTGATCGCCTGGTAGCGTTGGGCCTCGAGGTGGCGCCGGGGGCGAGCCCCGAGGCGTGCGCCGAGCGAGCCGCCGCGGCCTACGCGGTCGGTGAGCTTGCCGGGCTGCCTGGT
The DNA here is from genome assembly GCA_051751285.1 of Pseudomonadota bacterium. GTDB lineage: Bacteria > Pseudomonadota > Gammaproteobacteria > Pseudomonadales > Halomonadaceae > Halomonas. Next base: position 305,398 of record JBNJKT010000001.1, on the reverse strand, counting down.
CTGGTCGACGACCTGTCGCGTCGGCGCGACGTGGTACTCCCGGCCGTGCGCGACGCTATCGCTACTCAGCTTATGCCGGTACTGGGTCGATAGTGAGCGGGACGCTTCCCCCGGCGACGGCGCCATGCTATCGGCTCTAAACCCTCTTGACCATGACATGGCAGCCGGCCAGCAGCATTGTGCTCGGCCGGCACCATGGGTAGCGGCTCCCGTGAGCCCGAAGGGTCAGACGTTGGAATCGGGGAAGGCAGCCTTGCGCTCGGCCATGTAGGCGAGCAGGGCCTCGTCGACTGCCGGGTCCAGGGCCGGGGCCTCGTACTCGGAGAGCAGCTTCTTCCAGCGCGCGTTGGCACGCTGGGCCATGTCCAGCCGGCCGTCGGCGTCCCACTGCTCGAAGCTGTTGTTGTCGGTGATCGGCGAGAGGTAGAAGGCATCCTTGAAGTTGGCCTGGGTGTGCGCGCAGCCCAGGAAGTGCTTGCCGGGCCCGACCTCGCGGATGGCATCCATGGCCTGGCCGTTTTCCGAGAGGTCGACGCCCTTGAGCAGGGTCTGCATCATGCCGGTCTGGTCGGCATCCATGACGAATTTCTCGTAACCCATCGCCAGCCCGCCCTCCAGCCAGCCCGCCGAGTGCAAGGCGAAGTTGACGCCACCCAGGGTGGTCGGCAGCAGGGTATTGGCGCTCTCGCTGGCGGCCTGGGCGTCAGGCAGTTTTGAGGCGGTGAATGAGCCGCCGGAGCGAAAGGGTACGCCAAGGCGGCGAGACAGGTTGGCCATGGCGTAGAGCATCAGCGCCGGCTCCGGCGTGCCGAAGGTGGGCGCGCCGGACTGCATCGACATGGAACTGGCGAAGCTCCCCATCACCACCGGCGCACCCGGGTTCACCAGCTGCACGAAGGCCATACCCGCCATGGCCTCGGCCAGGGTCTGGGCGGCGGTGCCGGCCACGGTCACCGGCGACATGGCCCCGGCCAGGATGAAGGGGGTGATGATGCACGCCTGATTGGCCCTGGCATAGACCTTGGCGGCTCCCAGCATGGTGTCGTCGAAGGTCATCGGCGAGTTGGCGTTGATCAGGCTGATCACGCAGGTGCGCGGCTTGCCGGTGTCGGGATCGCTCCAGCGATCACCGAACAGGATCTTGGCCATCTCCACCGTGTCATGAGCGCGGTCGGGGTGCGTCACCGAGCCCATGAAGCACTTGTCGGAATACTTCATGTGGCTGTAGATCATGTCGAAGTGGCGCTTGTTGACCGGCAGGTCGACCGGCTCGCAGATAGTGCCGCCTGAGTGGTGAAGGCTCGGTGACTGATAGGCGAGCTTGACGAAGTTCTGAAAGTCCTCGAGGGTGCCGTAGCGACGTCCCTGGTCTATGTCGTACACGAAGGGGCAGCCGTAGGCGGGCGCATAGACGGTGTGTGGGCCGCCGATCTCAACGTTGCGCTCGGGGTTGCGCGCTTGCTGGGTGAACTGACGCGGGGCGCTGTCCTGGATCAGCCGGCGGCAGAGGTCGCGCGGCATGCGTACACGCTCACCCTGCACGTCGGCACCGGCATCGCGCCAGATCTGCAACGCTTCCTCGTCGTCGCGGAAATCGATGCCGATCTCCTCGAGGATGGTCTCGGCATTCTCCTCGATGAGGGATAGTCCTGCGTCGTCGAGTACCTCGAAGTAGGGAATACGGCGCGTGGCGTAGGGCAGTGCCGCGGCTTGAGCGGCACCCCGAGCGTTGCGACGGCCACCGCTGGCGCGGGTACGTCGGCGAGTGTTGGGGGCGGTCATGGTGGTCTTCCTTTTTGTTGGTCATCACAGCGGCTGTCGTGGCGAGATTGGCAACATGATGTTTCTCCTTCCGTCAACGGAATACGACGGTCTTGTTGCCGTTGGCAAACACGCGGTGCTCCAGGTGAAACCTTACAGCCCGCGACAGCGCCATGTTCTCGGCGTCGCGTCCGACAGCAGACAGTTGAGCCGGGCTGTAGGTGTGATCGACGCGCTCGACGATCTGTTCGATGATCGGGCCCTCGTCGAGATCGGTGGTGACGTAGTGGGCGGTGGCACCGATCAGCTTGACCCCCCGTTCGAAGGCCTGGTGATAGGGCTTGGCGCCCTTGAAGCCGGGCAGGAAGGAGTGGTGGATATTGATGGCACGACCCGCCAGTTCCTCGCAAAGACGGGAAGAAAGAATTTGCATGTAGCGGGCCAGAACAACCAGTTCAGCGCCGGTTTCCTCGACAATTTCCAACAACCTTCTTTCTTGACCCTCCTTGGTGTCCGGCGTCACGGGTAGATGATGGAAGGGGATCTCGTACCAGTCGGCGAGCCGCTTGAGGTCGGGATGGTTGGAGACGATGGCCGGGATCTCCATCTTGATCTCGCCCGTGCGCTTCCGATAAAGCAGGTCATCAAGGCAGTGGTCGAATTTCGACACCATGATAAGCACCTTGGGTGGAGTGAGGGTGTCGTGTATGTCCCACTCCATGCCGTCAACTTCGGCGACGCTACTACCAAAGGCCTCCTTTAGCTCTTCCAGTGGGGGAGTAACATGAGGCGTGGAGGAAAAGACGCATCGGACATAGAAGTTGCCGGTATCAATCTCGTCGAACTGCGCCATCTCCATAATGTAGCAATTGCGTTCAGCCATAAAGGTGCTGAGGCGAGAAACGGTACCGATGGCGCCTCGGCAGCTCGCCTTCAGCACATAGATGTTCTTCCCTTCGGTCATTGCAGACATGGCGATTCTCGCTGGATTGATTGTTGTTTTGGCCGACTTCTGGGCAATGTACTCCGACCATGCTCGAGCACATGTCTGGAGGCGACGCAGAGCGTCGTTGCCGCGACCTGTAAAATCCCTTCGGGGGTTTATAAAAAATGACATAAATCAATTTGTTACCTCTCTTCTTCGAGAGTGAGGCGGCAAAGTCAATGGCATGACGTTTCTCGGCATGCATGCGTCGCTTGGATGGATGTTGCTTGTCTGTGGTAGGCCTACCTTGTAATCGCAACCATCACCCTTGTCGTGATGGGGTGTCATGACAGGGAGCGGACTGCGATGACAGATCAGTACAATGAAGACGAAGACTTTGATCTCAACGACTTGCCGGATGATGAGCTGATCGAGCAGATGCATGACGATCTGTACAACGGCCTGCGCGAAGAGGTGGTCGAAGGCACCGAGATCCTGTTGGCGCGCAGCTGGACTGCCGACCAGGTGCTCGATGAGGCACTGGTGGGTGGCATGGCCATCGTCGGGGTCGATTTCCGTGACGGCATTCTCTTCGTCCCCGAGGTGCTGCTGGCGGCCAACTCCATGAAAGGCGGTATGGAGGTGCTGCGACCTCTTCTTGCCCAGTCGGGTTCAGAGACCATCGGCAAGATCGTCATCGGCACCGTCAAGGGCGATATTCATGATATCGGCAAGAACCTCGTATCGATGATGATGGAGGGTGCAGGGTTTGAAGTGGTCGACATCGGTATCAATATCCCGGTGGAGACTTATCTCGAAGCGTTAGAGACGCATAAGCCGGACATTCTTGGCATGTCGGCGCTTCTGACTACCACCATGCCTTACATGAAAGTCGTCATTGATACCCTGGTCGAAAAAGGCTTGCGTGACGACATTATCGTCATGGTGGGGGGTGCCCCACTCAATGAGGAATTTGGTCAGGCCATCGGCGCCGATGCCTATTGCCGTGATGCCGGCGTGGCCGTCGATATGGCCAAAGAACTCATTGCCCAGCGTCGCGCTTCCTGACGCCTGGAGGTTCAACGATGCAGCCCGTGCTGATCATCGCCTGCGGAGCCCTGTCCAGGGAGATCAAGGCCCTGATTGGTGCCAATGGGTGGCGCAATGTCCGCCTGGAATGTCTGCCAGCGGATCTCCACAACCGCCCGAAACGGATTCCTGCTGCCGTGGCGGAAAAACTGGAAATGGCGTCGCAGGATCAGCGCATTCTTGTCGCCTATGGCGACTGCGGGACCGGGGGTCAACTGGACGCCATGCTGGGGGCCTACGGTGTCGAACGATTGCCGGGCGCGCACTGCTATGACACCTATGCCGGGGAGTCGGTGATGGCAGCGCTCAGCGAGCATGAACCGGGTACGTTCTATCTGACCGATTTCCTGGTGCGCCACTTCGATCGGCTGGTCATTCAGGAACTGGGCATCGCGCGTCATCCGGAGCTTGCCAGCGCCTATTTCGGACAGTATCGCCGGCTCGTCTATCTGTCACAGCGCCGCGATCCCGCCCTAGAAGCCCAAGCGCGCCGAGCGGCGGACCGACTGGGTCTGTCCTACGAGTCGCATTTCACGGGGTACGGGAGTCTGGAGACCAGTCTGGTGCGCCTGATCGAACCGGCCGACACGGCGAGCATCGAGGAGACCACATGGGCACGTTGACCATCGTCAGCTGGCGAGACATTCCCGCGCAGGTGATTGCCAAGCAGGGACGCAAGACCGCCAAGGTGCTGCTGTCACCGCGCTTCCAGCACGCTATCGACCGCGCGGCCATGCGTGCCGGCAAGGGCGGTTCGGAGGCCTATCTGGCCGACTGGCAGCGCAGCGCGCCCCGTGAGTGTGGCGGCGACCTGCAGGCGGAGGCTGAAGCCGAAGCGGCGCGCCTCGAGGCCTGCTTTGACGACGAGGCGCTCAAGCGGCTGGTACGTCACAAGGGGCTCGCTGAGCCCGCTCTAGGAACCTCGGCATCTGGGGTTCCCCGATAACGACCATGATCGGTGTGACGACAAGGCCGCGTCGGTCAAGGAGGTAGAAGATGTATAAGGTGAGGCACTGGGTGGTTCGACACGCACGACTGTTCGAGAGGCTGTACCGGGGCTTCGAACCGGTGCTGATCAGGTTGCACCCGGTGTGGCGCCGGATCGGCTATCAACGGGCTGAAGGTCCGGTCAAGGCTGTCGAGAAACGCGTCAAGGGGTTTCTCTTCGACTGTCAGATGTGTGGCAAGTGCACGCTCTCCGCTACCGGCATGTCATGCCCGATGAACTGTCCGAAAAACCTGCGCAACGGGCCCTGTGGTGGCGTTCGTGCCGACGGGAACTGCGAGGTCAAGCCGGAAATGCGCTGTGTCTGGGTCGATGCGTGGGAAGGCAGTCGTCAGATGGCGTATGGCGATCGCATCCAGGTGGTGCAGGAGCCGGTGGATTTTCGCCTCAAGGACACCTCCTCCTGGCTGCGCGTGGTACGTGAGCTGGCCGATGATCCCCGCGAGCGCGCGGATAGCGGAGCCGATGGATCATGAAGTTCGACGATGAGCCCGTGCCGGGCTATTCCCTGCCCATCTTGCCGGGGCATGTCTCGCCCGGGCGACTGGAGCGCGTGCTACGCGCCGGCAAGTTCGCCATCACGAGCGAGATCGACCCCCCCGACTCGGCTGATCCCGCCGAGGTGCTCAAGCGTGCAGCGATCTTCGACGGCTACGTGGATGCCATCAACGCCACCGACGGTTCCGGCGCGCACTGCCACATGTCCAGTGTCGGGGTCTGTTCACTGCTCACACGCGTGGGCTACGCGACCATTCTGCAGATGTCCTGCCGCGACCGGAACCGTATCGCCATGCAAGGCGAGATCCTCGGTGCCGCGGCCATGGGCGCCTGCAACCTGCTGTGTCTCTCCGGCGACGGCGTCCAGGCGGGCGACCATCCTCAGGCCAAGCCGGTGTTCGACCTCGATTCCATGTCGCTGCTGGCGATTGCCCGCGGCATGCGTGACGACTGCTGCTTCCAGAGCGGTCGCAAGATCAACGTGCCGCCGCGGATCTTTCTCGGCGCGGCTGAGAATCCCTTCGTTCCCCCCCTGGAGTGGCGGCCGCACCGGCTCGCCAAGAAGGCCTCCGCCGGCGCGCAGTTCATCCAGACCCAGTACTGTTTCGACATTCCCCGACTGCGCGACTTCATGCTCAAGGTGAACGACCTGGGGCTGCTCGAGGGGCCGGATCGCGTCTTCATCTTGCCCGGCATCGGCCCCTTGGCGTCGGCGCGTAGCGCCCGCTGGATTCGCGAGAAAGTGCCCGGCGTCCATATCCCGGATGCCGTGATCGCTCGTCTCGAGGGAGCCGAGAACCAGAAAGAAGAGGGCAAGCGGCTGTGCATGGATCTGTTGCACCAGATCCGCGAGATCCCCGGCGTCAGCGGTGCCCACATCATGGCCTACCGCCAGGAGCACACCGTGGCCGAAATCATCGAGACCACCGGGGTGCTGGAGGGGCGGGTCCCCTGGTATCCGGGGCGCGACAATCCGGCCGAGCTCAACCCCGAATCCCCCGATGCGCAGCCCGAAGTGCTCGAACCCGTTCAGGGATGACCGTGCTTTGTCGGTGAAGACACCACCCCGGAAACACGTTCGTCGTGCTGGCAACGATAGAGGGCAACGTTAGATAGCAACAACAAGACATCACCATTGAGGAAGCACCATGACAGACACCGTTATCAGCTCGCACAAGAAGGAAGTCGTGCTCGGCTTCGAGCGCCACTTCGTGGTCATCGGCGAGCGCATCAACCCCACCGGGCGCAAGCAGCTGGCGGCGGAGATGGCTGCCGGCGACTTCTCCCGCGTGGTCCAGGACGTGGAGGCCCAACTGGCGCATGGCGCGCACATGCTGGACATCAACGCCGGCATTCCGCTGGCCGATGAGCCGGCCATCCTCGCTCAGACCATCGAGCTGGTGCAGTCGCTGGCCGACGTGCCACTCTGCATTGACTCATCCATCGTCAAGGCCTTGGAAGCTGGCCTTTCCGTCTACAAGGGGAAGGCGCTGGTGAATTCTGTGACCGGCGAGGACGAGAGCCTCGAGGCGGTGTTGCCGCTGGTCAAGAAGCATGGGGCGGCGGTGGTGGCGATCAGCAACGACGAGACGGGCATCTCCCAGGACCCGGACGTGCGTTTCGCCATCGCCAAGAAGATCGTCGAGCGTGCCGCTGACCATGGCATTCCCGCTAGCGACGTGGTGGTCGACCCGCTAGTGATGCCGATCGGTGCCGTGGGCTCGGCGGGTCGCCAGGTGTTTGCCCTCTGCCAGCGCCTGCAGAAGGAACTCAGGGTCAACACCACCTGCGGGGCCTCCAACGTCAGCTTCGGCCTCCCCAACCGCAACGGCATCAACGGTGCGTTCATGAGCATGGCCATCGCCTCGGGGATGACCTCGGCGATCACCAACCCGCTGCACAGCGAGATCATGACCTCGATCATGGGGGCCGACGTGATGATGGGGCACGACCCCGATTGCATGCGCTGGATACAGAAGTTCCGCGAGCCGCCGGCCGTGGGCGCGGACGGTGCCGAGGGACGCGGGCGTCGCCAGACCCGCCGCCGGCGTGCCGTCAGCTGAGGCTGGATCGTCCCTGATGAATCCCCGGCGGACGGAGGTCCCCATGCCCGATGCTGACGACGCGCTCGTTGTCTTTACGCCTTCCGGGCGCCGCGGACGCTTCCCGATAGGTACCCCGGTGCTGGAAGCCGCCCGCGCACTGGGGGTCGATATCGATTCTGTGTGCGGCGGGCGCGGTCTGTGCGGCCGCTGCCAGGTGGACCTCTGCGAGGGCCGCTTTTCCAAGCACGGGGTCGAGTCGTGGCCGGATCACCTCACCGCCAAGAGCCCCACCGAGCAGGCCTGGGAGACGCGCCGCGGGCCGCTGCGCGCCGGGCGGCGGCTGAGCTGCTCGACCCAGCTGCTGGGTGACGCCGTGATCGACGTGCCGTCCTCGAGCCAGGTGCACCGCCAGATCGTCCGCAAGCGGGCCGAGGTGCTCGATATCGAGCTCAACCCCATCGTGCGCCTCTACTATGTGGAAGTGCAGGAGCCGGACATGCACGTGCCCGCCTCGGACCTGCGGCGACTCAAGGATGCGCTGGCATACGACTGGAACCTGGTCGAGCTGGAGAACGATATCCGGGTCGTCCAGCAGCTGCAGGCGGCCCTGCGACAGGGCGGCTGGGGCGTGACGGTGGCGGTCTACGATGACCGGCGCATCATCGGCGTGTGGTCAGGTTTCCAGGAGCAGATCTACGGCATGGCAGTGGATGTGGGATCGACGACCATCGCCGCCCACCTGTGTAACCTGCAGACCGGCGTGGTGGTGGCCTCTGCGGGGCGCATGAACCCGCAGATCCGCTTCGGCGAAGACCTGATGAGCCGTGTCTCCTATATCATGATGAACCCGGGTGGCGAACTGGCCATGACGCGCTCGGTGCGTGATGCCCTGAACGAGCTCACCGTGGAGCTGGCCGCCGAGGCCGACGTACACGTGGATGCCATTCTCGAGGCCACGTTTGTCGGCAACCCGATCATGCAGAGCCTGGTGTTCGGTATCAATCCGGTGGAACTGGGCGGGGCACCCTTCGCGCTCGCCACCGACGAGGCCATCGACGGGCTATGGGCCACCGAGATGGACCTGGTCATTCATCCCAGCGCCCGGGTCTATGGCCTGCCGTGCATCGCCGGGCACGTAGGTGCCGACACCGCCGGCATGATCCTTTCCGAGACGCCCTACCTGGGCGAGGAGCTGATGCTGCTGGTCGACGTGGGCACCAACGCCGAGATCGTGCTGGGCAATCGCCATCGGCTGTTGGCCTGCTCCAGTCCCACCGGACCGGCCTTCGAGGGCGCCCAGATCAGCGGCGGGCAGCGGGCGGCATCCGGCGCCATCGAGCGTGTGCGTATCGACCCGATGACGCTGGAGCCCCGCTTCAAGGTGATTGGCTGCGAACAGTGGTCCGATGAGGCGGGCTTCGAGGAGGGTGTGTCACCCTATGGGGTCACCGGTATCTGCGGCTCGGGGATCATCGAGGTAATCGCCGAGATGTACCTGGCCGGTATCATCAGCCAGGATGGCGTCGTGCAGGGCGGCCTGTCCTCACGCAGCGGGAGGGTCGTGGCAGACGGGCGGACCTTTTCCTACGTGCTGCACCGCGACGAGAGCCGTACCCTGGCCATTACCCAGAACGACATTCGTGCCATCCAATTGGCCAAGGCGGCGCTCTACGCCGGTATCCGCCTGCTGATGGAGCAATTCGGTACCGAACGCGTTGACCGCATTCGTCTCGCCGGAGCCTTCGGGGCTCATATCGACGTCAAGTACGCCATGATCCTGGGGCTGATCCCTGACTGCGATCTGGGTTACGTCACGTCAGCCGGCAACGCCGCCGGCACGGGGGCGCGCATCGCCCTGCTCAGCCGCAAGGCGCGCCGCGAGATCGAGGAAGTGGTCCGCCGCGTCGAGAAGGTCGAGACCGCCACCGAGCCCCGCTTCCAGGAGCACTTCGTGAGCGCCATGGCGATTCCCCACAAGTCCGATTCCTTCCCCTTGCTGCGTGAGCACGTGTCTCTGCCCTTGGGTGTGCCCGCCGAAACCCCCGCCCGCCGCGCTTCCAGGCGCCGGCGTGCGCGGTCTCCCCTCTCTCCCTGAGCGAACAGCATCGGGCCCCGCACGATGGCGGGGCCCGATGTGACGGTGACGGCTCGCCTCAGCCCTCTACCACCCTCAGGCTCGGCGCGGTGTGGCCGAGATTCTCCAGCAGGCTCTCGCTGTACCAGTCGATGAAGTCGATGACGCCGAACTCGTATGTCTCCGAATAGGGGCCGGGCTCGTAGCCTTTGGAGTTGATCCCCCGCTGGTTCTCTTCCGCCAGGCGGCGGTCCTGTTCGTTGGTGGCGTCCCAGACGCGGCGCAGTTGGGTCGCGTCATAATCGACGCCCTCCACGGCATCCTTGTGGACCAGCCACTTGGTGGTCACCACCGTCTGCTGGGGCCCGAGGGGCATCACGCGGAACACTACCGCATGGTCGCCCAGGAAGTGATTCCAGGAATTGGGCAGGTGGAGAATGCGCAAGGCGCCCACGTCGGCATTGGGAAGATGCCCCATCAGCTTGCGGCATCCCGGCCGGCCGTCGACGGTCATCGAGACGGTGCCTTCCAGCAGGGGCGTGCGCGTCAGACGGTTGCGCTTGCTAAGGCGCTTGAGCTGCCACGGCACGCCCATCGCATCCCACTGCTGCTGCTTGCGCGCCACCAGTGCCTTGTAAGCCGGCGTGGCGCGCGGGTCCTCGCTGTCGTCGAACTCCTGAAGCGAGTTGAGCAGCTCGGGATGGGCGGCGTTGCAGTGGTAGCACTCGCGATTGTTCTCGATCACCAGCTTCCAGTTGGCCTGCTCGACGATGCTGGATTCCACCGCCACCTTGACGTTGTCCATGTCGTAAGGGGCGAGGTAGTGCTCGAGGCTCTCGAGGAAGTCATCGATGGCGGGGGGCGTCTCGGCCAGGCTGACGAAGATGTAGCCGCCGGCACTTCGCACGTTGACGGGCTTGAGTCCGTAGGCCGCGAGGTCGAAGTTGGCGCCCATGTCACTGCCGGCGAACAGCAGACGCCCGTCCAGCTCGTAGGTCCACTGATGGTAGGGGCAGACCAGCTTGGCGACCTTGCCCTTGTCGCTGACGCAGAGTCGGGAGCCGCGATGGCGACACACGTTATGGAAGGCATGAATCCTGCCATTGTCGCCCCGCACGATGATCACCGGATTGTCGCCCACGTCCAGGGTCATGTAGTTGCCCTTGGCGGGGATCTCGCAGCTCATCCCGGCGAACAACCACTCCTTCTCGAAGATCTCCTGCATGTCCAGGGCGAACAAACGGGCATCGTTATAGAAGGGCTGGGGCAACGAGAAGTGCCGACGGCGCTGAGTCAGCATTTCGGCGGTGGCCTCGCGTGCCGATGGCAGAGGGTCATCCAGGCGAGCGGGAGAGATGGGATCCATGGCGATATGTCCTCTTGCTGGGCCGCTCGGGCGGCCTCGGGGCTGTTCGGGGAAAACCGGGGTCTTGTGGGTGGCCGCTCACGGGCGATGAAGGTGGCGGATGGCGGCGAGTGTGGATCAGCGGCTGCGGGGACAGTTGTCTGGCCACGACGCCCGGTGATGCGGCAACGACGCGACCCCCAACAAGAGACGCTCGGGCCGGAGGCCATGGGCATGTCCGTGTCGCTGGCAGGCAAGTCGCGAGACATCACCCTGCGCAGAATGCGCACAACGGCAAGCGAGTCACTCGCAGCCGGATACCCTCATGCTGCAGCCCGGGCGATACGATAATGACAATGAGCTTTCTCAATCCCGTCACGACCCAGACCTGGACCAACGGCCGCCACATGGTGCGTTGCGTCAAGGTGATCCAGGAAACCTGGGATACCCGAACTTTCTGCTTCATGGCCGAGCAGCCCGTGATGTTCTTCTTCAAGCCCGGGCAGTTCGTGACGCTGGAGTTGGAGATCGATGGCCAGCAGGTGATGCGCTCCTACACCATCTCCAGTTCGCCGTCCGTCCCCTATAGCTTTTCGATCACCGTCAAGCGTATCCCCGGAGGACTGGTCTCCAATTGGCTTCACGACAACCTGGGGGTCAACGACGAGCTGGCCGTTCATGGGCCGGTTGGCAACTTCAACGTCATCGACTACCCCGCGGAAAAGGTGCTGATGCTCTCCGGCGGTGTCGGCATCACGCCTCTCATGTCGATGGCCCGCTGGTTCTTCGATACCAATGCGGCCGTGGACCTGCAGTTCGTGCATAGCGCGCGGACGCCGCGTGACGTCATCTTCCATCGTGAACTCGAGCACATCTTCTCGCGGATCCCCGACTTCCGTCTGCATATCGTGTGCGAGCGTAGCGACGAGCTGGGGGAGGCCTGGGCCGGCTTTCGTGGCTATCTCGGCCTGCCGATGCTCGAGCTGATGGCGCCCGATTTCATGGAGCGCGAGATCTTCTGCTGTGGCCCGACGCCGTACATGGAAGCCATCAAGAGGCTGCTTCGGGCCAAGGGTTTCGACATGGCGCACTACCACGAGGAGTCGTTCGGCGCCACGCCGCTGGCGGTCCAGGAGGAGGTGATCGGGCACGTCGAGCAGGCCGAGGCCGAAGCCGAGGAGTTCGATATCGCCGACATGATCAGCGTCGAGTTCCGCCTGTCCGGCAAGAGCGTGCGTGTCCACCCCGATGACACGGTGCACAACGCTGCCGCCAAGCTGGGGCTGCATATCCCCAAGGCCTGCGGCATGGGGATCTGCGGGACCTGCCGCGTCCCGCTGTCTGCCGGCCAGGTCGAGATGGAACACAACGGCGGCATCACCGATGAGGATGTGGCGGAGGGTTATATCCTCTCCTGCTGCAGCAAGCCGCTGGGCGACCTGGTGGTGGAGTATTGACCGCGCGGTGTCCTGCCGCCGGGGCTCTATACCTATTCCAGACACCTGTCTCGCGCAATGACGGCGGCGTCGTTTCCAGAATACGTCTTGCGCCTCTTTCTCTTAACGTAACGAAGCCAACCACCAGGGTGATGTCATGAACACCAACAACCTTACAACGACCGACCCGCAGATTGCTGCCGCCATCGCCGACGAGATGGCCCGCCAGGAAGCCCATATCGAGCTGATCGCCTCGGAGAACTATGCCAGTCCCCAGGTGATGGAAGCCCAGGGTACCCAGCTGACCAACAAGTACGCCGAGGGCTACCCCGGCAAGCGCTACTATGGCGGCTGCGAGCACGTCGACGTGGTCGAGCAGCTGGCCATCGATCGCGCCTGTGACCTCTTCGGCGCCGACTACGCCAACGTCCAGCCCCATTCCGGCGCACAGGCCAACGCCGCCGCCTTCATGGCGCTGGTCTCGCCGGGCGATACCGTGCTGGGCATGAGTCTGGCCCATGGTGGCCACCTGACCCATGGGGCGGCGCCCAATTTCTCCGGGAAATATTACAAGGCCGTCCAGTACGGGCTGAACCCGGAGACCGGTGAAATCGACTACGCCGAGGTCGAGCGACTCGCTCACGAGCACCAGCCCAGGATGATCATCGCCGGTTTCTCGGCCTATTCTCGCGTCGTCAACTGGCGTCGCTTCCGCGATATCGCCGACGCCGTGGGCGCCTGGCTGCTGGTGGACATGGCCCACGTCGCCGGTCTGGTCGCCGCCGGCCACTATCCGAGCCCGCTGCCCCATGCCCATGTGGTGACCACCACGACTCACAAGACCCTGCGTGGACCACGCGGCGGCTTGATCCTTTCCGCCGCTGGCGACGAGGCGCTCTACAAGAAGCTCAACGGTGCGGTCTTTCCGGGTCAGCAGGGCGGCCCGCTCATGCACGTCATCGCCGCCAAGGCCGTGGCGTTTCGCGAGGCCATGAGCCAGGACTTCGTGCGCTATCAGCAGCGGGTGATCGACAACGCCCGGCGCATGGCGAAGGTCTTCGTCGAGCGAGACTTCGACGTGGTTTCCGGTGGCACCGATGACCATCTCTTTCTGGTGTCGCTGATTCGCCAGGGGGTGACCGGCAAGGACGCCGATGCGGCGCTGGGTCGGGCCCACATCACCGTCAACAAGAATGCCGTGCCCAACGATCCCCAGAGCCCCTTCGTGACCTCGGGACTGCGCATCGGTACGCCGGCCGTCACCACTCGTGGCTTCGATGAAGCGGACTGTGAGGCCCTGGCAGGCTGGATCTGCGACATCCTGGACGCTCTGGCCGCCGGGCAAGCCACCGCCGCCGTGGAAGCCGAGGTACAGGCCAAGGTCGCCGAGGTGTGTGCTCGGCATCCGGTCTATGGATCGGCCACCGCCGCCGCCGAGACTGCCGTCGAAACCACCGCTTGAACCGGCCGCCGGGCAGGGCCCGGCGAGGCCGAGCTGAGGAGACCCCTATGCAACATTATTCAGGCTTCGGTCTGGTCAAGCACGCGCTGAGCCACCACGAGAACTGGCAGCGTCAGTGGCGCAATCCCACGCCCAAGAAGCAGTACGACGTGATCATCGTCGGCGGGGGCGGCCATGGCCTGGCCACGGCCTACTATCTGGCCAAGGAGTTCGGCGTCAAGAATGTGGCGGTGATCGAGAAGGGCTGGCTGGGCGGCGGCAACACCGCCCGCAACACCACCATCGTGCGTTCCAACTACCTGTGGGACGAAGCGGCGGCGCTCTACGAGCACTCGATGAAGCTGTGGGAGGGTCTCTCCCAGGACCTGAACTACAACGTCATGTTTTCCCAGCGCGGCGTGCTGAATCTGGGCCATACCCTGCAGGATATGCGGGATATCCAGCGCCGAGTCAATGCCAACCGCCTCAACGGCATCGATGGAGAAGTCCTGGATGCCAAGGGCGTCCAGGCGCTGGTGCCGATCATGGACTGCTCGAAGAACGCGCGCTACCCGGTGCTCGGGGCGTCCTGGCAGCCGCGAGCCGGGGTGGCGCGTCACGATGCCGTGGCCTGGGGGTTCGCTCGTGCGGCCGATGCCCATGGGGTCGACATCCTCCAGCAGACCGAGGTGACCGGCTTCAAGATCCGCGACGGCCAGATCCACGGCGTGCATACCAACCGCGGTGACATCGAGGCCAGGACCGTCGGTTGCGTGACGGCAGGCAACTCCGGCGTACTGGCCGGGATGGCCGGCATCAAGCTGCCGCTGGAATCGCATCCGCTGCAGGCGCTGGTGTCGGAGCCGCTAAAGCCGGTACTCGATACCGTGGTGATGTCCAACCACGTGCACGGCTACATCAGCCAGTCGGACAAGGGTGACCTGGTCATCGGCGCGGGTATCGACGGCTACAACGGCTACGGTCAACGCGGCAGCTACCCCACCGTGGAGCACACCCTGCAGGCCATCGTCGAGATGTTCCCGATCTTCTCCCGGGTGCGCATGAACCGCCAGTGGGGCGGGATCGTCGATACCTGCCCGGATGCCTGCCCGATTCTTTCCAAGACCCGGGTCAAGGGACTCTACTTCAACTGCGGCTGGGGTACCGGCGGCTTCAAGGCCACCCCGGGGTCGGGGCACGTCTTCGCCGCCAGTCTTGCCAAGGGCGAGATGCACTCGATCGCGGCGCCGTTTTCCATCGACCGCTTCCATACCGGGGCGCTCGTCGATGAGCACGGTGCCGCCGGCGTGGCCCACTAAGGAGATTTCGCCATGTTCTATATCCACTGTCCCTATTGCGGCGAGCTCCGGGAAGAGGAGGAGTTCCACCCCAAGGGCCAGGCCCATATCGCGCGGCCCGCGGACCCCACCGCCTGCACCGACGAGGAGTGGGGCGATTATCTGTTCTTCCGCGACAACCCCCGCGGTATCCATCACGAGCTGTGGGTACACGCCGTGGGTTGCCGCAAGTTCTTCAACATCACGCGTCATACTGTGAGTTACGAGATCCTCGAGACCTACAAGATGGGCGAGCAGCCGTCGTTCACTGCTGAACATCCCCAGGGCGGCAGCGCCGAGTCGGCGACGCGCCGGGTACAGGACGCGCAACAGGCAGGAGTCCACGCATGAGCCAACCCAATCGACTCGGCCAGGGCGGACGCATCGAACGCTCCCGCAAGCTGAGCTTCACCTTCAACGGCACGCGCTACCAGGGCCATGCCGGCGACACCCTGGCTTCTGCGTTGCTGGCCAACGGCGTGGAGATCGTCAATCGCAGCTTCAAGTACTCCCGGCCGCGGGGCATCGTCGCAGCCGGAGCCGAGGAGCCCAATGCCGTGGTCCAGCTCGGCAGCACCGAATCCGGGCAGGTACCCAATGTGCGTGCTACCCAGCAGGCGCTGTTCGAAGGTCTGGAGGCGCGCAGCACCAACGGCTGGCCGAATGTCCAGCGCGACATGATGAGCCTGGTCGGCAAGCTGGGCGGCAAGTTCATGCCGCCCGGGTTCTACTACAAGACGTTCATGGCCCCGGCCTCGCTGTGGATGACCTACGAGAAGTACATTCGCAAGAGCGCGGGCCTGGGGCGCAGCCCCATGGAAAACGATCCGGACATCTACGACCACCTGCATCAGCACTGCGAGGTGCTGGTGATCGGCGCCGGACCGGCGGGGCTCGCTGCCGCGCTGGCCGCCGCGCGTAGCGGTGCCCGGGTGATTCTCGTCGATGAACAGGAGGAGATGGGCGGCTCGCTGCTGGATGCCCGGGAGCGTCTCGATGGCAAGCCGGCGATTCAATGGGTTGACCAGACCCTGAAGACGCTGGCCGGCATGGACAACGTGACGCTGCTGCCGCGCACCACGGCCAACGGCTACCATGATCACCACTTCGTGACGCTTCACGAGCGTCGCACCGAGCATCTCGGCGAAACGGCAGCTCCGCTCAATGGACGCCGACAGGTACGCTCGCGCATGCATCGCGTGCGGGCCGGCCGCGTGGTGCTGGCGACCGGGACCCATGAGCGGCCGCTGGTCTACGCCAACAATGACGTGCCGGGCAATATGGTCGCCGGTGCCGTGTCGACCTATATCCGTCGCTACGGGGTTGTCCCCGGGCGTCGCCTGGTGCTCTCCACCAGCAATGATCACGCCTACCGTGCCGCCCTGGACTGGCTGGAGAGCGGCCGCGAGGTGGTGGCCATCGCCGATGCCCGTGCCAACCCTGACGGCGAACTGGTCAAGCAGGCCCGCGCCCAGGGGATTCGCATCATTACCGGCAGTGCCGTGATCGAGGCCAAGGGCGAGATGCGCGTCAGCGGCGCGCGCGTGGCGAAGGTCGATCTGGACGGTTTTCGGGTCGTCGGCAAGGCCGAGACCCTGGAGTGCGACACCATCGCCAGTTCCGGGGGCTACAGCCCGGTCATCCATCTGGCGTCGCACACCGGCGCACGGCCGACCTGGCGCGACGATCTGCTCGCCTTCGTTCCGACCCTGGTGAAGGGCGTGAGCGCGGCCGGCGGTGCCAAGGGCGTCTTCGCCACCGCCGAGGTGCTGGCGGACGGCGAGGCAGCGGGCCGCTTGGCGGCCGGCGAGGCAGGCTTCGAGGCCGTCGCGGTTAGCCTGCCGAAGGTCGCTGCACGTCGGGATGGTGCGGCCTGCGCGCTCTACCAGGTGCCCCATGAGAAGCCGACGCTGCGCGCACCCAAGCAGTTCGTCGACCTGCAGAACGACGTTACCGCGGCGGGCATCGAGCTGGCGACCCGCGAGGGCTTCGAATCCATCGAGCACGTCAAGCGCTACACGGCCATGGGCTTCGGCACCGACCAGGGCAAGCTCGGCAACATCAACGGCATGGCCATTGCCGCGCGCTGCCTGGAAAAGTCGATTCCCGAGGTGGGCACCACGGTGTTCCGGCCCAACTACACGCCGGTGACCATCGGCGCCATCGTCGGGCGTCACTGCCGAGAGCTGTTCGATCCCGAGCGCTACACCGCCATGCACCAGTGGCACGTGGAGCATGGCGCCGAGTTCGAGGATGTGGGCCAGTGGAAGCGACCCTGGTATTTCCCGCGGAAGATCGACGGCAAGATCGAGACGATGCATGAAGCCGTGGTCCGGGAATGCCGCGCCGTACGCGAGGGAGTGGGTATCCTCGATGCTTCGACGCTGGGCAAGATCGACATTCAGGGCCCCGACGCCCGTGAATTCCTGGGGCGCGTCTATACCAACAAGTGGGCCAAGCTGGCGCCCGGCCGCGTGCGCTACGGGCTGATGTGCAAGGACGACGGCATGGTGTTCGATGACGGCACCACCAGTTGCCTGGGCGAGAACCACTTCCTGATGACCACTACCACCGGCGGCGCGGCCGGCGTGCTGGAGTGGCTGGAACTCTGGCACCAGACGGAGTGGCCGGAGCTTCAGGTCTACTTCACCTCGGTGACCGATCACTGGGCGACCATGACCGTCACCGGGCCGGAGGCACGCAAGCTGCTGGCCGAGCTCACCGACATCGACCTCGACCGCGAAGCGTTCCAGTTCATGGATTGGCGTGAAGGCACCGTGGCCGATGTCCCGGCGCGGGTATTCCGCATCTCCTTCACCGGCGAGCTCGCCTACGAGATCAACGTCCAGGCCAATTATGCCCAGCATGTCTGGGAGGCGCTGTTCGCCCATGGCGAGAAATATGACCTGACGCCCTACGGCACTGAGACGATGCACGTCCTGAGGGCGGAAAAGGGCTTCATCATCGCCGGACAGGAGACCGACGGCTCGGTCACTCCGGAGGATCTCGGCATGAAGTGGTGCGTGGGGTACGACAAGCCGTTCTCCTGGATCGGGCAGCGTGCGCTGACGCGTCAGGATACCTCGCGCACCGACCGCAAGCAGCTGGTGGGTCTCAAGCCCAAGAATCCCAAGGTAGTGCTGGAGGAGGGCGCGCAGATCGTCCTCGATCCGAAACATGCGATTCCCATGCCGATGGTCGGTCACGTGACCTCGAGCTATTACAGCCCGACCCTGGACTCGGGCTTTGCCCTGGCGGTGGTCAAGGGAGGCCAGCAGAAGATGGGCGAGACCGTCTACCTGCCCATGGCCGACGGCCAGACCCACGAGGCCGAAATCGTCAGCACGATCTTCATCGATCCCAAGGGAGAGCGCCAGAATGTCTAACACTGCCGTTGAAACGGTCAGGACCTTTGATACCCGCACCGAGGCCAAGATCCCCCTGGAGTCGCCGCTGGCCTACGCCTACCGCCGTTCGGGCGCGCCGGCACCCACCGCCGGGAGTCGCGCGACACTACGCGAGCGGCCGTTTCTCGGCCATCTGATCCTGCGGGGCGGCGCCATCGTGCTCGACGAGGCGGTCCGCGAGGTGCTTGGCGTCTCGTTGCCCGGCGAGCCTCAGGGCCTGGTCCATGACGCGGAGGGTGAGCGTTCCATTCAGTGGATCTCACCCGACGAGTGGCTGGTGATCGTGCCCGGCGGCGAGGAGTTCGCGCTGGAGAACCAGCTACGTGAGGCCCTGGCCGACGCCCACTTTGCCATCAGCAATGTCAGCGGCGGCCAGACCCTGATCGAGCTGGAGGGCGAGGCTGCCCGGGAGCTGCTGATGAAGTCGGTGGTCTACGATGTCCATCCCAGCCATTTCCCGGTCGGCAAGGGGGTTACCACGGTCTTTGCCAAGACAACGGTGATCCTGCGCCGACCCGGCGAGTCGCGCTGGGAACTGGTGGTACGGCGCAGCTTCGCTGACTACACCTATCGCTGGTTGCTCGATGCCGGCGAGGCGTATGGCATCAGCGTCGAGCGCTGATCGCGGCCTTTTCTTACCGTGTGTTTCCAGGCCGGGGCTCGCCCCGGCCTGCTTCGTCAGGAGACGACCCATGAGCCCCATGAACCCCAGTGTCGACCGGAGCGTGGATACCTGGATTCTCACAGCCCAGTGCCCCAGCCGGCTGGGTACCGTGGACGTGGTCACTCGCGCTCTCAAGGAGAGCGGCTGCTACATCACCGAACAGCAGTCCTTCGATGACCGCCTCGCCGAACGTTTCTTCATCCGTACCGAATTCACTCCTCAGGACGCCGCGTTCGATGCCGAGGCCTTCCAGGCCGCCTTCGCGGCTCGTGCCGGCGAGTTCGAGATGGCCTTCGAGCTCACCGCACCGGGCACGCATATTCCGGTGGTGATCATGGTCTCCAAGGCGGACCACTGTCTGAACGACCTCTTGTACCGTTACCGGACCGGGCAGCTGTCGATCGAGATCCGTGCCATCGTATCGAACCATCCCGACCTGGAGCCGCTTGCGACCTGGCACGGGCTGCCCTACCACCACTTCCCGATCACGCCCGAGACCAAGCCCGAGCAGGAAGCCCAAGTAGCCCGGGTCATCGAGGAGACCGATGCCGAGCTGGTGATCCTCGCCCGCTACATGCAGGTGCTCTCCAGCACCATGTGCGAGAAGCTCAGCGGTCGTGCCATCAATATCCACCACTCGCTGCTGCCGGGCTTCAAGGGCGCGAAGCCCTATCATCAGGCCTACGAGAAAGGCGTGAAGCTGGTCGGCGCGACAGCCCACTACATCAACGAGGACCTTGACGAGGGGCCTATCATCACTCAGGCAGTCGATTCGGTCAGCCACGCCGACTACCCGGAGGATCTGGTGGCCAAGGGCCGGGATATCGAGTGTCTGGCGCTGGCGAAGGCCGTGACCCTCCACGTGGAGCGACGCGTCTTCCTGCATGCGAGACGCACCGTGATCTTCGAGAGGTAGTCGAGGCTGGGAGAGCGCGAATCGGTCCCGTTCGTGCTGGGGAGGGAGTCGGCCCCGGGGTGCCTGCTCTCAGGTGCTCTGGCCGACCATGAGGGTGAAGCCGACATCCTGCTGCCGTTGCGTCAGCGGCTGGTGATCCAGTCTCCTCAACACTTGCTCAGCCGCCAGTCGGCCCATGGTCTCGCGGGGTGACTGGATGGTGGTCAGCTGCGGCGTGACGTGCTGGCCCAGCGCCAGGCCGTTGAAGCCGGCGATGGCGATGTCGTCGGGGACCCGCAGGCCGAGACGCTGCGCATGCAGCAGGGCACCGGTCGCCAGGTCATCGTTGGCGAAGTGGATGGCCCTTGCCTCGGGAAAGCCAGCCAGCACCTGGTCGAGTCCGGCGGCGCCTGCCGCCAGGCTGCCCAGTCGATCGAGTTCGATGAGCGGAGCGTCCAGACCGGCGGCGTCGAGCACCTCGCGATGTCCCGTGAAGCGCATGCTGGCACGGTAGTCCCTGTCCAGGCAGGCCCCCACATAGACGATAGAGCGTTGCCCCCGCGCCAACAGGTGGCGGGCCATGCAGCGTCCGGCCTCCTGGTGGTCGAGGCCGACATTCAGGTCCAGAGCCTCGCCCAGTTCCATGACTTCCATGATCGGCTTGTCCCAGTTGCCGAGCAGGCCGAGACAGGCCTCACTGTGACGCAGTCCTGCCGTGACCAGCGCCGAGCACGACCAGCCCAGGAAGGTGCGCACCAGTTGATACTCGCGATCCAGGTCGTAGTCGGTGTTGCCGAGCAGGATCTGATAGCCGCGTGCCTCGAAGGTCTCCTGCAGGCTGCGGATCACCTCGATGAACACCGCGTTGGCCAGCGACGGCACGATCACCGCGATGAAGCGGGAGCTGGCCGACGCCAGGCTGCCGGCGACAAGATTGGGCACGTAGCCCACCTGGTCGATGGCCTCGAGGACCCGTTTTCGGGTCGCTTCATTGACCCGCTCTGGCGTGTTCAGCGCGCGGGATACGGTAATGGTAGAAACACCAGCCGTATCAGCCACTTGCTTCAGAGTGGGCTGGTCGGAACCTCGCCGGCGCCGCTGGCCTGGGTTCGAATTAGACATTGGTCTCATCCTTGCACACTGGGCTTGCTGCCGGGAAGTCACTCGTCTAGAACTATGTTAGCGCTAACATGTTAGCGCTACCACCATGAAGTAAAGAACATAGACAAGCACGCGACCACCGGGAGATCGAAAGGTGAGCGAGATTTCCGCAAGCACGCCTCGCATAGGGGTCATTGGTCTAGGGGCCATGGGCATGGGTACGGCCACTGCACTGCTCGAACAGGGGCTTGCGGTGACCGGCTGTGATGTATCGGCCCAGGCATGCCAGGCCTTCGAGGCCAGGGGGGGGCGCGGCGCCGCGACTCCCGCGGAATTGGCGGCTCATTGCGACATCGTGCTGCTGGTGGTCGTCAATGCCGATCAGGTCGAGCAAGTGCTGTTCGGTGACCAGGGCCTGGTGGACGCCCTTGCCCCGGGTAAGGTGGTGCTGCAGTGCGCTACGGTGGCCCCCAGCTTCGCCCGCCGGTTAGGTGAGCGACTGGCCAGGGCAGGGGTCGAGATGCTCGATGCACCGATCAGCGGCGGAGCCGCCAAGGCGCGGGCCGGGCAGCTGTCGGTGATGGCCTCCGGCTCGCCGACAGCCTTCGACAAGGCCGCCCCGGCCCTCGACGGCATGGCCGCCACCGTCTATCGGCTGGGTGACGAGGCCGGCATCGGATCGAGCATGAAGCTGGTCAACCAGCTGCTCGCCGGCGTGCATATCGCCACCGCCGCCGAGGCCATGGCGCTGGGCATCCGCATGGGTCTGGATCCGGAGACCGTCTACGAGGTGATCACCCACTCGGCGGGCAATTCCTGGATGTTCGAGAACCGGGTGCCGCATATCCTCAAGGGGGACTATACGCCGCTGTCCGCCGTGGACATCTTCGTCAAGGACCTCAACATCGTCCACGACACCGGCCGCGAACTGGCCCTGCCGACGCCGGTGGCATCTTCAGCACTTCAGCAGTTCACGGCGGCCAAGGGCGCCGGTTTTGGTCGTGAGGATGATGCCGCCGTGATCAAGGTCTACGAGCGGTTATCCGGCATCACGCTGCCCGAAGCCGCCAACGACGAGGGAGAGGCCTGGCCATGAGTATCGTGCTGGGTGCCATCGCCGACGACTTCACCGGGGCCACCGACCTTGCCAACAACCTGGTACGCAGCGGCATGCGCTGCCTGCAGGTGATCGGTGTGCCGGAAGGAGAGCTCGCGCTGAACGATGTCGATGCGGTTGTGGTGGCGCTGAAGTCCCGCTCCTGCCCGGCCGGCGAAGCCGTGGAAGCGTCCCTGGCGGCGCTGGCGTGGCTGCAGGCCCAGGGCGCGCGTCAGTTCTTCTTCAAGTACTGCTCCACCTTCGATTCCACCGAGCGGGGCAATATCGGCCCCGTCAGCGATGCCCTGCTGGAGCGTCTGGGCAGCACCCAGACGGTGATGGTGCCGGCCTTTCCGGCCAACGGACGCACCGTCTACCAGGGTCACCTCTTCGTCGGCGACCGGCTGCTCAATGAGAGTGGCATGCAACATCATCCCCTCAACCCCATGCGCGACGCCGATCTGGTACGGGTGCTGGGTCGCCAGACCCCCCAAACGGTTGGCCTGGCGGCACGACCGGTGCTGGCAGGTGGTGCTGATGCCACGCGCGACCACCTTCGGTCCCTGGCGGAGCAGGGCGTGTGCCATGTGATCTGCGACACCCTCGACGAGGGCGATCTCGAGGTACTGGCCGAGGCCGTGGCGGAAATGCCGCTGGTGACCGGGGGTTCCGGCCTGGGCCAGGCGCTGCCCGAGCAGTATCGCCACCGCGGCTGGTTGGAGGAGGTCTCCGAACCAGGGCGGCTTTCCCCCAGCGCCGGCAGCGCGCTGGTGCTCTCCGGCAGTTGTTCACGCGCCACGCTTGGCCAGGTGGAGCATTTCCTCGAGCGCCATCCCGGTTTTGCGCTGAACCCGCAGGCGTTGGCCGAGGACGAGTCCCACCTGGCCGAGGCCCTGGCCTTCGCCCGCAAGCATCTCGCCGCGGGTGAGCCGGTGCTGGTCTATGCCTCTGCCGCTCCAGAACGGGTCAAGGCCGCCCAGGCGACGCTGGGGGTCGAGCGCGCGGGTGAGGCGGTGGAGCAGGCCATGGGCCAGCTGGCGCGCACGCTGGTTGATGAGGGCGTCGGCAGGTTGGTGGTCGCCGGCGGCGAGACGTCAGGTGCGGTGGTCTCGGCCCTGGGCGTCCGTCAGCTGCGCATCGGTGGCCAGATCGATCCGGGGGTGCCCTGGACGCAGACCCCCTGGCCTGGCCGAGAGGCTCCGCTGTCGCTGACGCTCAAGTCCGGCAACTTCGGCGGAAAGGATTTCTTCACTCGGGCCTTCACCATGCTGGAGCAACTGACCTCAGGAGAGGGGAGAGCATGAGCCGCCAAGATGAAACGCGACTGCGCGAACAGATCGCCACGCTGGGCAAGTCGCTGTTCGACAGAGGCCTGACCATGGGCTCCAGCGGCAACATCAGCTTGCGGCTGGACGACGGCGGCTGGCTGATGACGCCCACCAACGCCTGCCTGGGGCGCCTCGACCCGGCACGCATCTCGCTGCTCGACGGCGAGGGTCGCTGGCAGGCGGGTGACAAGCCGACCAAGGAGCACTTCCTGCACATGGCCATGTATGCCGAACGCCCCCAGTCCGAGGCCATCGTGCATCTGCATTCGACCCATTCCGTGGCGGTCTCCTGCCTGCCGGATATCGATCCCTGTGACTGCATTCCCCCCCTGACCGCCTACTACGTGATGCGTGTCGGTCGTCTGCCGCTGGTCCCCTACCACATCCCCGGTGACCCGGCCTTGGGGGATGCCGTGCGTGGCCTGGCGGGGAAGCACAGCGCGGTGCTGCTGGCCAACCATGGCCCGGTGGTGGCCGGCAAGAGCCTGGAAGCGGCGGTCTACGCCACCGAGGAGCTGGAAGAGACCGCGAAGCTCTACCTGCTGCTGCACGGTCGCAACCCGCGCGCCCTGACCCCTGAACAGGTGGCCGAGCTCGAGGCCCGCTTCCCCCGCGACTGACCCGACGCCACAAGGACCCGACCATGATTCGACTGGCCGCCAACCTGAGCATGATGTTCAACGAGCATGATTTCCTCGACCGCTTCGCCGCGGCCTCCGAGGCAGGCTTTCGTGGCGTGGAGTATCTGTTTCCCTATGCTCACTCCCCCGAGGACATCAAGGCGGCCCTGGATGAGGTCGGCCTCGAGCAGGTGCTGTTCAACCTGCCGCCCGGCGACTGGGAGGCGGGTGAGCGTGGCCTGGCCAGCCTGCCCGGACGCGAGGCCGAGTTTCGCGACTCGGTGGCCGAGGCGTTGCGCTACGCTGAGGTCCTGGCCTGCCCCAGGGTGCATGCCATGGCGGGCCTGCTGCCTCAGGAAGCCGACGAGGCGACCCGAGCGGCCCACCATGCGACCTATATCGACAACCTGCGCTTCGCCGCCGGGGAAGCGGCCAGGGTGGGTCGCGAGCTGTTGATCGAGCCGATCAATACCCGCGACATGCCCGGCTTCTTTCTGTCCCGCCAGGCCCAGGCCATGGCGGTGCTGGGGGAAGTGAACCAGCCCGGCCTGCGTCTCCAGTTCGATCTCTACCACTGCCAGATCATGGACGGCGACCTGATCAAGCACCTGGAACGGCAATTCGACCGGATCGGTCATGTCCAGATCGCCGGTGTACCCCAGCGTCACGAGCCGGATGTCGGCGAGGTGCATTATCCGGCCATCTTCGATCGTCTCGATGCCCTCGGCTACGCCGGCTGGATCGGCTGTGAGTATCGGCCGGCCGCGGGTACTCGCGAGGGACTGGGCTGGGGACGCGAGCATGGGTTGGCGCCCTGATACCCCACGGCGCCTCTCGACAGCCATACAACGACAACAGGAACAGGATCTGCATGCATATCGTCATCACCGGCGGCGCCGGATTTCTTGGACAGCGCCTCCTCGCCCGCCTGCTCGAGCGGGGCGAACTCGACGGCCAGGCGATACGCCGCCTGACCCTGATCGACCAGGTCGAGCCGCAGGTACCGACCGCGACCGATGTGGAGATCATCCCCCTGGCCATGGACATCACCGCGCCCCGGGCACTGGATGCCCTTCTGGCCGAGCGGCCGACGGTGATCTACCACCTGGCGGCGGTGGTCAGTTCCGCCGCCGAGGGCGACCTGGACCTGGGGATGCGGGTCAACTTCGATGCCACCCGGGCGCTGCTGGAGGGCTGCCGATACCATGCCCTTGCGGAGACGCGCCTGATCATGGCCAGCTCGGTGGCTGCCTACGGCGGCGACCTGCCCGATATCCTCGACGACATGACCGCCCTGCAGCCGCAGAATTCCTACGGCACCCAGAAGGCCATGTGCGAGCTGTTGATCAATGACTACAGCCGTCGCGGCCTCGTCGATGGCCGTGTCCTGCGCCTGCCGACCATCACCATTCGCCCCGGGCGCCCCAATGCGGCGGCCTCCAGCTTTGCCTCCAGCATCCTGCGCGAGCCCTTGAACGGCGAGGAGGCGATCTGTCCCGTACCGACCGACCTGGCGCTGTTCGTGATGTCGCCCGGCCGGGTGATCGAGGCGTTGATCCATGGAGCCGAGGTGCCACGGGCAGACTGGGCTCCCTTCCGTGCCTTCATGCTGCCGGGCATCACGGTCACCGTGGCCGAGATGCTCGAGGCCCTAGGCGAAGTGGCCGGTGAAGAGGACGTGTCCAGGGTGCGCCACGAGCCTGACGAGGCCATCACCGCCATCGTCTCCAACTGGCCGGCGCGTTTCGACACCGCCAAGGCCCGACGACTGGGGTTCGAGGGCGACCGGAATCTCCGGGAGATCATCGAGGCGTTCATCCGGGAACGCTCGTGAAACCGGCATCCGTCAGGGTGCCGATCTGGATGCGGGACGAGAACGCCGAGGCTCTCGTCGTCCCGACAACAACAAAGAGGAATCACTATGACCAAGCATTTCGCACGCCGCACGCTCGCCGTCGCCATCGGCGGTCTGACCGCCACGGCGCTTAGCCTCCAGGTCCAGGCTGCCACCGAGGTGACCCTGGGGCACACCCTGTCGGACAGCTCTCACTACTCGGTGGGCGCCGATGCCTTCAAGGAGACGCTGGAGCGGCTCTCTGATGGTGAGTTCACGGTCAACGAACATCCCTCCGGTTCGCTCGGTGGCGAGCGGGCGATGATCGAAGGCCTGCAGATCGGCACCGTGGATGTGGTCATCACCTCCACCGGGCCGCTGGGCAACTTCGTGCCCGAGACTTATGTGCTCGACCTGCCGTTCCTGTTCGAGGATTACGACCAGGCGCGCTGTGTGCTCGATGGCGAGATCGGCGAAGAACTTTTGACCAGGATGAGTGACCATAACCTGGTCGGCCTGGCCTGGTCGGAGAATGGCTTCCGCCACATGACCAACAGCCTGCGCGAGATCAATACGCCGGAGGACGCGGAAGGACTGAAGGTGCGCACCATGGAGAACCGGGTGCACCAGGAAGCCTTCCGGCAGATGGGCGCCAGCCCAACCCCGATGGCGTTTCCCGAGCTCTTTACGGCACTGCAGCAGGGCACCGTGGATGGCCAGGAGAACCCCATCACGGTGATCGTGGCGACCAACTTCTGGGAGGTGCAGGATCATCTGTCGCTCACCGGACACGTCTATTCGCCCGCTGCCATCCTGGGTTCGCCGATCCTGCTCGACGGCCTGAGCGAAGAAGAGCGCGAGTGGTTCAACCAGGCCGCTCAAGCATCGGCCGAAGCCACTCGTGAGGAAGTCAGCCGTCTCGAGGAAGAAGGTGTGGCGCTGCTGCGTGAGAAGGGCATGACCGTCAAGACCGATGTCGACCCGGCGCCGTTCCAGGAGGCGGTCGAACCCGCCTACGAGATCTACACCGATGAGTACGGCAGCGAGATGCTGGATCGTATCCGCGCCAGCGACTGCTGATCCCACCCAACCTCCGGCGACCACGCCGGAGGTTTCCTTTTTCTGACAAGGTGATCCCGATGCTCTCCTGGTTTCTTCGCCTGGAAAGCCTGCTGACCCGGCTAGCGCTGGTGATCGCGGTGGTGATGCTGATCATCTCCGTGTCGCTGGGTTTCTTTCAGGTTCTGACGCGCTTCATCTTCAACGCGCCTTCCACCTGGTCGGAAGTGATCTCGCGTTCCACCATGATCTGGTGCGTGTTCATGGGAGCGGCGGCCACCTTCCGTGGTGGCTACATGATGGCCGTGGAACTGGTCTACAAGCTGGTACCGCGTCGAACCCTGCTGGCGCTCGAGATAGTCATCGGCGCCTGCTGTCTGCTGGTCCTCGGTGTCTTGATGGTTTACGGCATCCAGATGACGCTTCGGGTACGCAGCCAGATGCTCTCGGGCCTGGGCATGTCCATCGCCTGGTCCTATGCCGCGATTCCTACCGGGAGTGCCTTCGCCATGGTAGCGGTGATTGCCCGATTGATTTCCCAGGGCCTGGGGCTGGAGAAACTGGGCCCGGAGAACAGCAATCTGGCTCCCGAGGTGGATGCCGATGTGGTTCAGCAGGCGCGCTCCACCCTGGCCGAGGGAGAGACCGGCCACAGATCGGTCAACGGAGGTGATCGTCCATGAACCTCGTCATCGGCCTCTCGCTGATCGTCCTCTTTGCCTTCGGCGTTCCCATTGCCATCTCGATCATCCTGGCCTCGATCATCGGTATCGAATTCTTCTCGCGGCTGCCTCTGCTGATGGTGCCGCAACAGGTCTTCGTGGGCATCGACCATTTCCCCCTGATGGCCATTCCGTTCTTCATTCTGGCCGGCAACCTGATGGCCTCGGGAGGGATATCCAGCCGCCTGGTCGATCTGGCCAAGTCCATCGTCGGCGGTGTCCAGGGCGGCCTGGCCATGACCTGCGTGTTGACCTGCATGATGTTTGCTGCGGTATCGGGGTCGAGCGTGGCCACGACCTTCGCCATCGGCGCCATCCTGATCCCAGCCATGGTGCGCCATGGCTATCCCACGCCACTGGCGGCCTCCATTCAGGCGTCCTCCGCCGAACTGGGCGTGCTGATCCCCCCCTCGATTCCGTTGATCCTCTATGGCGTCAGCACCGATACCTCCATCGGTCAGCTGTTCATTGCCGGTATCGGCCCCGGGGTGCTGATCGGTGGTGCCTTGCTGCTGTTTCTTTACCTCTTCTGCAAGCTGCGTGGCTATGGCCTGCAGGATCGCGAGGATCGCAGCCACTTTACGGTGGCCTTCAAGCGTGCCTGGGCGGCCATCCTGATGCCGGTGGTGGTGATCGGCGGGATCTATGGCGGTATCTTCACCCCCACCGAAGCCTCGGCGGTGGCGGTCTTCTATGCCTTGGCGGTGGGCGGACTGCTCTACCGCGAGCTGCGTCTGAAGGATCTCTGGCCGATCCTGCGCCAGAGCGTGATCTCCACGGCGGCGGTGATGCTGATCATCGCCGCGGCGGCCCTGTTCAGCTTCTTGATCAGCCGTTCGGGCTTGCCGGGCGAGATCGCCGCCTGGGTGAATCAGGTGTTCGAGAGCCCCTGGGCCTTCCTGCTGGCCGTCAATGGGTTGCTGCTGCTGGTGGGGATGTTCATCGAGACCTCGGCGGCGATTCTGGTGCTGGCGCCGATCCTGACGCCGATCGCTATCCAGTTCGGCATTCAGCCGGTGCATTTCGGGCTGATCATGGTCGTCAATCTCGCTCTGGGCATGATTACCCCGCCACTGGGTGTGAACCTCTTCGCCGCCTGTGCGGTGGCCAAGATCTCCATCGACGAGATGCTGCCCTGGCTGGTGCCTTTCGTGCTGGTAGTGCTGGCCTGCCTCATGGGGATCACCTATATGCCCTGGATATCCATGGGACTGGTCGACCTGCTGTATTGAATTAAAGGTACGCCGCTACCGGAATCCTGTCGGGGTGGCGAAGACAACCATGACAAGGAGTCCACGACGTGCAGTCCTTACCCGAGATGCCCTCCCACCAGGCCCTGATCGGTGGCGCCTGGGTTGACACCCGCTCGACCCTGGACGTGGAGGCACCTTCCCACGGCAAGACGATCGCACGGATCGCCCGCTGCGAGGGAGCAGAGATCGACCAGGCCGTCGAGGCGGCATGCCTGGCCTTTTCCGGTCAACTGGGCGACTGGTCGCAATGGGCGGTGCGACGCCGCAGCGAGTGGCTGCTGGGCTTCGCCGCGGCCATCGAGGCCGATCATGAGAGGTTGTCGGCCCTGGAGTGCCTCGACACGGGCAAGCCGATGACCCAGGCCCGTGGTGATATCACTGCCTGTGCGCGCTACTTTCGCTTCTATGGGGGAGCCGCCGACAAGCTGCACGGCGAGACGATTCCCTTCGAGAACGACTTTGCGGTGATGACGTTGCGCGAGCCCTACGGCGTCTGCGCCCAGATCATTCCCTGGAACTACCCTGCCCAGATCTTCGGCCGCTGCGTCGCCGCGGCACTGGCGGCCGGTAATGCCGTGGTGCTCAAACCCGCCGAGGACGCCTGCCTGAGCGTGCTGCGCCTCGCCGAGCTGGCCGTGGAGCACGGTTTGCCGGCGGGAGTGCTCAATGTTGTGCCCGGTCTGGGTCGAGAGGCGGGGGCCGCCCTGGCGGCACACCCGCATATCGATCACCTCTCTTTCACCGGCTCGCCGGAGACCGGCACCCTGGTGGCTCAGGCTGCGGCGACACATCACGTCCCGGTGACCATGGAGCTGGGCGGCAAGTCCCCGCAGCTTCTCTTCGCCGATGCGGACCTGGAGGCGGCGCTACCCTTCGTGGTGCGCGGCATCATCCAGAACGCCGGCCAGACCTGCTCCGCGGGGAGTCGCCTGCTGGTGCAGCGCGACATTGCCGATAAGGTGCTGGAGCGGCTGGCCGAACGGTTCGAGACCCTGCGCTGCGATGCCGGCGAAGCGGACGCTGACTGCGGCCCGCTGATCAATGCACGACAGAAGGCCAGGCTGGAGGCTCGCCTGGAAGCAGCCCGCGACGACGGCATTCGCACTCTGGCCCACGGGCGAATGGCGGAAGGAGCACCGGCTGG
This sequence comes from Pseudomonadota bacterium, assembly GCA_051751285.1. Taxonomy (GTDB): domain Bacteria; phylum Pseudomonadota; class Gammaproteobacteria; order Pseudomonadales; family Halomonadaceae; genus Halomonas. The sequence goes on along the minus strand of JBNJKT010000001.1, from coordinate 275,318 downwards.
GGGGTACTACGTGACCCCCCAACTGCTGACCGACATCCCCGAGGGTCATGAGGTGCTGCAAGAAGAGCTGTTCGGGCCCGTACTGGCGGTGCAGGTCTTCGACGATGAAGCCGAGGCGCTGGCCTTGGCCAATGCTACCGACTTTGGGTTATGCGCCGGCATCTGGACGCGTGACGGTGGACGGCAGTTACGGCTCGCCAAGGGCATTCGCAGCGGCCAGGTCTTCATCAACAACTACGGGGCGGCGGGCGGGATCGAGTTGCCCTTCGGGGGTGTCGGTCGCTCCGGCCATGGCCGCGAGAAGGGCTTCGAGGGCCTGAGAAGCTATACCCGCATCAAGACGGTCGCCATCCGCCACGGCTGAGACCGGGATCATCCCACCCATTCTGGAGCAAGCTGATGAGTCATACCTTTCGTGTCGGCATGGTAGGCGTGGGCCTGATGGGCCACGGCATCGCCCGCAATATTCTCAAGGGCGGCCACCGGCTGTGTTTCCTCGAGCATCCCGGCAATCAGCCGGTGGATGACCTGCTGGATGCCGGAGCGGTGGCGAAGGCGTCGGGGTGCGAGGTCGCCGAGGACGCTGACGTGATCCTGCTCTGCGTCACCGGCTCCCCCCAGGTGGAGGCGGTCCTCTTCCAGCCGGGGGGTGTCCTGGAGGGGCTGGCCCCGGGGAGTCTCGTGATCGACTGTTCCACGGCCCTGCCCAGTTCCACCGAGCGTGTCGCGCAGCGCGTCAGCGAGGCCGGTGGGCGCTTCATGGATGCGGCCATGACCCGTACCCCGAAGGAAGCCGAGGAGGGGCGCCTCAATCTGATCGTCGGCGCCCCCGCGGACCTGCTCGCCGAGGTGAAACCCCTGCTAGAGGACTTTGCCGAGAACATCGCCCATGCGGGAGGCGTCGGAGCCGGGCATACCCTCAAATTGCTGCACAACTATGTCTCCCTGGGATTCTCGGCGGTACTCGCCGAGGCCACGGCGGCCTCGCGTCGTGCCGGCATCGACGACGCGGCCCTGCTCGAGGTGCTCGGCAAGGGCGGCGGGGGCGGTGTCATCCTCGAGCGCCTGAGGCCCTATATCGAGCGCGGCGACCCCTCGGGCTTCCGCTTCAGCGTGGCCAACGCCAGCAAGGATATCGGCTACTACCACGCCATGACCGACGAACTCGGCGTAGCGCGTGGCGTGGCGACGGGCGTTCGCGATCTCTACGCCGCCATCGAGGATCAGGGGCTATCCGTGCCGGAGGTCATCGGTGTCCTGGAGCGGGACAGACACTGAGCTGCGGGGTCAGCCATCTGGGCCAGAAGAGAGGGCCCCTGGTCGCCAAGGGCTCTATGAGCGATGCCTGGAACTTCGTCTGCGCTCGGTGATGGTGTCCCGCTAACCATGGGGCTGCAGCAGTTGGAAACGGGTGTCCAGGTGGTAGCGGAATCGGGCGAATGCCTCGTGGGCGCCCGCTTCGGCGGCGTCCCGGTCGTCGTGTGGGCAGAGCGCCTCGAGTTCGGCCAGTCGCCGCAGCCACTCCCCGGGGGCCATGTCCAGGGAGAAGAAGGCGTGCGGCACCTCGGGGCCCAGGGTGCGGCGCAGGCGCTCCGCGATTACCCGCCCTCCCAGGCGTGAGCCCTCCAGCACATAGAGCCGGCCCACCAGGGTGGCGACAGAACCCGGGGGATACAGGGCATTGACGGCAGCCGCCTGCGGGGTCAGGCCGAGGCTGCCGAGGTCATCGGCGAGGCGCGCCAGACGCCGCGGCATCTCGAGCCCCAGGCCGAGCCGCTCGATCTCCTCGCAGACCGCGGTCTCCAGCGCCGCATGGGCGGGATACAGGGCCAGCAGCGAGGCGGCATAGTCCTCCCGCGTCAGGGTGGTGGCGAGCAGGCGCTGCAAGGCCGGATGGTGGTCCAGCGCGCGGTGTGCTTCTCGGGTGGCATCACGCAGCTGACGGGCCAGCGGTGGGGTAGGGGGGGGCATCGGCGCTCCGGAACGTGATCTGGGTCGCATGGGCCGAGAATACCCCTTTCCGAAGCGGAGCCGGCCCGTTACGCTGCCGCCACGATATCATCCCGATCCGGAGGAGTACCCGTGGCCATTTCCTGTTTTGCCGACCTGCTGGACGAAGCACGTTCCCAGCCAGAGCCGCAGCGCCTGCTGTTCGTCTTCACCCGCGCCGAACTGCCGGACCATCCCAGCGAGGAGCAGCGGCGTCGCTTCGAGCAGGGCGAGGGCGGCGTGCTGACCCCGGTGGTCTGCGTCGACAAGGCTCCCGAGACGCTGTCCGACATGGCCGCGCTGGTGGCGGAATCCCGGGAGACCGGGGCCGACTGGGACATCGTCTTCGTGGCGGCCCTGGCCGGTGAGGACGCCCAGGCCCAGGCCGAGCAGCACCTCAACCGGATGGTGGAGTCGCTCAAGATGGGCAACATTGCCCAGTTCCTGGCCTTCGATCGTCAGGGCGAGGCGGTGAGCATCGGCTGACGCTGAATCGTCATCTCCATAGGGTTGAATTATCAGGGTGATGGCGCCATTCAATTTACGCTATCGAGTGATGCGGGCTACCATGCGCCTCGTATCGCCGCCACGTATTCAACGAAAGTCGAAAGGAGCACTACCGAATGTCGCTGCTGAACACCGAAGTCAAGCCGTTCAAGGCCACCGCCTACTACAACGGCGAGTTCATCGATGTCTCCGAGGAGAGCCTGAAGGGGCAGTGGAATATCTTCTTCTTCTATCCGGCCGACTTCACCTTCGTCTGCCCCACCGAGCTGGGCGATCTGGCAGACAACTATGAGGCATTCAAGAAGCTGGGCGTCGAGATCTATAGCGTCTCCACCGACACCCACTTCACTCACAAGGCGTGGCACGACAGCTCCGAGACCATCAACAAACTGCAGTATCCGATGCTGGCCGATCCGACTCACACCATCTCGCGCAACTTCGAGGTGCTGATCGAGGAAGATGGCGTCGCCGAGCGCGGTACCTTCGTGGTCGATCCCGACGGCAAGATCCAGATCATCGAGCTGAACGCCGGCAATATCGGCCGTAACGCCGAAGAGCTGTTGCGCAAGGTCAAGGCCGCCCAGTACGTGCGCGCCAACCCGAACGAAGTCTGCCCGGCCAAGTGGGAAGAAGGCGAAGAGACCCTCTCCCCGTCCCTGGACCTGGTCGGCAAGATCTAAGAGCCCCCCTGCCGGCGAGGCCCGTCCCGGCCACGTCTGCTCCCGCCCGGGTATCCCCTGCCCGGGCTCTGATTTCCGGAAGCATGAGCGAACTGGGCCTCCCCGTATGGGATGTCCTTCTCCCCTCATGCCTCCACCCCGATACCCGAACATGAAGGAATGACGCTGTCATGTTGGACGACAATCTGAAAAGCCAGCTCAAAGCCTATCTGGAAAAGGTCACCCAGCCCTTCGAGATCGTCGCGTCCCTCGATGACGGCGCCAAGTCGAAGGAGCTGCATGGCCTTCTCACCGATATCGTCGGCCTGACCGACAAGATCACCCTGAAGCTCGATGGCCAGGACGCGCGCCGTCCCTCCTTCGCGCTCAATCGCCCCGGCGAGGAGACCGGCGTGGTGTTCGCCGGCCTGCCCATGGGCCACGAGTTCACCTCCCTGGTGCTGGCGCTGCTGCAGGTCGGCGGCCATCCGCCCAAGGCCTCGGATGAGGTGGTCGAGCAGATCAAGGGCCTCGAGGGTGAGATGCGTTTCGAGACCTACTTCTCGCTCTCCTGCCAGAACTGTCCGGACGTGGTCCAGGCGTTGAACCTGATGGCCATCCTCAACCCGGGTGTCCACCACATCGCCATCGACGGTGCGCTGTTCCAGGATGAGGTGAAGCAGCGCGAGATCATGTCGGTGCCCAGCGTCTACCTCAACGGCGAGCCCTTCGATCAGGGCCGCATGAGCCTGGAGCAGATCCTCGCCAAGGTGGACACCGGTGCCGCCGAGCGTGAGGCCGCCAAGCTCGGTGAGAAGCCGACCTTCGACACCCTGATGATCGGCGGTGGGCCCGCCGGCGCGGCGGCAGCCGTCTACGCCGCCCGCAAGGGGATCCGCACCGGGGTGGCCGCCGAGCGCTTCGGCGGCCAGGTGCTCGACACCATGGCCATCGAGAACCTCATCTCCGTGCCCCACACCGAGGGTCCCAAGCTGGCCGCGGCGCTGGAGGAGCACGTCAAGGAGTATGAGGTCGACATCATGAACCTGCAGCGGGCGGTCAAGCTGCTGCCCGGCCAGCCCGGTGAGGAGCACGAGGTACAGTTCGCGTCCGGCGCCAGTCTGAGGAGCAAGACCCTGGTGCTGGCTACCGGCGCTCGTTGGCGCGAGATGGGCGTGCCCGGCGAGGCCGAGTACCGCAACAAGGGGGTGGCCTACTGCCCCCACTGCGACGGCCCACTGTTCAAGGGCAAGCGCGTGGCGGTAATCGGTGGCGGCAACTCCGGCGTCGAGGCGGCCATCGATCTGGCCGGCATCGTCGGCCACGTCACCCTGGTCGAGTTCATGGACGAGATGCGCGCCGATGCGGTGCTGCAGAAGAAGCTGCGCAGCCTCTCCAACGTGGAAATCATCCTCGGCGCCCGAACCACCGAGGTGAATGGCGATGGCAGGCGCGTCAAGGGTCTCACCTTCGAGGAGCGCGCCAGCGGCGAGATCCGCAAGGTCGAGCTGGAGGGAGTGTTCGTGCAGATCGGCCTGGTGCCCAACACCGAGTGGCTGCAGGACTCGCCCATCGAGCTCTCCGAGCGCGGCGAGATCGTGGTCGACGCCCATGGCATGACCAGCGTGCCGGGCATCTTCGCCGCCGGCGATGTCACCACCGTGCCCTACAAGCAGATCGTCATCGCCATGGGTGAAGGCTCCAAGGCCGCCCTCGGTGCCTTCGATTACATCATTCGCCACTGACTCGGCGCCCGCCAGTGCTTCCATGCCCCGCCGGTGAGCCCGGCGGGGCATGGTCGTTCATGGCCGGAATGCCTTTGCGGCGCTGTCTGGTGCCTGCTCCACCCGGTTGCGGCCCCCTTCCTTGGCACGGTACATCGCTTCGTCGGCCCGGGCGACCAGACTCTTGCGGCCTTCGCCCGGTTGCCAGGTGGCCACGCCAATGCTGATGGTCACTCCGCCCAGGTTGCCCAGATCCAGTTCTTCAGTGCTCTGCCGCAGTCGCTCGGCGAGATGCATGCCGCCGACCGGGTCGCAATCGCTGGCCAGCACCAGAAACTCCTCGCCGCCCCAGCGGCCCAGGTCGTCGGTGGGTCGCAGATTGTTCTGCAGGACGCGGCACAGCATTATCAGGACCTGATCGCCGGTCTCGTGACCATGGGTGTCGTTGAAGTGCTTGAAATTATCGATGTCGAACAGCAGCACGGCGAAGGGCCTGTCGTGACGTTCGGCGGCATTGAGTTCGGCGTCGATCGCCTGTTCCATGCGGTAGCGGTTCCAGGTGCCGGTCAGGCTGTCGCTGTAGGCCAGGCTCTTGAGCTTGCGATTGGCACGATGAAGCCTCTCATTGAGCTGGGCGATCTCGTGGTTGGAGGTCAGGACGGCGAGGTTCTTGGCCAGGTCCCCGACGGCACGACACTCGATGTCGCGCCAGGCGCGACTCTGCCCCCTGACCTCATCCTGCCACTGGGCAAAGGAGCGGCGTGGCGTGAGGATGAGCTGCCCGTCGCGGATCATGGGGGTATCCTCGGGCTTGCCGGCCCAGCGTCTGCTTCGTCGCTGCTCGCGGCGAAACAGCATCAGCCAGTGGGTCGACTCGGTGGGCAGGGCCACGGCGAGAAGGCCGCAGAGGTCACCCTCCTGCCAGAGCGCCAAGGGTGTCTTCACCAGCGCCTGGGTGTGCCAGGGCGAGTCGTTCCGCTGGAAACGGCTCAGCCAGTCGGCCATGGCGACCAGATTCTCTTCGGCCGGCAAGGCCCCCATGCCACTGCTGACTTCTCCGGTGACCAGGGCGATGCCGCTGGCATCCAGCAGATCAAGCCATTGCGCGCCGTGGCGCTGGACCAGGCCATCCGGCCCGAGAAGGCGTCCGCTCTCATCGGAGAGAATCTCGTTGCTGTCGTGGATATGCTGAAGAAGCCGGGTATCGGCTCGTGCGCGCAGCAGCATCATCCGCGGCATGGTACTCTGGACCAGGGCGCACAGGGCATCGCGCAGGTCGGCCTCCAGCGGCCTGGGTGTCAGGCCGTGGCAGGCCAGCAGGCCCCAGAGCCTTCCCTCCTCGTGCATGGCCACCGACAGCGAGGCGCCGACGCCCATGTTGGTGAGGTACTCCTGGTGAATCGGCGCAACGGCACGCAGCACGCCCCGCGACATGTCCAGTGGCGCCGCCTCGCCAGGGCCACAGGGCGGCACCAGGGGAACCGCCGGCGCCGGAGCATCGGGGATGCTGCGCACCCGGTTGATGTCATAGAGCTGGCGTACCTGGGCAGGAATGTCACTGGCCGGGAAGTAGTGATCGAGGAAGCTCTCCGCCTCGGGCAGACGGGTCTCGGCGATCACCTGGCCGTTCCACCTCTCGTCGAAACGGTAGACCATGACCCGCTCGTGGCCGGTGAGCTCCTGCACCCGTCGCGTCAGGGCATCGAGAAGGGTATCGATGTCGTCGAGTTGCCCCGCCTCGACCAGCCAGTTGTTCACCGTGTCCAGCAGACGATGCCCGTCCGGGCACATCAGGTGTTCCAGTTCCACGACGACAGTGTCGTCACTGTGATAGGCCACCGCGTGGAAGCGTCGTCGCTCGCCCCGTACCTCGCGCAGGGCGGTGAGAACGCAGGCCGAACTATTCTGCTTCACCAGTTCAGTGTCCAGTAGGTCCAGCAACTCGTCGCCCAGCACCTCCCTCGGCTCGCCGGCCAGGGCATCCGCCACGCTGATTCCCAGGAAGGCCTCGCTATTGGCACTGACCTGGCGAACCCGCCCCAGGTCGGCATCCAGGCTCACCAGGCAGCCCGCCGGCTGGATGGCGCCGGGAATGTGAACCGGTTCACGGGCACAGGCCTCGAGGGCGGCGGCGATTTCGGCATCACTGAAATGGCTGTTGGGCATCTGCGAGCTCCAGGCGTTGGGTCCAGCGTTTTGCCAGGGCAGCGACCGGTCGGGCCGGCGGCGATCTGGGGACCTCGCTGTAGCGTGTCGGGGGGATCAAGAGCTGGCATCTCATGGCGGGATTCATGATGACACTACACCCTGGTCGAGGCGGGGTGAACTGTCCGATGTCACCGACCGGGCCCGCCTCGCGACTATTGCGTCGCCCTCCCGAGCTTGGGATAGTGAGTCGTTGGTAGCTGTCCTCGGCCAGTCATAGGTTTCCTCGAGCCCCTTGCCGTGGAATATACCGACAAGTACAGACAAGGAGTCGCCGATGTCGAGCTGTTCACGAGTCGCGGGAGAATGCGGGCGCTGCGACCGGGAGTTGCCCTTCGAGTTCACCATGGCTTTTCAGCCGATTGTCGACGTTGATGCGGCACGAATCACCACCTACGAGGCATTGGTACGGGGGCCGGCGGGCGAGTCGGCCTGGAGTATCCTCGCGCAGGTTACCGACGACCTGCTCTATCGTTTTGACCAGGCATGCCGGGTGCGGGCCATCGAGATGGCAAGTGCGCTGGGCATGCGTGAGAATCTGTCGATCAACTTCCTGCCCAATGCGGTCTATGAGCCCGAAGCCTGCATTCAGGCGACCCTGGACGTCTCGGCGCGGGTCGGCTGGCCCACCGAGCGCCTCGTCTTCGAAATCACCGAGACTGAACGGGTCAGGGATCGCCAGCACTTGCTCAACATTATCCAAGCCTACCGTACCATGGGCTTTACCACGGCCCTGGACGACTTCGGCAATGGCTATGCCAACCTGGACCTGCTGACCGACCTGACGCCCGACAACCTCAAGGTCGACCGTGAGCTGATCATGGGCTGCGATGGTGATCGTCGCCGCCAGATCCTGCTGAAGGCCGTGAAGCGACTGGCCGACGAGCTCGAAATCCTGCTGATCGCCGAAGGCGTGGAGACCCGGGGGGAGGCACTCTGGCTGGCGCGGGCGGGCATTACACGCCAGCAGGGCTATTTCCATGCGCGACCGGCGCTGGCCGCACTGGCCGCGGACCTGGAGCCCGCCCTGACAGCACTGCGCGACGAGAGTCGCCGGCCGGGCGCCTGAAACGGGTTCAGCCGGCCATCCACAGGAAGGGCAGCAGCGAGAGAGCAAGCACGCCGGCGGCGAGCAGGGCGAACAGCAGCGTACGGATCGGCTGGCGCGTCAGGCGTCGCCATAGGGTAGGTGCCTCGCCGCGAGCGGCGAGGGCATCATGCTCGTGCCGCATCCGTTCGCCGAGCGCGTGCTGGTAAGCGTCGATCAGTGCCCGGGCTCGCGGCAGCTCGTGCGGGTCGCGCAGCCAGATTGCCGCAACGCCCATCCCCCAGAAGCCCGCCCGGGTCTCGAAGGTATCCAGGCCATGCTCATCGAGCAGCCGGCGAACCTCCTCGGCTTCCTCGTCGGGCACATGGCGCAGATGGAACAGCAGTACGGCCACCGTCACTCTCCTTGCGTGGCTGGATCACCCAGCAGGGTGATGCCGGCTTGCTTTACCGTTGTCATTCTGCACGGGAACATCAATATCCGCGATGCCCTGTGCCTTGTAGCCGCCGGTGGCTCGTCGCGACCTCTCTGGGCTCCATCGACACCTCGGCCGGGCAGAACCTGGCCACCCTCCTGAACGCCATTATCGTGCTGGTGCTGGCCGGCAAAGCACTACCCATCCTGCTGCGGCACAAGAGGATCTAGCCCTTGCTGACCCAAGGTTTGATATGGGTCACCAAAAGATGCATTTGGTATGGATTTTATTGGCCGGACCTTCGACCATGCCTCCTGAGCAGACCGAGTCGCGTCATCCGGCGCTTTCGGTCGGTAACACAGGAAGCGCGCTGCTGCCCCCGAGGGGCCTTGATCCGGCAGTGCCGAGGAAGAGAGGGCCGCGCCATGATGGCAGAACTCGGCAACTTCGCGTTGATCCTGGCGCTTTGCCTGGCGCTGGCCCAGAGTTTCTTGCCCCTGCTGGGCGCGCAGGTCGGTGATCAGCGGCTGATGCGCTCGGGGCGATTCCTGGCCGCAGGCCAGTTCGTCCTGCTCTCAATCGCCTATGCGGTGCTGACCTGGGCCTTCGTGGTCAGCGATTTTTCGGTGCGCTACGTTGCCAGCAATTCGAGCTTCAGCCAGCCGCTCATCTACAAGGTGACGGCAGTATGGGGAGGGCATGAAGGCTCACTGCTTCTCTGGGTGCTGATTCTTGGTGCCTGGGGCCTGGCCGTGGCGCGCTTCAGTCGCTCGCTGCCGCAGGAAATGCAGGCGCGGGTGCTGGGCGTGCTGGGCATGGTCTCGGTGGGCTTCATCGCCTTCACGGTGTTCACCTCGAATCCCTTCGATCGCATCGTCCCTGGGCCCGGTGAAGGTCGCGGAATGAACCCGCTGCTGCAGGATCCCGGGATGATCCTGCATCCGCCGCTGCTCTACATGGGCTATGTGGGCACGGCGGTCATCTTCGCCTTCGCCATCGCCGCGCTGCTCGGTGGGCGTCTGGATGCCGCCTGGGCGCGCTGGTCGCGTCCCTGGACCATCGTGACCTGGGTGTTTCTCACCCTGGGTATCGCGGTCGGCTCCTGGTGGGCCTATTACGAGCTGGGCTGGGGCGGCTGGTGGTTCTGGGATCCCGTCGAGAATGCCTCCTTCCTGCCCTGGCTGATCGTCACCGCCCTGATCCACTCCCTGGCAGTGACCGAGAAGCGTGGTGGCTTCAAGGTTTGGACCCTGATGCTGGCTATCCTTGCCTTCGCGCTGACCGTGCTGGGTGCCTTCATCGTTCGCTCCGGAGTCATCACCTCGGTCCACGCTTTCGCCACCGATCCGGAGCGTGGGGTCTTCATCCTGGGCATGCTGACACTGACCCTGCTCGGGTCGTTGACCCTCTATGCCTGGCGGGCGCCGCGCGTGGGGCTCGGCGGGGCCTTCTCCTGGTATTCCCGTGAGTCGTTGCTGCTCGCCAACAATGTGCTGCTCACGGTGGCGTGTGCCGCCGTCTTCATCGGCACCCTCTATCCGCTGGCGCTGGATGCCTTCGGGTTGGGCAAGATCTCCGTGGGCCCGCCCTACTTCGATACGGTCTTCACCCCCCTGATGCTGCCGTTGCTCTTCCTCATTGGCCTGGGTCCCGCGGTGATGTGGAAACAGAGCAACCCACGCGAGACCTTCCGGCGGCTGCGCTGGGCGCTGGCGGTCAGTGTGATCGCCGGCGGCCTCTGGCCGCTGGCGGTGGGCGCCTGGCGACCGCTTACTGCGCTGTCACTGATGCTGGCGGTGTGGATCCTCGTCACCGCCCTGCTGGACATTCACAAGCGCCTGGGTAGCGCGAATCAGCCGTGGTCTGTCCGGATCAGAAGGGTCGCGAGGCCCAGCTTTATCGGCATGCATCTGGCCCACGTGGGGCTGGCGATGGTGGTGGTGGCTATCGCCATGGTCAACACCTACGAAATCGAGCGCGACGTTCGCCTGGAGCCCGGCGAGACCGCCTCGGTGGCGGGCTACGATTTCGCCCTGCAGCGCATCGAGGCCTTGCGCGGTGCCAACTGGGATGCCGATCAGGCCACCCTGGCGGTGACCCGCGACGGGCGCCCGGTGGCTACCCTCATGCCGCAACGGCGCTACTACGATACCCAGCCCGGCAATGCCATGAACCAGGCTGCGCTGCACCGTGCGCCAACGCGCGACATCTACGTCTCCTTGGGCGAGCGGCTGGAGGGTGACGCCTGGAGCTTCCGGCTCTACTACAAGCCCTACATGTTCTGGATGTGGAGTGGAGCCATCTTGCTGGCCTTCGGTGGGCTGCTGGCGGCCGCGGACAAGCGCTACCGTCTCTCTTCTCGGCGCACGAGCAACGCTCGTTCCCCTTCTGCGGTACCGCCGCAGGGCGGCGAGACACAGGGAGTAACCATCTGATGCGAGTTCGTCTGCTGTTGCCGCTGTTGGCCGTGGTGGCCCTGCTCGGGCTGCTCTTCCTCGGCCTGGGGCTCAACTCTCGTGAGCTGCCCTCACCGTTGATCGGCAAGCCGGCCCCGACCTTCGAGCTGGAGTCGCTGGAGGACGCCGAGCGGCTCGTCACCAAGGAGGACTTCATTGGTGAAGTGGTCCTGGTCAATGTCTGGGCCACCTGGTGCAGCACCTGCAGAGCCGAGAAACCGCTTCTGATGGAGCTGGCCCGGGGCGGAATCCCCATCCATGGGTTCAATTACCGCGATGATCGTGAGACAGCGCTGCGCTATCTCGACGTCAGCGACAATCCCTACAGGACCATCGCCTATGACCCGACCGGTGATGTCGGCATGGACTGGGGGGTCTATGCGACCCCCGAGACCTATGTACTGGATGCCCAGGGAGTCATTCGCTACAAGCGCATTGGCGCATTGAATCGGCAACTCCTGCTCGACGAGGTGCTGCCGCTGATCGAGACACTGCGTGCCGAGCAGGTAAGGGGGTCCTCGTGATGCGAACCATACCACTGGTGTTGTGCTGGCTGTCGGCCCTGGCCGCCTGGCTCTTGCCGGCGGGGCTGGCTCTGGCGATCGCCATCGGTGAACCGGTCGCCTTCGCGACCGAGGCACAGCAGCGACAGTACCAGACCCTGATCCGTGAGCTGCGTTGCACGGTCTGCCAGAGCGAGACCATCCACGAATCCAACGCCGAGCTGGCGGCCGACATGCGCCGCCGGGTCCGCGACATGACGCTGGCCGGTGACGATAGGGAGGCGATCATCGACTTCATGGTGCAGCGCTACGGCGACTATGTGCGCTATCGCCCGCCTCTGCAGGCCAATACGGCAGTGCTGTGGGCCAGTCCCTTCCTGCTGCTGCTGATCGGTGCAGGCGTCTGGTGGCAGATCATTCGCGGACGCAAGCGCATGACACAGCGCCCTGCGTTCACCGAGCAGGAACGCCAGGCGCTGGACCGACTGCGCCGAGGCGACTGATTCCGGAGGTTACCCATGAATGGCATCTTTCTGCTTCTTGCCCTGGCGCTCTGTCTGGTCGCGCTGGCCTTCCTGGTTGTTCCGTTGTTGCGCGAGCCACGCTCGGAGTCGGTTCACTCCCATCGGACGACCCGCCTGGCGATGCATCGCGAACGTACCCGTGAGCTTGACCACGACCTGGCCGCCGGCACCCTCACCCCCTCGCAGCACGACGCTGCCATGGCCGACCTGGAGCGGGAATTGCTCGACAGTGGCGTGATCGACGCGGACGACGACGAGGGGCCGGGCCACCAGCCTCGCCGTCTGGCAGCCGCAGCGGCGTTCGTCAGCGTGGCCGCGCTCCCTTTCATGGCCGTGGGCACCTATCTGTGGGTGGGGCATGCCGATGAGGTGTTCGCGACCCGGCCAGTTGAACAGCGATCGGTGGTGCCCGAGTCGCAGGCGGTTTCGGAGAGCCAGCGACAGCGCGAGTTTGAGATGTTGACGCAACAGCTGCAGGGGCGCCTGGCCGAAGAGCCGGGCGACCTCGAGAGCTGGATTCTGCTGGGGCGCACCCTGGTGTTCCTTGAGGATCTGGAGGCTGCCGAGCGGGCGTTCCGCGAGGCCATGGCTCACGGCGGTGATCGCGATCCGGATCTGCTGACCCGCTATGCCGATGTGCTGGCCGAACGCCAGGGCAGCCTGGATGGCGAGCCTCGGGTGCTGATCGAGCGTGCCCTGGCAATCGACCCCGACCATGCCCGGGGCTTGTGGATGGCTGGCACTCTCGCTCTGCAACAGGGGGAGCTGGCGGCGGCCCGTCGCCATTGGGAACGACTGCTGGCCTCACTGCCGCCGGATTCCGACGAGGCCGAGGTCATTCGCGGCAACCTGATGCAGCTCTCGCCGTCTGAGGCGGGAGGCACCTCGTGAAGGCACAATCGAGGAGGGGGTCATGAAGACGCCACTGAGCCGTGACGTCCTGATGGTCGTCCGCAAGGTTCCCCTGTTCAAGGGGCTGGAGGACGACACTCTGGCCCTGCTGGTCAACGGGGCCCTGGAGCGACGCTATCGCCGTGGGACTGAGCTGTTCCGTGAAAGCGAGCCGGCGGATCGCTTCTATGTGGTGCTCGACGGCTGGGTCAAGCTGTTCCGCGAAAGCCCGGAGGGCCATGAGTGCGTGGTCGGGTTGTATACGGGAGGAGAGTCTTTCGCCGAGGCGGCGATGTTCGATCGCCTCGGTTTTCCGGTCAATGCAGCCGTGGCCGAGGATGCGCGGTTGCTGGTCTTCACCGCGGATCCCTTCCTGGAGACCCTGCGGCAGCATCACGAGCTGGCCCTCAACCTGCTTGCCAACCTTTCCAGCATGCTGCGCTATCTGGTACGCCAGCTCGATCAGCTGACCAATCAGCCGACCTACCAGCGCCTGGCCGCTTTCATTGTCTCGCTCTGTCCGCGCAATGCGGGGCCGGCCAACGTCTGTCTGCCCTGCGACAAGCTACTGATCGCCGGGTGGCTGGGCATGAAACCGGAAAGCTTCTCCCGAGCCATGGCGCGTCTCAAGGAGGTTGGCGTGCATTGTGAACGCAACTTCGTGCGGGTCGACGACATTGCAGTGCTGCGCGAATTTGCCCAGACAGGTGAGGTCGCCCCCGCTGCCGGCAGCGTGAACGGCAGGCTCGCGATGCCCGCCGGTAGGTCCGCCTTCGTGTCGCGAAGAGCCGTGCCGGGCGCATGAATGGCGAGCGTCAAGGCGGTCCGACTTTAGTTGTCGCTAGTTGTGACATAAGTCAACTCCAGGATGCATCTATTGACAGTGGTCAAGGGCGGTCCGGGGCAAAGCTGCTACTACTAATGCTAGGTGGAGGGTGGCTAATGGTCATGGTCAAAGACGTCGAACTTTGGGACGTGACGTGACACCCGCCAGCCACTACCCCAAGGGGAAACCAAGCGAGGCATGTGTTATGTACAAAAGAGCATTGAGTAAGGGGATCTTCGCCCTCAGCTTCCCGCTGGCGGCCATGGCGGGCGCCGTGCAGGCTGCGGCACCGGAGCTGAGCGCCGAGGAGATGGAACGCGCCACTGATATCTATTTCCAGCGCTGCGCGGGTTGCCACGGCACACTGCGTAATGGCGCCACTGGCCCGGGTCTGCTACCCGAAGACACCCAGGAGCTTGGCCAGCGTCGCCTGGAGAGCATCATCACGCTGGGTACCGAAGGCGGCATGAACAACTTCGACGGCATCCTCTCCGAAGAGGAGATCACGCTGATCACGAAGTACATCCAGAACGAGCCGGTCGAGCCGCCGGAGATGTCACTCGCCCAGATGAAGGAGCGCTGGCAGGTCTTCGTCGAGCCGGAGGATCTGCCCACCGAACCCCAGCACGATCTGAACTGGGAAAACTTCATGGTCACCATCCTGCGTGACCGGGGCGCCATGGGCATCATCGATGCCGATACCAAGGAGATGGTCACCGAGGTCGAGACCGGCTATGCGGTGCACGTGGCCAAGGAGAGCTCCGACGGCCGCTTCTGGTACGTGCAGGGTCGCGATGGCCGTCTGTCCAAGATCGACCTGTGGATGGATCCGCCCCAGGTCACCGCCGAAACCTTCATCGGCTATGACGCCCGTGACGTGGCGGTTTCCCACTACGGCGAGTGGAAGGACAAGTACGTCATCGGTGGCGCCTACTGGCCGCCACACTTCGTGATTGCCGATGCCGAGACCATGGAGCCCCTCAAGGTGGTCTCCACCCGCGGCTACGACACCGAAGGCAACTACGTCCACGAGGCGCGCGTCGCGGCCCTCTACAACACCCCGCATGCCCCCACCTTCCTGGTCAACGTCAAGGAGACCGGACAGGTCTTGCAGGTCGACTACAGCGACCTCGACAACCTGCGCATCGAGCAGATGGAGACCGCCGAGTATCTGCACGACGGCTTCTTCGACCCCACCGGTCGTTTCTTCCAGATTGCGGCCAACAACAGCAACATGATGGTGTTCATCGACACCGAGACCCGCAAGAAGGTCAGCATGCTGGAGACCGGCATCAAGCCCCACCCGGGCCCGGGTGCCAACTGGAACGATCCGGAGTGTGGCCCGGTTGCCGGCACTACCCACCTGGGCGAAGGCCTGATGACCTTCTGGGGCAACGATCCCGAGGGCCATCCGGACCAGGCCTGGCAGATCTGTGACCAGATCGAGACCGACGGTCCCGGGCTGTTCGTGCGTACCCACCCCGATTCCGACAATGTCTGGATCGACCAGGCCATGCACCCTGAGCCCGACGTCAACCAGTGGGTCATGGTCATGGACAAGGAGACCCGCGAGCTGACTCCGATCCATGTCGCCGACCGGCCCATCGAGCATGATGCCGTGGCGGTGCACATGGAGTATGACCAGACCGGTACCGAGGTGTGGGTCTCCATCTGGGCCCGCGGTGAAGGCCATCAGGACGACGGTGCCATCATCGTCTACGACGACAAGACCCTGGAAGAGAAGGCGCGCGTCGAGAACCTGAACACGCCCACCGGCAAGTTCAACGTCTACAACCGCAAGAACCATATCGGCTGATTCAGTGCCGACTCCGCCGGAGCGCCTTCGGGCGCTCCGGCCTCTTCTCCAGCCGTTTCCTCACCATGCCAAGGGGCAACGGGAGTGGCTGGACAAGGGGCCGGACACCACGACACAACAAGGTGGCAGGGCAGGGCAACGTAAAGTGACACCTCGTGTCACGGGATTACCGGGAGACTGACATGCTGAGGGAGCGACTGCGCAAATGGCGCAAGATGACGATCATGGGAGCCTCGCTGGGGGCCGCCGTGATCTTCTTCGTGGCCGGGATCATCTTCTGGGGCGGTTTCAACACCGTGATGGAAGCGACCAACAACATGACCTTCTGTAGCTCCGCCTGTCACGAGATGAGCTGGGTCTACGAGGAATATCAGGAACGCCCGCACTACGAGAATGCCACCGGGGTCGGCGCCCAGTGCTCCGACTGTCACGTCCCCGATGCCTGGGGGCCGAAGATGATCCGCAAGATCAAGGCGAGTCGCGAGGTGTGGCACTGGATGCTCGGCACCATCGACACCAAGGAGGAGTTCGAGGGCAAGCGCCTGCACCTGGCTGAAAATGTCTGGCGCTCCATGCTGCGTACCGACTCCAGGGAGTGCCGCAACTGCCATGACTGGTCGGCCATGGATCTCGAGGAGCAGGCCAACCGCGCAAGTCGTGAGCATGCCCGAGGCTTCGAGCAGGGCCAGACCTGTATCGAGTGCCACCAGGGCATAGCCCATGAGCTGCCCGAGGCCTGGGACGAGTCTCCTGTCTGGGCGGATCGTTTCGACTACGGCACCGTCGATGAGGAGGGTGACCTGCTGGGCGACGAGCCAGAGCTGACGGCAGCGCTGGAGGAAGAGGATCTCGGCGAAGCCAAGGAGGTCGAAGAGAATGTTGCCGCCACGCTGGACTGGAGTGAAGTGCCCACACAGGAAGTGACCCTGTTCCTGCCGGGTCAGGCTTCCATCGAGTGGATCCAGGACGGCAGTGAGCATGGCGGCGGCCGAGCCTTCAGCTATGGCGACCGCTGTATCTGGTGCCATCAGGGTGAAGAGGCCGACATCGGTGCGCTGGCGGTCAGCGGCGAGAAGATCGAGACCTATGACCTGGGTGACAAGCGTGGCCACGTGCCAATGAGTATTCAGGCCAGTTTCGACGACGACTACCTGTTCATGCGCTTCCAGTGGGAAGCCGGTGAACATGCTCCGCTGCCCTTCGTGGAAGGTGGCATGATGGATCCCGAGAACCCCATGAAGCTGACGGTCAGTCTGTCGGACGACAAGGTCGACATGGCCGACCGGGCCGGATGCTGGGCCAGCTGTCACCATGATTCACGCGATATGCCCGATGCGCCGGAGGAGCAAGCCTTGGCCGAGACCGAGCTGTCTGAACGCCTCGATCTGATGAACGGCGTCACCAAGTACCTCACCGAGAGTCGTACCGATATCGAGATTCGCGGTCGCCGTGGTGCCAAGCGTGGCGGCTGGGACAAGCTCAAGGAGGAAGCGGAGATCGAGGAGCTGCTCAATGGTGGGGTCTATCTGGATCTGGCACGCTACAAGAGCGGTGACGGATCCACCGAATCCGGCTATGTTCTCGACGAGCGCCACTTCACTGAGAGTCAGGCCATCGCCTTCAGTGCCGACGAGCAGGACGGTGTCTGGACCGCCCACCTGACGCGCGCCTTGAAGACTGGTGCGGAGGGCGACAAGCCGATCAACCTCGATGGCAAGTACAATCTCAACGTGGCACTGCACGACGATCACGCCGACTCACGTTTCCACCATGTCTCCTGGCAGTACGGGCTCGCGTTCGATGCCGAGATACCCGGTGACTTTGAAGAAGACTTCGTGGAAATCAACGCCGCACGCATCAGCCGCTGATGCATAAAGGAGAGGAAGCGACCATGCAGTATCGACTTCTGACACTTGGCGCCACCGTTCTGGCCACCCTGCTCATGGGTGGGGTGGTGCAGGCTGGTACTGACGAAAACGACGTGGAAGACGGGCAGACGGGCGGGAGTAGCCAGACGGTCGAAGTTGAGATGTTCGACTACACCTATCATCCCGCTGAACTGGAAGTCGAGGTCGGTACCACGGTGCGCTGGGTCAGCGAAGAGAAGCGCACCAGCCACGATATCTACTTTCCCGACGAGGACATTGGATCGCCAAGGTTGTTTCCCGAAGAGAGCTGGGAGCGCACCTTCGACGAGCCGGGCACCTACGAGTACCACTGCCGTCCCCACGAGGATCGCGATATGGACGGGGTGATCCACGTCGTGGCGGCGGGAGATGCCGAGTAACGTGCTGTCGCTCGGTGATCAGCCATCTTGCAAGTCGCGGCGCCGTCTCGGCGCCGCAACCCTTATCAGAGGAGAGCGAATGTCTTTACTCACTCAACCCGCAGCCCGTCTCGGTGGTCTGCTGACCACGCTGGTACTGGCCTTGCCCAGTGTCGCTGCTGCGGCGCAGGGTCCCGAAGGATATCGCAGCGCCGATTTCGGGATGTCCTACGATACGGTCATGGCAGAGCTCGTCGACGATGACGCCGTGGTCAACCTGTCGGATGTCGAAAGCGACGAGGGCGACAGGATCGTCAACGCCCAGCTCAAGGCGAACGATGAGCCAGAAACCGACCTGCGCTATGTCTTTCCGGCGGGCAGTGAACAGCTGGCCCTGGTCGTCGCGTTCTATCCCCACGTGGAGGACCGCGACACCGTTACCCAGCGGCTCGAGGAGCGTTTCGGCGAGCCTTGGCAGGAGGACATGGCTCAGTGGTGGTTCGAGCAGCTCAAGGCGGGCATGCCTCAGGAGCCGAGCAGCCTGATGGTATGGGGGGGTGAAGGAGATGAGGCCGAAACGCGTGGCCGCTTTACCCGTCTCTGGACCTTCGACGATTACCTTTCCGTCGAGTATCTCGATACGCGGCTGTTCCCCTGAGTCGCCTGCCCTTCAGGGGGTGGCCATTCGGCATAGGTGCATTGCCCGGGAAATGGCCGCCTCCGCCCCGTCCAGAGCGAAGATCATGAACCAGGGGTCGTCCTCGCCGCGCATCATGCGCAGGCGCAGGATGTCGCCCCGGCGCATTTCTTCGAGCAACAGAGGCTGTTCTTCCGGATAAATGTGGACATAGAAGCCGCTGTCGCCGCGATAAGTGACGAACTCCGCCCGACCGCCGTGAATGGTCTCGTGGTCGACCCGCAAGTCGATGGGCACGAGGTTTACCGTACGGCTCTCGGCCTGGTATTCGTCAAGCTCCACTCGCAGCTCCAGCCATGGCATGTCGCAGGCGCCGGCGCTGGCGTTGACACTGAAGATGGCGTCACTGTAGCTCTGCTGCTCGATGGCGCGGAAGTGGCGCTCCTCGCCCAGCGACAGAGTCAGCGAGTGCCAGCTGCCATGGGCCTGGACGTTGCCGGTGTTGTAGTTGGTAGCTGATGCCGCCCCTGTCAGAGCCAGGCAGAACGTCAGCAGCAGGGACGGAACGAAACGGGAAATGGGAGGCATGACGTGGTGCTTCCTCGGCCGGGATGCGCCGAGGCTAGCACGGTGTCCAGCGGCTGTCCTGCCCCCAGGCGTCCCTCGCTGTCGCTATTGGTGAGCGGGCATATCGCCCATGCCCTTATCACTATCGCCACCCAGCTCGCCTCGGCCCAGTCGGCCCAGCAGATCGAGATCGATCTCCTCAAAGCCCACCAGCTCACCACCGTGCGTTTCGCGAAACGCCTGGGCATCAGCCTGCTCGGCGAAGGAGGCCAGGGTGTGGCCCATGGCGCCGGGTTGGTCATGGCCCACCACGTACCAGGCTTCCTCGGCGCGAATGAAGGCCTCGTCCGAGGGCTCCCCCCAGGTTGTCACGCCAATGTCGTGGACATAGGCATGTGACAGACGTGTCTCGTTCTCTGGCTGCTTGAGGAAAGTGAACAGGTCCATGGTGGAGCAGAACTTCAGCGCCTCGCCCTGGCTGTCCAGGAAGGCCTCCCCCTTGGGCCCTGGAAACTGCTCGATCAGCATGCCGCAGACGTGACAGCTGTCGCCGTCCTCGATGGGGACGGCGGCGGCCAGTGTCTCGGGTTCGGATTCGCTGCAGCCGGTCAGCAGCAGGCTGGCGAGCAGGGCGATCAGGAGGGCGAGTCGGGTCATGGCGGTCTCTCTCGGGGCGCGTTAGGGAAGGTTCAGGCGGCGCGGTGGCGAAAGCGCAGCAGCGCCAGGCCCAGGGGCACCAGCACCCAGGCCACCAGGATCGCGGTCACTACGCTGGGGCGGAAAGCGCCACCCTCGGCGATGGAGGTGAGGCCGCTATAGTCGCGGGCGGCCTCGAAGCCGGCCAGGTTGATCAGCCGGAAGCACTCGATAGGGTTGAGCAGCAGCAGCCAGGGCAGCCAGTCGCCCCCCTGCTTGACGCTGACCAGTAATGCCAGCAGCCCCAGGTCGAAGACCAGCACGAAGAGGAACCACACCACCAGTGCCAGGCCGGCGGCGCGAGCCTTCTCGGTGACCCAGACGCTGATCAGGTAGGCGAAGGCGATGAATACCCAGCCCAGCAGGATGCTGCTACCGATCAGCAGGCCCATGCCGGTGGCCAGTTCGGTGAGCGGCACGCCCTCTGCAGCCACCGCGATCACCGCCCCGGAGACGCCGAACCCCAGTGCCGTGGCGACGCCAAGGATCAGGCCATGGCCGAGGAACTTGCCCAGCAGCAGTTGGGTGCGGCTGATGGGGTAGGTGAGCAGCAGTAGCAGGGTGCCCGCCTCCTGCTCGCCGACCACGGCATCGTAGGCGAGCAGCAGGGCAATTAGCGGGATCAGAAAGACCGCAAGCGTTGCCAGGCTGACCAGGGTGGTGGCCAGCGAGGTGAAGCCCAGACCGCCGCTGGCGGCGGCGCCGAACCAGGCGATGCCCACGGCCAGAAAGGCCAGCACCAGAGCGATGGCCAGCACCCAGCGATTGCGCAGGCCGTCGCGGAATTCCTTGCCGGCGATGATCAGGATGGCATTCATCGGGCGTCTCCTCGTTGCTCGGGCGAGAGGTCGGCGGAGAAGTGGGTATAGAGGTGCTCCAGGGTGGGCGGCAGCAATTCGATGTCCTCGATGCCCGAGAGCTCGGTGAGCCGGCGCAGCACGGCAAGCTTGGCGTCCGGCGGCACCGAGAGGGTGACTTCGTGGCCGTTGACGGCGGTGGCCTCGATGCGGGGGTCGTCCCAGTGGGCCAGGTCGCCCTCGGCGCTGCTGCCGCGGGCACGCACGGAGAGCGGCAGGGCAGCCTGCTGGCGAAGGTCATCCAGGCTGCCAAGTGCCAGGCGCCGGCCGCCACCGAGGATCAGCGCACGGTCGATATAGGGCTCCACGCCGGGCAGCACGTGGGAGGAGAGCAGGACGGTGCAGCCGCGGTCGCGCAGGCCCCTCACTGTATCGTAGAACTCACGGGTGGCGGCTGGGTCGAGGCCGGTGGTGGGCTCGTCCAGCAGCAGCAGGCGCGGGTCGCCGAGCAGCGCCTGGGCCAGCCCGAGGCGCTGGCGCATGCCCTTGGAGTAGGTCTTCACCCGCCGCGAGGCGGCGTGTCCCAGGCCCACCTGGTCGAGCAGCTCGTCCACCTGGCGGCGGTCGACTCGCTTCAGTCGGGCGAAGTAATCGAGCACCTCGCGGCCGCTGAGCTGCTCGTAGAAGCTTACATTCTCAGGCAGGTAGCCCAGTCGGCGACGCAGGGTCTCGGCATGAGCGCCGTCGGGAGCGCCGCCGAGTACCGCCACGCGCCCCTCGCTGGGCGAGAGCAGCCCCAGGATCAGGTGCATGGTGGTAGTCTTGCCGGCACCGTTGTGGCCGAGCAGGGCCAGTACCTCGCCCTCGCTGACCTGAAGGTCCAGGGCGTCGAGGCGCACTAAATTCCCGTCACGACGTGTCACGCTCTGGAAGTCGATTACCGCGCTCATGCGTCGGCGTCTCCGAGGTTGTGTTGACTCAAGTCGGTTTCATTGAAATCGGGTTCATTCATCAGCGGATGGCTATCCTTGACCCCTTGGGGGCGAAAAACCGGGAACTGTCGCTGTACCCAGCGGAGTGCCAGTACGGCAGGGCTATGCATCAGCAGTCGCGCCACCGGATAGCGCCACAGCAGGCGATCCATGGCGTCGTTGGGTTCGAAGGGTGTATCACCCACGCCATCGCCATCCAGGTCCCAGCCCAGATAGTCACTCCAGTAGTTGCCACGCCCCTTCTCGGACCACTCCTGGGCACGGGTCGCCACGTACATTACCTGCTGGCGGTTGTCGATGAAGGCATTGCCCACCAGGTCGTTGTCCTCGGAGCCGGCGGTGAGGTGGATGCCGATATCGCTTGCCGCGAAGCGGTTAGCCTCGAAGCGATTGTACTGGGCGTTGTAGACGAACAGGGCCTTGCCCTCGCCGCCACTGACCAGGCCCTGGCCCTGGGCATCCCGGCGCTGGTTGATGCCGGTGACGCGGTTGTCGCGCAGGAGGGAGTCGGTGATGTTGTTCATCAGAATCCCGTAGTGGCGGTCGTCCTCGGAGCGATTGCCGATGACCTCGAGGCGCTTGGATTGCATCAGCGCATAGCCGGTGCGGGTGTCCTGGGTCAGGTTGTTCTCCAGGCGGTTGTCGTGGGCGTACATGTAATGCACCCCGTAGCGTAAATCCTGCATGCGGTTGTCGCGAAGCAGGCTTTCGCTGCTGGTGTCGATGTAGATGCCGTCGCGTGTGTGGCGAATGTCGTTGCCTTGCACCGTGACGTTACGCACGTTGAAAAGGTGGATACCGTTGCCGCGGTCCTGAGAGCGCAATGAGGCGTCGCCACGGATCACGTTGTCGAGTACTTTCACGTCACTCACGGCATCGAGCCAGATGCCGAACCCCGGGCCTTCCAGTCGGGAGTCGCGGATAACGCTGCCGCTGGCGCTCTCGGCGACGAAGATGCCGGCATCCATGTCGGTGAGGTTGGCGCCCCAGTTCTCGATAGTGAGGTGTTCCAGCACCGTGTCGGGCGCCTCGAGCACAACGGCGTGGCCGTTGCCGCCGCCGTCGATCACCGCGCCCGGCTCGCCCTTCAGGGTGAGCGTGCGATCGATGGTCAGCGGTCCGGGATAGCGGCCTTCTGGGAGCAGGAGACGGTCGCCCTTGTCGGTCCGTTCGATCAGCGGCTGCAGCGGCTCACCGGGGCTGGCCGTCCAGTCGGCGGCCAGCGCGCCGCCCGGCAGCCACACGAGCAGCCAGGCAGCAAGAATCAGTCGGGGGACGACGCGAGACAGTCGTCGGGTCATGCGGGTCTCCAACTACAAACGGGGCCGGGCGGCTGCCCGGCCCCGATGAGGGCGTATCAGGCCTTCTCGACCAGCATGCGGCCGGTCATTTCCATGTGCATGGCATGGCAGAACCAGGAGCAGTAGTACCAGTACACCCCGGGCTTGTCGGCGGTGAAGGTGACGCTTGCGGTCTGCTGCGGACCGATCTCCATGGAGGCGCCATGATTGACCATGACGAAGCCGTGGGTCAGGTCCTCGACCTGGTCGAGGTTGGTGACCACCACGGTCACTTCGTCGCCCTGCTTGACCTTGAACTCGGTCAACCCGAACTGGGGTGCTACCGAGGTCATGTAGACGCGCACCTGGTTGCCGTCGCGGATCACCGTGTTGTCGCTCTCCAGGGTCACCCCGTCCGCCTCGGCCATGGCCACGGTCTCGGCGAAGAAGGGATCGTCACGCGTCCAGGTCCGCGAGGGGCTGAGCTGGTCGGCGCGCAGCAGGATGCAGTCGTGGGGTTCGGCGAAGGTGGGGCCGTCGTGGACCAGTTTCATCTCCTCGCCGGAGATGTCGATCAGCTGGTCGTTCTCCGGATGCAGCGGACCCACCGGCAGGAAGCGGTCCTTGGAGAACTTGGAGAGTACCACCAGCCATTTGCCGTCGGCATCCCGGGACTCGGTGAGACTGGCGTGGTTGTGGCCCGGTTGGTAGTGGACGTCGATCTTCTGGCGAATGTAGTTGACCTCCTCGCCGTTATAGGAACGGATGGCATCCTCGATGTTCCACTTGGCCACCTGGCTGTCGATGAACAGGGTGGTATAGGCGTTGCCGCGACCGTCATAGGTGGTGTGCAGCGGCCCCAGCCCCAGCTCCGGTTCACCGACCACGGTGTCGCGTGGCTCGATGGCATCATTGAACAGCTCGGGAAGCGTGTCGATGGCGATGATGGTGCAGGTGGGCGAGAGCTTGCCGTTGGCGATGAAGTACTGGCCGTCCGGCGAGGTGTTGAGGCCGTGGGGGTTCTTGGGCACCGGGATGTAGCGGGTCAGCTTGGAGCCTTTACGGCCGTCGAGCACCGGTACCTCGCTGTCGCCCAGGGTCTCGAATTCGCCGGAGTCCACGGCGGCCTCGATGGCCTCGACGTCGAACACCACCACCCAGTCGCGCTCGGCGCGCATGGTGTCGGCGAGCGTCATGCCCTTCTCGGAGTTATAGCAGGTGGATGCCACGAAGCGGCCGGTATAGTCGGCATCGGTGTTGTCCAGGTTGCCGTCGACGATCACCTGCCAGGCCACGTCCATGCTCTCGGCATCGATGGCGTTGAACATGGTGAAGTAGTTCTCCGGACTCTCGAGGTCGCGGCCGTCGTTGACCTGGGGAATCGGCAGCTCGGCATTGGCGAACACGTACTTGGTGTGCGGCACCTTCTGCAGGCGCAGGCCGTGGATCGCCTGAACGTTGGGAATGGTGGTGATCTTGTCCGTCTTCATGATGTCGAGACGGACACGTGCCACCCGGGTATTGGCCTTGTCGTTGATGAAGAGGTACTTGCCGTCGTAGCGTCCGTCGGTCATGGAGACGTGCGGGTGGTGGCAGTCGCCGTTGAGAAAGCCCGCCGAGTCGCCCATGATGCGCCTGGACTCGTTGGTGATCCCCCAGCCGGTGGCGCTGTCGATGTTGAACACCGGAATACGCATCAGCTCGCGCATGGAGGGAATGCCGAGTACCCGCACCTCCCCCTGGTGGCCACCGCTCCAGAAGCCGTAGTATTCGTCGAGCTCGCCGGGGGCGACTTCGATGCCGTCCTCTGCCGCCTTGGCCTCGCGACTGCTCATCAGCGCCCCGGCGCCGAAGCCGCCGGCCAGGCCGGCACCGGCCACGCCGGTCACCGCGCTGTTGCGCAGGAAGTGGCGGCGGCCGAGGTTCTCGATCTCTTTCTTCTTGTCACTCATAGTGAATCCTCCTGGTAGGTCGGAATCCGCTGCAGCTGAGGGCTGGCGGGATCATGTGTCTCGACGCCATCCTTGCCACTCGCCATGCGGGCCGCCTTCTCATAGCGTTTGCGACGCTTGATGACAGGTGGGCAGCGCTGGTCGTCGTAGTAGGTGATCTGGCAGTCGAGACAGTAGTGGCACTCGTTGGCATTGATGCGGCCATCGGGGTGGATGGCGGCCACTTCGCATTCGTTGGCGCAGATCTGGCACGGGGTGCCGCAGTCGCCGCGGTGCCGCTTGAGCCAGTCGAACAGGCGCAGGCGGGCAGGAATCGCCAGCCCGGCGCCCAGCGGACAGACGTAGCGACAGTAGAACTTGTGGTTGAAGGCCGAGATCGCCACCAGGCCCAGGGCATAGAGCAGGAAGCCCCACTCGCGCTGGAAACGCAGGGTGATGGCTGTCTTGAAGGGCTCCACCTCGGCGTAACGCTCGGCGGTACCCAGGGAGTGCAGCGACACGGCGAAGAGTCCCAGCAGGATGATGTACTTGATGGCCCAGAGGCGCTCGTGAAGAGCGAAGGGCACCTCGATCTGCTTCACGCCCAACTTGCGGGCAGCCTTGTTGACAAGATCCTGGAGGGCGCCGAAGGGACATAGCCAGCCGCAGAAGACGCCGCGTCCCCACAGCAGCAGGCTCACCGCCACGAAGGACCAGAGGATGAACATCATCGGATCGATCAGGAAGGAGCTCCAGCTGAAGCCGCTGATCAACGAGTTGGTGAAGGTCAGGATGTTGACCACCGATATCTGCGCCAGGGAATACCAGCCGATGAACACCAGGGTGTAGACCAGAAAGCCCAGGCGGAGCGGGCGCAGGATTTTCGGATGGCGTGCCAGCACGTCCTGAAACAGCATGATTCCCGTCAGCACCAGCAGGCCGGCCAAGAGCACGCCGATCTGGAAGGCCTTGTCTTTCCAGACCTCCACCCAGATCGGTACTTCCACCGGCGGTTCGGGGCGCTCGATGTAGGCCTCGGGCACGCTGTAGTCGGCGCTGAAGCGGGTGAACTCGGTATCCAACGGCCCCGAGGCGCGGCGCACCAGCAGGTCCAGCTGCCAGGGTTGACCGGGATTGAAGGCAGCATCCTCGCGAATAATGAAGATGTCGCGCTCATTCAGGTTCGGTGCACCGTCGATGGCGAGATTGCCCAGGCGGATATGATCCCTGTCGTGGAAGCTGATGCTGGTGTTGCCCTGAGAAAATTCGATGCGGTCGAAGATTCCCCCGCGCACATAGCCCGAACCCTTGAAGGAGTAGTCGCCGCGAGCCATGACGGCGATGGCATGCTCCCCCGGGGCGAGCTCCTCCATCAGTTGCTCGTAGCCGCTCTCACCCAGCAGGTTGCGACCTGCGGTGGGAGGGTTGACGTAGGTATAGAACATCTCGATGAAGGTGCTTTCGGGGTCCTCGGGCTCGCCGCGCAGATAGTCCTCGGCAGCTGTCCCTTCGAAAGCCACATCCACCGTGCCGTGGGTCAGGTGCAGGCGGCGGATAGTGCCGTCTCCAGTCAGCGTTTCCCAGTCGGCGGGCTCGAAGACATCCTGGCGCACCGTCGCGGCCGGGCCGAGTGAGGGGTCCTCTATGATTCCCTGCTCGGCGGCCACCTGGCGGGCGGCGCGCATGATGGTGTCACTGACCACGATGACCGTGACGGTGGCGCCGGAGATGGCGTCCAGGTTGTCACCAACCTTCATGCGGTCGTTGACGTGGGCGGGAATGTGCTCGTCGGCGAAGCCCTCGAGCTTCGTCTCGGGGATCCCCACCAGCATGATGGGCTCCTCGTGGCTCAAGATATCGGCCTGGAGAATCTTCCCCTCCAGGTCGATACCCACCAGCAGGTTGACCGGCTTGCCCGAGTAGGCCGGGATCGGCGCGATGTCGACGCTCTCGAAGGCATAGCCGAGCAGTTCGTCACCGGCACGCACTTCACTCACCGGCCACTGCGATTCGGCCGTTTCGAGGCGGTCGGCATCGGGGAAGCCCTCGCGAACCTGCTCCAGCTCCAGAGCGTGCAGCGCCGGAGCGAGCAACAGCAGGAAAAGGCCGAACAGCAGGCTGGCGACGCCTGCAGGTCGAGAGTGTCGTGCTGGCATGGCGAGGTCCTTGCGAGGGTAAACACTGGCGGCGAGGCCATCACCCCGGCCGCTTCCCATCAGGGGTGGCCGGCTCTAGGGCCGGCCGGTGATCAGGGCTGGAGGCTGGCGTAGTAGGCGGCGATGTCGGCGATGTCCTCATCGGATAGCCCCTGGGCCTGGGGCGTCATCAGGGCAGACATGCCACCGCCTCGCTGGCCTTCGCGGTACGCCTTCATGGAACTCTCCAGATAGGCGGCGGATTGACCGGCCAGGTTCGGATAGATCGGTGCGGTGCCCATGCCGTCGGTGCCATGGCAGGCGGCGCAGGCGGAGATCTTGCCCTTGCCGGCCTCCGGGTCGCCGGCGGCCTGGGCGTCCAGGGCCAGGAAGGCGCCGCCCAGCAGGGCGGCAACGAGCAATGACTTCATAACAAACCTCCGAAATGCATCTTTATGCGTATGAAAAGACCCGTCTTGGGCAAGGGTTGCGCCGGGCGATGCAGATCATGATGCCAGCCGTCGCCCGGATGACGCTTGACGTGCGTCATATCTAGCTTAGACCCGGAAACGAAAAAGACAAAAGAGGATGCTAATGCAGAGGTCGCGGGGGGAGGCTCAGGCGTCGGGCTGATCGTTGTCGAGATGCAGCAGCCGGATCAGCTTGGGCT
This sequence comes from Pseudomonadota bacterium, assembly GCA_051751285.1. Taxonomy (GTDB): domain Bacteria; phylum Pseudomonadota; class Gammaproteobacteria; order Pseudomonadales; family Halomonadaceae; genus Halomonas. Next base: position 247,784 of record JBNJKT010000001.1, on the reverse strand, counting down.
GCTGGGGACCGATCAGGTCGGCCAGGGTGTAGTGGTCGAGGACGGCAAGAAAGGCGGCAAGCGCCTCGGCCAGGATCGGCTTGAGCCGGCAGGCGGGCGTGATGATGCACTCGTTGTCGTCGCCGAAGCATTCCACCAGGGTCAGGTCGCGCTCGGTGTCGCGAACCAGTTCACCCAGCGAGATCGTCTCGGGCGCGCGCTTGAGCAGCAGGCCGCCGTTCTTGCCGCGGATGGAAGTGATGTAGCCTTGATGGTTGAGGTCTTGCACCACCTTCATCAGGTGGTTACGCGAAATGTCGAAGCGACTAGCGATTTCACTGATGGTTGAGCGTTGCTCACCCTTGGCGGCCAGGTAGATCAGCACGCGCAGCGAATAGTCGGTGAATCGAGTCAAGTGCATGGAAATCCTGCTGCGTTGGACGCCTCGCAAGGCACTTAAAGAAAACGAATCATTATATCATCACGCCTGTTAAATTTTATTTTTCGACTGTGGCATTTGGTCGCGTGGAGATCCATGCCACACCATTGGCATGGTCTCTTTTAATAGGTAATTTACATGCATGTTACGGTTCTTTTCCAATAGCGCAGGTCAATCCGACAGCATCCGAAGGCCCGACCGTCGTCCAGCCGGGGCGCTATTCTTTCCCCTCGCCGCTCTTCATGCGGCTCTGGCGGTGCCGCTTTCGCTGGCGGCAATGTTCGGTCAGCTACCGGCGCTGGCGACGCCGGCAGCCCATGGTCGTGAGCTGCTGTTCGGCTTCGCCCTGGCGGTGATGGCGGGTTACCTGCTGGGCCCGCTGCCGCCCCGCCGACTGGCCCTGCTGTCAGTGTTGTGGCTGGTCGGGCGTCTTGGTGGACTGGCGGGCTACCCCGCCTGGCCCGTGCTGCTGGCCGATGCCGCCTTCGCCCTGCTGTTGGCTGTCCTGGTGGTACCGCGCTTCCTGTCGGCCAAGAAATGGCGCAATCGTCTTCTCTCGCCCTTGCTGGGGCTGCTCTGTCTATTGGCGGTGGCCAGCCTGGTGGCGCGCCCGGCCTTTCCGGGCCTGCTCTCCTCCCTGCTGCATCAAGGGGTTCTCTGGCTGCTGCTGCTGATGGCCTTCATGGGCGGAAGAGTGATCGCCCCGGCGGTGAACGGGCACCTGATGGCACGCGATCGGGCGACCGGCGCCGGTGTCCAGCCGCGGCTCGAGGCGATTCTGATCGGCCTGCTGGGCGCCGCCGGGCTGCTGGCACTCTGGCCGATGCTGTGGCCGCTGGCCGGCGCGCTGCTGGCGCTGGCCGGGGTGGTGATCCTGGTGCGGCTCTGGCGCTGGACGCCCTGGGCGCTTCGTGATCGACCGGACCTGCTCGAGCTGCTGCTCGGCTATGCCTGGCTGGGGGCGGGGGGCCTGTTGATGGCGGGCGACCTCCTGGCGGGGAGCTCGCCGGCGGGCCGGCTCCATGCGATCACCGTGGGGGCGCTCGGCACCCTGGCCAGCGGTATCATGCTGCGCCAGGCGATCCTCAGGGCCAAGGGGCGCCCCGGGGAGGAACGATGGCTGCCACGCCTGGCCGGGCTCTTCACCCTGGCGGCGGTGTTGAGGCTAGCGCTGCCTGTCGCCGGTTTGCCGGTGCTGTGGGGTGCCGCCGGGGCCTGGAGCCTGGCCTGGCTGCTGGTGGCCTGGCGCCTGGAGCACTGGCGCCGCCGGGGGCGAGCAACAGCAGCTGCACATGCCGCGACATCTCCCGCCGCGAATTGATCTGGGTCAGCTACCCCTTGAAGGGTACCGACGCGCCCGATCTTGGCTGGCATAATTCGCCCATGCGGCGGTGGCCCCTGCCGCCGCCTTACGGTTCCAGAGGCTCGATTCCATCATGCAAGACACCCTGCCGTTCATCCGCCCCCTGGTCGAGAAGTACGACCGCCCGGGGCCGCGCTACACCTCCTATCCCACGGCGCCGCAGTTCCAGGCGGCCTTCGCCGAGGACGACTATCGTGCCGCCGCCGAGCGCAGCAACCGGGCCGCGGCGCCCAAGCCGCTTTCGGCTTACGTACATATCCCGTTCTGCGAGAGCCTCTGCTACTACTGCGCCTGCAACAAGATCATCACCCACAACCGAGAGCGGGCCGCGGCCTATCTCGCCTGGCTCAAGCGCGAGGTCGAGCTCCAGGGGTCGCTGTTCGACGACTCGCGGCGCATGACGCAGTTGCATCTGGGCGGTGGCACGCCCACCTACCTGAGCAACGACCAGCTCGGCGAGCTGATGGCGGCACTGGATGCCGCCTTCCACTTCGCCGAGCCCGAGGCGCGGGAGTTCTCCCTGGAGGTGGACCCTCGCACTGTCACCCCCGAGCAGATCCACGAACTCCATGCCCTGGGGTTCAACCGCCTGAGCTTCGGCGTGCAGGACTTCGATACCCGGGTCCAGGAGGCGGTCAACCGCATCCAGAGCGAGGCACAGGTGGTGGAACTGGTGGCCGCGGCGCGCGAGGCCGGCTTCCAGTCGGTGAGTGTCGACCTGATCTACGGTCTGCCGCTGCAGACCGTGGCAAGCTTCGATGCCACCCTGGACAAGATCATTGCCCTGCGTCCCGATCGCATCGCCGCCTACAGCTACGCCCACCTGCCGGAGCTGTTCAAGGCACAGCGCCTGATCCGTCCCGAGGACATGCCGCCCCCGGAGCGCAAGATCGAGCTTCTGGAGCTGACCATTCGCCGCCTCACCGAGGCCGGCTATGTCTATATCGGCATGGACCATTTCGCCCTGCCCGAGGACGAGCTCTCGCTGGCGAAGGAGAACGGCACCCTGCAGCGCAACTTTCAGGGGTATTCGACACATGCCGACTGCGACCTGATCGGCCTGGGCAATACCGCCATCGGCAAGGTGGGCGATAGCTACGGCCAGAACGTCAAGGAAACGGCGCAGTACCAGGCCCGCCTCGAGGCGGGGCGGCTGCCGGTGATGCGCGGCTACCGCCTGAACGCCGATGACCTGCTGCGTCGCGATGTGATCAACGCCCTGATGTGCCATGGCCGCATCGATTTCGCCGCGATCGAGGCGGCGCACGACATCGACTTTCGGTCGTATTTCGACGACGCCCTCGCCGAGCTCGAAGAGATGGCGGACGACAGCCTGCTGGCGATCGATGAGGGGAGCATCGAGGTGCTGCCGGCCGGGCGGCTGATGATGCGCAATGCCGCCATGGCCTTCGATGCCTACCTGAGTCATGGTCCGGGGCGCTACTCGCGCACTGTCTGAGTCCCGATCACCTGCCGACACGACACGGTGCCCTCGGGGCGCCGTGTCGTATTGGGCGAAAGCCTCGCGGCGAACTCAGAAGACGCCCTGCTCGATCATGGCATCGGCCACCTTGCGGAAGCCGGCGATATTGGCGCCCAGCACCAGGTTGGTGGAGTCGTCGAACTCGGCGGCGGTGTCGGCACACTGGCGGTGGGTGTTGGTCATGACCTCCTTGAGCTTGGCATCGACCTTCTCCAGCGACCACTGCTGCATGCTGCTGTTCTGGGCCATCTCCAGCTGGCTGGTGGCCACGCCGCCGGCATTGGCCGCCTTGCCCGGGCCGTAGGCGACTTTCGCCGCCAGGAAACGGTTCACGGCCGCGGCGGTGGAAGGCATGTTGGCCCCTTCGCTGATGCAGGTCACCCCGCTGCCCAGCAGCGCCTCGGCATCGGCCTCGGTCAGCTCGTTCTGGGTGGCGCAGGGGAAGGCCACGTCGCCTTTGATGCGCCAGACCGCATGGCCGTCGGCCGGATAGCCGCTGCTCGGAAGGTAGCGCGCCTCGGGATGCGTCTCCAGGTAGGCCTCCAGCGAGACGCGCCGGACTTCCTTCAGCTCCTTGAGCAGGGCCAGGTCGATGCCGCGAGCGTGATGGAGGGTGCCGCGAGAGTCCGAGCAGGTGACGGGGGTAGCGCCGAGCTCATGGAGCTTCTCGATGGTGTAGATGGCCACGTTGCCGGCACCGGAGACCAGGCAGGTCTTGCCCTCCAGGGTTTCGCCGCGGGCCTCCAGCATGTTCTCGGCGAAGTAGACGGCGCCGTAGCCGGTGGCCTCCTTGCGCCCGAGGGAGCCGCCCCAGTTGAGGCTCTTGCCCGTCAGGACGCCCTCGTAGCGGCCGGTCAGGCGCTTGTACTGGCCGTAGAGGAAGCCGATCTCGCGGGCCCCCACGCCGATATCCCCGGCCGGGACATCGGTGGTCGGACCGATGTGGCGATAGAGCTCGCTCATGAAGGCCTGGCAGAAGCGCATGATCTCGACGTCCGACCGGCCCTTGGGATCAAAGTCCGACCCGCCCTTGCCGCCCCCGATGGGCAGCCCGGTCAGGGCGTTCTTGAAGATCTGCTCGAAGCCCAGGAACTTGATGGTGCCCGAGGTGACGCTGGGGTGGAAGCGCAGCCCGCCCTTGTAGGGGCCCAGGGCAGAGTTGAACTGTACCCGGTAGCCCTTGTTGACCTGCACCTTGCCGCGGTCATCGGTCCAGCAGACACGGAACATGATCTGGCGCTCCGGCTCGACGATGCGCTCGATGATGCCGTGGTCGAGGTAGTGCGGGCTGTGCTCGAAGAGCGGGCGCAGGCACTCCAGCACCTCCTCGGCGGCCTGGTAGAACTCGGTCTGGGCCGGACTGCTCCTGCGCAGCGCCTCGAGGGTTTCATGGACGTAGGGCATGGGAAGGTTCCTGTGCGGTCGAAAACGGGTCGCCAGCACTATAAGTCAATGCACCATTATGCAGCAATAGCATGGGTCATGCAGGGAATACACATAATTTTGAGCCTAAAAACCTTCAAAATCGCATAAAACTGTGCACCGGATTAATGCATTAGAGTTATTTAAAAGATGATGGTTCAACGAAGGTGTTCAGGTGGAAGAACCTGCGAAAGGCGCGCGCCTCCTCGTTTCGGGTCGCGATGTCGGTGTTCTGCAAGAGGCTGGGCCGGTTCACTGCCATTGCGGCGGGGGCACCGGGGGGGATATGAGGTTTTTTGTACATCTTGTGCTTGAGTCCGGAGAATGGTCTATATATGGTAGGGATCCCTCGAGGGCAGCAGTGCCGGCGACGGCTTGACGCACGTCAGTGCGGGCGGTTTAGATGGCCCCTAGGATGAGCGGTTCGGCGGCCCAGCCGCGTCGACGTCATCAGGAGTAACCTTATGTCCCTACCCCTACCGTCACTATCGTTTCCTCGCCCGCCCGTCCCGAGCCGTCTGATCCGCACCCTGGATCCCTGCGTGCCGCTGGCCGTCAAGCGTCGCCTGGTGGAACCGCTGCTCAACCGCACCTTTGCCGAGCCTCTGGAAGAGGGCGAGTTCGATGCCCTGGAGGGACGACGAATCAGTCTGGCTATCGAGGATCTCGGCGTGATGCTGACACTGAGCCTAGAGGCGCAGCGCCTGGTGCTCTGCCGTGAGCCCGGCGAAGCCACCATTCGCGGCGGCTGGCGCGAGTTCCTCTGCCTGGCCACGCGTCGCGAGGATCCCGACAGCCTGTTCTTCCAGCGTCGCCTGCTGATCGAGGGTGATACCGAGCTGGGCCTGATGGTCAAGAATCTCCTCGACGGTCGCGAGGAGGGACTGGCCCAGGGCCCCTTCGGTGAACTGCTGGTCCGCCTGGAGAGGCTGGCAAGACGTACGACCTGAATTTTTTCGATAAACGCATTTTTCCGGAGCCATCTGCATGAGCACATCCACCAAGGCCGTGAAGTCATCCAGCGAGGTCCCCCTGCAGGGGCCGTCCCGAGATATCTGGGACTCCAAGTATCGCCTCAAGGACCGTCACGGCCACCCCGTGGATAAGGACGTCACTGCTACCTGGGATCGTGTGGCCCGGGCTCTGGCGGCCGTGGAGGGTGACCAGGCCGATGAGTGGCTGCCGAAGTTTCGCTGGGCGCTGGAGAACGGCGCCATCCCCGCCGGGCGCATCATGTCCAACGCCGGCGCCGAGGCCTACAAGCCGGCGGTAAGCCTGATCAACTGCACCGTCTCGCGCACCATCCGCGACTCCATGCACGACATCCTCGACTCCGTGGTGGATGCCGGCATGACCCTCAAGGCGGGCTGCGGCATCGGCTACGAGTTCTCCACCCTGCGCCACAAGGGTGCCTTCGTGTTCGGCGCCGGTGCCGGCACCAACGGCCCGCTGGCGTTCATGGATATCTACGACAAGATGTGCTTCACGGTGGCCTCTGCGGGCGGTCGTCGCGGCGCTCAGATGGGCACCTTCGATGTCGGCCACCCCGACGTGCGCGAGTTCATCGAGGCCAAGCGTGAGGCGGGCCGCCTGCGTCAGTTCAACCTCAGCCTGCTGATCACCGACGAATTCATGGAGGCGGTGAAGCACGACACCGACTGGCCACTGGCCTTTCCGCTTCATGAGGGCGAGAAGGATGATGTCGACCAGAGCGAGCTGATCTACCGCGACTGGCCGGTGGTAGAAAAGGGCTATACCGTCGATGCCGAAGGGCGCGTGGCCTGCCGCATCGTCGAGGTGATCAAGGCCCGCGAGCTGTGGGACACCATCATGAGTTCCACCTACGATTTCGCCGAGCCGGGCTTCATCCTGATCGACCAGGTCAATCGCATGAACAACAACTGGTTCTGCGAGGAGATCCGTGCGACCAACCCCTGCGGTGAACAGCCATTGCCGCCCGAGGGCGCCTGCCTGCTCGGCTCGGTCAATCTGACCCGCTTTGTCATCGAGCCCTTCAGCAAGCGGCCACGCTTCGACTGGGAGCGCTATCGCCAGGTGGTGGCGATCTTCACCCGGATGCTCGATAACGTGGTGGAGATCAGCGCTCTGCCGCTGGAGGGGCAGCGCAAGGAGATCGAGGCCAAGCGCCGCCACGGCATGGGTTTCCTGGGTCTGGGCTCGACCCTGACCATGCTCAAGATTCCCTACGGCTCGCCCGAGTCACTGGCCTTCACCGAGGAGGTAAGCCGCAACCTGGCGCTGGAAGGCTGGAAGCAGGCGCTCGAGCTCTCCCGCGAGAAGGGCGTGGCGCCGGCACTGGCCGAGGACTACGAGATCACCCCGCGAATGATACGCGAACGCCCCGAGCTCAAGCAGGATGGCTACGAGGTGGGCGACAATGTACCCGGCCGTATCCTGCACGCGCGCTACAGCCGCTACATGCAGAAGATTGCCGAGGTGGAGCCGGAGCTGGTCTCCCAGCTTGCCGAGCACGGCGCGCGCTTCACCCATCACAGTTCGATCGCACCCACCGGGACCATCTCGCTGTCGCTGGGCAACAATGCCTCCAACGGCATCGAGCCCTCCTTCTCGCATCGCTACTTCCGCAACGTCATCCAGTCGGGCAAGAAGACCAAGGAGCAGGTCGAGGTGGTCTCCTTCGAGCTGGCCGCCTATCGTCACTTCATCGCCGCCGACGCCGTGGAGAGTGACCTGCCCGACTACTTCATCACCGCCGATGCGGTGAGCCCCAAGCAGCACGTGGCGGTGCAGGCGGCGGCCCAGGTGTGGGTCGATTCGGCCATTTCCAAGACGGTGAACGTGCCAACCGAGTTCGCCTTCGATGAGTTCAAGGATCTCTACCTCGACGCCTACACCAGCAAACTCAAGGGTTGCACCACCTTCCGCTTCAATCCGGAGGCCTTCCAGGGCGTGCTGGTACGCGAGGACGACCTCAAGAACACCACCTACGTCTTCGAGCTGGAGAATGGCGAGAGCGTGGAGCTGGCCGGCGACGAGAAGGTCATCTACGACGGCGAGGAGCACAACGCGGCGAACCTCTACGACGCGCTGAAGGAAGGCACCTATGGAAAGTGGTAAGCCAATCTGCCTGATGCCAACCGCTAACCAACCCATTATCGGAGGAGCCGCCTGATGGCCGTCGAGATCAATTCCAAGATCGTTTCCTACAGCGTCAAGAAGGCGGTGGAAGAGCCACCGCTGGCCGACGAGAACCCGCTCACGGTACGTATCCCCTCTCGCCCTGAGGGGACTCTGGAGGCTGTGTCGGAGAAGATCTCCTACGTCGGCGCCGAGGGGCGCAAGAAGGTCTACCTGCTGGTGTCGTTCATGCCCGTGGAGGGCGTGCTCAATGGCAAGCGGGTAGTGATCGAGCGTCCCGTGGAGTTCTTTTTCCCCTCCGGCCAGCTCTCCAGCGAGCACCAGTGGATCACCGCCACCATGCGCAGCCTGTCGCTCGCGGCCCGGGGTGGCTATGTTACCCAGGCGGTGGCCGACCTGCGCAAGGTAGCCTGGGACAAGGGCCTGGTGCGCTGCGGCATGAACCGCTGGGGCAAGCCGATGTTCCACGACTCCGAGGTCGCGGCCATCGCCTGGTCGATCCAGCAGATCCTCTTTCGCCGCGGTTTCCTCGACCAGGACGGCAATCAGGTACCCGTGGAGGAACTGGTCAGCCGCTATGCCCAGCGCCTGGCCAGCGGTCATCCCTGGCAGCCGCCCACCAACGAGGAGATCGAGCAGGCCGAGCGCAAGGCGCAGCATGCCGATCACGCCAAGGGTGATGGCCCGACCGTGGTCGGCCACTGCCCCGAGTGCAACGGCGAGCTGATCATGATGGACGGCTGTCCCACCTGCTATTCCGGCTGCGGCTGGTCCAAGTGCGGTTAACAAGAGCGCGGTTAACAAGAGCGCGGCTAGGCTGACCGCCAGCCGGCAATCGCCCACCGCCCCGGGTCACGCGAGTGTCCCGGGGCGGTGGCATTTGGGAGCGTGTCTTCAGAGTCTGCGTCAGCCCCGCAGCTCGAGGTGGTCGAAGTGGCGATTCAGCCGCCGGACCAGGGCCTCCAGCGCCTCCCGGGGCGGTGCATCTTCCACCGGCTCGCGGTAGGCGGGATCCAGGCAGCGCTCCAGGCGGGCCAGCTGGATAGCGTAGCGGCGCACACCACAGTCGGCCAGGGTCATGGCCAGGCGCTCTAGCGCTTCCAAGGTGAAGTCCCGCCAGTGCAGCGTGGTGCGGCACTCGAAGGGCACCTCACTCTCCAGCAGCAGCGACAGGCTGCGTGCGTGGCGCTGCCAGATGCCGCTACGTTTACTGATGCGGTCGAAGTCGATGCCGCGCCCCTTGGTGTCCAGGGCCACCCAGTCGAGCCGCGGCAGCAGACGTTCCAGGCGCTCCGGGTAGGAGCCGGCGGTGTGCAGTCCCACCGCCAGTCCCAGCGCCTGGCAGGCGTCCGCGGCAGCCGGCAGGTCGGGGTGCAGGCTGGGTTCGCCGCCGCTGAACACTACCGCATCGAACTCGCCGATCCGAGCGGCCAGCAGTCCCTCGATGGCGTGCCACTCCCCCGCTGCAGCGCTCCGTGCCGGCCCCATGCTGCTCGCCGTCTCGCAGTAGCCGCACTGCAGGGGGCAGCCCTGCAGGTAGACCACCGCGGCCCGCCGCCCGGGGAAGGCATGGTCGTCCCGGGCGTCGAAACCGGCGATGGGCAGGTGAATCGCGGCGCCGGGCTCGGGCGTCAGGGTAATCACCATGGCGCTCACCTCAGGCCGGCGCCCCGGCTGTGGTCCATGCCGGGTCGCCCATGCCAGTAGCCGTCGCAGATCTCGGCGTCCACCAGCGCCAGCGGGTCGGGAGCGGGAAGCGCGCCGCGCCGGGCGGCATCGAAGTCGGCGACCACCTCAGCCATCCCCTCGGGACGCGGGCTCAGGCGAGCCACGCCGACGCCCATTTCGGCCATGTCGGGTAGCTCGTGGCGCAGGTCCTGGCAGGCGCCGGAGAGCGTCTGGATACCGTTGAGGGTAAATACCTGGTCCGCCTCCTGGGTACGCAGGGCGAGGCCCTCCGGATGCTTCTGGCAGACGAACTGGCAGCGGTCCTTGGGTTTCTGGTAGCGCCGCGCGGTGAAGCAGCGCGACGACCAGGCCAGCGGCAGGTGGCCGTAAGCAAACACCTCGCAAGGGGCGTCGAGGCCCTGCTCGCGGCAGTCGGCCAGCAGCCTCGCCAGGTCCTCCTTCGACATCTCCACTGGCGCCTCCCAGCGCCGCATGCCGATGCGGGAGAGCACGGCCAGCGTCGCCAGGTTGTAGAGATTGAGTGCAGCACCGGCCACGAAGGGCTGGCCAGCCGCCGACAGGCGCTGAAGGGCGCTCTGGTCGTTGGCCTCGACCAGGAACTCGCCGTTGTCACAGAGCTTGCGCAGGTCGCGCAGGTCGGCCTCCGACTCGATCAGGGTCTGGCTGGCCAGCACCACCTGCTTGCCGCTCTGGGCCAGTTCGCGGCCGATGCCTAACCAGTCGTCGAGCTTCATGTCGCGGCGCCGCGAGCACACCGACTCGCCGAGATGAACGATGTCCACGGGCCAGTCGGCGGCCTCGCGATAGAAGTCGGCGTAGCGCTCGCGGGTCCAGTAGAAGAGCACCGGGCCGAGCGACAGCTGGAGCCTGGGGGTGGCAGACATGGGCTCTCTCCTATTTCCAGCGGCGCTCGTAGGCGCCCAGGGTGGTGGTGCTGCCTTCGGAGACCTCGCCGAGGCCGGTCATCCAGGCGGGCTCGGTGTGGAAGTGGCCGGGGGTGCGATCGAGGCGGTCTAGGGCCTGTCGCCAGATGCCGGCGACCTTGGAGACGTAGGCCGGGCTGCGCTGGCGGCCCTCGATCTTGACCGCACTGATGCCCAGCTCCGCAAGCTCCGGCAGCAGCTCCAGGGTGTTGAGGCTGGTGGGCTCCTCGATGGCGTGGTAGGTCTCGCCGCCCACCTCGAAGCGCCCCTTGCACAGCGTGGGGTAGCCGGCGTTCTCGCCCGCGGCGTAGCGGTCGATCAGTACGCCGTTGAGTCGCGATTCCAGGCCCTCCGGGGTCTCCTCCCAACGCACATGGGCGGCCGGGGAGCAGACGCCGCGGGTGTTGGGCGATTCACCGGTCAGGTAGGACGACAGATAGCAGCGTCCTTCCGCCATGATGCACAGGCTGCCGAAAGCGAACACTTCCAGTTCCACCGGCGACTGCTTGGCCAGGTCGCGCACCTGGGTGATGGAGAGCACCCGCGGCAACACGGCACGCCTGATGCCGAACTGCTCGTGGTAGAAACGTAGTGCATCATGGCTGGTGGCCGAGCCCTGTACCGATAGGTGGCGGGGAAGGGAAGGGTGGCGGCGTGCGGCGTAATCGAGCAGTCCCATGTCGGCCATGATAAGCGCGTCGACGCCGAGGTCGGCGGCCTGGTCCACGGCACGGGTCCACATCGACCAGCCGTCCGGCTGGGGGTAGGTGTTGATGGCGCAGAAGACCCGTTTGCCGCGGGCCTGGGCATAATCGATGCCTTCCCGAGCCCGCTTGTCGGTAAAGTTGAGACCGGCGAACTGGCGGGCGTTGGTGGTGTTCTGGAAGCCGAAATAGACGGCATCGGCCCCTTCATCCACGGCGCGCTTCAGGGCGGGCAGGTTGCCGGCGGGGCAGACGAGCTCCATGGCGAGACTCCTCTCGATGAAAACCCGACCATGCTAGTCGACTACCCTTGTCCGGCGTTTGACTGGTGTCATGTTGAAGGAGCATTCGTGGCAGACGCCTGTGGCATGACGCAGATCATGTCTAACCCAGAACCAGGGCACAGATCGAGGCCCGGCGTGAGCAGTTGACCTAGCCTCAGTACAGGCATATCGACCAGGCGGTGAGAGTCGTGGACGTTGAACGCCTCTTCGATGAGAGCTACGTGCGGGTGCTGAGCCAGGAGGTCGACGGGCAGGCGTTCTTCGCGGCCTTCTATGAGCGCTTTGTCGCGGCCTCCCCGGAGGTGGCGGAGAAGTTTCGCCAGACCGACATGGCGCGCCAGCAGGCCATGCTCAAGAAGGGCTTCTATCACCTGCTGGCGTTCTACGCCTCGAGCCATGCCGATTACTATCTGGATCAGGTGGCGATCAGCCACAGTCGCGCCCACCTCGATATACGTCCCGGGCTCTATGACCTCTGGCTCGAGGCCCTGATCGACACGGTTCGCAGCTTCGACGAGCAGTTCGACGACGAGGTGGAGCTGGCCTGGCGGCTAGTGATGACGCCGGGCATCGTCTACATGCGCTTCCACTATGATCGCTGTGATGATACCAAGCCGCCGCTCACCGACTGATGCGGTGGGCGGGGTCGGCGAAAAAGGAGACTGCACGTATCGGGATCTCACTATGGATCAGGGCCAGAAGATCCGCTTGTCCTGAAGCAAGACCCGAGGCAGGTTAATCTGCAGATCTCTCGCCCGGCCCCTCGGGGGACAGCCCCCACTCTGCCGGAACATCCGAGGCTTGCAGTCCCTCGAAGTGGTCGGCCACGTAGGCGCTGTGACAGGCCACACAGGATTCGGTCATGCGACCGAAGAGTTCCACCTGCCGGGGAGTGTCTTCCGAACGGCCAGCCTCGGCCAGTGACGCCGAGAGCTCATGCAGGTACGCATCCATCTGAAGGAATTCCGGTGGCACGGCGGCCTTCAGATCCTGACGATCCTGATCGGTCAGGGACTGATCCAGGATGAAGCTGTCGTGAATCGACTGCCCCTTTTCGGCCACCGTGGTGTGTCGTCCTTGCAGAATGGCGCTATAGACGTCCTGCATTGCCAGCTCGATCTGAATCATTTCCTTCTTCAGCAAGCCTTGCAGCTTGGGCGTCAGATCAGGCCTGACGGGCTCTGCGCCCAGGCTGGTAGCGCTGACGCCCAGTGCCAAGAGCGTGCCGAGGGCAATTACGGCACGTCTGCCGTGACGGCAACGAGGAAGCAGTGAACGGTCCGAGATAGCGAACAGCATGGCGGGTCTCCTCAATGGGCTCGCGTTCCGTGCTTTACCTCGGAAAGCGTAGTTCCCATCCGGCGGGACCGCGTTGATACAGGTCAGTTCGGCACCGGTACTTAACCCTGCTGGAGGCTTCACTACAAATACGCGTCGAAAAAGGATCTCACGCAGGTGATGCGTGAAGCTGATCCAGGTCATCTGTGAGGAAGACTGTGCTGGCGGCGGTGCCGTGATCCTGCTAGATAGTAACTGATTACTATCTTTTGAGGCTCGAGCATGTCACAGCGCCAGCATCTCCCCGCCGACGAGCGCCGGGAGCGCACCGTGGAGGCCGTCATCGAGCTTTGCGGCCGTGAGGAACCCGCCACCCTGACTACCGGGCGCATCGCCCGACGCATGGGTGTCACCCAGGGGGCGCTGTTTCGTCACTTCCCCAGCAAGGAAGCCATCTGGGAGGCGGCGGTGGCCTGGATCGCCGAGCGGGTAATGGCGAGGGTCGCCGCCGCTGCCGAGGGTATCGAGGACCCCCTGGCCGCCCTGGAAGCGATGTTCCTGGCTCACGTGGCCTTCATCGCCGAGCACCCGGGGGTGCCGCGGCTGCTGATGGGCCAGCTGCAGCACCCGCGGCCCACCGCCGCCAGCTGCCTGGTGCGTGAGCTGATGGAGCGCTATCGGCTGCGTCTGTTGGGTCTGCTCGGAGAGGCCGGGCGTCGAGGGCAGTTGCGCCCCGGACTCGACCTGGACGTGGCGGCGACCCAGTTCATCGGCTGCGTCCAGGGACTGGTGCTGCAGTCGCTGATCGCCAACGACGTGGCAGGCATCGTCGACCGGGCGCCGGCGGCCTTCGATCTTTACCGATACGGCATTCGCGCGGATGCCGGAGGTGAGGCATGAGGCCCGCGATACGCCGGCTGGGGCGCGGGCTGGCGGTGCTGATCGGCGTCGTCGTGGGGGCGGCGCTGCTGGTCGTCTTCGTGGCCAATCGCCAGGCCCCCGAGCGCGAGGAGGCGGCGGCCTCCGTTACCCCGGTCAGGATCGTCGAGGTCCGCCCCCTGGCGCTGCGCCTGGAGGCGCGCGGCCACGGCGTGGCGCGCCCTGCCGAGACCTGGCAGGCGACGGCCAACGTGGCGGGGCGCGTCGTCGAGCGCCATCCGGAACTGGAGAGCGGCACCCTGCTGCCCGAGGGAACTCTGATGGTGGCGCTGGATCCCAGCCGCTACGAACTGGCCATCGCCGAGGCCGAGGCGGAGCTGGCCAGCCTGGCCGGCGAGCTGGCTCAGCTCGAGGCCGAGGAGAAGAACACCCGTCGCGTGCTGGAGCTGGAGCAGCAGGCGCTGGCTCTAACCGAGCAGGAGCTGGCACGCATCGAGCGCCTGGCGGCCAGCGGCTCGGTCTCCCGCTCACGACGAGACGAGCAGCGTCGCAGCACCCTGGGCCAGCGCCAGGCGGTCGCTTCCCTGGAGAACAGTCTGGCGCTGCTGCCCTCCCGGCGCGAGGTGCTCGAGGCGCAGCGTGAGCGGGCCGCGGTGCGCCTGGCCCAGGCCCGGCAGGACCTGGCCGACACCCGCTTCGAGGCGCCCTACGACCTGCGCCTGGCCGAGGTAGAGGTGGAGCTGCATCAGTTCGTCGGCACCGGGCAGCGACTGTTCCAGGCCGAGAGCCTGGCCGCCGCCGAGGTGGAGGCGCACATTCCCATCGCCATGATGCGTCGCCTGATGGCCGCGATCCTGGCCGAGGAACCCTCTGGCCAGGGGCTGGACCTGGACGAGCGACTGGACTTCTCGGCAGTCGACGCCGAACTCTTCCTGGCCGGCGCCGAGGGCGTGGGTTGGTCGGGAGAACTGGTGCGCGTGGCCAGTGGCCTGGACCCGACCACCCGTACGATACGCGCCGTGGTGCGGGTCGATCACCCCTACCGCGACGCCCGGCCGCCGGATCGCCCTCCGTTGCAGCGCGACATGTACGTGCGTACGCGGCTTAGTGCGCCCAGCCCTGAGCCTAAATTGGCGATCCCGGCCAGTGCGGTGCATCAGGGTGAGGTGTGGCTGGTGGATGGCGAGGCACGCCTCGAGCGGCGTGCAGTGAGCGTGGCCTTCGAGCAGGGCAACCTGGCGGTCATCGCGGATGGCCTCGAGGCCGGCGAACGGGTGGTGGTCGATGACCTGCCCGCGGCGATCGCCGGGATGGCGCTTGAGCCGCGTCGCGACGAGGCGCTGGAGGCGCGTATCGCTGAGCAGGCGCTGGGCGAAGCACACAGGGAAGCCCAGCCATGATCCGCTGGTTCGCCGCCCATCCCACCGCCGCCAACCTGCTGCTGGTGCTGCTGATCGCCGCCGGTCTCTTCACCGCTCCGTCGCTCAAGCGCGAGACGTTTCCCGACTATCGCCCGGTGGAGGTGAGCGTCGAGGTGGTCTATCGCGGGGCCAGTGCCGCCGACGTGGAGGACGCCGTCTGCCGCCGCCTGCATGAGGCGGTGAAGGGGGTGGAGTTCCTCGACGAGTTCGTCTGCGTGGCCCAGGACAACCTGGCCAGCGCCACCGCCACCATGCAGGCCGGCGGCGACCCCCTGCGCTTTCTCGGCGAGATCGACACCGAGGTCGGTGCCATCAGCGAGTTTCCGGCCCGGGCCGACCCGCCGGTGGTGCGCGAGTTGCACCGCAGCGATCTGGTCGCGGCGGTCGCCGTATCATCCGACATGCCCGCCGGCCAGCTCGAGGAGTACGCCCTGCGCCTGGAGGAGCGCATCATGGCACTGCCCGGGGTGGCGGACGTGGCGATCCATGGCATGTCCCAGCGCCAGTGGCAGGTGGAGGTGCCCGGCGAGGTGCTCGGCCAGCACGGCCTCTCGGCCCGTGAGCTGGCGCGGCGGATCTCGGCCCAGAGCCTGGACCTGCCGCTGGGCACCCTGGAAACCCCCGAGCGCGAACTCCTGCTGCGCTTCACCGACCAGCGCCGCTCGCTGGTGGAGCTTTCGCGCCTGGTGGTGATGTCCGATCCGGCCGGCGGCGAGCTGACCCTGGGTGACATCGCCAGCCTGACAGAGACCGGCGAACGCGAGGAGGAGAAGATTCGCTTCAACGGCGAACCGGCGCTGGTGCTGGAGGTGAGCAAGAGCCTGCGCGACGACGCCCTGACGGTGAAGGAGCGCCTCGAAGGGCTGATCGAGGCAGAGCACCGCCGCTTCGATGGTGGCATCACGCTGACCCTGACCCAGGACATGACCAGCATCGTCCGCGACCGCCTGCAGATGCTGGTGGGCAACGGCATCATGGGGCTGGCGCTGGTGCTGCTGGTGATGAGCCTGTTCTTCCGCCCGCGCCTGGCGCTGTGGGCGGTGCTGGGGCTGCCCGCGGCCTTCATGGGGGCCTTCCTGGTGATGGGGCTCGCCGGCCTCTCGCTGAACATGATCACCCTGGTGGCACTGTTGATGGCCATCGGCATCGTCATGGACGACGCCATCGTGATCACCGACAATATCGCCGCCCACGCCGGGGAGGGGGCCACGCCGCTGGAGGCGGTGGTGGCGGGGACCCGTCAGGTGCTGCCCGGGGTGCTGTCCTCCTTCCTGACTACCGCCTCGGTCTTCGTGCCGCTCTCCTTTCTGGCTGGCGAGATGGGTGCGGTACTGGAGGTGCTGCCGGTGGTGCTGATCGCCGCCCTGGCGGCGAGCCTTATCGAGGCGTTCTGGATACTCCCCCACCACCTCAAGGGCAGTGTGAAGCACCTGCAGCAGGGCCAGGATTCCCGCTTTCGCAGTGCCTTCGACCGCGGCTTCGAGCGCTTTCGCGAAAGCGTGGGACGGCTGGCCGATCGGGCGATCCGTTTCCGTCATGCGGTATTGGGGCTCGTATTTACCGTGCTGTTAGCATCTGTCGGCTTTATGGCCGGTGGCCACGTCGGCAGCGAGGCGATGCCCGACATCGACGGCGACGTGCTGGAGGCGCGCATCCTGATGCCCCAGGGCACGCCGCTCGAGCGCACCGAGGCGGTGGCCGAGCGGGTCGAGATGACGATGCGTGAGCTCGATGCACGCCACTCTCCCGAGCAACCCGAGGGCGCGGCGCTGGTGGAGGCGATTCAGGTGCGCTTCAACCACAATCTCAGCGCCCGGGAGGCGGGTCCCCACGTGGCCACGGTCAGCGTCGACCTGCTGACCGCCGAGCGGCGCACCCGGACTCTGGATGCGTTGACCGCTGAGTGGCGAGAGACGATTGGCGAGATCGCGGGGGTGCAGCGTCTGATCATCCAGGAGCCGGGCTTCGGCCCCGCCGGGGTACCCGTGGAGGTGCGCCTGACCGGCGAGGACCTCGAGGCCATGAAGGCGGCGGGGCTCGAGCTGGCCACGCGGCTGGAGGGCTATTCGGCAGTCTACAACGTCATGGACGACCAGCGCCTGGGCAAGCCGCAGCGCGCCTACTCCCTGGCATCGGGCGCCCACGGCCTGGGGCTCACCGCCGAGGAGGTGGCGACTCAGCTGCGTGCCGGCCTGCTTGGCGAGATCGCCGATACCCAGCGCATCGGCGAGCAGGAGATCGAGGTGCTGGTGCGCCAGGCCGAGGCCGACCGCGACGGTCTCGGCGACCTGGCCGACCAGACCCTGGTGCTCCCCGACGGCAGCCGGGTGCCGCTCTCGGTGGTCACCGAGGTGGCCGAGCGCCGAGAGTGGGCGCGCATCACCCGCATCGACGGGCGGCGCACCGTCACCGTGGAGGCCAACGTGGATGCCCGCCAGGCCAGCGGACAGGCCATCGTTGACGATCTCGTCGGCAGTGGCTGGCTGGCCGACTTCGAGGGGCGCCATCCCGAGGTGGCGGTCACCTTCGAGGGGCAGGTGGCCAGCTCCGCCGAGACCGGTGGCTCCATCGCTCGCGGCCTACTGATCGGCCTGGTGGGGATCTTCGTGATCCTCTCCTTCCAGTTCCGCAGCTACGTGGAGCCGCTGATCGTCATGCTCTCGATCCCGCTGGCCTTTATTGGCGCCATCTGGGGGCATGTCATCATGGGCTACTACCTCTCCATGCCCTCGCTGATCGGCGCCGCCTCGCTGGCCGGCATCGTGGTCAACAACGCCATCCTGCTGATCCACTTCATCAAGACGCACCGCGAGCGAGGCATGGACGCGGTGGCGGCCGCCGGCCAGGCCTGCCGCGACCGGCTGCGTGCCATCCTGATCTCCACCACGACCACCATCGCCGGCCTCGCGCCACTGCTGGCCGAGACCAGCACCCAGGCGGATGCCATCAAACCGCTGGTGATCGCCGTGGTGTTCGGCCTGCTCAGTGCCACCCTTCTGGTGCTGCTGGTGATCCCGGCCCTCTACGTGCTCTTCGACGACTGGGGCTGGACCCGCGTGGCCCCCGCCGAGGCGTAGCGACATGGCCCGGCACCGCCTTGACCATGGGACTGCACAGACTACCTTTAAAGATGTACTTTTCTTGCATCTTATAAATTCGGCAAGACGATGTGCACCATGAATCAAACCTCAGGAGGCCACATGACGCCCATCTCCCATCGCCATGTCGCAGGCAAGATCACCGGCACCCTGATGCTGGCGGCTTCCCTCTTGCTGGGTAGCATTGCCCTGGCGGAGGACCATGAAGCCGAGGATTCCGGTGATACCTGGCTGCCGAGCCTGATCACCGAGACGCCACAGGAGGGCTTCGCCCTGGCGGTGACCCTTTCCCAGAAGGGGGTGGGGACCACCCAGCCGGATGCCGAGGTGCGCAAGGCACAGCGCCCCGAGTATGCGGAGGATCCCGACAGCCTGATCGCGGCCTCCCATGTCATTGCTACCCACTTCCAGACCGTCGCCGCGGCCAATGACTACTGGCGGGAGTGAGGCAAGGAGGTGACCCGATACGCCCAGGACTCATCGCATGCCATGGACCGGCGAGGAGACTCCCATGATCAAGGTTCGGCTCTATCGCTACCATCCCGAGGAGGATGACCGGCCACATCTCGAAACGCTGGACCTGGAGGAGCGTTTCCGCAAGGCGATGGTGCTCGATGTCCTCGAGCACCTGAAGCAGCGTGATGCCACCCTGGCCTATCGGCGCTCCTGCCGCGAGGGGGTGTGTGGCTCCGACGGCATGAACATCAACGGCATGAACGGCCTGGCCTGCGTGACTCCGGTGGAAGAGGTGCTGGGACGCGGCGATACCCTGACCCTGCGCCCGCTGCCGGGCATGCCGGTGATCCGCGACCTGGTGGTCGACCAGACGCTGTTCTTCCGACAGTTCGAGAAGATTCGCCCCTGGCTGATCAACGATCAGCCACCCAGCGCCACGGAGCGACGCCAGAGTCCGGCGGATCGCGAGAAGCTCGACGGCCTCTACGAATGCATCCTGTGCGCCTGCTGCAGCTCGGCCTGTCCCTCCTGGTGGTGGAATCCAAACAAGTACATCGGCCCGGCCGGCCTGATCCAGGCCTACCGCTTCCTGATCGACAGCCGAGATACCGCCACCGACGAGCGGCTGGCCGAGCTCGACGACCCCTTCAGCGTATTCCGCTGCCGACAGATCGCCAACTGCACCTGGGTGTGTCCCAAGGGGCTCAACCCCATGCGCGCGATTGGCCATATCAAGGCGATGCTGCTCGCGCGCGGCACTTGACACACAACCCGCACTTCACGGGAGGGTTTCCATGGCCTTTTTGACAGTTGAAGGATCTACTGGAGTGAGTCCATGACTTCCATGACTGGCTGGGGAAGCAGTACGCCGGCTTGCCGGACTTTCCCGGCCATGACTTGGCCAGGCAGCAGATGCAGGGCTTCGGCGGGATGCTGAGCATCGAGATCGAGGGTGGAGGGCAGTGCGGCTTTCGGTGGGCCGGGATACGCTGTTGCACGATATCGACAAGTTGTCCGAAACCCTGGTCGATGGCTGGCGACGGCTTGGCGCTTAGCCGGTCTGCTGATTGGCGAGCCGGCGGCGGCCTTGCCACCACAGGGTGGCCAGGGCCACCAGCAGTACCGGCGGCAGCATCGCCAGGTTGAGGGCTTCCCAGCCCAGCCGATGAAGCAACTGCCCGGCCAGCAGCGCCCCGATGGCCACCAGCGAGAAGATGATGAGGTCGTTGATGCCCTGCACCTTGCCGCGTTCGGACTCTGAATGAACGGTGGAGAGCAGGGCGCTGCCGCCGATGAACAGGAAGTTCCAACCAACGCCCAGCAGCACCAGCGACACCCAGAAGTGGGCGATGCTCAGGCCCATTACCGCCACCGCCGCCGAACCGGCCAGCAGCGCGACGCCCGTCAGCAGGATGCGGTCCACACCGAAGCGCATGATCAGGCTGCCGGTGAAGAACGACGGGCCGAACATGCCCAGCACGTGGGATTGCATGATGAACACCACCTGGCCCATCGAGAAGTCGTTGGCGCGCATCGCCAGCGGTGTGGCCGTCATGACCAGGGTCATGACGGCGTAGCCGACGGCACCGGCCAGCACGGCGACCAGAAAGCTGGGTTGATGGGCAATGGCGCTCATCGGGCGTGAGGTGTCGCCGGGCTGCGGTTCACCGCTGGCGGGTACCCTGAGTTGGCTCAACAGGCCGATGGCCACCAGGGCGAGGAGGGCGATCACCAGATAGGGGCCACCCAAGGGAACGCTGGCGATCCAGTGCTGTGCCGCACTGGCGTTCCAGGGGCCGATAAAGGCTGCCACCACGCCGCCAGCCATCACGAAGGAGATGGCGCGACTACGAAATGCCGGGCTGGCCACGTCGACCGCAGCGAAGCGGTAGTACATGGCAAAGCCCTGATAGAGGCCGAGCAGCAGGTTGCCGGCGCAGAACAGCCAGAAGGACCCCGTGCCCGTACCGGCAAAGCTGACCAGCCCGCCCCCCACGCCACCCAGGGTGGCGCCGGTCATGAAGCCGAGGCGCCGACCGACGCGCTTCATGAACAACGAGGCGGGCAGCGTCGAGATCACCGTCCCCAGCATCATTGCGGCAATGGGCAGGGTGGCCAGTCCCGGGTCAGGAGCGAGTTGCTGGCCGACCACCCCGCTCAGCGTCATCACCGTCACCATCGCGATGATGAACAGGGTCTGGCTGGTGACCAGGATGGCCACATTGAGTATTTCGCGGGGCAGTGTCGACATCGGCAGGGCTCCTTGTCGGGCCAGTGTAGCGAGCAGGGTTCCTCCCTAGAAGATCAGCACCTTACCCTTGGTGGTGACCCGATTGAGCATGCGTCCGGTATTGTAGAAGCCATCCTGCTATCACGGTGGTCGGCTATCAGCAGGCCGATTCGCTGAAGGTTGTCCCGGTATAAGGGTGGAGCACTCTTCGGTACGTGATCTCGAAATACCGTCTCGAGGGTGCTCCGGGGCAGGTCGATGTGCTGACATGGCACGACGGCCACCGCTTGAGCAGTGGCCGTCATCTTTTTCCTCTCCGTTCATCACTCTCAGGAGCGTCTTTCGATCACCTCCTCGTCATTCACCTCCTCCCAGCCGGTGACCATCGCCTTGATATGTGCCGTAGGCGTATGACCCACGGTGGCCAGGTAGGCGTGGATGATCACGAAGGCGAGCATCAGGAAGGCGCCCAGGGCGTGCAGCCCAGCCACCTGCTCCAGCCCGATCCAGGCCGGGGTCAGTCCGCGCAGCGACTCCCAGAACAGGTAGGCTAGCCCCGAGACCCACACCAGCGGGTTGATCAGAAGCTTCACGCCCAGATAGGCCAGGCGCTGCAGCGGGTTGTGCTTGCGTTGCGGGGTCTGCTTGTAGGGATGAGGCTCGCCGACGAAGGTGCCGTAGGCATAGAAGCGCACCATGGCGCCGATGCGATCGAGAGTAGGGATATACTGCCGCCACTGGCCGGTGGTGAAGTGCCAGAAGATGGCGAACACCCAGAGCCCGATGAGCAGCCACGCCGCCGTTTCGTGCAGGCGCACCGCAGGGCCGAACGCGATCAGGTCATGATGGCCGCGAATGGCGAAGCCGCTGAACAGCAGCACCAGCACCAGCGCCGCCTGGGTCCAGTGCCAGAAGCGTTCGAAGCGGGTGAAGAGATAGAGTCGCTTGCTCATGGTCAGTGCTCCTTGCGACGGTGGCGAGTGGCGATACGCATGGCACCATGACCCAGGGCGCCCAGCAGCATCAGTCCGGCCAATCCGAAGCCGAAGCGGTCGAGTAACTCATGGCGGTCACGACCCGGCATCCATACGCCCTCCACCGCCGCGAGACGTCCTTCATCGGCGTGACAGCTTCCGCATTTCAACGCCTGCTCGCCGGGTGCCACCATATGGGTGATCGGCCACAGCATGGTGGTCTCGACGAAGCCGAACTCGCCGCTGAAGGGCTGGTCGGCGGCCTCGGTACCCGCCTCCAACGCCTTGGCCCAGTCAAAGTTGAACCAGAAGGCGGTGTCGTCGGGAATCGCCACGTGGGGAACCAGCAGGGTGTTGTGCACAGTGTCGTAGGGCTGCTTGCCGTGGAACAGCTTCACCGGCCAGATGCGGGAATCTTCGCCACCCGGGATGCCGTGATAGGTATTGATGGGCACAGGCGCACTCTGCGGGTCGATCTCCGTCTCGGTGGTGGTAAAGGTCACGTCGCCATTGAACCAGAGGTATTCGGGCACCACATTCTCGCCCAGGGTGAAGTCGCCCTTCCTGCTGTCGTAGATCACGTGACCGTCGTCATCCTTGCGCTTGAAGGGTTCACCCTCTTCGTCCAACTGACCGGCAGTGGACCAGTCCCAGCCCATCTTGGTAGGCACCCCACCGCGAGCGAAGGTGGGAATGTGGCAGGTCTGGCAGGCCAGCGTCCGGGTATGCTCGTTGAGGCGCGTGGCCATGGCGCCCTCCTCGTGAGGCGCATTGCCATGGCACGCCTGACAGGTAGCCGGGTTGCGGTCGGTCTGCTCGCCGCGCCGGATCGCCCGATTGTCGTCAACCGCCGAGACCTGGATGCGGCTACCGGGAACCGCATGATTCTCGGTCTGGTGACAGGTGCTGCAGCGGAAATCGCCGCCGTCCACCGCCATATGCACATCCAGGTTGCGATGGGCATCAACCAGCGAAGAGTCCAGGTCACCGTGCTTCACGCCATCCCCGCCGCCGCCGTAGAAGTGGCAGCTCCCGCAGGTCTCGCGGGAGGTGGGGCCGACATTCTGGGCCACCTTAGCCAGGTCAGTCGGTCCATGGAACTTGCCTGACCCTGGAGGATATTCGATGCGTTCATAGGCGGGATGGCCCGCCAGCCCCGCCACCTTGGTGTAGTCGCCGGTGTTGTGGCAGGCCAGGCAGTCCACCTTGAAGGGATTGGTGAAGTCGAAGGTCTCGTCCTCCCAGCCGTAGCCGACATGGCAGGACTGACAGAAGGCCTCATTGGAGCGGTCGGCGATGCAGAAGCCGTTCAGCATGCTCTTCTTGCCCAGCACCTCGCCGTCCACCGGGTTGTGGTACTCCCAGGTCCAGTGACGCGTCTGCATCACCTCCTCGGCCGCCTCGGTATGACAGCCCAGGCAGGCCTCGGTGACCTCCTCGCCGCTGGCGAAGGGCCCCTCGAGCTCCTCGAACCGACCGTGATCCGCGGTACTGGCCAGCGCCGGCAGCATCAGTACAAGATACATCAGCGCCAGTGCTCCGGGGGCTCGCCAGCGCCTGGATGGATATCGCCCTGTGATCATGCTGCTTTCCTCCCGGAACGGCCTGCCAAGCCATGCAGTCCTGAACAAAACATAGGAGGTACGCCCCTCCTCGCCTTGACGGAAATCAGTCTTTCCCGAATTGCCCAGCGACGAGGCGTCACCATTCCCAGCCAGCAGCTCAGGGATGCGCTACTTCAGGGCAAGTTCGACCTGCTGGGCGACTCGAGACGCGAGCTTGAAGAGCGCATGGCTGGCTTGCTCCGGATTCTCGCGCCTCTTGCAGGATGCTATCGGCCGGCGTCGGCCAGGCTACCGGGTCGTCTTGCGGGTATTGACGCCCAGCAGCTTCCAGGCCGGACAGAAATTGAACAGGCCGGTGGCCAGCGGCAATACGCCGATCCAGCCCCATGCGCCGATCGTGCCGGTCAAGGCCAGCAGGATCAGCACGGCGCCGACCACGATACGGGCTATCTTGTCGAATCCACCCACGTTGCTCGTCATGAAAATCTCCTTAGCTTCATCTCGGATTCTCAGAAGCTGTAAACGGGAATGGAGGGATCGCGCATCATCTCGGCCATCGGGCCCGGAGCGGCCACGCCAACTCCCTCGCGCAGGTTGCTCTCACCCAGGTCACTGTTGGGCAAGTAGATGGCGCAGACATCCACGCTGGCCCCCTTGTCCATCAGCATGCCCAGGATGCCTTCCGGCTTGACCTGTCCCGCTGGATTGCTGGGTGGCGTGTTGATCGCCTCGGCACTCTCGTAGCCCTGGACGGCCAGGTGGCCGGCAGCATCACACAGTAGAATGTGCAGGTCGGTGCCCTGCTGCTGCATGGCGTTGGAGAGGATCATCGCCATGCCCTGCGTCTGCAGCGAGTCGCTGGTGAGAATCACCAGGGCTTGATCCTGTGGGGCTTCGCCTCCGTGGTTGTCGGCCATGGTGGCACCGGCGAGGCCGAGGGTGGCGGCGGCTACCGTCAGGGTCAGTGTCTTCGTGATGGTCATATGCTTACCTCATGGGGTCGTTCATGGTATTGGGCCCCTCGCCGGATGGGCGGAAGGGGCTCTCGATAATGTTCACTCGCCCGGGCGCCAGGCGACGTCGGGATCGATCTCGTAGCTCCAGGGCAAGCCGGAATTGCGCCAGCCGTTGACGGCACGCACGCCGGCGGAGTCGCCCTCCTCGAGCTTGCTGCCCTCGAAGCCATCGGTCATCGAATAGACCTGGCTGAAGCCCATCTCGGTGATGATATCGGCGCCTGGGGCACTGCGCGTCGCGCCGGAGCGGCACATGACGATGATCGGGTCGTCCTCGGCCACCTCCAGGGCTTCCAGCTCGGCGCGCACCTGGGCCTCGAAGTCGGCATTCCTGACCATTGGCCAGGTCTTCGCCTCCTCGTCGAAGTTGTCGCGATCAGCCAATACCCAGGGCACGTGAATATCGGTGGGCTCGGCGAAGCCGGTGAACTTGGTCTCGATGGGGTCGCGCACATCGATCAGCACCGCCCGCTCGTTCTCCTGGATCAGGTCATAAGCTTCGCTCGCCGTGACGTAGAGCCCCAGCTGCGTCTCTCGGTAGGCGGGAATGTCTTCCTGGGCCAGGACCGGGCCGGCAACCAGGGTTGCCGCCAGCAGCGAACCGGCCAACAAAGTCGTCAAATTCATAATCCAAGCCTCTAAGCAAATAACTTTTATCTCGCAATTGAAAGCTTAGAGCACGGACGTATCCTCCGCATGAGGCATGTGGCCGCACCTTGATCCAGGTCAGCTTGAGTGAAGGGGGAGTTTAACCGAGACACCATGCTCCGGCCGCTCCCCTGCCTGTGGTGGCACCATGGGGGGTCACAATCTTCAGGCGCAGCGACGACGTCCCGCCAGGGCCGAGATGTCGTGTTTCAGGTTGGCTTCAGGCGGCGTCAAGGGGGCGTGAGGGACCGAAGTGCTCGTAGTGGCGACGCTCGCGGGGCACGCCCAGTTCGGCGAGTGCCCGGTCGACGGCAGTCATGAAACCCTGGGGGCCCACGAAGTAGCAGCGGGCATCCTTGGGTAGCAGGCTGGCGAGCAGTTCGCGATCGATCCGGCCGTGATGGTCAGCCTCATCGCCGCGCTCGTGCACGCTCACCGCCCGGAGCCGCTGAGGGTGTTCGGCAGCCAGGGCCGCCACCTCGTCGCGGAAGGCGTGATGCTCGGCATCAAGGGCGGCGTGCAGGTAGACCACCCGGCGCCCCTCGGCCAGGGCGTGGCGGGCCATGGGCAGCATGGGGGTCTGGCCGACGCCACCGCTGGCCAGCAGCAGGGGCTCGTCGCCATCGGCAAGCGTCAGGTCGCCGGCAGGCGGGAGCAGTTCCAGGGTGTCGCTGACGCTCATGATGTCGTGCAGGTGACGGCTCGCGCGGCCCTCTGGCTCGCGCTTCACCGAGATCCGGTAGTGGCGGCCGTTCGGCACGTCCGACAGGCTGTAGTGCCGATAGACCGGTTCGCCGTCGATGGTCAGCCTCACGCCGATGAACTGGCCCGGTCGGTGGCCGGCTACTGGACCGCCGTCCTCGGGTTCCAGCACGAAGGAGCGGATCACTGCGCTCTCCTGGCGGGTCTCGGCGATGCGGAAGCGGCGAGTGCCGCGCCAGCCGCCGGGGCGCTGCTCGAACTCCCGGTAGCGATGGTCTTCCAGTTCGATGAGCAGGCCGGCGAGCTCCTCGTAGAGGCCGTTCCAGGCTGCGGCGATGTCTGGCGTCACCGCCTCGCCCAGCACCTCGCCAATGGCAGCCATCAGGCATTCACCGACGATGGGATACTGGTCGGGCTGGATGCCCAGAGACACGTGCTTGCTGACCACGGTGGCCAGCACGCCACGCGCCTGCTGGGGATCCTGGCGCAGCCCCACATAGGCCAACACTGCGCCAGCCAGGGCCCGCGGCTGACCGCCGTCCTGCTGGTGGGCCTGATTGAACAAAGGTTTCACTTCCGGGTAGCGCTCGAACATCAGCGGATAGAAGCGCTGGGTGATGGCGTCAAGATGTTCGGCCACTACCGGCGCGGTGGCGGCGATCAATTGCTCCTGCTCCTGAGTCAGCATGGCATGGCTCCGTGTCGGGGGAATGATTTAAAGAAGCATATAAAATACATGTTATGTCCCGGCAGAGTGATCCATGGCGACATCCTGTCGCAGTACAGCGCGCTCTTATCAATAGGCCCAGATGATGGCCACCAACAGTCCCCAGGCCAGCACACCGGCGGCCATGATGGTGTAGGTGGCGGACATGGTATTGACGTCGTTGTCCCTGCGCTCACACAGCGTTTGCAGGCCGTGGTAGACCAGGCTGCAGGAGATAGCCAGCGCCACCAGCACCGCCAGGGCGTTGAGCAGCAGGCTGGGGATCAGCAGCACGATCGCTGAGGACCATAAGGGCAGCGGCGCCAGTGCGGCCAGCAGATAGGCATCGGAGTAGTCGATGGAGAGTTCACGGGTGCCGTTGACCACGGCATGGATCAGCCAGCCCATCACCAGGAAGGTCAGCATCTCCGCCAGGAACAGGATGGTGGTGATAAAACGCCATTCCCTGCCGGCGAAGCCGGCAACGAAATCGTCCCCGTAGTGGGTGCCGGCGTAATAGAGCATCACCGGCGGCAGCAGCGACATGGGCAGCACCAGGCACCACGCCAGCACCGGTATGGAGGGCTTGCGTTGCTGGAGTTCCTTCCAGCCCGAGTGTCGTGTGAAGGGTAGCTTGATCACGGTAACAACATTCATGGTCGAGTCCTCTTGGGGTGGCGATGAGGGAAATACATATCATGTTGTGATATTTTCCCCTTAACCACTAGGCTGCGACTCACGCGCTGTCAAGCCAACGAACCATGGCCCTGTTGATCTGGATGCTTCCCATGAGTGACGACTCCCTGACCAAGCAGGACTTCCAGCGACTCTCTCACTTTCGCTACCAGCTGCGCTGTTTCCTGCGACAGAGCGACGACATCTGCCGCGATCACCACCTGACGCCGCTGCAGTATCAACTGCTGCTGCACCTGCTGGGGTTCGCGGGTCGCGAATGGGCCACGATGAGCGAGCTGGCCGAGCGCCTGCAGGCCAAGCACCACGGCACCGTGATGCTCGTGGACCGCTGCGAACAGCTGGGGCTGGTGGAACGGCGGCCGAGCCGTGACGACCGTCGACGCATCGAGGTGCACCTGTTGGCCCGTGGCGCCGAACTGGCGCGTCGAATCGCCGAGCTGCATCAGCCCGAGCTGCGCCACCTGCAGCAGGAGTTCCACCTGCCGGGTTGGCCGGAATTGCCCTGAGCCACCAAGAGGCCTGCTGACCTGGGTCAATGCGACTTTCGGCGGCTTCTGCTCTCCTAGGCAGCCATGAATTCCCTTGCTGAGGAGATGACATGAGCGATAGACACACCCAGGACTGGGACCCGCGCGCCGAGAGCGTGCTTGACGACCAGGCCGCCGCCTATGACGAGATGCGCAGTCGCTGTCCGGTCGCCTTCAGCGATTACCTGCAGTGGTCGTTGTTCCGCCACGCGGACGTGATGCGCGTGCTCGAGGACCACGAGACCTTCAGCAATGCCGCGAGTCGCCATCTCTCGGTGCCCAATGCCATGGATCCGCCCGAGCACACCCGCTTCCGGCGCATCATCGAGCCCTACTTCGGCCCCGAGGCCATGGCCGCCTTCGCCCCGCAGTGCCGGGCCATCGCCGAGAGTGTGGTGGGTCGCCTGCCCGCCGACGGCGAGGTGGAGGCGATGACCGAGATGGGCCAGGACTTCGCCCTGGAGATCCAGTGCGCCTTCATGGGCTGGCCTACCCGTCTGCATGAGCCGCTGCGTGCCTGGGTCAAGCGTCAGCAGGCCGCTACCCTGGCGGGCGACCGCGAGGCGCTGGGCGAACTGGCATTGGAGTTCGACGGGGTGATCCGAGAGTTGCTGGCCAGCCGCCGCGACGCCGGCGACGCCGTCCCGGATGATGTCACGACCCGCATCATGAACGAGACCGTCGAAGGGCGAGCGCTGACCGACGAGGAGATCGTCAGTATCCTGCGCAACTGGACGGTGGGGGAGCTCGGTACCATCTCGGCGAGCATCGGCATCCTGATGCGCTACCTGGCGGCCAACTCTGAGCTGCAAGAGCGCCTGCGTGCCGATCGCCGCCTGTTGCCGGCGGCCATCGACGAGATCCTACGTCTCGACGCGCCGCTAATGTCGAATCGGCGCATCACCACCGGCCCGGTGGAGATCGGCGGCCGTCGCCTGGAGGCCGGTGAACGCCTGACGATCCTGTGGGGCTCGGCCAACCGCGACGAGGCGGTGTTCGGCGACCCCGACGAGCTACGCCTGGACCGCGATTCGAAGGATAACCTGCTCTACGGTGCGGGTATTCACGTCTGTCCCGGAGCGCCGCTGGCGCGCATGGAGCTTCAGGACTTCATGGACGCACTGCTCGATGCCACGACCGACATCGAGCCAGTGTCGGACCGGCCTGCGGTGCGCGCGCTCTACCCCGCAGGCGGCTACTCCGAGGTGCCGCTGCACGTGCGCCGCTGATCCCTCACAGCCCGATACGATGGGCCCGGTCGGTAAAGAAGATGCCGCTGGGCGATTCGCTGTCGAGGCGGGCGACCTCTTCCAGGGTGCGGGTGTCGTAGACCACCACCCGGTCGCTGTCCCGGGCCGAGATCCACACTTGCTCGCCCTTGGGGGTGAACTCCATGTGCAGCACCGCCTCGCCCGGTGCCAGGGTGGCAACGATCTCTCGGCGCTCGGTGTCGATTACCTGCACCACGTTGTTGTCGGGATGGGCGAAGTTGACCCACACCTGGCGCTCGTCGGGGCGAGACATCACGAAAATCGGCTGGCCGTGGACCGGGATGCGATCGATCAGCGACCAGTCACCGGTGTCGGCGATCAGCACCTCATGGCGACCCACGGCCGGCAGCCAGGCCGCGTCGCCGGCCATCGCCCAGCCCTCCAGATGGGGCATCTTGTAGACTGGCAGGCGCTCCTCGCCGCGTCCGTAGTCGGGCAGGATGCGCTGTACGCCCGCTTCCGGGTGCCAGAGGTCGAGCAGCGCCAGGCCATCCTCACCGAACAGTCCGGCGATGTAGTAGCGCCCGCTGGGGCCGATCAGGGCATCATAGGGTTTCTCGCCGATATCGGTGAAGCGGGATACCTCGGGCGTTTCGCCGTGCATGTCGACCAGGTGGATCTCGCCGGCGTCGAACAGGCTGTAGACGAAGCGGTTGCCAGGGGCATCCACCAGGCCCACCACCTTGGAGCGCTGCTCTTCGCCGTTGTCGTCCCGGTACGTCGCGGGAATCTCCGCCACTTCCTCCAGGGTCTCGCTATCGAAGATCTTCACACCGCCCGGCTCATAGTTGGCCACCGCCACCAGTGAACCGTCCTGGGAGACGGCGCCGCCGATGCTGTTGCCGGACTGCATCACCCGGTGAGTGATCTCGCCGGTGAGCAGGTCGACCCGGCTCAGCCCGCCATCGCGGCCGAAGACGAAGGCGTAGCGGGCATCCCGGGAGAACTTCACCGAGGCGTGGGACAGGTCGCCCAGTTCCTCCACCCGATCAAGGACTCGGTGGTGGCTGGTGTCCACTACCGCGAGGCTGCCGGTGGCGCGCTCCACCACCACGCCCAGGTCGCCGGTGCCGCGCAGTTCCGCATTCGGAGTGGCCTGGCAGCCGGCCAGCAGGGCGAGCAGGGAGACGGCGGCGAGGGGCTTGCGAAGGGTGGAGGGAAGCATGGCCATTCTCATTCCTTGTTGGGTCATCGAGATTGCTCACTCATCCAGGGGGTTGTCGTTCTGCAGGTGGTCGGCGAGCCAGCGCGCCTCCTCCTCGGTCAGCAGGCCCTGCCAGCCGGGCATGGCGGTGCCGGGAACGCCGTTGAGGATCAGCGCAGCCAGGCCTTCGCGGCTGTAGGCGTTCATGCGCGATTCGGGGAGCGCCGGCCCTAGGCCACCGCGCAGCGTCATACCGTGGCAGGAGCCGCAATCCTGGTAGAGCAGGGTCTCGAGCTCCTGCATGCGCTCGGCGGAAAGCGAGTTGTCAGCCAGTACGCCCATCGGCAGCCAGCTGAGTGCCAGTAGCAGCAAACGGCAGGGGGTGGGCAGGGGCATGATATCTCCTCGGGGGCGCGGTGAGTCCCAATGTCGTGGCTGGTGGTAGTGTCACCGCTGGCGGCCGGACACGCCTTGACGGGGGTCAAAGTGTCGTCCTGCAGGGCCCATGAAGCATGATCCCTCTGGTCTCGCAATGTTTCTTTGGAGGTAGCTCCGAACCCTTTTGACACAGGTCAACCTTGCTGGGGAAAGCGGTGTGAGACACGTTAAAGATGCATGAATTATACGCGTTAATGGGCCAACCTCTGACGTAGCAAGGTCATTGCCAGGCCACGCCGGTGGGCCATCCGGCAAATGACAATAATGACACGCTCATGTCCTGGTGGCAGCGCCTTCAAGGATCATGACAGAGGTGGAGCGATGAGCAAGAATGAACGGTGTCTCATGCCCCGCGAGGGTGATAATCACCGTCGCCCCGTGGGTCAGCGCGGCGTCTGCTCAGTACTGGTCCGTTGAGGAATCAGGTCGCAAGCCCGCCGCCACCTGCAGCAAGTGAGCTATGCAATATGCAATGCCATGTTCAAGACCTCGATAGACTGGATCGTCGACTGATCGACAGTTACCAGCGCGGCCTGCCGGTCTGTACTCGGCCCTTCCATACTGTGGCTGAGCGCCTGGGTACCTCTGAGGCCGAGGTGATTGCACGCCTGGAGCGGTTGCAGTCGCTGGGCGTGCTCAGCCGCGTGGGACCCGTGTTCGACCATGCCAGGGCTGGCGCCAGCCTGCTCGCCGCCGTGGCCGTACCCGGGGCCGAGCGCGATGTCTTCGCAGAACTCATCAACGCCGCTCCCGGCGTCAACCACAATTATGCTCGTGAACATGACTACAACCTCTGGTTCGTGATGACCGCGTCGGACGAGCCCGAGCTCGAGGCGCGGCTGGAAGCGCTGGAGGCACGGCTGGGCGTGCCGATCCTGCGCCTGCCGATGCTCGAGGGCTACCATATCGACCTTTCTTTCCCTATCCCCTGGGCCGAACTGGAGCGCATATGAGCACCGCGACCCCGCTGTCCCTTGAGGCCCACCGTTCACCCGGCGAAACGGATGCCCACCGCCGCTTGCGCGGGTTGCTCGAGCAGGGGCTGCCGCTCACGTCGCGGCCCTGGCAGGCCCTGGCCGAGCAGGCCGGCATGGCCGAGGAGGAGGTGATGGCCTGTGTGCGCCGCTGGCAGGCCGACGGCATGATCAAGCGTCTCGGCCTGGTGGTGCGTCACCGCCGCCTGGGGATTCAGGCCAATGCCATGGTGGTATGGGACGTGCCGGACGAGCGGGTCGCCCTGGTGGGCCGTCGGCTTGCCCGGGAAACCGCGGTGACGCTCTGCTACCGTCGCCCGCGTCGTCTGCCTGACTGGCCCTACAACCTCTTCTGCATGATCCACGGGGCCCGCCGCGAGCGGGTGCTGTCGGAGCTTGCGGCCATCATCGAGCGTCTGGACCTCGCCGCTCTGGAGCACCGTGTGCTGTTCAGCACTCATGCCTATCGCCAGTGCGGCGGTCGCTACGTGCAGGAGGGCGCAGCATGACCCTCGATGACCTGGACGTTGTCGATCGTCGCCTGATCAACCGCCTGCAGGACGGCCTGCCGCTGGTGGAACGGCCCTATGCAGCCGTCGCCGAGGAACTGGATACCACCGAGGGCGACCTGCTCTATCGCCTGGAGCGCCTGCGCGAGGGCGGGGTGCTGAGTCGTTTCGGCCCCATGTACCATGCCGAACGGCTGGGGGGCGGCCTGACCCTGGCGGCGCTGGCCGTACCCGAGGCCGACTTCGAGCGGGTCATTGATGCGGTCAATGCCTTCCCCGAGGTGGCCCACAACTACCGCCGCGAGCACGAACTCAACATGTGGTTCGTGCTCGCCACCGAGACGCCCGAGGCCATCGACGCGGCCATCGCCGACATCGAGTCCGCCACTGGCCTGCCGGTCTACAACATGCCCAAGGAGGAGGAGTTCCATGTCCGTCTCCACCTGCCCGTCTAGCCCGGCCTCGCATGGCGATGTTCAAAAGCGCGATTCCCGGGAGCTTGACGCCATCGACCGCGCCATCGTGCTGGCCACGCAGGCCGGCTTGCCACTGGTCCCCGATCCATGGGGCGCGGTGGGTCAGGAGGTAGGCATGAGCGGCGAGGAGGTGCTTTCGCGGATGCAACGGATGCAGGCACGCGGCGTGATTCGCCGGGTCGCGGCGGTGCCCAACCACTATCGACTCGGCTACGTGGCCAACGGCATGACGGTATGGGACGTGGACGACGCCCACGTGGCTCGGCTGGGCCGCGAGGTGGCAGCACTCGAGGGGGTCAGCCACTGCTATCGCCGCCCGCGTCATCTGCCCCACTGGCCCTACAACCTGTTCGCCATGCTCCACGGCCGCAGCCGAGACGAAGTTGAGCGTCAGGCCGCGGTGCTGCGCGAACGCCTGGGTGAGGCGTGTCGCGATCATCGCATCCTCTACAGCACGCGTATCCTCAAGAAGACAGGGCTTCGCCTCGCCGGGACCCGGCCAGGCGAGGCGTCCACGGACACCGAACGTCGGGGCTGAGTTGCGCCCGCCGCTGTGACTCAGCACAGCAAATCCAGCAGGAGAACGCCATGTTTCGCGTCACCCGCTATATCAAGAGCCTGATGGAACCGGGCCCCATCCCACCGGCGCGCAAGCCGCCGGGTCCGGTAGTGATCTGGAATCTGATTCGCCGCTGCAACCTGACCTGCAAGCATTGCTACACCACCTCGGCTGACATCGACTTCGCCGGCGAGCTCTCCAACGCCGAGGCACACGCCGTGCTCGACGACCTGCACGCGTTTCGTGTGCCGGCGCTGATTCTTTCCGGCGGCGAGCCGCTGATGCGTCCTGATATCTTCGAGCTCTCGCACCGCGCCCGGGAGCTTGGCATCTACACTGGCCTCTCCACCAACGGCACCCTGATCACCGAAGAGAACATTGACGCCATCGCCGAGGTCGGCTACGACTACGTGGGCATCAGCATCGACGGCCTCGAGGAGACCCACGACGTCATCCGTCAGCGGCAGGGGGCCTTCCGTGAATCGATGCGTGCTGTGAAGCTTTGCAAGGAGCGTGGCATCAAGGTCGGCTTGCGCTTTACCCTGACCCGCGAGAATTACGAGCAGCTCGGCGATATACTGGCGCTGCTCGAGGAGCACGACGTCGACAAGTTCTATCTCTCGCACCTCAACTACGGCGGTCGCGGCCGTCGCCACAGCAAGCAGGACGCCTGGCACCAGATGACCCGCGATGCCATGACCCGCCTGTTTGATCACTGCCGAAGTGAACTCGAGCGCGGTATCGAACGCGAGTATGTCACCGGCAACAACGACGCCGACGGCCCTTTCCTGCTGATGTGGGCTCGCGAGCACTTTCCCGATCAGGCCGCGGCCCTGGAGCAGCGCCTGATCAACTGGGGGGGTAACGCCTCCGGCGAGAACATTGCCAACATCGACAACCTGGGCAATGTCCACCCCGATACCTTCTGGTGGGACCACGACCTGGGTAACGTTCGCGATCGGCCCTTCTCCGCGATCTGGCGCGATACCCGGGACCCCATGATGCTGGGCATGCGCCAGCGGCCGCGGCCTGTGAAGGGGCGCTGTGCCGAGTGCCATTTCCTGTCGATCTGCAACGGCAACACCCGGGTGCGTGCCTGGAAGGTCTCCGGCGATCCCTGGGAGGAGGATCCCGGCTGCTATCTGACCAATGGCGAGATCGGGGTCGCCGACGAGGGTGAACGTCGTATCTCCGCCCCCTATGAGGCCATCCAGGCCGTCGAAATCCAGTAAGGCTGACGAGGATCTCCGCCATGCCGTCACGTCGCGTTTCCTATGATCTCGCCGAGGCGCCCCTGGTGCCCGGCGAGGTAGCCATCGTCGGTGCCGGACCCGGCGACCCAGGGCTGCTGACTCTGCGGGCCCTGTCGCTGCTCGAGCAGGCCGACTGCCTGGTCTTCGACCGCCTGGTCTCCAAGGAGGTCCTGGCCCTGGCCAGCCCCAAGGCCCGGCGCTTCTACGTGGGCAAGGCCTCGCGCTGTCACGCCCTGACCCAGGACGAGACCAATGCCCTGCTGGTGCGCCTGGCCGAAGAGGGCAAGCGAGTGGTGAGGCTCAAGGGCGGCGATCCCTATATCTTTGGCCGCGGCGGCGAGGAGGCCGAGGTGCTCATCGAGCATGGCATCCATTTCCGGGTGGTGCCGGGGATTACCTCGGCCCAGGGCTGTGCCGCCTACGGCGGCTTCCCGCTGACTCACCGCGACTTCGCCCAAAGCGTCACCTTCGTCACTGGCCACTGCAAGGGTGACGGCGACCTGGCATTGGACTGGTCCTCGCTGGCGAGTCCTAACCAGACGGTTGTCTTCTACATGGGGCTCGCCAATGCCGAGCTGATCAGCCGTCAGTTGCAGGAGCACGACTTGCCCGCGGACCATCCGGTGGCCCTGGTGGAGCGGGGGACCACCCCCGAGCAGCGCCAGGTGATCACCTGCCTGAGCGAACTGGTCGAGACCATCGCACGCGAAGGACTCAGGCCGCCCACCCTGATCGTGGTGGGCAAGGTGGTGCGCCTGGCCAATACCCTGGCCCAGCCGGCCCCCAAAGATGCAACCTTCGTCGAGGGCGAGACCCTGGAACTGTTGCGGGAGCGAATTGCCCTGTGAAATGCGTTATCTCTCTTCGGACCTTCCTGCATGTCCTGGCCGCCGGAGTGCTGTTCACGGCCATGCTGTCGGCCGGTGCCGACGACACCCGCAATCTCTATCAGGCCCAGTGTGCATCCTGCCACGGCGAGGATCGCCTCGGCGGCATCGGCCCGGCGCTGCTGCCTGGCAACCTCTCGCGGCTCAAGCCTGAGACCGCCGAGGCAGTGATCCGCGACGGGCGAGCGGCCAGCCAGATGCCCGCCTTCGGCGAGCAGCTCGACGACAGTCAGATTCGTTCCCTGGCCGAGTGGATCTACCGCGCGCCCGAGGTCGAACCCACCTGGGGCCGCGACGATATTCTTGTCAGCCATGAGGTCAGTCATCCAATCGGGTCGCTGCCGGATGAGCCGCTGTTCGACGCCGACCCGCTCAACCTCTTCATCGTGGTGGAGACCGGGGATCACCATGCCAGTCTTCTCGACGGCGATACCTTCGAACGTATCCACCGCTTCGAGACCCGCTACGCCCTGCATGGTGGCCCCAAATACACCCCAGACGGACGCCATGTCTTCTTCGGCTCCCGGGACGGCTGGATCACCAAGTACGACATCTACAACATGGAGGTGGTGGCCGAGGTGCGCGCCGGTATCAACATGCGCAACATTGCCGTCTCCGGCGACGGCCGCTATGTGATGGCCGCCAACTATCTGCCCCACAGCCTGGTGCTGTTTGATGCCCACAATCTCGACCTGATGAAGGTCTATCCGGCGGTGGGTGAGAACGGCGAGAGCTCACGCGTCAGCGCCGTCTATGCGGCGCCGCCGCGGGGCAGCTTCATCGCCGCCCTCAAGGATATCGAAGAGGTGTGGGAAATTCCCTGGCCGTTGCCCGACGAGCCGGCGGCCGCCACTGGCCATACGGCGACGCCGAACGAGGCACAACGCAGCCACGATACCCCCAACTTCCGGGTACGCCGTATCCCGGTACCTGACTATCTGGACGACTTCTTCTTCGACCTCGAGTATGAGCATGTGATCGGCGCCTCCCGAGGTGGTGATAGTGACGGCCAGGGCGGCATGGTGGTCAACCTGGACAGTGGCGAGAAAGTGGCCGACCTTCCCCTGGAGGGGATGCCGCACCTCGGCTCCGGCATCACCTGGGAGCATGAGGGACGCCGCGTGATGGCCACGCCGCACCTGACCAAGGCGGCGGTATCGATCATCGACATGACGGACTGGACAGTGATCGAGACACTCGAGACCGACGGCCCCGGCTTCTTCATGCGCAGCCATGCCAACTCGCCCTATGTCTGGGTGGACGTCTTCTTCGGCCCCAACCGCGATCGGGTCCACGTGATCGACAAGAAGAGCCTTGCGATCGTCGAGACGCTGATCCCCGAGCCCGGCAAGACCGCCGCCCACGTGGAGTTCGACCGCTATGGTGACAAGCTGCTGCTGAGCCTGTGGGAAGAGGACGGCGCGGTGATCGTCTACGACGGCGACACCCTGGAGGAAGAGCAGCGCATTCCCATGAGCAAGCCCTCCGGCAAGTACAACGTCTGGAACAAGACCCGCTATGAGGAAGGCACCAGCCATTGAAAGCTCGATAATAAGTATTCTTGATACCTGTCATGGAAGGGGCGAGGGGAGTGGGGCACAATAGCCATAACCAAGCGTTTTAGTCGGGTATGGCGCCATGCAATCGAGCTCTTCCTCCTCCGTCCGCTCCTCCACCTTGACGCGCCTTCCGGTGGCGAGGCTGGCCTTTCGCCCCTTCTTCCTGCTGGCGGCACTGTTCAGCGTGCTCTCTCTCGGGATCTGGTTCGCCTTCTGGCACGGCGACATCCTGCTGCGCCCCTTTGGTGGCCTGATGTTCTGGCATCAGCACGAGATGCTGTTCGGGTTTGCCGCCGCCGTGGTGGCGGGCTTCCTGCTCACGGCGGTGCAGAACTGGACCGGCCTGCCCAGCATCAAGGGTGGCCCCTTGCTGGTGCTTGTCGGCGTCTGGCTGGCCGGGCGGGTTTTGATGGCCTTTCCCCTGGGTCTGCCGCCTTGGCTGCCGGCACTGGTCGACCTGGCCTTTCTGCCGGTGGTGGCAGGGGTCATGGCTCGGCTGGTGATCGCGGCGAAGCGCTGGCGCAACCTGATCTTCCTGCCGGCCCTGGCGCTGCTTACCCTCGGCAACCTGGTCATGCACCTGGGGGTGATGACCGGTGACGCCGAGCTGATTCGCCATGCCGCCCATCTGGTGGTGCTGTTGTTCTCCCTGCTGATGGTGGTGGTGGGTGGCAGGGTGATCGCGATGTTCACCGCCAACCGCCTGGGGCTGACCCGCAAACCACCGATTCCTGCACTGGAATATCTGAGCCTGGGTAGCGTCATGGCGGTGGTGCTTGGCCAGCTGCTGGTAATGTTCGGCGTGGCCGTTCCGGCCTCCCTGCTGGCGGCCGTGATGGGCCTGGCGGCGCTCGCCAACGCCGTGCGGCTGTCGCGCTGGGGCGGCCTGCATAGCTGGCGCGAGCCGCTGCTCTGGGG
Source organism: Pseudomonadota bacterium (assembly GCA_051751285.1). Taxonomy (GTDB): domain Bacteria; phylum Pseudomonadota; class Gammaproteobacteria; order Pseudomonadales; family Halomonadaceae; genus Halomonas. Next base: position 210,194 of record JBNJKT010000001.1, on the reverse strand, counting down.
GCTGCACCTGAGCTATGCCTTCATCCCGGTAGGCCTGGCCATGTGGGCCCTGGCGCTGCTTGGCGGCAGCCGCGCCGACGCCGCGCTACATGCCCTCACCATCGGCGGCATGGGGACCATGATGCTGGCGATGATGTCGAGGGTCGCGCTCGGCCATACGGCACGCCCCATTCGTACCCTGCCCGGTATTGGAGTGGCCCTGGCGCTGATGGTGGCCGCAGCCCTGCTGCGCTCGCCGGTATTGGCGCTCTTTCCGCAGATCACCCACTGGACCTATAACCTGGGCATCATTTTCTGGTGTCTGGCCTACGTCATCTTCCTGTTCCACTATACGTGGCCACTACTGTCGGCCCGAGCCGACGGCAAGGATGGCTAGGAGCCTGGGAAGTTCCATGATCGAACACTATGTCCTGATCAAGCATCTGCACGTTACCGCCGCCACCCTGAGCATTCTGTTCTTCATGCTGAGGTCCTGGTGGTCGGTGCGCGAGGTAGCCCTGCTGCAGAGTCGCTGGGTGAAGGTGGCGCCCCACATCATCGATACCACCCTGCTGGTGCTGGGCGTAGTGCTGATGGTGATGCTCTCGCTGTGGCCCCACCAGCATCCCTGGCTCGCCGCCAAGCTGATTGCCCTGCTGGCCTATATCGGCTTGGGCACGGTGGCGATAAAGCGCGGTAGCACCCCCCGCGTGAGAGCCGTTGCCGCCCTGGCCGCGGTGGCCACCTTCACTTACATGCTGGGCGCGGCGATCCGCCATAGCCCGCTCTCCTGGCTGGCGTGACGAGAAGCCGGGCGGCTAACTATACTGCCAGCCCTACCACTCACGATTCATCACATGAGGAGCACAACATGTCGCAGCAGGAACTTCCCGCCGGTGCCGGCCAGGTGGCCGAGCAATACCCCGAGATCTGGGAGGCCTACGCCGAGCTGGGCCGGGCCTGTGCCGAGTCCGGCCCGCTGGATGCGCGCACTCGCCGCCTGGTCAAGCTGGCGCTGGCCGTGGGGGCGCGCTCCGAGGGTGCCGTGCACTCCCACGTGCGTCGCGGGCTGGAGGAGGGCGAATCTGCCCAGGCCCTCAAGCAGGTGGCCATGCTGGCGATCCCTACCCTGGGGCTTCCCAGCGGCGTTGCGGCCCTGACCTGGATCGAGGACATCACGGAGTCTTGACCACGGCGAAGCAGCTAAGACAAGCGTTTAATCTCCGATTGGCGACGAGGACCCAGGGTCTGCTAGTCTCGAACCTGATACATAAGTAACACTCGACACAACAGATTCTGGAGTCTTTTCATGCGGTACAACAACAAGACACTGCTATCTCTTTCTGCCGCCGCCCTCTGCGTCGGTATGATCTCCTCTGCCTCGGCGGCTACCCTGGACGAGGTGAAGGAGCGTGGCCAATTGCGCTGTGGCGTCAACGTCGGCCTCTCCGGCTTCTCCTCGCCCGATCAGGACGGTACCTGGCAAGGACTGGACGTAGAGACCTGCCGTGGCATCGCCGCCGCCATCTTCGATGACCCCGAGGCGGTCTCCTTCACGCCGCTGACGGCCAAGGAGCGCTTCACCGCCCTGCAGTCCGGCGAGATCGACGTTCTTTCGCGCAACACCACCTGGACGGCCACCCGTGACAACTCGCTGGGGCTGAACTTCACCGCCACCACCTTCTACGACGGGCAGGGCTTCATGGTGGCCAAGGACCTGGGTATCGAGGGGCCCGAGCAGTTCGACGGCGCCTCGATCTGCATTCAGTCCGGCACTACCCACGAGCTCAACCTGGCCGACTACTTTCCCTCCCGCGGTATCGATATCCAGACGGTCACCTTCGACACTCCCGACCAGACCGCTCAGGGGTTCGCCAGTGGCCGCTGTGACATCCTGACCTCCGACACCTCCCAGCTCAGCGCCTTGCGCCTGCAGCTGCCGGAGCCGGACAGCGTCGAGATCCTCGAGACGCTGATCTCCAAGGAGCCGCTCGGCCCCGTGGTGCGCCAGGGTGACGATCAGTGGCTGGATATCGTTCAGTGGTCGATCTTCGCCATGGTCAATGCCGAGGAGCTGGGTGTGAATTCCGGCAATGTTGACGAGATGAAGGCTGATCCGCCGAATCCTCAGGTCGCGCGCCTGCTGGGCGAGGATGGCAACTACGGCGAGCAGCTGGGTATCGGCAACGACTGGGCCTACAACCTCGTCAAGCACGTGGGCAACTACGGTGAGGTGTTCACCAGCACCGTGGGCGAGGATTCCCCGATGAAGATCAGCCGCGGCGTGAATGCGCTGTGGAACGAAGGCGGCATCCTCTACGCCCCGCCGATCCGCTGACCCAACCTGAACGTCCAATGACCGGGCACCACGCATGGCAACATGCGTGGTGCCGTTTCGGGTACGTCTGCGAGGCTCGATATGCTGCGTTCTTCCTCACGGGAGCGAGGGCCGCTATGGCGTGACCCTACGTTCCGCGCCCTGCTGGTGCAGGGCATTCTGCTGCTGGCACTTGGGGCCTTCATCGTCATGGTGGTCTCCAACACCATGGCCAACCTCGAGGCCCGAGGCATCACCACCGGCTTCGGCTTCCTCCAGGACCGGGCCGGCTTCTCCATTCCCCAGACCCTGATCGAACATACCGGCGACAGCACCTATGCCCGCACCTTCGTGGTGGGCCTGCTCAACACCTTACTGGTGTCTGCCATGGGCATCGTGGCGGCGACCCTGATCGGCTTCGCCGTGGGTATCGCCCGGCTATCTCCCAACTGGTTGCTTGCCCGACTGGCGAACGCCTATGTGGAGATCTTCCGCAACATCCCGCTGCTGGTGCAGATCCTGTTCTGGTACTTCGCCGTGCTGCAGGCCCTGCCCAGCCCGCGCGATAGCCATTCGCTGCTCGAGGTGGTTTTTCTCAACGTTCGCGGGGTGGTCCTGCCCGATCCGCAACCACTGGCAGGTTTTGCCGCTACCCCCTGGGCGCTGCTGGTCGCGGTGATCGCTACCTGGTGGATGGTGCGGTTCGCGAGGCGCCGGCAGGCAAAGACTGGCCGGCCGCTGCCGGTGTTCAAGCTGGGCACCTTGCTGCTGATCGGCCTGCCGCTCGCTACCTTTCTGGTTACTGGCATGCCGCTGGAGTGGTCCATCCCGGAGCTCAAGGGCTTCAACTTCCAGGGCGGCGTGACGGTACTGCCCGAACTGATGGCCCTCTGGCTGGCGCTTTCTATCTATACCGCCTCCTTCATTGCCGAGATCGTGCGCTCGGGTATCCAGTCGGTGCCCAAGGGGCAGGTGGAAGCGGCCAAGGCGCTGAGCCTGCCCCCCGGCATCATCCTGCGCAAGGTGGTGATTCCCCAGGCAATGCGGGTGATCGTGCCGCAGCTGACCAGTCAGCACCTCAACCTGATCAAGAATTCCTCGCTGGCCACGGCAATCGGGTACCCGGACCTGGTGGCGGTATTCTCCGGCACGGCCCTGAATCAGACCGGGCAGGCCATCGAGATCGTCGCCATGACCATGGCCGTCTACCTGCTGATCAACCTGGTGGTGTCCGCGCTGATGAACCTCTACAACGCGCGCACGCTGCTCAAGGAGCGCTGAAATGGTGGATACCACGACCGTGACCGAGATGGTCGCCGAGCGCCGGCCTCCTGACCTGCGCCGGGGCATGCTTGGCTGGCTGCATGCCAACCTCTTCAATACCCCGCTCAACGGGGCGGTGACGCTGGTCACTCTGGCGTTACTGGCCATGGTGCTCTGGCCCGCCCTGCAGTGGGCCGTGTTTCAGGCCGACTGGATCGGCGATTCCCGTGAGGCGTGCAGCGGCGAGGGAGCCTGCTGGGTCTTCATCAGCGCACGCTTCGAATCCATCATCTACGGCTTCTATCCGGAAGCACAGCGCTGGCGGGTGGACCTGGTGTTCCTGCTCATGGCGGTGCTGGTGGCCTGGCTGGTCATCCCGCGCCTGCCCGCCAAGCGCTGGGTAGGGCTGTTTTCCCTGGTGGGCTTCCCGGTGGTGGCCTTCTTCCTGCTGGTGGGCGGCAGCTTCGGTCTGGAGCATGTGCCGACCCGCGACTGGGGCGGGGTGATGCTGACCCTGACCATTGCCACTGTAGGGATCGTCGGGTCATTGCCCATTGGGGTAGTGCTGGCGCTGGGGCGGCGTTCCCAGATGCCGCTGGTGCGTGGCTTCTGCGTCGTGTTCATCGAGTTCTGGCGCGGCGTTCCGCTGATCACCGTGCTTTTCATGGCCTCGGTGATGCTGCCACTGTTCGTGCCCACCCAGGTGGAATTCGACAAGCTGCTGCGTGCCCTGGTGGGCATCATGTTCTTCTGGAGCGCCTACATGGCGGAGGTGGTGCGTGGCGGCCTGCAGGCCATCCCCGGCGGGCAGGAAGAGGCGGCCAAGGCGATGGGCATGGGCTACTGGCAGCGCATGGGGCTGATCGTGCTGCCACAGGCGCTCAAGCTGGTCATCCCCGGCATCGTCAATACCTTTATCGCGCTGTTCAAGGACACATCGCTGGTGCTGATCATCGGGCTCTTCGACCTGCTGGCGATCATCCGCGCCGGGCTGACCGACAGCGACTGGTTGGGTTTCGCCACTGAGGGCTATGTCTTCGCTGCTCTGGTGTTCTGGGTGTTCTGCTTCAGCATGTCGCGCTACAGCCAATACATCGAACGGCGCCTGCACACCGGTCACTAGAACAAACCATCACCAACGGGGTCTTCTCATGAACGAGGCAACTGCCGCCCAGACCGACTCGCCGATGATCGAGATCGCCGGGCTCAACAAGTGGTACGGCGACTTTCATGTGCTACGTGACATCGACCTGACGGTCGCCCGCGGCGAGCGGATCGTCATCTGCGGCCCTTCGGGGTCGGGCAAGTCGACGCTGATCCGCTGCATCAACCATCTCGAGGAGCACCAGGAAGGGCGTATCGTGGTCAATGGCATGCCCATGACCCGGGACGTGAAGCGGATCGAGCAGATCCGCCGCAACGTCGGCATGGTGTTCCAGCACTTCAACCTCTTCCCCCACCTGAGCGTGCTGGATAACTGCTGTATCTCCCAGACCTGGGTGCAGAAGAAGCCGCGCGCTGAGGCAGAGCACACGGCCAGGGAAATCCTCGAACGGGTTCAGATCGCCGACCAGGCCCTCAAGTACCCGGGCCAACTCTCCGGTGGCCAGCAGCAGCGGGTGGCCATTGCCCGGGCGCTGTGCATGCAGCCGGAGGTGATGCTCTTCGATGAGCCGACCTCGGCGCTGGACCCGGAGATGATCAAGGAAGTGCTCGACGTCATGGTTGAACTGGCCCGCGACGGCATGACCATGCTCTGTGTGACCCACGAGATGGGGTTCGCCAAGACCGTGGCCGATCGGGTCATCTTCATGGATCAGGGGCAGATCATCGAGCAGGCGCCCCCCGAGACCTTCTTCAATCACCCCAAGTCCGAGCGCACTCAGCTGTTCCTCAGCCAGATCCTCGGCCACTGAGTCTTGCCTGGCGACGTCCTGTCGGCCGTCGCCCCCCCTTCTCTTCCTCAGAAATTGACCGGCGTCAAAGCCCTGCCCCGTACTCTGCTGCTACGCTTAACAGGTATATGCTATACATCTTAAAAGGGATGCAGGGCTGTTTGCCGTGAGGGGCGGCGGCACTGCCACACGAGCAAGGGGGGTATGGTCCATGGCCGATGGTCTCACCAAGTCGGCGGCCCGCAACATCTTTTACGGCGGGTCGCTGTTCTTCTTTCTGCTGTTTGCCGCGCTGACGGCCCACAGCCACTGGTACATGGTCAACACGTCCACCGACAGCGAGGGACTCACCGAGTCCGTCGAGCACGGTAAGGAAGTGTGGGAAAAGAACATGTGCATCAACTGCCACAGCATTATGGGCGAAGGTGCCTATTTTGCACCTGAGCTGGGTAATGTCTGGGAACGCTACGGGGGACATGATAATCCGGAAGCCGCGCGGGCGGGTCTCGCCGCCTGGATCCGGGCCCAGCCGCTGGGCGCCCAGGGACGCCGCCAGATGCCGGCCTACGACTTCAGCGAGGAAGAGATGCAATCGCTGATCGACTTCCTCGAGTGGACCGACGGCATCGATGACCAGGACTGGCCGCCGCACCCTGCCGGCTGAGCCGCCTGAACGCCGGACCGCGGATTAATCAAGGAGAACGACACAAATGAAATACGAAACCCAGAAGGTGGCGCTGCCATTCTTCATGGTGGCCATGGCGCTCTTTGCCCTGCAGGTCGTCTTCGGGCTGCTGGCCGCCTCTGTCTATGTCTGGCCTAATTTCATGGCCGAGGTCATGCCCTTCCACATCATGCGGGTCAGCCATACCAACCTGCTGATCGTGTGGCTGTTGATCGGCTTCATGGGCTCCACCTATTACCTGATGCCGGAAGAGGCCGAGCGAGAAATCCACAGCCCAACCATTGCCTATATCCAGCTGGCCATCTTCGCCTTCGCCGGGGCCGCAGCGCTGGTCGGCTACCAGTTTGGCATTCACGAGGGGCGTGAGTTCCTGGAGCAGCCGTTCTGGGTCAAGGTGCTGATTACCATCTCGTTCCTGATGTTCCTGTTCAACACCAGCATGACCCTGCTGAAGGGGCGCCGAACCGCCATCAACCTGGTGCTGATGCTGGGCCTGTGGCTGGCGGCGGTATTCTGGCTGTTCGCCTTCTACAACCCCACCAACCTCGCCGTGGACAAGCTCTACTGGTGGTGGGTGGTGCACCTCTGGGTCGAGGGCGTATGGGAGCTGATCATGGCGGCGCTGCTGGGCTACCTGCTGATCAAGATGACCGGTGTCGACCGCGAGGTGATCGAGAAGTGGCTCTATATCATCGTCGGCCTGTCGCTGTTCTCCGGCCTGCTGGGTACCGGCCACCACTACTACTGGATCGGCGCGCCGAGCTACTGGCAGCCCATCGGCAGCATCTTCTCCACACTGGAGGTAATTCCCTTCTTCGCCATGGTGGTGTTCGCCTTCACCATGTTCTGGAAGGGTAGCCGTAACCACCCCAACAAGGCCGCGATGCTGTGGGCCCTGGGTTGCCCGGCCGTGGCCTTCTTTGGCGCCGGCGTGTGGGGCTTCATGCACACCCTGCACTGGGTCAACTACTATAGCCACGGCACCCAGGTCACCGCTGCCCATGGCCACCTGGCCTTCTACGGAGCCTATGTGATGCTGATTCTGGGCATCATCACCTTCGCCATGCCGCATCTGCGCCGCGTCCAGCCCTACAACCAGGTGCTGAACATGTGGGGCTTCTGGATCATGACCGGTGCCATGTGCTTCATGACCTTCACGCTGACCTTCGCCGGTGTCGTCCAGACTCACCTGCAGCGCGTGCTGGGCATGAACTACATGGAGGTACAGGACCAGCTCGGCCTGTTCTACATGATGCGCCTGGGCGCCGGTGTCGCCGTGGCCATCGGTGCGGTGATGCTGCTCTACGCCTTCTTCGGCCCGGCCCGCGAGCAGGTGCCGGGCGGTGGTACTCAGCTGACCGCAGGCCCCGGACAAGCCTGACTTGCAGAGGGCCCCGGACGGGGCCCTCTTTCGTTCGGTTCTTCGTACATCATCCTGACAGGAGTGATCTTCATGCCCCTTTCCTCCTTGGCCACCGAGGCCAGTGAGCAAGAGATTCCCTACTACGAAAGCGTGGGCAACGAGTGCACGATGTTCGAGCAGGCGTTCCAGCAGCGCCTGCCGCTGCTGCTCAAGGGGCCGACCGGCTGTGGCAAGACCCGCTTCGTCAGCCATATGGCGGCCAAGCTCGGCAAGCCGCTGTTCACTGTTTCCTGCCACGATGACCTGACCGCCGCCGATCTGACCGGGCGCTACCTGCTGCAGGGTGGCGAGACTCGCTGGGTCGACGGTCCTCTGACGCGCGCCGTGCGCGAGGGCGGTATCTGCTATCTCGACGAGGTGGTGGAAGCACGCAAGGATGTCACCGTGGTGATGCACCCGCTCACCGACGATCGACGCCTGCTGCCACTGGAACGCACCGGTGAGCTGCTCGAGGCGCCTGACGACTTCATGCTGGTGGTCTCTTACAACCCCGGCTACCAGCATATCCTCAAGTCCCTGAAGCCCAGCACCCGCCAGCGTTTCGTGGCGATGTCCTTCGATTTTCCACCTCCCAAGGTCGAGCGCGATATCGTCGCCCGCGAGAGTGGTCTGCCGCTCGAGCAGTGCAGCGCCCTGGTCAACCTGGCGGCCAGCCTGCGCGACATGAAGGGCCAGGACCTGGAGGAGGGTGTCTCCACCCGCCTGCTGGTCTACTGCGCAACCCTCATCCATGCCGGCATGCCGATCCTCGATGCTGCTCGTGCCACCCTGGTGGAGCCGCTATCCGACGATGCCGATGTTCAGGAAGGGCTCATGGAAGCCATTCAGGCCACCTTTGTTTGAACATGGGTAATGACAACACGTGGGAGCGGTGCTTGCAGCGCGAAAGGCGGGGACACGAATCGCCGTGCAAGCACAGCTCCCACAATCGCCATGCAAGTCGAGGCGCCGAATCGACAGCTCCCATAAAACGCTCCCCCAACCATGGGCGCAGCGGCTTTGTAGGAGCGGTGCTCGCACCGCGAAAGGCGGAGGGTAAACATCGCCGTGAAAGTCGAGGCGTCGAACCGACCTATTCCACAACAGCCGCCATTTCCAAGCAGGAGCGTGTAAATGCTGGATTTTCTTGAGGTCGAGGAGACCGTCGGCCGCTTCTGGCACCGCTGGGCCTCCGGCGCGGCGAGCTATCCGGATCACCCCGAGGCGGCGGTGAGCCTCGAGAGCCTGCGCCCCATGCTCAGCGTCTTTTTCCGCGCCGGGGGCGGTGAGCAGGGCATCGAGGTGGCCGCCATCGCCCGTCGAGCCTCGGCCCACCGGCTAAGCCTGCGTCAGCGCCTGGGACTCGACGAGGAGGACCTCGACCAGGCTCGCCGCGACGAGGAGAACCTGCTGCTGCCGCCGCGCCTGGCGCTCTTTCCGGAGGCCGCCCTCAACCGCGACCTCTATCTGTGGCTCACTGCCTTCCTGGCTGAGGCTCGGCCGGTGACGCTTTCCACCGACCCCCTGCAGGCCGATCTGCAGCGCCTGCGCGAGGCGCGTCGCACGACACGGACGGCCCTGACCCGCTTCCCGGGGCTGACGGATCGCTACGTTCGCCTGTGCGGGGAGCTGCTTGCCATCCGCCCGCGGCGCATGCGGCTGCCTGCCCGTGAAGCGGACCTGGAGGCCGCATTGCGGGCAGAGTTGGGCGCCCCCGACCCCGAGGGAGGGTGGGCCGCAGCCATGCAGCGTGCCATTCGCGAGCCGGACTTCCCGCTCGAGGAGTTTCGTGCTCCGCGTGGCTACCGTCCGCCACTGCCGGTGCCGCTGTGGGGCCAGGCCGTGACCCTGGGGACCCGTGACGGGGCTCGCGAAGCCACCGTCGACGATGATGAAGAGATGGCGCCCGCAGGCGACTCGCCCGAGGACGACCAGGGCAAGCGCAAGGCCGACCGTCGCGAGCAGGACCAGGCCGACCGAGACGATCCGCTGATGCTCAACAACATGGAGAAGATGCTCTCCTGGGCCGAAATGGTGAACCTCAACCGCCTCGTGGACGACGATGAGGAAGAGGAAGCGAAAAAGGCCGCCGACCAGATCGACGAGGTCGTGCTGACGCCCAACCGCAAGAAGGCGGCCACCCGGCTCAAGCTCGACCTCGATCTGGCCCCGGACGAGGCTACCGGCGGCCGACTGAAGGGGCGTCATGTCTACCCCGAGTGGAATCACCGCAAGCAGGTCTATCTGCCCGATCACTGTGTAGTGCTCAGCGACGTGCAGAGCGAGGAGGGAGAGAACTGGGCACCCGACGAGGCGACTCGCCGGCGGATCCGCCGCGTGCGTCGAGAGTTCGAAGCCCTGCGCCCACGGCGCGAGATCCTGCGTGGCCAGCTGGATGGCAGCGAACTCGACATGGACGCGGTGATTCGCTCCCACTGCGACCTGGCCGCCACCGGCGAGTCCAGCGATCGGCTCTACCTGGACAGTCGCACTCAGGCTCGTGATCTGGCGGTATCGATCCTGGTGGACGTCTCGCTCTCCACCGAGGCCTGGCTGGAGGATCGCCGGGTGCTTGACGTGGCCAAGGAGGCGCTACTGGTGCTGGGTCACGGCCTGGCCGGCTGCGGTGACGACTACTCGATCCATAGCTTCACGTCTCAGCGGCGCCACAAGGTGTGGGTCAACACCTTGAAGGACTTCGACGAACCCATGGGTGACCGAGTCTCGCGGCGCATCGCCGCCCTCAAGCCAGGCAGCTATACCCGTATGGGACCGGCGATCCGCCACTTGACCGGCCAGCTGGCCGAGCGCCCCAACAGGCACCGCTTGCTGCTGATCCTCACCGACGGCAAGCCCAACGACAACGACTACTACGAAGGGCGTTACGGCATCGAGGACACCCGCAAGGCGGTGCTCGAGGCGCGCCGCCAGGAAGTGCGGGTGTTCGGCGTGACCATCGACCGTGAGGCGGGGCGCTATATCCCGCACCTGTTCGGCCGCGGCGGCTATGCCATCGTGCAGCGTCCTGAGCATCTCTCCCAGGCGCTGCCGGGTATCTATCGCCAGATCATCGCCACCTGAGCCACTCTTCGAGGAGCCTCGTCATGACGACGCAAACCCGACTCATCCTCGCCATGGCGATCTGGTGCCTGGTTGCCGTGGCAGTGATGCTGCCGCTGGTATGGCTGATCAACAACCGCGACTGGGGCATCGGCCTGATGTTGCTGGTGCCCTTCGTGGTCTACGGCCTGTTGCGCCTGGGGCGTGCACTGGAAGGCTGGGCTCGGGCGAGCGCGCCGCCGAGCCATGAGAACCCTCGAGAATGAAGTGCCCACGGCACTACGCCGGGACGTCCCCGGCGTAGAGTCGTTTCCCCGCCACGAAAGTCTGTCGTGGCTGGAGGTCGTCGTCGATGAGGGTCACGTCGGCATCGAAGCCCACGGCCAGGCGTCCCTTGTGATCCTGCAGGCCCAGCACTCTCGCCACATTGGCGCCGATCACTCCCAGGGCCAGTTCCATGGGTAGTATCTGCTCATGGACCAGGCGCTGCCAGTCGCCGATCAGGGCGGTGTTGCGGGCCACCCGCATACCCAGATACTCGCCCTTGGCGTCGAACTCGGGCAGGCTGCCGTTGCAGTCGGAACTCATGGTGATGCGCTCGGCGGGCACGCCGCGCTCGAGCAGGAAGGACACCGCCTCGAAGGCGGAAATGTCCTCCTCGCCCACCTCGTCGAAGGCGGTGACGTCCACGCAGGCCTCGAATGCCAGCGCATAGTCGGCAGCCTCCTCAAGTAGAGCACGGTGTCGGTTGACGTGGGTGGGGATCACCTGGTCGGCGGGAATCTCGGTCTCCGCGAGAAGCCGGCGTAGCGGCTCCAGGCCCCGCCTGCCGTCGCCGACGTGGAAGTGGCAGATGCCGCGCTTGCCGGCAAGCATGGCGCCGACGCGGGTCTCGCTGACCAGCCGCTCTATCTCGTCCTGCCTGGGCTGGCTGGAGCGATGGTCCGAGATCGCCAGCTCGCCCAGGCCGAGCACTTCGGGAATCCACGCCAGGTCGCGCTGGAGGTCGCCGGTCAGGGTGGGCGGAGGCACACGATAGGCGCCGGTATACATGTAGGCCGCGATGCCCTCGGCACGCAGCCCGCGCACCTTGGCGAGCAGATCCGCCGGGGAGCGGCTGATGCTGTCGGTGCCGAGCACGCCCACCACGGTGGCGATACCCATGGCGGCAATCTCATTGGCGGTGATCTCGGGGCAGCGATTGCCACACCCCCCTTCGCCGCCACCCCCCGTCACGTGGACGTGCTGGTCGATGAAGGCGGGCACGGCGATGAGGTCGCGCGCCTCGATCACCTCGATTGGCCAGTCTGACGGGATTTCCAGGTCACGCCCCAAGGCGGCGATGCGCCCGTCGGCGATCAGGATATCGGTGGCCGCTATGGCTTCCGGTGCCTGGATACGTCCCACCCGCAGAAGCGTCAACAACGGCTTGTCGGTCATTGTTATCAGGCCAGATCCCATCAGTTCGACTCGCCGCCGGATTCGTGCGTGGACGTGAAGCGCCGGCCGCGGAAGCGCTCGATGGCCCCGGCAATATCGTCGATCAGCAGCACCAGCAGGTCGCCCTGGCTAGCCTCATCGAAGGCCCTGTCGACGGCCTGGGCCTCCTCCATGATGATCTCTACCTGGCAGTTGCCGCCCACCGATTCGGCGCCATCGCGTAGCAGGCCGGCGGCCTCGCCGGGAGAGCGCCCTCGGGAATCTGTCTCGTAGATGTAGACGATGTCATGCATGCGGGCGAGCAGCGTGCCCAGGCTGAACAGGTCCTCGTCGCGACGGTTGCCGGGGGCGCTGGCTACGCTGATGCGCCGACCGGCAGGTATCCGGCCGACCAGCTCGCTCAAGGCCTCGAGCGCCGGCACGTTGTGCCCATAGTCGATGAGGACCTTGACGCCTTCGGCTTCGATGAGGTTGGTGCGACCGGGATTCTGCCCGGGCGTGGGGTGGAAGGTGCGCAGGCCCATCTGGATATCGGCGATGGAGAGCCCCAGGGCATAGGCCGCGGCACTGGCGGCCAGGGCGTTGGCGACGTTGAAGCTGGCATGTCCCTCGAAGGTGATGGGTACGTCCACCACCGGGATTACCTCGGCCTCCACATGGCCCTGGCGCATCACGATGAGCTCGTTGTGGACGGTAAAGGCCACCCCGTGTTCGCGAACATGCTGACGGACCGTGCGGGAGTCGGGATCCATGGTGAAGAAGATGCACTCGCCTCGTGCCCACTCCTGGCCGGCAAGGACCCGCGGGTCGTCGGCATTGAGCACGGCCGTCCCGCTCTTGCTCACGGCATCGATGACCACGGTCTTGCAGCGTGCCAGTTCGTCCAGGGTGTGGATGTCGTGTTCGCCAAGGTGGTCGCTGGCGATATTGAGCAGCACCCCCACATCGCACTCGTCGAAGCCCAGCCCGCGGCGCATGATGCCGCCGCGGGCGACCTCGAGGACGGCGGTCTCGACGGTGGGTTCGCGCAGCACGATATTCGCCGCCTGAGGACCGCTGTAATCGCCGCGCATGATGACATGGTTGTCGATCTCGATGGCGCCGGTGCAGGCCATGCCCACGTTGCGCCCCGCCTGGCGCAGCAGGTGGGAGATAAGGCGCACCGTGGTGGTCTTGCCGTTGGTGCCGGAGACCGCGACGATGGGAATGCGCGCGTTGCTCTCGGGGTCGGGGAACAGCATGTCGACGACATGGTGGCCGACATCGCGACCGATGCCGTGGGTGGGCGAGATATGCATGCGAAACCCGGGGCCGGCATTGACTTCCACCACCCCGGCGGACTGCTCCTCGAGGGGCCGGCTCAGGGTCTCGGCGAGCAGATCGATGCCGATGATATCGAGGCCCACCAGGCGGGCAATGCGCTCCGCCGCGTACTTCACCTCGGGATGGACGTCATCGGTCACATCGGTGGCCGTGCCGCCGGTGCTGAGGTTGGCAGTGGGCTTGAGATAGACGATCTCGTCCTTCGGAATCACGCTCTGCAGGGTCAGGTTCTGCTGGTCGAGCATTCGCTCGGACTGCTCGTCGAGCTGTATCTGGGTGAGCAGGTTCTCGTGGCCGACGCCGCGCCGAGGGTCCTGGTTTTCCCTCTCGACCAGGGCCTGCAGGCTGGTGACCCCATCGCCGACCACATGGGCCGGGCGTCGCCTGGCGGCGGCCACGAGCTTTCCGTCGATGACCAGCAGACGATGGTCCTCGCCGCGGACGTACTGCTCGACGATTACCGAGGGATTGCGGTGCGAGGCGATCTCGAAGGCCTCGCGCAGGGCGTGGTCATCCTCGATGTTGGTGCTCACCCCGCGGCCGTGGTTGCCGATCAGGGGCTTGGTCGCCACCGGATAGCCGATGTAGCGCGCCGCCTCGAGCGCCTCCTCGAAGGAGCTGCACACCTGCCCGCGGGGTACCGGGATGCCGGCATCGCCGAGGATCTGCTTGGTCCAGTCCTTGTCGTCGGCGATGCTGTAGCCGATCAGGTCGGTCTGGCAGGTCACCGTGGCCTGGATGCGCTTCTGGCGATGGCCGTGCCCCAGCTGGATGTAGCTGCTGTCCTCGCTGAGGCGAGTGTAGGGGATGTCGCGATGCACGGCGGCCGCCACGATGGAGGCCGTGGAAGGCCCCAGCATGTGGTCGTCGCGCACCTGCCTGAGGCGGTCGAGAATCGCCTCCAGGTCGATCTCATCGTCGTTGAACAGCCGCGTGACGAGATCCACCGCCTCGACCCCGGCCGCCAGGCCGCAGGCTTCGTCGCGGTAGCGGTAGATCACGTTGTAGATGCCGGTCTCGTAGGAGTCGATGGTCTTGCCGTAGCCCACCGAAAAGCCGATCAGGTTCTGTAGCTCGATGGCCACGTGCTCGACCACATGGCCGGCCCAGGTACCGCGCTCCAGGCGCTCCAGGAAGCCGCCGGGGCGGCCCACCGAACAGCGGTGTTCCCGCAGGCTGGGCATCAGGGTGGTGAGGCGCCCGACGATGCCGGGAACGGTGTCGCTGGGTCGCTCCTCCAACTCGCCGATGTCCAGGCGCATGAAGATGGCCCGGTAGCGGCTGTAGTAGTTGGGGCCGCGCAGGGCACGGTGCTGGAGAATGTTCATTGGGACTCCGCCAGTAGTGAGCCGAGCGCATCGGGAGCGAGGTAGCGTCGCGCCTCGACGTCGAACCCGTGGCTGCTGACCAGCGCATGGAGGATCATGTGCTCGATGGCCACCGGTTCGCCCATGGACAGGCCGGCAATATTCGAGCTCGCCAGGTCTCGGCTGTCGATGAGGATGACATGCCCGGGCCCGATGGCCTCGAGAATGCCGTGGGGGTGGATGATCACGGCGGCATCTTCGCCCAGGCCCACTCCCAGGTGTTCCGGGTTGCTGGCCCCGACTTCCATCAGGCGTGTGAAGCGTCCGCGCTCGAGGAAGTGGCTGTCGATGATCAGGCCATCGACCAGACCCAGACCGAAGGTCATGTTGACCGCACCCTTGCGCAGGGCATCGGCGGCAGCGCCATTGTAGATCATGGTGCCCGGCATGGCCGCCGCCCCGGCACTCGTCCCGGCCACTACCGCCCCGTCATGGAGGCGTTCGCGGATAGCCGTCAGAACGCGCGAGCCACCCAGGACATTGGTCAGGCGTAGTTGGTCACCGCCGCTGAAGAAGACGACGCCGCTCTGCTCGATCAGTCGCACGGTATCGGTGTCAGCGGCCTGCTGGCGATCCTGTATCTCCAGCAAATGGACACGGCTGGCGCCCAGGCGAGAGAAGGCCGCTTCGTATTCGGGCAGGACCTGGTCGGGGATGCTGCTGGCCGTGGCGATGACCGCAACCTCGTGGTTGCCCGCCGGGGCCAGGGCGAAGACCCGTCTGAGAATCTCGAGATCGGATGTCTTGTCCTCGGCGCCGCCAATGGCCACGAGGGTGCCGGATGCCGAGGAAGGTAGCGAGGAGGGTGGCGAGGTCATAATCCTTTCGTCGCCCAGCGACGCTCTTGTGAAAATGCGGAAGTGGAATCTGCGCATGTAACGTTTCCAGCGGCGCAGTGCTTGCGGCCTACACTTTCCCTTATAACAGGCATCCTTGCTCAGGGCACGTTATCGCTGATGCGTGGGCATGATAAAGGGTACATCGATATTGCTGTTTGCTAGAGGGCGCCGGGAAGATCAGGTCTTCGATTGGTGGCAGGGCTTCCCGGGGGCTGTTGTTGGCCTCAGCCGGCCAGCCGCGCTACGAGGTAGCTACCGGCGATCAACGCCAGCGTCAGTATTACCAGGCCCACGAAGGCGCCCTTCCAGGCAGGGGTGGCGGCGCGCAGATTTAGGTAGACCATCAGCAGCCGCTGGGCCTTGAAGCCGGTGGCGGCGATGACCAGGCCCGCCGACCAGAGGGGAAGTGATTGCCAGTCGTCCTGATCGAGGCGCGCCGAGACCATCGAGAGCACCGTCAGGGCCATCAGCAGTGCCCAGGTAATCAGCAGGCGGCGGGTGCCGGGCAGCGATGTCATACGGCCTCCGGTTCAGCTAAGTAGAGAGCCCTCAGCGGAATAAAGAGCCCTCAGCGCAACAGATAGAGCAGCGGGTAGAGCAGGATCCAGATCAGATCGACCATGTGCCAGAAGGCGGCGGCGGTTTCCACGTTCTCGGTGGTGGTTCGCCAGGTCACCAGTGCCAGCAGTGCCAGGCCGAACAGCACATGGGCGAAGTGGAAGGCGGTGAGCCCGTAGTAGAAGCCGAAGAAGGCGTTGGTCTCCGGGGTGATGCCGGCGGCGAACTTGCTCGAATACTCGACTACCTTGATGACCCCGAACAGTACGCCCAGCGCCATGGCGGCGCCCAGCCACTGGCGGGCCCTGCGTATCCGTGCCGCGCTGACAGCCTCCACGGCCAGCGCCACGCAGAGTCCGCTGGTCAGCAGCACGAGGGTATTGAGCCCGCCCATCAGCGGGTCGAGCTCGCGCTGGGAAGCATCGAAGAGGGCGGTCGCCGTCACCCGTTCCGCGGCATAGAGGGCGAAGAAGGCGCTGAAGACCAGCATCTCGCTGAGAATCAGCACCCACATCAGCGGGTTGCCGGGCAGTGCCGAGAGGGGACCCCATCCGGGGTTGGGCAACTCGCGTTCGTTCATCCGTCCGCCAGGGTCACCCGCGCGCCGCCGAAGGCCAGGCTGCGCGGGTTGGTCACCGGCTGGTTGGAGGTCAGGCGGCTGATGCCCACGCCGCAGCGCGCCACCATCCAGATCAGGCAGGCGGTGAAGTAGACATAGCCCAGCGCCCAGGGCGCCACGGCCGGGACTCCCGCGAGGCCCAGCAACTGCCAGGCGCCAACGAAGAGCCCGCCTCCCAGCATGCCCAGCCAGAAGGTGCGGATCTGGAACTGCAGGTGACTCTGTACCCAGGGCTCGGCGTTGCGGCGCTTGAGGTGGGCGATCAGCACGCCGACGGGGGCGGTGACCACGGCCAGCACACTGCCCAGGAAGAGCATGTAGACGACGATGGCTGCTCCGCGGCCGCGGGAGGCCTTTTCGAGGTGATCGGCGGCAGGAGAAGCCTGGAAAGTGGACATGTCGGATCCTCGCTTGGCAGTTGGCCGGCGCTGGGGCCAGCCTAATGATGCATTACAGATGCTACTATATCGCGAGAAGTTGCGAGAAGCCTTGGCCTGGATCAAGTCTCCACCGCCGAAAACGAGAATGCCACCCGTAGGTGGCATTCCGTCTGCGCAGCGCGATGTCACTCCTCGGTCTTCTGGGTCCTTCTGCGTTCGGCATACTGTTCCGCAGGTTCCTGGATCTCCGGCAGGTAGCGATAGCGCTCTTCCCCGAGTTCGGGAACCCTCTGGCGCTCCATACGGCGGATGGCACCGTGCATCCAGGCCAGGGAAACTGCCACCAGCACGAACAGCACCATGTAGGAACTCGTCCAGATGCCGGTGATATCGAGCACGGCGCCGAACATGATGGGCAGGAAGAAGCCGCCGAGGCCACCGATCATGCCGACCAGGCCGCCCACCGAGCCAACATTCTCGGGATAGTAGACAGGAATATGCTTGTAGACGGCGGCCTTGCCCAGCGACATGAAGAAGCCCAGTAGCACGGTGAGGACAACCACGGCCCATAGCGGCAGGGCCATGGTGAAAGCGATCTCCCCCTCCTTGCCCTGGATGACGTAGCTTGTCTCTGGATAGGCAAGGAAGAACAGGCACACCAGCGAGGCGATGAAGGTCAGGTACATGATCGCCCTTGCGCCATAGCGATCGGACATCCACCCGCCGAGGGCGCGAAACACACTGGCCGGCAAGGTGTAGAGGGCTGCCAGGGTACCCGCTACGGCGATACTGACGTCGTAGGCGCCGACGTAGTAGCGTGGCAGGTAGGAGGCCAGGGCAACGAAGGCGCCGAACACGAAGAAATAGTACAGAGCGAAGCGCCAGACCTGGAGGTGCTTGAGCGGCTCCAGCTGTTCTCGAGCGGAGGTACCCTTGCCACCTTGGCCGCGCCGCGAGAGGGTCAGCGGATCCTCCTTGGAGAAGACCCAGAAGCCCACGGCGACCACGGTCAGCACGATGGCGTAGACCACCGCGGTCTGTTCCCAGCCCAGTGCCACCAGCAGGAAGGGCGCGGCGAAGTTGGTCACCGCGGCACCGGCGTTGCCGGCGCCAAAGATGCCCAGCGCGGTGCCCTGCTTCTCCTTCTCGAACCAGTAGGAGGTGTAGGCGATGCCGACGATGAAGGAGCCGCCTGCCAGGCCCACGCCGAGCGCAGCAACCAGGAACATGGCGTAGGATTCGACATAGGAGAGCATGAAGACACAGGCCGCGGTGATCAGCATCAGCAGGCTGAAGACTCGGCGACCGCCGAACTGCTCGGTCCAGATGCCCAGGAAGATGCGGCTGATAGAGCCGGTGAGTATCGGCGTGGCGACCAGGATGCCGAACTGAGTCTCACTGAGTCCCAGGTCCTGCTGGATCTGCACACCGATGATGGAAAAGATCGTCCACACCGCGAAGCAGGTAGTGAAAGCCAGCGTACTCAGCGTCAGGGCCCGGTACTGCTGGGGTCGGGTTACCCCCTCGAGATGTTGCATGTCGTGCCTCCTTCACTGGTGCATGAAGTATCGCCTTACAGACTGTCAGGCTTGGCGAGGTCATGATTGATACGCGTCAATTCTTTCTGCCACTACCTCTTGAAATATCCTTTCTAACCCTCTGGAGGTAGATCCCCGGGATAGGCGCCCATGACCCGGCAGAGCGCAATGAGCGTGATGCCTTCAGACGCAGCGACCCGGGCGGTTTTCGTGCCGCGCCGGGTCGGGTGAGGTCTTCAGCGGGAGGCTCGTTCAGCCTTGAGGTTCGCCTGCTCCTCGATCATGCGATCCACCGACGAGACGTGATACTCCTCGGCAAAGCCGCCTTCCGGTTCCTTGAGCCAGAGCAGGCAGATCAGCCAGCTGAGGAAGGCGCCGGTGGCGATGATGTAGAAGAACTGGGTCGGGGTGACGAAGGTGAAGATGGTCAGGTAGACCACCGCCCCCACGTTGCCATAGGCGCCGGCCATGCCGGAGATCTGCCCGGTGATGCGGCGCTTGATCGAGGGAATGATGCCGAACGTCGCCCCTTCCGCCCCCTGCACGAAGAAGGAGGTGAAGATCGTGATGGCCACGGCTACGATCAGTGGCCAGTTCGAGTTGAGCATGGCCATCAGCACGAAGCCGATGCCGATACCAAACATGTAGCTGAGCATCACGAAGCGACGGTTGCCCATGCGATCCGACACCATGCCACCCATGGGGCGCGCCACCAGGTTGACGAAGGCGAAGGAGGCCGCGATCAGGCCCGCCATGGCGGCGCTGAGTCCCCAGGTTTCCTCGAAGAACATGGGCAGCATCGAGACCACGGCAAGCTCGGCACCGAAGTTGGCGAAGTAGGTGCTGTTGAGCGCCGCGACGCTGCTGAAGGGGTACTTGTCATCCTCGGGAACGCCCTCCTTGAGGATCGGCACGTTGACGCGCAGGATCTGCACGATCTGGTAGATGACCACCGCGACGATCACCAGGTAGGCGATGACGGCACCGGTGGTGGAGAGATACCCCATGTTCTGGATGCGCCAGACCAGGATGCCGAGCACCCCGACCAGCGGAATGGTCCAGAGGATCAACTTGATCATGTCGGCCCAGCTGCTGACCTCCATGGCGGCGGCCTTGCGCGGCTTGCGGTGGGCCTTGGGGTCGGGGCCGTCGGTGATGCCGAACCAGTAGTAGACGCCGTAGGCGGCCATCACGATGGCGCTCTGGGCGATGGCCCAGCGCCAGCCGTCGTCACCGCCGTACATGGTGATGGCAATGGTGGGCAGGGTCATGGCGGCGGCGGCGGAACCGAAGTTGCCCCAGCCGGCATAGAACCCCTCGGCAAAGCCGATGTCCCGTGGCTTGAACCACAGCGCCGTCATGTGGATACCGACCACGAAGCTGGCGCCGATGGAGCTGAGCACCAACCGCGAGACCAGCAGCTGGGCCATGGTATCGCCGAAGGCGAAGACCAGGGCGGGAACCGACATGGTGACCATCAGAATCGAGAACACTCGCCGCGGGCCGAAACGGTCCAGTGCCATGCCGACGATGATGCGCGCGGGTATGGTCAGCGCCACGTTGCAGATGGCGAACAGCTTGATGTCATCCTGGGTCAGCCAGTCGACGCTCTTGAGCATGCTCGAGGCAAGCGGCGCCATGTTGAACCAGACATAGAAGGTGATGAAGAAGGCGATCCAGGTCAGGTGCAGGGCCCGGATCTCCGGGCTTTTCACCTTGAAGACGGAGGAGACTTTCATGGTCGTTTATTCCTGTGAAGCAGATTCGCCAGTGGGAAGAATCAACAGGGGACATTCGGCTCGACGGGCCAGGAAGGAGCTGACGCTGCCGAAGGTCATGTAGTCGAATTCATCGAAGATGGCGTTCAGCGACTTGGCGATAAAGCTCGGGTCGGGTTCGTGGCTATGGCGGGCAATCACCAGCAGGTCGGGCCTCTCCTTGTGCGTGGCCTGCAGCAACAGCTTGCGCGCATCGCCCTCGGCGATCAGAAGCTCGGCGTCGAAACCTTGCTCGACGGCGGCTTCGACGCCCTCTTTCAGGTGGCCCTTGAGCTCCTCGTATTCTTCCTGGAAGAGTTCCTCGTTGGCACCGCTGCTATCTCTCGGGTTCTCGGCGACGCCGACCAGCACCAGCGTGGGCGCGTTCTGCTTAAACATCTGCATGGTCTGATCCAGGGCAAGCCTGGCATTTCTCGACCCGTCGTAGGCAAGCATGATCTTCATGGTGGTTCTCTATGCATCGGGTAGGGGGATCGCCCGGGGTCACCCCCGGGCGCGACCGACTCTGGGAATCAGGGGTTCTTCACGTAGGCGTTCTTGCGCAGATAGAACCACCAGTTGACGATCAGGCAGAGCGCGTAGAAGACCGCGAAGCCGTACATGGCCATCTCCGGCGTGCCGGCCTGGATCTGCTCGCCCATCACCCGCGGGGCGATGAAGGCGCCGTAGGCAGCCACGGCGGAGGTCCAGCCCAGCACCGGTCCCTTGCTCTGCTGATCGAAGATCACCCCGATGCTGCGGAAGGTCGAGCCGTTGCCGATGCCGCTGGCAGCGAAGAGCACGATGAACAGGATCAGGAAGATCGGGAAGTAGCTGTTGGGGTCGGTGGCGTTGTACGCCAGCATCATCACGTAGCCCACGGCGGCGGAGGCCAGCACCATCACCACGGAGATCGCCTGGGTGACCACGGCGCCTCCCACCTTGTCGGAGATCCAGCCGCCCACCGGGCGGATCAGGGCGCCGACGAAGGGGCCGATCCAGGCCCAGGTCAGGGCGCTGGGGGCGTCCGGGTTGACCACCCGCGTCACGCTGCCATCGGCGGCCACTTCCATCATGTTGCCGAAGATGACGTTGATGGAGAGCGGCAGCGCGGCGGAGAAGCCGATGAAGGAGCCGAAGGTGGCAATATAGAGCACCGTCATCGCCCAGGTGTGCTTATCGTTGAAGATGGCGAACTGCTTGCGGATGTTGGGCTGGATGTCGCCCGGGATCAGGCGCAGCGCAAAGACCGTGATCAGGATGGTCAGCGGCAGGGCGATCCACATGTTGAGCCAGACCAGCGCCAACATGCCGATCACCGAGGTCACCAGGCCCACACCATAGAGCCCCAGGATCTTGCCGAAGGCCTGGGCCGGTGTGCCCGGATTCGGCGTGATGGCGCGCAGGTTATTCATGCCGAACCAGCCGGCGAAGGCCAGCGGAATCAGGAAGACCAGCCAGATGAATGCCGCATTCTGGATCCAGGTATCGGTCCCGGCCTCGATACGACCGATCAGGGTGCCGCTTGCGCTTTCGAGCGCCATGGGCGCACCGGCCAGACCACCGAAGATACCCACGGTCATCACCAGTGGAATCAGGATCTGCATGGTGGTGACGCCGAAGTTACCCAGGCCGGCGTTCATGCCCAGGGCATAACCCTGCTGCTTTTTGGGAAAGAACGTGGAGATGTTGCTCATGGAGGCAGCGAAGTTACCCCCGCCGATGCCCGATAGCAGCGCCAGCACCTGGAACATCCAGAAGGGCGTGTCCGGATTCATCAACGCGATGCCGGTACCCAGCGCAGGGATCATCAGCAGCGCGGTGGTCAGGAAGATGGTGTTGCGCCCGCCGGCGATGCGGATCATGAAGGAGGCGGGAATGCGCAGGGTGGCGCCGGCAAGCCCGGCAAGGGCAGTCAGCGTGAACAACTGATCGACGCTGTAGGGATAACCCAGATTCTGCATCTGTGTGGTGATCATGCCCCACATCAGCCATACGGCGAAGCCCATCAGCAGGCTGGGTATGGAGATCCAGAGGTTACGGCTGGCAACCTTCTTGCCCTCCTTCTCCCAGAACTCCTCGTTTTCGACATCCCAGTTTTCGATGTCGGCATTCTTTCTGGTCATGGCGTTTCCCCTCAGAGCGCTTGCGTGAGGCCCCGGCCCGCGATCGTGGTTGACCGATATCAAGGCGGGGGCTTTGCCGCGAAAGATACGCCTCGTGGGGAAACGACGAAACGGGGGGAAAATGCCGGAAAATCCGCCGGATACCTCCAGGGAGGTAGGAGGTATCCGACGTCAGATCATTGATTTACATAGGATCTGGCGCGTCATGTGAGGAGGTGGGAGCGGCGGCGGAGGCCCCGGGAGTCTTTGGAGGTATCCACACAGGATCTACTTGTCCACACCCTCCTGGACGGCCCAGACCGCGGCTTCCACTCGGGAGCGCAGGTTGAGCTTCTTGAGAAGGTGCTTGACGTGCACCTTCACCGTGCCCTCGGTGATGTCGAGCTTGCGGGCGATCAGCTTGTTGGAGAGGCCGGCGGCCAGCTCGCGCAGGATCTCTCGCTCGCGCTGGGTCAGGCTGTGGATATCCGGGGCCGCCGGCTGGTTGCGCTGGCTGCGCAGCGCCTCGGCCAGCAGGGCGGTGAGGCTCTCGCTGATCACCATGCGCCCCAGGGCCGCCTGGCGCAGCTGGCGCACCATCTCGTCGGGATCCATGTCCTTCAGCAGGTAGCCGTCGGCGCCGCTGCGCAGGGCGGCCACCACGTCCTCCTCGTGATCGGAGACGGTGAACATCACGATGCGTCCGGCATAGCCCTGCTCGCGCAGCGCCTTCAGGGTGGCGATGCCGTCCATGCCGGGCATGTTGAGATCGAGCAGGATCATGTCGGGATCGAGCTCTCCGGCGAGCCGGAGTCCGACTTCCGGTTCGCCCGCCTCGCCGGCCAGGTTCAGGTCGTCCTCCAGCTCGAGCAGCTGCGCCACGCCGCGTCGCAACAGCGGATGGTCGTCGATGAGCAGGATCGTGGCAGGGGTGTCTTGATCGTTCCGGGTCATCCTGGCTAGTCCCTGTGTCCGTGTTGAAGGGCGGTGGGCTCGGGCCCGTTGGCCGGCTGCTGGGTGATCAGTCGCGCGGTCTGGGGGGAGAAGGCGAGCTCGACCAGGGTGCCGCCGGCCTGGCGGTTGCGCACGGCGAACTCGCCGCCCAGGGTATCGGCACGGTCGCGCATGATCACCAGACCGTAGTGCATGGGCGGCGAGCCGCCCGCGGGCAGGCCAATGCCGTCGTCCTCGACCATGACATGCAGCCGGGCTTGCTGGAAGCGCACCGTGACTGCCGCCCAGTGGGCCTGGGCATGCTTGTGGATGTTGGCCAGCGCCTCGCGGACCACCTGCAGCACATGGATCTCCTCGTTGGGATTGAGAAGATGCGGGGGCACGTCGATGAACAGCTCCACCGGGAAGCCCAGTCGCTCGGCGAACTCCTCGGTGGTCTGGCGCATGGCGCTCGAGAGCCCGGGCCCCTCGAGCTTGAGGCGGAAAGTGGTGAGCAGCTCGCGCAGCTGACGATAGGCGCTGTCGAGCCCGGTGCGCAGCTCACCGAAGACCGCCGTCTGGGCCTCGCGGGGCATCCCCTTGGCCTGCATGCGCTCGAGCCTGGCGACCTGCATCTTGAGGTAGGAGAGCGACTGGGCCAGGGAGTCGTGGAGCTCCCGGGCGATGATGGTGCGCTCGTTCATCAGCGTCACCTGCTGCTCCTCCTCGATGCGCCGCTGCAGGTAGACCGCCGTGGCCAGCTGGTCGGTCAGGGCGTTGAGCAATCGGCGGGTGCTGTCGGTGAGCTCGCGGCCCTCCGGATACCGCACTTCCAGGGTGCCGAGCAGGGTTGCGCCGACGCTCACCGGCAGCAGCAGACACTCCGCCTTGCCGTCCTCGGAGAGCTCCAGGGGCTCCGGGTCGAGCAGGCAGGCGTGGCAGTCATGGTCGCGACAGTAGGTCGGGCGGCTACGCGAGTGGGTGGCCATTATCGGCACCTCGCGGTCGTCGAAGGGGTCGTGCAGGGAGAGCCGGATCGGGCCGATCTCCAGCAGCTCCTCGATGCGGCGCAGCATCGGGGCGGCGCTGGCGCAGAGGTCGTTGCCGCCGCCATAGAGGGCTCGGCTGCCGTCGTGGAGCACCTGCATGACCTGGTTGCTGCGTTCGAGCTCCTGCTTCTTGCGCGAGACGCGTGCCTCCAGCTCGGCGTAGCTGGTGGCGAGTTCGCCGGACATGGTATCCAGGGTTCGGCCCAGCAGGGCCAGTTCGTCGCTGCCCTTGAGCCGGGCGCGATAGTGGAAATTGCGTCGTCCGGCCTCCCGGGCGAGTACCACCAGCTGGTGTAGCGGCGCCACCAGGTTGTGGCGGATGTCGTAGAGAGCGATCGCCACCACCACGGCCGTCAGCACCAGGAAGAGGATCTGCAGCACGCTGAGCAGCTGAATCTTGGCCTCGCTGTTCTGCTCCAGCCGGGTGACCATCTGATCGATGTCGCCCACCAGGTCGTCAAGGGTCTGGCGCAGCGCGTCGACCTCGAGCCCGCCGCCGGCAATGGCGCGGGTCACCTGGGGCGCCAGCGCTTCGTCCCAGCGCGTCTGCAGCAGCAGGTACTGCTCCCGCAGGGGGTGGTCCTCGGCCTCGGGCAGGGCCTGGGTCAGCCGGGGGCTGGCCAGGCGTTCACGGAAGCGCTCGACCAGTGCCTGGACTCGTTCGCGCTGCGCTGCCTCGGGCCGCTCTTCGTAGCGCTGCAGGGCCGCGACGATCTGGTAGGTGTTCATGCGCAATGAGCCGGCCACGTTGATGGCGGCGGCATCGCCGCGACTGCCGTTGGCCACCACCATGGTCACCACGATGCTGATCAGTGCCAGGGCGCTGATCGACAGCAGCGAGGCGACGATACGGGCCACCAGGGAGCGTTGCAGCAGTTTCATCGGTGGGAGGGCCCTCCGCACGTGGCGCTGGAGTAGGGATTCAGGTTGCCACTATACCCTAGTGGGTAGTCGTTGCTCCCTCAAAGGTGTACCTCCCTTGCCCTTTTGACCCGCTCCTCGGGGCTCCCGAGAATTCAGGCATACCTCTCGAGCTTCGGCCCCATGTCCCGCGACCCCGGTTCTCTCCCCAACCAGCCCCGCGATGGGACGGCCGATGGCGAATCGGCACCCCCCGGCTATCGCTCGCTGGTGGTTGTCGTGCTCTCGCCGCTGGCCTTTGCCCTGGTCTTCGCCTGCTGGACCCTGTTCGCCGTGCTCGGCGTGGAGCTTCGCCGGGACCTGGCCCTGGGCAGCGTCGGCTTCGCCATCCTGCTGGCCATGCCGATGCTCGCCGGGGCCCTTGCCAGCCTGCCCATGGCGCTGCTGGCCCGTCGCCTTGGCGGGCGCCGGGTCATGCTCGGCTGTCTGCTGCTGATCTGTCCCTTCCTGTGGTGGATCAGCCAGGCGCTACATTACCTGGAGTTCCTGCTGGCCGGCCTGGGGCTGGGCCTGGGCGCCGGCGCACTGGCTGCCGGCCTGGTCTATGTGGCAGAACTGGGGCCATCGCGCCATGCGGGCCTGGCGCTGGGCCTCTATGGAGCCGGCATGGTGGGGGCAGGGCTGAGCTACCTGCTGCTACCGCTGATCAGTCAGGCCTATGGCTGGCGCATGGCGCCGTTGCTCTACCTGATGCCGGTGCTGCTGGTGGCGGCCCTGCTGTGGCTGTTCGCCGATGATGGCGATGCACCCGCGCCCGTCGGTGGGACAGAGGGTGAGGAGGCGCCGGCGGCTCGCGCCACGCCGATGAGGCGAGCCATGCATCTGGTTGCCCGCCTCGCCGACTGGCAGCTATGGCGGCTGGCCATCACCTACAGCTTCTTCTTCGGTGCCTTCGTGGCCCTGGCGCTGTGGCTGCCCGGTCACCTGACGGCTCGCTACGGGCTCTCGCTGCAGGCCGCGGCACTCTGGGCGTTGCCCTTCACACTCGCCGTCGGGGCGGGACAGGTGATCGGCGGCGTCCTGGCCGATCTGCGCGACTTCCGCAGCCTGCGGTGGTGGGTCTGCGCCTTCGTGCTGATCTGTCTCTTCCTGCTCTCCTATCCCCCCTTCTCGATGCGTATCGAGGGCATCCATGGAGAACTGACGCTGCACTATGCGGCCCCGCTATGGGGTTTCCTGGGGCTGCTGGTGGCCATGGGTGTCGCCATGGGGATGGGACAGGGCAGTCTGATGCGGCTGATCCACCGCGATCATGGCGATGACATGGCGCTGGTGGGTGGGCTGGCGCTGACCCTGGGTGGGCTCTTTGCCGCCCTGCTGCCGCCGGTCTTCGTGCTGGGTGGCGAGTGGCTGGGGGTGCGTACCGCGGGCTTCATGTTCCTCTATGCCGCCCTGGTGGTGTGCATGCTGGTGATGCTCGCCGACCACGCCCGCGGGACGCGATCGGCACGCTGAGACCGCCGGCCTAACCCTTCCTCTACCGGCAGCTATCCCCTTGGAGGTAGGACCCATGTATATGGAGGTAACCGGGCAGTATTCCCCTTTCCGATCCCCCAGAATCTCTTCCATGGAAGCTGCCTGAGCCCTGCGAGGGAACGGCAGTCCGAGTGGCCCGGAGTGGTCACGCATCTTTATCAGGAGCCTGGAGAGCGACCATGAGTCACTTCATCGATCGGCTGAACTTCTTCCGCAAGGCCCGCGAACCCTTCGCCAACGAGCATGGTGAACTTCGCCAGGAGTCCCGCGAGTGGGAGAACAGCTACCGGCAGCGCTGGCAGCACGACAAGGTGGTGCGGTCCACCCACGGGGTGAACTGCACCGGGTCGTGCAGCTGGAAGATCTACGTCAAGAACGGCCTGGTCACCTGGGAGACCCAGCAGACCGACTACCCGCGCACCCGGCCCGACCTGCCCAATCATGAGCCGCGGGGCTGTCCGCGTGGCGCCAGCTACTCCTGGTACATGTACAGCGCCAACCGTCTCAAGTACCCGCTGATCCGCAAGCCACTGCTCAAGCTGTGGCGCGAGGCGCTGGAGCTCAAGAAGGACCCCGTCGAGGCCTGGGCCTATATCGTCGAGGATCCGACAAAGACCAAGGAGTACAAGCGAGCCCGCGGCATGGGCGGCTTCGTGCGCGCCGACTGGAACGAGCTCAACGAGCTGATCGCTGCGTCCAACGTCTACACCGCCAAGCAGTTCGGCCCGGACCGTATCATCGGCTTCTCGCCGATCCCCGCCATGTCCATGGTCAGCTATGCCGCAGGCAGCCGCTACCTGTCGCTGATCGGCGGCGTGTGCATGAGCTTCTACGACTTCTATTGCGACCTGCCGCCGGCCTCACCCATGACCTGGGGCGAGCAGACGGACGTGCCCGAGTCTGCCGACTGGTACAACTCCGGCTACATCATCGCCTGGGGCTCCAACGTCCCCCAGACCCGCACCCCGGATGCCCACTTCTTTACGGAGGTGCGCTACAAGGGCACCAAGACCGTCTCGATCACCCCGGACTATGCCGAGGTCTCCAAGCTCACCGACGAGTGGCTCTCCGCCAAGCAGGGCACCGATGCCGCCCTGGCGATGGCCATGGGGCATGTGATCCTCAAGGAGTTCCACCTCGACAAGCCCAGCACCTACTTCACCGACTATGTACGCCAGTACACCGACATGCCCTTCCTGGTCGAGCTCGAGGTCCGCGAGGACGGCAGCTACGCCCCGGGGCGTCAGCTGCGTGCCAGCGACTTCGATGCCAGTCTGGGTCAGGAGAACAACCCCGAGTGGAAGACCGTCGCCTGGGACGAGACCCGCGACCAGCTGGTGGTACCGCGCGGCTCTATCGGCTTCCGCTGGGGCGAGACTGGCGACGAGGTAGGAAAGTGGAACCTCGAGCCGCTGGATGCCGAGGGCACCGAGATCAAGCCGCTGCTGACCCTGGCTGACCACCACGATAGTGTGGCCAGCGTGGCGTTTCCCTATTTCGGCGGCATCGAGCATGAGCACTTCGAGCATGTGAAGGGAGAAGGCGCGGGCGCCGCGGACGACCTGCTCTTCCATAACCTGCCCGTCAAGAAACTGAAGAAGGCCGACGGCAGCGAGATGCTGGCGGTCACCGTGTTCGACCTGATGTGCGCCAATTACGGCATCGACCGTGGCTTCAAGGGCGATGGCGATGATGACGGGGCGACCTCCTACGACCAGGTACGCCCCTATACTCCGGCCTGGCAGGAGAAGATTACCGGCGTATCCGCTGAGCAGGCCACTCGCATCGCCCGTGAGTTCGCCGACAACGCCCACAAGACCCAGGGGCGCAGCATGATCATCGTGGGTGCCGGCATGAACCACTGGTACCACATGGACATGAACTACCGTGGCCTGATCAACATGCTGGTCATGTGTGGCTGCATCGGTCAGAGCGGCGGCGGCTGGGCTCACTATGTGGGTCAGGAGAAGCTGCGCCCGCAGACCGGCTGGCTGCCCCTGGCCTTCGGCCTCGACTGGCAGCGGCCGCCGCGCCACATGAACTCCACCTCCTTCTTCTATAACCACTCTTCCCAGTGGCGCTACGAGAAGCTGGAGATCAAGGAGATCCTCTCGCCGCTGGCCAAGGCCGAGGACTATCCCGGCAGCCTGATCGACTTCAACGTGCGCTCCGAGCGCATGGGCTGGTTGCCCTCCGCCCCGCAGCTGGGTACCAATCCGCTGCGCCTGGCGAAGCAGGCCGAGGACGCCGGGATGTCCACCAAGGACTATGCCGTTCAGCAACTCAAGAGCGGCGAGCTCTCCTTTGCAGCGGAGGACCCGGATGCCCCGGAGAACTTCCCCCGCAACATGTTCATCTGGCGCTCCAACCTGCTGGGCAGCTCCGGCAAGGGCCACGAGTACATGCTCAAGTACCTGCTGGGCACCCGGCACGGTATCCAGGGCAAGGACCTGGGTGAGGAGGGCGGCACCAAGCCCGAGGAGGTCAAGTGGCATGACGAGGCGCCCGAAGGCAAGCTCGACCTGCTGGTGACCCTGGACTTCCGCATGTCCACCACCTGCCTCTACTCGGACATCGTGCTGCCCACGGCGACCTGGTACGAGAAGGACGACCTCAACACGTCCGATATGCACCCCTTCATCCACCCGCTGACCGCGGCCACCGACCCGGCGTGGGAGTCGCGCAGCGACTGGGAGATCTACAAGGGTATCGCCAAGGCCTTCTCCAAGGTCTGCGTGGGGCACCTGGGCGAGGAGACCGACCTGGTCACCCTGCCTCACCAGCACGACTCCCCCGCCGAACTGGCCCAGGTCGACGTGAAAGACTGGAAGAAGGGCGAGTGCGAGCCCATCCCGGGCAAGACCATGCCGGCGCTGATCGAGGTCAAGCGCAACTACCCCGAGACCTACGAGCGCTTCACCTCCGTGGGCCCGCTGCTCGAGAGCATCGGCAACGGTGGCAAGGGCATCAGCTGGAACACCGAGTCCGAGGTCGACCTGCTCGGCAAGCTCAACCACCGCAAGCTGGACGGATCCTCCAAGGGCCGCCCCCAGATCGAGAGTGCCGTTGACGCGGCCGAGATGGTGCTGACGCTGGCGCCGGAGACAAACGGCCAGGTGTCGGTCAAGGCCTGGGATGCCCTCTCCAAGATCACCGGGCGGGATCATACCCACCTGGCGCATCCCAAGGAGGACGAGAAGATTCGCTTCCGCGATATCGTCGCCCAGCCGCGCAAGATCATCTCCAGCCCGACCTGGTCCGGCCTCGAGGACGAGCACGTCTCCTACAACGCCGGCTACACCAACGTCCACGAGCTGATTCCCTGGCGCACCGTCAGCGGTCGCCAGCAGTTCTACCAGGATCACCCCTGGATGCGTGCCTTCGGTGAGAGCCTGCTGGCCTATCGGCCCCCCATCAATACCAAGGCGGCGCAGGGCTTCACCTTGCCGGACGACAACGGCTACAAGACCAAGGCCCTGAACTTCATCACGCCGCACCAGAAATGGGGGATCCATTCCACCTACAGCGAAAATCTGCTGATGCTGACCTTGTCACGCGGCGGGCCTATCGCCTGGCTGTCGGAAGACGATGCGGCATCGATCGGCATCGAGGATAACGACTGGATCGAGCTCTACAACTCCAATGGTGCCATCACTGCCCGTGCCGTGGTCAGCCAGCGGGTCAAGAACGGCATGGTGATGATGTACCACGCACAGGAGCGCATCACCAATATCCCCGGCTCCGAGGTCAGTGGCACGCGTGGCGGATTCCATAACTCGGTCACCCGCATCTGCCCCAAGCCGACCCACATGATCGGCGGCTATGCGCAGCTCTCCTACAGCTTCAACTACTACGGCACGGTCGGCTCCAACCGCGACGAGTTCGTTCTGATTCGCAAGATGAAACATATCGACTGGTTGGATGGCGAAGGCAATGACACCGTGCAGGAGGCCGTGAAATGAAGATTCGTTCCCAGGTAGGCATGGTCCTCAACCTCGACAAGTGCATCGGCTGTCACACCTGCTCGGTGACCTGCAAGAACGTCTGGACCAGTCGTGAAGGCGTCGAGTACGCCTGGTTCAACAACGTCGAGACCAAGCCCGGCATCGGCTATCCCAAGGAGTGGGAGAACCAGCACAAGTGGAAGGGCGGCTGGATGCGTCGCAAGGACGGCAAGATCGAACCGCGCATCGGCGGCAAGTGGCGGGTATTGGCGAACATCTTCGCCAACCCCGACCTGCCGGAGATCGACGACTACTACGAGCCGTTCACCTTCGACTACCAGCACCTGCACACCGCCAAGCAGGGCGAGCATCAGCCCACCGCGCGTCCACGCTCACTGATCTCCGGCGAGCGCATGAACAAGATCGAGTGGGGTCCGAACTGGGAGGAGATCCTCGGTACCGAGTTCGCCAAGCGGCGCAAGGACTCGAACTTCGAGAAGATCCAGGCCGACATCTACGGCCAGTTCGAGAACACCTTCATGATGTACCTGCCGCGGCTGTGCGAGCACTGCCTCAACCCGACGTGCGTGGCATCCTGCCCGAGTGGTGCGATCTACAAGCGCGAGGAGGACGGAATCGTCCTGATCGACCAGGACAAGTGCCGCGGCTGGCGGATGTGCATCTCGGGCTGCCCCTACAAGAAGATCTACTACAACTGGAAAACCGGGAAGTCCGAGAAGTGCATCTTCTGCTACCCGCGCATCGAGGCCGGCCAGCCCACCGTCTGCTCCGAGACCTGTGTGGGCCGGATCCGCTATCTTGGCGTGCTGCTCTATGATGCCGACCGTATCGAGGAAGTGGCCAGCTCGCCGGACGAGCGTGACCTCTATCATCGCCAGTGCGAGATCTTCCTGGATCCCAACGACCCGGAGGTCATCGCCCAGGCGAAGAAGGATGGCATCACCGACAACGTGATCGCCGCCGCCCAGGCCTCGCCGGTCTACAAGCTGGCCATGGACTGGGGCCTGGCGCTGCCATTGCATCCGGAGTATCGCACCCTGCCGATGGTCTGGTACGTGCCGCCGCTGTCGCCGATCCAGTCCGCCGCCGAGGCCGGCAACGTCGAGTTCGACGGCGTGATGCCCAAGATCGAGTCGCTGCGCATTCCGGTCAAGTACCTGGCCAACATGCTCACCGCCGGTGAGGAGGAGCCCGTGGTCCTGGCCCTCAAGCGTCTCATGGCGATGCGTCTCTACATGCGCGGCAAGCATGTCGAGGGCAAGGCCGAGACCGAGGTGCTGGAGAGTGTGGGGCTCAGTGAGGCCCAGGTGGAGGACATGTACCGCTACCTGGCCATCGCCAACTACGAGGATCGCTTCGTGATTCCCACCAGCCATCGCGAAATGGCCACCGAGGCCTTCCCGGAGAGGGGCGGCTGTGGGTTCACCTTCGGCGACGGCTGTCACGGCGAGAGCAAGCCGAGTCTGTTCAACGGCCGTTCACAGACCACCACCCTGGTGCAGCCGGTCGAGACCTTCGATCCCGGCGCACAGGACAAGACCCCGAGCGAGGAGGTGCGTCATGGCTGAGGCAGCGATGCAACATCCCGTGGCGGAGCCGGACATGCTGAGCCTGCGCGTGCTGGCCCGGCTGCTCGACTACCCCTCCGCGGAGCTCCAGGCCGCCGCGCCGGAGATGATCGAGATCCTCGACGGCGAACGCCGCTGGAAGCCGGCACTACGTACCCGCCTGATGGATTGGTGCCAGCGCCTGCTGGAGGCCGATCTGATGGAGCTGCAGTCCGAGTACGTGGCGCTGTTCGACAAGGGACGCAGTACCTCGCTACTGCTCTTCGAGCACGTCCACGGCGAGTCCCGCGATCGCGGTCAGGCCATGGTCGATCTGATGGCCGAGTACAGCGCTGCCGGTTTCGAGCTCGATGCCCGTGAGCTGCCCGACTACCTGCCGTTGTTCCTCGAGTATCTCTCCACTCGACCGGAGGCCGATATCGGCCGCTGGCTGGGAGAGATTCGCCATATCCTGGCGCTGATCGCCGCCCGACTGGAAGAGCGCGACGCCGACCATACCCTGGTACCGCTGGCCCTGCTGGCGCTGATCGGGGCCGAGGGGGATGTCGATGCCCACCGCGAGACGGTGAAGGAGGAGGTGCCCGACGACACCCCGGAAGCGCTGGACGAGGTCTGGGAGGAGGAGGCAGTGCGCTTCAGCGCCGACTCCGACCAGGACTGCGCCCTGCAGTCCGCCGAGGGACGGCGGCTGGCCGAGCGCAAGCAATCCGTGCCCAGCGACCCCGTCAAGATCATGCCCAGCAGTAGCGCGACCGACCGCGCCCCGATCGATCGCTAAAGGAGAACCGTCATGTTTAGCGAATACCTGCAACACCTGCTTTACGGCTACTACCCGTACCTGGCCGGTACGGTATTCCTGGTCGGCAGCCTGCTGCGTTATGACCATGGCCAGTACACCTGGAAGACCGGTTCCAGCCAGATGCTCTCGTCCAAGAACATGCGTCTGGCCAGCAACCTCTTCCATATCGGTATCATCGTGATCTTCTTCGGCCACCTGTTCGGTATGCTGACGCCGCACTGGGCCTACGCGCCCTTTCTGTCGGCCGGCGCCAAGCAGGTGCTGGCTATCGTCATCGGTGGCATCGCCGGGGTGATGTGCCTGGTGGGCGGCGCCATGCTGCTCTACCGTCGCATGACCAACCCACGGGTCAAGGCCTCCTCCGCGCCGATGGACAATGTCATTCTCGGGCTGATCGTCTTCCAGGCGGCGCTGGGCGTGATCAGCGTGTTCTTCTCGCTGGGGCATCTGGACGGCGCGATGATGCTCACCCTGGCTGCCTGGGCACAATCCATCGTCTTCTTCAGCGGCGGGGCGGCGGACTTCATGGCCGAGGTCTCCTGGATCTACAAGGTCCATGTCTTCCTCGGCCTGACCATCATCCTGCTGTTCCCCTTCTCGCGCCTGGTGCATGTGTGGAGCGTGCCCTTCGGATATATCACTCGCCGTTACCAACTGGTTCGCAAGCGGGGCTGAAATCATGTTGAAGATCGATATCGAGCAGATTCCGGGGGACACCAGTCCCCCACCCATCCGGGTCGGCGAGGCCACCATCGCGGAGGCCGACATCGCCGAGGAGATGCAGTACCACCCGGCGGACAGCGCCGGCACGGCCCAGCTCAAGGCGGCCCGCGCCCTGGTGGTGCGTGAGCTGCTGCGCCAGCGGGCGGCGGCCCTGGGTGTGGCAGAGGCTGCCGGCGAGGCGGTCGACGAGGCGGATGTCGCTATCGCCGAACTGCTGGAGCGGGACCTGGAGGTGCCCGAGCCCGCCGAGGCGGACTGCCGCCGCTTCCATGCCGCCCACCCCGAGCGCTTCAGCGAACCCAGCCGCCTGCGGGTGCGCCACGTGCTGCTGGCCGCGGCCCCGGACGACGCCCCGGCCCGCGACGCCGGCTATCGCCTGGGCGAAAAGCTGGTCCGTGAGCTGCAGGAGGTGCCCGAGCGCTTCACCGAGTTCGCCCAGCGCCACTCTGCCTGTCCCTCGAAGGAGGAGGGTGGCGACCTGGGCTGGCTGGCCCCCGGCCAGACCGTGGCCGAGCTGGACCGCGCCCTGCAGCATCTGCCCGAGGGGCTCCACGATCGCCCGCTGGCCTCGCGCTACGGCTGGCATATCGTCAGCATCGACCAGCGCGTCGAGGGGCGTGAGTTGCCCTACGAGCAGGTGGCCGAGCACGTCCGCCACAGCCTGCGCGAGCAGGCCACCCGCCGGGCCCTGCGCCACTACCTGCTGGCGCTGGAGGCCGAGATCGGTGTCGAGGGGATCAGCCTCGATGACGACAGCGCCAGTGCCCTGATGCAGTAGCCACTCGAAGGGGGCCGGCCTGGCCCCCGACGCTTCCGACTCTCCCTTCCATGACGCCGCCCGCGCCGCGGGCGGTGAGGAGGACCCCATGGCCCACGTTCACGCCAATACGCCCTTCGTGCCCCTGGGCATCGCCGTGCTCACCGTCTCCGACACTCGCGGCTTCGACGAGGACGGCAGCGGCGACCTGCTCTCCGAGCGCCTCACCGAGGCCGACCACGCCCTGGTGGAGCGGCGCATCGTGCCCGACGACGTCTACCGCATCCGCGCCGTGGTCTCGGCCTGGGTGGTACGCGAGGACATACAGGTAATCCTGGTTAACGGAGGCACCGGCTTTACATCACGCGATACCACCCCCGAGGCGCTCATGCCGCTGTTCGACAAGGCGGTCGATGGCTATGGCGAACTGTTCCGTCAGCTTTCGCTGGAGAGCATCGGCACCTCCACCATCCAGTCCCGGGCGGTGGCCGGACTGATCGATCACACCCTGGTGTTCGCCATGCCCGGATCGCCCAGGGCGTGCGCCACCGCCTGGGACGGCATCCTGGCGGCCCAGCTCGATGCGCGCACAAGGCCCTGCAACTTCGTCGCCATGGTGCTACCGGAGAGCACACCCTGCGTCAGCCGTGGGGCGGAAGTTGAAGCGCCTGACCCTCTAGAGGCAGAGAGCGGCGAGGAACTTAACGAAGGGGTCGATACATGAACTGCGGCTGCGCGGAGGTCGTCACGCCCGGCCTGCTCGACCTTTTCGACGCCCGTGCCCTGATGATGGCGTCTGGCGTTCCGGTAGAAGGTTGCGAGAGAGTTGTGCTGGACGATGCCGCCGGTCGGGTACTGGCCGAGGCTGCCCGGGCCGTCCTCGACCTGCCGGGCGTCGACAACAGCGCGATGGACGGCTATGCCCTGCGTCGCGGCGAGCTCGATGCGCGCCCGACCGGCCTGCCGGTGACGCTGCGCGTACCGGCCGGCGCCGGCGTGCTCAGGCTGCCCGAGGGGGGCTGTGCGCGCATCTTTACCGGCGCCCCGGTGCCACTGGGTGCAGATGCCGTGGTGCCCCAGGAGAGGGTGAGCCTGGATGGCATGGGGCGGGTACATGTTGCAGGCGAGCTGGCCGATGGCGCCAATATCCGTCGCCGCGGCGAGGAGAGCCGCGCAGGAGAGGTGTTGCTGGCCTCGGGCACGCGGCTGAACGCCGCGGCCATCGCCCTGCTGGCCAGCCAGGGCATCGATGCCGTGACGGTGCGTCGGCGGGTCCGCGTGGCTCTGGTCAGCACCGGCGACGAGTTGATCGAGCCCGGCGAGGCCTGGGTGCCCGGCCAGGTCTACAACAGCAATGGCGCCATGCTGCGTGCCCTGCTCATCCAGCAGGGTTGCGAGGTCCTCGATCTGGGGGGTGTTGCCGACACCGCAGCTGATCTGAGTCAATGCTTTGCCCGGGCGCGCGAGGAAGTCGATCTGGTAGTGTGTACGGGTGGGGTCTCGGTGGGAGAGGAGGACCATGTGCGCCCGGTGCTGGAGCGTCTGGGCGGCATCAGCTTCCACGGGGTGGCGATCAAGCCCGGCAAGCCCTTCACCCTCGGCTGGCTCGGTCCCTCGCTGCGCGACGGCACCCCGCTGATCGGCCTGCCCGGTAACCCGGTGGCCTCGCTGGTGGGTTGGCAGTGGCTGGCGCTGCCCTTCGTGCAGGGGCGTCAGGGGCGTACCCCACCGGCGCTGCAGCGTTTCCCGGTCACCGCCGGCTTCACCCGGCGGGCCCCGAGAGGCCGGCGCGAGCTGTTGAGGGTGGTGCTGGACTGGGCTGGCGGCGCTCCCGTGGCACGCCTGGCCGGTGGCCAGGGCTCGCACATGCTTGTCGCCGCTAGCCTGGCCCATGGCTACCTGATCGTCGACTCTAATAATAATGTGGAGGAAGGCCATGTCTACGGATACTGCCCCGGTGCTCAGTTCCTCGACTGAGCTGCTGTTCCGCCCCCGACAGCTGCGCGACCTGGTACGTGGGGTGCCCTGGCTGGGCGACCTCGACGATGACCGGCTAGAGGACCTGCTGGAAGACAGCCAGGTGCGTACCCTCAAGGCTCGCGAGTGGCTGTTCCGCCAGGATGCACCGGCCGAATGGCTCTACGTGGTGATCAGCGGGGTGGTGCGCCTGGTGCGCAGCGCCGGCGATGGCCGCTTGGCGACCATCCGCTGCGTGGAGCGCGGCGGCACCCTGGGCGAGCTGAGCATGGTATCCAGCGCCGGTGTCTATCTTTACTCTGCCGAGGCCCTGCGTCGCACCCATGTGCTGTCGATCCCGGCAGCGCGCTGCCGCGAGATCATGGACCGCCAGCCCGCCTGTCGTGCAGAATTCATGAGCCGCCTGGCCCTGGAGCTCACTGAGCGTCTCGAGGACATGGCGCTGCTGACCCAGGCCGATGCCATGGCGCGCCTGGTCAGCTACATCCTGCGCCAGCTTCCGGCGGGCCGCGCCAGGGGGCCGCGCGTGGTCCGGCTGACGATCCCCAAGCGCTGGCTGGCCGCTCAGCTGGCGATGACGCCGGAGACCCTGTCGCGCCTGCTGGCCAGGTTGCGTGAGGAGGGCTTCATCAATATCGATCGTCAGCGGCTGGTGGTTCTGGACGAGCAGAAGCTGCGCGATCTCATGCTGAGCCACGATTGACAGCCCTCACCACCCAGCCTGGGCGTGTCATCGGCTACAAGGCCTCGATGCGTTGGCAGCGTTGAGGAGACGAGCATGCGCCTGGAATACCACGGCCCGCTGCCTGAGTCGGTGGGCTTTCTTCTTTTGCCGCGTTTCTCGATGATGGCGTTCTTCGCCGCGGTGGAGCCGCTGCGTATTGCCAACCGCATCAGCGACAGGCCGCTATTCGACTGGACCCTGATCAGCGTCGACGGCGAGCCGGTTACCGCCAGCAACGGCATGACCCTGCTTGCCGACCGCTCCATCCACGAGGTGAACCATCTGCCCACGCTGGCGGTGTGCAGTGGCTTCGAACCGGAAGCACATCTTGCCCGGCCATTGATGGGCTGGCTGCATCGCCTGGACCAGGCTGGCTGTGTTCTGGGAGGCCTGGACACCGGCTGTTTCCTGCTTGCCGCCGCGGGACTCCTGGAGGGCGAGCGCGTGACGCTGCACTGGGAGAGTCTGCCCGCCTTCCGTGAACACTTCCCGGCTATCCAGACCTCCGACGAGCTGTTCGAGCTCGGGGAGCGTCGTTTCTCCTGTGCCGGCGGTGCCGCAGCCATGGACATGGTTCTGGAGGTGATTGCCCGTCGCCATGGATCTCGACTGGCCATCGACGTCTCCGAACAGCTGATCCACGAACGGCTGCGCAGTCGCAATGATCAGCAGCGCATGACCCTGGCGCGACGCCTGGGCACCCATAACCGCCGTCTGGTGGAAGCGGTCGCACTGATGGAACGGCATCTCGAGATGCCGCTGGAGCTTTCCGATATCGCACGCCGCAGCGGCATCTCTCAGCGTCAGTTGCAGCGCCTTTTCGAGCAGCATCTCGCCACCTCTCCCCGCCGCTGGTACCTGGCCTTGCGTCTAGGCCGTGCGCAGCACTTGCTTACCGAGACCGACATGGACGTGCTCTCCGTCGGGCTGGCCTGTGGCTTTACCTCCGGTCCCAGCTTTTCGCGGGCGTTTCGCGAGCATTCCGGACAATCTCCCCGCGAGGCGCGTCGACGGGCTGGTAACTGACGGTAAAGAGGCGCTTACGGCTTATCACGTCTCTCTTTCACCAGTCGCTTCAGCTCCTCGAGATAGCTCTCTAACACCATGTTGGGCTGAGCCCCTTTTCGAGTTATGGCGCTGTAGTGGGTGAGGTAGTGCCAGCGTTCCGGATTCAAGGCCTGCATCCGGCCGTCGCGTACCCATCTCTCGGCGTAGTGAGTGGGGAGATAGCCAATATACCGTCCAGAGAGGATCAGGAAGGCGATGCCTTCTCGGTCGGTGGCCGAGGCGGCTGCCCTGAGCGGCTCATGGACAGCCTTGATCTCTGGCGTTTGAGCATAGGCGGGAACGACTGCGTCGTAGCTGGCCAATGTCTCTTTAGTGACATCCGAAAATTCGAACAGCTGATGACCAGCCGCGCAGTAGAGCTGCGATTCCTCCTCGTAAAGTGACAGATAGTCCAGCCCCGGCAGGGTCTTGAGGGCCGGGATGACTCCTGTATGAAGACGACCGTCAAGCACGGCTAGCTCGATTTCGCTTGGTGGGATCATACGAATATTAATTTGCACATCGGGCCCTCGCTCCTTGAGTGCACTAAGCGCGTGCGTGATGTGCATCTCGGGAATGGTCACCAGATTGTCAGTAATGCCGATGTTGAGTTCGCCCTTGAGCCTTGCATGCAGGCCATTAACGCGTGTGCGAAAGCCTTCCACCGCTGCTTGTAGCTGCAGCGTTGCCTCGTATGCTTCCGCTCCTTCGTCAGTCAGGGCGAAACCGCTACGGCCTCGCTGGCAGAGGCGCAGTCCGAGGCGAGTCTCGAGATCGTTCATGGCCATGCTGATGGCTGCCCGACTGATGCCCAGCTCGACCTCCGCGGCTGAGAAGCCACCGCACTCCACGACCTTTCGATAGATCCTCAGCAGTCGCAGGTCGGCGTCGCTGGGTTGACCCATCGGCGTAGTCTTGCGGTGTGACATACGTCTCCTCCCTCACCTGTTCCTACCTCAGCGCTTGCGACGAGCAATGTGGGGCCTCTGCCAGGGTAGCCAGGCAAGGCTCTAAAGTTAAGTATTTACTTGCATGAAATTAAATATCTTTTGATTTAACTAATCAAAGGTGAGGACTAGCCTGATTTTCGAAGCCTTCCTCAACGGCAAGAACAACAGGGGTAACCCCATGTCAGCTCAAGAACTTCCCTATGCCGCCGGACTCAGCGCTGAGCAAATTGACGCTTACTGGATGCCCTACACCGGCAACCGCCAGTTCAAGCAGGATCCGCGAATCATCGTTGGGGCGAAGGGCAGCTACCTCACTGATGCCCGAGGCCGCCAGGTATTTGACGGCCTCTCGGGGCTTTGGACCTGTGGGGCCGGACACTCCCGTCCGGAGATCGCCGACGCCGTAAGCCGACAGTTGCGCGAGCTTGACTACGCTCCTGCCTTTCAGTTCGGTCACCCCAAGGCCTTCGAGCTGGCCCATCGACTGCGTGAACTGACCCCTGCAGGACTGGATTACACCTTCTTCACTGGCTCTGGCTCCGAAAGTGCCGATACCTCCCTGAAGATTGCTCGCGCCTACTGGCGCAAAAAGGGAAAGCCAACCAAGACCAAGCTGATCGGTCGAGCCAAGGGCTACCATGGCGTCAATTTCGGCGGTTTCAGCGTGGGCGGTATCGGTGCAAATCGTGCGATGTACGGGCAAGGGGTCGATGCCGATCACCTACCCCATACCCTGATACCGGAGAATGTCTTCACCAGAGGCATGCCGGAGAAAGGCGCAGAGCGTGCGGATGAACTACTTGAGCTGATCGCTCTCCATGACGCCTCAAATATCGCTGCAGTGATCGTCGAGCCGCTGGCCGGCTCCGCCGGCGTTATTCCACCGCCCAAGGGGTACCTGAAGCGGCTTCGCGAGATCTGTGATCAGCACGATATCCTGCTGATTTTCGACGAGGTCATCACCGCATTCGGCCGCATGGGCTCCATGACCGGTGCCGAGGAGTTCGGCGTCACCCCCGATATCATGAATTTTGCCAAGCAGTTGACCAATGGGGCGGTGCCCATGGGTGGAGTGACGGTCAAGAGTGAGGTCTATCACACCTTCATGGAGCAGGGCGGGCCTAACTACATGATGGAACTACCCCATGGCTATACCTACTCGGGCCATCCGGTAGCCTGTGCTGCCGCTCTGGCCGCCCTGGATATATTGGAGGAGGAGCGCCTTATCGAGCGGGTACGAGAGATGAGCCCAGTTTTCGAAGAGGCGTTGCACGGTCTCAAGGGCACCCGCTACATCAGCGATATCCGTAACTACGGGCTCGCCGGTGCCCTGCAGATCGAACCCTATCCCGGTGAACCGGCTCGCCGCCCCTACGAAATTGCCATGAAGTGCTGGGATAAAGGCTTCTATGTGCGCTACGGCGGCGACACCATCCAGCTGGGCCTGCCCTTCATTGTCGAGCCTGACGAGATCGATCGGGTCATCAATGTCATTGGCGATTCCATCAACGAACTGAACTGAAACCAATAATTTCTACACATACGAGAGGCAACCCATGACAACACTCGGCCATCTGATCAACGGCGCTCGCGTCAACCGCGAAGGGCGTACCCAAGACATCTATAATCCCTCCATCGGCGAAGTGGCCGGTCAGGTAAGCCTGGCCAGCAAGGCAACCGTCGAGGAAGCTATCGCCGCTGCCGAGGCAGCGTATCCCGCCTGGCGCGATACGCCTCCCGCCAAGCGCGCCCGAGTGATGTTCCGCTTTAAGCAGCTGTTGGAGGAGCATGCTGACGAGATCGTCCGTCTGGTCGGCCAGGAGCACGGCAAGATCGTGCATGATGCTCAGGGCGAGCTGGCGCGCGGCATCGAGAACGTGGAGTACGCCTGCGGTGGGCCCGAGCTCCTCAAGGGTGAGCACAGCAAGAACACGGGCCCTGGCATTGATTCCTGGAGCGAGTTCCAACCGCTTGGCGTGGTCGCCGGCATCACGCCATTTAACTTCCCCGCCATGGTGCCGCTGTGGATGTACCCGATGGCGATTGTCTGTGGCAATACTTTCGTGCTCAAGCCCTCCGAACGGGACCCTTCCTCTGCGTTGTTTGTCGCCGAGCTGGCGATGGAGGCGGGGCTGCCTGCCGGTGTGCTAAACGTCGTCAACGGCGACAAGGAAGCCGTCGATACACTGCTCGATGATGACCGTGTTCAGGCCGTGAGCTTCGTTGGCTCCACGCCGATAGCTGAGTACATCTACTCCCGGGCCAGCGCCAACGGAAAGCGCTGTCAGGCACTGGGTGGAGCCAAGAACCATGCCATCGTAATGCCCGATGCCGACATGGATAACGTGGTCAATTCCTTGAACGGTGCGGCTTTCGGCTCTTCTGGGGAGCGCTGCATGGCTCTTTCCGTGGCGGTGGCTGTGGGTGACGAGGCTGCCGATGCGCTGATCGGCAAGATGCAGGAGCAGATGAAATCTCTCAAGGTGGGTCCCTTCTCCGATAAGAGCAATGACTTCGGTCCGGTGATCACCAAGGCTCACCAGGAAAAGGTCTGTGGCTATATCGACAGCGCTGAGCAACAAGGTGCCACCATTGTGGTCGATGGGCGCGGCGTGGAGGTGCCCGGACATGAAGGCGGCTTCTACGTGGGCGGCACCCTGATCGACCACGTGACGCCCGAGATGACCTGCTACCAGGAAGAGATCTTCGGCCCAGTGCTGCTTGTGGTGCGTGCCGACTCCATGCAAAAAGCCATGCAGCTGATAGACGAACACGAGTACGGCAATGGAACCTGCATCTATACCCGAGATGGTGAGGCGGCGCGTTACTTCAGTGACCGTATCCAAGTGGGGATGGTAGGCATCAACGTGCCGCTGCCGGTTCCGGTCTCCTACCACAGCTTCGGTGGCTGGAAGCGTTCACTGTTCGGCGATCTCTCTGCCTACGGTCCCGACGCGGCGCGCTTCTATACCAAGCGTAAGACTATCACCCAGCGCTGGCCATCGGCCGGGATACGCGAGGGTTCGCAGTTCTCCTTCCCTTCATAAGCGGGTTAACAAAACGAGCACATGCACTGATTCGTCATGTGCTCAGCATACCAACAAGAGACAATGACCATGCAGATTGCCATTCCAAAGGAAGTCAAGAACCACGAGTATCGAGTCGCCTTGACCCCTACAGGGGCACGGGAGCTGATTGGGCGAGGCCACTCGGTTACGGTGCAGGACGGTGCAGGGGAAGGCGCCGGCTTTTCGGATGCGGCTTATGACGCTGTGGGGGCGCGGATCGAGGCGGATGTAGCCCGCGTATGGGACGCTGGCGAGCTGATCCTCAAGGTAAAGGAGCCGCAACCGGAAGAGGTCGCACGTCTCAATAAAGGGCAAACTCTGTTTACCTATCTCCACCTGGCTGCCGAAGATTCTCTGACCCGTGGTCTGATAGAGAGCGGTGCGACCTGCATCGCCTATGAGACCATTACCGATTCGCAGGGGGGCCTGCCGCTGTTGGCACCCATGAGCACCGTAGCGGGACGCATGGCCATCCAAGCCGGCGCCCACAGTATGGAGAAGGCCCAGGGTGGCGCCGGGGTGCTGCTCCCCGGGGTGCCGGGTGTGGCTCCGGCGAAAGTCGCCGTGATTGGCGGTGGCGTGGTGGGTGAGAATGCCGCGCGCATGGCGCTTGGGCTGGGGGCGGAGGTTACGGTGCTGGATAAGTCCATACCACGTCTCGAAATTCTTGATGATCGCTACCAGGGACGCATGAAGACGGTGTTCTCAACCGCCGATGCCATCGACGAAGCGGCGCGTGAGTGTGACCTGATTGTCGGCGCTGTACTGATTCCTGGAGCCGCTGCGCCCAAGCTGATCACTCGTGCCATGTTGTCCGAT
The DNA here is from genome assembly GCA_051751285.1 of Pseudomonadota bacterium. Lineage (GTDB taxonomy): Bacteria > Pseudomonadota > Gammaproteobacteria > Pseudomonadales > Halomonadaceae > Halomonas. Next base: position 166,891 of record JBNJKT010000001.1, on the reverse strand, counting down.
ATGAAGTCCGGCAGCGTTCTGGTGGATGTGGCCATCGATCAGGGCGGTTGCTTCGAGACCAGCCAGCCCACTACCCATGCAGAACCCACTTATGTAGTGAATGGCATCGTCCACTACTGTGTTGCCAACATGCCGGGCGCGGTGGCGCGAACTTCCACTCAGGCGTTGACCAATGCAACGCTGCCGTACGTCATCGCGCTGGCCGACAAGGGGTGGCAGCAGGCACTGGCCGATGACTCCCACTTCCTGCCGGGGCTCAATGTTCACGACGGCCGGGTGACCTACCGTGCCGTGGCCGATGCCTTCGGTCTGCAAAGCGTTGATCCTTCCAGATTGGTGAAGTAGCTCAAATCTCTCAGGCCATAGCAGACATCCTGCCCCACCGGTAGGCACCCTTGACCGATGGGGCGAAATGCTTGGTTACCGATGCCCATTGGGGCCGGTATTCATGCCTATACTAGCCGCCATCTTGGCGCTAAGTCACTTCCCAGCGATGCCGCTTGAGTGAGCATCCAGCAGCTTTAGAATGCTTGCCCCATCCGGTTTCACACATTCTTCAGGAAAGCATGAACGTGCACGGCTCTACGGAAATGCTTACCGTGGAACCGGTTAGGATCATTGCCACCACTTGAGAGGGATTCGACCGCAATAAAGAAGCAAGCTTCGGGCCAAATCGTGATTAAGAGAGGTGTGATTTCAGGCATGTGAGTGAAGACACGGCGGTCCTAAGAGCTGATATGACCATGGGTAATGAACGGTAAGGAACTGAAAATGATATGCACTCTTTGGGTGCTTATGAAGACCAAGTGAGCTTTTGCGGTGCAGCATAAAAAAGTTTGACCAACCGGCAAAAAAAGGACTTGACCAACCATGAGATGGCTTTTACCTTTACCGAGAGGTAAAAAGTAAATACAACATGGGTGAGGTTCGATATGAAAATGAAAGAAAATTAACCTCAATGGATTTCAGGAGCCCGTTCGGCAGTGGTTAGCGATGGCGTTATCTGCCGTGTCGTATAAGTCCTGATTTCAAAATAAAATATTTTCTCCCTCTTAAATGTAAATGCTCGGCTTATATCGAGTCGGGTGCTTGGGCACTGCTGTGTCCGTCTAGCTACCGAAAAATAAATGACACAACAGAGAGGTAACGAAATGTCGACGAAAGTGAAATGTGGTCTGATTCAAATGTCTCTGAAGGGTGATACCTCAATGAGGCCGGACGAAATCCGGGATAGGATGATCGAGGCACACCTACCGATGATTGATGAAGCGGCCGAAAAGGGTGTGCAGGTTCTCTGCTTCCAGGAGGTGTTTACTCAGCCCTATTTTTGCCCGAGTCAGGATAAGAAATGGTACGACTCGGCAGAAAAGATTCCTGAAGGCCCAACCACGAAGCTAATGCAGGAATACGCTAAAAAACATCGCATGGTCATAGTGGTGCCGATCTATGAGGAAGATATGCCAGGTGTCTTCTACAACACCGCTGCGGTCATCGATGCGGACGGTAGTTACCTTGGCAAGTATCGCAAGAATCATATTCCCGATACTGCACCAGGTTTTTGGGAGAAGCTCTACTTCAAGCCGGGTAACTGTGGTTATCCAGTATTTGACACTGCATATTGTAAGCTGGGCGTCTACATTTGCTATGACCGCCATTTCCCGGAAGGATGGCGTGCTCTTGCGCTTAACGGGGCGGAGTACATCGTCAATCCGTCTGCAACCGTGAAGGGCAAAAGCCGTTACCTCTGGGAGTTGGAGCAGCCGGCTTCAGCCGCCGCCAATGCTGTATTCATTGGTGCCATCAATCGAGTGGGTCGCGAAGCGCCTTGGGACGATCAGATGGGTGATTTTTACGGAGCCAGTTACATCGTGAACCCCATGGGTAAGATCGAGGCTCAGGCTAGCGAGGACAAGGATGAGCTACTGGTCCACGAGATCGATTTGAATATGATCCGTGAGGTTCGCAAGGGGTGGCAGTTCTTCCGAGATCGCCGTCCGGAAACCTATGACGAGCTGATGGATTATTGAATCCGTTTGCGACTTGATAATCGGGGTAATATTGTCCCGTTATCATAATAACAATATAGCGAGCTAAATCATGAGCGAGACAAATAGCAAGGCTGAGATGAAAGCCGGTTATAGTCCAGAGTTGTGGAATGAAGACTTGGCTCCCGTAGGAAAAGAAGGGCGTACTTGGTCCTGGCTAAATATTGCCAGTTTGTGGGTGTCGATGGTCGTCTGTGTCCCGGCTTACATGCTGGCGGCAAGCCTGATACCCGAGGGAATGTCCTGGTGGCAGGCTGTACTGACCGTTTTCCTTGCCAATACCATCATTCTCATTCCCATGCTGCTTCTGGGGCACGCAGGGACCAAGCATGGAATTCCGTTCCCGGTTCTGCTTAGGGCCTCCTTCGGCACATCCGGTGCCAAGCTGGCTGCGATGATGCGTGGCGTGGTGGGCTGCGGATGGTTCGGTATTCAGACTTGGATAGGGGGCTCCGCCATCTATGCGATTCTCAATATCCTTACCGGCAGCGCCTTGGTAGGCGAGCCCATACCATTTCTAGGCATTGATTTGGCACAGTTCTTCTGCTTCCTGGCCTCTTGGGGCATGCATGTCTTCTTCATTGCACGCGGTACAGAGTCCATTCGTTTCCTGGAAACCTATGCGGCTCCGTTTCTGATCGCCATGTGCTTTGGCCTGTTGATCTGGGCAGTGACAAGGGCGGGTGGTTTCGGTCCAATGCTTTCCACACCTTCAGAATTCGTGGAGGGCGGGGCTCGAGAAGGTGAGTTTTGGCTAGCTTTCTGGCCAGGCCTTACCGCTATGGTAGGTTTCTGGGCGACCCTAGCTTTAAACATTCCCGACTTTACTCGATTCGCGAAGAGTCAACGTCATCAACTCGTGGGTCAGGCACTGGGTCTGCCAATCCCCATGGCAATCTTGGCCTTCATCGCCGTTGCTGTGGCATCAGCCACCGTAGTGATTTATGGCGAAGCACTTTGGGATCCCGTTGCAATCACCGAGCGTATGGGCGGATTCGCCGTTGTAATTGCTCTTCTTGCACTAATCATTGCCACAGTGACTACCAACCTGGCAGCTAACGTGGTCGCACCAGCTAACGGTTTCGCTAATTTGGTTCCGGGAAAGATCTCATTCCGCATGGGGGGGTATATCACCGCCGGTCTTGGTATTGCCATCATGCCTTGGAAGCTTCTGGAAACAACAGGTGCTTACATTTTCACTTGGTTGATTGGCTATTCTGCACTTCTTGGGCCACTAGCGGGCATTATGCTTGCTGATTATTTGCTGCTTCGTAAAACAGAGTTGTCTCATGATGATCTTTTTAAGAAAAACGGGATGTATAGTTACGGCAACGGCTGGAACTCCATTGCATGGGTTGCTTTCATCATCGCTGTGCTCCCTAATCTTCCTGGCTTCCTGTCGGCGGCAGGCCTTGTAGAAAGCGTTCCTGCCATCTTCTCGACAATCTACAACTATGCCTGGTTTGTTGGTGTCGCGATTGGCGCCATAGTATACCTAGGTCTAATGCGGATGAATCAACCCGCTACAGTTATTGTGACTCCGTCATCATAACCACAATTAATTTTCCATGTGAAAAGGAAAGGAGAAATCCATGTCCGTTTTGATTAAGGGTGGTACCGTTGTTACTGCCGAACACACGTTTCGAGCTGATGTATACTGTGAAGGTGGAAAGATCGCAGCCATTGGTGAGGATCTGGATGTTCCGTCGTCTGCTGAACTGGTGGATGCAAGTGGTCAGTACGTCATGCCGGGAGGCATCGATCCCCATACGCACATGCAGTTCCCTTTCATGGGAACCGTAGCCAGTGATGATTTTTATACTGGTACTGCAGCCGCGCTCGCTGGTGGTACTACCAGTATCATCGATTTTGTAATTCCTCAGCCGGGACAGCGTTTGCTGGATGCCTATCACCAATGGCGAGAATGGGCCGAGAAGTCGGCGGCCGATTACACCTTCCACGTGGCTATCACCTGGTGGGACGACTCGGTCCATGAAGACATGCAGACCCTGGTTCGGGAGCACGGGGTGAATAGCTTCAAGCACTTTATGGCCTACAAGAACGCCATCATGGCAGACGATGAAACTCTAGTGAAAAGTTTTAGGCGCTGCGTGGAGCTGGGGGCCATGCCCACCGTGCATGCAGAAAACGGTGAGCTGGTGTATCAACTTCAGCAGGAAATGCTGGCCAAGGGGCTTACTGGCCCCGAGGCTCATCCTCTATCGCGCCCGCCTTTCGTCGAAGGGGAAGCGGCCAACCGGGCAATCCAGGTGGCACAAGCCATGCATACGCCCATCTATATTGTCCACGTGTCCTGCAAGGACTCGTTAGATGCCATAATCAGGGCGCGCTCGGCGGGACAAAGGGTATATGGCGAGGTCCTTGCCGGTCATCTGGCCATCGATGACAGCGTATATCGCAGCGAGGATTTCGACTTCGCTGCCGGACACGTGATGAGCCCTCCTTTCCGCTCGAAGGAGCACCAGGAGGCACTGTGGAATGGTCTGCAGGGTGGCAACCTTCACACCACGGCCACAGATCACTGCTGTTTCTGCAAGGATCAGAAGGCGGCTGGAAAAGATGATTATACCAAGATTCCCAATGGTACCGCTGGCGTGGAGGATCGCCTGGCTATCCTCTGGGATGAAGGGGTAAACAAAGGTCGACTGACCTTGAATGAATTTGTAGCTGTAACTTCTACAAATACCGCCAAGCTGTTCAATATCTATCCGCGAAAGGGTTGCATCTCTCAGGGTGCCGATGCCGATATCGTGGTATGGGATCCGCAAGGCACGCGAACCATCTCCGCCGAGACTCACCACATGAATGTGGACTTCAATATCTTCGAGGGCCGTACCGTCAAGGGTATTCCAACGCATACCCTGAGTCATGGCAAGGTGGTCTGGAAGAATGGTGAGTTGAATGCAGAGCGTGGTGCTGGCCAGTATGTCAAACGTCCGGCTTTCGCACCAGTTCTGGAGGCTGTCGCCCGCCAAACGGAACTCAATGAGCCGCAGGCGGTTAAGCGCTGATACTAAAAGTTTCAAGGTGGGAGGGACTTGTTCCTGCCATAATATATAATGATTGAAATTGATTTGGGGCTCACAAATTTTTTGTTGTGAGCCCCTTTTCTATATGCTTGTGACATTGCATGGTCGATCTATTTTTAGTGTTGTTGAGGTTTTACCTGAGCGGCCAAGGAAGTTCCCAGGTCATTTATTGAAATGAGAGAATTTTATGTGGTTCTACTTCTTTATCGTTCTGGCTGCCGGTACTATGCTTCCCATGCAGGCTGGCATCAACGCTGGCCTGGCACGTGGCTGGGGCCATCCCCTTTGGGCTGCGGCCGTCTCCTTCGGTGTCGGGACGCTGGTGTTGTTGGTGGCTGCTATGACAGCTCGCCTTGCCGTCCCTAGCTGGCAGCAGCTCTCTAGCATACCCACCTGGAGCTGGACTGGCGGTGTGCTGGGGGCCTTCTATGTCACGGTGATGGTGATCTTCGCGCCCAAGCTGGGGGCTGCCACTCTGCTGGCACTTGTCGTGGCAGGCCAGATGCTGGCCTCCACGCTGCTCGACCACTTTGGTGCGCTAGGGTTCCCCCAACAGGCTCTTTCCTTGCCGAGGCTTCTAGGCATATTGCTGCTCTTTCTGGGGGTGATTCTTATTCGTAGGTTCTGAGTGACTGGACGCAACGCAGTGGTGGCGGTATCCTTTCAATCTCCTTGACGTGTCCATATCTATATCCTTGTCTGCTGTCATACGCCCTGTACTCGCCCCTGCGGCCGAATGAGTCCGGTTCGTTGGTGGACAACCTGGTCGAGAGCTAAATGAGTCAGTCATCTGCTGAGCACAATACACCTCGTCGTTCTGCGAATCGCAGGGCTCTGGAGCAGAAGATCCTTGATGCTGCCGAGGTCGTTTTTGCTGAGCAGGGCTCCAACGGTGCCTCACTGGAGGCCATAGCGGAAAAGGCCGGCCTATCCAAGCAGAACATGCTCTATTATTTTTCCTCCAAAGAAAGTCTTTATAAGAATGTGCTAAAAAGCATCCTTGACCTCTGGATCGAGAAGATGGCGTTGATGGAGCAGGCTGGCGATACGCCTGCCGTAATGCTAGAGAACTACATCCGCGGTAAGCTGGAACTGTCCAGACTACGCCCCTATGGTTCCAAGGTGTTTGCCAACGAAGTTATTAGTGGCGCCGCGCACTTGCAGATCTATATCGAGGAGGACCTGCTGCCACAGCTTGAGGCCGATATCGAGCTTGTGCGCAGCTGGATCGATAACGGCGAGATGGATCCCATCGACCCCGAACACCTCTTTTTTACCATTTGGGCAACCACTCAGACCTATGCCGACTTTTCAGCCCAGATCAGCCTGGCGCTGGGAAAGAGTGAGCTCGACAAGGAAGATTTTCAGCGGGCCGGGGACTTCCTGACCCATGTGCTGCTTAAGGGGATGGGGCTTCGGGGGTGAGTAGGCCGTCACCCCGACGGTTGAAAAATTGGCCCTCCCTTTTTTACCTGATCGACCCGAGGCACAGGCGCTTCGGGTCGATGATGACATGGATGAAGGACTCAGAAGTGGAACTTGATCAGCGCACTAACCGAGCTTTCGGTGTCCATTACGCTGTCTGATAATCCATACTTGTTGCGCCAATATGCATACTCAATTCCTGCATAGAGCACTCCGGGGCTACCTCTGAAATTGCCGATATCCAGCTTAAGCTGTGGCGTAAAATTTAGCTCGGATTTGTGATCTGACTCCGCTGTAGAATAGTCCAGAAATCCATCAAAAAGAAATCTTGCCGCTCCTATCTCGAAGGGTGCGCCCCAAGTAAGTGTCAACTGAAGGTCATTGTCGATCTCGCTATTGCTAGCGTAATAGAAGGCGGTATTGACATACTGAAAGCCAGGGACACTCCATGATAGACTGAGGCCTGTCAAGTAGTTGTTTAGATCTGTTTCGCCACCGAATTCATAGGTGGCTGCCAGGGAGACATCCGTCAATGGTCCGTTTGAGAGGTCCTTGCCAGACAACCAGCTCATACTCAGTGTCGGGGAAAATTCACCATAGACATCGTCCTGCCCGCTAGCACGTCCACGTCCCTGATTGATGTCCACAAAGAAAAAGGTTCCGCCCCAATCATGGGCAGTGACATTCTCGAAGGTAACAAAGGTGTTTTCCTGCTCCTCGTTGCCGAATGCCTCATACTGGTCGCTGTGCAATAGCGAAATGCTAGAGTCGGAGAAAAACTTCTCTGCTTGGACTGTCGGAATACCAGCCATAAGCAGACAAGGAATGGCAAGATAGTGATTGTAGTAAGGCATGCTGAATCTCTTGTGGTTATTTTCGATGAGTCAACTTAAACTAATAGACTCACGGTTTGCTTTCGGGGTGCCGAAGCAACACCCCGAAGTATCACGACTTAAGCTGCTTCGTTCAGTGAGCCAGTCAGGTCGAGAATTGCTTGCTTGCCGTCGCCAAATAGCATCAGTGTGTTTTCCTTGGCGAATAGCGGATTGGGAAGTCCGGCAAAACCTGGGCTAAGGCTACGCTTTACCACTACCACTGTGCGTGCCTGGTCGACATCCAAGATCGGCATACCGTAGATCGGGCTTCCCTTGTCCTCACGTGCCATAGGATTGGTGACGTCGTTTGCACCGATGACAATGACCACATCAGTCTGAGAGAAATGTGGATTTATTTGGTCCATGGGCTGCATCTTGTCGTAATCCACTTCGGCTTCGGCGAGAAGTACGTTCATATGCCCCGGCATACGGCCGGCGACAGGGTGCAAGCCATAGATTACTTCCACACCACGCCTTTCTAGGGTGTCCGAAAGATCTCTCACCGCATGCTGTGCCTGTGCCATCGCCATACCAAAGCCGGGCACAATCACAACTCGTTGAGCCGTTTCCAGAAGCATGCTCACTTCTTCGGCGGAGGACGATTTGACTTTGCCGGAGTACACTTCATCTGCATCCATAGCCTGACCACCGTCCTCGGATAGCGAACCGAACAGCACACCCGCCAAAGATCGATTCATGGCGACGCACATGATGCGAGTAAGGATAAGTCCCGAGGCGCCGACCAAGGCGCCGGAGACGATCAGTACGGTATTGCCCATGATGAAGCCCGCGGCGGCGGCGGCGATACCTGAGTATGAGTTGAGCAGAGCGATGACAACCGGCATGTCAGCGCCGCCGATGGGGATGACCAGTGTTATGCCCAGTACCAGGGCGATGACCGTCAACAGCAGCAGCAGGCCGATGCCGCCATTGCCGGCGGTCAGGGTCGCGACGATCACCACGGCCAGGGCTAGCATGGCCGCGTTGAATAGTGTGATGCCCTTGAAGCCTATGGGATTGCCAGGCAGTAGTTCCTGCAGCTTGCTGAAGGCAACTGCGCTGCCGGTCAGTGTGACAGCGCCAACAAGCACGGTCAGGCCGATTGCCAGCAGACTGATGGCCCCGGTAGCCGCGACGGGTCCGCTAACCGAGAGGAAGCTCGCCATGGCTACGGCCAGGGAAGCACCGCCGCCGAAGCCGTTCAGCAGGGCGACCATCTGTGGCATGGCGGTCATCTGTATACGAGCGGCCAACAGTATGCCCACCGTTGCGCCTACGAGGCCCCCGGCAATGATCCATCCGAAGGAGAGGATCGATTGATTCAGCAGGGTTACAACAACTGCCAGCAGCATGCCGATGGCGGCCAGCAGATTCCCGCGCACGGCAGTGCGGGGGCGAGTCAGGCCTTTGATCCCGGTGATGAAAAGCACCGCTGAGGCCAAATAGAATAGGTTAACGAACGAAAGATTCATGCCTCAGCCTCTCTTCTTGCGGAACATTTTCAACATGCGGTTGGTGACCAGGAAACCGCCGACTACATTGATCGTGGCCAGGGTGACCGCGACCATGCCGAGGATGGAAACCCAAATGCCGCTAACGTTCCCGGAGCCGGCAGCGAGCAGCGCCCCGACCACGGTGATGCCTGAAATGGCGTTACTTCCCGACATCAAGGGGGTGTGTAGCGTGGCCGGGACCTTGGTGATCAACTCGACGCCAAGAATGACGGCCAGCACGAAGAGTGATATCTGCATGATCAACATATCCATCAGGCTGTCTCCTCTTCGTGGGTAGGAACGGGGGAGAGGCGCTCCTGGATACGCAAGGCGTGCACTTTCCCTTCATGGGTGATCACGGTCTCGTCGAGAATCTCGTCCTCGAAGTCCAGCCTAAGCTTGCCTTCTTCATCCAGCAGATGACGCAGCAGGTTCTCCATGTTGCGGCCATACATCTGGCTGGCATGGTGAGGCAGGGTGGCGGCTATATTGCTCGGTCCGATGATGGTCACACCGTAGGCTGTGACCGTCTCACCGGGTTGGCTCAGCTCGCAGTTACCGCCTCGTTCGGCGGCGAGGTCGACAATGATGGCTCCGTGTTTCATGCTCTTGACCATCTCTTCTGTGATCAGCACCGGAGCCTTGGCTCCGGGAATAGCAGCCGTTGTCACTACCACATCCTGTTGGGCTAGGACGTCACTCATCTGCTCACGTTGGCGCCTCAGGAAGTCGTCATCCTGCTCGCTGGCGTAGCCGCCATTGCCTTCGCTGGACGACGTGTCCAGGTCGAGTTCGATGGGCTTTGCGCCCACTGAGAGGATCTGATCGTGCGCAGCAGGACGTACGTCATAGGCCTCCACCACGGCGCCCAGTCGCTTGGCGGTAGCCGCTGCCTGCAGGCCGGCCACCCCGGCCCCCATGATGAAGACGCGGGCCGGGTTTAGTGTGCCTGCTGCTGTCATCATCATCGGGAAGATCCGAGGAGCCTGATTGGCTGCCATTAGCACGGCCTTGTACCCAGCCAAAGTGGCGATTGAGGAGAGGACGTCCATGCTCTGGGCACGGCTGATACGAGGCACCAGCTCCAGTGCCAGGCTGGTTATGCCTCGTTCGGCCAGGCGGCGGAACCGGTCGGAGTGGCTCAGTGGGTCGAGCATACCGATACAGATGTGACCATTGCGCAGATCGGACAGCGCCTCATCATGCGCACCATCAACGCAGAGAATGATATCCCCCTTGTCGAGAAGCTGGGTGCGAGTCTCGAGGATTTCGCCACCCGCTTTTCGATAGCTGTTGTTGGAAAAGCCGGCGGCATCTCCGGCACCAGTCTCGATAAATACCTTGCAGCCGAGATCGATTAGCGTCGATACATTGGCGGGGGTAAGGGCTACCCTGGTCTCACCAGGGTAGCGTTCCCGCATCACGGATATTTGCATTATTGTTCTCCTGAATATGATCGGAACATTGATCAGCCGTTGGCACGTTCCAGCACCGCCTTGAGCAGGACGTTGCAGCCGGCGGCCAGATCGTCGGCATCGGCACGCTCCAGCTCGTTGTGACTGATACCCTTCTCGCAAGGCACGAAAATCATGGAGGTGGGAGCTACGCGAGCTATGTAGCAAGCGTCATGACCAGCACCGCTGACCATCTCCCGATGACTGAGTTCTAACTCCTCGGCGGCCTTGCGCACGGAATATACGCATTCCTCATTGAACGGCACGGGCGGCGAGTGCCAGATCTGGTCAAAGTCCATTTTAAGTTGTATATCCTCGACGATACGCGACGCTCCCTCGCGTAGGGCCTGGTCCATCTTTTCCAGCACCTTGTCGTCGGGGTGGCGGAAGTCCACGGTGAAGAACACCTGTCCTGGGATGACGTTGCGGGAGTTGGGGAATACTTGCATCAGGCCCACGGTGGCACATGCGTTGGGCTGGTTTTCCATGCCGATACGGTTGACCATGTCGATGATGCGGGCGGCACCCACCAGGGCATCTCTTCGGCTAGGCATTGGGGTTGGGCCGGCATGTGATTCTTGGCCCGTAAGAGTGATTTCATACCAGCGTTGACCTTGGGCATCTGTCACCACACCGATCTGCTTATGCTCATCTTCGAGGATCGGGCCCTGTTCGATGTGGGCCTCGAAGAAGGCCTTGAACGGGTGGCCACCGACCTCGGCGCTTCCGGCATAGCCGATACGCTGTAGCTCTTCCCCCATGGTATTGCCGTTCAGGTCTGCCCGACTTAGGCCATACTCCAGGTCAAAAGCGCCTGCGAAAACGCCCGAGGAAACCATGGCCGGCGGGAAGCGTGAGCCCTCTTCATTGGTCCACGCCACCGTCTCCAACGGCGTCTCGGTCTCGATGCCCTTTTCGTTCAGAGTGCGGAAGATCTCCAATCCCGCCAGGACGCCATATACGCCGTCGAACTTTCCACCGGTGGGCTGAGTATCCAGATGGCTCCCCATGGCGACAGGTGGCAATGCGTCGTTCTTGCCCGGTCGGCGGGCGAAGATGTTGCCCATCTTGTCTACGGTAATGCTGCAGCCAGCCTCTTCGCACCATTTCACGAAGAGGTCGCGACCCTGCTTGTCGAGATCCGTCAGCGCCAGCCGACAACAGCCGCCCTTTTCTGTGCCGCCGATATCGCCCATTTCCATCAGGCTGTCCCACAGACGCTGCTTGTTGATGCGAATGTCTTTCATATAACCCTCTTGATGCATTGTTGGAGTGTGGGGATGGCGTGTTCGGAGCGCAGGGGAACCCAGGGCTCATTTCAGGTGGCCCGAACACGCCTTCTTGAGGGGATGCCGGTGAAGTTGTCACCGGCGCTGGGAGATCAGCTGCGGAAGTGAGGGATCACATGCTCGCCGTACTGGGCGATGATATTTTCCTCGTCACCGTTATCCAGATAGATATTGAAGTGGGTCATGCCGGCCTCCTGTAGCTTCTGCAGCTTGGCGATGTGATCCTCGGGCTGACCCAGAACGCAAAAGCTATCCACGATCTCGGGAGTGATGAAATCGAGGTAGGGGTTGTCGCTTTGGCCGTGCTTGGTGTAGTCGTAGCCTTTACGCTTCTCGATGTAGTCGGTGAGACTCTTGGGTACTAGGCCGCTGTCGGTACCATACTTCTCGACGATATCCGCCACGTGATTGCCGACCATGGCCGGGAACCACTTGGTCGCTTCGATACAGCTCTCCTTGTCACCGAAGTAGGCGGGAGCCGCAACGATCACCTTGTAGTCGGACATATCGCGGCCAGCGTCCTTGCCCGCCTGGGTCGCCTGATTGCCCAGCCATTCGACCAGGTAGGTGTCACCGATCTGCAGAATGACGCCATCGCCCTCTTCGCCGGCCGTCTTTAGAGCCTTGGGACCATAGGCGCCGATATGCACGGGCAGCTCGTAGCCATCGGCCCAGGGGAACTTGACCGGCTCCGGGCACTCACCGTAGATCACTTCCTCGCCGCGTACCATGGCCTTGACCTTCTGGGTGAACTCGGTGAGGCGAGCCAGCGTTGCTGGCTTCTTGCCCATGACTCGCACCGAACTGTCGCCGCGTCCCAGGCCGATATCGAAGCGTCCCCCGCTCTGTTTTGCCAGGCTGCCGAACAGGCTGGCCGCCAGTGACCAGTCCCGGGCATTGGGGTTGGTGACGCAGGGGGCAAAACGCATCTTCGTGGTGTGTTCCATGCACATAGCGATGGCCGGGTAACACTCCCGCCACAGGATGTGGGAGTCGTAGAACCAGCAGTAGTCGAAGCCGGCTGCCTCGGCCTGCTTGACCAGGTCGCGGGCACGGTCAGGGCTGACAAATCCCTTGAAACAGATGCCGAATTCCATGGTGCTTCTCCTTTCGTTGTGCTTGTTGGATGCTGCCGTATTGTGGGCGTATCTCAGGCGCCCGGCGCCCAGATATGAATACCCGCATGGGTAAAGGGAACCTTCTTGGAGATATTGAGGCGGATCAGGATCGGGGTGATCGCCTCGATGCAGCGCGCATTGACGGCGGGGCCTGCGTTGTAAGCCGCGACGTCGAGCTGACGGATCAGTTCGATCACCTTCTCCTTGGCGGCCAGGTCGTTGCCGCACACCAGGACGTCACAGTTGATGGGGTGATCCAGCTGGTTGAGGGTCGCAGCGGAGACGTTGTGCAGTGCACCGACTACGGGAATTGCTTCACCCAGCAAGGCCTGGGCTGCCTCGGTGGCTGAGCCGGCGGTGGGCATGTCGACCTTCTTAGGATCGCCATCAGCCAGCGGCACCACGATATCGATCAGGATCTTTCCGGGCAGCAGGTCGTGGATAACCTCGAGGGTTGCGTCGTGGGCACTGTAGGGCACGGCCAGGATCACCATTTCGTCGGCGGCCACCACGGCGTCGCGCAGCCCCTCGCCGCTGATGGTGGCGGCTTCGTCGAGCTGGGTGTTGAGCTCGTCGGCGATGCCCTGGGCGCGTGCGCTGTCGCGGGAGCCGATCACCACCGGGGTACCGGCACGGGCGAAACGCAGGGCCAGGCCTCGGCCCTGCGGGCCGGTACCACCAAGAATTGCAATGCTCATCGGAACAGGTCCTCTTGTTGGGGTCTTATCAGCTCGTTCGCTGAACTGTCGCAGGGTTTCCAGTCGATGCCGCGGAATAGCACGACTGGTGTCTTGTCGCTTTTGCCCATCACCAGGCCCGAGGCAGCGGCCAGCTCATCGGCCAAGGCCGGCATGGTGACCGACAGCACTCGGCCGAAGGCGTCGCGTTCGCCGACCATGTCGATACGAGCTGGTACTCGTGCCAAGCCGATGGCCACGTTGACCAGGCCCATGCGCCAGGGGCGCCCGAAGGTGTCGGTGACCACGATGCCCAGGCGTACACCGAAGGCGGCCTCCAGGCGCTCGCACAGTCGCTGGGCGCTGGCATCCGGATCCCGGGGCAGCAGTATGATGGTCTCCTCGGCGCCGACGTTGGACTCATCCACAGCGGCGTTGGCACAGATGAAGCCCAGCCGGTGCTCGGCGATCAGGGTGCCTTCCTCCTGCTCGGGCCGTTTCACGGCGCGCACCACGCGGGTCGATTCGCGCAGGATGGCCTCCACCTTGCGAGGGTCCTTGTTGACCTGATTGGCCAGCTCGTGTGCTTTGGCACTCGGGGCTATATCGGCCAGGGCCAAGACCTGACCTTCGGCCTTGGAAATGACCTTGTGTGCTATCACCAGGATGTCGCCGTCGCCGAGGGTCATGTCCTGACGACGTAGGTTCTCGATCAGGATCGCGGCCAGGTCGTCCCCCGGATGGATGTCGGGGATGCCTGGCAGGGCCTGAAGGTCGACGTGTCCCGGTGCTTTTAGTGCGTCGTCAGCCAGGCTGCCCAGGGCGTCATCTCGCAGGGTGTCGTGCACAGCTTCCATAACGTCTTCAGCTCCTGCGGCGTCTCGCCGCCGTGATGCTGGATCAAGGTATCCAGGGTGTTGAGGTCTGCGGGGGTGTCCAGGTCGAAGCGCAGTTGGGGCAGCTCCAGCATCTGGCAGGAGAGCCCCCGGCGTAGGGCCGTCTCGCGATGTGCTTCGGCGGAACGCGGACCGAAACGGAACGGCATCGCATCCGGGGGAGAGGTCAGTAGGGCGTTGGTGCCGCCGTCGGTTGCCGGGCAGATCACCACGCCCGCTTCCTCACTCTGGGCCTCAAGCAGCTCATGAATCTCCGCTTCGTCGAGCTGAACGATGTCGGCAGGGATCAGGAGTTGGGCCGGATAGCCTCGCTGGCTGGCCCACTCGGCGGCACGCTGTGCTGCCAGGGAGAGGCCTTCGGCCGCGGACTCCTCGAGCACCATGGCACCATGGTGCCGTGCCAGCCGGGTAATCACCGGGGACGCTGTGACCACCAAGCGGTCGTGATCCGGGAAGCGAGAGGCAAAGAAGCGCAGGGTGCGCTCGCACAGCCGGCGGGCCAGGGCCGAACGATGGTCCGGTGAGAGCCTCTGGTCCAGTCGGCTCTTGGCCAGGCTGAACGACTTGACCGGGATGACGATCAGTGGTTTCTCGGTCATGCCTCGATCTCCTCCCGGAGGTAAGCGCCGGCGAAGGTGAGGGTCTCCTCGGCCAGGCGGGCCTTTTCCTCGGCTCGGGTCATCAGGGTGGCCGTGGTCATGACCCGAAGCCCTTCGGCCTCCAGGGCGGCATAGTCGACACTGTCGCTCTCATCGATGACCAGGCCATCTATCAGGCCCGCATAGCTGGCGGCGACGCCCAGATTGCTGCAGCTGTAGCCCATGGCGGTCAGCATGCGATCGGCCGGGCCCTTTACGGTGCGGCCACTGATCAGCGGCGAGACCGCGATTCGCGTAGCGCGAGTCGTCTCGATGGCATGCCGAATGCCAGGCACGGCCAGGATGGGGGCGATGCTGACCACGGGGTTGCTGGGGGCTATCAGCAGCAGATCGGCCGTCTCGATGGCCTCCAAGGCCTCGGCGGTCGGGCGTGCCTCGGCGGCGCCCTCGAAGCGGACCTCGTGAACCTCAGGCAGGCAGCGTTCCCGCACGAAGTACTCCTGGAAGGCCAGCCAGCCCAGTTCGGTTCTCAGCCGAGTCTGCAGTGGGTCGTCCGTGGGTAGCAGCAGGTTGATCTTTACACCCAGGGATTCGGCGATGCTCTGGGCGATGGCGCTGGGAGGAACCCCCTGGTGGCGCAACTGGGTGCGCAAGATGTGAGTCGCCATGTCCTGGTCGCCCAGCGACATCCAGGTATCACACCCAAGGCGCTCGAGACCCGCCAGCACTCGGTGGCTCTCGCCGGCCAGCCCCCAGCCCTGCTGGCGGTCGATCAGGTTCGCCAGGCTGTAGGTCAGCGTGTCGATATCGGGGGAGACCCAGAGGCCGTGGAACTCCTGGTCGTCCGCCACGTTGCCGATGATCGACAGCCGCTCGGGAGGACAGATGGCTGCCAGCCCCTCGGCCAGCTTGGATCCCCCAACTCCGCCGGCCAGCAGGGTGATGCGCGGGATCATGCCAGGCCTCCAGCGGCATGGCTCAGGGACCGCTGCAAGACCGGCTCGTCGAAAGTTTCCACCGTTTGGTAGAGAGTATTGCGACGCACAGGACGGCGCCCCATTTCCCTGATCATGTTTTCCAGATCCTCGGGCAGCATTTCCTGACCGTGCTGGCCGCCGGCGGCCCGCGAGATGCTCTCGTTCATCAGGGTGCCGCCCATGTCGTTGACGCCGCCAGCCAGCATCTGTCGCGCGAGGTCGGGTCCGAGCTTCACCCAGGAGGCCTGGATATTGTCGATCCAGCCATCCAGCATCAGGCGTGCAACGGCATGCATACGTATATGCTCGAGACGGGTTGGGCCAGGGCGTACTCCCTCGTGTTCCAGAAACAGGGGTGTCTTGTAATGCACGAACCCCAGCGGCACGAATTCGGTGAATCCTCCGGTACGTTTCTGGATGTCACGGAGCAGAGCGATATGTGCCGCCCAGTGCTCGGGACCATCGATATGACCATACATAATAGTCGAAGTGGTCCGCAGGCCCTCTTCATGGGCTGTAGTGATGATATCCACCCATTGGTCGGTAGTCAGCTTGTCGCGAGTCAGCTGCTTGCGTACCTCCTTGTCGAGGATTTCGGCGGCAGTGCCCGGCATGGAACCTAGTCCGTTATCAATCAGGTCGCGAATGAAGTCGCGATAGGAGAGGCGACTCTTGTTGGCACCGAACCAGATCTCGAAGGGAGAGAAGGCGTGGATATGCATATCTGGCAGGACGCGCTTGATGGCCTTGAGCATATCTCGGTAGAAATGCCCCGGGATATTTGGATGCAGGCCGCCCTGGATACACACTTCGGTGGCACCTCGGTCCCACGCTTCCTGGGCCCGCCGGACGATCTCGTCGAGATCGAAGAACTCCGCCTCTGGGTCATCTTTGCGCTTCGCAAAGTTGCAGAAGCGGCAGCCCATATAGCAGACATTGGTGTAGTTAATGTTGCGAGTGATGACAAAGGTGGCATCGTCGCCCACTCGGCGCCGTCGAACTTCATCTGCTGTTGCTGTCAGGGCATTCAGGTCGGCTCCTTCGACCTGGAAAAGGTGTACCGCATTGGTCTCACTGAGTTCTTGTCCTGCCAGGACATCCTCCAGTATATGCCGCGTTATTTTACTCACTCTATGGCTTGCTAGCTCTGCAGGCTGATGATTGAACGAGCGGAGCTGTGCTGTTGTTGTATTCATGGGGTGCCTCCTGTTCATGGATGCGCTATCAGACGCATTGCTGAAGCGCCAAGCCATCGTGGCGTGTGATGTCATCAAGCCGGGCAGCGAGAGGAGCGGCGAGGAAATGTTCCGGAAACTTGAGATATCGTGGATAGATCGCTAGCCGCTCTTCTAGGTCATATCCGCAGCGTGCGGTGGCATTGCGCAGAGCCTCGATCTGAGGCCACGCTCGTTCTGGATTGATATGGTCAATGGTTACCGGAGAAATGCCGCCCCAGTCATTGATTCCAGCTCCGATATAGGCCGCGAATCGCGACTCCAGGTTGGGAGGTGCCTGAAGGCTGATTGAGGGATCCAGTACTAGTCGCGCCAAGACTAGGGTGCGGACCATATCATCTAGGTCTGGCTCCGGATGATTGGCCATGGCAGTGCCCGGTTTTGCTCGAAAATTCTGGACGATCACTTCCTGGATATGGCCGTATTGGCGATGTTGGTCGTTGATCGCTTTCAGGCTATCCACACGCTCTTCCCAGTTCTCACCGATCCCTATGAGTATGCCGGTTGTGAAGGGAATGCCATGCTGTCCGGCCCGCTCAAGAGTTCGTAGTCGCTGAACCGGAACCTTGTCCGGACAAGCGTAATGAGCTTGTCCCCGCTGCAGCAGTCGGCGGCTGATATTCTCTAGCATCATGCCCATGCTGACGCTGACCGACTTGAGGCGGGCCATCTCCTCGTCAGACAAGGTGCCAGCATTGACATGGGGAAGCAGTGAGGTTTCGTCCAGGACGCGGTGGCACATCTTGATCAGGTAATCGGTCATGCTTTCGTGGCCCAGCCGTTCTAGGGCCTCACGAGCCTCCGGGTAGCGTAGTTCCGGCTTCTCTCCGAGGCTGAATAGAACCTCCTTGCAGCCCAGTCGCTCGCCCTCCCTGACCACAGTCATGACCTCGTCGGGGGTCATGATTCGTGCGTCGGGAGAACCGGGTTTTTGCACGAAGGTGCAGTAGCCACAGTCGTCGCGGCACATATTGGTTAGGGGAACGAAGACTTTGCGTGAGTAGGTCAGCGTCTTCCCCCAGTGCTCATCGCGAAGTTGAGCGGCACGCTGGGAGAGGTTCTCCAGCTCCTGGGGTGACGCTTTTTCCAACGCCAGGGCTTCTGGGCGGGTAAGCATGGTGGTCCGCGCTCCTTTTGTTGTTGTGCGCTTCAGGCTTTCGTTATCTTTTACCAATCGGTAAAGAAAACTCTAGACCATATTTTTCCACCTGGTCAAATTTTTTTTGAGAGATACATCAGCTCGCTGATGGCAACTGGCGCTAAGATGGCGCTAAGACTCAATGTGACCAGGAGCAAAGGTGGGGGGAGGGAGTGAAGCGGTATGCAATCGGGAGGGCGCGAACCTGGCGAATCGGAAATAATGAGGTGTCGCCGGATGTTATCTTCCTGCGCGGATATTAGCCGTGTTGACCCTTCAGCCCAGGGAGCACGGGGCTAGAACAGCAATCCCAATCGGGACTGCCCTTCTGGTGTTCGAGTGCGGTTCCTCAGCGTGTCGATGGCCGCATAATACGCTTGGACTCCAGATAGGCATCGAGCCCCGCTTCGCCCAACTCGCGACCGATGCCGCTGCGCTTCATGCCGCCCCAGCTACCCTGAGGCGGCGCCACCTGATCGCCGTTGCACCAGACGTTACCTGCCTCCAGGCGCCGAGCGATGGCTTCTGCGCGGTCCGGATTCCCGGCGACCACGGTGGCGGCCAGGCCGAATTCGCTGTCGTTGGCGAGGGCGATGGCCTCTTCGTCGTCTGCCACGCGGCGTGCGCAGAGCACGGGGCCGAAGATCTCCTCCCGCCATAGGCGGCTGGTGGTGGGCACATCGCGATAGAGACGCGGCGCCAGGAAGAATCCTTGTTTGGGCAGGATGGGCTCGGGGGTATCGCTGCATAGCCCTTCCACTTGGGCGAGGGCCAGATAGCCTTGCACCCGCTCGCGCTGGATAGCGCTCACCATAGGGCCCATCTGGGTTTCGGCGGAGAGCGGATTTCCCAGGCGCAGCGCTCCCATGGCGGCGTCGATGGCCGCATAGAGGTCGTCCGCCAGGCGCTCGTGGACGATCAGGCGACTGGTGGCCGAGCACATCTGCCCGGCGTTAAAGCAGATGCCAGCCATTACCAGGTCCCGGGCGAGATCGAGGTTGGCATCCTCGGTCACCAGGATCGGCGACTTGCCGCCCAGCTCCAGGGAGACCGGTCGTACCCCGCAGGCGGCGGCGCGCATCACCCTTTCGCCCACCGGGTTGCTGCCGGTGAAGGAGAGCTTGTCGATGCCGGGATGTCGGCTCAGGGGGGCGCCGATGCTCTCGCCATCGCCATGCAGCAGGTTGACCACGCCCGGGGGCAGGCCGGCTTCCATGGCAATCTCTGCCAGTACCCGCTCCGGCAAGGGAGTGACCTCGGAGGGCTTGAACACCACCGTGCAGCCGGCGGCCAGCGCCGGGGCCAGCTTCCAGGCGCTGCTCACCAGGGGGAAGTTCCAGGGCGTGATCAGCCCCACTACGCCGATGGAATCCCAGTAACGCCGTGCTGAAAACCCCTCGATGTCGCTGGCATCGGCCTGGCCCTGGCGACGCCCCAGGGCCACGGCGGCGTCGGCGTAGTAGCGATAGCAGGCGATGGCGTCATCCAGGTCCTGGTGAGCTTCGGCCAGGGGCTTGCCGTTGTTGCGGCTCGACAGTTCGGCCAAGGCCTCGCGGCGGATCTCGAGCCCTGCAGCGATGGCTTCAAGATACTCGCCGCGCCGGTCTTCCGGGGTAGCCCGCCAGCCGGGCAGGGCGCCGCGCGCGGCGGCCACCGCAGCATCCACGTCAGCCGGGTCGCCATGGGTGACCTCGGCGATGGTCACCTCGCGATAGGGGTCGATCACCGGATGGTGAGCTACGCTCCGACTCGGTACCCAGGCGTTGTCGATAAACTGTTCGGTCAGCGAGTTCATGGGGTGTCGTCCTGTTCAGCGAATGGGTAGCCAGCGGCGTCGGGTCGGCCGCATGCCGGGGAAGTTGAGCTCCACCAGGCGCAGTCCCAGGGTCAGCACCACGGTAGTGGCCAGGTAGATGCCGGCGATCAGCAGCAGAGGCTCGTAGACCAGGAAGGTCTCGTCACGAATGATATTGGCGGCCTGCAGCAGATCCATCAGGGCGATGGTGGAGACCAGGGGCACCGACTTGAGCAGCAGGATCATCTCGCCGGTCAGGGTCGGCAGGCAGAGCTGGATGGCACGCGGCAGCCACAGCCGGACGAGTACCTGGAAGGACGACAGCCCGAAAGCGCGGCCGGCCTCCAGCTCCCCTCTGGGTACGCTCTGCATGGCGCCGCGGATCACCTCGCCGGAGTAGGCCCCCACACTGAGGATGAAGGTCAGGGCGGCGAAGAAGAAGGGATCGCGCAGCAGCGGCCACAGGAAGGTCTCGCGGATGCCGGGCACGCCTTCCAGCAGCCGTCCCACCCCATAGTAGAAGAAGAACAGCTGCACCAGTAGCGGGGTGCCGCGCATCACGGTGGTGAAGGCCCAGGTCAGCCAGGCGAGAGGCCGTGGGCCGCGCAGCCGGGCCAGCGCCACCCCCACCGCGAGGAGCAGGCCGCCCACCGCGGAGACCAGCAGCAGCCACAGGGTATTGACGAACCCCTCCCACAGATAGCCCTGATAGAAGGGGTCGCTCAGCCAGGAAAAATCCATGTCAGACCTCCGTGGGTTGGCCGCGACGCACATGACGCTCAAGGCGGGCGAAGAGTGCCGTGGAGCTCAGGGTCATCAGCAGGTAGATGACGCCGGCAGCGGTATAGAAGAGGAAGTAGGCGCGGCTGCTGGCAGCGGCCTGCTGAATGGTGAAGAACAGCTCGTTGAAACCGATCACGCTGATCAAGGCGGTGTCCTTGATCAGGATCAGCCAGAGATTGGACATGCCCGGCAGGGCATTGGGGAGCATCCCCGGCAGTACGAAGCGATGGAAGCGGGTCCAGCGCGAGAAGCCGAAGGCGTCGGCGGCCTCCAGCTGGCCTCGCGGAATGGCGAGGATGGCGCCGCGGAACACTTCGGTCATGTAGGCGCCCTGGACGAAGGCCAGCACGCCGACGGCGGTGGCGAAGCCGGTGATCTGCACGGCGCCGGCCATGCCGAGTCGGGCGAGCAGGGCATCCAGCGCCTGGGCGCCGGCATAGTAGAGCAGGATGATCAGCAGCAGCTCGGGCACTGCCCGGATCAGGGTGGAGTAGGCGGTGGCCAGGCCGCGTAGGGGTGCCCAGGGGCTGAGTTTGGCGCCTGCTCCCAGCAGCCCCAGCAGCAGGCCGATGGCATAGGCCAGCACGGCGATCTGCACCGTGGTCAGTGCCCCGCTCAGGATGGGGCCTGCCCAGTCGACGAGCCCCTCCGATGTCATCGAAGCCATGGTTGATACTTTCCTTGGTCATGGAACGAAGCGCCCCGATGCCGGTGGCATCGGGGCCGCGATGACGAGAGATCGAGGTTCAGTCGTAGACGCAGACGTCCGTTCCCAGGTACTGCTCGGAGAGGCTGGCGCAAGTGCCCTCCTCGATGACCGTGGCGATAGCCTTGTTGAGGGCGGCCTCCAGGGCGTCATCCTCCTGACGCAGGCCGATGCCGATACCCTCGCCATAGGCTTCGTGACGGGGGGCAGTGGCCTTGATCTCGAAGGCTCCCGCTTCGTCGCGTTCAAGGAACTGCGCCATGGCGATCTCGTCGGCGAGGATCACGTCCAGGCGCCCGGAAAGCAGGTCGTTGTTGACCTGCTCGGCCTGATCGTAGAGGCGTATCTCTACTCCGCTGTCGCGCAGCTCGCGACGGGCATAGGTGGCATTGGTGGTGGCGCCCTGCACGCCCATCACCAGGCCGTCCAGGCCATCGGGGATGTCGAGCTCGCGGTCGCTGGCGGCCACATAGGCGCCGGGAGTGAAGTAGTAGGGACGGGTGAAGTCGATGACCTGCTGGCGCTTCTCGGTGATCGACATGGAGTTCATGATCAAGTCGATGCGTCCGGCGTTGAGCGAGGGAATGATGCCACTCCAGCCGGTGGGGGCGATCTCGCACTCGCGCTCCATGGCCGCGCAGATGGCATGGGCCAGCTCCACTTCGAAGCCGGTCCAGTCGCCACTGGCGGCCTTGTAGGTGAAGGGCGGATAGGGTTCGCCGGAGATGCCGACCTTGAGAGGTTCGGCGGCCTGGGCGATGTGGCCAAGGCCGAGCGCGGTCACAGTGGTGGCAATCATCATCGGGAATTTCATGGACTTCTCCTGTCGTTATGGTGTATGGAGCTATCAGGCCGCAGGCGCCATGAACTGGCGACAGCGGGGATTCTCGAAGACCTCTTCCGGGGAACCCGAGGCGGCGATGCAACCCTGGTCGAGATAGACCAGCTGGTCGGAGACCTCCCGGGCGAAATGCATCTCGTGGGTGACCATCAGCATGGTGCGACCCTCGTCGGCGAGGCCGCGGATCACTCCCAGTACTTCGTTGACCCGCTCCGGGTCCAGGGCCGAGGTGGGCTCATCGAAGAGCAGCAGGCGCGGCTCCATGGCCAGGGCCCGGGCGATGGCCACCCGCTGTTGCTGGCCACCGGAGAGGAAGGCGGGGTAGGCATCGCGGCGATCGGCCAGGCCGACCCGCTCCAGGTAGTGTTCGCCCAGGGCGGTGGCCCGCTTGCGGGAGAGCTTCTTGACCCGCATGGGTGCCTCGATGACGTTGCCCAGGGCGGTCAAGTGCGGCCAGAGGTTGAACTGCTGAAAGACCATGGCGACCTTGGCACGCAGTCGATGCAGCTGGCGACGGTCGAGACCGATGATGTCCCCCTGGGGATTGCGGGCGAAGCGAATCGCCTCGTCCGCAATCGCCAGTTCGCCCTGGTCGGGACGCTCCAGCAGATTCATGCAGCGCAGCAAGGTGCTCTTGCCGGAGCCGCTGGCGCCGATGATGGAAGTGACGGTGCCTTCGGGTACCTCGAGGGAGACGCCCTTGAGCACCTCCAGTTCGCCGAAATGCTTGATCAGTTGGTTGGCCACCACGGCCGGGGCGTTGGCGGGACGGGTACGGGACGATTGCTGGAAGGATGTTGTCATAGGCAATCGGCCTCCGAGGCCGGAGTCGGTGACAGGGCATGCGGACCGCTTGCGTCTCGAACGCGCTCCGCGCAGGCCGCCAACCGCTGGCTGGCCGCGGCGAGGCGGTCGGCCTCCACGGTCAGGCTGAGGCGCACGAAGCCCGCCGCCGAGGGGCCGAAGGCCTCACCGGAGAGCACCGAGATGCCCTCCTCCTCGAGCAGGCGGTCGGCGAAGGCCTGGGAGGAGAGACCGGTGGCGCGAATATCCACCATCAGGAACATCCCCGCCGGCGGGCGGATCGCCGTCACCGCCGGACAGGCGGTCAGGGCGTCGCAGACGGCGTCGCGGCGCGCCCGATAGACCTCGCGCATGTCGTCCAGCTCGGCGGGCGGCGACGTCAGGGCATCGCAGGCGGCATCCTGGATGAAGTCGGGGCAGCCGTAGAGCATGCACAATGCCAGACGGGTGAGGTGCTGGATCAGCGCCTCGGGACCCAGCACCCAGCCCAGACGCCAGCCAGTCATGGCATGGGACTTCGAGAGGCTGCTGACGACCACGCTGCGCTCGGCCATGTCCGGCAGAGTGGCGGGGCAGAGGTGCTCGCCCTCGAAGATCAGCTCGGCGTAGACCTCGTCGGAGATCAGCCACAGGTCGTGACGCCGACACAGCGCGGCGATCGCTTCCCAGGACTTGGCGTCGATCAGCTGCCCGGTGGGGTTGTGGGGGCTATTGAGCAGGATGGCCCGGGTGCGGGACGTGATGGCCGCCTCAAGGGCCGCCGGATCGAGGCGGAAGTCCGCCTCGCCGGGAAGCGGAACCTGCACCAGCTCGGCCCCGGTGGCGCGCAGTACCGCTTCGTAGGTGACATAGCTGGGCTCGGGCACCAGCACCTCGTCGCCAGGATCGAGCAGGCACTGAGCGGCGGCGTATAGGCCGCACTGGGCGCCGGCCATGACGATGACGTTATCCGGCCCGACCTCCAGCCCCTGGCGGCGGTAACCGTCGGCAATGGCCTGGCGCAGCGTCAGCTTGCCCTGGACGTCCGGATAGTGGGTGGCGCCGCCGCGCAGGCTGGCCACGGCGCTCTCGATGATCGGTGCCGGGGTGGCGAAATCCGGGTCGCCCACGGAAAGCACGGTGATCTCCTCGCCGGCGGCCTGACGGGCCAGGGCACGGTAGTGGATATCCCAGGCCGCGGCCCCTTCGCCGGCGATGCGGTCGGTCAGTCGTGAATAGTGCATGCGGGTCTCGTTCGGGTCAGAGGGAGTCATCAGCGTCGTCGAGCCGGCGCCGTTCGGCCTGCCAGGCACGGTTGTTGCCTGACGCCCAGGTTTCGTACTGTTTTGCCACATGCTCGGCCAGGGTCGGCGATGCCAGGCGCAGCGGCTGGCCCGTCGCCTGGGCCGCCAGCTGCGCCTGGCAGCTGCGCTCCAGGTCGCGCATACCCAGGAAGGCCTCGCCGACGCTGCCACCACAGGTCAGCAGGCCGTGCTGGCGCAGGATCATCGCCGAGCGGTCACCGAGGTGGGCGGCCAGGCGCTCGCGCTCATCGAGCGCCAGGGCGATGCCCTCGAAGTCGTGGTAGGCCAGCCGGTCGTGGAACTGTAGCGCCCACTGGTTGAGCGGCAGCAGGCCCTCCTCCAGGGAGGAGACCGCGACGCCAGCCACGGTGTGGGTGTGCAGTACGCAGTTCACGTCGGGACGGGCGGCATGGATGGCGCTGTGAATCGTGAAGCCGGCCGGGTTGATGCCCAGCCCGGTAGGGTCGTCGAGCACCTGGCCGTCCGCGTTCACGGTGACCAGGTTGTCGGCGCGCACCTCGGCGAAACGCAGCCCGTAAGCGTTGAGCAGAAAACGCTCATCGGGCAGGCGCGCCGAGATATGGGTATCGATGCCGTCGTCCATGCCCTCCAGGGCGATCAGCCGATAGGCAGCCGCCAGGTCACGGCGAATGTCACGCTCGTCCGCAGCGGTGGGGTTCATAGGTTGGCCTCTACCGCGGCAAGCGCATCCTTACCGTCGCGGGTAGTCACGCCCTCCAGGAAGCGGGTCACGCGCTCGGGGTTATCCTCCAGCCATTCGCTGGCAACGGCATCGAGCTCTCGCTCCTCCAGGCTAAAGGCGCTGATGAACTGGCTCTGCTCGTCGGCAGAGAAGCGGAACTGGTCGAGCAGGCGCGTCAGGTTGGGGTTGGTCTCGGCGAAGCGCTTGGCAACGATGGTCTTGACGTCGCTGCGGCCATTGTTGTCGCCGTAGACGCCGGCCGGGTCATCAAGGATCTGCACGTCGTATTCCGGCACCATCCAGTGGGGCGTCCAGCCGTAGAAGACGATCCAGCGCCCCTCGGCCACGGCGGCTGCCACCTCGCTGAGCATGCCCGGCGTGGAAGAGGATTTGCCTTCCCAGTCGCCCAGGCCATAGGTGTCCGCCTCGATGGCGCCTTCGAGCATGTCGGTGACCGTGGAGCCGCTCTCGATGCTGTAGACGCGGCGCTCGAAGCGCTCGGCGATCTCGGCATCGGCGAGCTGTTCGGCACTGGTGATGCCGGCCTCTGCCACATGGCCCGGCACCGCGAAGCCCATGCGGGCACCATCCACGTTGTTGCCCAGATCGATGATGGTGCCGGACGCCATGGCGGCGTCGTAGCTCTCCTGCTGGGCGGGCATCCAGCCTGCGAGGAAGGCATCGCTGTCGCCGTTCTGCAGGGTGTTGTAGCCCACCGTGGAGCTGAGCTCCTGCTGGCTGGTGGTATAGCCCAGCGGTTCGATGAGCTGGGCGAGGATCTCGCTCTTGACGGTCACGCCCGGCCAGGGAGGCACCACCAGGCGCAGCTCATTGCTGGCATCCTGTGCCGCCTGGGCGGTGAACGGCAGCAGGCCGGTGAGTGCCAGGGTGGTCAGGAGGGCAGTGTTACGCATGTCAGGGATCCTTGTGTGTCGATTGTCGATCTTGCTTATCGAAAAGCGGCCATCCAGGCCGTGGCGTCCACCTCGATCAGTAGTGGTGAGTCTTCGTCGCCGAGGTGAGCGAGCGCCTCGCCCAGGGACGCGGGATTGCTCGCTGTCCGGTAACGGCAGGCGTAGGCGCCAGCCAGGCCGGCGAAGTCCGGTGCCGACAGGTCGACGCCGAGCTGAGGCACGTCGTGCATGGCCATGTAGCGGCGAATCTCGTCATAGCCCTGGTTGTTCCAGATCACCACGGCCACGGGCTGATTGAGGTCGCGAGCGGTGGCCAGCTCGCCGATCACGAACTGCAGGCCCCCGTCGCCGACCAGGGCCACGACTGGCCGCCCGGGGCAGGCCAGGGCGGCGCCCAGGGCAGCGGGCAGACCATAGCCGAGGGTGCCGAAGCCGGTGGCGGCGTTAAACCAGCGCCGCGGTTCGGGCAGAGAAGCCAGGAAGTTGCCGGCATATACCGGCCCGGTGGAGTCGCCTACCAGGATCGCCTCGGGCAGCGTGGCCCGCAGGGTGCGATAGAGCGGCACATAGGGGGCAAGCTCCGGGTCCTCCGTCAGGGCCAGCGCCTCTCGCACCGTCGCGGCCCGACCGTCATCGCGACGGCCTTCGGGCAGCGCCTGCAGCAGGGCGACCAGGGTCTCGCCGGCGTCGGCCACCAGAGCCAGGTCGGCGTCCTGGTTGCGGCCCAGCTGCCTGGGGTCGATGTCTACCCGGATCAGCCGTCCGCCGAGGTGAAAGCCCTCGTCGAACACCAGGTCGTAGTCGGTCTCGCCCAACTCGGTGCCCAGCGCCAGGACGACGTCGGCCTCGGCCGCCAGGCGGCGGGAGGCGGTCAGGCTGGCGGTGGCGCCGAGGTCCTGGGGGTGGTCCTGACCCAGTACGCCCTTGGCGTTGATGGTGGTCAGGGTCGGGGCCTGCAGGCGTTCCACCAGCGCACGGGCGGCCTCGGGGGCGGCCACGCAGCCACCGCCCAGCAACAGCAGGGGGCGTTCGGCATGACTCAGCCATTCGGCGGCGCGGGTGATGGCGGCGGGCGCCGGCGCAGGCGGAAACACCTCGATCGGACGCGACAGGGGCTCGGGGACCGGGGCGTCGAACAGGTCGATGGGAATCTCGATGTGCACAGGGCCCGGCCGTGCGCCATGAAAGGTCGCGAAGGCCCGGGCCAGCAGCTCCGGCAGCGCCGCCGGATCGTGCAGGGTGTGGCTGAAGACGCTGACACCGGCCAGGGTCTGCTGTTGGCTGGGCAGCTCGTGCAGGCGCCCCTGGCCGCGGCCCAGGGTGTCGCGGCGGTTGACGCTGGAGATCACCAGCATGGGTACCGAGTCGGCCAGAGCCTGGCCCATGGCGGTGGCGATGTTGGTCATGCCGGGGCCGGTAATGATGAAGCAGGCCGCGGGCTTGCCGCTGGCCCGGGCATAGCCGTCGGCCATGAAGCCGGCGCCCTGCTCGTGGCGTGGAGTGACATGGCGGATCGGGCTTTCGCCCAGGGCGCGATAGAGCTCGATGGTGTGTACCCCGGGGATGCCGAAGGCCGTGTCCACGCCATAGTCTTCAAGCAGGCGCAGCAGCTGGCGGCCGCAGGTCTGGCTCATCGCGGTGCCTCCTCGGCCAGTGGCTCGGGTAGTCCACCATGGGGCGTGCGCCTCAGCACCCGCTCGACCATGGGAACGAAGTGCTCAAGAGGCAGGGTGTCGTAATCGGGGTCGAAGCTGGCCTGATCCCAGCGGTCGCAGAAGCGCACGGTGCGCTCATAGGCTGGATGATCGCGGTACTGCTCCCGGGCGTGGGGGTCCTGCCCGAAGAAGTGGCGGTAGTGATAGCCCTGGAAAAGCTCGTGGTGGCGGATCATCCAGGCATTGAGCGGATCGACGAAGGGCTCGAGGATGGCCGCGGCGATCTCGGCATGGTTGGCGGGGGCCAGGTCATCACCGATGTCGTGAAGCAACGCGCAGACCACCATCTCCTCGTCGGCACCGTCGCGCAGCGCCCGGGTCGCGGTCTGTAGGCAGTGCTCGAAGCGATCCACCGGATAGCCATGGTGGTCGCCGGCCAGATTGTACAGGTGGGCCAGCACCCGGCGCGGCGCCTCCTCGACATAATCGCGGAAGCGAGCATCGATAAGTGCCCAGTCGTCGCGCTGGGCTTCGCCGAAGTGGCGGAAGCGAGCCTGATTCATGCGGGTTCTCCCTGGGCCTTTGGGGTGGCGAGCCGCCGGTGCAGCACGCGGCGGCGGCTGGCGGTACTGTCGCGGTCGACATAGCCCTGACGCAGATGGCGCACGCCGCCGGCGAGCTGGAACGCGCTGCGTCCGTGGAGCAGGCGGTAGTTGTCCATGATCAGCATCTGACCGGGGTCGAGCTTGAGGTGCAGTGTCAGCTCTTCGCCGGTGATCAACCGATAGAAGGCCTGACGCGCGGCATAGTAGGTTTCCAGCTCTGCCGGGGCGAGGGCGGGGACGCGCTCGGTGCGGTTGGAATAGCGCACCCGGAACGGCTCGCCGTGGCTGTCCAGCTCGATCAGCGGCCCCTCGCTCTCCAGGTGAGTGTCGGCGTCGCGATAGCGAAAGCCGGGTGTGACCCGCGTGAGAGAGTCATAGGCCTCGGGGTCGCGCTCGCGCAGCAGGAGGGCCGCCATGAAGCCGTCGGCCAGGGTGCTGTCGCCACCCTCGGCGGCGTTGGTCAGGCAGTGCAGCCAGATATAGCCGGGAATGGGATCGCGGTAGGGATTGTCCGTGTGGGGCTCCAGGCCGCGCTGGGTCATGGTCAGGTCATAGGCATCGGCCACCGACTTGACGTCGGCGATGCCACCCCAGTTGGTGCGCCGCAGCGGGCCGATGCGGTCGATCAACGGCTGCATGCCGTCGGCCTCTGTGGGGACCCCGGAGACGATCACGAAACCGTCGCGATGCAGCGCTTCCAGCATGTCCGAGAGCGCCGCATCGTCCGCCAGGGCGGCGCAGAAGTCGGCTTCGGGCCGGGGCGCGCTGGCGGCATTCCATAGTCGCTTGGGGGGGTCGCTGGGTTCATCGTCGAACAGTGCCGCGAGATCGAAGGCGGTGCGGTGACCATCGCTGAAGTGCAGACACAGTTGTCCATCGGCCACCTCGGCGGACTCGATGCTCAGTGAAAGCGGCAGTTCGGCGGCTTCAACCAGCCGCTGTCCGGTACGTGGGTCCAGGGTCTCGGCATCGGGGCTGTGTTCGCGCAGCCACAGGGCAGCGAATTCTCCACGCTGACCGTGATGGTCGACGGCCAGGCGTTGGCGATTGGCCAGAGGGGTGACGTATGTCATGGCGGCGTCTCTACGAGCTGTGCTAGTGGGCGGATTCCACGTTAACCGCCCCCATCGGGCATGACTTGATAAAATTGGCCGCAAACTTGATTATATTGGCCATGTCCGACCTCGCTGAAGGGGCGTGGCCCTATCCGCGTCCCGATTCGCCGCCCCTGCTGACGCCGGAGCAGGCCGAACACACTCTTGACGTGTGGCTGGTGCCTCGTTTCTCCATGCTCACCCTGTTCTGCCTGCTCGAGCCGCTGCGCGTGGCCAACCGCTTCGGCCGCGACCTCTTCGCCTGGCGCCTGCTCTCGGCGGATGGTGATGCCGTGCTGGCCAGCAACGGGGTGCGCATCGACGTGGACGGCGCCCTGGCGTCGCTTGAAGATGCCTCACGCCTGATGGTGGTCTCTTCCTACGAGGCGGAGGCGACGGTGAGCTTTCAGGATCGCGCCGTGCTGAGGCGCATTGCCGCCCATGGCGGGTGGTTGGGCGGACTGGATACCGCGCCCTTCATTCTGGCGCGGGCAGGCGTGCTGACAGGGCACCGGGTGGCGCTGCACTGGGAGAGCGTGCCAGCCTTTCGTCTCGAGTTTCCGGAGCTGGAGATCAGTCCGGCGCGCTACGAGTTCGACGCCACGCGCCTGACCGGTTCGGGGGGTGCGGCGAGCATCGACATGATGCTGGCATGGATCGAGCATATCTATGGGCCCGCTCTGGCCGACGCCGTGGGGCGGCAGCTGGTCCATGAAAGGCCACGCGACGACGGGGAGGCACCAAGACGACGCTATGGCGAGCTGCCGCGCAGCGTGGTCCGGGCGTTGGCGGTGATGGAAGCTAACTTGGCCCAGGCGCTACCGGTTCCCGAGGTATGTCGGCTGGTGGGACAATCCCAGCGGCAGCTGACGCGGCTGTTCCAGCGTCACTTCGGGGAGACGCCTCAGCAATGCTATCTGGGCATGCGTCTCGATCGGGCACGCCAGCTGCTTGCCGATAGCCGCAGCCGGGTCACCGAGGCGGCGCTGGCCACCGGTTTCACTCAGCCAGCGCATTTTACCCGGGCCTATCGGCAGCGCTTTGATGAAGCGCCCAGCGTGACGGCCGAGCGCGGCACCCTGTCGAGCTGATGCCGACAAGCGCTGTTGATCGCCATCAACGGGGGTAACGATCCTCGACGTCTTGTTCTTGCTATCACGCCGTCTCGAGTCGTCGCTGACGACGCGCGCGTTCTATCATGCGGTAGCGCGAGCGGATCTCGTCGCGCTCCATGTAGCAGCCCTGCAACCAGCGGTGGCCGCTGGCGCCCTCGAAGGCGTCGCGGGCGTGGAGCAGGCGGCGGTTGTCGAAGATCACCAGGTCGCCTGGCTGGTAGGTGAAGCGGATGGCGAACTTGGGCTCGTGCAGCATGCGCTGCAGGATCATCAGCGCCCTGTAGGCCGGCTCCACGTCATCGAAGGTGGTCTGCAGCGGGCCGCGCAGGAAGTCGGCGATGCGCACCTCGAGCAGTTCGCCGCGCTCGTCGAGGCGGATCATCGGCGAGAACCAGACGTAGTCGGTGGTCCTGGCGGTATTGGCGTAGCACCAGCGCACCCGGGTCAGGGTGGCGTAGGCCTCGGGGTCGCGTTCGCGCAGTGTCTCGGCCACGGCGAAGCCGTCGAGCATCACCGCCTCGCCGCCTTCCACGCTGTTCTCCAGGCAGTGCAACATCTGCAGGCCCGGCTGATATTCGCGAGTCGGCAGGTCGACGTGGGGCGGCAAGGCGATGGAGGTGTAGGCGTTGGAGTCCGGGTCCGGCTTGGCCTTGACGTCGAACAGCAGGCCGAAATTGGTGGGCCGCACCGGCCCGATGCGCCGGGCGATGGCCTCCAGCGAGCCGGGTTCGACAGGCAGGCCGCGCAGGCGCACCAGCCCCTTGGCCAGCACGCTTTCCAGAGCCGGGGCGAGGATGGCTTCTTCGGCCTCGTCCCCCGGGGTGGTGTCGAGCAGCCCCGTGGCATCGAGACTGTCCGGCCCCTCTCCGGTGCCACCCTGCCAGGGGGTGACCGGCACCAGGGGTGCCTCGGGGTCGCCGGCGTTGTCATAGTCGTTGGCACGCAGCCAGCCGGGATGGAAGCGCAGGCGGCGATCCTCGGGGGCGAAGTCCACGCACAGTGCGCCGGCAGCGTCGATCTCGGCGTTCTGGATCTCCGGCCAGGCGGGCAGCGTGGAAAGATCCAGTATCCGCTCCCGGGTTGCCGGATTGACGGTGGTGTCGTCAGCAGCGTTCTCGCGTAGCCAGACGCTGTGGTAGCGGCTTTCCCGCCCGTCGCGCCAGCGAACCGTCACCAGGCGCGGCGTGAAGGATACCGTCTCGAGATCGGCTTCGATGGGCCAGGCGTCGTAATCGGGTGTCAGGGGCAGTGCGGTGGTCATGATGGCCTCCTTGGCGTTTCGCAATGCCCTCTAGCATGCCAGTGTCGCGTTCCCCGCTCGCGGCAGGATTCGACATCGGCTATGCACGATTCGACAGCCGTGTCAGCACCATGGGAATACAGTCGCTTCATTCCGGCAGATACTTGGCTGACCAGTGGTCACCTGCTGCCCCCTTGGCCATCATGGTGTCAACCTCGTCCTTGGAGATGCCGGCCCTTGCAAGAACCGCACGCGTATGGGTGCCAGGCTTGGGCGCCGGGCCTGGCAGGGTGATGGTGGAACGCTCGGGACGCACCGCGTTCGGGGCAATCAGGTCGACCCAACGGCCCATGGGATGGCGATCGTGACGGATAGCCCGATAGGTGGCCCGGCTGAGATCGATATCGTCGGTGCCCTCGCGCTGCAGGCCGGCCTCACGATTGCTTGCCAACGAGCTGAGTGGCACGACGGCCGTTGATCCGCCGTTCAACCGCGTCGCCCAGTAGGCGATGGTTTCGTTGGCAATACGTTCGGCCAGAAAGGGGGCCAGATCCTCTTCGGGTAACGCGGACAGGTCCACCAGTTCCGGCACCCGGGCCAGCGCCGCGCCTCGGTCGATCGGGGCGGCCAGGAACATCCAGCCATCGGCCGCGCGGTAGCAACGGTAATAGGGGCCCCAGCCCCGCGCTTCGCGTCCCGCGGGCTCGTCGAACGGCTGGCGTCCCGCGAAGTCATACATGAACTGCGCCTGGATCATGGCGCCACAAGCGGCCAGTACAGACCGTGCCACGCCGCATTCGCCGGTCATTCTCTTGCGCTCCAGTGCGGCGCCCAGCGCCACGCAGGCGGTATATCCCGTCAGCGCATCGATGGTACCGAAGTGGGCGTGCTCCTCGGGCGTACCCGGGCCGCCGCCGAAACGGACCATGACGCCCGTCGCGGCCTGCGCCAGGTCATCATAGCCGAGGTGATCGGACTTCGGCCCCCGCTGCGGTCCCCCCCAGGCGTCGAGCTGGACAAGGATCGCGCCCGGGTTCAATGCCTCGAGCCGCTCGGGCGAGAGTCCCAACGTATCCCGCTGCTGGTCGGTGCCGTTCATGGTCACCACATCGGTCTCGGCGATCAGTCGCTCGAGCGCTTCGCTCCCCTCGGGACTGGCAAGGTTCAACAGCACACTCTCCTTGCCCCGATGGGCTTGCAGGCCGAAGACCACGGCATTCCAGGGGTCGACCGAAGGGCTGACGGGTTGGACGGATGTCACGTCTGCACCGAACCGCGCCAGCGTCGCACCGATCGTGGGACCGGCAATGACATTGGTCAGGTCGACCACCCTGAGCCCGTCGAGCCAGCCGCTATTGCCCTTGGAGATCGGAGCGGAACGCGGCGCTTCGGCCATTAGTCGTTCCAGTTCGGGCCGCAGCTCGTCGACGACTGGGGCGGGTTGGCTGTCCAGGGCCCCGGCATCATCCTCGAGCCAGGCCAGCTTTCCCATCTGTCGCATCTCGCCGTGCTGTGGGTCATTCACTGTCTGTACCAGTCCCGAGGCAAGCGCGTGGGGATCCGCCAGCCATTCACGACTGCTGCGCTGCGCGGTTGCAGGGGCCTTGGCGTCCCCGAAAAGCGCTTCCCACTCCCAGGAAGGCCGCATCAGGAAGGCCTGCTGCATCGCCCGGGTGATCCGTGCTCGATCACGATCCCCGACTGGATAGTTGCGTAGCGCCCACTCATCGGGCCAGTCTGCCTGATCCTGCCAGGGGTCAAAATCCGGCAGACTCGCCGCCAGCTCATCCAGACCCAGGACCTCCAGCACCCGACGGGGGTGGGTGGCAATTGAGCAGGCGACCACATAGAAGCCGCGTCCATCCGCGCATCGGTATGTGCGATAGAAGGGGTCGAGAAAGGTGTCGAGCTCGTCATAGCTCAGATTCAGTGGCAAGCCGGCACCACGACGACGGTTCAGTTCCGTCTCGCGCGGGCACTGATAACGTGCCGGATAGTCCTCGATCTGCTCGCTGTTATAGGCCAGCCCCTCGAAAAGTGCCGAGGCCAATGGCACCTCGATGTGTTCTCCGCCGTTGCGATCCCTTGCGCCCAACGCAAAGAGGACGGACAAGGCCCCGAATGCTGCGCCATAGGCTGAGGCGAGGCCCAGGGGCGTGAAAGAGGGATTGATACCCATAAGCTGTCGGTTCAGCCCCATGTCGTTGAACTGTCCCGTGCGCGCCGCGATCACGGCTTCCCAGGCGGCAACGCTTGCCAGTTCCGGGTCGGTCGAGGCAAAGCCGGGCAGTGACAGCGAGACGATCCCCGGATTGACGGCTCGCAGTGTGTCAGACCCCAGGCCAAGGCGCTCCATCACGCCGGGGCGAAAGTTCTCGATGACCACATCCGATCGAGTGGCCAAGTCGAGAGCGGTTTGCTTACCGGCATCGGTCTTGAGGTCCAACATCAGAGAACGCTTGCCTCGCGACAGCATGTCAAACGCCGGATCATGCCAGCGGGGGCCACCCGGTGGGTCGATGCGGATCACCTCGGCTCCCAGGTCGGCCAGCATCATGCCAACCAGCGGGCCGGCCAGGTAATGGCCAAAGTCGAGGACGCGTAAATGGGCCAGAGGGCGGTCTGTCATGGCGATAAGCTCCCGGAAATATCGAGTTCGCATGGAGCTTAACGCTGACAAAGGCTGCCGGGACGACATAAACTGACATCAATGAAACTTTTTCTGCCACCTCCGCCACCTCCGCTACGTCTCAATATCCTGCTGTTCGATACCTTCTCGAACATGCTGCTGGCCTGTCTTCTGGAGCCGTTGCGCGTGGTTCGCGACAATGCCGGCGTCGATATCGAGTGGACGATCCTGACACATGGTGACGAATCCCTCAGGTCATCCAGCGGCCTGTCCATCGCACCGGACCAGCCCATGGCGCAGGCGGCGCCTTGCCACCTGCTGCTGCTGATTGGCGGTGATCGTTTCCGTCTCGATGCCGACGACCCATCACTACGCCGCAGCCTGAGACTCACCCTCCGAGCAGAAACGGTGATTGCTGCCGATACCGCCCCCTGGCTACTGGCCGCCCTGGGGTATCTGAGCGGTCGCGAGGTCACGCTTCATTGGCAGCTTCTGGCCGAATTTTCCGATACCTTTCCCGACGTGGTGGCAAGAGCGGATAGATACGTGCGTGATGGCCGCTGGCTGACCTGTGGCAGTGCCGCGAGTGCGCTCGACCTGATCCTAGAGGAGATCGGCATACGCTTCGGCCCTTCCGCGCGCTTCGATGCTGCAGGCATGTTCCTCAACGACACATCACGGAGCCGGACGACGGCGTCCCTGGGCGATGGCATGACACATTCGCACCCCGGCGTGCGCCGGGTCGTGAATCTCATGAGTGACAATATCGAGACGCCCTTGACGCTGGCGCAGCTGGCGGAGTCCGCCCAGACGACCCCGCGCACCCTGGCTCGCTTGTTCGAAGCGGAGATGGGCATGCCACCCGGGCGCTATTACCAGCATCTGCGCCTTGCTCATGCGCGCGACCTGGCCACCCAGACCCGGCTGACGATGGATCAGATCGCGCTGCGCTGCGGGTTTTCCTGCGGATCTGCCCTGTCACGGGCCTTCACGCGCGCCAACGGCTTCGGATTGCGTGAACCCTATCGACATGTCCAAAGGGATGCGTGAGCTCAGGGATTCCGACGCAGATGGCTGGGGGTGACCCCATGGCGGCGCCGGAAGGCGCGGGTGAAGCTGGAGGCCGAGGCGAAACCGCAGGCCAGGGCGATTTCCATGACGCTGTGCGGCGTCTCATGCAGCAGCCGGTGGGCATGGTCCAGGCGCAGGGCCAGGTAGGCCCGCTGGGGTGACGTGTCCAGGTGGCGAGCGAAGAGCCGTTCGAGGCGGCGCCAGGAGATGTCGAGCTCAACGGCCAGCTCGCGGATGCCCAGCGGCGACTCCAGGTTGGCCTCCATCAGGGCGATGGCACGCTGCAGCAGCGGCTCCCGGGGGATCACGGGGTCGCGCTGACGACTGGCCGGCCGGCGGCCCTGGTCGTGGATCAGCTGGTCGCGTACCCGCGCGGCCAGGGCTTCTCCATGGCGGCGGTGGATCAAGTCGAGGCTCATGTCGATGGCGGCGCTGCCGCCGGCACAGGAGAAGCCATCGGCCGCGACCTCGTAGATCGACTCCACGGCATCGACCCGAGGAAACCGGGTCCGAAAGTCAGGCAAGCACTCCCAGTGCAGGGTCACCGTCTGGTCATCAAGCAGCCCGGCGGCGGCCAGCGCATAGCAGCCGGTATCCATGCCGCCCAGTATGCAGCCGGCTGCAGAGCGCTGGCGCAGCCAGGCGGTTAGCTCGCCATCGATATTGCGCTCGGGTTCGAAGCTGGCGCATACCGCCAGACTCGAGACCACCGGAGCTTCATGCAGGGCGCAGCTGGCGTCCAGGGTCATGCCGTTGGAGGCCACCACCGGCTCGCCGTCGCGGCTGATCAGGTCCCATTCGAAGAGTGTCCGGCCGCTGATGCGATTGGCAATGCGTAACGGCTCGATGGCCGAGAACAGGGCCACCATGGCAAAGCGTGGCAGCAGCAGAAAGCCGATGTGCTCGGAGGAGGTGTCGGGAGGCTGTAGTCTCATGTGAGGAGCAGGATACACCACGCGCCGCCCACGGGGAGGGCGGCTCGCAGAGCTTACCGCGGCGCGCTCAACGACGGATGCCGATGGTACGCCCGGCCATTGCCGGCCAGGCGTCTCGCGCGGCGTGGGGCAGCTCGCCAATGGCGGCCTCGACGGGTGCGGGAAAGGGCGCCGGGCGCCCGGCCTCGCTGTCGATGCCCATCAGCATCTGCTCGCTGGTGGCCAGCAGGTTGCCTTCCACGTCGAGCAGTTCGAAGAAGGCGTGCAGCCGTTTGGCGTCGTGGTCCAGCAGGGTCAGGGCGACGCGTAGCGGCTGACCCTGGTGGGCCTCGCGGCGGTAGCAGAGGTGGGTCTCCAGGGTGTAGATCGTATAGCCGTGCCGCTGGCGGCCGGCGGCATCCAGGCCGATATGGTCCATCAGCGCCTCCACCGCCAGGGAGAAGACCCGGGCGTACTCGGCGTCATTCATGTGGCCGTTGTAGTCCACCCACTCGGTAGCGACGCGGCTCTCCAGGATCACCATCAGATACGCCCCTCCAGGCCCTCGGCTTCGGGCCAGTACTTCTGCACCAGGTCGAGCAGTTCGACCAGGAAGTCGTCGCGGCGGCGGTCGAGCTCGGCCACGCTGCGGCCGGCGGCCTGATGCTCGCACCCCTCGACGACGCGGTCGATCAGCTCGTCGGTGAGCTCGGGGGCTTCCAGCTTTGTCCAGGGCAGCTTCAGAGCCGGCCCGAACTGCTCAAGCATATGGCGCATGCCCGGCTCACCGCCGGCCAGGTGGAAGGTGAGGAAGGTGCCCATCAGCGACCAGCGCAGGCCGCAGCCGTAGACCACCGCGGCATCGATCTCCTCGGTGGTGGCCACGCCGTCGTTGACCAGGTGCAGCGCCTCGCGCCACAGCGCCTCCATCAGGCGGTCGGCGATATGCCCCTCGATCTCCCGGCGCACCACCAGGGGGCGCATCGCGAGTGACTGATAGAGCCCCCGGGCGTGCTCGGTGTGTTCGGCCCGGGTTGCGCCGCCGCCCACCAGCTCCACCAGTGGCAGCAGGTAGACCGGGTTGAAGGGGTGGGCGACGATCACCCGCCCCGGCGCCCGGGTGCAGCCCTGCTGCAGGTCGCTGGGCTTGAAACCGGAGGTGGAGGAGCCGATCACCACCGGGTCGTCCGCGGCGGCGTCGATGGCGGCGAGGATCTCCTGCTTGAGCGGCAGGCGCTCCGGCACGTTCTCCTGGATCAGGTCGGCGCCCGCCACGGCCGCCTCCAGGCTATCCACGAAGGTGAGCCGCTCGGGGCTCGCGCCCTCGGCCAGGCCCAGCCGCTCGAGAGAGCCCCAGGCGTTGTCGACGAAGGCGCGGGTGCGTGCCGGTGCCCCGGGGTCGGGGTCGAAGGCCACCACATCCCAGCCACGCCCCAGGGCGCGGGCGATCCAGCCATTGCCGATCACCCCGGTGCCGATCACACTCAACTGGCGGCTCATGCCCCACCTCCTGCGACCTTGCCGGTGTTCGGGTCACGCAGCGCCAGGTGCGCGCGGGTCTCGGCCGGCGTCATGACGCGGGCGCCGAGGTTCTCGAACAGGCCGGCGGCCTTCTCCACCAGCTGCGCGTTGGTGGCCAGCACCCCCTTCTCCAGATAGAGGTTGTCCTCCAGGCCGACCCGGGCATGCCCCCCCAGCAGTACCGCCTGGGCTGCCATGGGCATCTGGTGGCGGCCGATGCCGAAGGCCGCCCACTGAGCGGTTTCCGGCAGCTTGTTGCGCATGGTCAGCATGGTCTCGGTATCCGCCTCGGCCCCCCAGGGAATCCCCAGGCAGAGCTGGTAGAGCGGATCACCGTCGATCAGGCCCTCCTGCTGCAGCTGACGGGCAAACCACACGTGGCCCAGGTCGAAGCACTCCAGCTCCGGCTTGACGCCGGCGGCCTGCACCAGGCGGGCGTGCTCGCGCAGCCAGTCGGCGGTGTTCATGTAGACCATGTCGCCGAAGTTGAGGCTACCGCAGTCCAGGGTGCAGAGCTCCGGCAGCAGCTCGCCCACCGGCGCGTGGCGCTGGGCCGGGGTCTGGATGTCGGTGCCCGGGCCGCCGCGGGTGGGGTCCTGGACGTCGGGGATCCAGTCGCCTCCGCCGCCGGCGGTGATGTTCATGACGATGTCGACGTCGGCCTCGCGCACCCGCTGCATCACCTCGCGGAAGTGGTCGACGGAGTGGCTGACGCCGCCGGTCTCGGGGTCGCGCACGTGGATGTGCGCCACGCTGGCGCCGGCGCGGGCGGCGGCGATGCAGTCGTCGGCGATCTGCTTGGGCGTGACGGGTACATGGGGGTTCTTGCCGGTGGTGTCGCCGGCGCCGGTGACGGCGCAGGTGAGAATGACGTTGCGGTTCATGCTCCGCTCCTTGGGGTGGGCGATTCGATACGCCCAGTGTGAATGCCCCTCGTCGTACCGTCTTGACCTTGAGCGAAATTTTGTTGGCATAAAGCGACAAACCAGGGAGCACAGGTCGAGATAGCTCACCGTTGGCGGAAATCCTCGCTAGCATGGGCCGCTGTCTTACGCTTTGGCAGGGAGTGCATGATGGCGCTGCTGGACGTTCTCTCGCCGCTCTCGGCGGGGATCAACCTTCTACTGATCGTGATCTCGGTCTTTACCTCGGCCTTCACCGCCGCGGTGGGTGTCGGGGGCGGGGTGCTGATGATCATGGCACTGGCTCAGGTGATGCCGGGGGCGGCGTTGATCCCGGTCCACGGTATGGTGCAGTTTGGCTCCAACGTCGGCCGCACGGCGATGACCTGGCGTCATGTCGATCGTGCCATGCTCGTTGCCTTCATACCGGGGGTGTTGCTGGGTGCGCTGGCCGCGGCCTGGTTGCTGGTGCGTCTGCCGGCGGGAGTGCTGGAGTTGAGCATCGCCGCCTTCGTGCTCTTCACCTGCTGGGGGCCAGGGCTGCCGAAACGAGCCTTGGGGCGGTGGGGCGTGTTTGTCGTCGGTGCCGTCACCACACTGCTCTCCAGCCTGGTGGG
Organism: Pseudomonadota bacterium; assembly: GCA_051751285.1. Lineage (GTDB taxonomy): Bacteria > Pseudomonadota > Gammaproteobacteria > Pseudomonadales > Halomonadaceae > Halomonas. Next base: position 127,428 of record JBNJKT010000001.1, on the reverse strand, counting down.
CGCCAGCGGCCCCGTAGTGGCCGCCTTCATCAAGCAGAGCCAGGAAGGTCGCCTGGCCAAGGTGGCGACCTTCTCCGCCTGCATGCTGCTCCAGCACCTGACCAAGGCCTTCGTCTTCGGGGTGGCGGGCTTCGTCTTCCGCGATTGGCTGCCGCTGATGTTGATGATGGTGGCGGCGGGCTTTGTCGGCACCTGGCTGGGCCTGCGCCTCCTGCATTGGCTCCCGGAGCATCGCTTCGATACCTTGTTCAAGTGGGCGCTGACGCTGCTGGCACTGCGCCTGGTGTGGCTAGGCGGGCAGCGGCTGGCAGGGGCAGGGTGATAACTTTTTTTAATCGGATAGGGCGACGGCCCAGTGGGCATTAACAAAAAGGAAGGGATTAAAAGACGAAAAGTCGGGAAAAGTCCGCTTTCTTACCTGTACAGTGCCCAATAGACAGCCATAATGGCATGGTGCAACGGTAAAAAAATCTCGAGGGAACGCGATATGGTGCCTATCACAACAATCAACCGGCGCCCGAGAGCGGGCATCTTCGCGCTGCTGGCCTGCCTGCTGCTGGCTGCCTCGGCCGTCCAGGCCAATCCCCGCTATGCCGGTATCGTCATCGATGCCGACAGCCAGGAGATCCTCTACGCCGAGAATGCCGACAAGCCGCGCTATCCCGCGTCGCTGACCAAGATGATGACGCTCTACCTGATGTTCGAGGCATTGGAAGAGCGCCGGTTGAGCCTGACTCAGCCGCTGCCCGTTTCGTCCTATGCGGCGTCCAAGCCTGCCTCCAAGCTCTACGTGAAGTCCGGCTCCACCATTCCCGTGGAGAAGGCCATCGAGGCGCTGGTCATCAAGTCGGCCAACGATGTGGCCGTGGTGGTGGCCGAAGCCCTGGGCGGCAGTGAAGGGAATTTCGGTCGCATGATGACCGACAAGGCGCGCGAGTTGGGCATGACACGCACCACCTTTCGGAATCCTAACGGGCTGCCCGACGCCGAGCAGGTCACCACGGCACGCGACATGGCAGTGCTCGCCCGGCACCTGATGCGCGACTTCCCTCAGTACTATCCCTATTTCTCGCGGACGAGCTTCACCTGGCGGGGCAAGACCATTACCGGCCACAACCGCCTGCTGGACAACTACCCGGGTGCCGACGGCATGAAGACGGGTTTCATCCGCGCTTCGGGCTTCAACGTGGCCACCTCGGCGGTGCGTGGCGATCGTCGCTTGCTGACCGTGGTGATGGGTGGCTTCAGCGCCGCCTCGCGGGATGCCCACACCGCCAACCTGCTGGATCGCAGTTTCCTGCGTGCTTCGCTGGCCGATGGCAGCGGCTGGCTGGCGAGTGCGGATATCACCGGAGGGCGGTTGATGCCGGGCGACCCTCAGGCCCCTGGGCAGCCAGTCGGCGACCGGGTTCGTCTGGCCAACCTTGGCACATCGACCACTACGTCACCGGCCCCGGCTCCGGTCGCGGCGTCGACAGCGGACGTGGGTGCGCCGCGACAGGTGGCGTCGCGGGTCGCTCGCGTCGAATCACCTGTCTCCACCGCCATGGAGGGCCTGGAGCAGGGCTCGACCGACGACCCCATACGTGAACTCATGGCCAGCACACCCCCGCTGGCGGAATCCCTCCCTCTCCAGGAAGGCGCCATCCAGCGCAGGAGCTGGGGCGTGCAGGTGGGTGCCTTCAGCGATGCCGGCCATGCCCGTACCCTGGCGTCCCGTGCCGCCCATCAGCTGGCCAGCGAGCTGACCGACGCTCGGGTCGCCGTGGCCGACGCCGAGAAGGCCGGCGTCTACCGTGCACGTCTGGTGGACATGAACGAGGGGCAGGCTCATACCGCCTGCCGTCGCCTGGTGGCCCAGGGCATGGAGTGCATGGTGGTCCAGGCCAGTCTCTGAGGGCTTGCCCTACGGCACGTCACCGACTAGCGTAATGATTTCCACCCACCCCGCCGGCCCCAGGCCGGCGGGGTGGCATCGTTTCGGGATCGGCCAATGGAGGGCATCGGCGTGTCATCGTCATTCAAGGGCATCGGCTTCATGTGCCTGGGTGTACTCTGCCTGGCCATCGGCGATGCTATCGCCAAGTGGCTGGGCGAGGTGCATTCACCCCTGCAGATCATCTTCTTTCGTACCCTGGTATCGCTGCCCATGATTGCGCTGCTGGCGTATTTCGGCGGTGGCCTGCTCAAACTGCGAACTCGCCGGCCCGGTCTCCACCTGCTCAGGGGGCTGATCTACACCGGCACCATGGGCTTTTTCGTCCTGGGCCTGACACTGTTGCCGCTTGCCGAGGCGACCGCCATTGCCTTTGTCGCTCCGATGTTCGTCACGCTGCTTTCGGTGCCGCTGCTTGGGGAGCGGATCGAGCGGCCGGTTCTTGCTGCGTCACTGCTGGGGTTTCTCGGCGTGATGATCATCGTTCGCCCGGGTGGCGCAGCCTTTCAGATGGGTTCACTGGTCATGATCGGGGCCGCACTCTTCTACGCGCTGATGATGATCACCGCGCGACGCTGGGGCGGCACCGAGCACCTATGGGCCATGGTGTTCTACATGACACTGGTGCCCTTTGTCCTGACCGCCCTGGCGCTGCCCTGGGTGTGGCAGACGCCCCATCCCTGGCACTGGCCAGCATTCTTGGGTTCGGGCATCTTCGGGGTGGGCGCCACGGCCTCCATCACCATGGCCTTCCGTCATGCTCCGGCCGCCATTGCCGCCCCTTTCGACTACACTGCCATGCTCTGGGCGGTGCTGCTGGGCTGGTGGTTCTGGGGCGAGATGCCGGATATCTGGGTGTTTATCGGCAGCGCCCTGATCATCGGCAGCGGCCTGGCCATCGCCTATCATGAGCGGCGCACTACCCTGAAGCGTCGACCGACCTCCTGATGACCACTCAGCGTGGCGAGCAGAATGCGCGCGCGGCGGCTTCGGGGTCGGGAGCGCCGCAGATCGCGGAGACCACTGCCAGGCCTTGGGCGCCAGCCTGGTGCGTCGCGGCCACGTGCTCGGCCTTGAGGCCGCCGATGGCCACAGTGGGTAAGGGGCTGGCAGCCACCAGGCGTGCCAGCCCCTCGAAGCCCAGTGGTTCGGCATGATCATGCTTGCTGGGAGTCGCAAATACCGGGCCCAGACCCAGGTAGTCGAGGTGCTCGGCATCGACGCGGGCCATCTGCTCATGGGTCTGTACCGAGAGCCCGAGTATCGCCTCCGGGCCGAGCGCTGCGCGGGCTCTGGCTACGTCGCCGTCGTCCTGGCCGATGTGCAGGCCGTCGGCACCGCAAGCCAGAGCTACCCCCAGTCGGTCATTGATGATCAGCGGCACGCCGCTGCCGGCCAGCGCCGCCTTGAGCGGGCGCGCCTGGTCGATCAGTTCGGCATCGCTGGCGTGCTTGTCGCGCAGTTGTACCATCGTCACACCGCCGCGCACTGCCGCCATCACGGTTTCCACCAGCCCGAGGCCTGAGCAGAGCCCCCGGTCCGTGATCAGATAGAGCGATAGATCAAGGCGCATCGTCCACCTCCAGGCGGCCCCGTGCGGCCAGGGTTTCGCCATCGAGGTGAAAGAGGGCGTCGAGGAAGGCCACGGCGAAGCTGCCCGGGCCATGGGCGACCTCGCCGGCCAGTTCGCCCGCCGCGGCGTAGCAAGCTAGTGCCGCTACCGTCGCCTCGAAGGGGGCATCGGCGCCGGCCACGAAAGCCGCCACCACGCCGGTCAAGGCGCAGCCCAGGGTAGTGACCCGGGGCATCAGCGGGTGACCGCCCCGGAGGCGGACGACGCGCCGACCATCGGTCACCAGGTCCACCTCGCCGGTGACCGCGACCACCCCGGCCGTCTGATGAGCCAACCGGCGAGCGGCCTCGAGGGCCGCCTCGGCCGGGTCGGTGCTGTCCACGCCGCGTCCGCCACCGGCCTGTCCCGCCAGGGCGATGATCTCCGAGGCGTTGCCGCGAATCACGTCCGGCGATAGCGCCAGCAGTCGCGCGCCGGTCTCGCGGCGATAGCGGGTGGCGCCCACCGCTACGGGATCCAGCACCCAGGGACGTCCCGTCTCACTGGCGGCCACGGCCGAGGCCTCCATGGCGTCGACCCAGTGAGGCGATAGAGTGCCGATGTTGATGGTCAGGGCGCCGGCCAGCGCGGTGAACTCGGCGGCCTCCTCACGGGCATGGACCATGGCCGGCGAGGCGCCGATGGCTAGCAGCACATTGGCCATGCTGTTCATGGCCACGTGGTTGGTAATGTTGTGGACCAGCGGGCTGGTCTCACGCACCCGCGCCAGGTGCGCGGCGGGATCGATGGAATGCATGGGGCCTCCCCGGCGCGGGAAGTGCAGGTCGGCAGGGGCCGGGGCTGCACGACTCCCTACGCCGGCATTATCCGGGTCAGGTTCCGAGGGTGCATCTCAGCCGTGGCGATGTTGCCGCGGCGCCCCTGTCGTCAGCTGTCACTATCCCCGCGTGCCTTCCGGCTGTAAAGGGCGGGTTCAGGCCAGAAGATGGAAGCCGGCCAGGGTGATCAGGCTGGCCAGTATCAGGCTGTTGACCGTCTCCCTTGTCTCTTCACCCTGCCAGTAGTCCGGATGCAGCAGGGCTGCGGCTGCAGCGGTGAGGCATGCCAGCCCCAGCGGCAGCTCAATGGGTTCCCAGCCGGTGGCCAGTACCCCTACCGCCAGCAGCAACCAGCCGGCAGCCATCAATGCGACGTTCCCCATGCCGAGTGGAGAACCCAGCGAGTCGGTGGTGTCGATCGTTGCAGTGCTCATGCTGGCGCTACCTTATGCCGTTGGACGGATCTCTGTCTCTCCATGAGACGCTAGCGCTGTTCCCTTAAGGCTTTCTTACAACGGCATGTACAACGTGCGTCGGTGGTGGCTGCCAAGGGAGTCGAACCGCCGGAGGCAAGGGCTGCCCTACCTGTCAGAGCCTCCACGGGTCGCCATCGAGATCTTGCGGTTGCTATCGATGATGAACGCTACATGAACCCGGCGTTAAGCGTCATGCAAGATGCACTGAGGTAAAACGGCAGGCATCCCATCACAGCGGAGGATGTCTGCATGAACGTTCTGGATACACAAGATCGCTACGGTGCCGTCTCACGGGCCATTCACTGGAGCATGGCCGTGCTGCTGATCCTGATGCTTGGCAGCGACTGGCTGATGGAGGCCTTCGAGGGATTGGGCGAGTCGCAGCTGATGGGGCTGCACAAGAGCATCGGCTTGCTGTTGGTGGGGTTGCTGCTGTTTCGCCTGGCCTGGCGCTGGGTCAATCGCGGTCGCCCGGCGGCACCGAGCCACTGGCAGCGGGCGGCCTGCCTGGGGCACCTGGCCCTGTATGTCCTGATGGTACTGATTCCCGTCAGTGGTCTCCTTGCCGCCTGGGGAAGCGGGCATGGTGTGGCGTTCTTCGACTTGCCGCTGATTTCGTCCGGCGGGGAGATCGAATGGCTGGAAGACGCGGCCGAGGAGACCCACGAGGTGGTGGCCAATCTTCTATGGCTGGCGATCGTCGGCCATGTCCTGGCCGCCTTGGCACATCAGTTCTGGCTGGGTGATCGTACCCTTCAGCGCATGCGTTGAGCGGCTGACAGGCGACATTCCTGAGTCCGGCGAGCCCGGTGTCGTCATGACACCGGGCCCGTTACTGAGGGGGTTCAGACGTGGGGATCAGTCGCCAGTGACGCTTGCTCGCTCTGATTGAGCCAGCGCAGGGCCACCTTTCGGGCGTGGGGAAGTTCCCGGCACCAGGTCAGCCGTCCGTGAGTCCGGCGGATGCCGGCGCGGCGCAGCGTGACGAGAATCCGTGCCGGCAGCCCGACCAGCACCAGGGCGACTCCCTCGCGATGCATCTCGTCGATCAGCGCCTTGAGGGCCACGATGGCGGTGCCATCCATGCTCGGCACGTCATGCATGTCGAGGATGACGATCCGCACGTTCGGATCCACCAGGTGCAGCGAGGTGAGCGCCTTCTCGGCGGCGCCGAAGAACAGCGGGCCGTTGATATCGTAGAGAGTGACCTCGTCGGGCAGCGCATCGATGCTGGCATGGGTCGTCGCGTCGACACGCTCGGTCTGGGTCAGCAGCGACATGCGCCGGATGAACAGGGCGGCGGCGAGCCCCATGCCCACGGCCACGGCCAGCACCATGTCGAAGACCACGGTCAGAGTGAAGCAGGTCACCAGGATGGCCACATCGCCTGGCGGAGCCGAGCGCAGGGTATGCACGAAGTGGCGGGCTTCGCCCATGTTCCAGGCGACGATGAACAGCAGTGCCGCCAGCGCGGCCATCGGTACCAGTCCCAGCAGCCCCGCCAGGGCAACCACCGCCAGCAGCACCACCAGCGCATGCACCACTGCCGCGATCGGCGAACGGGCGCCGCTGCGAATATTGGTGGCGGTCCGAGCGATGGCGGCCGTGGCGGTGATGCCGCCGAACAGTGGCGCAACGATGTTGCCCAGCCCCTGGCCGATCAGCTCGGCGTTGGGATCGTGCCGGGTCCGGGTCAGGCCATCGGAGACCACCGCGCACAGCAGCGACTCGATCGCGCCGAGCATGGCGATGGCGAAGGCGGGCCCCAGCAGGGCCCTAATCAGTTCGAAGCTCAGTTCCAGGGGTTCGCCATCCGCACCGGGAAGCCGCCAGGGGGCCACGAAGCTCGGCGCGATCGGGGGAATGCCCCTGCCCGTTTCGCCCTGGGCCTCCCAGGTGAAGCGCGAGGCGATGGTCTCAACCAGGTTCCCCGTGCTCGGGTCGCCGATCCAGCGGTTGACCGCATAGGCCACCAGCGCCCCGACCACCAGCCCGATCAGGGGCGCAGGCACCGGCATATTCAGGCGCGGCCAGAGCAGCATGACGCCCAGGGTGAAGGCGCCGACTCCCAGCTCCAGCGGATCCAGGCTCGGCAGCGAGGTGAGGATCCGTCCCAGATTCTCGACGAAGTGCTCGCCCAGTTGCCCGACCTCAAGGCCCAGGAAGTCGGGCACCTGGAGTGCCGCGATCACCACCGCGATCCCCGCGGTGAAGCCCAATACCACGGGATAGGGCACGTACTGGATGAGGCGCCCCATGCCAGCGATCCCCAGGCCTACCAGTATCAGGCCAGCCATCATCGAGGCGATCAACAGGCCACCCAGGCCGTACTGCTGGACAATGGGAAAGAGGATGACAACGAACGCCGCCGTCGGGCCCGAGACATTGAAACGTGACCCGCCGGTTAGCGCGATGATAGCGCCGGCGACGATGGCCGTGTAAAGGCCGTGCTGAGGAGGAACGCCGGTGGCGATAGCCAGGGCCATGGAGAGCGGCACCGCCACGGTGCCGATGGTCAGCCCCGCCAGGACATCGCGGCGCAGGTCGTCCAGGCCATAGCCCTCTTGCCAGGCCGCGCGCAGGCCGGTGGCTATGCCGGGAAGTCTAGGGAACGGTCGGTGGCGTGCCATGCCTGGGCTCCTTCTTGGCAGTCGTCCCCCGTGCAAGGATCGGGGGTCGCATATCCTGGGGGATCGATTCGGTCTTTTATGTGAATGACATTAACATGTCGTTAGCATACTTGACCAAATCTTCCCTGGCATTGCCGTGCCCGGCAGTAGACATTAACATTTGATGATAATGTTCCTGGAGAATCACGATGGAAAGTAAGACAGCGCGCCTGACCCTGCTGATCGACCCTCACAAGAAGCGGGCCTTCGAACAGCTCTGTGCGGCCCAGGACCTGACCCCCTCCCAGGTAGTGCGACAGTTGATCCGCGACTATCTGCGCGATCATGGCGTGGAATACGAGACCCGCGCCGACCAGGCCACAGGCGACACGCCGGAGCAGGAGTGAGGGACGCTCCCGGCAAGAGCATGAGAGTGTCAGCCAGCAGCGATTGCCTGGGAGCTTCGTTCCTGACTTGGTTTCGGGTACAGGGCATGCACGGTTTTGGCTGACGACGGCAGGCTGCTCATGGCCAGACGCGCCTCGTCGTCGCGACCCTGCCCGTGCAGATGGTCGCCCAAGAAACAGAGGCTATAGAGCCCGTCAGTAGTTGCCGGCACGGAGGGAGATGGATATCGGAACCAGGCATCGGAGCGTCTCCATGACGTTTCCCCGATACTCTGGTCCTGGCAACTTAACGTCTGCTTAAGGGAACGGCAGAATCATCGGCCTCGCGTTACAGCCGAGGAGATCGGCTCCGTATCCGGTCGCCCGTCAGCGAAAAGCGATACGCGTGCCGCTGGCCAGCATTTCGTCCGGTGAGAGGGCATGACCCGGCACGCCGATCATCTCGTCACCGCACTGGTCGCCCCAGGTCAGCACGCCGTGGGTCAGTCCGATACCACCGAGCAGATCGCGGATCTCGCCGGTGCCGAGGAAAGTGCGGGTCTTTCCCTGGCTGTCGGAAAGTTCCGAGACATCATTGGCGTGGTGGAAGCGCACCGTGTAGATACCATCCATCGATTCGACCTCGACGATCGGCGTAAGGCCGTGTGAGATGGCATTGGCGATTTCCTTGAGAGTGACATGGTCACCCAGCTGATAGGCCGGGATGGACATGGGGTTGCCTCTTTCAGTGTTGGTGAATGTACAATTAGTGTAGAAGGTTGCCAGGCCATATCAAGAGACCTCACTGGTATGAGTTCCCGGGTCTGTGACAGCGCGTCCAGGATGTGTATATACCTTATAAAGGAAATGCCGGTCTTGGCTCTATGGCATGGTCGTTCCGCTGGGGTGGAAAAGCGCCCTTGATGCCCTCATTTCTTATTGATATTCACCTCTGCAAAAAGGAGTTCCCATGAGCTTTCAGGGAGAACAGCACCCCGGCGTCCTGGCCCCCACCGCCGATAGCGAGGGTTTTCGCCTCAATCACACCATGTTGCGGATCAAGGATCCGGAGAAGGCCCTGGCCTTCTACACCCGGGTGTTCGGGATGCGCGTGGTGCGGCGCCTCGACTTCGAGGAGATGCAGTTCTCGCTCTACTTCCTGGCCAACCTTAAGGAAGACACCGCCTTGCCCGAGGACGACAGCGAGCGCACCGTCTGGACCTTCGGCCAGGCGGGCCTGCTGGAGCTGACCCACAACTGGGGCACCGAGGAGAAGGGGGGCTTCGCCTACCATGACGGCAACGCCGAGCCCCAGGGCTTCGGTCATATCTGCTTCAGTGTGCCGGACCTCGAAGCCGCCCAGAACTGGTTCGATGCCAATGATGTGGAATTCGTCAAGCGCGCCGACCAGGGCAAGATGAAGGATGTGGTGTTCGTGAAGGACGTCGACGGCTACTGGATCGAGGTGGTCCAGGCTGATCGCATGGCGGGCAAGGGCGTCTGAGCCTGCTGCGTCGTCCCGGCGGGGCGGTCTTTGCCTTCTACGGCTCATAAGGATAAGGTCCTTATCCTGTCTGTTCATGGCATGATCTGCCAAGGAGATTCAATGAAAGTGCTTAACCGTCCCGTGACCCTCGCCCTGGCCGGTACCCTGCTGGCTGCCCCGCTGGCCTGGAGCGCGACCGCCCTGGCCGAAGAGCCTGCCGAAGTGCGCTTCTCGGTCCCCGCCTGGCCAGGCGTGACCGTCAAGAGTGCCCTGGCCGGCCAGTTGCTGGATGCCCTGGGCTATGAGACCCGCCAGCAGGAGCTGGGCTCGACCATCACCTACGAAGCCCTAACCCAGGGTGAACTGGATGCCTTCCTCGCCGCCTGGCTGCCTGCCCAGCAATCTATGTATGAAGCCACGATGGAGAAGGGCGCCATTGTCGACCTCGGCAACAACGTCGAGGGCGCTCGCCTGGGCTTCGCCGTGCCGCGCTATGTTTACGAGGCCGGTGTGACCTCCGCCGAGGATCTGGCCGACGAGGAGATCGCCGAGAAGCTCGATCGGACAATCTACTCCATCGAGGTGGGCTCCGGCATGAGCGATACCCTCAACGAGGCGGTGGAAGAGGATACTTATGGCCTGGGCGACTGGAATCTGTCCGAGACCTCCACGCCCGGCATGCTCAGCGCCGTGGACTCGGCCATCAACCGTGAGGAGTGGATCGTCTTTGCCGGCTGGACCCCTCACTGGATGAACATCGAGTACGACCTCGAGTACCTGACGGATACCCAGGACATGTGGGGGCCGGATGGTGGGCGCAGCGACGTGCGCACTCTGGTGACCACGGACTTTGCCGAGGCCGCCCCCAACGCCACCCTGCTGCTCGATCAGCTCAGCTTCACGGCCGACGACCAGAGCGCGATGATTCGCGGCTTCAGCTACGAGGAGCGCGAGCCCGAGGCGGTGGCGCTGGACTGGATTCGCGACAATCCCGGCAAGATAGAGGCCTTTCTGGAAGGTGTGACCACGCGCGACGGCGAGCCGGGCTGGCCCGTCGTGCAGCAGGCGCTGGAGATCCCCGACGCCTGATGCTGCCGCGCCATGCGCACTACGACGAGGCCGCCCCACGGGGCGGCCTCGTCGTGTCAGGGCGTGCAGGGCTCAGTAGCCCGTCATCTCCAGATAGCCCTCTCCGAGGGTTTCCCCAGTTTCCCGGTCGCGAGCGATCACCTGGCCTTCCCAATAGGGCACCGAGGTATCCATCCAGCGATTGGCATGAGGTGCCTCGACCTCGAGGTCGAGATTTTGCGAGGGCACCTCAAGGCGCCAGCGGGTGGGCACGTCGCGGCCGGTGACGGTTGAGGTGGCCAAAGTGGTGAGAGCAAGTTCGTCATTGTTCAGCGTCGTTGTCTCGCCTTCAGGGGTGATCCAAGTGCCGAATAACGATTCGCCCTCAGGCTTTTTGCTGCGCAGGTGATAAATCATCAGTTTGTGGTTGTCGAGAAGGTGCAATGAAAACCAGTGCCAACCGATATGCCAGGGAGCGGTAAGTTGGTTGCCCCATTCTCGGTCGAGCCAAGCACTACCCTTCACACGGAAAGTCTGGCCCTCAAGGAAAACGTCTCCAGAGACTCGGTAGAAGGGCTGACTGATGTAGATGGGTTGTTGGTCATCGGTTCCTTTCTCACTGAATCCTTGCTTTCCATGAAGCACCAGAGGCCCTAGGGCCTCAAGATCCAGGCGGTAGCCGAAGTGTGCCTCGTCCTGTCCAGCCAGGGCAGAGAGGGTCAGGCTGTCAAGAGCATCGCCCCCTGATCGGCTGGCGTGGCTCGAGAGCGTCCAGTCGTCGAGCCAGGCGCGGAAGGGACTTGCCGTAACGCCTGCCTGGTCGCGCTCGGGATCGCTTGCCTGCGAATCGCTGCGCGCGAAGCGCTCGGCAACCCGATGGGTGTCGCCGCGGGAGACCGCCATGTGGGCCATCCAGAGCTGCTCGGCCGCCCAGGGGCCGGGCGCATCAGGGCGTTCGGCCGGGGGCTGCTGGGCCTGGCGGAACAGGGTCCACTGCACGCCCAGCGACTCCCCCGTCTCGTCTTCAAGATTGGCGGTGAGGTACCACCACTCGATACGAAAGTCGGGATGCGGGCCGTGATCCTCGGGAAAGCGCAGGGGAGTGCCCGGGGCGGCCTGGCGGAAGCCCTCAGCCTCGCTACCCAGCCCCGCGAAACCCCGAGACGACGTGGGGGGTGACTCTGCTTCGCAACCCGCCAGCGCTGCCGTGAGTAGCGCTACCGGTAGGCACATCAGCCAGCGCCTCATGTTGCTTCCTCCTCTGCCAGCAGGGTGCGGGGGGAGGTGCGCCAGAGCGTCAGGGCCGGCAGACCGGTTGCCAGCAATGCCACCAGCAGGGCGGTGCCCAGGGTGATGCCGATCTCGACGGGGAAGACATGCAGCGGCAGCCGCCAGCCGAAGGCGGCCACATTGATGATCGCCACCAGGCAGGCGGTGATGGCAATGCCCAGCGGCACGGCAGCGAGCCCCGTGACCAGCGCTGCACCGCCCAACTGGGTCAGCTGGATACCGGCCAGGCGCCCGCGGGTCACGCCCAGGGCCCAGAGCGGCGCCAGCCGACGGCGGCGCTCCCGCGCCTGGGCCAGGAGGCTGGCCAGCAGGGCCAGGGCCGCCACGGCCAGGGTCAGGGCATTGAGCGCGCGAGTGATGGAAAATGTGCGCTCGAAGATGTCGGTGGAGAGTGTCTTGACCTGGCGCTGGTCGATCAGCGCCTCCTGGTCCAGCCCGAAACGCTCGGTCAGCTCAAGGGAGAGCGTATCGGCCTTGCTGCCGCCCGGGTCGGCGGTATCGGCGAGCACCACGCCGATCGACCCCGGCGCGGCCGCGAAACGTTCCCGCAGCGCTGTCGCGGTCATCAGTACTTCGCCACGCGGGTTTCCGTAGTCGGGGTAGATGGCGGCCACCGTCATCGCCTGCTGACCGTTCGGGGCGCGCAGGACAAGCCGGTCCCCGGGGCCGATACCGTGGCCGAGCGCCAGCTGCTCGTTGATAAAGGCCTCGCCGTCCTCAAGAGCGGTCCAGGCCGCTTCTCGTCCCTCCCGGCTCTCGAGGAGCGGCCAGGTCGGGGTAAGCCGGGCGCCCGGGGTGATACCGAACAGCGATACCGGCACTTCGAGACGTCGATCGCCGGCGCCGGCCCGGACCTCGAGCAGGGTCGAGTCGGCCTCGGCGGTGGGCAGCAGTTCGGCGACCTCGTCGCGCCCGTCCAGCCAGGCCTGCACCGCATCGAACTGCTCGGCTGGCGGACGCAGGTAGAGGTCGGCGGTCAGCCGCTGGTCGAGCCAGTCGAGAAAGGTGAGGCGAAAGCCGCCGACCATGCTGCCGACCCCCAGATTGGCGGAGAGCGCGATCAGTAGTGCCATCATGGCCAGCGAGAGGCGCGGCAGCTGGAGCTGCAGGTCGGCCAGCGCCCACTGGGTCAGAGGAGTGCGGCGTGCGAGCCGTCCCAGGCCGGCAAGCCCCACCGCCAGCAGCGGCGAGAGCCAGAGCGCGCAGGCCAGCATCATCGCCCCCACCAGCACGAAACCGGCGACCAGTCCTTCGCCGGCGGGCTGTGCGCTCTGCCAGGCCCAGACCGCCAGGGCCAGCAGGGCGGCCAGGGTGCCGGCGATGACCTGGCCACGCAGCTGGCGCTGGAAGCTTGCGCGCCACGCCTGGGCCTGGCCCATCCCCAGCACGCCGAGCCGCGAGGCTCGCCACAGCGTGCCGCTGCCGGCGACGAAGAGCCCGCCCAGGGTCACCCCGAGTCCCCCCACCCAGTAATGCCAGGGCAGGTGCAGTTCCGTGCCCACCGCGGCGCCGTACAGGTTCTGCAGCGTGGCTGTCACGTCCGGCAGCAGGGCACGGGCCAGCCACACGCCGCTGGCGATACCCGCCAGGGCGCCGATGACGCCCAGCAGGATCAGCTCGAGCGCCAGCAGGCCCACCAGCGTTCGCCCCGGCACGCCCAGGGCGCGCAGCGTTCGCAGCAGCCCCAGACGCTGTTCCAGTGCCAGGCCCAGCGCCGCCTGGACGATGAAGAGCCCGACGATCAGCGCCAGCAGCGCCATGGCGGTGAGATTGAGGTGAAAGCTCGCGGTGAGCTCGCCCGGGTCGACCAGGGTCTCGGCGCGGCTGAGCCGGTAGCCCTCGGGCGCCGACTCCAGCGCGCCGGGTGCGGTCACCAGCCGGCTGAGCGTGGTGCCACGCTCCAGCAGGCGGGCTGCAGCGGCGATATCCATCACCAGGGTGTCCGGCGGTAGCGAGGGAGCGAGGACCAGCGGTGGCAGCCGCCTGCCATCGGCGAGCGTGGGTTCGGCGCCCGAGGCCTTCTGCCGCTCCAGCCCCAGTTGCGGGGCGGTGTCCGGGGCCAGCCGGGTCTGCCAGGGGGGCGTGAAGAATGCCGTCAGCTCACCGCCACTGCCCGCCGTGGCGAAGGCGCTGTCGCCGGGCAGGGTCAGCGGGTCGATGCCGATCACCGTCAGCCGTTCGTCCTTTGCCGTGTCCACCCTGCCTTCCAGCAGCGGCGAGACCGGCAGGCCGGCGCGGCGCAGGGACACGAAATCTTCATGGTCGAGGGGTTCGCCGTCGCGACGTTCCAGGCGGTCCAGGCCGGTGGTGAAGAGCGCTTCGGCCCGATCATAGCTGTCACGGGCCGAGGCATTGATCGCCTGCACACCGCTCCACAGCGCACCCGCCACCCACAGGCCCAGCAGCAGCATGGCCAGCTGGCCGGGATGGCGGCGATAGTGGGAGAACAGGGTGGCCAGGGTGGTGAGCATGGGAGCACGAAGGTGGCGGGCGAGCGGGGCCGTGTGACCCCTCGTACCGGTATCGTCTCACACAAGCGACAAGGCGGGGAATGGCAGGTGTCCTGCACCCAGCACGGTCGTGTTCAGGGGGTATACCCCGAGCACTCACGGCCCGAGCAGCGCGGTGATACCCGCTGAGTGACGGTTGCCTGCTACTTGCCGGACGGCTCGTCGTCCAGATGCAGCCAACGGGCCAGCCGGGAGTGGCGCCGTCGGCTCAGGTACCAGGGCAGCAGGCTCATCACGATGAGCACCGCGACGGCCGCCATGATCGATAGCAACGGGTTCAGCTCGAAGGCTCGCCCCAGGCTGGCGAACACCAGGGTCATGGGCAGCATGCCGACCACCGTACCCAGCGCAAAGCGCCCTGTGGTGATGGCGGTGACCCCGGCGGCGTAGCTGACCAGGGCAAACGAGAAGATGGGCACCAGACGCGTGACCAGTACGGTGAGCAGTAGCAGCCGCTGGGAGCCCTGGTGACCGAACAGCGGATTGCTTGGCAGCCTGGCGCGCAGGGCATCCCGCCCCAGCAGACGGGCCAGGGTGAAGGCGATCATGGCGCCGACCATGGCACCGATGATCGACAGCAGGGCCCCGGGAATCAGGCCGAAGGCCAGTCCGGCGGCCGCGGTGACCGGCAGGGTGGGGATCGGGCCGACCACCACCGCCAGCATCATCAACAGCAGGAGCAGCAGGGGGCCCAGGCTGCCCTGGCTGTTGAACCATTCGGCGATGCCGGAAGGAGAGAAGCTCATGGGCAGACCCAGCACCTGGAGCAGCCACCAGATGCCGGCCATGATGGCCGTCACGGTGGCGATGAGTCCGGCTCTGAAGACCCAGACGGAGGGGGCTGTCACGGTGTCGGTATCCTTGAGACGCTGAATTAGCCGATACGGCCATGGGAAAGCTGCAGGCGGCGGTCCAGGGGCGCGGCCACTCGAGGGCTGTGGGTGACCATCAACAGGGCGCAGCCGGTGTCGCGCACCAGGGCCAGCAAGAGGTCCAGGACTTCGTCGGCGGTGCTCTCGTCCAGATTGCCGGTGGGCTCGTCGGCGAGCAGCAGGGCCGGACGCGGCGCCAGGGCGCGGCCGATGGCCAGACGCTGCTGCTGGCCGCCGGAGAGCTGTTCCGGGTAACGCTTCTCCAGGCCGGCCAGGCCCAGCCGTTCTATGAGTTCGGTCGTCCAGTCGGGCCGCTCGCGACCGGCCAGGCGGGCCTGCAGGCGCAGGTTGTCGAGCACGCTCAGGCTCGGTACCAGGTGAAACTGCTGGAACACCAGGCCCAGGGTCTCACGTCGCAGCCGTGCCCGGTCCGCCTCGCCGAGCGACGAGATGGGCCGGCCGGCGAGGCTGACCTCGCCGCGATCGGGCAGGTCGAGGCCCGCGGCCAGGTGCAACAGGGTGGATTTGCCACAGCCGGACTCGCCCATCAGTGCCAGGCTTTCGCCAGCGTTGAGGCTCAGATCGACTCCATCCAGCACCTTGAGCGGCCCCTGGGGCGTGGCATAAGCCTTGTGGACCTGGCGGAACTCGAGCATGACGGCTTCCCTGGCGTTCAATGGCCCGGTGATGGTCGCACAGCTGATGGTTCAGGCGAAGATGCGTTCGAACTCTGCCGAGAAGTCCTGGCTGGCAGGCGATATGCCGAGCTGATCGGCACTCCAGGTGATTAGCTGGCGAGAGGCGCGGAAGAGCACGTCGGAGAGTTCATGCCGCATCCTCGGTATCGATCGACTGTGATTGCTTGAGCGCCATGGCCTCGAAGGGGGTCGGCTCGATCTCCTGTGCATAAGTCACGACAT
This sequence comes from Pseudomonadota bacterium, assembly GCA_051751285.1. Lineage (GTDB taxonomy): Bacteria > Pseudomonadota > Gammaproteobacteria > Pseudomonadales > Halomonadaceae > Halomonas. The sequence goes on along the minus strand of JBNJKT010000001.1, from coordinate 111,484 downwards.
CCACAGGCAATTGCAGGCGCGCCTCGAGTGCCTGCTTCAGTTCGGCGTGGGTCATTAGCGAGATGGGGGTAGGGAAAACCAGCAGCAAATCGAGATCACCGCCGCGGCAGGAGTCGTCGAGACGCGAACCGAATACACGAACGTCGATCTCTTTTCCGGCGTACTCACGCACGCATGAGACGATGGTTTCTCGTTGGGGGCGAGTGAGTCGCATGCTGCATGGCTCCTTGCAGTGCAGGGTTTCTACGCCGGAATAGTCTGGGTCTAGCATTTCTTCCCGTTCCGATAGTTCAGGCAATCGGCCTTGCAAACAGGCGCCAAAAGGCACCCTGATTGCTGACGCTCGAGCTATAACTCAGTGTTCATGATCGTGCGCGTCGCCGCCTTCATCATGGCCGGGTTCGGCCAGGGCGTCGTGCAGGATGCGGGCGTTGTGGCGCATCATGCCCAGCCAGCTGCTGGCCTCGCCCTCGCTGGCCAGGGCGTCGGCATAGAGGGTGCCAGCGATAGGCAGGCCGGCCTCCTCGGCCAGCTGGTCGATCATCGCCGGGCTGGTCATGTTCTCGTGGAACAGCGCCTGAACGTTCTCCTCACGGATCACGTCGATCAGCCGGGCCATGTTGGCCGCGCTGGGCTCGGCCTCGGTGGAGAGCCCCTGGGGCGAGAGGAACGTCAGGCCATAGGCACGGGCGAAGTGGCCGAAGGAGTCGTGGCCGGTGATCACGCTGGTGCCAGCGGGAATCTCGCCGAGCAGCTCGCGCACTTCGCTATCGACGGCGGCGATCTCTTCCCGATAACGCTCGGCACGGGCCTGATAGGCTGGGCTGTTGTCCGGATCGGCTTCGATCAGGCCCGCGAGGATGTTGGCCACGTAGAGCTCGCCCATGCCCAGATCCTGCCAGGCGTGGGGATCGATATCGCCATGGTCATGACCGTCATCATGGTCGTCGTGGTCGTCGTGGTCGTCGTGGTCGTCGTGGTCAGCGTTCTCGGCAGCGGCGAGGCGTGACTCGATGCCGTCGGTGGCCACCACCAGGGGGCCAGTGAAATCGCTGGCGTTGATCAACCGCTCGATCCAGCCCTCGAACTGCAGGCCGTTGAACACCACCAGGTCGGCTTCGGCCAGGGCACGGGCGTCGGCGGGGCGCGGCGAGTAGACATGGGCATCGCTGTCCGGCCCCACCAGGGCGGTTACCTCGACGTGCTCGCCGCCGACGTTCTCGATCATGTCGGCGAGGATGCTGAAGCTGGTGACGACCTGGACGCGTTCGGCGGCTAGGGCAGCGGGCAGGGCCAGCAGGGTGGAGACCCCGGCAAGCAGGGCGCAGGTACGGGATAGGCGCATGGCAGGTGTCCTTGATTTACGGTTTCGGTTGGCTGTTTCGGTTGGCTGTGTCAGTCGTTTTCGGGGGCGCCCAGCGGCGCGGCATGGCGGCGCCAGCGGGCGGTCAGGCTGTGATGGCGGCCGAACAGCGCGGAGAGCACATAGCCGCTGCCGGCCAGCAGGATGATGGCCGGCCCCGAGGGCAGGCTGAGGTGATAGGAGAGCAGCAGGCCGCCGGTGCTGGCCACCAGAGCGATAGCGATGGCGATGGCGATCAACCCTTCCAGGCGCTGGCTCCAGAAGCGGGCCGTGGTGGCCGGCAGCATCATCAGGCCCACCGCCATCAGGGTGCCCAGGGTCTGGAAGCCGGCGGTGAGGTTGAGCACCACCAGCCCCAGGAAGATGCCGTGGACCACGCCGCCTCGCACCCCCTGACCGCGCAGGAACAGCGGGTCGAGGCACTCCACCACCAAGGCACGGAAGATCACCGCCAGGATCACCACGATCAGGCTGCTGATGCCGGCGATCAGCACCAGGGCGGTGGAGTCCACGGCGAGGATCGAGCCGAACAGCACATGGGTGAGGTCCACGCTGCTGCCGCCCAGCGACACCAACATCACCCCGCCGGCCAGCGAGATCAGGAAGAAGCTGGCCATGGCCGAGTCCTCGCGGTGGCCGGTCATCTGCGACACGCTGCCGGCGAGCACCGCGATCAGCAGTCCCGAGAGAATACCGCCCAGGCTCATCATCGGCAGCGAGAAGCCGGCGGCCAGGAAGCCGAGTGCTACGCCCGGCAGGATGGCGTGGGCCATGGCGTCACCGATCAGGCTCATGCCGCGCAGCATCAGGAACACGCCCAGCGGCGGGGCGGCCAGCGACAGGGCCAGGCCGGCCACCAGGGCGCGCTGCATGAAGCCGTAGTCGAAAGGGGCCAGCAGCCAGGCCTCAAGCAGTGCCAGCATGGGAGGCATCCGGAAAGGTCAGGGGCAGGCGTGGTGCCCGGGGCACCACGCCGCCATGATGATCGAGCAGGGCATCGGGGCTGACCCAGCGGCCATGGCCGCTGGAAAGCAGCAGCACATCGTCGGCCAGGCGGGCGAGCTGCTCCATGTCGTGGATCACCACGATGATGGTGGTCCCGCGCCGGGCCATGTCGCGCAGCACCTCCATCAGTACGTCCACCGTCTCGATATCGACGTTGGCGAAGGGCTCGTCGAGCAGCAGCAGCTCGGCCTCCTGCATCAGGGTGCGGCCCAGCAGGGCGCGCTGGCGCTGGCCGCCGGAGAGCTCACCAAGCGGTCGGTGGGCGAGGTGCGAGATGCCCAGCCGCGCCATGATCTCGCGGCCGCGGCGGTAGTGGGCCGCACAATACCCCTTGAGGGCCCCATGGCTCGGCCAGGTGCCGGTCATGATCAACTCTTCCACGCTCATCGGGAAGGTGAGGTCCAGCGCCAGCTGCTGGGGAAGCCAGGCGCAGCGTTCAAGTGGTACCCGGCACTCCACGCTGCCGGCCACCGGGGCCAGCATGCCCATGATGGCGGCGATCAGCGTGCTCTTTCCGGTTCCGTTGGCGCCGATCAGGGCGGTGATGGCGCCGTCCATGAAGCGGCCATCCAGATGCTCGAGCACCGTCTGGCCGCCGCGGGCGAGCTGCAGATCATGCAGTTGCAAGCGCGACATCAGGACCACCACCCTGCGGCCCAGGAGACCGCCAGCCACAGGGCGGCGAGCGGCGCTGCAACCAGCAGCAGGCGGCGGGTCGCGGCGAGCGACATCAGCGAGAAATGGCAGGGCCCTTCCGGGCGGTGCCGGTGTCGATGGTGTGCCATGCGGGATCCTCCAGAAAACTGGCGGAAGTTATAACATAACAATATGTCGTTCGCCTAGCGCCCATGCGACATCTTGGCGACTGACGCCGACGGTGGCTTCGCGGAGAATGGCCGCAACGCGAATCGGTTCGGGAGCCTTGCAGATGTCGGGGTGGACAATAGCGCTAGCAGGGGGGGTGGTCATCGGAGGTGTGCTGTTGCACCGCTTCCACCGGCGGCTGCGCATCAGCCTGGCAGCGCCCCGGGTGCCGATCCTGCGGGCGCTTGGCGAGCACGGCGTGGCTGGCGAGACGGTGCGCCTTCCTACCCGCCGCGGCAAGACGCTGGTGGCCTGGTGGCTGCCCGGCCAGGGGCGCGGCACGGTGGTGATCACCCACGGCTGGGGTGCCAACCGTGAACTGATGTTGCCGCTGGCAACTCCGCTGCAGGCAGCGGGCTGGAACGTGCTGCTGTTCGACGCCCGCAACCACGGCGAAAGTGATGCCGATACCTTCTCCTCCATGCCCCGCTTCGCCGAGGACACCGAGGCAGCGCTGACCTGGCTGCGGGCCCGCCCCGGAATGGCCGGGGCACCGGTGGCGCTGCTGGGGCACTCGGTGGGCGCGGCGGCGGTGCTGCTGGCCGCCTCGCGGCGCGATGACATCGGCGCCGTGGTCAGTCTCTCGGCCTTCGCCCACCCGGATGGCATGATGCGCCGCTGGCTTGCGGAGAAGGGGCTGCCGTTCTTTCCCGTGGGCTGGTACGTGATGCGCTACGTGGAGCATGTGATCGGCTATCGCTTCGACGCCATCGCCCCGGTTGCCACCCTGCCACGGGTGCGTTGCCCGGTGCTGCTGGTGCACGGGCGGGATGACCAGGTCATCCCGCCCCACGATGCCGAACGGCTGCATGCCTGCCGCGGCGAGACCCCTGCCGTGCTGCGTCTGCTGCCCGGCGACCACGATCTCAGCCAGCACATCGAGACCGAGCTGCCCGAGCTCCTGGCATTTATCGAGGCCAATCTGGTCGAGTCGGCGCCCACTTCTGCCTGAGCGCAAGCGCCTGCCTGTCACAGCCCCAGGGCATGACGCATCACCTGGCGCTTGGCGCCTCCCAGGCGTTCGGCCACGGCCAGTCCGGCGGCGCCGACATGTCGCAGTGGCTCCGGGCCGGTGAACACACGATGGAAGGTCTCCATGGCGGTAATCATGGCCAGGGCTTGAGGGCGGCGGGTGCGGGCGTAGCGGGAAAGCGCTCGTTGCCCGCCCGGGTCCTGGCCCTCCTGAAAGGCCGCTACCACCTGTTCGCTCAGCACTTCAGCGTCCTGCAGCCCCAGATTGAGCCCCTGGCCGGCCAGCGGGTGAATCACATGGGCGGCGTCGCCCACCAGTGCCAGGCGCGGCTGCACGTAGCGTTCGGCGTGGCGACGGCGGATGGGGAAGCTGGCACGCCCCTGTACCGCCTCGATGCCGCCCAGGCGTGCGGGAAATGCCGCCTCGATGGCCAGGCGAAGGGTCTCGTCATCCAGCGCCTCCCGAGACAGTGTCGCCTCGTCGTCGTCATACCACACCAGCGAGGCATGATGTCCGGGCAACGGCAGCATCGCCTGTGGGCCGTGGGGCATGAAGCGCTGCCAGCTGACGTCCTGCTGGGGCAGGCGGGTGCGCACGTTGATGATCAGCGCGCGCTGCCCGTAGTCCTCGTCGTGAGTGGCGATGCCGGCCATCTCGCGAAGGCGCGAGTTGGCACCGTCGGCACCCACCACCAGTCGTGCGGCCAGGAGTTGGCCGTCGTCCAGCTCGACCAGCGTATGTTGCCGGCCCCTGACCAGCGCGACCGGGCTGACGCTGCACAGGCGGGTAACGTTGGGCAGCTCGGCCAGGCGCTGCCAGAGGGCATGGCGAATCACCCGGTTCTCGACGAAGTGGCCCAGATGGGGCAGATCGAGATCGGACGCGCTGAAGTGGACCTGGTACTTCTCGGCCTCGTCGGTGGCCTCGATGTGGCGAAAGGGGCAACGCCTCGCCTCGGGAATGAACAACCAGGCCCCGGTCTGCTCCAGCAGTCGCTGCGAGGCCAGGTTCAGCGATGACACACGAAGATCGAAGGGGGCATCGTCGGCGATCGCCTCGGGGGCCTTGCCACCTTCCACCAGCGTGACGGCCATGCCGGCCTGGCCGAGTGCCGCCGCCACGGCCGCACCGACCATGCCGCCGCCGATGATGATCGCATCCAGGGTCTCTTCCATGCTTCTCTCCAAGCACCAGTGCTTCCAAAGGGGGGAAACTACCGCCTAGGATACGGGATCCAGCGACCCAAGGAGTGACCATGACCTCGACGCGTTCCGCTCTTGTACTGCTCGGCTGGCTCGCGCTGGTGACGCTGACCGCGCTGACCGGCATTGCCACCCCGCCCGGTGAGTGGTACGCCGGCCTGGCCAAGCCGCCTCTCACTCCGCCCGACCTGGCCTTTCCCATTGCCTGGACCACGCTCTACCTGCTGATGGCACTGGCCGCCTGGCGGGCCACCCTGGCCGCTCCCGCCATGGCGCGCTGGCATACCCTCTGGCCCTTCGTTGCCCAGCTCGCCGCCAATGCGCTCTGGTCGATCCTGTTCTTCGGCCTGCACTGGATGGGCCTGGCGCTGCTCGACCTGCTGCTGCTGTGGGGGCTGATCGTACTGACCATCCGTCGCTTCGCGCGCGTTTCCCCTGTCGCCGCCTGGCTGCTGGTGCCCTATCTGGCCTGGGTAAGCTTTGCCGCCTATCTCAACGCCGCCACCTGGTGGCTGAACGGCTGAGTCAACCTCAGCCTAGGGGGCGCCAACCGGCTGGTGTGTAGCGCTCCATCTCTGCGTCGGTGAGGCGGCAGAGCCACAGCCAGCGGTGGTCCACCAACCGGGCGACATCGGGCTGGCGAGCCAGCACCCCTTCGATACGCTCACGAGGCGCGTCGACTATCACCGTCAGGCGCAACGGCTCGTGGCGCCAGTCGCCGCCGTCGTGGAGCGACTGCCACGGCAGGCCGATGCGCAGCTGGGGCGAGTTGCCCTCGATCACCCCGATATGGCCCCCCACCACGGAGAGCAGCAGCTTGTTGCCGGCCCCGTGGCGATCGTGATCCGCCGTGGAGGCGTAGTACTGCAGGTTGATCCAGTTCGCCACCAGCATGGGGGCGCTCATCAGCGCTTCCAGGGTGCGGCCGTCGGGGTCGTATGCGGGGTGATACTCGTGCAGGAAGACCCGCCCTTCCAGGTCGCGGCCATGGCTCGCCGCCCGCGGGGCCAGCAGCAGGGCGGCGTTGTTGGCGAGCCCCCACTCCGGGCGCGGCTGGGACCAGTCGCCGCCGCGCCGGGCCAGGGCGTCCAGGCGTGCCGTGTCGTCCTCGGCCGCGACGCCCAGCGCCGCCGCACGCGCCTCGCGGGTGGCGCGGCCGGCCTCGGCCAGCGCCCGCTCGAAGCGCTCAAGCAGGGGGGTGAGGGCCGCCGGCACCCCCTCCGCGTCGTGCAGGGTGACGCGATCGGTGAGGGTGCAGTGAGTGGCGGCGAGCACATGGGTCGTGGCCGGCAGGCCGGCACCACGGGCGGCCAGGCCATGGCGCACCTCGGGGTTGTTGAGCAGCCGCGCGGCCAGGCGGGCGTTGAGCCCGCCGCCCTGGCCGCCGCAGGCGCCACAGGTCAGCCCGGCGTGGTGCGGGTTGTTGTCGCTCGCCGAGTCGTGGCCCACCAGCACCAGCAGCGGCGCGGCGTCGCCGCCCGGCGCCAGGGCATCGAGCAGCCCCCGGGCGAGCTCGACCTTTTCCGCCGTTGTCAGCGGTTCGCCGCCGACGGCGTGGAAGGGGCCCTCCAGGGGCGTCGGCGCCGCCGCGGCGGCCGGGCGCCGACGGCTGTCCCGGATCAGCTTCCAGGCCCAGGCGAGGCCGGTGGTCTCCACCAGGGTGAAGGTGGAGAGCGCGTTATACTTGGCATGGCGGATCCCCTGGCGACTGGCCTCCCGCCGATGGCGGCGGCGGTGCAGCGGGGCCAGCGGCGGTGCCTCGGCGGTGCGGTAGTGCGGCGGCAGCAGGCCGGGCAGGCGCGGCAGGTCGCGCTCCGGCCCGGCGCTTGAGTGGGTGATCGGCATGCCGAAGAAGCCCGCCACGCCCTGGGTGGCGACCTTCTCCCAGGCGGCCTCGAGGTGGCGCCGCAGAGGCTCGGAGCGCACGTCGATGCAGAAGGCCGCCTGCACGCTCGGTGTCGGGCGAGGCGCGTTGGGCGTGGCCAGGGTCGCCGCCAGGCGGCGCTGGTACCCGAGCTCGAAGGCGTTCTGCCAGCACCACAGGGCCTCACTGTCGCGATCGGCAGGCGCGGGCCTCTGCATCCACTGCGCTGCCCAGCGGTCGCGTCGCGCTGCTTCCAGCTCGGCCAGCCCCAGCCACTCCCAGGCCAGCAACACCAACAGCAGCTGCTCGATACCGGCGTGGGCGGCGGCGGGAGGGGTGTGCCAGGCCAGCCCCTGGCACCAGGAGGCCCAGCCGTTGACCCGCAGCAGCAGGGCGTGGGAAAGCGCCTCCAGGGCCTCCGGAGCCAGCGCGAGCTCGGCAAGCAGCATTTCTCTAGCGGCGTCAGCGTCGGCGGGCAGGATTTCCACCTGGCGGCGCTGGGCGGCACTCAGGCGCCGGTCGTGGCGGCTCTGGTCGTGCCACCAGGCGTAGAGCGGGGTCGTGGTGTCACGCTCCCAGCGCTGCTGGTGGTGGTCGAAGTAGCCGGCGCAACACTCGGCCACCGCCTCGAAGGCGTCGTCGGCCGTCGGCGCGGTGTTCGCCCCAGCCAGCGCCCAGGCGCTCTCCGGCATCCGGGGCGCAGCCTCCTGGCGTTCCAGACTCGCCAGCAGGGAGGCCTCGTCCAGCGACGAGTCGCCCAGGGCGATCGCCGCGCGCAGCTCCTCGGGGCGGATGCGCCAACGCTCCCAGGCCCGGCGGTAGAAGGCGGGGTCGAGGGTCAGGCGGCCCCCGCCGCGCCGAGCGAGCAGTGCCTCGGCCTGTTCGATGGGCAGGTCGCGCAACCCCCACCAGGGGTTGACGGCGATCCAGCGGTCGAGTGGCCAGGTGGGCGCGATGCGTTCGGCGGCACGGCCCAGGGCCCGGTGGTGCTCGGCGGTGACGTGCGGGGCGGCGGTGGCGAAGGCGGTCATGACACCTCTCCTCTGGCGGTGACGGTCTCGTGCCGGGTGGGCTCGGGCAGGCGGTGGCGCATCAGGCGCTCGACGGCGCGCTCCAGCGGCAGGTGGGCGTAGAGGCCCTGGCGGAAGTGGATCCGCCAGCGCGCCACCGCGGGATGCCGGGGCCACAGCGTGACCGCCAGGGCCAGGCCGACCAGCGCCAGCAGCAGCGCGGCGCCGAGCAGGCCGGCGGCCAGGGTCAGCGGGTCGGTGGCCCGCGGCAGGGCTGGCGCCACCAGGGCGTGGAGCAGTGCATAGAGCGGCACCAGGGCCAGTGCCATGGCCGCCAGGGCGAGGCGCCGGGCGCGTCCCAGCCCCACCGGCATGCCCAGCAGCGCTCCGCCCACCGCCAGGGTCAGCAGCACGCCGAGCAGCGGGTTGTGGCTGACCAGGGCGGGCCAGGCCAGCAGCAGTGCCCCCGCCGCCGTTGCGGCGAGGCCCGCCGTCGCCAGGCGTTCTTGCAGCGGGGCCAGCGGCAGCCGCGAGCAGCGTGCGGCGCGTACCGTGCGCCCGGAGGCGAGGAAGGAGTGGGCCTTGTAGAGGGAGTGGGCTAGCAGGTGCACCAGCGCCAGGGTGTAGGCGCCCAGGCCGATCTCCAGCAGCATGAAGCCCATCTGGGCGCAGGTGGACCAGGCCAGGGCGTGCTTGACCGAGGTCTGGGTGAGCATGGTCAGCACCGCGACGATGGCGGTGGTGCCGCCGATGGCGACCAGCAGCAGGTGGCCCGGGGTGAGGCCGTCGAACAGCGGGTAGAGGCGCAGCCAGACGTAGCCGCCGAGGTTGATCACCCCGGCGTGGAGCAGCGCCGAGACCGGGGTGGGGGCCTCCATCACCTTCATCAGCCAGCCGTGAAGCGGCAGCTGGGCGCACTTGCACAGCGCGGCCAGGGCCAGGGCCACGGAGGCCGCCGGCAGCGCCCAGCCCTCGCCGGTCGAGGCCTCGGCGGCGGCCAGCAGCACCGGCAGCTCGAAGCTGCCGTAGTGGTGGAAGAGCAGGCCCACCGCGGCCAGCAGGGCGAGGTCGCCCAGGCGGCTGACGGCGAACTTCTGCCAGGCGGCGCGGCGCGCCTCGCGGCGCTCGGGGTAGAGGGTCAGCAGGTTGTGGAGGGCCAGGCTGACGCCGACCCAGGCCACCAGCATCACCAGCAAGTGGTGGGTGAACACCAGCAGCAGCACGCTGGCCAGCACCACCAGGCACCAGGGCAGGAAACGGGCGCGTCCGCGGTCGCCCTCCAGGTAGCCGTCGGCGAAGCGCAGCAGCACCACGCCGAGGAAGCTGATCAGCAGTGCCATCCACACCGCCAGGCCGTCAGGATAGAGGCCTAGGGGCGTGGCGACCTCCGGCAGGCCGGTGTCGAGACCGGCGGCATCGGCCACCAGCAGGGCTCCAATCGCCGCACTGGCCAGGAAGCTGCCGGCCATCAGCGCCTGGCCGAGGCGCCAGGCGCGCCGCTGGCGCTCGGGGGTGGTGGCGCGGCCGGACCAGCCGGCGAGCAGCAGCAGCGCGACCGGCAGCGCCAGCCACACCACCAGCGACGCATGGATCGCCGCATCGAGCAGGGTCGTCATGGTAGGGCTCCTTTGGAGGAAGGGTTGCCCGTACTATGCCGCCTGCAGCATGTTGCAAAAAAATGGTTTATCGAGAAGCTATTGTTCGTTTAAAAAGAACATCTGACGCCACCGCCCGGAGCGTGGCCATGAAGCTCAACTACCACCACCTCTACTACTTCTGGCAGGTCGCCCGGTCAGGGCAACTGACCCGTACCGCCGAGGCGCTGCATGTTTCGCAGTCGGCACTCTCCCACCAGATCCGCCAGCTGGAGGAGCGCCTGGGGCAGAAGCTGTTCCTGCGCGAGGGGCGCAAGCTGCGCCTTACCGAGGCGGGACGGCTGGCGTTCGACTACGCAGAGGCCATCTTTCGCCAGGGGGAGGAGCTCACCGCGCTGTTCGCCGAGGGCGGCCACGCCCATCGCGAGGTGATCCGGGTGGGGGCGGTGGCGACGCTGTCGCGTAACTTCCAGGAGGAGTTCCTGCGCCCGCTGCTCGACCGCGAGGACCTGGAGCTGAGCCTGCAGAGCGGCGGGCTCGACGACCTGCTGCGGCGCCTCTCGGCCCACCGCCTGGACGTGGTGCTGGCCAACCAGTCGGTGCGTGGCGACGACCAGCACCCCTGGCGTTCCCAGCGCCTGGCGCGCCAGCCGGTGAGCATCATCGGGGCGACGCGCCTGGGCCCGCTGGCGCCCTTCCCCGAGGGGCTCGCCGGCCGTGGTCTGATCGTGCCGGGCCCGGAGAGCAGCGTGCGCCAGGCCTTCGACCGGCTCTGCGAGCTCCACCGGCTTTCGCTGACCCTCATCGCCGAGGTAGACGACATGGCCCTGATGCGCTTGCTGGCCCGCGATACCAGCCACCTGGCGGTGATGCCGCCGGTGGTGGTGCGCGACGAGTTGCGCGCCGGAAGCCTGACCGACTTCGGCGCCCTGCCCGGGGTGCACGAGGAGTTCTACGCCATCACCATCCGCCGGCGCTTCGAGTCGCCGCTGCTCAAGCGCCTGCTGAGCCAGTCCAGCGAGGCGCTGCTGCCGACCACGTGGGAATGACTCGCCGAAGCGAGTCCCGTCGATTGATGGGCGCTCAGCGCTTGCGAGCGATGAACTGCACCACGGCGCCCAGCCCGGTATGGCCACGCCCCTCGACCACCTGGCGATCGAACTCTCGGCTCGAGAGGATCTCGAAGTCGGCGAAAGCCGCCTCCAGCTCTGCCGCCGTGGGAGTGCGGTCCGCGGTGGGAGGCCCGCCGGTGTCCCGTGGCACCTGGGCCGGGGTGTAGGCCTCGAGGATCAGGATGCCGCCTGGCTTCAGGGCGCGCGTTACCTGATGATGCAGGTGAGGGCGACCGGCCTCGGGCACATGGCAGAAGATCGAGACCACCGCATCGAAGGTCTCGGCGGCGAAGGTGTGCTCGGTGAGGTCGGCGATCAGGGTCTCGAGGGCTACGCCCTCGCGTTCTGCCAGCTGGGCCGCCTTGCGCAGGCCCACCGCCGAGGCATCCACCGAGAGCACCCGATGGCCGAGCTTGGCCAGGTAGACACCGTTGCGCCCCTCGCCATCGGCCAGGCACAGCACCTGCTTGGGTGGCTCGCCGATCAGGCCCACCTGTTCGCGCAGGAAGTCGTTGGGCTCGGTGCCGTAGACATAGTCGTCGGTGTCGTAGCGTTCATCCCACATGGAAACCTCTCGAATATGGATATCGATATAGCAGTCAAGAATACCAAGGGTGTCGGGGCGGCGTCTGCGGGGTAGCGCAGGATGCTACGCTTGAGGTTCTGCACCCCTCACGGATGATTGCCCCCATGCCTGTCCCGCCACGCCGTCATCGCCATTTGCTGCCACTCTTCCTGCTGGCCACCACCCTGGGTCTCGCCGGCTGCGACGGGCCCGGTCTCGATAGCGCACCGCCGAGGCCGGCGCCACCGGAAAGCCGTTTCTCCGGCGAGGCGATGGTGAGTCAGGCGGATGTCGCCGGTTCCGCCCGTTCGGTCGAGGGGGCCAGCAAGGCACCGGAGACTCGCATCGAAGAGCGGCGCGGCTACAGCCTGCAGTTCGATGAGGCCGATGCCCTGGTGTCCGCCTATCGCGAGACCCACGAGGCCTGCGTGGCAAGCGCGCACTGCCAGGTGGAGCAGGGGCGTCTGCAGACCCCGCGAAATGGCCTGGCGAGCGGGCACCTGGCCATGCGCGTGGCCCGCGACGAGGTGGAGACCGCCGAGCCGGTGCGGCTGGTGGCCGAATCGCCGGCGCTCAGCGGCGTGGAGATCAGCCGTAACGATCGCACCCAGCAGATGATCGATACCGAGGCCCGCCTGGAACAGCAGATCGTGCTGCGCGAGCGCCTTCAGGAGCTCGCCGTGGAGGGCCGCGGCTTCAGCGAGCGGCGCATCCAGGATCTGCTGCAGGTCGAACGTGAGCTCGCCAGGGTGCAGGGCGAGATCGAGTCCATGCAGGGCCAGCAGCGCCACCTGGCCCGCGTCACCGACACGGTGGCGATCTCGGCCAGTTTCCAGCAGCAACGCTGGGTAGAGCCCCGCCAGCACGGTGTACTGGCACCGCTGTGGCGCGCCCTGGACCGCAGTATGTCGCTGTTCTTCGAGTCAGTGGGCCAGGTGATCCTGGTGGTGGTGTTCCTGACCCCCTGGCTGGTGATCGGCCTGCCCCTGCTGTGGCTGCTCAGCCGGCTGTGGCGCCCGGTGCGCCGCGCCTTCTCCCGACTGGGCGAGAAGCGGCGGGCGCGCAGGAGCGGGAGCTAGTCGAACGTCTCGGTGTCGACTTCCGCCTGCTGAGCGTCGCCATAGCGAGCCCCCGCCACCTGATCGGGGGTCATCATGGCGTCCAGCCGGGTAACGGTCGCGGCCTCCAGGCGCAGCCCTTCTGCCTTCAGGTTCTCGCGCATGTGCGTGACCGAGCGTGAGCCGGGGATCGGGAGAATGTCGTCCCCCTTGGCCCGCAGCCAAGCCAGGGCCAGTTGGGCTCGGGTCACGCCCAGCTCCTCCGCCAATGCCGTGAAGGCCTCGAGCAGGCGCAGGTTGTGGGCATGGTTCTCGGCGCTGAAGCGCGGCATACCACGGCGCATGTCGTGCTCCTCGAGTCTCGCGGGATCGCCGACGGCGCCGGCCAGGAAGCCGCGACCGAGGGGGCTGAAGGCCACCAATGCCGTGTCCGCCTCGCGGCAGGCCTCGATCAGAGCGATCTCGGGATTGCGGGTCCATAGCGAGTACTCGGACTGCACCGCCGCGATGGGGTGCTCGGCACGGGCACGGCGCAGGGTGGTCGCGGAGACCTCGGAGAGCCCGATGGCGCGCACCTTGCCTTGCTCCACCAGCCGGCCCAGTGCGCCGACGCTCTCCTCGATGGGCACGCCCCTGTCCCAGCGATGCAGGTAGTAGAGGTCCAGATGATCGGTGCCCAGCCGCGCGAGGCTTGCCTCGCACTGGCGGCGCAAGGTCTCTGGGCGTCCGTCGATCACCTTGCGGCCGAGTTCCGGGTCCATGGCCATGCCGCACTTGCTGGCCAGCAGGATCTCGTGGCGCCTGCTCGCGAGCGCCTTGCCCACCAGCCGTTCGTTGGCCGTGGCCCCGTAGAGGGTGGCGGTATCGAAGTGGCGATAGCCCATCTCGAAGGCCGCCTCCATGGCGTGAAGCGCCTCACTCTCGGGCAGTGGGCTGCCATAGCCATGGGAGAGGTTCATGCAGCCCAGGCCGATGGATGGCGAGGCAATGGCGTTAAGACGAGAGGTCAAGGGTGACACGAGGGCTCCTTCTCGGCAGGCGTGGGCAATGAACGGCGGCAGGGGCGCGCCGCCCCTTTGGTAGCGCGCGACCGGCATGGCCGCGGGCGTGAGGTATGATAGCCGACCACAAGCACGACAGGGACCTAGGGAGCGCCAGGCATGGCCAAATCCGCTTTTCTCTCCCCACGCTACCGGGTACTGCTGGCGGGGGTGTTCAGCCAGATCCTCTGCATCGGCGTGGCGCGCTTCGCGTACACGCCGCTGCTGCCGGTGATGCAGCAGCAGACCTGGCTGAGCGACGCCGACGGCGGCTGGCTGGCCGCCCTCAACTACGCCGGCTACATGCTCGGCGCGCTGGTGGCTTCCTCCCTCCATAGCATCCGGCTCAAGGACACCCTCTACCGGCTCACCCTGCTGCTGGCGGTGCTCTCCACGGCCGGCATGGCGCTGGCCGACAACTTCTGGCTATGGGCAGTGATGCGCTTCGTGGCCGGGTTCTCCAGCAGCGGCGCGATGCTGCTGGCCTCGGGGTTGATCCTGCACTGGCTGATCAGCCACCGGCAGCGCGGCGAACTGGGCATCCACTTTGCCGGCCTGGGGCTGGGCATCCTGTTGGCGGCGCTGGCGGTGGAGCTGATGCTGCGCTTCTCCCTCGATTGGCAGGCCCAGTGGTGGGGCTTCTCGGCGCTGGCCGTGGCGCTGCTGGTGCCCGCCTGGCGCTGGCTGCCGCGTCCCGCGAAACCGGCGGCGGGTAGCGAAGGCAGCACTCGACCGCCGGCCTCTCCGCCTTCACGTACCTTCATGCGGCTGATGCTGGCGGCCTATTTCTGCGCCGGCTATGGCTATGTGATCAGCGCCACCTTCATCGTCGCCATAGTCGAACGCGAGCCGCTGCTGGCCGGTGCCGGCAACTGGACATTTGCCCTGGTGGGCCTGGCAGCGGCACCCGCGGTGATGCTGTGGGACCTGGTGGCTCGGCGCATCGGCTACCTCGGCGCGCTGATCACCGCCATGATCCTGCAGGTGGTAGGCATCGTGCTGCCGGCGCTGACCGATAGCCTGGCCGGCGTGCTGCTCAGCGCCGTGCTCTATGGCGGCACCTTCCTGGGCTGCGTGAGCCTGGTACTGACCATGGCCGGCCGGCTCTACCCGCAGAGTCCGGCGCGGCTGATGGGGCGCATGACGCTGGCCTACGGCGCGGCGCAGATCATCGCTCCGGCACTGACCGGCATGCTCGCCGAGGCTACCGGCCACTACGACACGGGCCTGTGGCTGGCCGGTGGCTTCGTGGCCCTGGGCGCCGTGCTGTTGGCCTGGTTGCGCCGCGTGGACCAGACGGCCCAGCGGCTGGATGCCGAGGCGAAGGCGGCTCCGTCGGGTTGAGATGATGTTTTCCAGAGGCGATTGATGGTATGAGCCCTTGGGCGTCGGCAGTCCTGCGGGTCGAATCCGGAGTACACTTTCTCCGGCCGGCCTGGGCGCCACCGTCGCAGAAGGCGCAGAAGGGTAACGGCCGAGTCATGGCTTCGAGGAGAAAAAGGTGTTCAGGGAATTCAAGGAATTTGCCGTACGCGGCAACGTAGTGGACATGGCAGTGGGCATCATCATCGGCGGGGCATTCGGCACGATCGTCTCGAGCCTGGTCAATGACATCCTGATGCCGCCCATCGGGCTGCTGATGGGCGGGGTCGATTTCTCCGATATCTTCCTGGTGCTCAAGGGCGAAGGGCCTTACGCCACCCTGGCCGATGCTACGGCGGCAGGGGCGGTGACCATGAACGTGGGAGTGTTCGCCAATAACGTGATCAGCTTCCTGATCGTGGCGTTCGCCGTTTTCATGCTGGTGAAGGTCATCAACCGCCTGCGCCGTCAGCAGGCCGCGGCGCCGACGGCACCCACCGCCCCACCCGAGGATATCCTGTTGCTGCGCGAGATTCGCGACAGTCTCGCCAGGCGATCTGATGATCCGTGACCGCTTTACGGATATTGACAGGCCCAGCGTGAGTTGGAATCTTTGCATCGACGATCTGCGGGCTAATTGCATCAGCTAGTCATCCCGGATTCCGGGCTGGTTGTCCCGATTTCAAGACGACCCCCGCCTCTTGGCTCTTACGAGCCTACGCGGGGGTTCTTGTTACCGCTCGTCGTCGATCCGCCAGACCTGCTTGAGCCGATTTACGGTGTGAGACCACTTGGGGGTGGTGGGTTTGCAGACGGTGTTCTGGTTGCCGAAGAGGCCGACCTCACTGAAGGCTTGATCGCGGCTCACGGTATACATCCAACGCACCGGGACCAGGTACTCGGCCTCATCTTCGTCACCGCCCTCGTTGCGATACAGATGCCAGTAGTCTTCCCGGGAGGTAAGCTCGCGTAGGGTCTTGCTCCCCTCTTGGGTTTCAAAGGGGTACTCGTCTGCCCGGCAGCGCTCGCCGATCACTTCGCCTACGCCCACATAGCCGGTCTTGGGGATATTGACCCAGACGCGGTCGCCTTCCGAGAGCATGGCGAGGGTCTTGGAGTACCAGGCCGCACCACCGCCGGCGATAAAGCCGTATCGGCGTGCCAGCTCCCACGGGCGGTCATCACCGAAGGAGGTATAGAACTCGCCGTTCCAGGGCTCCTTCTTGGCCTTGCGGGCGATGGGCTGGGTGGGCTCGTCCGGGTCGATCATCCAGGCGCGGCTGAGGTATCGGTTGCCGCCATCCTCGAAGGCCGCGAAGAACATGGCGTTGATCGAGAGTTGGGCATGCTCGTTAAGGTAGGTGATGATCCGCTCGCTGCTGGCGTCGAGCCGGGTGGCGACCACCACCAGCTGGTGTTCCTGGTTGAGTTGGATGCCATCCAGCGGGATGCCGAATTTGGCCTCGAAGGCCTCGCCCAGCGTGGCATGTGGCCGGCTATAGCGCTCGGCAAAATCCCGATAGATATCGATCAGCTGGTAGTCGGCCAAAGTGACCACCCATGAGGCGTAATCGATGGCCTGGGCCACCACGTCCCGCGGGGTCTTGTCGCGCTTGAGCTCGATGATGATGACGTTGCCATTGGCATCGATGGCCAGCAGGTCGACCAGCTTGTCGAAGGCGGTGCGCACCTGGCGGCCAATCAGCAGCCAGTCCCGATTGAGGATCGCGACATCCTGCATGATCTGCTCTTCCAGCAGCCCCTCGTCGGCCAGCCCGGCGGCGCGCAGTTTGCGCGGTGGCTCGCCGGCACTGCCCGCCAGCTTCCAGATGCCTTGTTCGATCGCCATGGTGGCTCCTTGCGTATCGTGCGCAACTGTTGCGCTTCGTGGCCTGGTGGCCTAATATTGATTGCAACACGACCCCGGCCTCTTGGTTGCATGCAACCTACGCTGGGGTTCTTATTTTGCGGTCACCACCAGTCCTTCCAGTCTTCCGTAACCCCCATGCCGCTTAGGTCCAGCTTCCTGGATGAGTGCTGTTGCGGGAATCGCTCCAGATGCCCAGCCAGCCGGGTGTGCCACTGGGTGTTCGGGCAAATCGACTTCACCAGCATGCGCGTGATCGCCAGCAGCAGGAACGGCTTGAAGCGAGTGTCTTCGTTTCCGATGAACGAGTCGCACCACGCCACTTCGCCCCGTTTCGGCAGCATTGGCTTGGTGGTGATGTTGCGGTTCCAGAGTCGGCTGTGGTGCGCCACCAGGTTACGCAGGTAACTCAGGCTGAACAGCCAGCTTTTGAACACCTTCCAGTCGCTCACGCCGTAACGGTTGGCAATGGCCCGTTGGTCTTTCACATTCAGCATGCTGAATAGCTGGGAGATGGCGCCAAAATCCAGCACTTCCACCGCCACCCATATCGGTAATTCATCGCCGTGGTTGTCGTGGTAGTGACGGACGAAATCTTCCTTGGAGCGTGCAACCAGCCCTCGATACTTGCTCAGCCAGGCGTCAAAGCAGGATTGCTGACTACCCTTGTGGAAGGGGCGACCCGCAAAGCCGGGGTGGAAGTGCTTTTTCGTATTCTCGACGTGCGCGAAAGGGCTGCGTTGACCCAGCAAATGGGACAGGTCCACCCGCAGTGAGATTTCGATACGCTCCAGTGCATCGGCCAGGGAGAGGCGTAACTGCTTATCAAACAGGTAAAGGTGAACGGCATCCACGAACTGGGTGTGCGGGTGGAAGACATCCATGGCCTTGGTAGAAAGCCTTCCGGTTTTACTGTCCTGCACCACCTCGAACTGGCGGAACGGATACCAATAGGCGCTCAGCCGGTAGTACCCGACGCGCTCCAGATAGTCCTGGGCGGCCGCATCGTCGGTGACCACCATGCCTCGCGCTTTCAGCAGCGCTAGTTGCTCCTCGAAAGACTTCCACGGGCGATCATATGCCATCAGCTCACCGCCTGTTCCACCACCGCCTCGGCGAGATGAGTGCGAGTCTCTCCGGCCTCGCCCAGGCGGGCCTTTAGCTGCTCGCAGAGGGCCATCAGCTCGTCGATTTTATCAATGATGCGGTGTTGTTCTTCCAGTGGCGGAATAGGTATCTTAAAGTTTTTAATATCTTTCATTGAGATATTGTCATTGGTAGAGTTTTTGGCGTTCTCTATAACCTCTAAAATTGTCTTGCTGCTTATTATTGAGTAAATGTATTCTGGTTTGATTTTAGGTTCAACTCTTATGGTTGCGACACGCTGATTTACCACCATTGTCTCTGGTAAAGATTTGACAAGGTACGATTTTCCAACTGTGCCGCCCGTCATTGCCATCACAATGTCATTTTCTTTCAGCTTGAAGCCAGCTAGTGATTCTTCGTATTTATGCCGAACGATGCTTTCGCTTCTGAAGCCCCCTTCATCAAAATCTGAAATCCTTATGACTCGGACGCCTGATTGGCTGTAATCTGAGCTCTTAAATGCGAAGCCTCCATTTATCTCGCTGACATTCTCGAGCTTTACCCATTCCCAGCTTACAGGGATGCAGTAAGGCGGCTCTTCATTACTTGCTTTTAAGAATTGGCTTTGGGTGGTTCTTGTCGTTTTTCGCTCGTTTAAGTTGATACCCTCAAGCATTTTGCTGGCAGGTTCGTCGCTGGGATCCTGCTCCACCAGACGCCCCATTACTGCCAGCTGAAGGATGGCCTGCTTGAGCTTGTTGATGCTGGATTCGGTGGTGAAGAGCGTATCGAAATGCTCGGCCACTCGGCCCCAGCTCCCGGCCAGTTCTTCGGCATCTGCAGAGCGGTTCAAGGCGTCGAGCAGGGTGTCGACCAGCATCTCATGGGCTTCAATCTGGTCGCCGACCTGCTGCTCAAGTCGGTCGCAGAGTGCCATCAGCTCATCGACTTTTTCGACGATGCGATGCTGTTCGTCTATGGAGGGAACTGGTATGGGAATGGTGGACCATTTGCCTTTGTTCAAGATAGATATGGTTGTGCTTGAAGACTTTTCCCAGGCCAGACTTTGGAAATAAGGGGATTTTAGGCACAGAAGTGCGAACTTCGACATCTGGTTGTCGAAAAAGGTTATTGAGTTTATTTGCTGGTTGAAGCAGGCTCTCTTGGTGAGAATTCCGCACTTCCCAATGGTTCCAATGCAAACCATTAGTATGGAGCCATTTTCAGCCCATTTCCCCAGTTCTTCTAAGCCTTTTGTTGATAGCCCTTCATTGTCATAACTTATTCCACTGTCTGTGATGTCGGCAGGCTTTATGAAGGGAATGTCTTTTCCGAAGAATTCAAGATTCGACTTTGAGGGTGTAGAGCCAGTTTGAGTGAATCCAATGTTCCCAATTCTTTTCCAAGCCCAGCCATATGGCAGCTCAAATGGCTTCTCTGTCTCGGAAATCTCCGGCAACTTTTTGGGCTTCTTGATCTTCCCTTCCTTGACCAGCCGGGACTTCTCTTCGGCGATGCGCTCCAGCAGCACGCTGGCGGTTTCGTCGTTTGGGTCCTGGTCGACCAGCTTGCCTCGCACGGCGAGCTCCAGGATCAGCTCGCGCAGCTTCTTGATGCCGGTAAGTTCGATTTTTCCATTCCGTCCTCTACCAGCAGTCGATCGAGTGGTAACGGCACTGGTCCAGAGGTCGAGGTGGTCGGTAATCAGCTCACGCGCGCTCATGCCTGCTGCTCCTCTTTCAGAGGATCTTGCTGAGCGGCCTGATCCGGTGTGGCCGTTTCATGGTTGGAATGGCCCAGCGCATCGCCAAGGATGGTCTTGAGCTGGTCGCGCAGTTCCTGGATCTCGGCCTGCTGCTGGGCGTATTTCGCCAGCAGCTCCTCCGGGTCGTGGCTGATCTGCTCGCCCTGGTGGGGATTCTTGATATCCAGGTTGTAATGGCGCGCCTGGATCTCCTCGATAGGCACCCGCCAGGCCTGCTCGATCTCCTCGCGGGCGGCGAAGCCGTCGCGCTCGTCGCCCCACCAGTCGATCTCGGCCTGGAATTCCTCGACCTTCATCGGCCGGGTCTTGCTGTAGTTCTTCACGCCCTCCGGGTAGGGGTGCTCGTAGTACCACACGGCCTCGGTGGGCCTGCCCTTGGTGAAGAACAGCAGGTTGGTCTTGATGCCGGTGTAGGGGTTGAACACGCCGTTGGGCAGGCGAACGATGGTGTGCAGGTTGCACTCGGTCAGCAGCTTCTCCTTGAGGCGGGTCTTCATGCCCTCGCCGAACAGGAAGCCGTCCGGCAGTACCACCGCGGCTCTGCCACCCTCTTTCAAGAGGTGGATGAACAGCGTCAGGAAGAGATCGGCGGTCTCGCGGGTGCGGAAGGCCTGGGGGAAGTTGGTCTCGATGCCATCCTCCTCCATGCCGCCGAAGGGCGGGTTGGCGATGATGACGTCCACCCGCTCGCGGGGCCCCCAGCTGATCAGCGGGCGCGCCAGGGTGTTGTCGTGCTTGATCTGGCTGGGTACCTCGATGCCGTGGAGGATCAGGTTGGTGGTGGCCAGCAGGTGGGGCAGGGGCTTTTTCTCTACGCCGTGGATGCTGCGCTGCAGGGTCTGCTCTTCCTCCGGGGTCTTCACGTAGCGGTCGCGCTTGTGCTCGATGGTGCAGGTGAGAAAGCCGCCGGTGCCGCAGGCGGGGTCCATCACGATCTCGTCGAGCTTCGGGTCCACCCTGTTGACCATGAACTCGGTGACCGCACGCGGGGTATAGAACTCCCCGGCATTGCCGGCGCTCTGCAGGTCCTTGAGGATCTGCTCGTACATGTCGCCGAGCTGGTGGCGGTCATCCTGGGTGTTGAAGTCGATGCCGTCCTGCAGCTTGTTGATGACCTGGCGCATCAGCTGGCCGGACTTCATGTAGTTGTAGGCGTCCTCGAAGACGTTGCGGATCACCACGCCGCGGTTGTCGTCGCCGCGGGGCTGCAGCTGCTGCAGGCCGGGGAACAGCATGTTGTCTACGAAGTCCTTGAGCTCGTCGCCGGTCATGCCCTCGGGGTCGGCGGCCCAGCGGCGCCAGCGCAGCGGCTCGGGGATCGGCGAGCGGTAGTCCTCATTGAACATCTCCCACTCCTGCTCGCGATCGTCGAAGATCTTCAGGAACAGCATCCAGACGAGCTGGCCGATACGCTGGGCGTCGCCGTCGACGCCCACGTCCTTGCGCATGATGTCCTGGATGGACTTGATGGTGCTGCTGATGCTCATGGGAGTGTCAATTCCTTGCGATTCGGGGTGGATGCCGGACTATCCACAGGGGCTGGGCCGGCATCGGGTGTGGATAACGCTTGGCAGCTTGGTAACGAGAAGCCACAGGATAACGCTCAGCCGCGGGTCTGGTAGAGAGCGTCTTCCAGTTCGTGCACGGCGCGGGTATAGCCTGGCTTGCCGCCGAAGGCTTTCACCAGCTCCATGGGCGCGCCGATGGCGCTAAAGGGGGCCAGGGTGAGCACCTTGGGGTCCTCGATGGGCTCTATCCCTGAGTCGGCGTACTTGTCGACCAGGGATTCCAGCACCTGGCGGGCCTGGCCTTCATAGCGAGTGAAGATGTCGCGTTTCTTCACCTGCTCGGCGCGCTCGCGGCGGGTCAGCGGCGGGCGGTCGAAGGCGACATGGCAGATCACATCGAAGGGGTCGGGCTCGTCGCCCCAGGACTTGCGAAGCTCGGCCGCCAGTTCCTCCCAGAGCACGCCCTGTTCGGCCAGCTCGTCGAGGATCGCCTGCTTGCGCTCGGCGTCGTGCCAGCGGCGCAGGAAGTCGTCCAGGGAGGCGAACTGCTCCTTCACCTTCTTGCGGGTGTAATCGCGCAGGCTCTCGGTGATCAGGTCACCGTTCGCATCGAGGTACTGCACCCGCTCGGCCACCACGCTGACCTCCACGTCGTCGACCACGTACTTCACCCGCTTGCCGGGGCCTTCGTCGTCGCTGAGGCCATTGCCACCGAAGACGTCGTCGCTCTGCCAGATGGCGCCTTCCTCAAGTTCGTAGCCGGCTAGGCCCTCTTCGACGCCTTCCGCCTGGGTGTCGGCGAGCGACTCGGCGCTGTCACCGGGTGCCACGTCGTCCTCGGCCAGCTCGTCATCGGGCACGACGGGGTCGTCGCCTCTGGGCTGGTAGACCTTTACCGGGTCGCCGTCGAAGTCGGGGTCGGCGAACAGTTCGGTGGCCTTCTTGAAGTCGAGGATGGTGAACCAGTGCTTGTGGTAGTCGTCGTTGATGCGCGTGCCGCGGCCGATGATCTGCTTGAACTCGGTCATCGACTGGATGCGCTGGTCGAGCACGATCAGCTTGCAGGTTTGGGCGTCGACGCCGGTGGTCATCAGCTTGCTGGTAGTGGCGATGACCGGGTAGCGCGCCTCCGGGTTGATGAAATTATCGAGTTCGGCCTTGCCTTCGTTCTCGTCGCCGGTGATGCGCATCACGTACTTGCGGTTCTCGGCTACGCGCCTGGGGTTGAGGTTGACCAGCGCCTGGCGCATGCGCTCGGCATGGTCGATGTCCTCGCAGAAGACGATGGTCTTCTGGAAGGGGTCGCTGCCCTCCAGGAACTCGGTGATCCTGCGCGCCACCAGCTCGGTGCGTTTCTCCAGCACCAGGTGCCTGTCGAAATCCTTCTGGTTGTAGATGCGGTCCTCGATCTCCTGGCCGAGCTTGTCCACCTGGCCCTTGCTGGGCCGCCAGCCCTGGAGGTCGCGGTCGATGTCCACCCGCACCACCTTGTAGGGGGCGAGGAAGCCGTCCTCGATGCCCTGCTTGAGCGAGTAGGTGTAGACCGGCTCGCCGAAGTAATCGATGTTGGAGACCTCTTTGGTCTCCTTGGGCGTGGCGGTCAGGCCGATATGGGTGGCCGAGGAGAAATAGTCGAGGATCGAGCGCCAGGCGGAATCCACCGCCGCGCTGCCTCGGTGGCACTCGTCGATGACGATCAGATCGAAGAAGTCCGGCGAGAACTGCTTGTAGATGTTCTGCGCCTCCTCGCTGCCGGTGACCGCCTGGTAGAGCGAGAGGTAGATCTCGAAGGACTTGTCCACCGTGCGGTTGGTGACCTTGGTCATCGCCTGGCCGAACGGCTTGAAGTCGTTGTTCTTGGTCTGGTCGACCAGGATGTTGCGGTCGGCGAGGAAGAGGATGCGTTTCTTCTGCTTGGCCTTCCATAGCCGCCAGATGATCTGGAAGGCAGTGAAGGTCTTGCCGGTGCCGGTGGCCATCACCAGCAGGATGCGGTCCTGGCCGCGGGCCACGGCCTCCACGGCGCGGTTGATGGCGATGCGCTGGTAGTAGCGCGGGCTGCGGCCGCTGCCGTCATCGTAATAGGGTTGTTCCACCACCGGGCGCGCCGCCGGTCCGATGCCCTTGTAGCGGCAGTAGAGATCCCAGAGCGCATCGGGGGAGGGGAAGTCGTCAAGGCCGAGCACGGTCTCGGTCTGGTCGCCCAGGCCGGTGCGGTCGTGAAACAGGAAGCCATCGCCGTTGCTTGAGAAGACGAAGGGCACGTCCAGGGCATCGCTGTAGGCCAGCGCCTGCTGCATGCCGTCGCCCAGGCCGTGCTTGTTGTCCTTGGCCTCGATCACCGCGATGGGCTGGTGCTTCTGGTAGCTCAGCAGGTAGTCGGCACGCCGCCGCTTGCCGCGGGTATGCAGCCGCCCTCGTACGATGATGCGGCCAGCGGTGAACGACACCTCCTCGCGCACCTGCACCTGGATGTCCCAGCCGGAACGCTCCAGCGCAGGGGTGATGAACTTGGTGCAGATGTCCCGTTCGCTGAGGGCCTTCTTGTCCATGGCAGCATCCTGCGCGTCTATGGCGGGCGTTGGTCGTTCCCCAAGCTTACGTCACCCAAGCAGGCTAAGCATCCTGTGCTAGGCTGAGCTCAGCCAGTATCGAGAAAAGGCAGTACGACCGCCGATAGGTACATACGAACAGGAAGAGCGTGCAATGGATAGCAGCCTGCTGGTCAGCCTTCGCCGATACCGCCCCCGCGAGAGTTGGGACTCCCAGGCTCGATTGGGAAGCCGCTGGCCGGCTATGCAGGTTACGTGGCCGAGCCGATGGCACTTCTACGGTCATGGCGCTGAACGTCAGCCCAACGCTTGCCATCCGGTCCACCTGAAAGCGCCCTTGCTCGAAATCCTTCACTCTTCAGGGGCCGTAGAGGAACAGCGCAAACGGATTGTTGTAGCTGGGCGTGAAACTGTTCAGCTGCTGCAACATGGTAGATGTATGGAAAAGGTTATAGGGGAGGCTGCCAGCACGCTTATAGGTGTTATACAGCCGAAAGATGCTTGGTGATAAGAAACTAAGATTACATGAATTTCAATATATTTTAGTGACTTGTGGATTGAGGTGTGGTAAAATTTTTGAAAACTGGCTTGCACGTTATTGTTGATAATAAAGCAGGATGTCTAATACCTGCTTGCAGGAATCTGAGTGGCAATCCTTACATTAGTT
Source organism: Pseudomonadota bacterium (assembly GCA_051751285.1). Lineage (GTDB taxonomy): Bacteria > Pseudomonadota > Gammaproteobacteria > Pseudomonadales > Halomonadaceae > Halomonas. Next base: position 87,026 of record JBNJKT010000001.1, on the reverse strand, counting down.
GAGAAGTTATTGACATGAATGCGAAGCTGATATTTGCACCCTCGAGGGAGAGTAGGTAAGGACGGTGGACCAACACTTTATCTCAGAGTGCTACGCTGATCAGGATCGCCAGGTCTCTTGGACTGGCGTGCAGATTAACGATGGGGATGCATTCACTCAGTTTCTGACCACAGAAGTGGCCGCCCGGGTCCACGATGAAGAGGGCTCAACCGAATTCGAAGCCCATCTTCGTGGGCTCGCGACCACCGGATTCCAGCAGGAGAGCCTACGGGCTTTATTGGATGCCGCGCCGGAGGAAGACAGGGACTGGGCCATTGGCGAGGCGCTCGCTGAGGTCCATCTTAGTCAGGAGCATGGCGTTGAATGGCCTTGGAACATGGAACGAGACAAGCGCACGCCAATGGCCAGCCTGCCGGGGGCTGACCTCGTTGGCTTGATGGCCGACGGTGACGGTGCCATCCTCGCTCTCGGCGAGGTCAAGTGCTCCAGCGAAGCCAAGAACCCACCACAGGTTATGTACGGCCGTAGTGGAATGACCAATCAACTCGACAAGCTAGCTGATGATTTAGGCCTCATACATACACTGCTCGGCTGGCTTTTTCCACGCTGCAAAGGGACCCCGCATCAATCGAAATTCAATCATGCGGTGAAGCGCCTTCTGGGGTCTGGCAATAAAGCCATTGTACTGTTCGGCATCCTCATTCGCGACACGGAGCCTAACCCTCAAGACCTCTGTTCCCGTGGTCATCATCTTGCTGGTCGACTCCAAACACCGACCTCTTGCCGCTTAAAGGCCCTGCATCTTCCTTGCCCGATTAGCAACCTCCCCGCGCGCATCGATAGGGGTGAATTATGAGCCATTGGTTGCTAGATTCACTCGCAGACCTTCGCGAAGCGTGCGGCAAGCTCGCTTCATCTATCCAGGTTCAATCGCAGTTGAACCAATCCAGGCAAGATCGGGACTGGGGCCTCCTCAAGCGTGGTGCCGAATCGATGGAGTTGGTCGTCATAGACATCATCGCGGCCAGACCATTCGATTGGGAAAGTGATGATGTCAGCGACCTGCGTAGTGCCGCGGCAGATGGATTCCGCTTCTGGAAGAATTTCCCGTTTGAGGAAGATGTTGCCAGCGCTCGAACCATCCTGCGCGCGGCCTGTATGGCCGTCCTCGGCGAGCGCGGAGCAGATGCGGGGCGCTGGCTTCGCACCATCGAGTGGCCGCAGGCAGGCCTGCGTTCCGATGATTGGCGCATCCGCACCTGGAGCACCATCGCAGACATCTGGCTCCGCCTCATCCGCAAGAAAGGCTGGGATGACCGCGATACCGTACTGCAGCGCATCAGCGATCTGCGTGTAGCGCAAGAAGACTTCGAAGCCCAACATTTTTCCAGCCTGCCCGCCGGAACCGGCAAGGCTAATGCCCTTGAACTGATTGGCCTCTACCACCTCGCTAAGGCTGCAGAGATCTTCGCGGAATTCATCACCAACGGGAAAGCCGACGGTCGCTTCCAGATCCAGCAGATGTTGGATATGCATTTCGATCGTGTTTTTGCCGTCTGCGAAGATGTGCAGTTACTCGACCTTGAGACCGTAGCTCGCCTGCTGGAAGTATGTGCAGCCCAGATGGCACGCAATTCAATCTGGACGGTTACGCGCGCCGTCAACTCACGGGTAACGAAGTTCGTAGAGTCCCTCGTCGACAAAGGTCGTGGTGATCACGCTCTCTTCGACGTCCTCCCGCCGCAACGCCGGGCCTTGGCCGAACAAGGCCTTTTGGGATCCAGCCGTCGTGCGGTGGTTGTCAGTCTGCCTACCTCCAGCGGAAAGACCTTGATTGCTCAATTCCGCATGCTGCAAGCCATCAACCAGTTTGATCATGAACGCGGTTGGGTTGTTTACCTAGCCCCCACGCGCACCTTGGTCAATCAAGTGGCCCGTAAACTGCGACGCGACTTCGAGCCGCTCGGAGTCGTCGTCGAGCAAGTTAGCCCAGCCCTCGAAATCGATAACGTGGAGATTGAACTCCTCACACAGCGCGATGAGGGCAAGGAGTTTCGGGTGTTGGTGACCACGCCCGAGAAACTCGACCTCATGCTTCGCCAGGGCTGGGAAACGAAAATCAAACGGCCATTAACGCTCGTCGTGGTTGATGAGGCGCACAACCTTCAGAGCCCTCGTCGCGGCCTGAAGCTCGAGCTCCTGTTAGCCACTATCAATAGTGAATGTGAGAACGCGCAGTTCTTGCTTCTCACACCCTTCATCACCAACGCTCGCGAAGTCGCCCGCTGGCTTGGCGATCAAAGCTCGGATGACATCAGCTTCAGTGTGGACTGGCAACCGAATGACCGTCTCATCGGCATCGCTAACCTTAAAAAGGGCGACCGGATCAGCGGAAGAAGCTACGACTACTCGGTGGAGTTGGAGTCCGTTCATACTACACGCCGGACTCTAGCTGTAGATGACCCAGTCCAATTAGGCACTAATCACGATATCGCCAGCACTTACAGCAAGGCGTCGACCCCAGCAAAGGTCGCGGCTATTGCCGCCCAAGAACTGCAGCAACGTGGCCCCGTTATCGTCATGCATGACAAACCACGTAATGTGTGGCCGCTGGCTAAGACTCTAATGCTTGAATGCAATCACCGTCTTGCGAGTGAACGCATTCGGCTCGTCCAAGACTTCCTGCAGCTGGAGTATGGTGAAGAATTTCCCCTGATCAATATGATCAGCCATGGCGTGGGCATCCACCACGCAGGCTTGTCTGACGAGGTGCGCACGCTCATGGAATGGCTTTTCGAACATGAAGAGCTACGTTTCCTCGTTGCAACAACCACTATCGCTCAAGGGGTCAACTTCCCAGTTTCTGGCGTAGTCATGGCCAGCCATCAATATCCCTATGGCGTGGATATGCCGCCAGAGGATTTCTGGAACATTGCTGGCCGAGCTGGTCGCATTGACCAAGGCGATCTCGGCGTGGTGGCATTAGCCTCAGATTCAGAGGAGCGCACGAATGCCCTACGGTCTTTTATTAACCAGCAGACAAGTGATCTGAATTCCGCACTCATCCAGATGGCTGACGAGGCAAAGGACCTGCTTTCGGATCTAGGACGGATCGTCTATTTTCACCCCGAATGGTCGTCCTTCCTGCAGTATCTGGCTCACACCTATCAGCAGATGGGCAGGCCCGCCACCTTTAGCGACGAAATCGAACAGGTCCTCCGCAATACCTACGGTTTCGCAAAGCTGCGGGCCCAGAAACCCCACCAGGCTCGTTCACTTCTCGTCGGCATCCGTGCCTACGCTGAGTACATTCGCGAACCGAATCAACCGCTCAGCTTGGTTGATAGCACAGGCTTCTCACTGCAAAGCATCCGTGGCGCCATGGCGCAATCACGGGGCTCCGGTATCACAAAAGATTCCTGGAACCGTTCTACCTTGTTTGCCGACGGTGACACAAGCCTCCCGGCTATGATGGGCGTTCTCCTACACATCCCTGAACTGAAGGAAAATCTCAAAGATATCCTCGGCCAGAACAAGACCGATGGCGACAAGCTCGCACGCATCCTTAAAGAATGGGTCAATGGCGCATCCGTTGAATCTATCGCTAGAACCTATTTCATGGACGGGAATTCTTATGTCGACGCCGTGACTCAGTGCGGGCAGAACCTTTCCAGCAAACTAACGCAGACCACAGCCTGGGGGCTTGGCGCACTCCTCGCGATCACCGGCAGTGATTTGCCAGAAGATCGCTTGGATGAGGTCCGCAATCTACCCTCCCAAGTCTTCTATGGTGTAAACAGTGACGAGGCTATCACTCTCCGGCTCCTTGGCATACCCCGAATGGCCGCCCTGCAAATCGCGCATAATCAACCTGATCTTGTATCTGGCCCAATCGCTAGTGTTCGTTCCCGGCTCAGAAATCTAAGCGAGGCTGAATGGAGGTCAGCATGCGGAAGTGTCGATGCAGATGTTTACCGTAATGTGTGGCGGGTTCTTGAGGGGCTCGGTTGATTGCTAATTGAATTAAAATTTAAAATATAAGAAAAAACCGAACAAGAAAAATTCAGACGACGCAAAATGCAGCGCCTCTGACTTGCAGCGTTAGTGCCAGATGAACGTCAGCTTCTGGCCGAGGCTGTGTGAAAACCCAAAAACCCGTTGCCTGTTCCCGCATCCGGCTGTCAGGCCACGTCCAGCGGCCAACGAGACGTCACAAAGCACTTCCGCCATCGCCACAGACGAGGTTATTCAAGATCAGGCCCCCCGAGAAATCCTTCCTGGAGAGCGTCATAGGGCGCTACAGGCACTGCAGAGAACGGCAGGCACACTATGCCCGCATCGCCTGAATCAACCCCTTGGTTCCAAGGATCTTTATGACACGTTTCATATTGTAGGCCAGCACGTGAAGGCTCATTTCCGTGCTGACGTTCTTGAGGCTCTTGGTCAGAAAATGCGTCGATCCCATCCAGGCCTTCAGTGTGCCGAACGGGTGCTCGACTGTCTGGCGTCTGAGACACATCATTTCCGGTTTCTGGTTTAGCCTAGACTGTACCGCCTCGAGCAAATCCTCATGCTCCCAGCGTTTTATACGCCGGTGTTTACCAGTGGTACATTTCCCTTTCATCGCGCAGGTTGGGCAGGCTGAACTCCAGTAGCAATGCAGCGTCTGACCCTTTTCGACGCTCTTGAAACGCCAGATCAGTCGCTCTCCCGCAGGGCAGCGGTATTCGTTTCTTTCGGGGATGAAGAGAAATGCCTCTCTGGGAAACATTCCCTTGGCCTGGCTCGGTGAGGTTTTCGGTTTGGGGAGATAGGTGGTGATACCAGCCTTGTGGCACTCGAGAATTTCTTCTCCCTTAAAGTAACCGCGATCAGCCGCGATACTGAGATCTTTGATGCCGCTTGCATCACGTGCCTGCTTGGCCATTCTGGAAAGTTGACTACGGTCACTACCGACGTTGGTGACCTCATGGGCGATGATCAAATGATGCTGACTATCGACGGCCGTCTGTACGTTGTACCCCACTAGCCCGGTGCCTCGCGTCGTCATGGAGCGGGAATCGGAATCCGTCAACGAGACTTGCTGGTCAGGTGCCTGGGTTCTTTGTATTTCAATGGCTTGTAGTTGCTGCACTTCCTCGGCGAGGGCGGCGATCTTTTCCTTCAGCTGTGCTGTCTGCGCCTCTGTGAGAGCGGGGTCGCCTTGGTCTGCTGAGTCGAGTTGGCGTAGGTAACGCTCGATGCTCTTCTCGATCTCCTCTGCGCGGCGTTTCATCTTGGCAAACGTAAAATTGCGGTCACGGTTGTTGACCGCCTTGAACTTGCTCCCGTCGATGGCCACGATCGCTTGTGTGAAGAGCCCCAGACGCCAGCAGAGCACGACAAAGTCTCGGCAGGTGGCGCGGATCGCCTTGCCGTTGTGCTTTCGAAAATCGGCAATCGTCTTGAAGTCCGGTGCCAGGCGCTCTGTCAGCCACATCAGCTCGTCATTGCGCTGCGCCTCCCGCTCCAAGCGGCGGCTGGATTGGACACGATTGAGGTATCCGTAGAGGTAGATTTTCAGAAGTACAGCGGGGTGATAGGCGGGCCGGCCGGTAGCATGGGGATCGACACCCTTGAAACCGAGTTGTCTGAGATCAAGGGCCTCAACGAAGGCCTCGATGGCTCGGACCGGGTTGTCCTCCGAGACAAAATCATCGAGAAGCTCAGGGAACAACGTGGCTTGAGACCGGGACTCACCTGCAACGAAGCGCTTCATCGGCACCTCCACGAGCTGTCATGAGTAGAGTATAGCGGCAGCTACGTTTTCACACAGCCTCGGCCGATAGGCGAACTTTATACGATGCGGATGGAGTAACTGAGGCAACCATCCAAGTGATGGTCAAAGGTCAGTTTTTCCTTCTTGAATCGCGTCGCCCCGATACAACGCAATCTTCCCTTTTTACCCACCAGTTGGCTGCCCGGCGATGCGATCAATAAACTGCTCGCAGAATGCGGGTGGAGCCGAGGCGGGCGTAGCCCCCGCCTCGTCTCCACCGAATCCCTCACTCGCCGTTCGTGCTCGGGTCATCGACGCGCACCCGAACATAGGAACCCGGTGCCTCCTCGATGGGCGGGTATTCCTCGCTGCCGAGTTCGCGGGCGGGCACCTGGCCGCCCGCGTGGCGCTTGAGCCACTTGCGCCACTCCGGCCACCAGGAGCCTTCGTGGTGGGTGGCCGATTCCCGCCAGCGATCGGGATCCTTGGGCAGGTGGCCATAGCTCCAGTAGCCGTACTTTCCCGAGTCGGCCGGGTTGATCACGCCCGCGATATGGCCGGAGCCCCCCAGGATGAAACGCGGGCGGCCGCCCAGCAGGTGGGCCCCGCGATAGCTGGATTGCCAGGGGGCGATATGATCCTTCTCGGTGGCCACGAAGAACGCCGGAATCTTCACCTTGCTCAGATCGATGGCTTCCCCCGCCAGGGTAATGCCGCCGGGTTCGGCGAGGCGGTTGTTCAGGTACATGTTGCGCAGGTAGAAGCTCTGCATGCGTCGTGGCATGCGGGTGGAGTCGGAGTTCCAGTAGAGCAGGTCGAAGGCCTGGGGCTCCTTGCCGAGCAGGTAGTTGTTGATCACGAAGCCCCAGACCAGGTCGGCGGACTGCAGCAGGTTGAAGGCGTTGGCCAGGTGGGTCCCCTCCAGGTAACCGCGCTGGGCCATGTGATGCTCCATGTAGCGGATCTGCTCCTCATCGATGAACACCTCCAGCGGCCCCACTTCGCTGAAGTCGAGCAGGGTGGTGAAGAAGGTGGCACTGTGCACCCGCTTATCGTCCCGGGCGGCCTGATGCGCCAGGGTGCTGGCCAGCAGGGTGCCGCCGATGCAGTAACCGATGGTGTTGAGCGTCTCCTCGCCGGTGATCTCGCCCACCACGTCCATGGCCTTGAGGGTGCCCCGGGTGAGGTAGTCGTCGAAGGCCACCTCGGCATAGCGCTCGTCCGGATTGACCCACGAGATGATGAAGACCGTTATCCCCTGTTCGACGGCCCAGCGGATGAACGAGCGCTTCTGGGTCAGGTCCAGGATGTAGAACTTGTTGATCCAGGGCGGGACGATCAGCAGCGGCCGGCGGTCGACCGCCTCGGTGGTGGGGGAGTACTGGATGAGCTGCATCAGCTCATTCTGGTAGACGACCTTGCCCGGCGTCGCCGCGATGTCCTTGCCCAGCTCCAGCCCGGCCGAATCACTCTGCTTGATGCGCAGCAACCCCTCGCCCCGCGCCATGTCCTCCATCAGGTTGGCCAGCCCCTGCAGCAGGTTGGCGCCGCCGGTGCGCACCGTGGCCTCGATGACCTCCGGGTTGGTGGTGGCGAAGTTGCTGGGAGCGAGGGCGTCGATCAGCTGACGGGCATAGAACTCGACCCTGGCCCGCTCGTCGTCGTCCATGTCCTCGGTGACCTCATGTACCCCCTTCAGCCACTGCTCGGCGGTCAACTGGTAGGCCTGGCGGAGCGTGTCGAAGAAGAGGTTCTCTTCCCAGCTCTTGCCCTTGAATCGCTTGTCCCGCGGAGCGGCATCGAGGTCCGATGAGGGCGCCTCGCCGGACAGGCGCTGCACGGCGTTCTGCCAGAGGGTCGTATAGCCCTCCATGAGCTGTTGCTGGAATTCCATGGCGCGTTGCGGATGTAGCAGGAACTGCTGACCCAGGCTGGCGAGCGACTTGGCCGCGACCGCCGGGTCGGGCATGGTGAAGAAATCGCCGCGTGTCTGGCGCTCGAGCCAGCCCTTCCAGGCCCGGGACGATCCGGTCGATAGTCGCTCGAGCGCCTCGGCGTAGCGCTTTGCCACCTCATCGGGTGGTGTCGCCTGATCGCCTGGCTTCGCTGAAGACGGTTTCTGGTCATTCATGGCCTTGCCCCCTGGTGAGTGCTCCAAGATAGCGGCATCGTCCGACCTGAGCCGGAGGCGGGTCGACGCGTCAGCGTCGATACGCTGCCCCGAACTGCCGCAACCTTTCATTCCAGTATCGTAGGGGCTGGATGAGACGCAACCTCGCCGAGCGTGCAGCTCTCGCAGCAGTGTGCCTCGCAGAGCCCTCCGTTGCCCTGCCAGCGGTTGGACGCTCCCTGACGGAGTCGGTAGGCTCATCGGCCTCAGGCTTCTACCCGGGGAAAGGGAGGCGACAGACCAGATGCATCTGCTCAGGCAATTGTCGGCGACGGGACTGCTTCTCGGCACGCTGCTGTTCGCCGCCTCTCTGACTCCGAGCCTGCTGCCGCGCCCGATCCATGCTCAGGGGATCGTCTCAGGGCTCTCCTTCTCCGCCGGCTATTTCCTCGGAGTGGCCGGCTACTGGCTGTGGGCCTACCTGCACCTGGCGGAGCCAGGCCCGCGGCTGGCGCTTGCCATCAAGCTTGTGGCCAGCGCCGTGTGCAGTGCAGTGGCGATCGCCTTTCTGTGGCAGGCCTCCGAGTGGCAGAACAGCGTCAGGGCGCTGATGGAGATGGACGAGGTGGAGGGGAGCCGCCCGTTCACCATCGCCTTGATCACGCTGGCGGTCTTTGCCGGGTTGCTGCTCGTCGCCAGGCTCTTCAAACACACTTTCCGCTTCCTCTCGCGCCGACTTCAGCGATTCATTCCCCGCCGGGTCTCCAATGTGCTGGGAGTGGTCGCTGCCGCGGCCCTGTTCTGGTCGGTGATCGACGGCATCTTCTTTACCCTGGCGCTGCGCGCGGCCGACAACTCCTTCCAGCAGCTCGATGAGGTGATCCAGGACGACCTGACACCCCCTCCGGACCCCAGGAAGACCGGCAGTGCCGAGTCGCTGGTGAGCTGGGAGGCGCTGGGCAGCCGGGGGCGCCGTTTCGTCACACGCGGGCCCTCCGGTGAGCAGCTGAGCGCCTTTCTCGGCGAGGCGGTACCTGAGCCGATTCGTGTCTATGTGGGGCTGGGCGCTGCCGAGACGCCCCGGGACCGTGCCCGGCTGGCCGTGGAGGAGCTCAAGCGGGTGGGTGGCTTCGAGCGTGCCGTGCTGCTGGTGGCCACCCCCACCGGCCGAGGCTGGATCGACCCGGCGGCCCAGGAACCCGTGGAGTATCTGCATCGCGGTGATATCGCCACGGTCACCGCCCAGTACTCCTATCTGCCCAGCCATCTCTCGGTGCTCGTCGAGGGGGAGTACGGGGTCGAAAATGCCCGTGCCCTGTTCGAGGCGGTCTACGAGCACTGGAAGCGCCTGCCCGAGGAAGATCGTCCGCGCCTCTACCTGCACGGGCTTAGCCTGGGTGCGCTGAACTCGGATCTCTCCTTCGATCTCTACGACATCATCGACGACCCCTTCCAGGGGGTGCTGTGGAGCGGCCCGCCCTATCGCAGCGAGACCTGGCAAAACGTGACCCGCGATCGCGACCCAGGCTCTCCCGCCTGGCTGCCGGTATTCCGCGACGGCGGAGTGGTGCGCTTCATGAACCAGTATCAGGGGCTCGACGATCCTGACCACGAGGCTTGGGGAGCGTTTCGCATCGCCTATCTGCAGTACGGCAGCGACCCCATCACCTTCTTCGAGCCCCAGGCGCTCTACCGGGAGCCGGAGTGGATGCACGAGCCTCGTGCGCCGGATGTCTCCGAGGAGCTGCGCTGGTATCCGGTGGTGACCTTTCTGCAGCTGCTCGCTGACCTCGCCATCGGGCGTGCCCCGCCCGGTTATGGCCATAGCATCGCTGCTGCGCACTATCTGGAGGCCTGGCTGGCCCTCACCGAGCCGGAGGGCTGGTCCGAGAAGGAGCTCGGACGGTTGCGCGCGCGCTTCGCCACGCCTCCCGCAGACTGATCTTGCCCAACCCTGGATTCATGGAAAACCGCCCCTGGCTCTGAGCGGTTCGTCGCTTGTCCAACGCTCATGACCTGGTGGCGGCGGGCGGCATAACCACCCACTCGGGCTCCTCGAACTCGCCGAGCGGGCGGATCTCACAGCACGGGGCCGCGCTTCGGATGATCTCCTTGACCACTGGGTCGTGCTGCGCCTCCATGGCGTCGCGGCTGGCCTTGCTGTCCCAGTGGGCGATGGCGATCAGGGTGGTCGGGTCGCCGATCTTGCGATGCAGCTCGGTGCCTCGCGCCCCCGGCGCCTGCTGGATCCGCTCGCTGGCGCGAACCCAGGCCTCCGCGTAATCCTCGGCCCGATAGCCCTCGCGGATATGCACCTCGAAGATGTATTTCATGGGGCGACTCCTCGTCGGTTTTCTTCCTTGTCGGTTTCACGAATCAGTGTATCTCGCCACGGGCTTGCGTTCGCCCCGATCGGCACGTCCGCTGATATGCTGTGAGGCGATGCGCCCCGCTATCGATCACAAGGAGTGAGCATGTCTGATACCCTTTACGCTAAGACCCTGGCCGCGCTGGATGCCCTGCATGCGGAGGACCCGCGCAGTGTGGAGGTGGACGGCGAGCCGGTACCCCAGGAGCTGTGGCATGCCGGGCGCATGAGCGCCTGGCTGGAGCGGCTGCATGAGCACCCCGATGAGCTGGTGCAGCTGGCGGTGCGCGGCCAGCACCTGCAGCGCTGGCAGGTGCCGCGGAGCGACTATCCCGAGGGACGGGTAGGTTACCTGACCTGGCGGCGCGATCAGGGCCAGCGCGCCGGCGAGACCACCGCTCGGCTCATGCAGGAGGCGGGCTACTCCGCCGAGCAGGCCGAGCGGGTGGAGCGGATGATCCGTAAGCAGGGCCTGGGGCGCGACCCTGGCGCCCAGACCGTGGAGGATTGCGCATGCCTGGTGTTTCTTGAGAACTACTTCGGCGACTTCTCGAAGCAGATCGACCACGACCATCTGATCCGCATCGTGCAGATGACCTGGAAGAAGATGTCGCCACAGGCTCATGAACTGGCGCTGGGCCTGCCCATGAGCGATGAGGCGCGAGGCCTGGTGGAAGAGGCGCTGGCGGGATAGCGCCAGCGCCTCCGACGAGCAGGCACGGGCAGATCGGTCTTTCGCCCTGACAGGGGGCTATGCCAGGCCTGCTACCTGGGCGGTGTACCAAGCGATCATGCGCTCCTCGTCGGTGGGAATCACCCAGGCGCCGACACGGCTGTCGGCGGTACTGATCTGGTCAGCGTCGCGCTGGTTGGCCTCGCTATCGAGTTCCAGTCCCAGCCACTCGCAGCCTCGGCAGATGGCCTCGCGCACCGGGGCGGCGTGTTCGCCGATGCCGGCGGTGAAGATGAGCTGGTCGAGTCCCCCCAGGGCGGCGGCCAGGCTGCCGATCTCGCACACGGCGCGGTAGGCATAGAGATCCACCGCCTCGCGGGCTTCGGGGGCGGGGCTGGCCAGCAACTCGCGCATGTCGCTGCTGATGCCGGAAACGCCCAACAGGCCGGAGCGCTTGTAGAGCGTCTCGGTGAGCGCCTCGGCGCTCATGCCTTCCTGCTGTATCAGGTGCAGCACCAGCCCGGGGTCGAGGCTGCCGCTGCGGGTGCCCATGGGCATGCCTTCAATGGCGGTAAAGCCCATGGTGGAAGCCACACTGGTACCGTTGCGAATGGCGCACAGGCTGGCCCCATTGCCCAGATGGGCGACGATTACCCGTTCGCGGCGAGCATCGCCCAGGTGTCGGGGCAGCACGCGGTTGATGTAGTCATACGAGAGGCCGTGGAAGCCGTAGCGGATCAGGCCGCGCTGAGTCATCTCGCGGGGCAGGGCGAACTGGCGGGCCACCTCGGGCTGGTTGGCGTGGAAGGCGGTGTCGAAGCAGGCCACCTGGGGCAGGTCCGGATGGCGCTCGGCGAGCGGTGCCACGGGCGCCAGGCAGAAGGGCTGATGAAGCGGTGCCAGCGACTCGAGCTCGCCCAGCGCGGCGGTGATCTTGGGCGTGAGTGCCACTGGCTGTTGGTAGTCGCGGCCACCGTGCACCACCCGGTGTCCCACCGCGGCAAGCGACAGATCGGGGAGGTCTTCGAGCCAGCTCAACAGATGCGCCATGGCGTCGGGCAGCTCGAGCCTCGAGGGTAGTTCGCCCATGTCCACCGCCACGGGACGGCCCTCGCTGTCCTGCAGCTTCAGCCTGGGGGTGCCGCCGTTCAGCCCGGAAAACATGCCGCGATAGCGGGGTGTCAGGGTGTCGAGTGAATCGGCACCCGCCAGCGGGTAAAGGGCAAACTTCAGGCTGGAAGAGCCGCTGTTGAGGGTCAGGATATGGCTCATTTCAGGCTCCTCATCTCAAGTACTCTGGCTGGGCAGACCCTGGCGTTTCTGATGATCCGCCACGAGCAGGGCCAGGGCGCAGGAGGCCATGCGGGTGATGGCCTCGTCGGCGCGGCTGGTCAGGATGATCGGCACCCGGGCGCCCAGCACCAGGCCGGCACCGGTGGCGTCGGCCAGGTAGGTCAGCTGTTTCATCAGCATGTTGGCGGCCTCCAGGTCCGGGGCGACCAGCACATCCGCACGGCCGGCAACCGCTGAGTCGATGCCCTTGGTGCGCGCGGCGCTCTCGGAGATGGCGTTGTCGAAGGCCAGCGGGCCGTCCAGAGTCCCGCCCTTGATCTGGCCGCGGTCGGCCATCTTGCACAGGGCGGCGGCATCCAGCGTGGAGGGCATCCTGGAGTTGACCGTTTCCACTGCGGCAAGAATGGCGACCTTGGGGTCGGCATTGCCTAGGGCCTGGGCCAGCTCGATGGCGTTGCAGACGATATCGCGTTTCTGGTCGAGGCTGGGGGTGATATTGATGGCGGCGTCGGTGATGAACAGCGGCCGCGGGTAGGTCGGGACATCGAAGGCCATGACGTGGCTGATACTGCGTTCCGTGCGCAGACCCCCCTCGCGCTTGAGCACCTCGTGCATCAGTTCGTCGGTGTGCAGAGCACCCTTCATGAGCGCCTCGGCGCGACCCTCTTTCACCAGGGCCACGGCGCGCTCCGCAGCAGCATGGCTATGGGGCGCGTCGATCACCTCGAACTCGCTGATGTCGATCTCGGCGGTATCGGCCGCGGCGCGGATCTTCGCTTCCGGGCCGACCAGCAGGGGGGTGATCAGGCCCTGGTGGGCGGCGGCCACGGCCCCGGTCAGCGACACATCATCCACCGGATGCACCACGGCCACGGGAATGGCGGGCGGATGGTCGGCGGCAGACAGGATCTCGTGCAGGCGTCCGCGCTCGGCCAGGCGCACCGTGGGCAGCACGGTTCGTGGCCGGCGTACCTTCTCCTTGGGCGCGAGCACCCGGGCCTCGCCCTCGATGACCACCTTGCCTTTCTGGTTTTCGCAGCGGCAGTCCAGGGTCAACTGGGAGCGGGCGTCGTCCTTGGCGGTGACGCGCACGCTGACCTTGAGCACATCGCCGAGGTTGACCGGTGCCCGGAAGCTCAGCGTCTGCCCCAGGTAGAGGGTGCCGGGGCCGGGAAGCTGGGTGCCCAGCACCGTGGAAATCAGCGCACCGCCCCACATGCCGTGGGCAATGACTTCCTGAAAGCGGGAACTGCGCGCGAAATCGTCGTCCACATGAGAAGGGTTGACGTCCCCGGACATGATGGCGAACAGCTTGATGTCATCCAGGGTCAGGCGCTTTTCGAGGTAGGCCTTGTCGCCTACCTGGATCTCGTCGTAGGTGCGATTCTCGATATAGCGGTCGTCGTTGGGTGCGTCCATGGGGTCAGCTCCGATGGTGATTACTGCGATGCAGCAAATACAGCCTCCCATCATAGCCGGTCTTTGGCTACCGTTTGTTGACCTCGGTTGAGCAGTCGCGAGTCGGACAACACAGACGCGAAAGCCAGCGGGCGGGCCCTATCGAGAGGGTCCGCCCGCGTCGTTTCGGCGAGACTCGGTCCGTCGGGAAGGGTCAGGGCACCAGGGTCTGGGCTGCCTCGAGGTAGGCCGCACCGTGGCTGCGCACGCGCTCGCGTTCGACGCTCTCGGAGCCCAGATGCACTTCCTCCAGGTCCACGGCCATGGTGTCGAGCTCCTCACCGAACGTCGCCAGGGCGTTTTCCAGGGTATAGGAGAGTTCGTGAATGGTGCCGAGCTCGGCGTTGCTCAGCTCTTCCTGCGCGAGCAGCTCGGCCAGTTGGCGGTTGGTCTCGGAGAACTGGATTACGGCCTCGGCCAGGCTGCCGGCGGTCTCGCCCTCGAAGTGATCAGGACGCTCCTCGGCCTGGGCGGTGGTGGCCAGAAGCCCGGCGCAGAGAGCGGCGAAAAGCAGCTGTTTCATGTTGGTATCCTTCATGCTGATGAGAATCAATCGCATGAATAGATTACCCCTCTCCCCGGGAAACGACAACATTTGTCGTTTGCATTGTAGTCGCATTTGACCTGCGTCAAGCGGTCATTCTGTGCTGAACTGCACGGTCAGGCTCTCGTCACTCTCGCAGGGCTTGCCGTGGCGCAGCGTCAGGCGGCACCGGGTCAGGTTCATGACGACCGAGAACAGTGTCTCCATGCGCTCTTCGGGGGGCTGGTTGGGGTTGAAGTGGCGGCAGATCGAGAGCGGTTCACCGTGATGGTCGCTGAGGATCTCGAACAGCTCGCTCTCGCCGATCTCCCCCTCGGCGGGCAGCCGCTCGCGCAGCAGGCTATCGAGCCGCGCCAGGCGCTGGCGAGAGTCGGGGCGCGGGAAATCCTCGACCTGGCAGGTGGCGGTGCGGGCATAGAGGTGGTTGGTGTGGGTGACCGTACCGGCCTCGGGGGCCAGCCGGCCGGGCTCGCCGGGATGGACCTCCAGCCCGGCGGCCTGGCCCTCTTCGTTGCCGACTTGGGCACTGCCGATCAGGAAATGGGCTGGCGAGCAGACCCGATCGCGGCAGGCTACGGCCACGGCGCTTTCCATGTCGGCGCTCTCGAGGATCTTGCGCAGGGCGACGTGGATGGGAAGCCCCTCACCGCAGGTCCGCGAGCGGATGGCGTTGAGGCAGACCCCGATGCCATGCTCGTTCATGCCGATCTTGGCCACCATGCCCGCCTCGCCGATGCTGATCAGGGCGGGGGCGTCGTGGCCGCTGATCTCCAGTGCTACCACGTTGTGCAGCTGGTCGGTCCGCCAGTCCCAGTTCTGGGCCAGCCATTGGGTGCCGTTGCGGTTCAGGGCGAAAGCCGAGCAGCCACCGCTGGCCTGGGTCAGCGAGATCTCGCTGCGGCAGTTGAGGGTAAGGATGTCCTCGAAGTCGAGCCCGGCCCCCCGTGCGATGCCGTCCATCTCCTCGAGGATGGCCGGGAAACCGCGCTCGATCATCGGCAGGAAGCGCCCGGCCGTCTGGCGTGCGCTGGCCCAGTCGAGGCCCACGAAGTCCTGAAACAGCCGGTCATAGACCTCGAGGCTGTGAGTGATCAGCTCGGCATGGGCGCGACCGTGAGCCTCGCCAATCTCGGTACGGCTGCCGGAGAGGGGGGTGATGTGCATGGTCACAGCACCTCGTCGAGCAGTTCGTGGAACGCCTCCCAGGACTTCTCGTCGGCGCGCTGCTGATAGCGGTCGCTGCCGAATACGGTAAAGGCGTGGGGGGCGCCGGAGTAGATCTGGATCTCGTAGGTGGCGCCAGCGGCCTCGAGCTCCCCGCCCAGGGTGGCGACGTCGTCCAGGGAGATCGACTGGTCGGCACCGCCGTGGGCGACCAGAATCGGGGGAGTATCACCGGCGTAGGACTGGCCCTCGGGGGTCGCCAGGCCGCCATGGAAGGTGGCATAGCCGGCCACGTCCTCCGCCTCGCCTGAGCGGGCGAGCTCCAGCACCACGGCGCCGCCGAAGCAGTAGCCCATCACCACGGTGGGTGTTGCGGCTCCCTGGTCCCGTGCCTCGGCCAGGCCGGCCAGTGTCAGGGTACGCATGCGTTCGCGGTCATCGTAGAGTCGGGCCGTCTCGGCCTTCTTGGCATCGACCTCCTCCGGGCGGTTGCCCTGGCCGTAGAGGTCGACGGCGAAGGCGTCATAGCCCTGTTTGGCGAGCATGTCGGCGCGCTGGCGCTCGTAGTCATCGAGGCCGTCCCAGTCGTGGATGACCAGCACGCTGCCGCGGGCCTCCCCCTCGGCGGTGGCGAGGTAGCCCTCGAAGGCCTCGCCGGCGACGTCATAGGTCACGTCCTGACCGGTGGGCTCGAACGCGAGCGCGCTGCCCGCGGCAAGGCCCAATGTAGTGGCTAGGGTAATGGTGGCGTAAAGCGGGTAGTTCATGTTGTGCCTCCAGGATTGATGGACGACTGTCAGTATAGGCGCCGTTGCCGCGAGCGTTGGCGGGGCGGACTTGTGTTCTGGCAGGAAGGGTTCCAGATTGTGAGGGTGTGTTACCCGAGCAACCTGAGTGAGACGACAATCATGAAAAAACACGTACTGGCGATGGCAGTTGCCGCGTCTACCGTAGCCTTTTCGGGCATGGCCCAGGCCGAAGTCAAGATCGGTTTCCTGGGGGGCTTCACCGGCGGGATCGAGAGTCTGACCCCGCCGATCTTCGATGGCGCCCAGCTTGCGGTGAACCAGATCAACGAGCAAGGCGGTCTCCTCGATGGTCAGATGATCGAGATGCCCACCGGGGATACCACCTGTTCCGATGCCTCGGCCGCCTCGAACTCGGCCGATCGCATGGTCAACACCGAGCAGGTCACGGCCATTGTCGGCGCCCTGTGCACCGGTGCCACCATCGCGGCGGCCAACAACGCGGCCATTCCCGGCGGCGTGGTAATGGTCTCGCCGGCCTCCACGGCCCCGGCGGTCAGCGAGCTGGACGACAACGACCTGGTGTTCCGCACCGTGCCCTCGGACGCCTTCCAGGGCGAGATGCTGGCCAAGCTGCTGCTCGAGAAGGGCATCGACGAGGTGGCGGTCACCTACGTCAACAACGACTACGGTCAGGGCCTTTCCGATGCCTTCGCCACGACCTTCGAAGCCGAGGGTGGCACGGTGGCCGCGAACCTGGCCCACGAGGATAACCGTGCCGACTACCGCTCGGAGCTGGGTACCCTCTCGTCCAGCGGCGTGCCGACTCTGGTCGTGCTGGCCTATGCCGATACTTCGGGCCAGACCGTGTTGCGCCAGGCCTACGAGAGCGGCATGTTCACCCAGTACGTGGGCGCCGACGGCATGGTCGGCAACAGCCTGGTGGATGCCGTGGGCGCCGATGTGCTCGAGGGCATGATCGCCACTCGGCCGGGCAGCCCGGACCTGCCGGGTACCGCCATGTTCAGCGAGGCCGCCGAAGCGGCGGACGTCGACCCGGATGCGGTGTTCGCGGCCCAGGCCTACGATGCGGCCTTCCTGCTGGCACTCGCCATCGAGCAGAACGGCAGCGCCGAGCGTGAGGGGCTCTCCGAGGCGCTGCGCAGCGTCGCCATGGCCCCCGGCGAGGTGATCCTGCCCGGCGAATGGGAGAAGGCGGTGGAGCTGATCGCCGCCGGCACCGAGATCAACTACGAGGGCGCCTCCGGCACCCACGAGTTCGACGAGAACGGTGACGTCCCCGGCATCGTGGTCGAGATGACCGTCGAGGACGGCGAGTTCGTGCAGGTCGGCGAACTCGAGGCAGACGACCTCTAAGGCCTCGACTCCGGCAGCACGAGGCCCCGGCAACCGCCGGGGCCTTTGCTTTGGTGCATCGCAGACTGGCGTGATCGTTGACCAGTACGATACTGGCTGGCCATCCGACCGTAGGCCCGGTAAGCGCCAGCGCACCGGGCATGATCCGCCGGATGCGCCTTCGGCTTATCCGGCCTACGCAACTTACGGCTTACGGCTTTAATCAGCCGTGGTGGCGGACCTTCTCCGGCAGCAGCCCCTTGGGCGCATAGCGAAGTACCAGGGTGATCAGCAGGCCGATCACGAAGACGCGAGCCTGGAGGGCCCGGCTGTCCAGGTTGGTGGGCGCTTCCCAGCCGAAGGCGCCCTCACCGAAGGCGACGGCCATGTCCATGAGGAACAGTGCCAAGGGTGCTGACATGATCCAGATAATGTAGACCGCCACGGCGCCGAAGATGGTGCCCAGGTTGTTGCCGGGCCCGCCCAGGATCACCATCACCAGCACCAGGAAGGTGTGATTGAGCGGCAGGTAACCCTGGGGGTCGAACATGGTGTTGAAGCTGGCCATGGCTGCCCCGCCGATCCCCATCAGGATGCAGCCCAGCACGAAGATCTCCAGGCGGCGCTTGTTGATATCCTTGCCCATGGCCGCAGCGGAGATCTCGTTGTCGCGGATGGCGCGGATCATCCGCCCCCAGGGGGCGTGGTAGGCGCGACTCAGCAGGAAGAAGATTACCGCGATCATCACCGCGGTGACCGAGAGGTAGAGGGCCCGGGCCAGGGTGAAGCCGACCTCGGACGGGCCCGGCACCGGCCAGGGCAGGGGCGAGACGGTGGCCGTGCCGCGAGTCAGCCAGTCGGAGTTCTTGAGGAAGGCCTTGATGATCTCGGCAATGCCCAGGGTGGCGATGGCCAGGTAGTCGCTGCGCAGCCCCAGGCAGACGCGGCCAATGAAGTAGCCGACGCCACCGGCGAGCGCCCCGCCGATGATCCAGCCGACGCCGACCGGCAGGCCCAGGCCGCCGATGAAGCCGGCACGGGATTCGATCTGGTCGGTCACGCCGCGGAAGGCATTGACCACCACCAGGTAGAGCACCACCCCGAGAGCGATGGCGATGACGGTACGCAGCTTTTTCGGCACGCCGAGGCGGTTGAGCCGGGTGGCGCCGAACACCACCACCACGGCGGCGACCATATAGAGTAATGCCAGGCCCAGCTCACCGGGTAGCTCGCTCTCCCAGAAGTCTGGATTGACCGGAAAGCTGAAGAGCATGGCACAGAAGCCGCCCAGGGCGACGAAGCCCATTACCCCGGCGTTGAACTGGCCGGCATAGCCCCACTGAATGGTCAGGCCCAGGGCCAGGATGGCGTAGCAGGAGGCCTCGACCAGCATGCGGGTGCTGTATGCCGGGCCCATGACGGCATAGACGCCCAGCACGGCCACCAGTACGGCAGCGAAGAGGATCACTTCGCGCAGCGGGAAGCGGCGCGGCGCGGCGACAGTATCGGCTCGTTTGGTTTCCATCAGATCACCTTGCCCTTGAAGATGCCGGTGGGGCGCCACACCAGAATGACGACCAGGATGAAGAAGGGCACCACGATCTTGTATTCGGTGCCGACGAAGGCCAGGTTGCCGGACTGGGTCAGCCACTCCGGCAGGCTGTCGCGGAAGGGTCGCAGCATTACGCTCCAGTTGAAGACCGCGAGGGTCTCGGCGAAGCCGACCACGAAGCCACCGGCGACGGCGCCATAGGGATGGCCCACGCCGCCGACGATGGCTGCGGCAAAGATCGGCAGCAGCAGGAAGAAGCTGAGGTCGGGCTTGAAGGTCACGTCCAGCGACAGCAGGGTGCCGGCGATGGCGGCCAGTCCCCCGGCGATCACCCAGGTGACGGCGACGATGGTATTGGTGTTGATACCCGAGGCCTGGGCCAGGTCGGGGTTGTCGGACATGGCGCGCATCGCCTTGCCCAGCCGCGAGCGATTGAGAAAGAGGTGCAAGCCGATCACCGCGACGAGAGTGATCACGAAGAGGTAGAGCTGCGGTTCGGTGATCACTACCGGGGCCCGCGCGCCCTCGAAGGGCAGTGCGAGGCGGAAGATCTCCTTGCGGTCATCCACGTAGAGGCTCTGTCCGCTGGTACCGGCAAACAGCCGGATCAGGCCCTGGAGCATCAGCGTGACCCCCAGCGAGCCGATCACCAGCACGATCGGCTTGACGCCGTGGGCGCGCAGCGGCTTGTAGAACGCCTTGTCGATGCCCACCGCGAGCAGGGCGGTGAGCGCCATGGCCAGCGGCAGCAGGATCAGCGCCGAGGGTACACCGAAGGCGGCGCCCGCGCCGGGGAAGGCGGTGGTCAGCAACAGCACCATGAAGGCACCGAAGGTCATCATGTCGCCATGGGCGAAGTGGGCGAAGCGCATGATACTGAAGATCAGCGTTACGCCTACCGCGCCGATGGCATAGATCGAGCCGCTCACGCTGCCAGCGATCACCACGTTGTTGATAAAGAAGACAAATTCATTCACGTCGGTACTCTCCCACCTTCTCGGACCTTCTGGGCTAGCCGCCCAGGAAGCTCTTGGCGACTTCCGGATCGGCCAGCAGGGCGGCGCCGGTATCGGTGAAACGGTTCTGGCCGGCGGCCAGCACGAAGCCTCGATCGGCAATGGCCAGGGCCTGCTTGGCGTTCTGCTCGACCATCAGGATGCCCACGCCGGCCGAGTTGACCAGCTTTACCTGCTCGAATATCTCGTTCATGAAGAGCGGCGAGAGACCGGCGGTGGGTTCGTCGAGCAGCAGCAGGCTGGGTTCCGCCATCAGCGCCCGGCCCATGGCCACCATCTGGCGCTGGCCGCCGGAGAGCTCACCGGCCGGCTGGTGCCGCTTGTCATGGAGCGGCGGGAAGAACTCGTAGACCTGCTTCAACATGCGCTTGACGTTGTCGGGCTTGAGGAAGGCGCCCATCTCCAGGTTCTCCTTCACCGTGAGGCTCGGGAAGACATTGTGCTCCTGGGGAACGAAGCCCATCCCCTTCTGCACCAGCTTGTTGGGGGGGAGATTATGGATCGGCTCGCCACGCAGCAGGATATCGCCCTGGCTGACGTGGAGCAGACCGAAGATGGCCTTGAGCATGGTGGACTTGCCGGCGCCGTTGGGGCCGACGATCACGCCGATCTCGTCGGCCTCGATGGTCATGTCCACCCCGTTGAGGATGTTCATGCCGCCGTAGCCACCGTGCACGTCGCGTGCGTCGAGTAATGGCATTGTCAGATGTTCTCTGCGTTCGTTCTCGTTGTTGGAAAGCGCTGGAAAGCGCTGGTCGGGTGCCTGCCCCCGGGTGGCGACTCTCCCGTCAGGACGCGGCGCCGAAGTAGGCCTCGATGACCTGCGGGTTGTTCTGTATCTCCTCGATACTGCCCTCGACCATCACGCTGCCCTGGGCCAGCACGATCACCGGGTCACAGAGCCGGGCGATCATGTCCATGTCGTGCTCGATGACCAGGAAGGTGTAGCCCATCTCGCGGTTGAGCCGCTCGATGTTGGTCACCAGGTCGCCGAGCAGGGTGCGGTTGACCCCGGCGGCGATCTCGTCGAGCAGCACCACCCGGGCGTCGGTCATCATGGTGCGGCCGAGTTCCAGGAGCTTTTTCTGGCCGCCGGAAAGATTGCCGGCCAGCTCGTTGCGGACGTGGTGCAGACCGATGAAGTCGATCACCTCCAGGGCGCGCCGGCGAACCTCGTCCTCCTGCCGGCTGACCAGGGAGGGCTTGAGCCAGGCATTGAAGAGGGTCTCGCCGGCCTGGGCCGGCGGCACCATCATCAGGTTCTCCAGGGCGGTCATGTGGGAGAACTCGTGGGCGATCTGGAAGGTGCGCAAAAGCCCCTTGTGAAACAGCTCGTTGGCGGGTCGGTTGGTGATGTCTTCGCCGTCGAGCAGCACCTGGCCGCTGTCCAGCGGCAGGGAACCGGCGATGATGTTGAACAGCGTCGACTTGCCGGCGCCGTTGGGCCCGATCAGGCCGGTGATCGATCCCTGCTCCACCTGGATCGAGCAGTCATTGATGACCTTGAGGCCGCCGAAGGCCTTGTTGACGTGCTGGACGTCGATGATGGCTGCCATGTCGGATCTCGTCGGTTGTTGTTCTTACAGTTCCTGGCTGTCATCGGCCAGGAAGGTTCGACCAGCGGCGAAAGCGCCGATGATCACTACGGCGCCGATGGCCGGGATCAGGTAGCCCTCCACCTGCGGAATGCTGCGCAGAAAGACGAAGGCGACCGCCGCAGGCGCTACGAAGCGCACCAGGAAGCGCCAGGTGCGGAACCAGCGCTCGTTGGTGCGCATCTCCTTCATCACCTCGGAGTGGGTCAGCGTCCAGCCGGCGAAGAGCGCGATCAGAAGCCCACCCAGTGGCATGAAGATGTTGGTCAGCAGCTCGATGAGCTCAAAGGCGCTGCGCCCGAAGAGGACGTGCAAGAGCGTGCCTTCGGCCCAGAGGTTGAAACTGAGCACGGTGAGCAGTCCCAGCGCCCAGCTGGCGATGACCATGACCGCCACGGCCTGGGGCCGGGTCAGGTCGAAGCGCTCGACCAGGAAGGCCGCCACCGGCTCGATCAGCGAGATCGAGGAGCTGATGGCCGCGCCCAGCACCAGAATGAAGAAGGCGCCGCCGACCAAGGCCCCGCCGGGCATCTCGGCAAAGGCCAGTGGTAGGGTGACGAACATCAGTCCCGGGCCCTCGCCGGGGTCAAGCCCGGCACCGAAGACCAGCGAGAAGATCGCCAGGCCGGCGACCATGGCCACGGCAGTGTCGACCACGGCGATGGAAAAAGCCGTACGAGTCAGCGAGGCCTCGCCGGGCATGTAGGCGCCGTAGGCCATGATCGCGCCCATGCCCAGGCTCAATGTGAAGAAGGACTGACCCATCGCCTGCAGCCAGCCTTCCAGGCTGAGATCGGCCAGATTGAAAGTGAACAGGAAGCTGGCAGCGGCTCCGAAGTCGCCGATGATGGCGCCGTAGCTCAGCACCACCAGCAGGATCACGAACAGCGAGGGCATCAGCACGCGCAGCCCGGCCTCGATGCCCCTGTGGATGCCGAGTCCCACGATCAGCGCCGAGGCGGCGATGAACAGGGTGTGGTAGAGCGTCAGCAGCGATGGCGAGGCGAGCAGGGCATCGAAGCTCTGCCCTACGCTGCCGGCATCCACGTCGATCATGGCACCGGTTAACATCAAGCCGGTGTAGTGGATCGCCCAGCCGGCGATGACCGAGTAGAAGCTCAGGATCAGGAAGGCCGAAGCAGCGCCCAGCCAGCCGATCGATTCCCAGCTTCGCGACGTCTGGTGGGTACGGGTCAGGAAGCGCATGCCCATGATCGGGCTGCGACGGCTGTTGCGTCCCAGCATGATCTCGGCGATCAGGATGGGAATGCCCACCGCGAAGATGGTAATGGCATAGACCAGAATGAAGGCGCCACCGCCGTTCTCGCCGGTCAGGTAGGGAAAGCGCCAGAGGTTGCCGAGCCCGACGGCCGAGCCGACGGCGGCGAGCAGGAAGGTGCCCTTGTGAGTCCAGACGTTGTGCGTGCTCATGGGGATCCAGGATTGTCTTGATGGCCTTGTGGGCCTGCTACGCGACTTTGCGTCACAAGCCCCCTTCCTGGCTAGTCGGTCTGCGTTTAGGGGGCGTTGGTGGTGAGGATGGTATCCACGCGCTGGATCAATCCTCGTCGTTTTCGGGCTCGCCGGGTTCGGGCTCCAGGGCACGCCTGTCGTCCGGCAGGCGTACGGTGTCGCCCAGGGCGAGCTTGCCATGGGACTTGAGGCGTCGGCCGTTGTCCAGGGCGATGATTGCCGCCACCTCGCCGATGCTGGTGCCCTCGACCCAGGCCTCTACCTTCACCCGGACGATGGTGCCCTCGTAGCGGGCCGAGAGGATGTCACCGGGCCGGGGCTCGACAAGCTGCTCGGGATCATTGGCAAAATACGCTAGTACGCTGTCGCGCCCGGGGTCGTCCCACTCCACATGCTTGTGCATGGCGGTTCTCCTTCGGTAGGGGAATTCAGCCTCCAGCATAGCCGCCGGCGCCGGCAAGGGCAGCATGCAGCGGTCGGAAATGAGAGAGGCGAAACGAAAGAGCCCGCCAGTGGGCGGGCTCCGGTATGGCATGTACGGCGAACGTCACTTCTTGCCGGCGCGCTTGCGATCGTTCTCGGTCAGATGTTTCTTGCGCAGGCGGATGTGGTGCGGGGTGATCTCCACCAGTTCGTCATCATCGAGGAACTCGATGGCCTGCTCGAGGCTGAACCTGACGGGCGGGGTGAGCACGATGTTCTCATCGTTGCCCGAGGCGCGCATGTTGTCGAGCTTCTTGCCCTTGGTGGGGTTGACCACCATGTCGTTGGCGCGGTTGTTGATGCCGATCAGCATGCCCTCGTAGACCTCGGTGCCGTGATCGATGATCAGCTTGCCGCGCTCCTGCAGGGCATACAGGGCGTAGGCCAGGGCCTTGCCGGAAACCATAGAGACCAGCACGCCGTTGCGGCGCTCGATGGAGGCATCGGGCTTCAGCGGCCCGTAGTGGTCGAAGCGGCTGGTGAGGATGCCAGTGCCCGAGGTCAGGGTCAGGAACTGGCCACGGAAGCCGATCAGCCCGCGGGCGGGGATCATGAAGTCCAGGCGCACGCGACCCTTGCCGTCCGGGTTCATGTTGAGCAGCTCGCCCTTGCGATAGCCGAGCTCCTCCATGATGGCGCCCTGGTGCTGCTCCTCGCAGTCGATGATCACTTCCTCGTAGGGCTCCTGCTTCTCCCCGTCGATCTCGCGGATGATCACCTCGGGACGACCCACGGCGAGCTCGAAGCCCTCGCGACGCATGCTCTCGATCAGCACCGAGAGGTGCAGCTCGCCGCGACCGGAGACCTTGAACTTCTCCGGGGTCTCGCCCTGCTCGACACGCAGCGCCACGTTATGGATCAGTTCCTGGTCGAGTCGATCCTTGATGTTGCGGCTGGTGACGAACTTGCCATCCTTGCCGGCGAAGGGCGAGTCGTTGACCTGGAAGCTCATGGAGACGGTGGGCTCGTCCACGGAGAGCGGCGGCAGCGCCTCGACGGCGGCCGGATCACACAGGGTGTCGGAGATTGCCAGGTTGTCGATGCCGGTGATGCAGACGATGTCGCCGGCGGTGGCTTCGTCGGTCTGCACGCGCTCAAGGCCCATGTGGGTCATCACCTGGCCGATCTTGCCCTTACGCGTGTTGCCCTCCTTGGTGACGATGGTGACCTGCTGGTTGGGCTTCACCGAACCGCGCTTGATGCGGCCCAGGCCGATGACTCCGACGTAACTGTTGTAGTCCAGCGCGGAGATCTGCATCTGGAAGGGACCATTGAGCTCGACCTTGGGCGGCTCGACGATGTCGACGATGGACTGGAACATGGGCGTCATGTCCTCGGCCAGTTCATCGGGATCCGGTCCGGCGATGCCGTTGAGCGCCGAGCAGTAGATGATCGGGAAGTCGAGCTGGTCGTCGCTGGCCCCCAGGTTGTCGAACAGGTCGAAGATCTGGTCGATCACCCAGTCCGGGCGGGCGCCGGGGCGGTCGATCTTGTTGACGACCACGATGGGCTTGAGGCCCTGGTCGAAGGCCTTCTGGGTGACGAATCGGGTCTGCGGCATGGGGCCGTCGACCGCGTCCACCAGGAGCAGCACAGAGTCGACCATGGACATGACGCGCTCGACTTCGCCGCCGAAGTCGGCGTGTCCGGGCGTGTCAACGATATTGATGTGGAAGTGCTCGCCGTCGGGCGCCTGCCAGCGGATGGCCGTGTTCTTGGCCAGGATGGTGATGCCGCGTTCCTTTTCCTGGTCGTTGGAGTCCATGATGCGCTCTTGCCCCTCCGCCTTGCGGTCCAGCGTGCCGGACTGGCTGAGGAGCTTGTCGACCAGGGTGGTCTTGCCGTGGTCGACGTGGGCGATGATGGCAATGTTCCTGAGACTATCGATATGTGAAGGAGTTACGGTCGTGCTCATAGGGTGTGACTCGCTGATATGTACGCACCTATGTACACGTTTTATTAAGTACCCTAGGCGCGGGGCAGGGAATGTAGGCCGCGCATTGTACAGACTAGCGGCGCCCAGGAGTAGCAAGTTCGGTGCCTTCCCGCTGCTGACCTCGCTGGCTATTCGCGGGTCCTCATGTACTTGCCGCTATCGGCTCCGCTCGCCATAGCCGGCCAGCAGCCAGGGTGGCGGCCAAGGCCACAGCCGCCAGCGTCGCAAAGGCGGCCATCATGCCCATCGAGCTTCCCAGCCAGCCGGCCAGCGGATAGGCGATCAGCCAGCAGGCGTGAGACAGCGAGAACTGTGCGGCGAACAGTGCCGGACGCTCTTCCGCCTGACAGGACTGCTTGAGCAACCGCCCGGTGGGGGTCATCACCATCGAGGCACCGGATCCCAGTACGAACCACAGCAGCAGCAGGGTGTAGAAGCCCGGCTCGAGCAGCCCGGCGAACAGGCTGAGGCTCATGAGTCCTCCACCGGTCAACATCACCGGACGCTGATCGAGTCGCTCCAGCAGCGCGGGTAGCGAGAGGGCCACGATCATGGAGCCGCCGCCGGCCGCCGCGAAGGCGAGCGCCACGCTGGTCTCGCCCATGCCGAGCCCATGGCGTACGTAGACGACGGTGTTGACGATCTGCATGGCGCCGGCCGCGGCCACGGCCATGTTGAGGGCCAGCAGGCCCCGCAGGCGTGGGGCGCGCAGGTAGAGGCTCATGCCGTGTGTCACCTTGGCCCAGACGCCGCCTACGCGCGGTTCAGGGTGCGGTGAAGGGAGCGCCACGCCGACAACCAGCATGGCAGAAAGCAGGAACGCCACGGCGTTCAGGACGAATAGCGCATTGAAGGACATCACTACCAGCAGCAGCGCAGCGAAAAGCGGGCTTAGCAGGTTTTCCAGGTCGTAGGCGAGCCGCGACAGCGACAGCGCCCGGGTGTAGCGCCGTTCGTCCTCGAAGATATCGGGGATGGTGGCCTGGAATACCGGCGTGAAACCTGCCGAGCAGGCGTTGAGCAGAAAGATCAGCAGGTAGACCTGCCATACCGTGGTAACGAATGGCAGGCTCAGCACTACCGCACAGCGCAGCAGGTCGAGGGTGACCAGCAGCGTGCGGCGCGGCAGCCGCGACGCATAGGCCCCTACCGCCGGGGCGATGCCAACGTAAGCGATCATCTTGATGGCGAGTGCCGTGCCCAGGACCTCGCCGGCGCGTTCGCCTGCCAATTCGCTGGCCAGCAGCGCCAGGCCTACGGTGGTCAGGCCGGTGCCGATCAAGGCGATTACCTGAGCGGTAAACAGGTGCCGATAACGTTTGTCGCGAAACAGCTCCACGCATGCTCCCGGTCGGAAACCTCAATAGCAATTTGCTAAACACTATGAAAGACAAGATCTTTTGACCCTATCCCCCGGGGAGGGATAGGGTCAAAGCAAGAGGCTCAAGTCAGCGAGGACATTTAATGCAGGACAAGCCACATCGACATCAAAGCCATGACGACGTCGTCAAGCGTCTGAAGCGGGTGGATGGTCACCTGCGTCGGGTCATTGCCATGGTGGAGGAAGGACGGCCCTGCGTGGATCTGGCGCAGCAGTTACACGCCGTCGAGAAGGCGGTATGCCAGGCCAAGCGGACCCTGATCCAGGATCACCTGGACCATTGCCTGGATGATTCCGCGGCGGTGATCGCCCAGGGCCAGTCGGTCTCGCTCGAGGAGTTCAAGCAGATCACCAAGTATCTGTGACCTGGGGGGGGGTCTGGCTGCAGCCGACGTGATGACATCGACGCCTTATTGCTCGGGGTCATGAATGCTGTTTTCGGTTGTGAAGCGAAGCAAAGCGGCGGCGGACGGATATTTCTGTGCTCAAGCCATGACGTTCTGGCTGCCCCGGGCATGAGGCGCGCCATCAACGGGCAAGGGTGCGGCGCAATGCTTCAATGTGGTGCGCAGGGGCATCTTGGCGCACCTTTTCGGTGCGGCTAGCTGCGCGACATCCCGGATTTACGCATGGGCCTGATGATGCTGGTGCAGAGGGTGTCTGGGTTCGGGATGCTGAAATCGCTTTAAATCAGATGGATACGAAGCAACCGGAATGAAACGGTGCAAGATTGGCACGCTGCCTGCATTGTTGTGGGCAGTGCCGTGTTCATGCATGGCAGCCGTGGGCAGCGCTGCTGCGGCATGCTACAACACCTGCTGGATTCGCCAGCGCCAATGCAATACACAAGCCCGACCTTTCTAGCCTAGCTCACAGCGGAGGACATCATGTCTGCCAAGACTCTCGCCCTGATTGAAGAACACGACGTCAAGTGGATCGATCTGCGTTTCACCGATACCCGCGGAAAGGAGCAGCATGTCACCATTCCGGCGCGTGACATCGACGAGGAATTTTTCGAGAACGGCCAGATGTTCGATGGCTCTTCCATCTCCGGCTGGAAGGGCATCAACGAGTCGGACATGATCCTGCGCCCCGAAGATGGCACTGCCTTCCTCGACCCCTTCACCGAAGACTCGACCCTGGTGCTGCGCTGCGACATCATCGAGCCGGCCACCATGCAGGGTTACGAGCGTGATCCGCGCTCCATCGCCAAGCGCGCCGAGGCCTATCTGCAGTCCTCCGGCCTGGGTGATACCGCCTTCTTCGGGCCCGAGCCCGAGTTCTTCATCTTCGACGAGGTGCACTGGAAGTCCGACATCGAGGGCTCCATGTACAAGATCACCTCGGAAGAGGGTGCCTGGTCCACCGACCGTCAGGTCGAGGGCGGCAATCTGGGCCACCGTCCGCGCGTCAAGGGTGGCTACTTCCCGGTCCCGCCGGTGGATAGCTTCCACGATATCCGTGGTGCCATGTGCAACACCCTGGAGGCCATCGGCCAGACCGTGGAGGTGCATCACCACGAGGTGTCGAATGCCGGTCAGAACGAGATCGGTGTCAAGTTCAACACCCTGGTCAAGAAGGCCGACGAGCTTCAGGAAATGAAGTACGTGGTACACAACGTGGCTCACGCCTTCGGCAAGACCGCCACCTTCATGCCCAAGCCGCTGGTCGGCGACAACGGCAGTGGCATGCACGTCCACCAGTCCTTCTGGAAGGAGGGCGTCAACCAGTTTGCCGGCGACGAATACGCCGGTCTCTCCGAGATGGCGCTCTACTACATCGGTGGCATCATCAAGCACGCTCGGGCCCTCAACGCCTTTGCCAATGCCTCGACGAACTCCTACAAGCGCCTTGTGCCGGGTTTCGAGGCGCCGGTCATGCTGGCCTACAGCGCCCGCAACCGTTCCGCGTCGCTGCGCATTCCCTACACCGCCAGCCCCAAGGGCAAGCGTGTCGAGCTGCGCTTCCCGGATCCGACGGCCAACCCTTACCTGTGCTTCGCGGCAATGCTGATGGCCGGCATCGATGGCATCAAGAACAAGATCCATCCTGGCGACGCCATGGACAAGAACCTCTATGACCTGCCGCCGGAAGAGGGAAAGTCCGTACCGACCGTGGCGCACAGCCTCGACCAGGCCCTGGA
The DNA here is from genome assembly GCA_051751285.1 of Pseudomonadota bacterium. Taxonomy (GTDB): domain Bacteria; phylum Pseudomonadota; class Gammaproteobacteria; order Pseudomonadales; family Halomonadaceae; genus Halomonas. The sequence continues at coordinate 57,977 of JBNJKT010000001.1, read as the reverse complement.
GGCACTGGATGCGGATCGTGACTTCCTGACCGAGGGTGGCGTGTTCACCGACGAGATGATCGATGCCTACATCGAGCTGCTCAGCGAGGATGTGGAACGCATCCGCATGACCACGCACCCGGTCGAGTTCGACATGTACTACAGCTGTTGATCATGGACAGCTGACAGCCAGGTCCTTGCGGTCTGCTGTAGCTTGTCGTCTCGCGTGTTGAGCGAGTAAAGGGGTTCCGCCATGGCGGAACCCCTTGCTTTCGTACAATATCCAATAACGTGAAGATGCAATCTCATGGCCGTTGCCGTCAGGTGGCGGCAACGACGCAGGGGGTAGGCATGAACAAGGTACTCGTGATTCTGGCGCTGGGGCTCTCGGTAAGCCTCTTGGCCCAGGCCCAGAACATCTACCGCAGCACCGATGCCCAGGGCAACGTGGTGTTCACCGACAATCCGGAGCGCGGCGGCGAGGAGGTCGATCTCGAACCTCTCACCGTGGTCCCCAGCCGCGGGGAGGTCAGCGAGGGGGAGGCACCGGCCGTGATCGACGGTGGCGGCAGCGAAAGAAGTGACGGACGCTCTGCCGGCTCGGGACAGCCCTTCATGCCTTACGACAGCTTTACCATCCTCTCGCCGGGTCAGGAGGAGACTCTGCCCACCGGGGCCGCCGGCAATGTCCAGGTGGCCCTGGGCATACAGCCGAACCTGCGTGAGGACCATCGGGTGCGCTTGCTGATGGACGGCCAGATCAGTCAGACGGCCATGCACACCGATACCTTCATGCTCAACAACCTGAATCGCGGCGAACACGTGCTGCAGGCCGAACTTCTGGATGCCAGTGGGGCGGTGCGACATCGGACGTCGCCAGTGACGCTTTACGTGCAGCGGGCCAGCGTCAACCTGCCCCAGAACCCCAACAATTAGCTGCCCCATCGCCGGCCACACCGGCCGTTGTGTCCGGACGGCAGCCACAGGCCCTGTCGCGAGCCTCCGCCTCGTGAACAGGACCGCTTCGATGCTTTCGATCATGCCGACCGGGTGGGTGAGGGCAGTGCCTTCGAACACCTGGAGCGGTTGCGCGACGCTGAGACCTCGCAACATCCCGGTGCCGAACGAGAGGCACCGCCATACCGGCACCATCGTCATCGTTCCCGCGACGTCCCTTCTTCGGAGTCGCGCTGACCTTCCTGCTCTTCTGGCGTCCCCGCTGCACAACAATCGGCAGTCCGTGACATGATGCACTAATATGGTGCGCAATGCGGGTGCGCCCCTGCCCGATAAGGCGCCATGACGCGCGCCATATAGTGGCGCGCTTCTTGCACATGTCTTGAAAGACAAGTCTCGAGAGCGCCTCCCGACGGAGGCCAAAACCGAACCGGGTAGGACCTCCCCATGTATCAACGCGTGATGGAACATCTCACCACGGCGGTGCTGCTGCTCGATGGCGAGCTGCGGCTGCGCTGGATGAACCCGGCCGCCGAAGCGCTGCTGGCAATAAGCCTGAGTCGCCTCAAGGGACTGCCCCTGCCATCCCTGGTAGATGGCGGGAAGGAGCTCGGCGAGTTACTGACCAAGGCATGCGAAGAGTTCCACCCTTTCACCCAACGAGAAGCGCGGCTGACCCTGGGCACCGGAGAGACGCTGACGGTGGATTACACGGTTTCGCCGCTGTCTGCCAATGAGCTGCTGCTGGAGGTGCAGCCTCGCGACCGGCTGCTGCGCATCTCCCGGGAGGAGGCGCTTCAGACCCGACAAGAGACCATCAAGGTGCTTGCCCGGGGTCTGGCCCACGAGGTCAAGAACCCCCTGGGCGGTATCCGCGGCGCGGCTCAGCTGCTGGAGCGCGACCTCGACGACCCCGGCCTTCAGGAGTTCACCCGTATCATCATCGAGGAGGTCGACCGCCTGCGAGACCTGGTCGATTCCATGCTGGGGCCCAATCGGGTGATACGCCACGAACCGCTCAATATCCACAAGGTACTGGAGCGGGTCCGCGCGCTGCTGATCGTCGAGCATCCGGGCGTGTGGATCGAGCGCGACTATGATCCCAGCCTGCCGGATCTGTCAGGTGACGAGTCGCAGCTGATCCAGGCCGTGCTCAACGTGGCACGCAATGCGGTGGAGGCCATGACGGAGGCCGGCACTCCCTCGCCGAGGCTCACGCTGTGCACCCGGGCCCGCCGCCAGTTCACCCTGGGGGCCGAGTGCCATCGGTTGGTCTGCGAGGTGGCGGTCATCGACAACGGCCCGGGAATTCCCACGTCGCTGCGCGAGACCCTCTTCTACCCCATGGTCTCCGGGCGTGCCGAGGGCAGTGGCCTGGGGCTTTCCATCGCGCAGTCGATCCTGCACCAGCATCATGGGCTGATCGAGTGCGAGTCCCAGCCCGGCCATACCCAATTCCGACTGCTGATTCCGCTGGAGAAGCGCCATGACTGATGTCGCACGCGTAGTGGTCGTCGACGACGATCGCGCCATTCGCTGGGTGCTTGAGCGTGCCCTGGCCCAGCCCGACCTGGAAGTCGAGACTCTTGATCGGGCCGACCGTGCCCTGGAGCGGCTGCTCGAGTCGCCGCCGGACGTGCTGGTTACCGATATCCGCATGCCGGGGATCGACGGCCTGGACCTGATGGCCAAGGTGCGCGAGGTTCATCCGGAGCTGCCGGTGATCGTGATGACGGCGCACTCCGACCTCGACAGTGCCGTCGCCTCCTATCAGGGTGGCGCCTTCGAGTACCTGCCTAAACCCTTCGACGTCGACGAGGCCCTGGCCCTGGTTCGCCGCGCCGTGGCCCACGCCCGAGAGCGGCAGCGCCCGGTCAGCGAGCCCGAGGGGCTGGATGCCGAGATCATCGGTGAGGCGCCGGCCATGCAGGAGGTATTCCGCGCCATCGGCCGGCTGTCGCACTCGCATATCACCGTGCTGATCAACGGCGAGTCAGGGACCGGCAAGGAGCGGGTGGCTCAGGCGCTGCACCAGCACAGCCCGCGGGCCGGCAAGCCGTTTATTGCCTTGAACATGGCGGCGATCCCCAAGGACCTGATCGAGTCGGAACTGTTCGGCCACGAGAAGGGCGCCTTTACCGGTGCAACCGCCCAGCGCCAGGGGCGTTTCGAGCAGGCCAATGGGGGCACTCTTTTTCTCGACGAGATCGGCGACATGCCGGCCGAGACCCAGACTCGCCTGCTGCGGGTGCTGGCCGACGGCGAGTTCTATCGGGTGGGGGGCCACACCTCGGTGAAGGTGGACGTGCGGATCATCGCCGCCACCCACCAGAATCTGGAGACCCTGGTAGGAGACGGGCGCTTCCGTGAGGACCTCTTCCATCGTCTCAACGTGATCCGTGTTCATCTGCCGAATCTGGCCGAGCGCCGCGAAGACATACCGCGACTGGCGCGCCATTTCCTGGCTGAGGCGGCCAAGGAGCTCGCCACCGACGTCAAGGTGCTGACCCCCGAGGCCGAGGCGCACTTCACCCGGCTGCCCTGGCCGGGCAACGTTCGCCAGCTGGAGAATACCTGCCGCTGGTTGACGGTGATGGCCTCCGGGCGCGAGGTGCTCGTCGAGGACCTGCCGCAGGAGCTGCGCGAGCCCGGGGCCAATGTGGGCAACAACGGCGACTGGCGCACCGCCTTCCGTGACTGGGCCGACCGGGCGCTGGCCGCTGGCCATACCCACTTGCTCGAGGAGGCGGTGCCGGATTTCGAACGCATCCTCATCGAGACGGCACTCAAGCACACCGGTGGACGCAAGGGGGAAGCCGCCGAGCTGCTGGGCTGGGGGCGCAATACGCTGACGCGCAAACTGAAGACGCTGCTCCCGGCGCTGGCGGAGGGGGAGTGAGGAGGCGGTACCGCTTACCAGAGTTTGCGAACGCATCCTCATCGAGACGGCACTCAAGCACACCGGTGGACGCAAGGGGGAAGCCGCCGAACTGCTGGGCTGGGGACGCAATACGCTGACGCGCAAGCTGAAGACGCTGCTGCCGGCACTGGCTGAGGGGGAGTGAGGAGACGGTACCGCTTACCAGAGTTTGCGAACGCATCCTCATCGAGACGGCACTCAAGCACACCGGTGGACGCAAGGGGGAAGCCGCCGAGCTGCTGGGCTGGGGGCGCAATACGCTCACGCGCAAGCTGAAGACGCTGCTCCCGGCGCTGGCTGAGGGGGAGTAAGGCTACAACGAAAGGCGCATTGTTGCGGGGGAGGGGCTGCCGTAGCGTCGTTGTATCAGCAACCTATCATGCAATAGGACAGCCCCGATGCTCGTTGCCCCCGAAGCCCCGCCGCGCCGCGTCCACATCACCGAGGTGGGCTTGCGCGACGGCCTGCAGAACGAGCCAGTCGTACTCGCCACCGAGCAGAAACTGGCCCTGGCCCGCGCGTTGATCGCGGCAGGGGTACGCGAGTTCGAGGTCACCTCCTTTGTCAGCCCCAGGGCGGTGCCGGCGCTGTCCGATGCCGCGGAGCTGGTGGCGGCGCTGCGTGATACGCCCGGATTGCATCTCTCGGCCCTGGTGCCCAATCTGCAGGGCGCCGAGCGGGCCCTCGAGGCCGGAGTGGATTCGGTGGTGCTGTTCGTCTCCGCCTCGGAGAGCCACAACGCCAAGAACGTCAACCGCAGCGTCGAGGCATCCCTGGCCGGCTTCGAGCAGGTCGCCCGTCGGCTCGAGGGCAGCGGCGTGGCGCTGCGCGGTGCTATTGCTACCGCCTTCGGTTGTCCCTTCGAGGGCAATGTGCCGGTCCAGGCGGTGGAGGACATCGCCCGGCGCTTCGCCGGTCTGGGTGCTACCCATCTCTCCCTGGGCGATACCACCGGCATGGCCACGCCGCCGCTGGTGACCGAGCGGGTCCGCCATCTGCACCAGGCGGCGCCCGAACTGGCATTGACCCTGCACTTCCACAACACCCGCGGCATCGGCCTGGCCAACGTCATGCAGGGGCTGGCGCTGGGCGTGGATCGCTACGAGAGCTCCATCGGTGGACTGGGGGGCTGCCCTTTCGCCCCCGGCGCCTCGGGCAACATCGCCAGCGAGGACCTGGCCTACCTGCTCGGGGAGATGGGCATCGATACCGGCCTCGAACTTGAACGCCTTATCGACGCCTCGCGGCTGGCAAGCGAGCTGATGGGACGTTCCCTGCCGGCCCAGGTCTCCAGGGCCGGGCCGCGCCTGGCGCTGAGCGATGGCGATTCGGTGCCTACGGCGGAGGGTCGCGTAACATGATCCCCATCGCTTCCCAGGCATCGGGTTCACTGGCGGGCATCCGCGTCATTGACCTGACCCGCGTCATCTCCGGCCCCTTCTGTACCCAGATTCTCGGCGACCACGGCGCCGATGTGGTCAAGATCGAGCCGCCGGGCAAGGGCGACGTGGTGCGCAGCCAGGGCAACATGGTTAACGGCGAAAGCTGGTACTTCGCCCAGTTCAATCGCAACAAGCGCTCGCTCACCCTCGACCTGCGCAGCGACGACGGCAAGCGGATCCTGCATCGCCTGCTGGAGGGGGCCGACGTCCTGGTGGAGAACTTCCGACCGGGAGTGCTGGGCAAGATGGGGCTGGATGACGATACCCTGCGCGAGCGTTTCCCGCGCCTGGTGGTGGGTCGCATCAACGGCTTCGGCTCCACCGGCCCCTACCGCGACCGTCCCGCCTATGACTTCATCGCCCAGGCCATGAGCGGCTTCATGGGCGTGAATGGCCCGGCCGACGGCGAGCCCATGCGGGCGGCACCGCCGATCAGCGATATGGTGGCCAGTCAGAACCTGGCCTTCGGTATCTGCGCCGCCTTGGTGCGTCGAGCCACCACCGGTCAGGGGGAGATTGTCGAGACGGCACTGACCAACGGCCTGATCGCCATGATGGGCTACCTGGCCGCCGAGTTCTTCGCCACCGATCATGTGCCGGCGCGCACCGGCAACGACCATCCCATGCTCTATCCCTATGGCCTGTTCAAGGCCAGCGACGGTGAAGTGGCCATCGCCCCCAGCAACGACACCATCGTGGAGCGCTTCCTCGGTGCCCTGGACAAGCTGCACCTGCTCGACGACGAGCGCTTCGCCGACAATGCAAGGCGGATGGCCAACCGCGACGCGCTGCGCGAGATCCTCAACGACATCACCGAAACACGCGGGGTAGAGGAATGGATCGAGCATCTTAACCGGGCCGGAGTGCCGTGCGGGAGAGTACACGACTTGCGCGAGACCTTCGCCGACCCCCAGGTGCAGGCTCAGCAGATGCGCCTGGAGCTGGAGCAGGCCTCCGGCACGGTTCCCGTGACCGGCTTTCCCGTCAAGATGCGCGAGGCCCCGGCGACTCTCTATCATCGGGTACCACGGCTCGGCGAGCACACCCATGAGCTGCTCGGGGAACTGGGCATGACAGGGGATGAGCTGGAGGCGCTGCAGGCCCGTGGCGTCATATGAACTAACCTGAGTACGGCCGCCACACGGCGGGCAAGTAGCGGGTAGAAAGTGCCAGGGCGAGGCTCCGCTCGCCACAACAACAATCAGGAGGAATACGCCAATGAAGTCCGTCATCAAGAACCTCTCCGGAGTCGCTGCCACGGCCCTGCTGGGCGCCGGCCTGGCCGTCAGCACGCCCAGCCAGGCGCTGCCCATCAGTGAGTGCATCGCACCGGCGGACCCCGGCGGCGGTTGGGACTTCACCTGCCGTTCGGTGGGCAAGCTGCTGCTCGATCTCGAGCTGGTGGATAGCCCGGTGCAGGTCACCAACATGCCGGGCGGGGTGGGCGCCGTGGCCTTTGCCAACGTCGAGAGCAATCGCGCCGACGACAGCGATCTGATCGTCGCCACCAGCACCGTGGGGGTGACCCAGATCGCCCAGGGCAGGTATCCCGGCGGCGCCGATACCATGCGCTGGCTGGGCATGTTGGGTACCGATGTGGGCGTCATCCTGGTGGATGACGACAGCGAGTACGAGAGCCTCGAGCAACTGCTCGAGACCGTGGTCGAGGATCCCGGCGCCCTGGCTGTTGCCGGCTCCAGCGGTGCCGGTGGCTGGGATCACATTCGCGCGCTGATGCTGGCCAAGGAGGCGGGCATGCCGGATGACCAGATCGGCAGCCTGCGCTGGGTGCAGTTCGACGGCGGCGGCCCGGCCGTGACCCAGATGATGGGGGGGCACGTGGACGTGGTCTCGACGGACCTGGGTGAGATCGCCGGTTTCATCGAGTCCGGCGACGTGCGCGTGCTGGCGGTGCTCTCCGAGGATCCGCTGCCCGAGCCCTTCGCCGAGTTGCCCACTGCCGCCTCCCAGGGCTATGACGTCGCGGGCTACAACTGGCGTGGCTTCTACACCGGCGGGGAGGTCTCCGACGCGGACTATGCCGCCATGGTGGAAGACCTCCAGACACTCTACGACAGCGACGAGTGGAAGGAGGTCGCCCAGCAGAACGGTCTGGTGCCGCTGTGGCGCGGCGGCGAAGAGTTCGACGCCTTCGTTCGCGAGTCCATCGATGAGGTCGAGACCATCTCGCGGGAGATCGGAGTCATTCAGTGAGCGACGCCAGCCAGGATAACGCCGGGCGAGTGCCCGGCGTCATCGGTGATCGCATCGCTGGCGCCCTGTTGCTGGCGCTGGCGGTGGGCGCCTGGTGGCTCTCCCACGATCTTGAGTCGGGCTTCATGCAGCCCATCGGGCCGGGCGAGTATCCGCGCCTGATCAGCCTGCCCTTGGCGGCGCTGTCGCTGCTGCTGATCCTGAAGCCGGGCTTCAACCAGCGCTGGCCGGGACGCGCCGCGCTGGTTCGCCAGGCGCAGACCCTGCTGGTGCTGGCCTGCTATGCGGGGCTGGTCAAGCCGCTCGGGTTCCTGCCCGCTTCCCTGGCCGCGGTGATACTGCTCATCCGGCTGTTCGGGGCGGCCTGGAAGCCCGCGCTGATCAGTGGCGCCGTGCTCACTCTGGCCCTCTATGTCCTGTTCGAATTCGTCCTCGGCATGCCGCTGCCGAACATTCCCGGCCTGGATTGGTAACCCCGCGACATGGAAATCTTCGCCTTTCTCGCCCAGGGCTTCGCCGTGGCGCTGGAGCCTCAGAACCTCTTCCTGGCGCTTATCGGCTGCGTCATCGGCACCCTGATCGGGGCCCTGCCGGGGCTGGGGCCGGTCAACGGCGTGGCGCTGATGATCCCCCTCTCCTTCAACTTCGGCCTGCCGGCCACCGGGGCGCTGATCCTGCTGGTCAGCGTCTATTACGGCTGCATGTACGGTGGGCGTATCAGCTCCATCGTGCTCAACATTCCCGGCGACGAGCCGGCCATGATGACGACCCTGGATGGCTACCCGATGGCGCTGCAAGGGCGCGGGGGCGAGGCGCTGGGCCTCTCCGCGGTGGCCTCCTTCGTCGGCGCCGGCGTCGCCACCCTGGGACTGGCCCTGTTCGCCCCCCTGCTGGTCCAGTTCGCCATCCGCTTCGGTCCGGCGGAGTACTTCGCCCTCTTCGTGCTGGCCTTCGCCACCATCGGCGGGGTGACCGGCGGCAGCCTGGTCAAGAGCTTCACCGCCGCCTTCCTGGGGCTGCTGCTGGGCAGCGTCGGCATCGATGCGGTCAGCGGGGTGCCGCGCTACACCTTCGGGCTCTACGAGCTCTACGACGGCATCGACTTCATCGTCGCCCTGGTGGGACTGTTCGCCATCTCCGAGTGCCTGATCTACCTGGAAGATATCCGCGGTACCAGCCGCCCGACCCTGAAGCTCGGCTCGGCGATTCCCGGCGTGCGCTCTGCCGGACGCTGTGCGCCGACCATCGCCCGTGGCTCGCTGATTGGCTTCGTCGCCGGGGTGCTGCCGGGAGCCGGGGCAGCACTGGGCAGCTTCCTCGCCTATATGCTCGAGAAGCGCTGGGTGGGCCGCGACGGCCGCTTCGGCCAGGGCGACCCGCGCGGCGTGGCGGCCCCCGAGGCGGGCAACAATGCCGCCGCCGGCGGGGCACTGATTCCCATGCTGTCGCTGGGCATTCCCGGCAGCGGTACCACGGCGATTCTGCTGGCACTGCTGCTGTCGATGAACATCACCCCGGGGCCGCTGCTCTTCGAGCAGCAGCCGGAAATGGTATGGGGACTGGTGGCGGCGCTGGTGATCGGCAACTTCGTGTTGCTGGTGCTCAACGTGCCGCTGGTGAGCCTGTTCGCCAAGGTGCTGCAGGCACCGGGCTGGTTCCTGATGCCCATGGTGGTAATGGTGGCCTTCGTTGGCGTCTACTCCCTCAACAACAGCGCCTTTGACCTCTACATGATGCTGGGCTTCGGGGTGCTGGGCTATGCGCTGCGCAAGCTGGAGATCCCCACGGTGCCGGTGGTGCTGGGCCTGCTGCTGGGCGGGCAGATGGAGTTCAATCTGCGCCGGGCCATGTCGATATCGGGCGGCGAGTGGAGCATCCTCTGGAGCAGTGGCATCTCGGTGGGCATCTACCTGTTTGCCGTCACCCTGATTGTTGCCGGGCTGGTCTACTCATGGGTGGTTCGGGGTCGACTGCGTTAGGCCGACTGGGCTGGGCGGCAACGGCGGGGGCTGCCAGAATGGGGCATCCAAGGAGAGAATGCCCATGACGCAGATGAGCTGGGAGCGGCTGCTCGATCCGAGCCGCCTGCACGATCGGCGCGGTGAGCGCCCCGGCGGCGAGCGCGACGAAATCGGCCGCAGCCCCTTTCACAAGGATCACGACCGCATCGTCTTCGCCGGCTCCTTCCGGCGCCTGGGGCGCAAGACCCAGGTCCACCCGCTGACCGATAACGACCATATCCACACAAGGCTGACCCACTCCCTGGAGGTCGGCTGCGTGGGACGCTCGCTGGGCATGATCGTCGGCGAGCGGCTGAGTGGCCGACTGCCCGACTGGATCACCCCGGCGGATCTGGGGGTGATCGTACAGGCCGCCTGCCTGGGCCACGATATCGGCAACCCGCCCTTCGGCCATGCCGGGGAGTATGCCATCCGTGACTGGTTCGCCCGCGCCGCGGTCGACGGCAATGGTTTGCTGGAAGGGCTCTCGGCGACCGAGCGCCAGGACCTGCTCACCTACGAGGGCAACGCCCAGGGCTTTCGCATCGTCACCCAGGTGGAGTACAACCAGTTCCGCGGCGGCATGCGCCTGACCACGGCAACCCTGGGTACCCTGCTCAAGTATCCCTGGACCGTGGAGCATGGCGGGGCGGCCGGCAAGTTCGGCTGCTACCAGAGCGAGCGCGAGCTGCTGGCCGAAGTAGCGGATCGGCTGGGCTTGCTGCCTCGCGGCGGGGGACGCTGGTGCCGTCACCCGCTGGCCTGGCTGGTGGAGGCCGCCGACGACATCTGCTACGCACTGCTCGACCTGGAGGATGGCCTGGAGATGGGGATCCTGCGCTACGAAGAGGTGGCCGAGATCCTGATCCAGATTGCCGGTGGCGAACCCGCCGACTATGCCACCATGCAGCGCCATGGGGTCTCCCAGCGGCGGCGTATCGCCGCCCTGCGCGGGGCGGCCATGGAGCGAGCGGTGAACGACGTGGGTGCGGTGTTCGTGCAGCATGAGGCCGAACTGCTGGGCGGGAGACTCCAGGACGACCTGCTGGAGCTCTGCCATCCGGACTTGGGCTGGGGGGTGAAGGCCGCCAAGCAGCTGGCCCGGGAGCGGATCTTCCAGAACGAGCGCAAGGCCAAGCTGGAGATCGGTGCTTATACGACCTTGGGTATTCTCCTGGAGGCCTTTATCGGGGCGGCACATGAGCTGCACCACCATGGGCGCTCCAACTTCAAGCATCAGCGGGTGCTGACGCTGATCGGCGAGAACACGCCACGCCCCTCCTGGAGCCTCTATGACAGCTACCGGCGAATGCTCGATTTCATCGGCGGCATGACCGACCACTACGCCGTGGACCTGGCCCAGGAGATGGGCGGCCGGCTGCGGGGCGACTGAGGTAGCGATGTTGAGCGTAAAATCGACGGGTTGGCACGGGGCACTGCTCGGGCTGGTGATACTGCTGGTGGCCTTGTCGTCCCTGGCCGCAGAGCCCCTCGAGCGTCTCGAGGGGGAGGGCTTCGACCACTACACTCTGGCGCTGACCTGGCACCCCGGCTTCTGCGAGAGCCGCTCGCGTCCCCCTCGCGAGTGCCGTGACTCGACCCTGCACGAGGGAGCCGACCGGGGCTTCGTGCTCCACGGTCTGTGGCCCTCGCTGCCCGCCCGCTTTGCCGAGCGAGGGGTCGACCGGCGCCGCTGGTGGCGAGAGGGTTGTTTTCTAGAGACGCCACGGCCCGACGGCAGCTTCTGCCGCGCCCATCCACCCCTCGACCTGCCGGCCGCGCTGGGGCAAGCGCTGGATATCGCCATGCCCGGGCGCGCGAGTTGCCTGGGCCGCTACCAGTATGCCAAGCACGCCGCCTGCCTGGCGCTGCCCGAGACATCGTACTTCGCGGCCTCGGTGGCCCTAGTTCAGGCGGTCAACGAGAGCGCCTTCGGGGCCTTCGTGACCCTCAATCAGGGGGGAGAAGTGGAACGCAATGCGCTGATCGACGCCTTCGAGGCGGCCTTCGGACAGGGAACTGGCCGGGCACTGCGGCTGGAGTGCCGGGGGCGCGGCAATCGTCTGCTCACCGAGGTGCGAATCGGGATCGACGCCGAGCACCTGGCGGACTTCCCGACAGGCGATAGCCTGGTGCATCAGGATCGCGGTCGCTGCGCGACGCGGGTGCGCATCGCCACCTTCGACTGATCAGACCGACGGGGCTTCCAGGTTTGGCAAGTCGAGCAGGCTGGCGCGATGGTGCAGGGCCGTGATCGCGGCGTCGTGGGTAGCCTCGTCGACCTCGCCCAGCCGGGTCGCGGTAAGTCGCCTGGCCAGGTCGCCACCACCGACCACCAGCAGGTCGTCAGGTGCCTGGCTGATATCGATTTCCCAGCCCGGCAGGGCCAGCACGCCCTTGACCGGCACCGGCCTCCCGATCTGTTGCTCGAGCCATCTTCTCAGCCAGCGAGTTGCCTGACGGGTCTTGTGCAGCGGCCGGTGTTCGTTCCAGCCCGGAAAACGCAGGCGGTCGGGCTCCACGGCGACCAGGTTGATCTCCCGGCCGCCGGGGGTGATGGCGGGCGTACGGGCGCGGGTCTCGACCACGAAGATGCCGTGGGGGGTGACGGCCACATGGTCGATGGTATAGCCATCGCCGGGCACGTCGTGGAAGACAAAGTAGGGGTGCGCCTCGGGACGAATCAGCCGCTCGAGCTCCTGCCCCACGGCGAGTTCGCAGGCCAGGCCCAGCTTGAGCCGACGAATGCGTTGAAAGTCGCGGATCAGCAGAAAACAGAATGCCAGCGCCAGCAGGGTGCAGAGCGCCCCGTAGAGCGCCCACTCGATCCAGTCCTGCTCGCTGGAAAAGAGCATGCGGCCCATGCCGTAGACCAGCGGCGCCATGGTGACGATGGGGCCCAGGGCGCCGTCGAGGAAAAGGCCGGCGAAGGCGCGGTCGAGGCGGTCGCGGAGGGCCTGTCCGGGCTCGCGCAGCGGGTGGGCATCGAAGGGCGAGCGCACCCGTGCGTCGTGCAGGTTGCGCAGCGCCACCACGATCACCGCAGTGGCCGCCAGCGGAAACAGGAAGATCAGCGGGAGCAGGTATTCCAGCCAGGCCATCGGGATTCCTTGCCCTGAGGGGGAGCGTCCATTCTAGACAAGCTCCCCCTTGCAGGGCCATGCTCTTTCGGCGTGAGGAGTGAGAGATGAGGGGACGAGTGTGGATCAGGTTCTGAATGGCAACGTCGGAAATCTCGAGGCGCTCGCGGACTTTGTCGCGCGGTACCCGCGCCTGGCGGTGATTACCGGCGCCGGTGTCAGTACCGCCAGCGGCATCCCCGACTATCGTGACGACCGCGGCGACTGGAAGCGCCCGCCACCCATGCAGCACCAGCTTTTCATGGCCAGCCATGCGGCGCGCCAGCGCTACTGGGCACGCGCCCTGGTGGGTTTCCAAACCCTGCAGCAGGCGAGGCCCAATGCGGCTCACGCGGCCCTGGCCCGGCTCGAATCCCTGGGCCATGTCAACGGTGTGATCACCCAGAACGTCGATGGCCTCCACCAGCGGGCCGGCTCACGGCGAGTGATCGACCTGCATGGCCGTGCCGATATGGTGCGCTGCATGGGCTGTGGTGCCCGGCGCATGCGACATGACCTGCATGCCGAGTTGGCTGACCGCAACCCGCACTGGCTTGAAGCCGGTGCCCGGGCGGGCCCGGACGGCGATGCCGATCTTGAGGCCGACTTCTCGGGCTTCCGGGTCCCCGACTGCACGCGCTGCGGTGACGGCATCTGGAAACCCGACGTGGTCTTCTTCGGCGATAGCGTGCCACGCACCACGGTGAAGGCTGCCTTCGACCTGCTGGCCGAGAGCAATGCCCTGCTGATAGTGGGCTCCTCGCTGATGGTTTTTTCCGGCTTCCGCTTCGCCCGAGAGGCGGCGCGCCAAGGCCAGCCCATCGCCTGTCTCAACCTGGGACGTACCCGCGCCGACGAGCTCTATGGACTGAAGGTGCAGGCCCCGGCTGAGGCACTGGAATTCCTGTGCGGGATGCTGGAAAGCGGTTCCTCCCGAGGTGTCAGCCGCCGGCCAGCCTGACGCGGAAGCCGCGCTTCTCGAGCTCGCCCTTGAGCATTTCACGGTGGTCGCCCTGAATCTCGACGACCCCCTCCTTGACCGCCCCGCCGGTACCACAGCGCTTCTTGAGTTCCTTGGCCAGAGCCTTCAACTCGTTATCGGGTACCGGAATGCCCTCGATGGTGGTGACCCCCTTGCCCTTGCGGCCGCTGGTTTCGCGGCGAATGCGCACGATGCCGTCCAGTTCAGCCAGGCGGGCCTGTTCGGCCTGTTCGGCACACTCGCACTCGGCCAGGGGGAGGCGGCATTCCGGACAAGTGTTGCCATGTTCGGTGGAGTAGACCAGGCCGCCGAGCTGATCCTTCAGGGATGCCATGTCGGCCTCCTCGCGTTCGAGAGTGTTCGAACGATGATAATCGCGCCATGGGCAACCTGCATCCCTGGCAGCCGTTCATGGGGTGTGAAGCGGCGATAGAGGGGAGTATCAGGCGTGGGCGGCCAGGGCGCGAGCACGTTCCAGGTGGCCGATCACCGTGGGCAACTGGAACATGTTGCTGATCATGATGGCCCCCTCAGGCGTCTCCTCGACATCAGGGAAGCGGTTGAGGTGGATGACCGTCATGCCGGCGGCCAGGGCGCCCCTGACGCCCACCAGGGCATCGTCGATGACCACGCACTCCTCGGGGGCAAAGCCCATCCGGTTGGCAGCATGATGGAACAGGCAGGGGTCAGGCTTCCAGCAGTTGGCCGTGTAGGCGCTGAACAGGCGATTACCGAACACTTCGGCAAGGCCGGTGGCCACGAGTGAGGTGCGAATCTTGTTCTCCGGACCATTGGAAACCACTCCCATGGCATGGCCAGCGAGAGCGGCCAGGGCCTCGGCGGCGCCATCAATGGGGATGAGTTCGGTGGCCAGGCGCTGGTTGAGGTTGGTGCGCATGCGGCATTCGAGAGGATCCAGCTGCTCGGGGTCCACGCTGCCGTGGCGACGCTCCAACTCGGCAACGATATGGCGAAAGCGGGCGCCGCGGAACTCCCCCATGTAGTCGCTGGCCTGGAAGGGCAGACCAGCATCAGTGAGGCTGGACGACATTTCGTCGGCGAGCAGTGGCTCGCTGTCGACTAGGGTGCCGTCGCAATCGAAGAGCAGGCAGAGGGGGCGTGCCATCACCGAGCCTCACGTTGAATCAGAATGTTATAAGTTCATTGTTACAGAGATTGAACCTTCCTGCCCAACATTAAAGACCAGTTTCCCTGTTTTGTGAACAGTGTTCTTGAATGTCGAGAGCTCGGTCGCCGCGCGAGCTCGGCATGGCGGTGGCGTTCGCGGTCACCCTAGGCTCATGCCTATACTGACGGCGCGCCCCGGCCAGGAGCAGGTCCATGAATTTCGAGCGTGTCGTATTCGGTTTTTTCATCATCCTCACCCTTAGCCTCAATGTCGCGTTCGTCGCGGGTGGTCTCGAGACCGCCGCACACCACAATCTCTGGATTCTCACGTTCGCCATCATCGTCAACCTGGTCGCCATCGGCCTGAAATTGGGCGATCGCTCCCAGACCGGTGCGTTGCTGTTGGCGTCCGGGCTGGTTGCCGGCCTCCTGCTGATCACGGCGCGCGTCGTCTGGATTGTCGCGGAACCCGCTGGCGGTGGCGGGCCGGGGCCTGCAGGAATGGCCGATATCGTCTCGATCGCAACGGGAGCGCTGGTCGCGAATATCATCGCGACGGTGATCCTGGTGGGCGATACGCTGCTTTCGCGGCGCTAGCAAGGTGCACGGGTCGGTTCAGCATGGCAACCGGGATCCGCAATAGTCAGAGGGAGGGTTGAACGCGTGACGCAGACCTCCGATCTCGACCGTGTGGCGATGATCGTCCTGCGCTATATGCGCCGGCCGCTGTTCGCCCTGCTGGCCGTCTATTCGATCGGCATCATCGGTATGGCCCTGATGCCAGGTCAGGTCGTCGATGGCGAGACGACCTACATGAATCTCTTCCATGCGTTCTATTTCTTCACTTACACGGCCACCACGACCGGGTTCGGTGAGCTGCCCAACGGTTTCAGTGACGAGCAGCGCCTGTGGACGATCTTCTGCCTCTATACCGGTGTTTTCGCCTGGTTCTACGCGCTCGGATCCCTGATCAGCCTGCTCCAGCACCCGCATTTCATCCAGGCTATGGACAGGTTCCGGTTCGCTCGCAAGGTCAAAAGCAACCTGGAACCTTTCATCATCCTCTGCGGTTTCGGCGATACCGGTAGTCTGCTTGCCCGTGGCCTGAGCGACCATCAAATGCGTGCGGTGATACTCGATTTTGACCCCGAACGCATCAAGGCACTGGGCGTGCGCGATTACACGGTGGCGATGCCGGGGCTCCATGCGGACGCCAGCGCACCGAAACACCTTCTCGCCGCGGGCGTGGATCATGATGCCTGCCGCGCGGTCGTGGCGCTGACGAACGATGACGACGTCAACCTCAAGATCGCGGTGATGGCACGGCATCTGAATCCGCGACTCAAGGTCATCTGTCGTTCGACTTCGGCTCGCCACGAGGCGAGTCTGCGAGCTCTGGACAATGTCAGGGTCGTCGATCCGTTCGAGATCTTCGCCCAGCTCGTCTACTGGGCGATTGCACGTCCTGAACTGCACAACCTCAATGCGTGGTTGGTGGGCACACATGGCGTAGAACTCGGGGTCCCGGTAACGGTGCCGCGGGGCGACTGGATTCTGAGCGGGTACGGACGGATGGGACATTGGATCGAACGCTGCCTCAAGGCCCATGGCGTCGGCTTACGGATTATCGATCCGGAAGTGGACCCCGAAATGGCCGAAGAAGGGGCGGTCATGGTCCGTGCTCACGCCGATCATTCGGCCCTGGTGACCGCGGGGATCGA
This sequence comes from Pseudomonadota bacterium, assembly GCA_051751285.1. Classification (GTDB taxonomy): domain Bacteria; phylum Pseudomonadota; class Gammaproteobacteria; order Pseudomonadales; family Halomonadaceae; genus Halomonas. The sequence continues at coordinate 41,515 of JBNJKT010000001.1, read as the reverse complement.
CGGCGCGGCCGGGATCGTTGCCGCCACGAACCGTGATGCCGACAATCTCAGTACGCTGTTGTCGGTTACCGAGCTCAATCCGGATGCGTTCCGCATCGTGCGCCAGAACAGTCACGAGAATCAGGTCGCGTTCGACGCCGCTCGGGCCGACCTGGTCCTCCAGCACAGCCTGACCACGGCGCGCCGCATCCTGAAACTGCTGATCTCGCCGCTCATCCAGGAACTGATCGAGTGGCTTGCGCAACGTGAACGGGCCCGGACGGAAGAGCTGGTGACTCGTCTGCAGACAGCCGTAGGGGAGGAACCCCCGCATCTGTGGTCGGTCAGGCTGGTTCCGGACGAAGCGCCGGCAGTGATCGAATACCTGGATGCCGGAGGGGAGGTGGCGTTGGGTGCGCTGTGCCGCGATGCGCGCTCGTTCCCGGAAGGGCTCCCATGCGAAGCGCTTGCCGTGCGCCGGGCAGGACAGCCGATCATGTTGCCGGATGAGAATTTTCCGCTCGATGTCGGCGACGAGCTCCTCTTCTGCAGTGTGCATCGGGTGGAGCCGTTGCTGCAGGCGACACTCCATAATTCCTATACGCTTCGGTATGTCATAACGGGAGTCGAGGAGCCGCGCGGGTACGTGTTCGCATGGATCGAAGAGCGGCTACGGCGTCGTCGCAGCGCTCATGAACCGAAGGGTCATCGGCCCAGGCCATGAAAACATTGGCCGCGCGAATGCGACGCGACCCGACGTTTCGGGCTTCCGTGAACGTGATACGTCGATGTCGGCTGCATGCGAGCGCATCGTCGTGCCTGGTGGAGGAAGAGCGTCCAATGTATGAGTCCGGCGATCACCCCGAACTGCATCTGGGCGCCCCATACGATCATGTCGATCGAGGGCCGGATGATGATGCCCATCAAGTGCCGTGGCGCGTAGGCCAGGCATCTTCGTTGACCAGGCTGATGGGATGTTCCCCGGAGAGCGCCAGGATCAGGTTATCCACCGCCCGCTGGGCCATGGCGTCGCGGGTCTCGTGGGTCGCCGAGCCAATGTGCGGCAGGGCTACCACGTTGGTCATGTGCGGTAGCGGTGATTCCGCCGACAGGGGTTCCTGCTCGTAGACGTCGAGGCCGGCGGCGCGGATGTGCCCCATCTCCAGCGCCTTGATCAGTGCCGCCTCGTCCACCACCGGGCCACGGGCGATGTTGACCAGGATGGCTGAGGGCTTCATCCGCGCAAGTTCATTGGCGCCGATCAGGTGGCGGGTGGCCTCGGACAGGGGCACGGTGACGCACACGAAGTCGGACTCGTCGAGCAGCTGGTCGAGCTCGCGGCGCTCGGCACCCAGCTCAGCTTCGAGGGTCGGCTTGGGCGAGGCCATGGCGTAGCGCACTCGCATGCCGAAGCCCAGGGCGCCGCGCCGGGCCACGGCGGCGCCAATGCGACCGAAGCCCACCAGGCCGAGGGTCTTGCCGTGCACGTCGCTGCCGAAGTGCTCAGGGCCGATGCTCTTCTGCCAGTCGCCGCGCCTGACGATGTCGGCCAGCTCCACGACCCGGCGGGCAGTGGCCATGATCAGCGCGAAGCCGGTGTCGGCGGTGGTCTCGGTGAGTACATCCGGGGTGTTGCAGAGCAGGATGCCGTGCCGGGTCAGTGCCTCCAACGGGTAGTTGTCATAACCCACCGAGACGCTGGCGATGGCCTCCAGGTGGGGGGCCTCGTCCAGCAGCTCGGCGGAGATTGCCACGCTGGAGCCGATCAGGCCATGGGCCTCGGGCAGCGCGGCGCGGAACTCGGGGTCGTCTGCCGAGGTGAGGCCATGGAACTGCTGGACCTCGAACTCGCGGGACAGCTGGGCCAATTGGGCTTCGCTCAGGCGGCCGTAGGACAGGATGCGCTTTTTCATGTCGGACTCCTCATTGCGGGGTGGATGCCAGTTGCTCGAGGTGGGTTCGGTCGGGTAGGCCTTCCATGTCGCCGCGCACCTGCACTGCCAGGGCGCCGACCAGGTTGCCGCGCTGCAGTGCCTCACGGGGCGAGAGGCCGTCGAGCAGGGCGCTGATCACGCCCACCGCGAAGCCGTCGCCGGCGCCCACGGTGTCGACGACCTCGGCCACCGGTACGCCGGGGACGGTGAAATCGGTCTGCTCGCCGCCCAGGTTACCCCGGTAGTAGCTGCCCTGGGGGCCCAGCTTGATGATGACCGCCCGGGCGCCGCGTTCCAGGTAGAAGTCGGCGATCGCCTCGGGGCTGTCGCGGCCGGTCAGCAGGCGGCCCTCGGCCAGGCCCGGCAGCACCCAGTCAGTGCGTGCCGCCATGGCGTTGAGGGTATTGCGCATCTCGGCCTCGCTGTTCCACAGGCTGGGGCGCAGGTTGGGGTCGAAGGAGATACTGGCGCCAGCGTCCCGGGCTCGTACGAGCATGGTCTCGGCGAGCTCGCGGGAGCTCGACGAGAGCGCCGGTGGGATGCCGGTGGCATGCAGGTGGCGCAGCGCCGAGAAGTCGACGCCGTCGGCGTCGGTCGGCGCCAGGTGGCTGGCGGCACTGCCGCGGCGGACGTATTCCACGCGGGGATCGGCACCGTCCTGTGCAAGCTCCTTGAACACCAGGCCGGTGGGATGCTCGGGGTCGGTGCGCAGGTGGCGGCAGTCCAGACCCTCGGCCTCCAGGGCGCGGCGAATGAAGGTGCCGAAGCTATCGTCGCCGACCCGGCTCAGCCAGCCTACATGGAAGCCCAGGCGGGCCAGGCCGATGGCCACATTGGTGTCGGCGCCGGCGATGCGGCGCTGGAAGTGCTCGACGCCAGCCAGCTCGCCGGGATCCTCGGCGACGAACATCGTCATGGCCTCGCCGAAGGCGAGGATCTCGGGAGGGGCGAAAGGTGGGATCATGGCAGTCTCCTGTGTCGTGGTCGGGGTATCAGAGGCGGCGCAGTCGCGCCAGTTCGTCGTCGGTCAGGGCTCTCGCAACAGGAATCGCTTCAGGGTGCCAGCAAAAGGGCGAGCGCCCCAGCTAGATAGCAGGTGATGATGCCGACGCTCTCGAAGCCGATATGAGCTGGCCCCTGGCGCTGTCGGTGGAGCATGCCGACCAGCAGGATGCCGGTCATCAGCAGCGACAGGGCGACCCACAGCGCGACCGTATCGGGTATGGCGTGATAGATAGAGCCGCCGCGATAGGCGATGTCCGAGGCCGCGACGAACAGCGTGTCGAAGGCGTTGCCGCCGATGATGCCGGCCACGGCGAGGGTCAGGGCGCCGCGCCGCACCGCTGCCACCGAGGTGACCAGCTCCGGCAGCGATGTCACCACCGCCGTCATCAGTGCCCCCACCACCGACTGCCCCAGGACGGTCTGCTCAGCGATCACCGCAGCACAGCGCTCCAGCAGCCATCCGCTTACGCCGAGCATGGCCGCCAGGGCCACGAAGGAGAGCCAAAGCCGTGTTGCCGAACTCCCCAGGGCCCGGTCATCGGGCACGTCGGGTTGGGTTTCCCGTGTCTGGGCGGGGTGCCACATGGGGTCGTCGCGGCTGCGATCCACCAGGCGCAAGCCGAACAGGTAGACGATCACCAGCAGCGGCGTCACGGGGTGCACCTGCCACAGCGTCCACTCAGGAGCGAAGCGTCCCACCAGCACCAGCGACAGCAGGCACAGCAGCAGGCCGCCCTGCAGCAGGTTGCCCAGGGAGGCGGCGGCGTGCTCCAGGTTGGCGCGCCGGTGGAGGATGTCGGCGACAGTCAGGAACAGCGTCTGCACGGCAATGCCGCCCAGGGCATTGCTCATGGCCAGGATCGGGCGATCGGCGAGCGCCGCCGAGACCGACACCACCATGCCTGACAGCGAGGTGGACATGCCCAGCAGCACCGCGCCGGCGATCGCTTCCCCCAGCCCGGTACGGTCGGCGAGGTCATCGACGATGCCGGTCAGGCGGGTCCCCGTAACGGCGATCACGAGAGTACAGCCACCGAACAGCAGCAAGGCCATGCCGAGGGACAGTTCGCCCAGCAACGGGATCATGACGTCTTCTTCTCTTCTCTGGCGTTGATGTCCCTTGTCTCCTGGCGTGTCAAGATCGGTGTGCGGTCCATGTGAAATCCTGGGGGCTGGCAGTGTCGCGACCAGCGTAGCCCGTTATGCCTCTCCTTGGCAGGGATGGCGGTGGACCCGACGACGAGCGGCCTTCCCGGTTCGTCAGTCCACGATTCGATGGAGGTATGAAGATGATGCCAGACGTCTTTCTCGCCAAGCGCGGCGGCTACCGGCCTGCTGGCGAGGGCGGACCGAGTCGCGGGGGGCGTTGCCGCATCGCTTGTTGGTGTCTCTGTCTATGGTCGATGCTCCTCGCCGGTCAGCTCATGGCCGCCGAGTCGAAAGACGAGGCTGCGGCCTGGCAGGCGCTGGCGGAAGGGGGCATGTGGCGCTGATGCGTCATTCTCTGGCGCCCGGTATCGGTGATCCCTCGGGCTTTCGTCTCGAAGCGTGCGAGACCCAGCGCAACCTCTCGGCGCTGGGACGTGAGCAGGCACGACGGATCGGCGAACGCTTCCGTGACCGGGGTATCGAGGTGGCGGTGGTGCGTTCCAGCCGCTGGTGCCGCTGTCTGGAAACCGCCAGGTTGCTCGGGCTCGGCGAGGTAGTACCGACCCCGTCGCTGGATTCCTTTTTCCGTGATCGCAGCCAGGCCGACAACCGCACCCGCGCCGTTCGCGCCCTGATTAGCGGCTGGGATGGCGAAGGCGCAATGGTGCTGGTCACCCATCAGGTCAATATCACTGCCCTGGTGGGCGGTGGCGTCGGGTCCGGTGAGATCGTCGTGGTCAGGCCGAGTGCCGAGGGCCTTGACGTGGTCGGCCGGATCCGCTGAGTGAGGCATGCGCCGGAAACGAATGAGGCGGCCCGCGGCCGCCCCTGTGGCTCAACGCGCCGTGATCACTTGACCCGGGGATCGAGCTCACCGCGCTCGTAGCGCAGGAACATCTCTTCCAGGTTGATGGGCGTGATCTTGCTGGCGTTGCCGGCGGTACCGAAGGCCTCGTAACGCGCTTTGCAGATTTCCTTCATGGCAGCCGTGGAGGCCTTGAGGAACTTGCGGGGATCGAACTCGTCGGGGTTCTCGGCCAGGAAGCGACGCACCGCGCCGGTGGAGGCCAGGCGCAGGTCGGTGTCGACGTTGACCTTGCGCACGCCGTGGCGGATGCCCTCGACGATCTCCTCCACCGGCACGCCGTAGGTCTCTGGAATGGCGCCACCGAACTCGTTGATCACCGCCAGCCACTCCTGGGGCACCGAAGAGGAGCCGTGCATCACCAGGTGGGTCTCCGGGATGCGGGCATGGATCTCCTTGATGCGCTGGATGGAGAGTGTGTCGCCGGTGGGCGGCTTGGTGAACTTGTAGGCGCCGTGGCTGGTGCCGATGGCGATGGCCAGGGCGTCCACGCCGGTGGCCTTGACGAATTCGGCGGCCTCTTCCGGGTCGGTGAGAAGCTGGTCGTGGTCGAGCTTGCCCTCGGCGCCGATGCCGTCCTCCTCGCCGGCCATGCCGGTCTCCAGGCTGCCCAGGCAGCCCAGCTCGCCCTCCACCGAGACGCCGCAGGCATGGGCCATCTCCACGGTGCGGCGGGTGACGTCGACGTTGTAGTCGAAGTCCATGGGTGTCTTGCCGTCCTCCCCCAGGGAGCCGTCCATCATCACCGAGGAGAAGCCGAGCTGGATGGAGCGCTGGCAGACGGCGGGGCTGGTGCCGTGGTCCTGGTGCATGACCACCGGGATGTGCGGGAACTCCTCCACGGCGGCGAGGATCAGGTGGCGCAGGAAGGGAGCACCGGCATACTTGCGGGCTCCGGCGGAAGCCTGGACGATCACCGGCGAGTCGGTCTCGTCGGCGGCTTCCATGATGGCGCGCATCTGCTCGAGGTTGTTGACGTTGAAGGCCGGCACGCCGTAGCCATGCTCGGCGGCGTGGTCCAGCAGCTGGCGCATGCTGATCAGAGCCATGGATTCACCTGTTCTGTATGGGACGTCATGACGGCGCAGCCGTGGCGGCCACGCCGGATCGTGGTTGTCGAGGGTAAGGGGCCTCAGCGCGCGGCAGCGTCTTCCAGGGCCTTCACTGCCGGCAGGGTCTTGCCTTCCACGTACTCGAGGAAGGCGCCACCGCCGGTGGAGATGTAGGAGACGCGCTCCTCGATGTCGTACTTGTCGATGGCCGCCAGGGTGTCGCCGCCGCCGGCGATGGAGAAGCCGTTGCTCTCGGCGATGGCCAGCGACAGCGCCTCGGTGCCCTTGCCGAACTGGTCGATCTCGAACACGCCCACCGGTCCGTTCCACAGGATGGTACCGGCATCCTTGAGCAGGCTCCCCAGGCGACCGGCGGTCTCCGGGCCGATGTCGAGGATCATCTCGTCGTCTGTCACCTGATCGACCGGCTTGACCACGGCCTCGGCGGACTCGGAGAACTCGGTGGCCACCACCACGTCGCTGGGCAGCGGAATCTCGACCCTGTCCATCAGAGCCTTGGCCTGATCGACGAGGTCGGCCTCATGCAGCGACTTGCCCACGTTATAACCGGCAGCGGCGATGAAGGTATTGGCGATGCCGCCGCCGACGATCAGCTGGTCGCACTTCTCGGAGAGCGCATTGAGCACCTCGAGCTTGGTGGAGACCTTGGAGCCGCCGACGATGGCGACCATGGGACGTGCCGGGGTGGCGAGGGCCTTCTCCAGGGCGTCGAGCTCGGCCGCCAGCAGCGGGCCGGCGCAGGCGGTGGGGGCGAAGCGCGCCACGCCGTGGGTGGATGCCTGGGCGCGGTGGGCGGTGCCGAAGGCGTCCATCACGAAGATATCGCAGAGGGCGGCGTACTGCTTGGCCAGCGCCTCGTCGTCCTTCTTCTCGCCGCGATTGAAGCGCACGTTCTCCAGCAGCACGATCTCGCCATCGGCGAGGTCGACTGCGCCATCGAGGTAGTCGCGGACCAGACGCACCGGGCGACCCAGAAGCTCGCCGAGGTGCTCGGCCACCGGCGCCAGGGAGAACTCCTCGGCCGGCTCACCTTCAGTGGGACGGCCCAGGTGGCTCATCAGCATCACCCGGGCGCCGGCTTCCAGAGCAGACTGGATGGTCGGCAGGCTGGCCCGCAGGCGAGCGTCACTGGTTACCTTGCCGTGCTTGACGGGCACGTTCAGGTCCTCACGGATCAGCACTCGCTGTTCGTTGAGGTTGAGGTCGGTCATCTTGCGCACGTTCATGGAAGCAGGTTCCTCGTCTGGCAAAGCGGAAGGCGGCGTTATCTTTCGGGAGTGTCGAGCGGTGCCGGGGGCAGGGCGGCCAGGTGCCGGGCGACATCGAGCATGCGGTTGGCGAAGCCCCACTCGTTGTCGAACCAGCACAGCAGCTTGACCAGGCGGCCACCGGCCACCCGGGTCTGGGTGGCGTCCACGATACCGGAGCGTGGATCGTGGTTGAAGTCGATCGAGGCCACCGGCTCTTCGGTATAGCCTAGAAGGCCTGAGAGTCGGCCGCGGCTCGCCTCGCGCAGTAGCGCATTGACGTCTTCAGCGGTGGTGTCGTGGCGCACGCAGATCGACAGGTCCATGGTCGAGACGTTGATGGTCGGTACCCTCACGTGCAGGCACTCGAAGCGCCCGGCCAGGTGGGGCATCAGGCGGTTGATGCCGCGTGCCAGCCCGGTGTCCACCGGCACGATGGAGTGCATTGCCGAGCGGGTCAGGCGCAGGTCGGTCTGGTGGTAGGCGTCGATCACCGGCTGGTCGTTCATTGCCGAATGAATGGTGGTGGTCACGCCGTGCTCGATCTCGAGCGCTTCATCGAGCACGGTGAGCACCGGCACCAGGCAGTTGGTGGTGCAGGATGCGGCGGAGACGATGCGGTGGCGCGCGGCAAGGGTATGGTCGTTGACGCCGCTGACGATGGTGGCGTCCACGTCGCTCTCCGCAGGCTGGGAAAATAGCAGCCGACCGGCGCCGGAGGCGAGATGGCGCCCGGCAGTGGCGCGATCGCGAAAGCTGCCGGAGCACTCCAGCACCAGGTCGATGCCGAGCTCGGCCCAGGGCAGCTTCTCCGGGTCGGGTTCGCAGAGTACCCGGATGGTTCGGCCATTGACGATCAGCCAATCGCCCGCCACCTCCACGCTACCGGGAAAGCGGCCGTGGGTGGTGTCGTAGCGGGTCAGGTAGGCGATGGTGGCGAGGTCCGAGAGCTCGTTGATCGCCACGATCTCCAGGGACGGCTCACCGGGAGCGAGCTGGCGTGACGCCTCTGCCTCGACGAGGGCGCGCAGCACGCACTGGCCGATGCGGCCGTAGCCGTTGATGGCGATGCGAAGGGCCATGGGGATAACAGGGACTCCGAGCTCAAGAAACACAGGGCGGCAATTCTAGCGCATCTGCGTCCCGAGCGTCTGCTCTACGCCCCTACCAGTCTCCAGGCGAGCGGCAGCAGCAGGGCGCTGACGATGCCGGTCAGGCTCATGCCCAGCGAGGCGAAGGCGCCAGCGACGGGGCCAATCTCGAAGGCGCGTACCGTGCCCAGGGCGTGGCCGTTGAGACCCAAAGCGAAGCCGATGATGCGTTCGTCATGGATGCCCAGCAGGCGTGCACCCAGGCCGACGAAGCCGATCGCCGCCACACCGGTGATCAGCAGTCCGCCCATCATCAGGGAAACCGAACCGCCGATCTGCTCGGTGATGCCGATGGCGATGGGAGCCGTGACCGACTTGGCGGCCAGCGAGGCGAGTGTCTCCGGCGGGGCGCCGAGCAGCCAGGCGATGCTCACTGCATAGGCGGCGGCGAGTAGTGCTGCCAGCGGCAGACAGGCCAGCAGTGGCCGCCACAGCGCTCGGATCTGCGGCATCTGCTCGTGCAGTGGCAACCCCAGCGCCACCGTGGCGGGGCCCAGCAGCAGCATCAGCCAGGCCGCTCCCCGGCGATAGTCCGCGTAATCGATGGAGAGCAGGGCCAGTACGCCGGCCAGCAGCAGCGAGGCCACCAGGACCGGTGGGCACCAGGCGGGAGTGCCAACGGCCTTGAGCAGCCGAATACCGGCGACATTGGCGGCCAGGGTCAGGGCGATGGCCAGGATAGGGGTGGCCAGCAGGTGGTCGAGCAGCTCATTCATGGCCGGGATCCGCGGGGTCGTGGTGCGCCTCTCCCATCAGTCGGCGCATCAGCCAAAGGGTGGTCAGCACGCTGAGCAGGGTGCCGCCGACCAGCGCCGCGAGGATCGCTGCCCATTGGCCGGCAAGTTCGGCGATGAGGAAGAAGACGCCCACTACGCCCGGCATGATCAGCATCGCCAGCATGGCGATCAACGGCTGGGCGGCGCTGGCGATGTCGCCGAAGCCCCCGCCGTGGAGCAGTAGCCAGGCCGTCAGCAGCAGCATGCCGACCACGCCGGCGGAAACGGGCAGACCGGTTAGCGTCACCAGGATCTCGCCAATCAGCAGGAAGCCCAGCAGCCAGAGAAAGCCGCGCAATGCCGGCATGGGGGTGTCCTTGTTGGAAGAACTTTCGTGAGCGGGGTGGCGGGGCATGCAGACCCCTTGAAAAACCTCGAAGCGTTCCTATTGTGCAGATTACCGGGGCGATGTCAGCCGCGCGTGGCGATCTCCCGGCCATCTCATGAGGTCAATCAGCGTAGGAGGTGTTCGTGATGTTCGGAGATCTCAGGCGTTTCGATACCGGCCGGACCCAGGGTCTGGACTGGTTCCGGCAACTGATGGACGAGATGCTGCCCGAGGCCGGTGCTGCGGATATCCGCTCGGTGCCCCACGGCAGCTTCCCGATGATCAATGTTGGGCGCACCGACGATGCGGTGCGGGTCTATGTGTTCGCCGCCGGCCTGTCGGCCGAGGACCTGGAAGTGAGCCTCCAGGATAACGTGCTCACCGTGTCGGGCACTCGTGAGGTCGCGGCCCCGCCCGAGGCAGCGCGTACCGACTTCCGTCGCGAGCGCTTCCGTGGCGAGTTCAGCCGCACGTTGTCGCTGCCGGATGGCCTGGATGTCGAGCGGGCCGAGGCACGCTTCCGTGACGGGGTGTGCGAGGTGGTGCTGCCCAAGCGTGAGGAGCTCAAGCCGCGGCGCATCGAGATCCAGGCGGCATGAGACAGGTCGTGTGTTCGAGTACTTCCGAGGAGGTGAGTAAAATGAACGATGTGACCCGACACGATGCTCCCCAGGCGCCGGACGACCGCGAGCGGGAGATGGAGACCCTGCTGCCGCCGGTGGATATCTTCGAGGACGGCAGCGCCTTGCATCTTATTGCCGACATGCCCGGCGTCACCCGCGAATCGCTGCATATCGAGGTAGACAACAACGTGCTGAGCCTGGAAGGTGAGGTGCGACTCGATATGCCCGATGGGCTGGCCGCGATCTACGCCGAGGTTCGCGCCCAGCGCTATGCGCGGCGCTTTACCCTCAGTCACGAGATCGATGCCGAGGCCATTCAGGCGCGCATCGACAAGGGCGTGGTGGAGCTGGTGCTGCCCCGCAAGGAGACCCACCGCCGGCGGCGCATCGAGGTCAAGGCGGCCTGAGCGGACGCTGACCCACAAGCGCCTGCCCGCACCGGGCAGGCGCTTGCATTGCATGTGCGTCCTCCTCTCGGTACGGTTTTCCCCTACGCTGGGAAGAGTGTATTCATCGGTACCAAGGAGAGGAGCGACATGAGCGATATCACCAAACTGCTGGGCAGCGAGGCCGAGACCCTGCTGGGTCACGTCTGCCGAGGCGTACCCGTCGACACGATTCATCCGCCCGGTGCGGATTTCGTCGACCGGGTGATGGCCCAGAGTGATCGCCGCCCCAACGTGCTGCGCAACATGCAGGCGCTGTTCGACCACGGTCGCCTGGCCGGCACCGGCTACCTCAGCATCCTCCCGGTGGACCAGGGCATCGAGCACTCGGCGGGGGCGTCGTTTGCGCCGAACCCGCGCTACTTCGACCCGGCCAATATCGTCGAGCTGGCCATCGAAGGGGGCTGCAATGCCGTGGCCTCGACCCTCGGCGGGCTGGCTGCCGTGGCGCGCCGCTATGCTCACCGGATCCCCATGATTCTTAAGCTCAACCATAACGAGACATTGAGCTACCCCGCGATCTATGACCAGACGCTGTTTGCCCAGGTCGAGCAGGCCTTCGAGATGGGCTGTGCGGCGGTGGGGGCGACCATCTACTTCGGCTCACACGAGAGTCGTCGCCAGATCATGGAGATCAGCGAGGCCTTCGAGCGCGCCCATGAGCTGGGCATGGTCACGGTGCTCTGGGCCTATCTGCGCAACCCGGACTTCAAGCAGGACGGCACCGACTACCATGTGGCCGCCGACCTGACCGGCCAGGCCAACCATCTGGCTGCCACGCTCAAGGCCGACATCGTCAAGCAGAAACTGCCCGAGACTAATGGCGGCTATCGTGACATCGGCTTCGGCCACACCCACGCCAGGGTCTACGACGAGCTGACCTCGGATAACCCCATCGACCTGGCACGCTACCAGGTAGCCAACTGCTACCTGGGACGCGCCGGGCTGATCAACTCCGGCGGCGGCTCCAAGGGTGCCTCCGACCTCGCCGAGGCGGTACGCACTGCGGTGATCAACAAGCGTGCCGGTGGCATGGGGCTGATCTCGGGTCGCAAGGCGTTCCAGAAGCCCACGGCCGAAGGTGTCGAGCTGCTCAACGCCATTCAGGACGTTTACCTCTCGCCGGAGGTGACCCTCGCCTGAACGGATCAAGGTTGGCAACGCAAGCGGGCCCGGCAAATGCCGGGCCCGCTTGCGTTGGACGAGGGGTTGCCTTGTGGGCTCAGCTCAGCAGGGCCGAAGCCTCGGCGACCACCTTGTCCACGGTAAAGCCGAAGTGCTTGAACAGGTCGCCGGCGGGTGCGGACTCACCGAAGGTGGTCATGCCGATGATGGCGCCGTTCAGGCCCACGTACTTGTACCAGAAGTCGCGATGGCCGGCTTCGACGGCCAGACGTGCGGTAACGGCGGCAGGCAGCACTCGCTCGCGGTACTCGGCATCCTGACGGTCGAAGAGGTCGGTGGAGGGCATGGAGACCACGCGCACCGCGCGCCCCTGCTCCTCGAGCTGCGCGGCGGCGTCCATGGCCAGGCCGACCTCGGAGCCGGTGGCAATCAGGATCAGCTCCGGGGTGCCTTCGGAGTCCTTGAGGATGTAGCCACCGCGATGGATGTCGGCCAGCTGCTGCTGGCTGCGCGCCTGGTGCGGCAGGCCCTGGCGGGAGAAGACCAGGGCAGTGGGGCCGGAGCGGCGCTTGATGGCGGCGTCCCAGGCGGCGGCGGTCTCCACGCTGTCGCAGGGGCGCCAGGTGGCCAGGTTGGGCGTGGAGCGCAGGGTGGTCAGCTGCTCGATGGGCTGGTGCGTGGGCCCGTCCTCGCCCAGGCCGATGGAGTCGTGGGTGAAGACGTAGATGGCCTGCTGGCCCATCAGCGATGCCATGCGCACGCTGTTGCGCATGTACTCCATGAAGATCAGGAAGGTGGCGCCGAAGGGCACGAAGCCGCCGTGCAGCCCGATGCCGTTCATGATGGCGCCCATGCCGAACTCGCGCACGCCGTAATGCAGGTAGTTGCCGTCCGGGGAGCCCTCAGCGGGGTTTGTAGAAGAGCCGGGGCCGATCGCCCGGGCGCCCTTCCAGAAGGTCAGGTTGGAAGGCGCCAGGTCGGCACTGCCGCCGAGCAGCTCGGGCATCTGGGGACCCAGCTCGTCGAGGCAGGCCAGCGATGCCTTGCGGCTGGCGACGCTGTCGCCCTTGGCCTGGGCGGCCTCGATCATCGCCTCGCTGGTGATGCTGGTCGGGAGGTCGCCCTTGAGTCGACGCTGGAGTTCCTGGGCCAGTTCCGGGTAGGCCTCGGCATAGCGCGCCAGGCGCTCCTGCCAGGCATCCTGGCGAGCCTGACCGGCCTCGGTGGCGTCCCAGCCCTGGTAGATCTCCTCGGGCACGTTAAAGGGAGCATGCGGCCAGTCGAGCTGCTTGCGGGCGGCGGCGACCTCCTCTTCGCCGAGTGCGGCACCATGGCACTCCTCCTTGCCCTGCTTGTTGGGGGCGCCGAAGCCGATGATGGTCTTGCAGATGATCAGGCTCGGCCTGTCGTCGTGGCTGCGGGCCAGCTCGATGGCGGCCTTGATCTCCTCGGGCTTGTGGCCGTCGACGTTGGGCACCACATGCCAGCCGTAGGCCTCGAAGCGCTTCGCGGTGTCGTCGGTGAACCAGCCCTCGACCTCACCGTCGATGGAGATGCCGTTGTCATCGTAGAAGGTGATCAGCTTGCCGAGCTGCTGGGTGCCGGCCAGCGAGGCGACTTCGTGAGAGATGCCTTCCATCAGGCAGCCGTCGCCGACGAAGCACCAGGTGTGATGGTCGACGACGGTATGACCGGGGCGGTTGAACTGGGCCGCCAGGGTGCGCTCGGCCAGCGCCATGCCCACGGCGTTGGCCAGACCCTGGCCCAGCGGGCCGGTGGTGGTCTCGACGCCGGGCGCATAGCCATATTCGGGGTGACCGGCGGTCTTCGAATGCAGCTGGCGGAAGTTCTGCAGCTCCTCGAGACTGAGCTCGTAGCCGGTCAGGTGCAGCAGCGAATAGAGCAGCATGGAGCCGTGGCCGTTGGAGAGCACGAAGCGGTCACGATCGGGCCAGTGCGGATCGGCCGGGTTGTGGACGAGGTAGTCGTTCCACAGCACCTCGGCGATGTCGGCCATGCCCATGGGCGCGCCAGGATGGCCGGAGTTGGCCTTCTGGACGGCGTCCATGGACAGGGCGCGTATAGCGTTGGCCAGTTCGAAACGGGATGGCATGGTGTGCTCCTCGCCTGCGGCAGAATGATGGCAACGACACGGACGGGCCAGGGGGCGTGGCCGGACGTGACTTCTGGCTGGGTGACGCCGCGGGAAGGGCGGCGTGGTCGAATCAGGGCAGCTATTGTCGCCGACTTGCCGCCCTGCATCAAATCGTGGATGCCCGGGGGAGCCGCAGCGTGTAGACTTCGCGACTGCCTATTGCTGATAGAGAGAGGGCCGAGGACGCCATGAGCGAATACTCCCTGTTCACCTCCGAGTCCGTGTCCGAAGGGCACCCGGACAAGATCGCCGACCAGATCTCCGACGCGGTGCTCGACGCCATCATCGCCCGTGACAAGCACGCCCGGGTGGCTTGCGAGACCCTGGTCAAGACCGGCGTGGCCATCGTCGCCGGCGAGATCACCACCTCGGCCTGGGTCGACCTCGAGGCACTGGTGCGCGAGGTGATCACCGGTATCGGCTACGTCTCCTCGGACGTCGGCTTTGATGGCGAGACCTGTGGAGTGCTCAACCTGATCGGCAAACAGAGCGTGGATATCGCCCAGGGCGTCGATCGTACCAAGCCTGAAGATCAGGGCGCCGGCGACCAGGGCCTGATGTTCGGCTATGCCACCAACGAGACCGACTCCTACATGCCGGCGCCGATACATTACGCCCATCGGCTGGTGGAGCGTCAGGCCGAACTGCGCAAGAACGGCCTGCTGCCCTGGCTGCGTCCCGACGCCAAGAGCCAGATCACCTTCCGCTATGATGAACACGGCAAGCCTTGCGCCGTGGATGCCATCGTCCTCTCCACCCAGCATGACCCGGAGATCGATCAGGAGGAGCTGCGCAGGATGGTGCGCAGCGAGATCATTGAGCAGGTGATTCCCGCCGAGTGGCTGACCGCGACCACCAAGTACCATATCAACCCCACCGGCAAGTTCGTGATCGGTGGCCCCGTGGGTGACTGCGGCCTGACCGGGCGCAAGATCATCGTCGACACCTACGGCGGTACGGCCCGTCATGGTGGGGGTGCCTTTTCCGGCAAGGACCCCTCCAAGGTCGATCGCAGTGCGGCTTATGCCGGTCGCTACGTGGCCAAGAACCTCGTCGCCGCCGGTCTGGCCGACAAGTGCGAGATCCAGGTCTCCTACGCCATCGGAGTGGCCGAGCCGACGTCGGTTTCCATCAACACCTTCGGTACCGGTCGGGTGAACGACGCGCGCATCATCGAGCTGGTGCGCGAGCACTTCGACCTGCGACCCAATGCCATCACCCGCATGCTTGACCTGCTGCACCCCATGTATCAGCTGACCGCGGCCTACGGTCACTTCGGGCGTGAGCCCTTCGAGACCTCCTATACCTGGACCGACACCCAGGGCGAGGAGCATACCGAGACTTTCACGGCCTTCCCCTGGGAGAGGACCGACCGCGCCCACGCGCTTCGCCAGGCCGCCGGCTTGTAGGAAATCGCCTACAGACAATGACAGGCCCCGCTGGCAGCGCCAGGCGGGGCCTGTTGCTATGGTCAGGGGAGTCCTTGGGTGGGAGCTGCCCTGATGTTCCGCTACCTGGCCGGCTGGCTGCTGGCCGCCTCCATCGCACTGAACTCCTCCCTTGCCGGGGCTTGTCCCGACTGGTCCGGCGAACGTGCCAAGCGCGAGATCACCGCCCTGGCCGAGCGACTGGCTAGCTGGGACGATGCCTATTACCGCCAGGGCGAGTCGCTGGTCTCCGATGATGTCTATGACCAGGCCCGTGAGCGCCTCTCCGCCTGGCAGCGCTGCTTTCCTGCGGCGCATACTGCCGGCGCGCCCGAGGACGCTCGTCCGGCCGGCCCGGTTCGCCATCCCGTGGTTCAGACCGGGCTCGCCAAGCTTGCCGACCAGGCCGCAGTGCGACGCTGGCTGTTGCGCCGTGACGATGTCTGGGTACAACCCAAGGTGGATGGCGTGGCGGTGACCCTGGTCTACGAGCGTGGACGACTGGCAAGGGCGGTCAGCCGCGGGGACGGGCGCCATGGCCAGGACTGGACGGCAGCCGCACGCCGTATACCGTCGGTCCCCGTGCGGTTGCCGGTGGCGATTGATGCCATCCTGCAGGGTGAGCTCCATCGGCGCCTCACGGATCATGTCCAGGCCGAGTCGGGCACGGCCGGGGCACGCAGCGAGGTGGCCGGGCTCATGGCTCGCGATGGGCTGGAAGACGATGCGGCAGGACGCATCGGTCTCTTCGTCTGGGACTGGCCGGATGGCCCGGCGACGATGCGCGACCGACTCGAGGCGCTTGAACGCCTGGGATTCGGCGAGACTGTCGCCTTGACACAGCCGGTAGAGCGCCTGGAGGAGGTGGCGCGGTGGCGTGAGCGCTGGTACCGCGGCCCGCTGCCCTTCGCCACCGATGGCGTGGTGCTGCGCCAGGGGCGCCGCCCGCCCGTAGCGGCGTGGCGCGCCGAACCGCCGACATGGGCGGCGGCCTGGAAGCACCCGCCACGGGAAGCGCTTGCCGAGGTGCGTGGCGTCGAGTTCCGCATCGGCCGTACCGGACGCATTACCCCGCTGCTGCACCTGCACCCCGTGGAACTGGAAGGCCGGACGATCCGCCGGGTAGGCCTGGGGTCGCTGGCCCGCTGGCACGAGCTCGATATCCGACCCGGTGACCAGATAGTCATCGCCCTGGCCGGCTTGACGATTCCCCGGCTGGAAGGGGTGGCCTGGCAAGCCGCCGAGCGCCCGGCTATCGCTCCGCCCGATGCGGCGGACTACCACGCCCTGAGCTGCCTCCGGCTGCGACCGGGCTGTGAGGCGCAGTTTCTCGAGCGTCTCGTCTGGCTGGGTGGGCCGAACGGGCTCGACCTGCCCGGGATGGGGCCTGGCACCTGGCAGGCCCTGGTCGAGGCGGGACTGGTCACTGGCCTTCTCGACTGGCTGACCCTGGACGAACGGGCGTTGCGCCGCGCCCACGGCATCGGCGAGGTTCGAGCCGGCGACCTGGTGGCCGCCTTCGAGACGGCGCGAACGGCAGTGTTTCCCCGCTGGCTTCAGGCGCTGGGTGTGCCGCCAGGTGTCGAGGCCGCCCTGCCGGCGGACTGGGCGACCTTGAGCCAACATGACCGCCGCGACTGGGCGGCGCTGCCCGGGGTGGGACCCGTTCGCGCCGCGGCACAGGTCGATTTCTTCGGGGATCCTTTTGTGCAGGCGCTGGCGCGGCGACTGGGTGAAGCCGGCATCGATGGCTTCTAGGAGCCTGTCGGACTTAACGCTGATCTACTGCGAAAGCTGGTCTTTCGGCCAACTTCATTCGATCTGATTCGTTAAATAGCGGGCTATTCGCCTCATCAGATCGATAAATTTGTCTCGAAATCCGTCTCTCTCGCTACGATCGGTTAAACCCGACAGGCTCCTAGGCGTCTAAGCGTCCACCTGCGCTGGTTGTCCGGTGTTACCCTCACTGCTTATAGTGTGTGTCCCGCTTTTCGTCCTGATCCTGATTTCGAGGTATCGATCCATGAACCATCCCGCCGTTTCCGCTCCCGCGGCCACCGACTGCAAGGTCGCCGATCTCACCCTTGCCGACTGGGGGCGTCGCGAGATCCGTATCGCCGAGACCGAGATGCCGGCGCTGATGACGATCCGCGACAAGTACCGTGGTGATCAGCCGCTGGCCGGTGCGCGTATTTCCGGCTGCATTCACATGACCATCCAGACTGCGGTGCTGATCGAGACACTGATCGACCTGGGGGCCAGCGTTCGCTGGTCGTCCTGCAATATCTTCTCCACCCAGGACCATGCCGCAGCCGCTATCGCGGCCGCCGGCATTCCGGTGTTCGCCTGGAAGGGGGAGACGGAGGAAGAGTTCTGGTGGTGCATCGAGCAGACGGTGGAAGGGCCCGATGGCTGGACCCCCAACCTGGTGCTGGATGATGGCGGGGATCTGACGGCGCTGCTCCACGAAAAGCGTCCCGAACTGCTGGATGCCATCCACGGCATCTCCGAGGAGACCACCACCGGGGTGCATCGCCTGCAGGACATGCTGCGCGATGGCACTCTCAAGGTGCCGGCGATCAACGTCAACGATGCCGTGACCAAGTCGAAGAACGATAACAAGTACGGCTGCCGCCACTCCCTCAACGACGCCATAAAGCGTGCCACCGACCATCTGTTGTCCGGCAAGCAGGCGCTGGTGGTGGGCTATGGCGACGTGGGCAAGGGCTCGGCCGCCTCGCTGCGCCAGGAAGGCATGATCGTGCGCATCGTGGAGATCGATCCGATCTGCGCCATGCAGGCCTGCATGGACGGTTTCGAGGTGGTATCGCCCTACCGCGATGGCATCAACAGCGGCCTGGAGAGTATCGACCGCGACCTGCTCTCGCGGATCGACATGGTAGTGACCGCCACCGGCAACATCCATGCTTGCGACGCCGCCATGCTCCAGGCGCTGAAGCCGGGCGCGGTGGTCTGCAATATCGGCCACTTCGACAGCGAGATCGATACCGCCTACATGCGTCGCCACTGGCACTGGGAGGAAGTGAAGCCCCAGGTGCACCAGATATTCCGTGACAGCAAGCCGGGAAGTTTCGACCCCGACAGTCGCGACTACCTGATCCTGCTTTCCGAGGGCCGCCTGGTGAACCTGGGCAACGCCACCGGCCACCCCTCTCGGGTGATGGATGGCTCCTTCGCCAACCAGGTGCTGGCGCAGATCCATCTCTTCGATGGCCGCTTCGCCGATCTGCCCGAGGGCGACCGGCGTGATGCCATGGGCGTGACGGTGCTCCCGCGTCATCTCGACGAGGAGGTGGCCCGCTACATGGTGCAGGGCTTCGGCGGGGTGGTCACCCGCATGACCGAGGATCAGGCCGACTATACTGGCGTCAACGTCGACGGGCCCTACAAGCCGGACGTCTATCGCTACTGATCACGAGAGCCCGGTCAGGCGCATCATCAGCGTCAGGTAGAGCGGGATCAGCAATGGGGCGGCCAAGGTGGTGATCAGCACCGCCAGGGCGCCCTTCTCCGGGGCGATACCCAGTTCCATGGCCACCACCACCACGTTGGCAGCCATGGGCACCACACCGATCAGCAGCAATGCCAGTGCCAGTTCCCCCGATAGCGGAAAGATGGCCTGCAGGCCCAGTACCGTGGCCAGTGACAGCAGCGGCCAGAGGCCGTAGCGGATCGCCACGCAGGCGCCGATAAAGCGCCCATCCACTTCCCTGAGGTTCACTCGGCCCAGCGTCATGCCGATGATCATCATGCCGAGCAGGGTGTAGGTCGCCGGGAAGGCGGCCAGCCCCTGCATCACCGCGTCCGGCACCTCGAGTCCCAGACCGCTCACCAGCAGGGCGGCGAGGAAGGCATAGATCAGCGGCAACCGGGCGATCTTGACCAGGCTCTGGCGCACCGAGAACTGTCCTCGAGCGCTCAGATAGAAGCCCACCGTGAACTCGTAAAGTGTCACCCCCAGTACGCAGAAGAGGTAGAGCGTCACCCCCTGGGGTGGCAGCAGCACCAGGGCCACCGGCAGGCCGAAGTAGCCGGTATTGCCGGTGCCCGAGGAGAAGGCCAGCAGGGCGCTCTCCTGAGGCTCGAAGCCGTGCTTCGCCAGGCGGTGGACGACCACGGCGATCAGGCTGGCCAACGTGAAGAGCGCCGCGGTCAGCAGCAGGTAGTCGGGTGTGGGACCGCCCTGGACCAGGCCGCGGAAGA
Source organism: Pseudomonadota bacterium (assembly GCA_051751285.1). GTDB lineage: Bacteria > Pseudomonadota > Gammaproteobacteria > Pseudomonadales > Halomonadaceae > Halomonas. The sequence continues at coordinate 22,008 of JBNJKT010000001.1, read as the reverse complement.
AGGTCAGGGGGGCGACCAGGTAAATGAGCAGGGTGGCGATGGGGCGCGGGTCCACTGCCAGCTGGCGGGCGGCCAGCCAGCCCAGGCCGATATAGGCGAGCAGGGTCCAGAGGGGCCCCATCAGGGTGCCGGGATCGATCGGGATCATGTCCTTCCCTGGGTCATGGCGCTCGTGGAATCCCTTCTGCATGAACAGGATTGATGCAGCGTCGCGTATCTTTCATTGGTCTGCCGTCTGGCCAGCCGTCAGAATAGCCGCAAAATGCATCATTTTCATGAGGTAAGCCGATGAGCACGCAGGAACACCCGCTGGGGATCAGCTTCGAGTTCTTCCCGCCGAGTACCGACGCCGGGCGGGAGAAGCTGGTCGGCGTGCGCGATGCCCTGGCCAGCCGCGCGCCGCGCTTCTTCTCGGTCACCTTCGGTGCCGGCGGTTCCACCCAGGACCGCACGCTGAACACCGTGCGGATGGTGCGCGAGTCCGGCTTCACCACTGCGCCACACCTCTCCTGCATCGGTAGCGACAAGGGTGCGCTGCGCGAACTGCTCTCTCGCTACCGGGAAGAGGGCATCGACAGCCTGGTGGCCCTGCGCGGAGACCTGCCTTCGGGCATGGGTGGGGGCGGCATCGGGCAGCTGCGCTATGCCAACGAACTGGTCGAGTTCATCCGCGAGGAGACCGGCGACCATTTCGAGATCGCCGTGGCTGCCTACCCGGAATCCCATCCCCAGGCGAGGAATCTCGAGCAGGACCTGGACAACTTCGCTCGCAAGATGAAGTCCGGGGCGGATATCGCCATCACCCAGTACTTCTTCAGCGCCGAGGCCTACTTCCATTTCGTCGAGCGGGCACGCGCGCTGGGCGTCGAGGCCCCCATCGTGCCCGGCATCATGCCGATCACCAACTACTCCAAGCTGGCGCGTTTCTCGGATGCCTGCGGGGCCGAGATTCCGCGCTGGATCCGCAAGCAGCTCGAATCCTATGGCGATGACAGCGAGGCCATCGGCGCCTTCGGCGAGGAGGTCGTGTCGCGGCTCTGCCAGCGGCTGCTTGACGGTGGGGCCCCGGGCCTGCATTTCTACACCTTGAACCAGGCGGTACCCTCTCTGCGCATCCTCGACAACATCACCTCTTAACGCCTCTACTCGTCGCAACGCAACGGGCCCCGCCAATCCAATGGCGGGGCCCGTTGCGTTTCCGGGGCATGTCACGCTCAGCTGGAGGTAACAGCCTTGTCCCCGCCGTCGCCGGGGCGAGCGCGTTGCATCATGAACATCAGCACGCCGACGGCCAGGCCCGCGATGTCGGAATAGATGCCGCCATAGATCATGCATATCGCCCCGACCAGCATCAGCAGGCGCTGCCACGCCTTTACCGGCCCGAAGAACCAGGCCTGGACGGTGGCCGCCAGCAGGATGATGCCCAGGGTGGCAGTAACGCCCACACGCAGGATCTGCATCCAGCTCCCTTCCATCAGCATGGCCGGGCTGTAGAAGAACATGAAGGGCACGATGAAAGCCGCCAGGCCGATCTTGAACGAGGCCACCGAGGTGCCCATGGCGTTGTCGCCGGAGATGCCTGCCGCCGCATAGGAGGCCAGTGCCACCGGCGGGGTGATCGCCGAGACCACCGCGAAGTAGAACACGAAGAAGTGCGCCACCAGCGGCTGGATGCCGATATTGATCAGGCCCGGCGCGACCACCGAGGCGGCCACCGCGTAGGCGGCCGTCGTCGGCATGCCCATGCCCAGCAGGATCGAGATGCACATGGCGAAGAACAGCGCCAGCAGCTGGCTGACCCCGGCCAGGCCGAGCAGCAACGAGGAGAAGCGTGCGCCGACCCCGGTCAGCGAGATCACCCCCACGATGAGTCCGGCGCAGGCGCACACGGCGATGATCTGGATGGCCATGGTGCCGGCCAGTTGCAGAGCCTTGAGGATGGCGGGGATTCCCATCTTGTGGGGCGAGAACCAGCTCACCACGGCAGCCGAGGCGGTGGCCAGGGTACCGGCACGAATCACCGAGTAGCCCATGAACAGCGCGGCGATAAGGATGATGATCGGCGCGAAGAGGTAGACCTGCTTGACCAGCTTCGAGAACAGCGGGATCTCATCCTTGCGCATGCCGCGCATGCCCTTGCGGGCCGCCTCGAAGTCCACCATGCAGTAGATCGAGAGGAAGTAGAGGATGGCGGGAATCAGCGCCGCCACGGCTATTTCGGTATAGGGAATGCCGGTGATCTCGGCCATGATGAAGGCGCCTGCGCCCATGATCGGCGGCATGATCTGCCCGCCGGTAGAGGCGGCGGCCTCGATGGCGCCGGCGCTGCGTCCCGGGTAGCCGACCTTCATCATCAGCGGGATGGTCAGCGAGCCGGTGGAGACCACGTTGCCGGCGCTGGTGCCGTTGATCATGCCCATCAGGCCGGAGGCGAAGATCGACACCTTGGCTGGGCCACCCCGGGCCCGACCGGCCGCGGCGAAGGCGAAGTTGACGAAGTAGTCGCCCACCTTCGAGGCCTGCAGGAAGGCAGCGAAGATGATGAACAGGATGATGTAGGTCGAGGAGACCGCGGTGGTCGGGCCGAGGATGCCGGCGTCGGTGTAGACCTGGCTGAAGAAGCGGCCCACCGAAAGCCCGGGGTAGCCCAGGAAGCCTGGCAGATAGGGACCGGCGAAGACATAGATCAGGAAGATCGCCGAGATCACCACCAGCGCCAGGCCGGCAACGCGGCGGGTCAGCTCGAGGATCAGCAACGAGCCGGCGATGGCCGCATAGGAGATGCCCATGGGCGCAAAGGAGGTGCCGGTGGAGGCGCGCAGCGGACTGTTGAACATCACCAGCAGGTAGCCCGCCACGCCCAGGGCGCAGACCATCAGTACCAGGTCGGCAGGCGATAGGCGGTCACGGAACTGGCGATAGCTCCAGGAGAGCAGGATGCCGGCCATGGTGGCCAGGATCAGCGGATAGCCGAAGTGCCAGGTCTCGATGGCCGGGTCGATACGCATGGCCTCACCGCTCATCGTCTGGTACATCGTTACCACGCGCACCAGGGCGTAGAGGGCCGGGACCAGCATGGCGTAGCTCAACCAGGCCAGCCAGGTGGGTGAGCGGCGTTGTTCCTCGTCGGCAAAACGGGTGCCCGCATAGAGGCCGTAGCCAAGAATCAGGGCACCGGCGATGTGCACGATGCGAAATGACCAGGTCTCCAGCGGATAGACGTTCAGCGAGATCAGGTGAAAGAGAGAGTAGGCGATGGCCAGGGTACCGAAGAGCAGCCACTGCCAGCCGGTATAGAGCCGTCGGTTGGACTCCACGGCGGCCTCGTCGACGCCCTCGGCGTGGACGACCTCGGCGATATCTTCGATCGACGCGTCGTCACGGGATTCGGGGGTATGGGACATGGGGGACACCCTTGGGGGGGATGGCGGAGAAGCACGGAAACCGCCCCGCACCGCCTTCTCGTGGCGCGGTACGGGGCAGCCGGTCAGGTCAACGGATTACAGCTTCAGGTCTTCCGGGATCTCGTAGCCATTCTCCTCGTACCAGCGCACGGCACCCGGGTGGAAGGGCAGCACGGTGTTGTACTGGATGTTCTCCGGGATGCTGGTCGCGGCGCTGCGATGGACGTCCCGCATGCGGTCGTTGTTCTCCAGGCTCAGCTTGGTGACCTCGTAGACGAAGCTCTCCGGCAGGTCACAGCCAGCGATGGTGAAGTTCCACATGGAGACGGCGCGGGCATCCTCCTCGAGCGTCTCGTAGGTGCTGGCCGGAATCTGGAACTCGGAGACCGGGAAGTTCTCGAGCACCGTCTGCTGCTCCTCCTCGGTGAACTCGATGATGTTGACGTCGGTCTGCACCTCGAGCTGGCTGACCGCAGGAATCGGGATGCCGGCAGCGAAGGCGATGACGTCGATCAGACCGTCCTGCAGCTGACCGCCCAGGTCGGACCAGCCGCCGTTGCGGCGATCGAACTCTACGCCCAGGGTCTCGAGCATGGCCGGGAAGTAGGTGTCGGAGGTGGAAGCCGACGGGCCGAAGCCGATGCGGGCGCCGTCCGGGATGTCGGAGATCGATTCGATGCCGCTGTCCTCGAGTGCCGTGATCGAGAAGGGCGTCTCGTACATCGGGAACAGGGCACAGACATTGTCCATTTGCATGCCCGGTGCGAGCGGGCTCTCGCCGGCCAGCGCCTCGGCGGCCGGGCCCATGGTGGTCAGGCCCAGGGCGACGTCGCCGCTGTGGACCAGCGCCATGTTCTGGGTCGGGCCACCGGTGACCTCGCCGCCGCCGGAGACACCCAACTCGTCGGCGATCAGGTTGGCCCAGCCGGAGCCGTACACGAAGTAGGTGCCGCCCTGACTGGCGGTGCCCACGGTGAAGCTATCCGGCCAGTCGCTGCGGTCCGACTGAGCCGAGGCCGAGGCGGCGACCAGCAGGGAACCGGCCAGAGTGCCGGCGAGGATCCGTGAGGTTGTGTTGTGCATGGTGTGCTCCTGTATAGGGTTGTGCTCTTGTCATTTGCCCGGGCTGTGGTGCCCCGGGGCTGCATGCCCTCGTCCCACAGTATGGTCACCGTTTGCGGGACCTGCCGTGAACCGGCGCGGGGTGGCATCAACGCTTATTACAGTGCAATGGCCATGCCCGTTTATTGAAATATTTTCTATTTCATGTGGTTGCAGGATGGTTATTCGACTTTTGTCGAAGCATTGTGGATGGGGCAGGGCTGGGATCTTACACGCGACGAGCCTTGCGGTGTGCGGATTTCCGCACAGGAAGGCATGCCTGGTCGCCTCGTTCAGGTGTCGTCTGGCGAGGTCAGGGCGGCCGTCAGTCGGCTGGCCTGGTGGAGGTCGTTCATCAGTGAGGAAGCGAGCCAGGGGTCCAGGTGGTGCTGGCGCAGCCGTTCGGCCAATTCGTGCTGCCAGTGGTGACGGACCTCCTCCAGGGGCGCCTCGATGTCGCGCGCACCGGGGTCGTTGGCCAGGCGATTGAGGCCCTCGGCGAGGGCCATCCGCAGGTCGTCGTGGGCCTCGCGCAGGGGGCTGGTCGGTGCGGCATGGCGCAGCAGGCTGCGCTGCAGCACCTCGCCGAAGCGGACCGCCTCGACCAGCCGCAGGGTACGGGCATAGAGGGCTTCCAGGCGCGCCTCCTGGGCCGCGGTGAGGGGCGTGTCGATGCGCGAGTAGAAGTCGAGGATCTCTGCCATCAGCGGCTTGATCTGCTCGTGGTAGCGCACGTTCACCAGCGGCCACTCCTCGGGGACGATGGGCGCCTCGATCACGGCCCGGTCGGGCGGGTGGCCGATCGCCTCGGCACTGGGCACCAGGATGGCCGAGGCGAGCAGATGGTAGGTGCGCCGGTCGAGCCGCCGGCACTCCTGCTCGATGGCCGAGAGGGCCGTGTCGGCGTGTTGCAGGGCGTTGGTTTCCAGATAGCGGGCCTGGGCCGGGGGGACCCTGGCCGGCTCGGGGAGGAACCGCTCCAGGCCGCCGGCCAGCCGCGGAATCCAGGGCAGCATCAGCAGGATGCCCAGTCCGTTGAAGAGGGTATGAAAGAGCGCCAGCTTGAGCGGCCAGGCGCTGGCCGCCAGACCCATCAGCGCGGCGAGTCGGTCCACCAGTCCGGCCAGCGGCAGCAGCAGGAACAGGGCCACGGCCGCCGTGACCAGGTTGAAGATCACGTGGGCGCCGGCCAGCCGTCGGCCGGCCGTGCTGGCGCCGAAGGCCCCGATCACCGCGGTCACCGTGGTGCCGACGTTGGCGCCGATGGCGATGGCCAGGGCCGGCAGGTAGGGCAGCTGACCGGAGCCCAGCGCCGTGAGGGTGATCAGCAGGGTGGCGTGGCTGGACTGCATGACCACGGTGGCAATGACGCCGAAGAGCACCAGCAGCGGCCAGTGCCAGAGGTGCTCGCCGGCGAGGCCGTCCAGGGAGAGGCCATCCTGCCAGGTCTCGAAGCCGAGCTTCATGAAGTCGATGCCGAGCAGCAGCAGGCCCAGGCCGAGCAGCAGCCCGGCGATGCCGGCACGATTGCCCTGCAGCAGCCGGGAGCCCAGCAGCCCCAGGGCCAGCAACGGCATCGCATACTGGGCGAGGTCGGCCTTGAGACCGAAGCCGGCGATCAGCCAGGCACCGGTGGTGGTGCCGAGGTTGGCGCCAAAGAGTAGCGCGATGGCGGCGGGCAGGGCCACCAGACCGGCGCCGACGAAGGACATCGCCAGCAGGGTCACCAGCGAGCTGGACTGAACCAGCGCGGTCGCCAGGGCGCCCACGGCGATGGCCCGCGAGGTCCGGCGGGTGGCGGCGTGCAGCCAGCGGTCCAGGGTGCCGCCGGAGAGGCGTTTGATGGCCTCTTCCAGGTGGGTCATCCCCCACAGGAAGAGCCCCAGTCCGGCGGCCAGTGTGGCCAGGTCGAGTCGCGCGACCAGCAGGGCCGCCGCGGCCGCGAGCCCGAGCAGCTCGAACAGGCGGCGCTGCGGCGGCAGGACGTTGGCCGCTCCCTGGCCCATGGGCGTCAGTGCCCTTTCGGATCGAGGATCTTGACGGTCTGGACGTCGTTACGAGCCTGCTCCTCGCGCTCGCGATTGACTCGGGTCTCGAGCTCCGGCAGTGCCTGATCCTCGATGGGCAACTGCTCGAAGAAGTCACAGCTGACGCAGTCGCGATAGCGGATGCCGTTCTGTTCCCAGCTGCGGATGCGGTCCATCTCGGCACAGCGCGGGCAGATGGCCCCGGCGATAAAACGTTTCTGGACGGTCATGTCGTCTCCATCATGGGGCCGCCAGGCGGGCCCGGCGGCGAAACCTTCTCAGGCGGCACGGATGCCGCTGTGGCGCAGCAGGGGTTCGACGCTGGGTTCGCGGCCGCGGAAGGCGCGGAACAGCTCGGCGGCGTCGCGGGAGCCGCCGCGCTCGAGGATCTCGGTACGGAAGCGCCGCCCGGTCTCGGGGTCGAAGATGCCGGCCTCCTCGAAGGCGCTCCAGGCATCCGCGGAGAGCACCTCGGCCCACTTGTAGCTGTAGTAGCCCGCCGCATAGCCGCCGGCAAAGATGTGGCCAAAACCGTTCTGGAACCGGTTGAAATCGACACGGGGGACTACCGCCACGGCGTCGCGGACTTCGTCGAGCAGCGCCTGGATATCCTCGGCGCTGGGGGCAGCGATCTCGCGGTGCAGGCGGAAGTCGAACAGCGAGAACTCCAGCTGGCGCACCATGCCCATGGCGGACTGGAAGTTCTTGGCCGCCAGTAACCGTTCGAAGAGCGCCTCGGGCAGTGGCTCACCGGTCTCGACGTGGCCGGCGATCAGGTCGAGCCCCTCGCGTTCCCAGCAGAAGTTCTCCATGAACTGGCTGGGCAGCTCCACCGCGTCCCAGGCGACGCCGTTGATGCCGGAGATGTCGGCAACGGTCTGGCGGGTCAACATGTGGTGCAGGCCATGGCCGAACTCGTGGAAGAGGGTGGTGACCTCGTCGTGAGTCAGCAGGGCCGGGGTGTCGCCTACCGGACGCGTGAAGTTGCAGGTCAGGTAGGTCACCGGTAGTTGTATCGCCTCGCCTTCCACACGGCGAACCCGGCACTCGTCCATCCAGGCGCCGCCGCGCTTGCCCTCGCGGGCATAGAGGTCGAGGTAGAAGCCGGCGATGGGAGTGCCGTGCTCGAGGATGCGGAAGTAGCGCACGTCGGGGTGGTAGCGTGGGGCCGTCTCGTCCTCCGCGAAGGTGACGCCGTAGAGACGCTCGACTACCCGGAATAGACCATCGACCACCTGCGGTGCGGGGAAGTAGGGGCGCAGCTGTTCGTCGGAGATGGCGTAGCGCGCCTCGCGCAGCTTTTCACTGGCAAAGCCTACGTCCCAGGGCGCGAGCTCGTCCATGCCAAGTTCTTCGTGGGCAAAGGCGGCCAGCTCTCCATACTCTTCACGGGCCTGGGGGACGGCGCGGGCGGCCAGGTCCTCGAGAAAGGTGACCACCTGATCGGGGGAGTCGGCCATCTTGGTGGAGAGAGAATAGTCGGCGTAGTCGCTAAAACCCAGAAGCTCGGCCAGCTCATGGCGCAGTGCAAGGATCTCCTCCATCACCGGGGCATTGTCATACTCGCCCGCGTGGGGGCCCTGGTCGGAGGCACGCGTGACGAAGGCGGTATAGACCTCGCGGCGCAGCTCAGGGTCCTCGGCGTAGGTCATCACCGGAAAGAAGCTGGGGAAGTCCAGGGTGATGCGGTAGCCGGCCAGTCCCTTGGCCTCGGCATTGGCCCGCAGGCTGGCCAGGGCGCTCTCGGGCAGGCCGGCGAGGCGGCTGTCGTCGGCGAGATCCAGGTGCCAGGCCTGGGTGGCGTCCAGCAGCTGGTTGGAGAAGGTGTTGGAGAGCTCGGAGAGCCGTGACTTGATCTCGCCGTAGCGCCGCTTCTTCTCGGCGGGCAGGTCAACGCCGGCCAGGCGGAAGTCGCGCAGGGCATTCTCCACGGTGCGGCGCTGGCCTTCATCCAGGGTTGCCCAGGCAGGGCCGTCCCGCAGCGCCTGCCAGGCCCGGAACAGCCCTTCGTGCTGGCCGATCCAGGTGGTGTAGTCGGAGAGCTTGCCCAGGCAGGCCTGGTAGGCCTCGCGGAGCTCGGCATTGTTCATGGTGCCGTTGAGGTGCGTGACCGGTGACCAGGCTCGCGCCAGGCGGTCGTTGAGCGCCTCCAGCGGAGCGGCCAGGCTCTCCCAACTCGGGGCGTCCGTCTCGGCGTGTGCCACGAGTTCCTCGATGGCCGTGCGGTTTTCCGCCAGCAGCTCCTCGATGGCGGGCACGACGTGCTCGGGCCTGATCTCGGCAAAGGGGGGCAGTTCGTGGGATTCGAGCAGCGGATTGCGGGACATGCACACCTCGGGTCGGGAGTGAAGAATGGGTCTTAGATGCGGGCGGTCGTGGCGGGTTTCAATGTGCTAGGCTTGCGCCCTTTTCAGGCTCGCGGAGTAACCCCATGAACGAGACGCTGGAGCGCTGGAGCACGCGGCGCGCCTTTATCCTGGCCGTTACCGGCGCCGCGGTGGGGCTTGGCAACATCTGGCGCTTTCCCTACATCACCGGGGAGAACGGTGGTGCCGCCTTCCTGATGCTCTATGTGGCCTTCGTGCTGCTGCTGGGCCTGCCGGTGATGATGGCCGAGATCCTGATCGGACGCGCCGGGCGTCGCAGTCCCATGCAGTCGCTCGGCCACCTGGCTGGCCAGGCAGGGGCCAGTCGCCACTGGCGCTGGCTGGGGCTGTTCGGCGCCTTCACTGTGTTCTGCATCCTCTCCTTCTACTCCGTGGTCTCGGGCTGGTCCATCGAATTCCTGGTAGCCGCGGTCAACGGCGACTTAGCGGGACGCAGCGCGACGGAGATCGGCGCCGGCTTCGATGCCTTCCTCGCCGACCCCGGGCGCATGACCTTCAACCATACCTTCTTTCTGTTGATGACCATGCTGGTGGTCGCCGCCGGGGTGGCCAAGGGGCTGGAGAAGCTCAACAACTTGCTGATGCCGCTGCTTTACCTGCTGCTGCTGGTGCTGGCGGGGTACGCCGCTACCACCGAGGGCTTCGCTCCGGCATTGGCCTGGCTGTTCCTGGCCGACTTTTCCGCGGTGACACCCATGGTGATGCTGCAGGCCATGGGCCACGCCTTCTTCACCCTGGCTGTGGGCGCCTGTGCGCTGATGGCCTATGGTGCCTACATGCCCGACCATCAGAGCCTGCCCCGGGCCGCCGTGGCGGTGGCGGTACTCGATGTGGCAGTGGCCTTGCTGGCGGGTATCGCCATCTTCTCGGTAGTGTTCGCCCAGGGGATGGACCCTGCCGAAGGGCCAGGGTTGATGTTCGTCACTCTGCCGGTGGCCTTCGCCGAGCTGCCCGGCGGGTCTCTTTGGCTCTCGCTGTTCTTCCTGCTGCTGCTGCTGGCGACCTGGACCTCCTCGATCAATCTGGCCGAGCCCATGGTCGCCACCCTGCAGGGCTGGGGGCTGCAGCGGGGATCGGCGGCGGCCGTGGTGGGCCTGGGGGTATGGGGGCTGGGTATGCTCTCGGTGCTCTCCTTTTCCAGTCTGGCCGAAACCCGGGTGCTGTTCGGCATGAATCCCTTCGAACTGGTCAGTACGATTCCCCCGGAGATCTTCCTGCCTCTGGGCGGGTTGCTCATCGCCATTTTCGCCGCCTGGGTGATGCCGGAGCAGACCACCCTGCGGGCGCTGGATGCCGGTCCCAACGGCTTCCGTGCCTGGCGGGCCCTGGTGCGCTGGGTATCGATTCCGCTGACGCTGATAGTATTGTTGGCCGGACTGATCTGAAAACGGAGATGAACGATGAGCGAGGCAACGAGCCTGCGACCCTGGAAAGGCCTCGAGCCACAACTGGGCGCACGCGTCTATATCGATCCGGCCTGCATGGTGCTGGGTGACGTGGTGCTGGGCGATGACAGCTCGGTATGGCCCATGGCGGTGATCCGCGGCGACATGCACCGCATCCGCATCGGCGCTCGCACCAGCGTGCAGGATGGCAGCGTTCTCCACATTACCCATGCCAGCGATTTCAATCCCGACGGCTTTCCGCTGGCTATCGGTGACGAGGTGACCATCGGCCACAAGGCCATCCTCCATGGTGCGACCCTGGGCAACCGCATCTTGGTGGGTATGGGCGCCATCATCATGGATGGCGCCGTGGTCGAGGATGAGGTGATCATCGCTGCTGGCGCCGTGGTGACGCCGGGCAAGCGACTGGAGAGCGGCCATGTCTATGCCGGCAACCCGGCCAGGGCGCTACGCCCGCTCAAGGAGAAGGAGCGAGCCTTCTTTCCCTACACCGCGGGCAACTACGTCAAGCTGAAGGACGAGTATCTGGCAGCTCAAGAGGAATGATTTTCTAACCCATTGTTTTTCAATGTCGAGGCGCGCGATAATCTGGTCATTTATCCAGTATATCGAGGGCGCGCCCCGGCATGGCCAACTTTCGCACCCACCTTGGCGTGGCCGCCGCCGCCGGCGCCGTGCTGGCCCATGGCGGTTGGCAGGCGGGCCTCTGGGGCGCCATGGAGAGCCTGCCACTGCTGGCGCTGGTGACCTTTGGCGGCATCCTGCCCGACATCGATGCCGACCGCTCCCGGGCGATTCGCCTGATCTTCAATCTGCTGGCAGTGCCCGCGGTGGTGGCCGGCGCCCTCGTGCTTCAGACGCGAATGGCCACAGGTACCCTGCTGATGGTGTGCGGTGTGATCTACCTGAGTGCGCGTTATCTGGCCGGGGCGCTGTTTGCCCGTTTCACCGTGCATCGTGGTCTCTGGCACTCGTTGCTGGCCGCGGGGCTCTGCGGCCTGGTGGCAACGGTGCTGAGCCACCGGCTGTTCGACCAGGCCGCCCACCTGGCCTGGGCTCACGGCATCGGCCTGGCGTTGGGCTTCGCCATCCACCTGCTGCTCGATGAACTCTACAGCGTCGACTTGACCGGGGCACGTCTCAAGCGCTCCTTCGGCACTGCCCTCAAGCCGTTCGACTGGCGTGAGCCAGGCAATTCCCTGGTGATGCTGATGGTGGCGGCGAGCCTGGCGCCTTGGTTGCCTCCTGTTGAGCCGCTGCGTGAACTGCTCCGTCAGGGGGCCTCGCTCTGGCGATAGTCCTCGGCCTTCAGACCGTATTTTCTGAGCTTGTCGTAAAGGGTCTTGCGCGGCAGGCCGAGTTGCTCGCAGACCCCGGAGATACGGCCGTGGTGACGAACCAGGGCCTGGTCGATCAGGCTCTTCTCGAACAGCTCCACCTGCTGGGGCAGGGCCAGCTCGCCGCTGTCACTGCCCACCCCCTCCAGCAGGGCGTCCAGGCGGTAGTCGCAGGTGGCGCCGAGCAGCACGTAGCGCTCGGCCAGGTTGCGCAGCTCGCGCACGTTGCCCGGCCAGTCATGGGCGAGCAGTGCCGAGATGCCGGCGGCATCCAGCGGTGGCGCCTCCAGCCCGCTGCGGTTGGCGGCGACCACGGCGAAGTGCTGGAACAGTAGCGGAATATCCTCGCGCCGCTCGCGGAGCGAGGGGATCGGCAGGGTGACGACCTCGAGCCGGTAGTAGAGGTCCTCGCGGAAACGGCCCGCCTCGGCCGCGGCCTTGAGATCGACCTTGGTGGCGGCGATCACCCTCAGGTCCAGAGGCACTGCCACGTTGGCACCGAGACGCTCGATGCAGCGTTCCTGGAGCACTCGCAGCAGCTTGACCTGAAGCGATAGTGGCATCGACTCGATCTCGTCGAGGAACACCGTGCCCCCCTGAGCATGCTCGAACTTGCCGATGCGCCGCTCCACGGCCCCGGTGAAGGCGCCTCTCTCGTGCCCGAAAAGTTCCGATTCGATGATGCTCTCGGGAACGGCGCCGCAGTTGATGGCCACGAAAGGCTGGCCGCTGCGGCGACTGCGTTCGTGGATGGCCCGCGCCACCAGATCCTTGCCGGCCCCAGTCTCCCCGAACAGCAGCACATCGGTCTCTACCTGGCTGATGCGCTGGACCATGGAGGCGAGGCGCTGGATGGCCGGGGCGCGTCCCACCAGTCGCGGCCCCGGTGCCGATTGCTGGGCCTCGAGCTCGGCCTTGAGTTCGCGGTTCTCGAGACTCAGGCGGCGCTTTTCGATGCCCCGGCGGACCATCTCTACCAGGCGCTCTCCGGCGAAGGGTTTTTCCAGGAAGTCCCAGGCACCCTCGCGCATCGCCTCCACGGCGGTGGAGATGTCGCCATGGCCGGTAATCAGGATCACTGGCAGGTCGGGGTCGCGGCTGCGTACCTCACGCAGCAGCGTCATGCCGTCCATGCCGGGCATGCGGATGTCGCTGACAATCACCCCGGCAAAGTCTGGCGTGAGGGCCGCCAAGGCAGCCTCGGCACTCTTGAAGGCCTGGGGCTCGTACCCAGCAAGCTCCAGGGTCTGTCCCGCGGTGATGCGCAGGTGCGCCTCGTCGTCGATGATCATCACCGGAAGGGGCGCCGGCTCATGCATGGGTGTCATGCTCCTCGGTCCTGATATCGTCGGTGGCTTCGTGACCGGCATCCCGGGGAAGGGTAATGGTAAAGCGGGCGCCGCCGCCAGGGGCATTATCCGCCGTCAGCCGGCCACCCAGGTCGTCGATGATGCGTGCCGAGATCGATAGCCCCAGGCCAAGACCGCTGCCCGGCGACTTGGTCGTAAAGAAGGGCTCGAAAATCCGGCCCAGGTGCGCCTCGGCGATGCCGGGGCCGTTGTCGGTGACCCGGATTCTCACTTCGTCGCCGTCTGGTTCGATACCCAGTTGCAGTTGCGGGGCCTCCGTCTGGCCCATGGCCTGCAGGGCGTTGCCGATCAGGTTGACCAGCACCTGTTCCAGACGGACCAGATCGGCGCGCACCCAGGTCTCCTCTTCGGGCCAGTCGCGTTCGACCGTGACCCTGGCGTCGCGGAGCCGTGACTGGAAGAGCCTCAGGGCGTAGTCGAAGCAGGCGGGGACCGAGACCGCGGTAGGTCTGTCGCCACTCTTGCGCGAGAACTGGCGGAGCTGGGCGCTGATCTCGGCCATGCGGTCGGTGAGCTCGATGATCTGGGCCAGATTGCTGCTCGCCGCTTCGGTGCGGCTGCGGGCCAGGAACTCGGCGGCATTCTCGGCGTAGGCGCGAATCGCCGCCAGTGGCTGGTTGAGCTCATGGTTGATGCCGGCGGCGAGTTGGCCGAGCACGGCGAGCTTGGCCGCCTGGATCAGTTCGTCGCGGGTCTGGCGAAGCCGCTCCTCGGCACGGCGGCGCTCCTCAATCTCGCCGGAAAGGCGCCGGTTGGTCTCGACCAGGTCGCGGGTGCGTCGCTGCACGTTGAGCTCGAGCTCATCGCGGGCTCGTGCCAGAGTGCGTCGCTCACGGTCGGCGAACTGCTCGCGTTCGCGGCGTAGCCTCAAGCGCTGCCAGCCGATGCCGCCGGCCAGGACCACCACGCCGTAGAGGCCGCCGACCAGCAGGGCGGCGAGCCACTGGGCCTGGATCACCGGTGCCAGCGACTTGAGGATATACATCTCCCAGTCGAATTCCGGCATGGGGCGCGACAGGCCCAGATAATCTTCTCCGGCCAGCGGGCCCCGCTGGAAGCCGACCCGCTGGCTGTTTTTCCCCGGTGTCTCGGTGATCTCGATGCCGGCGGGAGTCAACGGCTCATCGGCATAGCGGCGTGTGTCCCGCAGTGCCTCACGTTGGTCGTCGGAGATTGGCTGTAGAGCCTTCATGCGCAGCTCCGGTCGGCTGGCCATGAAGATGATGTCGTCCTTGTCGGTGACCAGCAGCTCTGCGTCCTGCTCGGCCCAGCTCGCTTCCAGCGTGTCGAGCAGTACCTTCACGACCATGACACCGTCGGGGCTGGCATTCGGTTCCGTGTCGTCGAGCCACACCGGGGCCGAGAAGTAGTAGCCGCGTTCACCGGACTGCACGCCCAGACCATAGAAGCGCCCGGATTGGCCGGCGATGGCATCCTGAAAGTAGCTGCGGAAGGCGTAGTTCTGACCGATGAAGGTGTCCGGGCGGTGCCAGTTACTGGCGGCCAGGGTGTCGCCGTGGCGGTTGATGAGGTAGATGTCGGACACCCCGGCCGTGGCCCGGAAACGGTCCAGCAGTCGGTTGAGCGGCATGGGGTCCTGGCTCTCCGGTGAGGCCAGGAAGCGCCTCACCATCTCCCGCGAGGCGAGAAGGGCAGGCAGATAGTCGTGGCGAGAGAGGTGGCCGACCAGGCTTGCCGCCGAGAGGCGAAGCTCGTTATCGGCGTCGTGGCGCAGCTCCTGCAGGGCCTGATCGCGGGCCAGCAGGGCAGATTGCCACATGGCGAGTACCAGCCCGAGAGTCACCGCGAGCCAGAGCAACTGGCGGACCCGGCGGTGGGAGAGCATCGGCATGGCGGATATCAACGTGAGGTCGCGGGCATGACCTGGGCACGACGGAGGGCGCGCTGGGCACGTGTCTCGGCACGCTCGACTTCGAGCAGCCCCTCTTCCACGAAGACCAGGTGCTCATGAGCGCGGGCACGGGCGTCCTCGGCCCGTCCTTCGAGGATGGCATCGAGCAGGGCGCGGTGCTGCTTCATCAGCAGGGGGCGCGACTCGGGCTTCTCGAACAGGTGGGCCAGGTTGTCGACGATGCTCTTTTCCAGCAGGTGGAAGATGCCGCGGATGGTATGCAGCAGCAGCACGTTGTGGGCCGATTCGGCGATGGCCATGTGGAAGGCTGCGTCGGCGCGGGCCTCGAGCGCCGGGTCGCGGCCCTTGAAGCAGGCCTCGAGTTCCTCGAATCGCTTGATCAACAGTGCCTTGTCGGTGGGCGTCGAACGCAGGGCTGCGTAGTAGGCGGAGATGCCCTCCATGGCATCGCGGAATTCGAGCAGGTCGAGGTGAAACTCACCGTGGCGGGAGAGCATCTCCAGCAGCGGGTCGCTGTAGCCGCTGTTGAGCTCCTCGCTGATGAAAGTGCCGCCTCCCTGGCGGCTGGTCAGCAGGCCGCGGGCCGACAGTTTCTGGATGGCTTCGCGCAGCGAGGGGCGTGAGACGCCGAAGCGCTCGGCCAGTTCGCGTTCCGGCGGCATGCGCTGGCCGGGCTTCAGGCTGCCTTCGAGGATCAACGCCTCGAGGCGTTCAGTGATGACATCGGCCAGACGAGGCTGTCGGACGGGTTGGTAGGCCATGGTGGTGGCTCCGAATCACATGGTGAAAGTCGGCATGATATCGCCATTAAATTGGTATTACCAAACGCGGCGTCGTAGCTTCCTGTCTTTCATCGAAGCATGATAATTTATCCAACGACATCAGAGTGTTGGAGAGAGCTCTGAAAGGGCTAGACTAAAGTATAGGCAAGTGGGACTGGGAAGCAGGCGCCATGCGTTTGACACTGCAGATTCTGCCGCCTAATGTGCTTTGACATTTATTTGTCAATTGGTTTTACCAATTTACCGTAGCCCGAATCAACGATTTCAGCGCAGCGCTGCCGTGTTCCTGTGCTGTCCAGGACCCTGCCCATGACGCCAGTCAAGCTCTACACGCCGAAGCCGGAGAAGGTCTACTTCTTCGGAACCTGCCTCGTCGACCTCTTCTATCCGGAAGCCGGACTGGACGCCATTCGTCTGCTCGAGCGGGAGGGTATCGAGGTGCTCTTTCCCGAGGACCAGACCTGCTGCGGGCAGCCGGCCTACACGTCGGGCTACCAGCAGGAGGCCCGGGCCGTCGCGGCGGCCCAGCTCTCCCTCTTTCCGGAGCCCTGGCCAATCGTGGTGCCCTCCGGCTCCTGTGGCGGCATGATGCGCACCCATTATCCTCAACTCTTTGCCGGTACCGACCTTGAGGAGCAGGCCAGCGAGGTGGCGAGGCGCGTCTATGAACTGACCGAATTCCTGGTCCATGTCTGTCACCTCAAGCTGGATGATCGCGGCACCCCGGAGAAGGTCGCCATGCACACCTCCTGCAGCGCCCGGCGCGAGATGGGGCTTGCCGAGACCGGTCCGGCCCTGCTTTCACAACTCGGCAAGGTCGAGCTGGTGGAACAGGCGCGTGCCGCCGAGTGCTGCGGCTTCGGCGGCACCTTTGCCGTGCGCCATCCCGAGGTCTCCGCCGCCATGGTGGAGGACAAGACCGCCGCCATCGCGGAGGCCGGCGCCCAGCGCTTCGTGACCTCCGACTGCGGCTGCATGATGAACATCGGCGGCCGCTTCGAGCAGCAGAAGTCGACGGTCCAGGGCGAGCATATCGCCAGCTATCTGTGGCGGAGGACCTCATGAGCGAACAGACACCGGGTGTGCATACCTATAGCCCTCGACAGTTTCACCGTCAGGCTCACGATGCTCTGGGCAATCCGCAGATCCGCGCCAACTTCCGCAAGGCGATGGATGGCCTGATGTCCAAGCGCCGCGAGAGCTTCGGCGACTGGGAGCTGGAGACCCTGCGCGAGTTGGGCGCCAATATCCGCCTGCGGGCACTTGCCAAGCTGCCCGACCTGCTCGAGCAGCTGGAGGCCAACTGTGAGGCCAATGGCATCAAGGTGCACTGGGCCGAGGACGGCGAGCAGGCCTGCCGGATCATCCGCGAGATCTGCGAGAGCCATGGTGCGACGTCGGTGGTCAAGGGCAAGTCGATGGTCTCCGAAGAGATGCACCTCAACGCCCACCTGGAGGAGGCGGGCATCGAGGCGCTGGAGTCCGATCTCGGCGAGTATCTGGTGCAGCTCAACGAGCAGACCCCCTCGCATATCATCATGCCGGCCATCCATCTCAATACCGACGAGATCTCCGAGATCCTGCACGAGAAGACCGGCACCGAGCGGACCCGCGACGTCGACACCATGACCGCGGCGGCCCGATCCCAGTTGCGCGAACGATTCATGAACGCTGATGTGGGCGTATCGGGGGTCAACTTTGCGGTGGCCGAGACCGGCACCCTCTGCCTGGTGGAAAATGAGGGCAATGGCCGCATGACCACCACGGTACCACCGGTACACGTGGCGGTGACCGGCATCGAGAAGGTCGTGGAGCACCTGCGTGACGTGCCGCCTCTCTATGCCTTGCTGAGCCGCTCGGCGACCGGTCAGCACGTCACTACCTACTTCAACATGATCAGCTCGCCGCGCAAGGCGGGCGAGCATGACGGGCCCAAGGAGATGCATCTGGTGTTGGTGGACAGCGGCCGCTCCCGCATCTACCAGGACGACG
The DNA here is from genome assembly GCA_051751285.1 of Pseudomonadota bacterium. Taxonomy (GTDB): domain Bacteria; phylum Pseudomonadota; class Gammaproteobacteria; order Pseudomonadales; family Halomonadaceae; genus Halomonas. The sequence goes on along the minus strand of JBNJKT010000001.1, from coordinate 4,329 downwards.
AATTGCTCGACACCCTGCGCTGTATCCGCTGCGGCGCCTGCATGAATCACTGTCCTGTCTACACCCGGGTGGGCGGGCACACTTACGGCACCACCTACCCGGGCCCCATCGGCAGCATCCTGTCGCCACACCTGATGGGCCTTGAAGACACGAAAGACCTGCCTACCGCCTCGAGCCTTTGTGGTGCCTGTGGCGAGGTCTGCCCGGTGAAGATCCCGATCCCCGACCTCTTGGTGAGGCTGCGCCGCGAGTCAGTGGGCGAGGGCCGCGGCAACGTGCCCGGTGCCGGCATCAAGCGCACTCGCAAGGAGGCCGCGGCCTGGAAGGGCTTCCAGTGGCTGGCCACTCATCCCGCCGCCTGGCGTGTGGGGGCCTCCATGGCCGGCAGGTTCAAGGCGCTGATGCCGGCAAAGCTGGGCGCATGGACCGAATATCGGACTGCACCGAAGCCTGCCGCTACCACCCTGCACGCGCTGGTCAAAAAGCACCAAGCTGCAAGATCCAGGTTCGACAAGTCCGACAAGGAGCACCGCTGATGAGTGCCCGCGATGCCATTCTCAAGCGCCTGCGCGAACGCACCGACGGTCAATTGAGTGCCCCGGAGAGCGACTTCGCCGTGGTTACCAATCGTGGCTGGAGTGATCAGGAGCGTCTTGAGCGTTTCGAGCGCTGGATCTGCTCGGTGCACGGTGAGGTGGTCCATGCCTCTCGGGAGGCATGGACCGAGGCGCTGGCCACGGTGCTGGCCGACAAGGGCGTGCGTCGGCTGGCGCTGGGCAAGGAGCACCCGGTGGCGGCCGAGGCACGTCGGGCCCTGGCCGAGGCCGAGGTGGAACTGGTCGACGTCGACCGCGATATCGAGGCTTGGCAGCGCGAGCAGTTCGAGTCGGTCGATGCCGGCTTGACCTCCACACTCGGCGGGATCGCCGAGACCGGCAGCCTTTGGCTGTGGCCGACGCCGGACGAGCCGCGCCTGATCAGCCTGGTGCCTTCGATTCATGTCGCCGTGCTGGACGCCGATACCCTGGATGACACCCTCTTCGACGTGGTGGAGAAATACGGCTGGGCCAGCGGGATGCCGACCAATGCGCTGCTGATTTCGGGGCCGAGCAAGACTGCCGATATCGAGCAGACTCTGGCCTATGGGGTCCACGGGCCCCGTGAACTGGTGGTGCTGCTGCGTCATGCCGCCACCGCACCGGGAGATGAGAAATGATGTCCATGAGTGCTTGGCGCGAATTGAAGGACGCCCTTGCGGCGACGATACCCGCCGAGCGGCTGATCGATGACCCCCTGCGGACCCTGGCCTACGGAACCGATGCCAGTTTCTATCGGTTGATTCCGCAACTGGTGGTTCGCCCTCAGAACGAGGTGGAGCTGCAGCGGACCCTGGCAGAATGCCGGGAACGCAAGCTGCCGGTGACCTTTCGCGCCGCCGGCACCTCGCTTTCCGGCCAGGCGGTCACCGACTCGGTGCTGATCCAGATGGGACAAGGCTGGCGCGACCACGAGATTCTCGACGAGGGCCAGGCGATCCGACTTCAGCCCGGGGTCATCGGCGCTCGTGCCAACCAGCTGTTGGCCCCCTACGGACGCAAGATCGGCCCCGACCCTGCCTCCATCGCAAGCTGCATGGTCGGTGGCATCGCCGCCAACAACGCTTCGGGCATGTGTTGCGGCACGGCACAGAACAGCTATCGCACGGTGCGCGATATCCGGGTGATCCTGGCCGATGGTAGCCTGCTCGACACCGCCGACGCTGATAGCGTCGCCGCCTTCCGGGCGTCCCATGGAGAACTGCTGGCTGGACTCGAGCGCCTCGCCGCCGAGACGCGGGACAATGCCGAGTTGGCTGAGAAGATTCGTCACAAGTATCGGCTCAAGAACACCACCGGCTATGCCCTCAATAGCCTGGTCGACTTCTCGGACGGCATCGAGATCCTCAAGCACCTGATGATCGGCTCCGAGGGCACCCTGGGTTTCATCAGCACCATTACCTACGACACCGTGGTCGACGAGCCCCTGAAGGCTGCAGCGCTGGCCTTCTTTCCCGACATGGGTACTACCTGTCGTGCGACCATCGCCCTCAAGCAGGCACCGGTCTCCGCCGTGGAGCTGATGGATCGGGCCGCGCTGCACTCGGTACAGGACCAGCCTGGCATGCCCGCGATATTGAGGACGCTACCGGAAGGGGCGGCGGCGCTGCTGGTCGACGTGCGCGGCAACGACGAGTCTGAGCTCGAGGCGCGCATGCAGGCGGTTCAGGCGACTCTCGAGGGCATCCAGGCCCTGGAGCCGGTCACCTTTACGCGTGACGCCGATACCTATGCCCTTTACTGGAAGATTCGCAAGGGCCTGTTTCCGGCCGTGGGAGCGGTGCGCGAGACCGGCACCACGGTGATCATCGAGGACGTGGCCTTTCCCATCGAGCGTCTCGACGAGGGCGTGCTGGCGCTGACTGACATCTTCCATCGGCACGGCTACCGGGATGCCATTCTCTTTGGGCACGCCCTGGAGGGGAACCTGCACTTTGTCTTTCCCCAGGGCTTCGAGAAGCCCGGCGAAGTGGAGCGCTACCAGGCACTGATGGACGAGGTGGCGCAGCTGGTTGGCGTGGAGTACGGCGGTTCGCTCAAGGCCGAGCACGGTACCGGGCGCAACATGGCCCCCTACGTGGAGCTGGAGTGGGGGCCAGAGGCCTATGCGCTGATGTGGGAGATCAAGGCGCTCTTCGACCCTGGAAACCTGCTCAATCCCGAGGTGATCCTTAGCCGTAACCCGACGCTGCACCTGGAGAACCTCAAGGCCTTGCCGGCGGCCGACGAGATCGTCGACAAGTGCATCGAATGCGGTTTCTGCGAGCCGGTTTGCCCCTCGACCGATCTGACCTTGACGCCACGCCAGCGCATCGTGATCCGTCGTGAGCTGGCGAGGCTCGAAGCGCTGGGTAGCCAGGGCACCGAAGCCGACAGGGCGCGCATGAAGGAACTAGAAGAAGCCTATGTCTATCAGGGTATCGAAACCTGTGCGGCAACGGGGCTTTGCGCTACCCAGTGTCCGGTGGGCATCGATACCGGTGAGATGGTACGTCAGTTGCGTCATGAGCGGGCGGTGGGCAAGGCCCCTCTTGCCCGGCGTATCGGCCGACATTTCTCAGGGGCAACGCGTGTAGCGCGAGGCGGGCTGAATGCGGCGGGTGCGGCGCGAGCCGTGCTGGGCGTCAACCTGATGGATAAGCTGAGTACCGGGGCGCGTCGGCTCAGCGGTGACCGCCTGCCCCAGTGGAGCCCCGCCCTCCCCAGGTCGGCGCCGATCCGGGTGCTGGACAATGCACCGTCGGGGGGAGCCGCCAGGGACAAGGTGGTCTACCTACCTTCTTGTGCCACCCGTATCTTCGGGACGGCCCATGACGATGAGGCCGAGTCACGCTCGGTGATGGAGATCACCTTGGCGTTGCTCGACAAGGCGGGCTTCGACGTGATCCTGCCGGAGATGATTGGCCACCTGTGCTGTGGGATGGCCTTCAAGTCCAAGGGGCAGTACGAGGAGGGCAACCACAAGGCGCGTGAACTCAACCGCGAGCTGCTGGTGGCGAGCCAGAACGGGCGCTACCCGGTGCTCTGCGATACCAGTCCCTGCACCCTGCAGATGCGGGAGCACCTGGATGAGCGAATCGAGATGCTGGAGCCGGTCGCCTTCGCCCATGACCACCTGCTGCCCCGGCTCACGGTCACGCCACTGGACGAGCGGGTCGCCGTGCACGTCACCTGCTCGAGCACCCGCATGGGACTTGCCGACAAGTTCGTCGGGCTCGCTCGGGCCTGTGCCAGGGAGGTGGTGGTGCCGGCAGGCATCGACTGCTGCGGCTTTGCTGGAGACAAGGGGTTCACTACCCCGGAGCTGAATGCCGCCGCGCTGGATGGATTGGCTGAGAAGGTGGCTGAGTGCAGTGCCGGTTACTCCAATTCGCGCACCTGCGAGATCGGTCTAAGTCAGCACGGCAATATTCCCTACCGCTCGATCTTCTCGTTGCTCGATCGGGCCAGCGGCACGCCGTGACATATTTCTTCCTGACGCCCTTGCGTGGCGCCGGGAAGTTTCGTAGAGTACGCATCCGCTGCCGGCAACGGGCACACGTTACCAGCGGTGGATGTGGCAGAAGCAGTTGTTTCTACTGGGGTTTTTCGAGAGGTTCGCGAAATTCCCGCTTGACGGACACGTCAGACTCGGTAGAATACGCGCTTCTCGCGACAGGGTCTTTCGAGGCCTCGATCAGTCGCCATCTCGATGGCGCGTCGTTCACCCGGAACGGTTCCACGGAACGCTTCG